>JAJFKS010000003.1 GCA_021773115.1 Woeseiaceae bacterium | reverse complement strand
CCCATCTTGCGGCGATTCACTACGACGACTCACCACGATCTGCATCATTCACATGGTGGTTACAACTTCGGACTTTACTTCACCTGGTGGGACCAGTGGATGAAGACCGAACATCCGAAATACGTGGAGCGATTCGCCGCTTCCACAGAATCCCATCAATCAGTTGGCTCCACCTTTAAGGAGATTTCCCGATGAATATCCGCTTCAAGTCAATGCTGTCCGTATCGCTCACATCTTTATTGGGTTTCGCTGTCATCTACAGCGCCGATGCCGCACAAGGACACGGCAAGGGCCAGATGCAGCGGCAGATTCAAACTTGCGTTTCTGAGATTGCTCGTCATTCCCAATTTCAGCCTGGATCTCGCGTCATTCACTGGGTCGTGTCATTCAAACAGTTAAACCTCGCCGAGGCTCGTATTGGCATTGACACGATCGTAAGGTCCGAAGGCAATAGTTCCAATCGCAAGTTCAAAACGTCATGTGTAACCGACACGTTGGGAAATCTCGTAGAATTTCGGATCAGCCAGTCAGTTTCGTACCATGATGCATTCGAAATCAGCGATGATCGCGGTTTCCCTGTTGCGTGACACTGGATACAACTGCCATTCAGAATGGCGTACCGCTTGAGTCGCTCCAGGGCGTATTCAATCGCGTGTAGGAGCAATGAAAACCTGGACGGTGCGCCGCATTGCAGGGTGAAAATACCATCGCATCTCTAACCGGCTGGACCGGCCGGTGTCGAAAAATCGTGTAGCGAGGTATTTTGTTGGCCACTACGGCACAATTGGCGGTTATTATGGTCCAATCCTTACGGAACATTAGGAAATAAGGAGCCTCATGCGTTTTCCAGCTATCGCAATCACAGCACTCGTCGTCCTGACAAGTAGTCCGTCAATCGCGCAATCACGCGATTCCTTCGTCGAAGTCGACGAGGCTCTATGGGTCACGTTCTATGACGTACCGTCGCATCGTTTTCGATCCATTCGTGATGCATTTGTGCGGCGTGATTTTGATGCAGTGCGGCGCGATCTGACTACGAGTGCCAGCCATTTGATGATTGAGTCCGGGCGTTCGACAGCCGCACTCGCGGAACAGCTCGCCAAAGTTAGCCATGAAATGACGCTAATGTCTGGCGACATCGACGATCAGGAGCTTACAGCGGAATCATTGGACAAGTTGTTTGCGCGAACGCACTGGTTGCTCGCGCAACACTATCTCTACCATGCTCAAATCTCGCGTGACGCAAATAACAACCGAATGGCTGGCCGTTACTTGTGGGCGACGACGCATCATATGGAGCGCGCAGTGCTGTGGAGCGATACACGCATCAATCGTAAGCTAACGAGCTCGCTGGAGGAATTACAAGAGCTGTCTGTCCAATTGCAGGACAAGCAATCCGCGGCCTCTGCGCGTGAACAAAAACCCGTAATACGCGTGGAGGCAGTACTGAAGGAAATCGGTAAAGTGATCGACAGGCCTGTTGTGCTGAAGAATCAATAGTCGAATATCCTATCTGAAGAGAAAGCAGGCTGAGCTGCGATGCGGCAACTGCCAACGTCCGGGCTCCGTGTTGTCAATATCACAGCTGGCAAAGGCGAGCTGCCATGTTCCTTGCATACCGATCGTCGGTAGTTTGAAATCGACGCTTTGGCTGGCGGCATTCAATAGTACGGCCGCTGCGGTCGGCGGCTGAACCCCGTCCCTGGCGTCGTCGGTTTCTGTCAGCAGCAACGACAACGCACGATCGTGCTGCCATTGTTCTGCGCTGAGTTCCTCTCCAGTCGGTGTGAGCCATCGGATATCCGGATGGCCGATGCCATTTTCCTTGTCGCCATGGCGGTAGTCGTCATGCCGTAACAGTGAGTGCTTGCGGCGAAGCCAGACCAGTTGCCGCACCGAGTCGAGGAAGCCGGGATCATGGTCAATCTCGCGCCAGTCTAACCAGCCGGTTTCATTGTCCTGAGCATAGGCATTGTTATTGCCGTTCTGGGAATTGCCGAATTCGTCGCCCGCGAGAATCATCGGGGTGCCTTGCGACAACAACAGGCTCGCCAGCATGTTGAGGCGCTGCCGGCGCCTTAACTGACTGACTTCAGAAATCTCGGTGGGCCCCTCAACACCGTGGTTACTGCTGTAGTTGTGCCGATGTCCGTCCTGATTATCCTCACCGTTGGCCTGGTTATGGCGCTGCTCATAACTGACGGCGTCGGCTAGCGTGAATCCGTCATGACTTGAAATGAAGTTGATACTCGCGCGCGGCGTGCGACCCTTGGACTCGAAAATATCGGACGAGCCGTGAAGCCGTCGTGCCAATGTCGGCGCTTCAGCCGCATCACCACGCCAGAATCCGCGCACCGAATCCCGATACTGATCATTCCACTCCGACCAGCGATCCGAGAAATGACCCAGCTGATAGCCACCGGGACCGACGTCCCAGGGCTCTGCGATCAGCTTGATGTCGGCGAGCAGCGGATCAGACTCGATTTTTGTCAGTAAGGGATGTTGCGTATCGAAGCCCTTCATAGATCGACCGAGGATCGGGCAGAGATCGAATCGAAATCCATCGACACCCATGTCGCGACTCCAGTATTGCAGACTATCCAGGACCATTTTTTGTACGGCCGGGCTATCCGCGTTCAGCGTATTGCCGCAACCCGTGTCGTTGATGTATTCGCCGGGCGACGCAGCAGGCGTGCGGTAATAAGACAGGTTGTCGATGCCGCGAAAACTCAATGTCGGTCCGTGTTTGCCGCCTTCGGCCGTATGGTTGTAGACCACATCCAGGATGACCTCGAGGCCAGCATCATGAATCGCATTTACCATATCGCGAAATTCATGAATGCCGTCACTCGAATACAAACGCGTTTCGGGCGCAAAGAAATTGATCGAGTTGTAACCCCAATAGTTTCGCAGGCCGCGATCAACCAGGAAGCTTTCGTCGACAAAAGCGTGCACTGGCATCAGTTCAATGGCGGTTACGCCCAATGCTTTGATGTACTCAAGAACATCCTGATTGCGCATCCCCAGGAAGCGGCCTCGGTCTGCCTCCGCGACCGCCGGGTGACGCATTGTATAACCACGTACATTAGTTTCGTAGATGATGGACTCGGACCACGGGATCGCCGGACGCGCATGCAGGGGCTGTTTGTCAGTGCCCTGAACAATTGCCTTGGGTATAAACGCCGCGCTGTCGAGCTTACTACGGCGCATGGCTTGCTTTGGGTCAAGCGAGAGGTCGTGGCCATAGACGGCGTCGGACCAGATGACCGGGCCACTGAGCAAGCGTGCGTAAGGGTCGATTAGCAATTTACTGGGGTTGTAGAAAAGCCCGGCCGATGGGTCATACGTCCCGTGCACGCGGTAGCCATAATGCTGGCCGGGCTGGCAGCCAGGCAAATAACCGTGAAAAATGCCGTTGTCACAATTCGGTAAGTCGCTGCAGCTGTGCAGCTGGCCTGCCGTATCAAACAGGCAAAGTTCGACGCTACTCGCGCCCGCCGCATGCAGTGCGAAACTCACGCCGGTACCATCCCAGTTCGCACCGAGAGTCATTGCATCCTGAACGTCGGTCATAGCGGCTCGGGATCGAGCGGTTCTGTGTGCCAAATATCGCGGTTGTAGTCCTGCATCGTACGGTCGGTTGAAAATCGGCCGCTTGTTGCCGTATTGAGAATGCTCATGTGGGTCCAGTGCGCTGTGTCTTTGTACGATTCATTGACCCGTTGTTGTGTATCAACAAAACTGCGGAAGTCCGCGGCGGTCATCCATTGGTCATGGGGACTGCGGATCGCGCCAATGACGTGCGCGTGCACACCACGTTCTGTACCGTCAAAATGTCCGTCGTCAAACAGATTAATCACTCGCGAGAAGTCGGCGTCAGCGGCGATAATCGACTCCGGATCATAACTTGGCCTGAGCGTTCCGATGTCCTCGACCGTATTGCCGAACAGAAAAAAGTTATCCTCGCCGACAGCATCACGAATTTCGACGTTCGCGCCATCAAGAGTGCCGATCGTCAAAGCACCATTCATCATGAACTTCATGTTGCCGGTACCGGATGCCTCCTTACCAGCTGTCGAAATCTGTTCCGACAATTCGGCCGCCGGACAAATTACCTCCATCGCAGAAACATTGTAATCGGGCAGGAACAGCAGTCGAAGTCTGCCTGCAGTGAGCGGACTCTTGTTGATGACTTGGGCAACACTGTTGATGCATTTAATAATACCCTTTGCCATATCGTAGCCAGGCGCTGCCTTACCACCGATGATTATTGCGCGCGGCACCAGTCCTGCGCCGTCGCCGCGGCGAATGCGATCGTACAGGTGAACAGCGTGCAATACATTCAATAACTGCCGTTTGTATTCATGAATCCGTTTGACCTGGATATCGAATAACATTGCCGGATCGAGCGCGAGGCCACAACGTTCCTCAACCATGCTCGTAAGACGCTGCTTGTTGGCAAATTTTACCGCTTGCCAGTCACGCTGAAACGCGGCGTCATCGGCGAACTCGACGAGCCCTTGAAGTTCATCGAGATTGCTTACCCATGCATCGCCGAGCTTCGAGTCGATCAATTCTGACAGGGCAGGATTGCAGGCGGCAAGCCAGCGTCGCTGCGTAACGCCGTTGGTCTTGTTGTTGAAACGTTCTGGCCACATTTGGTAAAAGTCGTTGAATAGCCCGTTTTGCAATAGCTTTGAATGCAATGCCGCAACACCGTTGATCGAATAACTACCAACGATCGCCAGGTACGCCATACGCACTACGGACTCGTGCCCGTTACCGATCAATGACATCCGCCGTACTCTGTCATCGTCATCCGGCCAACGTTCGCCGAGCTCTACAATAAAGCGATCGTTGATTTCGTGAATGATTTGCAGCACGCGTGGCAATAAGCGGGCAAACAGCGATTCTGTCCACACCTCCAGTGCCTCTGGCAGCAAGGTGTGATTGGTGTAAGCCATCGTCTGCCGGGTAATCTCCCACGCATCATCCCACTCGATAGCATGCTCATCGACAAGAATTCGCATCAGCTCCGGTACCGCAACGGCTGGGTGTGTGTCATTCAGCTGAAAGCAATTCCTGGCCGCAAACTCGCTAAAATCGTTGCCGTGCCGTTCATGCCAGTCTCGAACGACATCCTGCAGGCTCGCGGACGCGAGTAAATACTGCTGGCGCAAACGAAGTTCCCGGCCGGTTTCGGTAACGGCATTCGGGTACAAGACCATCGTGATGTTTTCTGCGGCATTCTTGGCAGCGACCGCCTCGGAATAATCACCGGAATTGAATTCTTCGAGATCAAATTCGTCGGTTGCCGCTGATGACCACAGGCGCAATGTGTTGACAACATTATTGTGGTATCCCGGAATCGGTACGTCGAACGGTATTGCCAAAATATCATGAGTCGCGACCAGTCGGTGCCGGAGCCGACCGCTTTCGTCGTGGTAAGGCTCACTGCTGCCGCCAAATCGTATGACCTGTGCGAATTCATGGCGCCGGACCTCCCAGGGAAAGCCGTCACGCAGCCACGGGTCGGGGGCCTCAACCTGGTAGCCGTTTTCGATGCGCTGGTGAAACATGCCGTAGCGGTAGCGTAAGCCGTAACCCAGCACAGGGAGGCGGAGCGTTGCACAACTGTCCATAAAACAGGCCGCGAGTCGGCCGAGGCCACCATTGCCAAGACCGGCATCGTGTTCAAATTCGGAGACGTCCTCAAGGTCGAGACCGACTTTTTCCAGGGCTGTTCTGGCACTTTCATCGATATCAAGATTGAGCAGCGCATTTCGTAGTAATCGACCGATCAGAAACTCAAGCGACAAATAGCTGACGCGCCGGCAATCGGATTCCCTGAGCGTTGCGTTGGTTCGCTTCCAGCGCTCTAACAGGCGATCTCGCGTTGTGAACACCAGCGCCTTGTATACAAATGGCGAAGGATCCTGTTCCGCTCGCTGGCCGAGCATGTGTCCATAGTAGCGGGCAAAATCATCGAGGATGCCGTCGGCATTCATCTCGAGTCTGGGTGTCGCTGGCACTAGTGGTTGCTTATCTGCGGCGAGTTTGTCTCTTCCGGGCACTATCGGTTTCTCCGTGGACTTCGTATTGGTATTACTCTGCGACTTGCAGAATGACTGTAGAGAGCGGTGGCAAGGTCAATTGCACTGAGGCGGGTTGCTGGTGACTTTCGACGGCTTCGGAGTCGATCAGTGTTGCATTGCAGACACCGCTACCGCCGTATTTTTGATCATCCGTATTCAGGCGTTCCCGATACTGGCAGTGAGCCGGGACGCCCATCCGGTAATTGTGCCTGACAACTGGCGTAAAGTTCGATACACAAATGACGAAGTCGCCATTACGTGCCTGTCGAATCCAGGACAGGACGCTGGAATCGCGATCATCGGCAATAATCCACTGGAAACCCTCGTGGCTACAGTCCAATTCGTGCAGCGCCGGAATCTCGCGGTAGGCCTGATTCAGGTCGCGAACCAGCGCCTGCACACCACGATGCTGGGGCTTGTCGAGGAGGTGCCAGTCGAGCGACGTGTCGTGATTCCACTCGCGAACCTGTGCAAATTCATTACCCATAAAAAGCAGCTTCTTTCCCGGGTGCCCGAACAGAAAGCCGTAATAGGTGCGAAGACTGGCGAAGCGTTGCCATTCGTCTCCCGGCATTCTGCCCAGTAAGGACTGCTTGCCGTGTACCACCTCGTCATGAGAAAGCGGTAGCAGGAAATTTTCAGTGAACGCGTAGACCAGTCCGAATGTCATCTTGTCGTGATGGTGTTTGCGGTGGATGGGTTCTTCGCCAATGTACGCAAGAGTGTCGTTCATCCATCCCATATTCCATTTATACGTGAACCCAAGGCCTCCGTCATAGGTGGGGCCGGATACACGTGGCCACGAGGTTGATTCTTCGGCGAACGTCATTGCACCATGTTCGTGCACAAGTTCATTGAGGCGACGAAGAAAAGACACCGCCTGAAGATTCTCATTTCCGCCGTGTTCATTCGGTAGCCATTCGCCAGCGTCTCGCGAATAGTCGAGATACAACATTGATGCAACCGCGTCCACGCGCAATGCATCGATATGAAATTCATCGATCCAGTACAGGGCGCTGGCCAGCAGATAGTTGCGAACCTCGTTGCGGCCGTAGTCGAAAATCAAGGTTCCCCAGTCGGCGTGTTCTCCTTTGCGAGGATCGGCGTGCTCGTACAGGGCAGTTCCGTCAAATCGTGACAGGCCATGCGTGTCGCGCGGAAAATGTGCAGGAACCCAATCGATTATCACACCGATGCCAGCCTGGTGACAGGCATTGACGAAATGTCGAAAATCATCCGGCTCGCCGAAGCGATAGGTCGGAGCATACATACCGATTGGCTGATAACCCCACGAGCCATCGAAGGGGTGTTCACTTACCGGTAGCAATTCAATATGGGTAAAACCCATGTCCACGACGTAAGCCACCAGTTCATCGGCGAGTTCGCGATACGTCAGCCAGCGATCCCCATCATCATGCCTGCGTCGCCATGATCCAAGGTGAACCTCGTAAATGCTTAAGGGCTGACTGAGGTCCGGAGCGTTACCTCGATGTCTCATCCAGTCGTTGTCGGACCAGGTGAAACTGGATTCATAAACGCGCGATGCGTTACCCGGCGGACTCTCGTGGTATTGCGCCAGCGGGTCGGTTTTCAGGGGCAGCAACTTGCACGCTGCATCACATATTTCGAACTTGTAAAAATCGTACTTGCCGACCGCCGGCATGAAAATATCCCACACACCGATATCCGGGTGCAGACGCATTGGGTGTCGTCGCCCATCCCAGTCGTTAAAGCTGCCCACCAGGCTAACTCGACCGGCATTCGGTGCCCAGACAGCAAAGTGCGTTCCTGCTACGCCCTGTAATGTGAGCGGGTGCGCACCGAGTTTCTCGTACAGTTCGTGATGTTCGCCCTGAGCGAGCAGGTGCAAGTCGAGATTTCCAAGCGCCGAGGGAAATCGATACGGATCATCGATATCGTAAACGTGCCCGCCCGCTGTTGTTATTCGTAGCCGATACGCACTGATGTTTGCGGGGATCGAGGCCGAAAAAATCCCGTCCGGATGAACGCGGCGCATGCCAATCAGTGGTTCGCCTTTACTGTCCAGCAGTTCCACGCTGCTGGCATGAGGTTGAAAGCTGCGAATCAGCGTTTTGTCACCATTGGCATGAGGGCCCAGCACCGCGAACGGATCGCGGTGCCGACCCATGGCGAGATCAGATAAGTCTGTAGGTTTCAAAGCAATGAGGATAGCTCCCGGTTAACGGGTGATATGCAATTCCTGTCCGAGCATGTCAGGTGTCACGAGCGTGATGCCGCTGTCGGTAACGCGGAACCCGCGCGCCCGGTCAGCTTTGAGGTCTTCACCGATCACTGTATTTTCCGCGATGATGGCGCCACGGTCGATGATGGCCTTGCTGATCCGGCAATGGCGTCCGACTTCGACGTCGGGTAATAACAAACTGTCTGTCACCGTACTGTAGGATTTAACCGTGCAGTTTGAATACAACAGAGAGCGTTTGACATGGGAACCGGAGATTACACATCCGCCGGAAACCATGGAGTCCGTTGCGTAACCGCGCCTCTCGGGAAGATCGAAGACGAACTTCGCTGGCGGCTGTTGTGACTGATACGTCAGGATTGGCCATCTCTGATCGTAGAGATTGAGCTCCGGTGTGACCGAGACCAGCTCCATATTGGCTTCCCAGAAAGCATCAAGGGTTCCAACATCGCGCCAGTAAGCTTGCTTCTGCGTGACCGGGTCGCGAAATTTGAATGCGAAGACCTGATACCTGTCGATGATTGTTGGAATTATATTCTTGCCAAAATCATGCTGCGTATTCGGATCATCGGCGTTCTTGATGAGCTGCTCGTACAGGAAACCGGTGTTGAAGACGTAGTTACCCATTGAGGCCAAGCACAATTCCGTCTGTCCAGGGATCGGAGTTGGATTCGCGGGCTTTTCATCAAATGCGATAACGCGTCCGGCTTCGTCGATGGTCATGACACCCAATTGGCCGGCCGCCTCAGCGATCGGCACCTCGATGCAGCAAACCGTCATGTCGGCTTGTTTTTCGGCATGCTCGACCAGCAGATTGCCATAATCCATCTTGTAAACATGGTCGCCGGCCAGAATCAACACTTGCTTTGGCTGGTGCGTGCGAATGATGTCGAGGTTCTGGTACACGGCATCCGCAGTACCCCGGTACCACTCGCCGCCGACACGTTGCGAGGCAGGCAATATCTCGATGAATTCGGTTGCCTCGGCGGCATAGCGTGATGACCAGCCGTGAACCAAGTGTCGAATCAGGGAGTGCGCTTTGTATTGTGTTGCAACGCCAATACGTCGAATACCGGAATTGACGCAGTTGGACAGCGGGAAGTCGATGATCCGAAACTTACCACCAAAATACAGACCCGGTTTCGCGCGCCAATTCGTTAGCTCGTATAGGCGCGAACCCTTGCCGCCGGCAAGAATTAGCGCCAGCGTTTCTCGAGCCATACGGCTGACGTAACGTGAAGGGTCTTGTACCGGAGGAGTTGTCATAGTTTCGCCTGTAAGCGTAATTGCTCTTGTTGGGTCGCTCAAATTGATACTCTAAGCGCTATAGTGCGGCACGACAACTGCCTGACGAAATCCAGTCGTTTAGTTCTCGCGAAGATAGCCCCATGTGTGCAATTTATCGTGATCTTCGAACCAGCGGTCACCGATGTCCTTGCGATAATACATATTGGGAATCAGGATGTTCTTGATGCGTTGATAAGTCTGCGCCTGAGCCTGTTTTACCGAAACGCCGAAGCCGGTGACGATGAGTACGACACCTGATTTGCCAGTAATTAGCCACTCGCCGTTAACGAGCTTGACATCTTCAATGTGGACGCCGTCGTACTGTGGCTTGCGAAAAATAATTACGCGATCTTTTGAGTTAGCTTCAAAGGTTTTCGGATCGTAATAAGGAAATGGCGGCACAACGACGCGTACACCGATTTGGAAGCCACGCTTGGTCTTGAAGTTTTTCAGACTCCCATCGGCCATGCCGCTCAAAAAGTCGCCAACGGGCATTTGCAGGCCGTCGGCCTGGATGCTGATGGTCGGGTAACCAAATCGTGCCGTAAACTCCAGCGGATAAATACCCTGGCCATTGACGATGCAATTGACATCGATGTAGCCGACATAGCTTTCTTCAGCCAGGCGTTTTTCCAACTTTGCAAGTGTTGCGGCATAGATGCTGTTCGGACCGCTCCAGTACATGCAGGTTCCCATTTCGCCGGTAGCGGGGCCGATGTCACCCGGGAACAGTAACTTATGTTCGAAGTTGACATTAATCGGCATCATGAATTCTTTGCCGTTAAAAAAAGCGCCGACGGCCACTTCGACGCCGCGGACGCGTTTTTGCAGCTGAAATACTTTCACGGTATCGGAGTACACCGCCTTGTAGGATTCCAGCACGTGGATGATGTCGCGACCGTCATCCTCCTGGCCGACAAACAGCAGTCGCTTAATGTTCTGTGCTTCGCCGCTGGGCTTGATGACATAGGGTGCAGGATGCGTTTTGACGTATTCGATGGCCGTGTCGAAATCATTGAAATCCTGAAACGGAATGATCGAAACGCCGTGGCGCTTCAGTTCTTCCTGGCCAAAGCTGCGATCATCTTCGAGCCTGTCAGTATACGGTGTGCCGCCTACGACATGCTTGCCAGCGTCTCGCAAGGACTTGGCTTTTTCGCCCTGGCCGAGCACATCATCGAACACGATAACATCGGCCCAGTCAACATGACTTTCCCAGTCGTCAACTTTGTCCACGAAACCATCAGCAATGGATTTCTCTGATTCAGCTTCGATGAAATAGCGGACCTCACAGCCCTCTTTGCGGACGGCCCAGGCGATGTCACTGATCAGCGCATCAATGGAAACAAACAGAAACTTTTTGGCTTCAACAGGCATGGTTTAATTTACTCAATTGCAACGTAACGGTCTGACATCGGTGCCGCCTGGCCAGTGCGGCCATCGCCGGCGGTGCTCGCATCAAGAACTTTGACGGTGTTCGCAAACAATTCCTGCGCCTCTTCGCTGCTATTACCGATACAGGTTACTCCGAGCTTGCCGTATTGCGATAATGCACCGATCATATAAAACAGCACCCCGGTTCCCGTAGAATGTTTGAAGCCGATACCACTGTTCCAGATGATTTCGAATAAGTCTTCCGGCAGTAGCCCACGATACGCCGGCGATTTCAGATTGTCCGTCGCGCTGTAAAACTTCGTCTGGCCGTTGGGTGCGACGAAGTGCCCGGTTTCAGCATCAAGCTCGCCACCGGTAAGAAATTCGAGGGCATGGAAGGGCGGTGTGGTGCCACCCATGCGCAAATTGATCTCAATGGCATGCGCGCTCCAGCCATTCTCGTCACGAGCCGCCATGAAGTCGATGGCGAATCGACCGATGATGCCGTGTTTGCTTAGCACCTTGCCGACCTTTTCTGCGTTATTGAGCAATAGCTTTCGATAATCGTCGTCCGCTGGAAAACGACAACCCAGATAGGCCTGACCTGTCGTGCCGCCGAGTACCTGTTCATGACTGGATATCAGCCGCGAATCACCGTTCGGCAGGATCCGCATTTGCACACTGGGCGATCGCGTTTCCCTGGCCGCGATGAATTCTTCGACGATACCACCCATTACATCGAACTTGCCGAGGAACTTATCGTAGGTTTCGTTGCGGGACAGCCATGACAGTTCATGCAACGCCTCTCGAATCCCGTTGCTGCCTGTCGCCACATGGGGGTACTTGAAGACGGCATTGCCTTCGCCGCCAAAACCTTCATTCAACTTCACCACCGCGCGATCAATCTGTGGGCGTCGTTTGCGTAGTGTGGCGAGTGCATTGACGATGTCGTCCTCGCTGTGCAGATCTTCCAGCCCAGCCGGAAAGTTGACGCCCGCTTCTGCGAATATCTTTCGATTGCCGGATTTCGTACCGAACTCCAACAACTCCGGATCCAGGCCGTTCATCGGGATGCCAAGCGCAAGCGCAAGTTGTCGTTCGAGCGTTGTCGAGTTGTAACAGGTCAGGTAAGCGTTTTCGGTGTCACCAATAAACTTCCGCAGACGCTTTATCAAGTTTGGTCGTTCAAGAATCTTCTCAGATAAAGGCCGCGGGCTTGAATCGAATACCGAGACCATTTGCAGCCGCTTGCGGGCATGACTCGCGGACACGCTATCGAGAAGCTGCAAATAGTAATCGACGACGTCGGGATGCACCGGCTGGCTGGTGAGGTAGATTAGCCGTGCGTTCGGGTTGCGCAGCCGAATTAGTGCGAACATCAATCGTTCCTCGTAAAAAGCGGCGCCAGTCACTTTTGCCAGCTCTTCTTGATTAACGCTCATCGACGGGACGATGACTGAGGTGTGTTCGTAACAGGGATCGTCCTGGAATTTTTCCCAGACAATCGGCAGCTGTTTCTGCAGCTCGCGAAACCGTTCAACCTCGCTATGACTCACGACGCATGAACCTTAAGTGTTTGTCCGATGTCGTTCATTAAATTTCGTAAAGCGTCGTAGTCAGGGTGGCGAACCCGCAGCCAGGCATTGGCCATGTAGCCTGCTTCAACGGGCATCGTTGCGGTCCCTGGATTGGGCAAATGTGCTTTGACGATACAATCATCATATCGCTGGTAGATCTCGTCGACGCCGGAATAGCCGCTGATCCGACCATCGCGATCCGGGCGCAGTGCGATCATACCTGCAGCGTACCGACGTGACGGTTTCTTGTGGGTATCACCGTGTACCAGGGCACAGGCCCACTCAAAAAACAGGTCAAATTCATTCGCGGCGTTGTAAACATCCCATTGGCCGACGCCGGGCGGGCGGCAGCCAATCTCGGAGAACTTTAGACCTTTGGGTCCGTAGAACCATTCCATGTGGGTTGCGGACGTAGCAATTTTCAGCACGCGGATAACATCGCGGGTCATCTGTCGGACATCTTTGTAGCCTGGCGCATCGATTCGATTGGTGGTCGCCATTTGTGGAGATATCCATCGCTCCCGCATGGCTTCAAGCACGTTCGGGTAATAGTGTGTGATGAACTCATGATGGACCTTGCCATCAATCGACAGCGTGTCGATGTAACCTTCGTGCCCCTCGATGAACTCCTCGATGGCAACTGCCTGCCCGTCGGCGAGGCCGGATTCCTGAATGACTCGTTCAAGTTCGGCATCGTTCTTGATCTTGTATGTGCCCGATGCGCCTGCTCCGGCCGGCGGTTTGATGATAAGCGGGTATCCGACCGCTGCACTGAACTCCCGAGCATCCTGTGGCGATTCCGCCCGCATTGACTGCGCGCAGGAAATGCCGTTTTTGCGCAGGACTTCTTTCATCGCGGGCTTGTCGCGACAAAGAAACGCAGTTTCAGTCGATGTGCCCGGAATCCCGCGCGCTTCGCGCACGGCTGCGACCGGCATGATGTGAGCTTCCACTGTCGCTTCGATTCGGTCGACCCAGAGTTTTCCCTGGATCATCTTTACAGCCTCCAGCATGGAGGGCTCATGAACCACCGAACGCACCTGCACATAGTCGTGCAGCCAGCTTTTTACTTCGTCGTCGAGGTATTCCGCTGGTCGCTCGCCGATACCGATAACATTGGCACCGGCTGCGTGTAACGCACGAACAAACTCACGCTGGTTTCGCGGAAAAGACGGCTCGACGAAAATGATGTTCATTTGCCTGACAGTTTGCGAAAAATGTTCACGTACTGTTCTCCTTGTTGTTGCCACGAGAAATCCATCGCCATGCCGTTCTGTATGATCTCTTGCCAAAGCGGCCGGTCTTTGTACAAGTCCAGTGCCGTATTGATGGCCCAGTCAATGCCGGCCTCATCGTAGTCCCGAAATAAGACGCCAGTGCCGCTGCGGGTTGATGGATTAATTTGCTGCACGGAATCCGCCAATCCGCCAGTCTCGCGCACGATGGGTACAGTACCGTATTTGAGACTGTACATCTGGTTAAGTCCGCAGGGCTCATAGCGTGACGGCATCAGGAACATATCGGCGCCTGCTTCTATCCAGTGCGCGAGCTTGTTGTTGAAACCTCGATAAAAGCCAACGCGACTCGGCAGTTGGCGACGCAAGCTGTCGAAAAACGCTTCGAGTTGCGGATCACCGCTGCCGAGCACCGCGAGTGAGAAATCCCGCTGCGTGAGAAGCCTGGGCAGCACCTTCTCCATCAGATCGAAGCCTTTTTGGCTGACGAAGCGGCTGATAACGGCGATCACAGGCCGATTCAGATTGCCATCAAGACCCAATTCCTTCAGTAAATCTCGCTTACAGATTTTCTTTCCCGAAAGGTTCTGCATCGAAAATTTTCGGGGAATGAGCTGATCGGTCTGCGGATCCCATTCCGCATCGTCGACACCATTCAATATCCCGATCAGCGCGTCGCTGCGCGCACGCAGGATGTCGTCGACACCCATACCGTACTCGGCGCCCTGAATCTCGCGTGCGTAAGTCGGGCTGACCGTCGTAAGCAAGTCTGCGTGCAACAAGCCTGTCTTCAGGAAATTTATGATACCGCTCGAAAGATCATCCTGATGCAGGTGACCGACATTCGGACCCAGCGTCATGTCGGCGAGAATTTCGGCCGGAAACTTGCCCTGGTAGCCGATGTTATGAATGGTCAGTACCGAACGCGTGTCGGCAAACAGTTTATCCCAGGCGTAGTTGGTCTTGAGGTACAGCGGAATCGTCGCTGCGTGCCAGTCATGGCAATGAAAGATATCCGGCGAAAACTGCATGTGCTGACACATTTCAATCGCAGCGCGGGACAGCAGTAGAAAACGCAGGTGCTCGTCTTTCCCGGACGTATACAAACCATCGCGGTCATAAAGCGCCGGGCAGCGGAGCAGGTAGATCGGCAGACCGGATCTTGGCAAGACGGTGCGGTAAATTGAATACTCGACATCCCAGGGACCAAGGGTGACCGTCAGATTCTGAAAATTGTCGACCGGCTCGAATTTGAGCTCACCTCGATTCAGCGTCGAATAAAAGGGCATCACGACGCGGATATCGTGTCCGGCACCGTGCAGATAGACGGACAACGCTGCACTGACATCAGCCAGGCCACCGGTTTTGGCGAGTGGGGCAAATTCGGCCGTCGCGAGACAGATTTTCAGTTTCTTTTTCCTGGCCAATTGTGGTCCATTTATTTGAGTGTCGGATGTTATTCTACTTTGAGAATTGCTGGTCCTGCTGGTTTTCATAGAAATGGCGCGAACTGTATGAATGTATTGATTATATCGCCTGGCTACCCCGCCGATATGCCCGAATTCACCCGCGGCCTGGCCGAGTCGGGCGCACGGGTTTTCGGTGTTGGTGACCAGCATGCCGGAGGCCTGCCGGATCAGGTAAGGCACTCATTGTCGGAATATGTGCAAGTCTCGTCATTGTGGGACAGCGGCCGTGTTATCGCGGAGCTCACACAGAAGCTCAAGGGACAGCAGCTGGATCGAATCGAGTGCCTGTGGGAGCCGGGCGTCATGCTGGCGGCCGAATTACGCGAGCATTTCGGCGTTACCGGCATGAAGGTCGAGCACGCTCACCTGTTCCGTGACAAGGAGGCGATGAAAGTTGCTCTCGACGCGGCCGGTATACGGACACCCCGGCACGTTGCCGTCGACAGCGTTGCTGGCTGCTGGGAAGCGGCAGAAACCATCGGTTTTCCCGTCATTCTTAAACCGATTGACGGTGCTGGATCGGCTGATACCTACCGCGTGAACTCACGCGAGGAAATGCGAGCGGTTCTGCCGTTGTTGCGCCATGTGCCGCGTATCAGCATTGAGGAGTTTATCGACGGCGAAGAATACACATTCGATACGATCACGATTAATGGCGAGATCGCTTACTACAATATCGCCTGGTACCGGCCGCGCCCGCTGATCGCCCGCAGCAACGAATGGATCAGTCCACAAGTGATTGCGCTCAACGATGTTGATCATCCGGATTTGGCCGACGGTGTAAAAATGGGTTTTGACGTTATCAAGGCACTACAGTTTGATACCGGCTTTACGCACATGGAGTGGTATCGGAAAGCCGATGGCGAAGTGGTATTCGGCGAAATTGGCGGTCGGCCACCCGGCGCGCACCAGGTTGATCAAATGAAATACGCCTGCGACTTTGACGTGTTCAAGGCCTGGGGGCAGGCGCTAAGCCACGGCAAAATTCTTGAGCCTTACAAACGGCGTTACAACGTTGCGACTGTATTCAAGCGCGCGCGTGGCGTTGGACGCATCACACGCATCGATGGCATTGACGAGTTGCAAGCGCGCTTCGGCGAGCACGTCGTCTGGAGCACCTTGTCACAGCCCGGAACACCGCGCCGCAACTGGTTGCGGACCCTGGTGTCCGATGGCTTCGTCATGCTGCGGCATCCGGACCTGCAGACCACGATGGACATGGCAGACGCCGTTGGCTCAGAGATTCAAATGTACGCCGAGTAGCCCGCCTCAGGTACTCGATGACTTCTCAAATTCACGCCAGCTCTGGATTCTGTTCCAGAACAAATCGGTGAAGTCGTCAAACTCATGCTCCGGGTACAGGGCTTCAACTTTTTCCCGAATGGCAGCCTTGACGGCGTCGGTTGCGAAGTAGTTGTTGGCGACTTCATCCAGATGGCCCAGGTGCTTGTCACAGAATGTTTCAAATGCGTCGATATCGAATCGAGCACGCGCGATCTTCACGTACTGCGCGAGTTTGTCGTCAAACGGGATGTCCTGGTCCGCGATATCAAAATATTCACGCCAGTTGAGGTCTGTGTTGGGTCGTCGTTGGGTCGCGGCGCAGAAAACCGACCACCTGATGTTCGCCTTGATCAGCCATGGAAAGTGGTAGTGCAGGGACGTTACCTGCGAGTCCGGGCACGCGTTCGCGAAGTCTATCGGGTGCCATTCGCCCTTGCTAAGCAATGACTCACAGGAGTTAAAATCCCAGCCGAAGAACGCATTGATGACTATTGTAAAGTCTCTCATGCGCTGCTCTTCCGAGGCCGACAAAAAGTTTTCATCCATACGGTAACGGTCGTGCAATGGGGCGTCCGGATCGTAATTGACGCAACGCCATTGTGGGCCCAGTCCGATGCAGCGCACGAAGCCATCGAACGGAATAACGCCGGCCTGCAAATGCATTACGCGCGTGCCGCTGTCGTTGTAAGCGTCTTCCAGCGCTTCGCGATTTCTGATCGCGGTGACACCCACCCAGGCACCACCGTCATAGGGCTTCATGAACAAGGGGTAGCCGATCTTGTCACCGATATCGCCCAAATTGAAAAGCTTTGCATAGCGCTTCAGTGTTGGCTGCAGATCGGCCGATTCCGCATAGGACTTCGGCGGAATCATCCAGGTCCGGGGAACCGGAAAACCGAGTCGCATCATCGCCGCGTAGCTGGTGTTTTTCTCCATCGACTGTAGCGTCCATGGATTGTTGAAGACATATAAGTCATTCATAACAATGGATTTTTTGATCCATTCTCGCGAGGTATGGTACCAGTGCGTGAGGCGGTCGATAACCACGTCGTACTTGCAGGGCTGCTGCAAATCGAAGGGCTCGATATTGACTCGCTCGACTTCGAATTTGAGTGTGTCCTTGCCTATCTTGATGCTCAGATCAAGCTCTTTGAGCAAGGCTTCGTAGCAAATTGGCCAGCAAATATCGGCACCGAGTGACAGGCCGATTTTTCGTGTTTTTTCTGCCACTGTCTGGTTTTCCTTGGGGTTCGCAGTTCAGCACCAATATAGCAGGCGCAAGACGCCAGCGTGTATCCCCGACAGGTTTATTCGTAGACCAGCCAGGCGGGTCCGGGCATCAGCCAGGAAAGCCCGATACGCAGCCGGTCACGCCAGTTTTCCCAGTTGTGGGCATCGCGCGCCTCTTCAAATCTGAGATCAACACCTTTTGATTGCAGGTGCGGAACTAGCGAGCGGTTCTCGTATATCAGCGATTCATACACGCCGCAGCTCATGAACACGCGGTCGGCTGGTCGACAGGGTTGTTCCCGAAATTCATTCATGAATCGCACCACCGGGTCGAACACCGGGCCACGCTTGTGGCGGCCGAGGTCGCTGAACGCAAACGACCCGGATTGCAGCAACAGGCAGCCGAAATGTTCGGGGTATCGCCACGCCGCATGCAATGTGGCAACGCCACCGAAACTGGCACCCATGACGCAACGCGAATCGACGCTATCTATCAATGGATACTCAGTGCTCATCAACGGCAGCAAGTCTTTGGCAAGAAACTGCGCATGTTTATCGTTGCCGGCATACTCAGCCAGGCGGTCCGGCGACTGCGTCAGTGCCACAATCATTGGTGGGATCTCCAGCCGGTGCGTCAGGTTGTCGAGCACAATCTTGAGGTCGGCGTAGCGCAGATAGTCGTCGCCGTCATGGACGATCAGCAGCGGATAACGTCGGTTTTTGCGAAACGTCGCCGGCAAATACACCTGGATGTCGCGCGGCTCGCCAAAAGCCTGACTATCGATTCGCTTGCGTTCCAGCGCGCCGAGTCGGGACAACGGATCATGGCTTGCCCATTCCGGCCGCTCGTAACCGAAGCCCTGGCAGACCGAGTTCGCTCCGAACGGGTCGTGTGCAATGACCTTGTTAAGCGGGTCGAGGATCAGCTTCCGCTTACCCTGACGCGTCACCTCCAGCTTGTACTCGATTCGCGAACCTTTCGGCAGCTCGATGGTTGTTGCCCAGAGGTCGGTGCCGGGCAACGCCTGGAACGGTTGTGCGGTATCCAGTCCGGAAATCCAGCAGCGCAAATTGACGGAGTCCGCCGCGCCCCGGTAGACAAACGTGACATCGGTGCCGTCAACCAGCGGGAATTCATTGTCCTGAACAAACGCGTCGATATCGGACGCTTCGAGGGTGTTTTTCTGAATCAGTTTCTTGAGTGTCGGCGTCATGTGACTTTAACCCTTGCAAATTTACCGTCACGAGCAATGTGCCGAACCAATTCGCTGTTCAGAACCCTGCCATCCTGCATTAGCAATAAAGACTCGTTGTCGAGTGTCAGACAGGAGGCGGGCGCGAAACGCCGGCTGAACAAGCTGCTTCGGACCCGTTCGCTGGTGCGCAAGCGATTCCTTGCATCGGGCAACAATACGGTGCCCGGTACAAGACCGAGGCCATTACACAT
Organism: Woeseiaceae bacterium; assembly: GCA_021773115.1. Classification (GTDB taxonomy): domain Bacteria; phylum Pseudomonadota; class Gammaproteobacteria; order Steroidobacterales; family Woeseiaceae; genus UBA1847. The sequence continues at coordinate 295,982 of JAJFKS010000003.1, read as the reverse complement.
CACTTCCGGGTCACGGCGGCCCTGTGGCATGCGATCGTGAAAAAGAACAATACGATCGCAAAGTGCCATCGCGCCAGCGGACCAGCCGACAATGTTTTTGCGGCTCAAAACACGGCTGAGACCAAACAACTGCAGGCGATTCATCAGAACAACGACGTTGCCGCCGGTGATGAGCACGGTTTCGCAGCGTTCGAGCTGTTTCTCAATTTCGACGATATGTTCGGCAAGCCTGGAGTTTCGTACCCTGTCGAACGTTTCCTCAAATCGTTTATAGATCTTGTTGATCTGTCGAAGATGGTGTCGATCGAGTGCGCGCAATTGGGAAATCGCGTGTCGACGTTCTTCATCAATCGCATCCGGGTTGCCGTCGGCTCGCAGTATCCCGCGGGCAGCGATGGTCAGTTGACGCAAGCGCAGTCGATACAGGCGTTGCTGGTCGATCAGTTGGTCCTGGCGGCTCCGGTATGCGTCATGCAAGGGTTTGTCCGCTTCGAATAAAGCGTAGGCACGCTGATAAATCGGCAGGTCGAAAAGCTCGTTACTGACGAGTTTGCGAATGTCATCGATATCACCTTCGGCCTCCTGCCAGGCCGCCGATATGACAGCAATGGGTCCGTCGCCGATGCCGCACTCGGCCATAGCGATGCCAAGGTTGACTACCGGTCGTTGTGGTCCCAGCAACAGCCGCAAAGGTGCCCCCGAATTCATTGCAGCTCGACGCGAATTGTACTGACAATGTGTTGCAATGCATCTTGCACCACATCCGTATCCGGGTGACGCACGATAATGTAGCCGTCGCCTTCGTAACTGTCGCTGGGCGGCTGTCCCTCATGCGGCAGCTTTGCCTCGACGACGATAGAACCGAATCGACGCCGTACTTCGTCGATGCCGGCGATACGCTTGACGCGGCCGCGGCCTTGTCCACGGATATACGCGGCACCGGCGGCGTATTTGCGCTGCGGCGGATCAAATTCTCGATAAACCATCAGGTGCGGCCACGCACGGTAAAAGTCGACATCGTGTGCATACGACAACAGCGTTGAAAATTGTGCACCCGGTGGACGGGCCCCAACTTCGGAGATGGCAATGTCACCGCTCGCCTTTCGAAACCACTCCATGTGGCTTAAGCCGGTCTTGAGTCCCAGCACGCGGTTCGCTTTGACGCCTGCCTCGCGTATCGAATCGTATTCACTACCGCTGATGTCGCGCGGGAGCATGACACACCACTGGATCCAGGCGTTCGCCATGACTTCGAGTGGCGATGGCATGTAGCGGGAAATTGAGTGCCACACAGATTTTCCGTTGACCATGACGCTGTCAAAAGAGTGTTCGGTGCCGCGAACAAATTCTTCAAACAGACTCGGCCGTTGTGGATGAGGCGAATACTTTTGCAGCCAGGCTTCGAGGTCTTGCGGGCGATCGAGCCGAAACGTGGACTTGCCACCGGCACCGTCGGGTGGCTTCACGACGACGGGATAGCCAACCTGCTCGACGAACGCTGTCGCTGCCGCTCGGTCACCTACCAGGGCGTGTCGGGCGCACGGCACGCCCGCGCCACGCAGTACATCCTTCATGCGGGACTTGTCGCGAAAGTTCTTTGCCGCCGCCGTCGACAAGCCTTCAATGCCCATGAATTCACGCGCGATCGCGAGCGGCACCTGTAGCTGTTCCAGCGCCGCTATGTAACTGACCGGCCGGCCAAATTGGGCTTCGAGGTGTCGGGCGGCATCAACCAGTTGCTGCGGATCCAGCGCATCGTCAACGCGCCAGTGTCCGGCGATTTCGGCTCGTAAGTCAGCCGGCATCCGATCTTCCGGATCCTGGCTCACGACAGTCAGTGCGACGTTTGGCAGACGTACCGCTCCGCGCAGGAAGCGTAGAGTCGCGTCCATGAAAAACGGTGCGGCAAAAATTACGTGGTGTGGCATTGGGTGAGACTATCGCCGGGGCTCGGTGGCGTCCATTCTTTCCTTGAACCGGCGATTGTACATGCCGATACTGGACGATACCGTCCCCGATCGCCTCCTGGTAGGCGACCGTCGCAATCTGGAGCCATGAAATCATGGATCGCATCAGCGGGTACCCCGAGTTAATGGCGATCGCTGTTTTGGTGGTCGGTTTCATTGTTGCCCGCCTTGCAAGCGTTGCGCTGGGCCGACTGATGGCAGCTATTGATCAACAACTCGCACGCGCCTCGACGACGGATAGCGGTGCAATTACACCGCGCGTCATTCGCCTGTCGCGAGCAATTGTTTTCTGGGCGATTCTGATTCTTGCCGTCGCGCTTGCGTTGAGAGTTTTGGATTCGACGGGCGCGTCAATAAATATCGGCGCCCTTGTCATCACCTTACTACCGCAAATTCTTATCGCATTCGCGATCATTGTCGCAGGTCATTTGCTGGGATTGCTCGCCAGCAGCGTGCTGGTTAGCATCAGTGAAGAGACAGATGACGATGCTGTCGGTCCGCGTATTCTTTATGGCGTTGTTTTCGCAATCGCAATCGTCGTCGCGCTGCAGCACATCGGCATCAACATTAGCTTCGTCACCCGATTGATCCTTGTCGTAGTTGCCATAGCCGGCGGCGGCCTGATGCTTGCGTTTGCATTGGGCGCGCAACGACATGTCGCCAACTTGCTGGCACATCGGGAACTTGGACGATTGCAGATTGGTGAAAGGGTTCGGATCGGAAGTGTCGAAGGGACAATCGTCGAAATTCACAGCACGGCGATTGACATCGCTACCGACGACGGCATTGCGTCAGTTCCCGCCGCAAAGCTGGCCGAAGACGGTGTACTGCATCTCGGTGAAGGCCAGCGCAATGGATAATGCGGATCAATTGACAGCGGATTTTGCCCGCCGGCACCCTGACGCCTTTGCGAAAATTCTCGGACGTGGCGAGCCGGCTGAAATAGCGCGTGTATTGAAGGCCCTGCCGGCAACATTGGCGACGGCGATCATTGCACGTCTGCCGACCTCACGTGTAACGGCTTTGCTGGCTGCAGGTAAGCACCCGGATGCAAAATGGCTTTCCGACGCTCCGCTCGATGACACATTGATGCTGCTGAGCCGAATACCGCGCGAGAATTGTCTGACGCTGATCAATTCGCTCGGCAGCAGCAAGCGCCGCCACGAGCTGTTGCGATTTCTCAAGTACCCGGCGCACAGCCTTGGTGCACTGGTGAGCGCAGTGCCCGTTCGTATCTCGGCCGATCTCCCGGCAGGCGAAGCGCTCGCTGAATTGCGTGGGCTGGATGCCGGTGATCCCGGCTTGCTGACCGTTGTGAGTCGTGACGGCCGCTATCGGGGGACGCTGGATTTATGGTCATTGCTATCACGCGACCCGCCGCCGGGACAGGTTCGGGACTACACGCTGCCGACACCGGCACTGCATCCGGAGACTTCCATCCTCAGCGCGCGCGATGACGCGGACTGGAACAACAATAACTGCCTTCCGGTTATTGATCAGGAAGGGCGCTTGCTTGGTGCAGTAACCCGCGCCAGCGTTTTTTCGGCTGTACACAATGATGCTGACGACCATCGACCAACGACTGACTTTTTCCAATCACTTCTGATCGATCTCGTACATTTTTTCGGCGATATTCTGGATCGCTCGCTGGGTAAACGGAAACCGTCGTGAATCTCGATTCGGCACTTAAGGACGCGTACCTTCGCAATCACCCGGCAGACGCGGCGCGGACGCTCGAGAGCATGTCGGATCGGCGCCTGCGTGGGCAGCTCGGCGATGTAACAGCCGATGCGCTGGTGGCAAGTCTGGAATTGCTGGCGGAGAGCCGTGCAGCTGCCGTGTTCCGAAGGCTTGATCGCGAACAGCAGCGCGGCGTGCTTGAGTTTGCATCGCCCCGCCTGGCCCTGGTGCTGCTGGCGACGCTGGAAGAAGCCGAGCGCGCCGACGTTTTGAAAGCCCTTCCGGCATCGGCAAGAAAGGATTTGCAGCGCTTGCAGGATTTCGGCGAGGGCACGGCGGGGCGCCTGATGGACCGGCCCTACGACACGATTCACAGCGACATGACGATTGCCGAAGCGCTTGAGGTATTGCGCCGCTCAGGGACTCGGAGGACGCGCTCATTATACGTCGTCGACCGCAACAACGTGCTGGTCGGAAAAGTCGACATGCAGTCGATGGCGATGGCGGATGAGTCGCAGCGGCTTGGTGACATGCTGGAAAATCTCGAAGGCAGCGTCCTGGCAACGGCGCCACGCACTGAAGTTGTCGAACAACTGGAAAAGTATCGCGTGGATTCGCTTCCCGTCGTAGACGTCAATGGTCGGCTAATGGGCGTTGTGCGCTACCAGCGATTAATGGACGCGATCGAATCGGTAGCGACCGCGGATATGCAAAGAATGGTCGGTGCGAGCGCAGATGAGCGTGCACTATCGACTGCCATGTTCTCGGTCAGGCGGCGTCTGCCGTGGCTGCATATTAATTTGCTGACAGCATTTCTCGCTGCTGCCGTGGTTGGGTTTTTCGAAAACCTGATCGCACAGTTTACGGCACTCGCTGTTTTGCTCCCGGTTGTCGCCGGACAGTCGGGCAACGCCGGGTCGCAGGCACTTGCGGTAACGATGCGCGGACTTGCGCTGCGTGAAATTGGTATCCGGGAGTGGCGTCAGGTACTCGCAAAAGAGGTTATGGTCGGTCTGGTTGATGGAGCCGCGCTTGCGATAACTTGTGGTCTATCGGTATTCCTTTGGAGCAAGTCCCTTGGTCTCGCCATCGTGATCGCCGTGGCGATGGTCATGTCGATGGTCGCGGCAGGAATCTCCGGTGCATTGGTACCCATTGTGCTGACGCGAGTCGGGCAGGATCCGGCGACTGCATCGTCGATCATCTTGACAACCGTTACTGATGTGGCAGGGTTTATATCCTTCCTGGGAACGGCGACGCTACTGGCGGCCTGGTTATGAAGCTACGTTACAAAATTGGGAGTGGAGTACTCGGTATTCTGCTGCTCGCGATTACTGTTTTAGCGCTGGTCCTGAGCTACGAGTCAGACTGCACCCCGATGCCAGGTGTCGCCGAAGGCGCCGTGACGATGAAGGCAGCGATTTATCGTTGTTACGGCTCACCGGATGAGCTCGAGATAGTCGACATCGAGAAACCGGTGCCCGCCGCCGACGAAGTCCTGGTCAGGATCCAGGCAGCCTCAGTCAATCCACTAGACTGGCATTACTTGCGCGGCTCTCCGTATTTCATGCGACTCTCGACCGGCATCGGCGCACCGGATGACATTCGCCTGGGCGTCGATTTTTCCGGCGTTGTCGAAGCTGTCGGGGAGAACGTGCAGCGCTTCGAACCGGGCGACGCGGTTTTGGGTGGGCGGACTGGCGCATTTGCCGAATACATCGTCATGCCGGAGAGCCGTGCGATTGTTCGCAAGCCCGACAGACTGACGTTTGATGAGGCCGCCGCGGTGCCGATTGCTGCACTGACGGCGCTGCAGGCACTACGTGACAAAGCGAATGTTCGGGCCGGACAGACTGTTCTGATTAATGGTGCGTCCGGCGGCGTTGGCACATTCGCTGTCCAGATCGCAAAGGCGTTCGGTGCCGAGGTCACGGGTGTTTGCAGCACACGGAACATTGAACGGGTACGGTCTCTCGGTGCGGCAAATGTCATTGACTACACAAGCGACGACTATACGGAGCTCGGTAAGCAATATGACGTGATAATCGACATGGTTGGTAATCATTCACCGGCCGAGAATCGCAAGGCGATGCAGCCAGGTGGCATACTCGTTCTTGTTGGCGGCGGCAAGGGTGACTGGATTGGACCGATGATTCAGCCACTAAAGTCGGTCATCTATAATCGTTTTGTCGACGAGGAGTTCAAAATGTTACTGGCGAGCATGGATCATGACGATCTGGAGTTGCTGGCCAGGTTAATGCAGCAGGGCGACGTGACGCCAGTTATCGACAGGCGCTACCCGTTCAATGAGCTGGCTGACGCGTTGCGCTATTCCGAAGACGGTCATGCTCGAGGAAAAATCATCGTTTCAATACCGTAGATCGTGACTGGCCCACGGTAATTTGGTCAGAGTCCACTGCCCTGTGCGCTGCCAAGCAGTTTGTCCGCTTCCATGTTGTAGACCGCACAGACGACCTCCCGGTCGGCCTCGGCCCAGCTCCCCTGGGTCGGATACATTGTTGTGATTTCAAGCGACGATGACTCGTAGTCGCGCCCGACGAATCCCTCGAATTGTGCCATGCAGGCGTCGAACGCGAGCACGCCCATCTCATCGTGTCCGGGATAGTCGGCGATGGTCAGATCGAATACCGCGAATGCCTCGTTGTCATGAGGGTCCGAGCAAGGTACGCCGGGTACGCTACTGATCTCTTCGTTGTACGAGTCGGAGTCATCGAAGCAATCGCCAACACGCATATTGAATGCATCGACGGTGCCGCCACCGACAATCGCGCCTGTACTGTCGCGATCAACGTCGGTTGCCGCACCATAGATCACGAATCCCAATGCCGCCAGAATATAAATGCCCCAGGTTTTCATGACGCCACCCATTGCCGATGTATCGGTTAGCGTTTAATTCTGCAGGATTAGCGAAAGCAAACAAGGGCATGTGTCTCGATTTTGCCTTGCCTTGTGTCAGTTTTCGAAGCTCGCGTTGTCTTCGATCCGGACGCCGCTGGCCAGCGTTTTGTGTACCGGGCAGCGAGTCGCAATTTGCGCGAGGCGTTTTTGCTGTCCCTCGTCGAAGTCGCCATCGATGTGGACGTGGCTGACTATCTGCTCAATAAAACCTTTCTCGGACTTGTCGCAATCGACGCAGTCTTCAGCATGCACACGGGAAAAATCGAAGCTTGCGCTGATTGAGTTCAAGGTCAAATTCTTGTGGCGGCAGTAAGCGGCTATCGTTATGCAGGTACAGGCTGCCAGCGCACCGAGCAATAATTTGTAGGGATCGGGCCCGGTGTCGCTGCCACCGGCTGCTGGTGGCTCGTCGGCGGACCATTCGTGACGGCCGTCGGACAATTGCACGGCCAAACCTGTCGTCAGTTTTGCAGTTATTTTTGACATGTTGTCTCCTCGTGGAAATACAGTTTTTGTCACGGCAGGTTCGTGATTGTCGTATCGTATGCTCGCCACTGAAACTAAAAGGGTTAGCGTCGTGAAATCGAAAAAGCTTTTTCAAAGGTGCGGTTCATTGATCGGGTTGCTAATTCTTTTTGCGTGCGGTGATCAAGCTCCAAGTGCACCTGCCGGCGACAAGCCGCTCGTCATCGCGCACCGCGGCGCGAGTGGTTACCTACCGGAGCATACCATTGCAGCAAAGGCTATGGCTTTCGCGCAGGGCGCCGACTACATCGAGCAAGACCTCGTGATGACCCGGGACGATGAGATCGTAGTCTTGCACGACCATCACCTCGACACGGTCACCAATGTCGCGAAGTTGTTTCCGGATCGGGCCCGGGAAGATGGCCGATATTATGTGATCGACTTTACGCTGGGAGAAATCCGCCAGCTTGCGGTGTCGGAACGTTTTGGCGTACGCAATGGCGAAGTGAGCGCAATATTTCCGCGGCGTTTTCCACTCAATCAATCCACCTTCAAAGTCAATACTTTCGCCGAAGAAATCGAACTCATCCAGGGGCTAAACCGTTCGACCGGCAAATCAGTTGGGATCTATGCGGAAATCAAGAGCCCTGCGTTTCATCGTGAAGAAGGCAAGGATATTTCGGCGGCGGTACTTGGTGTTCTGAAGACCTATGGCTATGTGCACGCTGGCGACAAGGTGTTTCTGCAGTGCTTCGATCCGTATGAGCTGGTGCGCATTCGCCAGGAGCTGATGCCGGCGATGAGCATGGACGTCCAGCTGGTGCAGCTGATTGGATATGGCGAGGAGTTCGCACCACTGCTTACAACGGATGGCATTCAACAAGTCGCTGCCTATGCGGCCGGAATTGGACCGTCCATGCACCTGTTGGTCGACCCCGATTCCGACGCCGATGACTTACAGGTAAGTGATCTTGTTCGAATGGCGCACGCGGCCGGGCTCAAAGTACATCCGTATACGTTTCGTCGAGAATCCGATCAGATCCCCCCGTATGCGAAAGACCTCGAAGACTTGCTCGACATCTTTGTCAATCGTGTTGGCGTTGACGGTGTCTTCACTGACTTTCCGGATCGCGTCGTCAAGTTCCTGGCGACGAACCCGTGATCAGTTTCCTGGCGCCCGCCAAACATCGAGAGCCGCTACCGGAACAGGAGGTTGACAGTACATATCGGCGGCTGCGATTGCAGGTGTTTGTCGGCATATTTGCCGGCTACGCGGGCTACTACCTGGTACGCAAGAACTTTACGCTCGCGATGCCATACCTGATCGACCTGGGGTACTCCAAGACCGATCTCGGTCTGGCCCTGTCCGGAGTCTCGATTGCTTATGGTTTGTCAAAGTTTTTAATGGGCAGCGTGTCCGATCGCAGTAACGCGCGCACATTTATGGCGTTGGGTTTGGCATGCTCGGCGGTCGTCATGATTGTCATGGGCACAGTCCCGATCGCCACCAGTTCTGTCAGCATCATGTTCGGGCTGTTGTTGATGAACGGCTGGTTTCAGGGCATGGGATGGCCACCGTGCGGCCGTGTGATGGTCCATTGGTTCTCGCAAAATGAGCGTGGCACCAAAATGGCCGTCTGGAATGTTGCGCACAACATTGGCGGCGGCATGGTTGGACCGATTGCTATTCTCGCGATGGCAATATTCGCAGACTGGCACGCTATTTTGTATGTACACGGAATCTTCGCACTGATCGTTGCGGGATTTATTCTGGTGGTCGTACGCGACACGCCGCAGTCGGAAGGCTTGCCGACGATTGAAACGCAGCGCAATGATTTCCCGAAGGCCTATGCATACAGCACCAGTCACGAGAAAGAGCTTTCGGCCAAGGCTATTTTTTTCGAGTTTGTACTGAACAACAAGTTTCTCTGGACAATCGCAATTGCGAACGCGTTTGTATATTTCGTTCGTTATGGCGTGCTCGACTGGGCGCCGACCTACCTCAATGAAGTTAAGCATTTCTCTTTCGAACAGTCCGGCTGGGCGTATGCGTTTTATGAGTTCGCCGGCATTCCAGGAACACTGTTTTGCGGCTGGCTGTCGGATAGGATTTTCAATGGCCGCCGTGCGCCCGTGTCAATCTTGTTTCTGGTCTTGACACTCGTTTGCGTTCTGACCTACTGGTGGAACCCACCGGGCAATCCAAACCTCGATATCGCCATGTTGGTCGGTATCGGATTTTTTATTTATGGACCGGTAATGTTGATCGGTGTACAGGCGCTGGACCTTGCGCCGAAAAAGGCGGCCGGTACCGCGGCCGGATTTACCGGCTTGTTTGGCTATGTAGGTGGTGCGGTCAGCGCCAATATCGTCATCGGCCTGGTAGTGGATTCAGCCGGCTGGAACGCGGGATTTGCGCTGATCGCCGCGGCCTGTGTGTTGGCGATCATTCTGCTGTCACTGACGTGGCAAGCAGAAAAAGAGCACGCGCCGGACACGAATGTACCGGGTGAGTCAGGGGATTGACCTGACTGTTGTCCGATTTTGCCGTGTGCGCTTATACTGACACCAACGTCGAAACGAAATTTTTCTATAAATCTCACCGAGTCGCAAATGGCGGGCGCAAACCTGTCCAAAAGGGAATCATTTTCATGCAAAGAATCAGATCTGTCGCTGGGCTGTTGGTCATTATGGTCCTAAGTATCGGGTGCGACTCACAATCGCCGGAGTTCGCGTTGCCGGATGGAGACATTGCAAATGGACAGGCTTTGTTCGTTTCAATGAATTGTACGTCCTGCCATACAGTGCGTGACCTGGATTTGCCGCAAGCGGAAACCAAAGGCCCCGTTAACGTCACGCTGGGTGGAAAAGTCAGCGAAGTGAAATCCTATGCTCAATTGGTCACGGCAGTGATTAATCCATCGCATGAGCTCGTTAAGCGTAGGAAGCCCGACGAAGTCAGTGTTGACGGTGAATCGCTAATGACGATTTACAACGACACAATGACGGTTTCTCAGCTGATCGATATCGTCGCGTTCCTCGATTCGCGTTACGAGGAATTTGAGCGTCCCAAAATAAAATACCGAACACGCTGAGAGCGGACTGTTGCTGAGATGGCGCTTTGCGAAAATATCGCGCGGTCAGCGCTAATGGGCAGGCCGCGAGCGTATAACCACCGGCAAATGGAGTCCCTTTCTGGCTGACAAGCTGAATCCGGCTGATTGGCCTCTTGCGAACACGCCTCCTCCGAAACCTGGTTAAACCGGTAGGACCAATGCCTGGGTAAGCGCCAGCTAAACGGAAAAATCCGCAGAATCTTGCAAGAAAGCATCACGATATGCACTATACGCCAGAGAAACTGGTGATATGCATTGTCATTATTGGTATAGATAGCCGTCAAGAGCGGGGCTTTTCGGCCCAGGGAGATGCTGAACATGAAAGACAGGCGCCTACACCACACGGTTGCCGACAAGATCGTCAAGCTCATAGATGACGGGGCCTACCCGGTCGGAAGTCGCCTGCCTGGTGAGCGCGAGCTGGCGGAAAAGTTTGCCGTCAGCCGGGTGACCGTTCGCGAGGCCGAAATTGCCTTGCAGGCCGTTGGGCGTATCAAGATCAGGACGGGATCAGGCGTTTACGTGCTGGATGTGGACGTTGCACATGATGACCCGTTGCCCGTTGTTTCGGCTTTCGAACTCACCGAAGCACGCGCCTTATTCGAGTCCGAAGCGGCGGCCCTCGCTGCGGCCACGATTTCGGATGACACGCTGCTGGAGCTTGAACAGCAGATCGAAATCATGGCTGACACGAGGCCGGGCTCCGTCGAAGGTGAACGGGCCGATCAGCAATTTCATCGTTTGATAGCTTCCGCGTCGGGGAACGAAGTGATCAGCTATGTCGTTGAAACGCTGTGGAAAATGCGTATTGAAATCGAGCCCGTCAAAGAAGCGTATGCGTCAGTCTGCTCGGAGGAGTTTGGTGGCAGAGCCAGGGAGCACTCGCAGATTCTCGATGCCCTTCGGTCGCGCGACCCGGGCGCTGCCCGCATCGCCATGCGCAATCACTTCTCTCGATTGCTCGAATCGATGCTCGACGTTGCCGAAGAGCGAGCCGTGCAGGAATTGCGCAGGAAATCGACCGAAAGCCGCCAGCGTTACCTGAAGAGTGCTAGCCGATAATTCGTCGTGAAAGCCGCGAGTTCAGGCGTCTGGCGCGTCGTGGACAATACCGGATTGTGGTTCGACCCTGCGCGTTGGAGTCGCAAATACGACCCATGGTTTAAAATTGGCATGACCTACTGGTTGACACAGTCTGTAGACCAATTTACGATCCCAAGAGCTTTTTCAGCCAAATAATAATACAGGGGACCGAGGGGATGACAGGCACAACGCCGAATCGACTGCCGTTGCTGGCCTTAATCTGTGCCCTATTCGCAGTCCCGACCCTTGCGGTGGCCACGGGCGAATCCTCTGTGCCCAAGTTGACTGATACCGCAATTAAGGTGACTGCCACCGTAATTGGCATCGCCCCGAGCCCTGCGGTAGCCGCTACCGAAGTTACTCCGCTTGAGGCGACAGCTACGCTGATTGAGGTCAATGACAAGCAGGCGTTCAAGAAAGCCGTGAAGGCAGCCCGGCCCGGTGACCGTATCGTTCTGGCGAATGGTGTCTGGACCGACTTCGAAATTGTATTCTCGGCGCATGGGACTTCGACCATGCCTATTACGCTGACGGCAGAAACCAAAGGCAAGGTCATTATCAGCGGCCGCTCGAACCTGCGTTTGAGCGGCGAACATTTGATTGTCAGCGGTCTGGTGTTTAAGAACGGCTACTCGCCGACTAATACCGTCATAGCATTCCGCCGAACCAAGGGCGAGTACGCCAACAACTCCCGTGTCACCGAGCTGGTTATTGATCATTTCAATAATCCGGAACGACACGAAACGGACTTCTGGGTCATGTTGTACGGCAAGAACAATCGCTTCGACCACAATCATCTTGAAGGCAAGAGCAATAATGGCGTGACGATGGCGGTACGACTGGACTCTGAAGACAGTCAACAGAACCACCATCGTATTGACCACAACTATTTCGGACCGAGGCCGGTATTGGGCTCGAATGGCGGCGAGACGCTTCGAATTGGCACCAGCCACTATTCCTTGACGGATTCGTTCACAACGGTCGAAAACAACTATTTTGACCGGTGTAACGGTGAAGTCGAAATTATTTCCAACAAGTCCGGGCGGAACATTTTTCGCGGCAATGTGTTTTTTGAATCGCGCGGCACCCTGACGCTCCGTCATGGGAACGACAACCTCGTTGAGGGCAATGTCTTTTTTGGCAACGACGTCGATCACACTGGCGGCATTCGATTGATCAACAAGCGGCAGACAATTCGCAACAACTACCTGTCAGGACTGACGGGCCATCGTTTCGGAGGTGCGCTGGTGGTCATGAATGGCGTGCCGAATTCGCCAATCAATCGCTACCATCAGGTTGAGGACTCGGTAATCGAAGGGAATACGATCATCAATAGTGATCATATCGAACTGGCGGCGGGATCCGATGCCGAACGGTCAGCCGTACCCATCACAAGCACTTTTCGGAATAACCTGATCGTAAACGACGAAGAGACTGATTCGATTGCCGTGCATGACGATATCAGTGGCATCCGCTTTTCCGATAATGTTCTGAGTGGCGTTGCCCGCACGCCGTCTGAGAAAGGTTTCGAATCCCGCACCGTCACAATGCAGGCTGCCACCAACGGCCTTTTGTACCCCGTTGACACCGACCTCAGCGCCGTCGGCGTTTCGCGGTCACTTGAGGTCTTGAACCGGGAGCACACCGGAGCATCGTGGTACGCGAAGCCAGGTTACGAGGGAGCGTTTGACGGTGGTCGTGTCGCGAAGGTGAGCCCCGGTGACGACAAGATATTCGATGCGATTCAAAATTCCGGACCGGGTGACATTATCGAACTCGCGGCCGGTGACTACACCGAGGCCAAGATCCTACAGCTGGATCGTCCCATTACTCTGCGTGGTCCGGCCGGCGATGACGGACGGGCCGTTATTCACTTCGAGCGAACAACGCTGTTCGAAATTCAGGATGGCGGCGGCTTGAAGCTCGAGCACGTGGAGATTGATGGCGATCTCGCGCCGGATACCTACGGTAACTCGGCTGTTCGCACCAGCCCGTATTCGATGCTGGGCAATTACCAGCTTATCGCTGACGGAATTAGTGTCAAAAACCTTAACGTCAATCATTCCTTCCATTTCCTGAAAGTGGCGAAACATACTTTTGCCCAGTCGATTCAAATTCGCAATTCGACTTTCGAAAATATTACGGGCGATGTCATTGCACTTGCCCGGGAAACGGATGACCTGGGTATCTACAACGGCGAGTACGTCAGTATTGTCAATTCCAGCTTCACAAATGTTGATGGATCGCTTGCCAATATATATCGTGGTGGAACTGACGAAAGTACCTTCGGACCGCATTTTACGCTGGAAAACTGCGTGCTCGACACGGTTGGCGGTGGAAAGCGCAACAAGTCGAATGCGTCGGTCAGGCTGCAGGGCGTTCAGGTCGCGACCATTTCCGGCAACAGATTTAAGAATAGTCGGGGCATTCGGGTCATCGAAACCGTTGGTGATCCAATTACACGACTATCCGAAAATGAGTTCGACGGTACTGAAGCGCCAGCGATCGGTCCGTTCGTTCGGGCGGACAATTGAACCCTAAGAACGAAGTTCTTGCAGAGGAGCAAGGGGCATGAAGGTCAAAGGTTTTCGCTGGTTTATCGTCAGCCTCGTTGCTTTGGCGACGATCATCAACTACATCGATCGGGGTGCGCTCGGCTTTCTCTGGCCGGAGATTTCGAAGGACCTTGGGCTGTCGAAGACGGACTACGCCATTATCCTCAACGTTTTTACGTTCGCCTACGCGTTCGGTCAGACGCTGTTCGGCAAGATTTTCGACTGGATCGGTACGCGACTCGGTTTCATCCTGTCCATAAGCGTCTGGTCGGTGGCAACCATGCTGCACGCTGTCGCTGCAGGCCTGACCAGCTTCGCTATTTTTCGCGGTTTACTTGGCGTTTCCGAAGCTGGTAACTGGCCCGGTGCCACCAAGGCGAATGCGGAATGGTTTCCGATCAAAGAGCGGGCGCTCGCACAGGGTATTTTCAATTCTGGCGCGGCCATTGGTGGAATTATCTCGGCTCCGATAATCGCGTATCTGTTTGTCTATCTCGAAAGCTGGCGAGCTACGTTTATCACGGTTGGCGTAATCGGATTGCTGTGGCTGATTCCGTGGCTCATCGTTTACAAGACTGGACCGAACAAGCATCCGTGGGTATCGGAAAAGGAACGCGAATACATACTGACCGGTCAACGAAACGCTGAAACAAACGAGGTAGCAACTTACGCGCCGGGTTCTGCAGAAATCCTGTCTCGTAAGGAAAGCTGGGGCGTCATCATGGCCTCTTTCTTCCTCGATCCCATTTGGTGGCTATTCGTCGGCTGGTTGCCCTTATATTTGTCAGAGACCTATGGGTTCGGCGTAGCCGAAATCGGAAAATATGCGTGGATACCGTACGTGGGGGCAATGTTCGGCGCCTGGTTTGGTGGGCTTTTGGCGCAGAACCGAATCGGCGCCGGCTGGACGGTCAATAAGGTACGAAAATTTGTCATCAGTTTGGGTGGCGTCATCATGTTGATCTCACTCCTGATGACCATGAAAGCGTCGACGCCGTTGTTCGCTGTGTTGCTGATGGCCGCTATCCTGTTCGGATTTCAGACTGCTGTTGGGAACATTCAGACACTGCCGAGTGATTTTTACAGTGGTGAGTCGGTTGGTTCGCTCGCGGGTTATGCAGGAACAGCTGCCAAGCTTGCGGTCGTCGGGCTGAACTTTCTAATTCCCATAATCACCGTGAACAGTTATGCACCGGCGTTCGCAGTCGGGGCAGGACTGGCGATCATGACGGTCCTCTCGGTCTGGATACTCTGCGGACATATTCAACCTCTTAATCCACGCTCGGCGAATTCTGCCTAAAGCGATAAAGATAGGAAAATGTAATGAGCTTAGAAAATAAAGTTGTCGTCGTGACAGGCGGATCGCGAGATATTGGCAAAGCCGTTTCTCTGACATTTGGGGCTGCTGGCGCGAAAGTTGTCGTCAATTACTTCAACAATGCGGCTCAGGGAGATGAGACGGTCGCTGAAATCGAAAAGGCCGGTGGTTCGGCAATCGCCGTCGGCGGTGACATGACGAAGGCGGCCGATGTTGCCAAGCTGGTCGCCGCAACACGAAAAGCATTCGGCGATAAGATCGATGTGCTGGTCAATGTGGTTGGCGGTCTGGTTGCGCGCAAGTCAATAGGCGAAATGGACGTTGAATTTTTTGATCATGTGATGCGGCTGAATGTGACCAGTACGTTCATGGCATCGCAGGCGGTTATCCCGCACATGGGAGCCGGCAGCGCAATTGTGAACCTGGCGTCGCTGGCCGGGCGCGACGGAGGCGGTCCGGGTGCCGCAGCCTATGCGACATCCAAAGGGGCGGTGATGACACTGACACGAGCGATGGCCAAAGAACTTGGCCCATCAAATATTCGCGTCAATTGCGTTTGTCCGGGAATGATCGCGACAACATTTCATGACGAGTTCACGAAAGATGCGGTACGCGCCAATGTGGCCGGCGCGACACCGCTGCGCCGTGAAGGTCAGGCTCAGGAAGTGGCGGATCTGGTCGCCTACCTGGCGTCAGACCAGTCCAGCTTCATGACCGGTACCAGCATCGATATCAATGGTGGCCTGGCGTTCTCCTGATCGCTGGCGGGCCCGCTGGCAGGCCCTTGCATTAAATTTGGAATAAGCCCGGATCGGCGCTTTTTCGCCGCCGCCGAGTTGCTACAATCCGGGTCACTATCAGAAGCGGATTGAGGCAACGCGGGCGAAATGACAGTACAGCAATCCAGTCGTGAAATTGTCGGTGGCAGGACTGGCAGCCTGGTTGTTCTGCTGTACGCGTTGGCGGCAATTTCGCTGCCAAATTGGTCGACGGCAGACGAAGTGGTGGTTGCAGGTGCGACGAAATTACCACCGCCCATGTCGGAAGAGTTGCGAGCCAGTGTTAGCAAGGTCGTTGTCTTGCCGGGCGCAAGCCCGGCGCGTGGCTCGGTTACCGGCAGCTACCAGAAGCAGACGGACGACTTTTTCAGCGGAGCCGACAAAGGCCGGCGTATAGGGGACGGTGTATCCACTGAAGTTGGTGGGGTTACCGTTCGCTACCCGATTCCGATTCTGACGTATCCGGGTTTGCTGCTGGGCGGATTGGCGGGCAGCGCGAAAGGTCGGGTACAGGACTTTCGTGACGCATTGACCCATGACCTGGCAGAGTCAGCTAGCGACCCGTTATCAAATGATGCACTGGCATCGGATGTCTTCTGGAGCATCCGCAACGTCCCCAGCCTCAAGCCAAAAGTATTTGCGCTAACGACGCCGATTCCGGCTGACACTGAGGCGATTCTCTATGTCGAAATGACCGGGGTCGACATCAATGCTGACGGCAAGTCAGCGACCATTACGACGACCGCTGAAGCAACGCTGCGGCGATTGAGCGATGGCGTTCATATATTCGAAACCCAGGTGCACTACCAGGATACCGACACACTGTCGAATTGGACGAAGAATGAGCTTTCTGCCTGGCGCGCCTATTCCAACTACGCGCGTCATTTCATCGGGCGTGAGATCTCCGCGAGAGTGTTCGAGCGAATCGAGACTAATCATCGCATCGAACCTCGAGCAAGCGATGATGTTTCGTTGAACAGGAAAGACCCGTGGCGCACCACAACAAAATCGACAATGCCGACCTTGTCCTGGGAGCCAGGGCTTGCCGGGGACAATGTTGAAGGTGACTGGGCGGAGAAGATTGACCCGTCTGCAATTCAGTATGATATCGAAGTTTACGATTCGCACCAGATGGTCTATTACGCGAAGCGACTCGACAGCAACAGCCATACGCTTGCGATTGAACTCGAACCTTGCAAGACCTACCGTTGGAGCGTGCGACCGATCTACGCGCTTGGCAATGACCTGAGATTTGGTGAGTGGATGCGATCCGGATCGGACACCATTACCGGGCGCGGCAATGTGGGCCTGGCGGCAGCAACGGCCGCTGCCTATATTCAGGATTTTAGTTCGCTGGAAATCAAGTGTGGCCGACGCTAACGCCTTGGAGCTATCTTGTATGTCCTCGCCAAATTCACGATGGAGACCTGTATGCCAATTGTTCGGTTTGAAAATCTTGCGAAGATATTTATTTCGGTGGCCCTGCTTATGACAGCTTGCAGTTCATCGTCGGCAAGCCTGGACCATGACGAGCTCGTGCAGTTGTTTGAAGATTGGCGTGCCTTCGAGTCGCCGCCACGCGTCAACAGGGCACCTGACTATACGCGCGCCGGCTTTGAACAACGCCACAGTGGCTACCTTGCCCTTCGCGAGCGACTCGAATCCTTCGACATCGATGCGTGGCCCATAGCTGAGCAGGTCGATTGGCACCTGGTTCGTGCTGAAATGAACGGCTACGATTTCAATCAAAGGGTTCTGCAACCCTGGGCTCGCGATCCGGCGTTTTACGATTCAATCTGGATGTCTCGCAGCGATGTTCCGGCACATGAAGGTCCGACTCATCATGCAGTCGTTGAGGTCTGGACCTACGAGTTCCCATTGTCATCGACTGAACGGCAACGGCTGATTGATGAACTCAGCGCGATACCGCCGTTGTTTGCGCAAGCCAGGGGCAATCTTACCGGCAATGCGCGCGACCTCTGGGTGACTGGCATTCGAGATATTCAGCGTGAGCTAAGCGAGTTGCAGGCATTGCGCGATCTGATTGGTAGCTCGATTGACGACGCACTGGACGCGGCAATAACTGACGTCGAAGTCGCGACACGCGAGCTCGTCAGCTGGCTTGAAGCGCAGGCACCGTCAAAAACAGGGCCGTCAGGGATCGGCAAGGATAACTACACCTGGTATCAGCAAAATGTTCACCTTGTGCCACTGACCTGGGAAGACGAAGTCCGCCTTTTGCAGCGAGAATTGGACCGAGCCTGGTCGTCTCTGAAACTCGAAGAGCAGCGCAACCGCCACCTGCCACCGATGAAAGCGGCGAGTTCACCGGACGAATACGATGCGCTGGCCAGTGACGCGGTTGATCGAATAGTGAATTTCCTGCGTGACAAGGAC
Source organism: Woeseiaceae bacterium (assembly GCA_021773115.1). GTDB lineage: Bacteria > Pseudomonadota > Gammaproteobacteria > Steroidobacterales > Woeseiaceae > UBA1847. Next base: position 277,703 of record JAJFKS010000003.1, on the reverse strand, counting down.
ATCGTGACGGTAACGGACTACATGAGGCCGGCGCTGGAAGCGCACAAGGGCGAGTTCGTTGACGAGAAGATGCGCAACTTTTTCCTGATTACCGCGCACTACGACCCGGCACCATTGTTCACTCATTTCTGGCACTGGTTTGAGCTGGCGCGCATGGATCTCGAGCCACACCCGAGTCCGGTGCGACAGGGCGCGCTGCTCTACAATATTTTCGACAGCCGCAATGAAGGAACAGCGACAGGCGTTGAGGAAATGTTCATGCACGCAGGACTGTACGATGACAGTCCGCGTTCACGCGAACTCGTCTGGATTCTGCTGGCTCAACGTGCCGCACGTGGTCTGGGTTCGCTGTATGCGCACGCGAATGAAATGACGATGGAAGAAGCCGGCGGTGTACACATGGCCGGTACGCCCCGCGGCTGGATGCGGACCGAGAAAGAGTTGCTGATCTTTGAGCAGCATCTATACCTGCGTCAACCGGGATATGGCACCAGTTATGTGACCGGCAAGTATCTGCTGGAACGCACCCTGGCGGACTATGCGAAGCTTGTCGAAGCGCGCGGCGAAACATTCCAGATCAGAGAGTTTTTTGATCGGCTGAATGCGATTGACAGCATTCCAATCTCGCTTGCACGCTGGGAAATGACTGGAATGGACAACGACGTAAACCGCGAGAATCCTTAATTAACCGCATTCCGTATCAACTGATCGATTTCTTTCGGCGGTATTCGAGTCGTGGCGCTGGGTTGGCACTGGTCACGGTTCTCGAGACTGAGGGTTCAACTTACAGCAAAGCCGGCGGCCAGATGCTGGTCGCGGAGAACGGTGATTTTGAAGGCATGTTGTCCGGCGGTTGTCTTGAAAATGATCTCGCCGAACACGCCAAATCGGTGATACATGACAAGCAGCCCAAGAAAATTAGTTACGACCTTCGCCAGGACGACGACGTTTTTGGTCTGGGTATCGGCTGCGAAGGCCTGATCCATGTCCTGATTCAGCCGCTCATGCCGGCGAGCGACTACGAGCCCTTCGCTAATCTCGTGAGCTGTCTTGATTCGGCTCCGTCTGTGGATTTTTCACTGCAGGACGGCGAAGGCCAGACTGAATCAATGCGGCTTTGGTCGCCTGTGCGCCTGCTGGTTCTCGGAGCCGGTCGTGATACTGAACCCCTGCTCGTTTTCGCGGTTGAGCTTGGATTCGAAGTTTGCGTTTCGGACCATCGGCCAGCCTCGATTGAGAGCCTGAGGCCGGTACCTACTGTGTCGCCGGTCTGCGTCCCGGCCGCCTTGCTGACGTCACATTTTCAACTTGAGCGATTTGATGCGGTGATTGTCATGAGCCACAATCTTGACGCGGATCGCGCTTATTTGCGAGCGCTTGCCGAATCGGCGGTGCCTTTCATTGGCCTACTTGGACCGAGGCAACGCCGTGATCGATTGTTGACGGAGATCGGGGATAGCGCCGCACTGCTGGGTGACCGCCTGCACGGCCCGGTTGGTAAGCAGCTGGGCGGGCGTGGACCCGGTGCCATTGCGCTGGAGATCGTTGCAGAACTGCAGACGCGACTGTCAAAGGTCGATCAACGCTGAGACAGCGCCTCAAGATCTTCGGGCGTGTCGATATCGACACCTGCCGCCTCACAGCGAACTTTCTCGACCCGATACTTGCCACTATCGACAACCTGCCTGGCACCGTTGTCGCCCCGCAAACCGAGCAATTCGGGAAACGACGATTTTGCAAACAGAATCGGCGGTCCAATTGTATTTTCAAACGCTGACACAACGATATCAGCGCCCGATTCAGACCAGCGATGAATCAAGCATTGCAAATGTTCGGCGGTGATCAATACCTGGTCTGCGAGCAAGATAAGCACAGCGTCAAAGTCGTCGTGGCAGACGTTGACGCCTGCCGCAATGCTTGTGCCAATACCGCCCGCATAGTTTTCATTGATAATTATCCGGTCGTGTAAATCGGCAGAAGCCGCTTCGACCGCGTCGTGCTCGTGACCGACGACGAGATGCACCTGGCCAGGACAGGCTTGGCGCGCGGCCAGCAGTGCGTGCTGAACTAATGCTTTGCCGCGGACAGGCGTTGCAAGCTTGGTTGCACCGAACCGCGATGACAGGCCAGCGGCCAGAATAATGGCTGCGATCGGGAGCCGCTGATTTGATTCAGTCATAGAAGAAATAGTCTCGCAGTCGGGCGATACCTGTCCACACAAAGCGCCCGCAGGGATTGTATACTTACTGAATGCTTTCACCCACGCACGCTGAACCTGTTTTTCATGGACATCGGGATCAAAATGACCCGATTAGGTGACAGCCATGCGCTGGTAACCGGTGGCGCGAGCGGCATTGGTCTCGCGATTGCAAAAGCGCTGGTCAAGCGCGGCGCGCGGGTAACCATCACGAGTCGCAATCTCGATCGCATCACTGAAGTCGCAAACTCTGTTGCAGGAATCAGCGGTGTTGCGCTCGACGTCACGGATTCGGTCAGCGTCGACAAGGCCTTCAACGCTGTCGGGCCGGTCGATATTCTGGTCAACAACGCCGGCACCGCACTGGCCGCACCCTTTGAAACGACCACACTCGAGCAATTGTCGAGCGTTATGGCCGTGAATCTGACAGGTGTGTTCCTTTGTATGCAGGCGGTGCTACCCGAAATGCGCAAGCGAAACAGCGGGCGCATCGTTAATATTGCCAGCACGGCGGGGATGCACGGCTATTCCTACGCGTCGATCTACTCGGCAGCGAAACACGCGGTCATTGGATTGACGCGATCGTTGGCGCTCGAGCTGGCCCGCACCGGCATCACGGCAAACTGTGTGTGTCCCGGATTTACCGACACCGAAATCGTTGCGACGGCGATCGCGAATATCGCAAAAGTGACGGGCCAGAGCGAAGCCGAAGCGCTCGCGGAGCTCGTAAATCACAACCCGCAAAAACGCCTGGTCACTGCTGAAGAGGTTGCGGACACGGTACTCTGGCTTTGCGGCGAAAACAGTCGCTCAATTAATGGCCAGGCGATCGCGGTCGCGGGCGGTGAAATCATGTAATGCGAGAACTATTGGGCAGGCTGGTGGTGAGGGGTGCGTTGTGTATTTGTGTGGAAAATTGTTCCAGCGAGCGCTCCCACATCGCGATTTCTACGCCCCGGGGCATCGATGCTGGAGCTGAGGATGTTCTGCATATCGATGCGGTAACTTGAGATTTAAAGGGTATTCTCGGATCGTCGTTGTCGGACGAGCGGTCCCGTTGGAAATCGTCAAATGAGAGGAACAACATGAGTTTTAATATGAATGGCCAGGTGGCCATAGTGACAGGTGCTGGCCGCGGTCTGGGCCGCGCGCATGCGCTGGCTCTGGCCGCGCGCGGCGCGAAAGTCGTCGTCAATGATCTGGGCGAAGGAGGCGGTAATTCAGAGGGCGCCATTGCCCTGGTGAAGGAGATCAAGTCGCGGGGTGGTACGGCAATGGCCAATGGTGCGAATGTCGCGAATTTCGACCAGGTCACTGCGATGGTTGACGCGACGATGGCGAAATGGGGCCGCGTGGACATCCTGGTCAACAACGCCGGAATTTTGCGCGACAAGACCTTTAGCAACATGACGATGGACGATTTCCGCCTGGTAATCGACGTGCACCTGATGGGGACGGCAAACTGTAGCAAGGCCGTCTGGGAAATCATGCGTGAACAAAACTACGGTCGGGTTGTCCTAACCAGCTCAAGTTCAGGTTTGTACGGGAATTTCGGTCAGTCCAACTACGGCGCGGCCAAGATGGCGATGCTCGGTTTCATGAATACGCTGCACCTTGAAGGCATCAAGTACAATATTCGGGTCAATTGCCTGGCGCCGACAGCAGGCACGGCGATGACCAAGGGATTGTTCCCGGAGGCCGTTTTCGAGCTGATGGCTGCTGAGTCGGTCAGCCCGGCTGTGGTGTTCCTGAGCGGTCCGGATGCCCCGAGTCGCAAGGTGCTTGCCGCCGGCGGCGGCAGTTTCGCGGTCTACAAAGGGTTCGAGACCGAAGGCCTCAGCCTGGCACCGGAAAACGTGTCTGCCGAGGGCATCGCCGCATCCTGGGACGCCATTAACAACGAGGTGGGAATGCGCGAGCTTGGCAGCGGATTCGAGCAACCCACAAAATTTGCAATGCAGGCTGCGCAAAAGCTTGGTCTGGATTTAAGCTGACCACAACAAATAGAGAGTCCGTAATGAGAGAAGCCGTAATCGTTTCCACCGCCCGTACGCCGATTGGTAAAGCCTATCGTGGTGCATTCAATAATACTGAGGCGCCGACACTCGGCAGTCACGCGGTCAAACAGGCCGTCGAACGAGCCGGCGTCGATCCTGACGAGATCGAAGACGTGATCATGGGTTGTGCGATGCAGCAGGGCACACAGGGCGCCAATGTTGCGCGCATGATTGCACTTGCAGCCGGTCTGCCGGTAACGATTGGCGGAATGACTGTGGATCGGCAATGCTCGTCGGGAATGATGGCGATCGCATTGGCAGCGAAAACGATTATTTCGGATGGAGTGGACATCATGGTCGGTGGTGGACTTGAGTCCATCAGCCTGGTGCAGAACGAACACTTGAATACCTTCCGAGCCAAAGACCCACGATTAATTGCGATGCATGAACACGTGTACATGCCGATGATCGACACTGCTGAAGTGGTTGCGAAGCGCTACAAGATTTCCCGCGAGATGCAGGATGAATATGCCTTACAAAGCCAGCAGCGCACGGCCGCCTCGCAGGCCGCCGGCAAATTTGACGATGAAATCGTTGCGATGTCCGCGAGCAAAGGCGTCATGGATCGCGAAACAAAAGAAATCAGCTTTGTTGACGTAACGATCGACAAAGACGAGGGTAATCGTCCGGAAACCAACATTGAGGGACTTTCCGGTCTCAAGCCAGTTCGCGATGGCGGATTCATTACCGCGGGTAACGCAAGCCAGTTGTCAGACGGCGCATCCGCGGCCGTCATCATGGAGGCAAGTCTCGCTGAAAAGCGTGGACTATCACCGCTGGGTATCTATCGCGGCACAGCGGTCGCGGGCTGCGAGCCGGACGAAATGGGTATCGGCCCAGTCTTCGCAGTGCCTAAACTGCTGCAACGCAATGGCCTGACGATGGACGATATCGACTTGTGGGAGCTCAACGAAGCGTTTGCGGTACAGGTTATTTACTGCCGTGATCGACTCGGAATTCCGAATGACAAACTCAATGTTGACGGTGGTGCAATTTCGATCGGTCACCCCTATGGCATGTCGGGCGCTCGAATGGTGGGGCATGCACTAATCGAAGGTAAACGTCGCGGTGCGCGCTACATCGTCTGCACGATGTGTATTGGTGGCGGACAGGGCGCCGCGTCGCTGTTTGAAGTGGCCTGATGCGGGCACTGGTCTGCAAGCAATATGGGCCGCCGGACTCTTTGCGTATCGAGGAGTGTGACGACCCGGTTGCCACGGCCGGGCAAATTCTCATTGACGTCGAAGCGGCCGGCATCAATTTTCCTGATGTACTGATCATCGCGGGTCAATACCAGGTCAAAACGCCAACGCCGTTCGTTCCCGGCAACGAAGCGGCAGGCGTTGTGGTGGCTGTCGGCGACGGCGTTACGCATTTTTCGGTCGGCGACAAAGTGATTGTCAACTCGTCGGGTGGCGCGTTCGCCGAGAAATGCGTGGCGGATGAAAACAAGAGTATGCATCTGCCGGAGGGAATGAGCTTTGAGCAGGGTGCCGGATTCACTGTGACCTATGGCACCAGCTACCATGCATTGCGTCAGCGCGCAGAACTGGAAGCCGGCGAAACGGTGCTGGTCCTGGGCGCCGCAGGCGGTGTCGGCATTACGGCCGTTGAGATCGCGAAAGCGATCGGTGCGCGCGTTATTGCGGCGGCCAGTAGCGACGAGAAGCTCGCATTTGCAAAAGACGCCGGTGCTGACGAACTCGTCAACTACTCGACCCAACCACTCAAGGAAACCGTCAAGTCGCTTACCGGTGGTAAAGGCGTGGACGTCGTCTACGATCCCGTGGGCGGTGAACTGGCTGACCAGGCATTCCGGGCGACGGCATGGCACGGGCGCTATCTTGTTGTCGGTTTTGCGAGCGGTGACATTCCGCAGTTTTCGGCCAATATCGCGCTGCTGAAAGAGGCAAGTATAGTCGGCGTGTGGTGGGGAACCTGGGCGATGAAGAACCCAAAGCTGCAAATTCAAAACATGCAGGAGCTTGCGGTGATGATCAAAGCGGGTCAATTGACGCCGCGAGTTACGGAGTCGTATTCGCTGCATGATTTCCGCGCGGCGTTTTCGGCCATTACGGAACGACGTGCGCGTGGCAAGGTAATATTGCGACTCACCTGAAAAGACAAGGGCGGCCATGTTCAAGCTATACGGATTTTTTACACAAAATACGCTGAAGACTTTGTACGTGCTTGAGGAGCTCGGTGGTGACTTCGAGTTTGAATTCGTCAACCTTGAGAAAGGCGAACAGAAATCAGAGTCGTTCGCGAGCAAGACACCAGTTGGTAAAGTTCCGCTTCTCGAACACGATGGTGAGACCCTTTTTGAGTCCGGCGCTATTTGTCGCTACGTCGCGAATGTGACCGACTCTCCACTGTATCCGGCGGACAAGATGCAGCGCGCCAAAGTCGACCAATGGATGGATTTTTTCAGCTGCAACCTGGGTCGTTCGCTGACCACGTTGTTTTACGAGGCCGTTATCAAGCCGAAATTCGGACTTGGCGACCCGGACATCAAGGGGATTGAGGAGGCCCGCCGAAACGCACAGCGTCAGTTAAAGATGCTGGATGGTCAGTTGGCGAAAAGCGATTGGCTCGCGAATAATGCGTTATCGATTGCGGACTTGTTCGCCTTTGCCTACATTGAACAGCATCGCGTGACCGATCTTTCGCTGCACGACTACCCGAATGTTCTGGCCTGGTTTGAACGACTGGAGTCGCGCCCGAGTATTGCCAGGGCCCGTTCAAGGTTGCCGAATTAGGTGTTTTGACAATTGCAGAATTCCGGATCTTAATCCCGCGCCGGTCTCCGACGGGGTAGGCAAATTTTCATGAGTGGTGGCTTGGAGAAGAAGAATGAGTAAGCCGTGGTTTAAGCAGTACGATCCCTGGGTGCCGACTGAGATTGATCCTGATCAATACAGGAATGTCGTCGACATGTTGTTGGAGGCTGGAGAAACGTTCCGCGACAAGATCGCCTTCAGTAACTTCGGCGCAACGCGGACCTATGCCGAAGTGCTGGATTTATCACGCGACTTCGCAGCTTATTTGCAAAATGAATTGGGTATCAAGAAGGGTGATCGCGTTGCCTTGATGTCACCAAACATGATGGCATTCCCAGTCGCGATGTTGGGAATACTCAGAGCGGGTGCGGTGCAGGTCAACGTTAACCCGATGTACACCGCACGTGAGCTTGAGCATCAGTTGAACGATGCCGACGTCGATACGATCGTAGCTTTCTCGGGATCGACCCCATGCCTGGCCGAAGTAGCTGCAAATACCGGCATCAAGAACGTGATCGTCGCAGGACTGGATGATCTCAATGAACTTGGATTGCCATCACCGCCGCCGGACACTCGTCTACGTAATCCCATCGCATTTCTGGATGCGTTGTCGATCGGCAAGAAAATGCAATTGCATAAGGTCGAGCTCGGTGGCGATGACCTCGTTTATCTACAATACACAGGTGGCACCACCGGTCTTTCGAAAGGCGCAATGCTGACACATCGCAATCTGGTCGCAAATGTATTGCAATTTGAAGCTTTTGCCGGCGACTACATCAAGCCTGGCGAAGATGTCGTCATCACGGCAATTCCGATGTATCACATCTTCGCGCTGATGGTGAACACGCTATCGTATTTCAAGTTCGGCGGCACCAATGTACTGATCACGAACCCTCGGGATATGGCGGCCTTTGTTGCTGAATGGGCGAAATGGAAGGTGACCGTGTTTACGGGTGTCAACACACTCTACAACGGCCTGTTGCACACCGCGGGCTTTGCAGATCTCGATTTTTCAACACTCGGCTTCAGTGTCGGAGGCGGTGCGCCTGTTCAAAAGGCTGTATCGGACAAGTGGAAGGAAGTAACGGGCAAGCACATCAAGGAAGGTTATGGACTTTCGGAAACCTCGCCAATCCTGAGCGTCAACCCGTTCGGCATGACGGACTTTATTGGCAGCATTGGCGTTCCCGTGCCATCGACGGACATTTCCTTAAGGAATAAAGAGGGTAAGGAAGTCAAGCAAGGCGAGCGTGGCGAATTGTGCGCGAAAGGGCCGCAGGTGATGAAGGGTTACTGGCGTCGCGAAGATGCGACGGCCGAGTGTATGACTGACGACGGATACTTTCGGACAGGTGACATTGCCATCATGGATGACACGGGATTTTTTCGCATTGTCGATCGCTTAAAGGACATGATTCTTGTTTCTGGCTTCAACGTATTCCCGAATGAGATTGAAGCAGAACTGGCCGCATTGCCCGGCATCATGGAATGTGCCTGCATCGGCGTGCCAGACGACAAATCGGGCGAGGCCGTGAAAGCCTTCATCGTCAAATCCGACGATTCGCTGAGCGAAGCCGACGTGCGTGCGTTCTGCAAACGGCAGCTGGCAGGTTACAAGATTCCCCGTCACGTGGAATTTATCGACGAGCTGCCGAAGTCGACGGTCGGAAAAATATTGCGCCGCGAACTCCGGGACTTGTAACCCGCGCGCCGCTGTCAGCGGGGTCTGTCCGGAGCTGCCGCTTGCGAGTAGCGAAACCCGGCTATACTCTATAAACGGTACGCGACGCAGGCTGCGGAGCGTTATAATTTCAGCGTTTGGAACGACTCGGCGGTAATTAGCGGATGACAGATTTCAATCCTCCTTCTAAAGATGCACTTTTTGTCATTCACAATCTGTCTGGATTGGACCGTGTGTTGGAAATCGAGCGATTTGCCGAATTTGACATCGATACGATCGACCTGGTTGTTGCAGAGGCCGGAAAGTTCGCCGCCGATGTTTTAAGTCCGATCAATATTTCTGGCGACCAGGCCGGTTGCGAAGTGGTGGATAAAGGCGTAATTGCGGCTCCGGGATTTGCCGCCGCTTATTCGCAATTCATGGAAAATGGCTGGCAAAGCCTGGATGTGTCGCCCGACTACGGTGGCATGGGAATGCCCGGCATTGTTGCCGCGGCGGCGATGGAATCCTGGCAGGCCGCCTGCCTGTCATTTTCGCTGGCACCAATGCTGACAGGCGGTGCCATCTCGGCGATTGACGCGCACGGATCGGAAGCGATTCGCAACCGGCTCTTGCCAAATATGACCAGTGGCGCCTGGACCGGAACGATGAACCTGACGGAGCCACAGGCCGGGTCGGACCTGTCAGTCGTGGTGACGAAAGCGGTTCCTGACGGCAAACATTACCGAATCACGGGCTCAAAGATCTTCATTACCTGGGGTGACCAGGAATTCACTGAAAATGTAATCCACCTGGTGCTTGCGCGCCTGCCCGATGCCCCGGATGGCGTACGTGGGTTGTCATTGTTCGCCGTGCCAAAATTCCTGATCAATGACGATGGTGGTATCGGCGATCGCAATGATGTTTTCGTCGCGAGTATCGAACACAAGCTTGGTATTCATGCGAGCCCGACCTGTGTCATGAACTTTGGTGAGACTGACGGTGCGATCGGCTATCTGATTGGCGCGGAGAACAAGGGCCTGGCCTGCATGTTTACGATGATGAATCACGCTCGAATCAGCGTCGGCGTGCAGGGACTTGGTATCAGCGAACGCGCCTATCAGCTCGCGCGTGCTTTCGCGCTGGATCGAAAACAGGGACGCGCACCGGGAATTAATGGCAGCGTTACCATAATTCATCACCCCGATGTGCGTCGCATGTTGTTGCTTATGAAGTCGCAGGTCGAGGCTATGCGTGCCGTCGCGTATTACACTGCCGGTGTTGTCGATGTCGCACATTTTTCCGCGGATGATGGCGAGCGCGAGCTCGCGGGCCGAAGGAGCGCATTGCTTACGCCGGTATTGAAGGCATGGGCGACGGAGACGGCGCAAGAGGTGACGTCACTTGGCGTGCAGGTTCATGGCGGCATGGGTTTCGTGGAAGAAACCGGCGCAGCCCAGCACATGCGCGATGCGCGCATTCTGACAATCTACGAGGGCACGACAGGGATTCAGGCGATCGATTTCGCCGGCCGCAAGGTATTGGCGGATGAGGGTCGCGCAATGAATGAGTTGCTCGACGAGATTCAGGATTTTGAAGCGGAACTCGCCGGCGACGAACGCCTCGCGGAAATCCGCGCGGCCGTAAATGACGGCGTTGGCGAGTTGCGCTCGGCAACATCGTGGCTGATTGAGCAGGATGCTTTGGATCCAAACGCCGCAGGCGCTGCGTCCGTCAACCTTTTAATGTTAGCCGGCGTGGTCGTTGGTGGTTGGCAGATGGCGCGAGCGTCGCTGGCAGTTGTTAACGGTGCAGTAGCTGATGATCAGGCGTTCGCGGCCGCCAAACTGTTGACTGCTGACTTCTATGCGCAACATCTTATGCCAAGAGCGACGGCCTACCATGCGGCTGCAACGGCAGGCAGCAACTCGGTCATGACATTGTCGGAAGATTCTTTTTAGCGCCACCCGAGAATATTTGTTTTAACAGCGGCGCCATTCTCCGTACACCAATGATGCTGATCGTCAATCCACCAATTCCGAAGCCGATGACAAGCGCGTCGTAGTCCGCCGCGAGCCGTGCGGGCCGACATCGTTTGCCCACGCGAAACGTGCTGGGGGCCATCTTGCCAGGAACATCCAACGCCTAGTCCTTGTAGATTTTGCCACCTTTCATCACGAAGCTGACATCAAGTAACTGGTCAATGTTGTCGAGCGGTGAATCGTCCACCGCAATAATATCGGCAAATTTACCCGCCTCGATGGTGCCGATGTCATCGCTCATGTCGATGAGATCCGCTGCATTGATCGTCGCAGCGATGATGACGTCCATTTCGTCCATACCGGCTGCAACCATCAGTACTGCTTCTTCGGCGTTGGTACCATGCGGCGATATGCCACTGTCGGTACCGTAGGCAATGTTAACGCCAGCCTTGTGTGCTCGCTCGAACGAGCCCGCCATATCATTACCGACACGGATCGCCTTTTCTTTTACCGCGGCACTCATGAAGTCTGCTTCGAGTGCCATGTTGGCGACCGTTTTTCCCGCCAGTAGTGTCGGCACAAGGTAAGCACCGGTTTCGCGGAATAACTTGATCGCCCGCGGTCCCGTGTAGGACCCGTGTTCAATGCTCGCGACACCGGCTTCAAGCGCGGCGACAATGCCGTCTTCGTGGTGTGCATGCGAAGCGACTTTTCGTCCCATCCGGGCAGCCGCAAGTACGACTTCCTTAAGCTCGTCCATTTCCATCTGCTGGCCAGTACCGGTCGCGCGGTCAGTCATGACGCCACCGGTCGACGTAATTTTGACCAGATCGGCGCCGTACTTGATGACGTTGCGTGCGGCACGTCGGCAATCAAAAGGGCCGTCGCAGACATTCGGCGATGTGTACAAGTCCATCAGGTCCGGAGCAACACCGCTGATATCGGCATGACCGCCGGTAATTCCGACGCCACCTGCGGCAATGATGCGCGGGCCATCGATCCATCCCATGTTGATGGCATCCCGCATCGCGTACATTTCCTGCGGCGACGATCCGACATCGCGGACCGTCGTGAAGCCAGCCCTGAGGGTATTCATCGCAAAGAAGATACTGCGCATCTGCATCAATTGGTCCGACATGCGTAACGCGTCACGATCATTTTTCGGACCAAGCTCGCCCTGCAGGTGCACATGCATGTCCATGAGCCCCGGAAGAACAAACTTGTCGCCAAGGTCAATGACATGCACGTTGCCATCGAAATCCACTGCCTGGGAAAAGCCATCCACGATGTCAACAATGCGATCGTCGACAACGACGATTGTCTGCCGGGTACTCGGCGACTTGCCCGGAACGGCAAGCAACTCACCGGCATGAATTAAGGTTGTGTCCGCGAGCGATGTGCCGGCAAGTGCGAACAGCAGCAGAGCTGCTACGAGGCGATAGCAAGAATTCATCGTTGAATCCCCTTAGGGTTTATTATCGAATTTTTCGCAAGAATTTGAATTTCTTGCCGGTAAACGGTGCATAGCGTACCTCGAGGTCAGGCCACCAGGCTCGTTTCATGACGGACTTCATGTGGCTGAAGGTTTCAAATCCCTTGCGCCCGCTGTAAGCCCCCATACCACTTTGGCCGACACCGCCAAACGGCAATTCGTGGACAGCCATAAACATCATGACATCGTTGACGCAGGCATTGCCGGAGCTAACGGTGCTAAGGAATTTATGTTCAGCCGTCTTGTCATTGGTAAAAATATAGGCGGCCAGAGGCTTTTCGCGGGCCCGAATATGCGCAATGGCATCTTCGAGGTTTTGCGCGCGAACGATGGGTAGCAGCGGCCCGAATATTTCTTCCTGCATCACCGGGCTATCCGGCAAGACATCGACGATCACGGTTGGTGCGATATACCGATCGGCCGCATCGCTTTGGCCACCGAACGCAAGTTTTCCGGAGTCGATCAGTTTGCTGACACGCTCAAAATGGCGGTCGTTTATAATGCGGCAATACGAGTCCGACTGTTGCGGGTCGTCACCGAACATTTCACGCACGGCTTGTCGCAGCAATGGCAGCAGGCGAGCCTCAGTATCAGCATCGGTGAGCAGATAGTCCGGTGCGATGCAGATTTGTCCGGCGTTCGAAAACTTGCCCCACGCGATTCTTTTCGCGGTGGTCTCGAGATTCGCATCGGGCATTACAACGCATGGGCTCTTGCCACCCAGCTCCAGCGTTACCGGCGTCAGGTGTTTTGCCGCAGCGGCCATCACAATGCGGCCGACGCTGGCGCTGCCGGTATATAAAATATGATCAAAGGGCAGTTCGAGTAATGCACTGGTCTCCGGGACTCCGCCCTCGACAACGCGGATACAGTCAGGGTCCAGGTATTGCGGCACCCATTTTGCCAGCAGGGCGGATGATGCCGGTGCGAGCTCGGACGGTTTGATCACGACACAGTTGCCCGCTGCAATTGCGGCATTCATACCCGCCAGCACGAGCTGAATCGGGTAGTTCCAGGCGCCGATGATCAGTACCACCCCCAGCGGCTCGGCTTGAATCCAGCTCTTGCCGGGCTGGCCGACAAGCGGCGTTGATACACGCGTCCTGCGCGACCAGCGGCTCATATTCTTGCGGCAGTACGCGGCATCACCACTGACATAGGAGGTCTCAGTGGTGAACGCCTCCATCGGCGATTTGCCAAGGTCCGTGTGCAAAGCTTCGAACAGCTCTGACTCGCGTTCATGCATCATGCGCTCGACGGCTCTTAGCTGTTCGCGTCGCCAGCTAATGCTGTGCGTCTTGCCGCTCATGAAACTGGCACCGAGACTTTTGAACAGGGCCTCGAAATTTGCAGTGTGTTCCGTGGTGTATTTAATAAGCGGCTCGGACATATCGGCTACAGTGCGGCGAAAGAACGATCAATTCTGCCTGTCCAAGCCGGCACAGGGAAGCTAAACACAGCGCTATTTGCGGTATCATCGCTCGCTTGTTGTCTATTGGACTCACCGTTGTGACAAAAATGATAAAAATGCCCGGTTGGTGGGCCGGTATTGGTCTGGCATTGCTGGTGTCGATGTCAGCTGCGTACGCCGCAGAATGGTTTGGCGTCGCCGTACTTGGCTTTACCAAGAGTCCTGTCAGCGCCATTATGATGGCCATCATAATTGGCATGCTGATCGCCAATGTGCTGCGCTTGCCGGAGAGCTTGCAGCCGGGCCTCAAGTTTTGTGCATCGACTATTCTGCGAGTAGGCATCATGTTCCTTGGGATACGCCTGAGCCTGACCGGAGCCGGGCAGTTCACGCTGATCGCATTGCCTTTTGTCATAGCAGCGATTGCGATCGGTCTTGTAACCGTCGGCCTGCTGGGCCGTACCATGGGTTTGTCGAAACAGCTCAGCGGTCTGATTGCTGTCGGTACCAGTATTTGTGGATGTACTGCGATCGTTGCGACGGCACCGTTAATCAAGGCGAATGAGTCCGAGGTAAGTTACGCGGTCGCCTGCGTTACGGTATTCGGATTGGCGGCAATGTTTTTCTATCCAATGCTGGCACACGAAGTATTCGCGACGCAGCCGGAACTCGCGGGATTGTTTCTCGGTACCTCAATTCATGAAACGGCGCAGGTTGCCGGTGCGGGAATGATGTACGAAGCGCAGTACGGTGCACCGGAAGCGCTCAATATCGCCACGGTAACGAAGCTGGTGCGAAACCTGTGCATGATTGCGGTTATCCCGTTGGTCGGCATTATGTACGGCACACCTGAGCGAGACGATGGCGATACAACCCGGATCAACTACCTGAAAATGATTCCCTGGTTCATCGTCGGCTTTGCTTTGATGTCAACATTGCGAACCGTCGGCGACGTGGGTGACAAACCCTTTGGATTGCTGGAGCCGTCATTGTGGAATGACATCGTCGCCGTCATTCGTGACGTGGCCGAGCAATGCCTGTTGCTGGCGATGGCCGCGATCGGGCTCACGTCCATGGTCGCAGGCATCATAAAGATCGGTCTAAGGCCTTTTGCGCTTGGCCTGTTCGCGGCATTGTTGATCGGTGGTGTGAGTTTCGTGCTGATAAGCTTGTTCGGCGCAGACCTGATCAAGTTAATTGCCTAGACGCGGAATACTCGGGATCGCGCCCACGCTTTGAACGGACAGCGTCGCCGCGGCAACGGCTGTAGCAAGTGCGTCGCGTATTGGCAGGTCTTTGGCGAGCATCGCGGCGAATACGCCGTTGAACGTATCGCCGGCGCCCGTCGTATCGACCACGGCAACTTTTTCGGCTTGCTGGTGATGGACGCCGTCAGCATCGACCAGTAGCGCGCCGGAGCCACCCATCGTAATCACAACGTTGGCAACGCCCCGTTTTCTTAAGGCTTTGGCCGCTGCCGTCGCACCGGCAAGATTCCCGGCCGCGATGCCGGTCAACAATTCCGCTTCGCTCTGGTTCGGCGTTATGCAATAAAGTGTGCTGAGAATCGAGTCCGGAATCTCCGCAGCAGGTGCCGGGTTCAGGATGCAGCGAACCCCGGCGTCGGATGCCAGTTCGACAGCCGCAGCGATAGTTGTCAGTGGCGTTTCGAGTTGCAAAAGGACAATGCCGGCAGCGGCGAATAGTTGCGGCTTGGCCTCAAGGTAATCTGCACTTAGAGCGCTGTTCGCTCCGGGCGCTACGGCGATGCAGTTTTCGCCGCTGTCACTAACGAGAATCAGCGCCACACCGGACGCCATATCCGGAAGGACTTGCAGCTCTCCGACGTCAATGCCTTCCGCCGTCAGCGTTGCTATCGCCTGTCGGCCCAAATCGTCGTTTCCGAGCGCTGCGACAAAGCAAACATCGCAGCCTGCCCGTCGTGCCGCCACAGCCTGGTTCGCACCTTTGCCGCCAGGAAAACGGCGAAACTCGCCACCCAACACCGTTTGCCCCGGTCGTGGCAGTTCATCGACGGTGACAACCATGTCGGTATTCGAACTGCCTATGACCAGGACCGGCTTCATTGTCGAATGATCAGGCGATCGCAACCAGTTCAATATCAAAAGTCAGTGTTTCGCCCGCCAACGGATGATTGCCATCAACCGTTATTGTCTCGTCAGCGACGTCGGTCACAACGAGGTTCATGATCTGGCCATCCGGACTCTTGCTTTGAAGCTGCATGCCGGGCTCCGGCTTCATTTCCTCAGGCAGCGCGGATTTGGGGACTTGTTGAATGAGTTGTTCATGCGCCTGGCCATAGGCCTCGTCAGGCGAAATGTTGACTGTCTTGCTGTCACCGACAGCCATGCCATCAACGGCTGAATCGAAACCGGGGATGACTTGTCCACTGCCGAGCGCAAACTCGAGTGGCTCGCGACCGGTCGAACTATCGAACTCGGTGCCGTCGGCGAGTGTGCCGGTGTAGTGGATTTTGACCGTGTCGCCAGATTTTGCCTGACTCATATTGCTGCTCCTTACCAATAAATTGACGGCGTATGATAGCAGATGACACTAGGGCTTACGGAGAGACGAAGTGACCGGCGTCAAATGCAGCGGAGGATCGGTATTCCAGCCCTGCTGGCGTTGAGACGGCGAACAACGCGGCAAGATCGTGCGAATTCGCAAATTCAAGCCCATCGCCCGGCCCGAGGACCAGCAATGCGGTTGCCATCGCATCGGCGTAGGCGGTTGACGGGTGGATAACGGTAACAGCGGACAGCCTGTGTGTGACCGGTCGGCCAGTCGCGGGGTCAAGTGTGTGCGAGTAGCGAGCGCCCTGGTACTCGAAAAAATTCCGGTAGTCGCCGGATGTGGCTATGCCGGTATTGCTAAGCCTGATAATCGTGAGGCCATCGAGCACGGCCGTCGCCGGGTTTTCAATGGCTATAGCGAACGGCAGATCGTCGGCATTGCGTCCCTTGAGTCGCAGCTCGCCGCCGACTTCAATCAGGTAGTCATCCTGTGCGGCCGCGTCGAGCAGTTCGGCCAGTTGATCGACCGCGTATCCTTTCGCCCAGCCGGACAAATCGATCTCGGTGGACGCGACGGATTTCCGAAGTCTCGACTGATCGCAATCAATGTCGAGTTTTTCCAGTCCAACCGCATCGCGCAGTATTTCGATTTCGGAATCGGACGGTGGCGTGGCTGAACGGTCGTCGGGGCCAAAGCCCCAAAGATCCACGAGTGGGCCGATCGTAATATCGAACGCGCCACCCGTCTCGCGGCCGATCGCGGCGGCCTGGAAAACCATCCGACACAGCTCGTCGGAAACAATAATCCAGTCCGTTGATGGATCGAGATTGAACTTGCCGAGATCAGACGAGTCCCGATAGGTTGAAGCAACATTTTCGATATGTTCGAGCCGCTCGCGAATCTGCGATGTCAATTCGTCCAGCGACAGGTCGGGCGCCGGATCGACGATCACGATGTTGAAGCTGGTACCCATGGAACTGCCGCGAATCTCGTGACTCGGGCGGTGGGTATCACCGCCGCAAGCGGGCAGCAGGGCGGCCAGCAGGCAAAGCAGACGTGTCGGGTAGCGAATCATTGGTGGCAAGTATCGCAGTTGTCGACAGGCATCACCACGCGCCAGGGCGTGGCCAACGAGAACCGACAATAGTCGGTACAATCGAAACCAATTATTAAGAGGGTTCCATGCATACCATGAAAAACAACAACCTGTGGGTCGGCGTATTGCTGGCAATTCTGTTGGCGGCCTGCGGCAACGAGCAGCGTGAGGAAAGTATGGCTGGCAACGATACGGCAAACGAAATTCGCGTGACCGACGACGAGTTGGTCGGCAACCCCTTTATGGAAGAGTGGGATACGCCCTATGGTGTGCCGCCGTTCGCCAGGATCGAAGCGCGGCATTATATGCCGGCGATGAAGAAAGGCATCCTGGAGTTGCGCGCGGAAATAGCTGCGATCACCGACAACCCGGAAGCGCCGAGCTTCGAGAATACAATCCTGGCGCTGGAAATCGACGGTGAACTACTCGGGAACGTATCGGCGACCTTCTTCAATATTGCCGGAACCGAGACGAACGATGACATTCAGGCGCTGCAATCGGTACTGTCACCGATGCTGACGCGTGAGTTCGACGCTATCACCATGAACGACATGCTATTCAAGCGCGTGCAGGCAGTCTATGCAGAGAAAGATTCGTTGGGTCTGGATGAGCAGGATGCGAGACTTCTCGAGCTGCGGTATCGGTCTTTCATACGAGCCGGTGCCGCGCTTGATCCCGATATCAAAAAACAGGTCGCGGAGCTCAATGCAGAGATATCCGGCCTCACGACACAATTCGGCCTGAATCTGCTTGCGGCGACCAAAGCATTCAAGCTCAAAATCACTGACGAAGCGCAGACTGCCGGTTTGAGTGACGACTACAAGGCGTCGGTCTGGAATGAAGACGAAGGCGCCTGGGTTATCGGTCTGAATCGCTCCGCCTACGAAACCTTCATGACGCAGTCCGAAGTTCGCGAATTACGTCAGCAGCTGTTCGACGCGTATCGCCTGCGAGCCTCATCGGGTGACACCGACAATGGGCCGCTGGCAATCAAAGTGGCGACCTTGCGCGCGAAACGTGCCGAGCTGATGGGCTACGAATCTCACGCCCACTACCAGCTCGAAACTCGCATGGCGAAGACACCGGCTGGAGCCGAGGATTTTCTGCTGAGAGTATGGCGCCCCGGTCTTGCACGTGCAAAGACGGAACTGGCCGACATGCAGGCGCTGGTCGGCGACGAGTTCAAACTCGCGGGTCACGACTGGTGGCATTACGCGGAGAAGGTGCGAAAGGCACGATTTGATCTTAATGAAAATGAGTTAATGCCATATTTCAGTCTCGACGAAGTACGTGCGGGTGCGTTTGAAATGGCGAACCGCCTGTTTGGTGTGAGCTTCGAGCCTGTTGACGTCGCGGGCTGGAATCCGGTCGTGACGTCTTACGACGTCAAGGACGCTGATGGCAGCCACCTCGGCCTGTTCATGATGGACATGTATGCGCGCGATTCAAAACGCGGCGGTGCGTGGATGAGCAGCTATCGCAGTGCTTCCAATATTGATGGCGAAGTCATTCGCCCGATTGTCACCAATAATCTGAACTTGTCGACGCCACCGAAGGGCGAGCCGACGCTAATGCGTTTTAATGAAGTTGAAACACTGTTTCACGAATTTGGCCATGGTCTGCACGGCTTGTTGACGAAGATTGACTACCCGATGTTCTCGGGCGTGGATGGCCCACGAGATTACACAGAGTTTCCGGCACAAATACTTGAGCACTGGGCGGCGGAGCCGGAAATGCTGGCAATTTTTGCGCGCCATTACAAGACCGGGGACGTTATTCCACAGGAACTTGTTGAGCGCATGCGCGTTGCAGCAAATTTTAATAACGGTTTCAGCACCACCGAGTACATTGCTGCGTCACTACTGGACTTACGCTGGCACATGCTGAGTTCCGAGGAGGCGGCCCAAATTAAAGACGCACGTGCGTTTGAAGAGGAGGTATTGCGTGGTTACGGTCTGATCGACGAAATCGAGCCGCGATATCGCTCACAATACTTCAGCCACATATTTGCCGGCGGGTACTCGGCGGGCTACTACGCGTATCTCTGGTCAGAAATTCTCGACGCAGACGGCTTTGCTGCATTCAAGCAGGCCGAAAACATCTTCGATCCGGCGACCGCAGCCCGGCTGAAGAAGTGGGTCTACCAGTCCGGCGGACTGCGTGAAGCCGATGAGCTGTACCGCAATTTCCGGGGTCAGGACCCGAATATTGAACCTTTGCTGAAAGGCCGTGGATTCGAGGTTAGGGAATAAGGCGCTCGACTACCCAGCCGAAGCCAACCAGTCCGATCAAAGCGGACCCCGGCAGTACCACAAATCGTCGGTACTGTCGGGTGCCTTCGGCATCATCAAGCCAGCGCCGTAAAAGCAGGCCCAGCCCGGCTGCGAGCAACAGGACAGAGAGCTGGCCAACCTCGACGCCAAGGTTGAAGCCGATCAATGCACTCCAGAATTGTCCGGGTGGCAATCCCAGTTCGCCAAAAAAGCCGGCGAATCCCATGCCATGGATCAAGCCGAATCCAAATACAATCGCCGGGCGCCACCTTGTCATGTCCTTAAAAAACAGGTTCTCCAGTGCAACGAATCCGATGGTTAGCGCGATAAGCGGCTCAACTACGGCCGACGATGGTGTGATGACACCACTCGCGGCCAGTGCCAGCGTTGCGGTATGCGCGACTGTAAATGCGGACACCTGCAATAGCAGCGCTCGCAAACGAACCGACGCGAGAAAAATCGCGAGTACAAACAGGATGTGATCATGCCCGCCGGGAAGAATGTGTCGCGTACCGATCGACACGTACAAAATAGCGGTCGACAACATGCCGCGATCGACCTCGACAGAATCTTGCTGCACTGCACCATCTGCACTGTCGAGCGCTGACAGTGCAGCGCACAATTCCGGGTCAATGCTGTCATCTCCTGGTGTGCAGAATTCGTCTTCGGGGTGTGCAAGCGCAGCGACTGAAAGCGCCAGTGCGATGACAACGGTGACCCACCGCCGCATCACGCAGGCAGTATTCGGACAAATTTGACGATTGTAGTCTCGACCGCGCATAGTTCGCTCGCAGGCTTTGGCCAACCATGGTCGCACAACCTTTCGGAGTAGCTCAATGTTGCGCAATCTTTCAATTGTCATTCTCTCGCTGTGTTTGATTTCCTGCGGGGAAAAAGACAACTATGACCCGGCACATGACTACTTTACGTTTGCCAATGTCGATCAGTTCAAAACGCGACACGTTGCACTCGATCTTGATGTCGACTTTGTTGAACACAGGCTGCGCGGCTTTGTGCTTCTGCATATGAAGTCGAGCGACGATTCTGCCAGGAAAATTATCCTCGATACACGCGAGCTGACAATTGACAGCGTGGCTTTTGTAGCAGACAACGGCGAAGCGGAAGTCGCAGCATTTGAGCTTGGGGCCTTCGACACGATCAAAGGCACTCCACTTGTCATCAGCATACCGCCGGGGGTTGATCTTCAGAATGAAGTGATTGTTCGCATCGACTATGAAACGAATCCCAATTCAACGGCTTTGCAATGGTTGCCACCTGAGTTAACAGCCGGTGGTAAATATCCGATGATGTTCTCGCAGTCTCAGGCCATTCATGCACGCAGCTGGATCCCGTTGCAGGATACGCCTGGTATCCGCCTGACCTACGAAGCCATCATTCGCACGCCGCCGGAGCTGCTGGCAGTCATGAGCGCTGACAATGATCCGCTCGTTGCGCGAAACGGTGAGTTCAGATTCGAGATGCCGCAACCCATACCGTCGTACCTGTTCGCGATTGCTGTTGGAAACCTGTACTTCGCGTCGCTCGGTGAAGACACCGGCGTTTACACCGAACCGGAATTGCTGGATGCATCCGTATACGAATTCGGAGATGTGCAGCAAATGCTGGAAGAAGCCGAGGCGCAATTCGGTCCGTATCGCTGGGGACGCTATGATTTGCTGGTTCTGCCGCCGAGCTTTCCCTTTGGCGGCATGGAGAATCCGCGACTGTCGTTCCTGACGCCGAGTCTGCTGGCCGGTGACCGCAGCCTGGTCGCGGTTGTTGCACACGAGTTGGCGCATTCGTGGTCGGGCAACCTCGTCACGAATGCGACCTGGCGTGACGGCTGGTTGAACGAGGGAGTGACAAGTTATCTCGAGGCGCGCCTGATGGAGATCATCTACGATGAAGACCGAGTCGACGAAGAACGGGTGTTGAACTACCAGGAATTACTATTCGATTTTGAACGCGTTCCGCCACAGCGGCAGGCGCTCGCACCGCGCCTCGATACTGGCGACCCGGACGACGTACAGGGCTCGATTCACTATCATAAGGGGCAGCTGTTTCTCGAATATCTCGAGCTCGGTTTCGGTCGCGAACGCTTCGATAAATTTCTGCAGAATTATTTTGATGAATTTGCGTTCAAGACGATCACCACTGAGGCGTTCGTGGATTATCTTGATGTGAAATTGCTGCGGGCTACGCCGGGCCTTGTTTCGCGCAAGCAGGTGGAGGCCTGGATGTACCAGCCGGGGCTCCCCGATGATGCCCCGATCCCGAAATCCAAAACGCTGGAGTATGCCGAATCCCTGGCCGCCGCATTGGCGATCGACGAAGTGGATCTGGACGATATTCCGGTCGACGAGTGGAGCCCGCAGGCGCTCATTCACTTTATCAACAGTCTGCCGGATGATCTGGATACAGCACGCCTCAAAACACTGGATGAATATTTGGACCTGAGCAATACGAGCAACGCTGAGATCGGTCGCACCTGGTTTATCCAGGTTGCGACACGCCGCTATGAAGCCGCGTACCCACAGCTGGAAGCCTATCTCAATCGCTACGGACGCACTCGCTTGTTGTCGAGCATCTATCGTGCACTGGCCGAAAATGGCCAGGATGTCGAATTGGCTAAGTCGATGTTTGCAAAAGCGCGCCATGCCTACCACCCACTGACTGTCAATTCGATTGAAGCCGAATTCCGACGTGCCGAAGCGAAGCAGGCATTCCGATAGTGGATATCACCGAGGTCGAATCGGCACTCGACCTTCCTGATACGTCCGAGCCGGAAATCGAAGTTATCGCGGTTCTCACCCGTGTTGTGCAGCAACAGCAAAGCAAAATCAAAGAGTTAGAGCGTAAGCTTGAGGCGTTGTGACGGCACGCGCGTCGCGCAATTGTGTGACGTCAGTCAAAGGATTGTGGCGGCGTCTTGATCATACTGGGGCAACGCGGGAGCCCCAATGTCGAGCATCAAATTCACAATTTTTCTGAGTCTGTTTGTAGCGGCCAGTGCGTCGGCTGATATATGGAAGTGGGTGGACGCAAGTGGCAAACCGCACTTCGTCGATACGCTGACGTCGATCTACACCTGGGTCGACGAACACGACAAGATCCACTACAGCGACAAACCCGACCATGAAGATGCGGTTGCCGTATTACTGGTTTGGCATTCGGCGGGCAGGCTTGAGGAACTGAGCGTAGCGCCCCTGGATCCGGCTGAAGAAGCGCGGCTGGCCGCAGAGGCCGAGAAAGAGTATTACTGTAAGAAGGCGACTGAGAACTACGAAGCTTACAAGGGCGCACCGCGTCTGTATCGAACCGATGACAAGGGCGAGCGCGAATACCTGTCCGACGCGGAGGCTCGGGCAACGCTGCTTGAGTCAAAAGCACAAATGGACGAGTACTGCAGCTAGGCGTTACTGGTTCATCAATGCCTTGTCGCTGTCCAGGAACATCCCGTTTTTAAGAAAGTTTTCTGTATTCCGAAATACGATATCGCTGCGCGTAATAAAGCGATGCGAATCGCCGACGATCAGGAAGTCCCGCATGCCAGCGACTTTAGTACTGACGACCGACACCTTGCCGTCGTCGGGATTGGGCAGCATTGCCGACGCCAGCAAATTAATGGTGCCCGTGCCCGCTATGACGCCAAGTTCAAATTGCACGGGACCCAGTTGTGATGGAATGCTGTCGGGACCGGTGCCGAGTTGTGAGCCGGCGTCCCCCGAGAATAATTCAAATCCCGGCCAGTCTTTCGTCTTGTCAATAATCTCACTGCCGTGGTTGGGGGGTGCCAACATGACAACTCGCCCGAGATCGGCAATGGGTTCATGCTCGTTTTGATAGCGAACCAGAATGCCGCCTAATGAATGTGTGACGAAATGTATTTTCGTTGCGCCCGAATTCCGGCAACCTTCGAGACCCGTGCTCACCGCGAGCGGCGCAATTTCCTCGATCGATCCCGCCTGCGACGGGTAATCGACATTGCTGGTTGTGAATCCCGCATCTTGCAGCGACTCTGCCATTGGCCGCATCGCTCGCCAGCTCCGATTGAGGCCATGCAGAAGCACGACGCACTCACTGCTGCGACTCGATGTCGTAACGACTTCGAGTCGCGGTTCTGTCGCGCAGGCGCCGAGGAAGAGTGGCAGCAGCAATAACAGGCGTTTTCGGTCAATTTTGTGCATCCGCCGATGATGCCATAGTCGGGATCGGTGTCCAGCGGCAAATGATGTGACACGCAAGATTTCGCGATCCGCTATAATCGCTCGCTGAAATCAGGGCGTTGGAGGTTTCATTGGAAACAAGTCTTCTTGACCAGGGTGTTACGCTGATGATTGTCGGCATGGGCACCGTGTTTGTTTTTCTCGCGATGCTGGTGCTTGCGATGTTGACAATGTCTGCAATCGCGATCCGATTCAGCTCTGAAGCATCTGGCGACGGTGCCAGTGACGAAGAAGTCGCTGCAATCAGTGCGGCAATTGCTCAACATCGAAAACGATAGTGACTAAAGAGACCTATGGCCGAAAAGAAACCGCTGGGAATTACTGAACTGGTTTTGCGCGATGCGCACCAGAGTCTACTTGCGACTCGCATGCGCATCGATGACATGCTGCCGATCGCGGACAAGCTGGATAAAGTTGGCTACTGGTCGATGGAATCCTGGGGCGGTGCGACATTCGACTCCTGTATTCGATACCTGGGCGAAGACCCGTGGGAGCGTATTCGACTATTGAAGGCGGCGATGCCCAATACGCCCCAGCAAATGCTGTTTCGTGGTCAGAATATTTTAGGTTACCGGCACTATGCCGATGACCTCGTTGAGAAGTTTGTCGAGCGCTGCGCGGTCAACGGCGTTGACATTTTCCGGATTTTTGACGCACTTAACGACCTGAGAAATCTTGAGACGGCGATTAAGGCAACGCTTGCCGTCGGCAAACATGCCCAGGGAACGATGTCGTACACGGTGAGCCGTGTGCATACCGTGGACCTGTGGGTTGATATGGGTAAGCGCATCGAAGACATGGGCGCTCACTCAATTTGTATCAAGGATATGGCTGGCCTGCTGCGACCCTATGTCGCATACGAACTGATTTCGCGTCTCAAGGCATCCGTCGATATTCCCATTCACATGCAATGTCATGCGACGACAGGCCTATCAACCGCGACCTATATCAAGGCGGCCGAAGCTGGCATCGACAACATCGATACTGCCGTGAGCTCGATGAGTATGACCTACGGTCATTCACCGACAGAGTCTGTCGTTGCAATGCTTGAGGGCACCGATCGCGACACCGGCCTGGACATCGTCCTGATTGAAGAGATTGCGGCGTATTTTCGCGAAGTGCGAAAAAAATACGCAAAGTTCGAAGGCTCATTACGAGGTGTCGATTCGCGAATCCTGGTGGCGCAAGTACCCGGCGGCATGTTGACGAATCTCGAAAACCAGCTGCGCGAGCAAAATGCCAGCGAGAAAATCGATGCCGTACTCGCGGAAATCCCCTCGGTGCGTGAAGACCTGGGCATGTTGCCGCTGGTCACACCAACATCGCAGATTGTAGGCACACAAGCTGTGATTAACGTGTTGTCCGGGGAACGTTACAAAACAATCACAAAAGAAACGGCCGGAGTGCTGAAGGGCGAATACGGCAAAACGCCGTTGCCGGTTAATACCGAGCTACAAGCCCGGGTACTTGACGGTGCCGAGGCGATTACCTGCCGACCAGCGGATCTGCTTGAGCCGGAACTCGATGCGCAGACCACAGAACTGAAACGCATCGCGGACGAGAACAAGATTCAACTGGCGGATGACCTTGTCGATGACGTTTTGACCTATGCTCTGTTTCCGCAGATTGGCATCAAGTTTTTGAAAAATCGAGACAACCCCGATGCGTTTGAGCCGGCACCGGCGGCTGCGACTGAAATGGCCGCTTCGCCTGAGGCGCCTGCAAGTGACGGGTCGGGCGTTTACTCAGTGCGGGTCAACGGCAAAGCCTTTACCGTTGAAGTCGCAGAAAACGGTCAGCTAGGTGCGGTCGCTGCGAAGCCGGCGGCAAGATCAGGCACAGGCGGGGGTGGTGATGCCGTCAAAGCGGTTCTGGCCGGGAATATATTCAAAGTGCACGTGACGGTCGGCATGCTCGTTGAGAAAGACCAGCCACTGCTCGTCGTCGAAGCCATGAAAATGGAAACCGTCATTAGTGCACCAAAAGGCGGGACGGTGTGCGACGTTTGCGTCAATGAAGGCGATGCCGTTCATGTCGGCGACCGCTTGTTGGCGATCGACTAGTTCGTGGAAGTCCTGCAACAAATCTGGACGGGGTCCGGGCTGTACCAGATCACTGGCGACCAACTCGCGATGCTTGGCGTCTGCCTGTTGATGTTATATCTCGGTATCGTCAAAAAATTCGAGCCGCTGTTGCTGGTGACCATCGGCTTCGGTGGCTTGCTAAGTAACATTCCAGGGGTCGAAATTGCGACCGGTGACGGTCTGCTGCATCTTGCCTATGTGATGGGCATTGAGACCGGCGCGTTTCCGCTGATCATCTTCATGGGTGTCGGCGCGTTGACGGACTTTGGTCCGCTGCTGGCCAACCCGAAAACCCTGTTTCTCGGTGCGGCCGCTCAGTTCGGCATATTTGCAACCTTGCTGGGTGCATTGGGACTGACCGAACTCGGTATCATGGATTTCAGCCTGCGCGAGGCGGCTGCGATCGGGATTATTGGTGGTGCTGACGGACCGACGGCGATCTATGTTGCCGGACAGCTTGCACCACACTTGCTTGGTGCGATTGCCGTCGCGGCCTATTCCTACATGGCGCTGGTGCCAATCATCCAGCCGCCGATCATGAAGTTGCTGACGACAGAAGCAGAACGACGAATCGAGATGGTTCAGCTTCGAGAAGTCACCAAAGCGGAGCGCATCATTTTTCCACTCGTTCTGCTGTTGCTGGTCGCCCTGTTGTTGCCTTCGGCCGCACCCTTGCTCGGCATGCTGTGTTTCGGCAACCTGATGCGCGAATGCGGTGTCGTCGATCGCTTGTCAGATACGACACAAAATTCATTGATCAATATTGTTACCATATTTCTCGGTTTGGCAGTCGGCTCGAAACTACGTGCCGAACAATTCCTGGACTGGAGCACCTTGAGTATCCTGCTGCTTGGTATGGTTGCTTTCGCGATTGGCACTGCGAGCGGTTTGTTGATGGGTAAATTGCTCAACAAGCTGTCGAAAACGCCGATTAATCCGTTGATTGGTGCGGCTGGTGTCTCGGCTGTGCCGATGGCAGCAAGGGTTGCGAACAAGGTCGGGCTGGAAGCCAATCCGCAGAATATCTTGCTAATGCATGCGATGGGACCTAATGTCGCCGGTGTTATTGGATCGGCTGTCGCTGCGGGAATCATGATTATGGTTGCGTCATAGCAGCCAGCTTCAAAAAATCGCACGGAACCTAAGCCATGTCTCTATCAATTATTATTCCCGCCAAGAACGAAAGCGGTGCGATCGGCTCAGTCGTCGCAACTGCGCTCGAGCTGTATCCGACAGCAGAGGTCATCGTCGTCAACGACGGTTCG
Source organism: Woeseiaceae bacterium (assembly GCA_021773115.1). Taxonomy (GTDB): domain Bacteria; phylum Pseudomonadota; class Gammaproteobacteria; order Steroidobacterales; family Woeseiaceae; genus UBA1847. The sequence continues at coordinate 250,645 of JAJFKS010000003.1, read as the reverse complement.
ACTGACGATACTGCAACGCTTGCGAGTGAGGCTGGTGCGAAGGTGGTCAGCCACCCGGAAAGCCTGGGCAATGGCGCTGCGATCAAGTCGGGTGCGCGTGTGGCGACCGGTGAGGTCCTGGCATTCATGGATGGTGACGGCCAGCATAGTGCCACTGAGCTGGCGCCGTTGATTCAGAAGCTGGATGAAGGTTTTGACATGGCAATCGGCGCACGCGATTCAGGCTCGCACGCGAGCTTCGGACGACTGTTTGCCAATGGTCTTTATAACGGCATTGCATCGATGATGAGTGGCCGCAAGATTCTCGATTTGACCTCCGGCTTTCGCGTTGCGCAGGCAGACAAGTTCAAACAGTTTCTATATTTATTGCCGAACGGTTTTTCCTACCCGACGACGATAACGATGGCTTTTCTGCGCAGCGGCTACGCAGTCACGTTTGAACCGATCTCTGCGGCAAAACGCGTCGGCAAAAGTCATATTCGGCCGATTCGCGACGGCGTGCGCTTTCTGATTATTATTTTCAAGATTGCGACTTTATATTCGCCGCTGAAAATATTCCTGCCCGCCAGTGGCTTGTTTTTTGCAACCGGCCTCGGCTACTACGCCTATACCTACGCAACCACCGCAAGATTCACCAACATGAGCATGTTGCTATTCAGTGCCGCCGTTATTGTTTTCCTGATAGGGTTGATCTCCGAGCAGATAACCTCGCTAACTTACAGCCGCTCGTGAGAAGTGGTCCTCAAGGACCTGTGCAACGCAGCTTGTAAGACGTTTGCCGGTCTCGATGTGCAGGAATTCATTCGGTCCGTGTGCATTGGACTTCGGGCCCAGCAGTCCGGTAATCAGAAACTGAGCCTCCGGAAACCGCTCACCGAGCATCCCCATGAACGGAATCGTTCCGCCGGTGCCCATGTACATCGACGGTTTGCCGAAAAACGCCTCAGACGCCGTGTGCATCGATGCTTCAAGCCAGTCAGCAACGGCCGGCGCATTCCAGCCCGCCATGGTTGATTCGACATGAAACGACACCTTGGCCAACGGTGGCTTATCTGCCTCCAGCGCTTCCTTTACGGCATCGGCCGCGTCGTCAGCATCGCAGGTTGGTGGCAGGCGAAAGGACAGCTTCAGTTTGGTGTACGGCAATTGCACATTGCCCGCATCGATCATCGCTGGCATACCTTCGGCGCCGGTAACGGCGAGCATGGGCCGCCAGGTGTTGTTCAGCAATAACTCGGTATGCGACTCCGTGGGTGCGGGATTTTCGACAGCCCATGGGAATTTCTTGTACACCAGGTCCTTGAGCGTTGCTGCTGCCAGTTCGGCCTGTTCAAGCCGTTGCGGCGGAATCTCAACGTGCAGGTCGTCCAGAAGAATCTGACCGTTCGATTCGTCTTCAATGCGGCTGATGAGCTGGCGTGTTGTTCGGAAACTCGAAGGAACGACACCGCTGGCTGTGCCCGAATGCACGCCCTCAGTCAGCACGTCGACACGCAATGTGCCGGTCAGGTTGCCGCGCAACGATGTGGTGCACCAAAGCTGATCGTAGTTGCCGCACTCGGCATCAAGGCAGACAACGAGGTCCGGCGAGCCGATACGGTCTTGCAGCAAATCAATGTAATGCGGCAGGTCAAAACTGCCGCTTTCCTCGCAACCTTCAATGAGAACGATACAGTGTGCGTGCGGAATGCCTTGTTCCTGCAACGCGCGGATCGCCGTCAATGAGCCAAAGGTTGAGTAACCGTCATCTGCGCCGCCGCGGCCGTATAACTTGCCGTCCTTGATCACCGGCGTCCACGGATCGAGATCGTCGTCCCAGCCGCTGAATTCCGGCTGCTTGTCGTAGTGGCCGTAGAGCAATACCACATCGTCGGAATCGCCCGGGATATCCATGAAAAGAATGGGCGTTCGTCCTTCGAGCCTGATGATCTCGACCGTCATACCCTTCAACGGCTGCGTTTTACACCAGGCCTCGAGCATCGCGACGGCACGATCCATATGGCCGTGCTGTTCCCAGTCCGGATCGAAATGTGGCGACTTGTTCGGAATCTTGATGTACTCGGAAATCTGCGGAATGATTTCCGCATCCCAGATGTTGTTAACGAATGCCGCGGTTTTCCTGTTATCCATTGTGCTGTCAGTCCGTTGTTAGAGAGCGAATCAGCGTTCGGGTCATTATTTCCGTCGTGATAAAGCCCCAGCTGTATTGATCGTGATACGAGGCGAGGGGGTTGGCGGCGACAATGTCGTCGGCACTCATGCTCTTGTCCAGCAGCGCTTTTACCCGTGCTTCGGCGTCAATCAACATCGCAAGATCAGCCTCAAGGCCCGCACGAGTCGCAATCGGCCCGTGGCCGGAAATGAAGCGCGTCTTATCGTCGGCCATACTGATCAGCTTGCGCAGTGCATTCTTGAATCCCGCTACGCTACCGCCGCTGTCGAGGTCGATAAAGGGAAACAGGCCGCGGAAAACGATGTCGCCCGACGCAATAACATTGGCTTCACGGAACAATATCGCGGCATCACCGTCTGTGTGTGCGTCATCGATGTGGAAGACGAAGGCTTCCTGGCTATTGATGTGAAAGGTCACTTCATCCGAAAACGTAATGATAGGCAGGGCGCCCGGACCGGCATTCTGTTCGGCATCTGCCTGCATACGTTTACGCAGATTGTCGTGCGCGACGATAATTGCGCCGTTGCTTGCGAACAACTGATTCGCGCCCGTGTGGTCGCCATGAACATGGGTGTTGATAATAAAGTCCGCCGGCCGGCCGGCGAGTTCCAGAACCTTGGCGAGCAGGGCTTCACCCGTCGGAAACAAGCCATCATCAATCAGTACGACGTACTCCTCTCCGGTCAGCAAGCCGACGCCGCCGCCGGCAAATTGTCCGTCAGCGCCTGTCAATCTGTAGATACCAGGGGCGACGACTTCGTGGTCGTAGGTGATCGCAGAATCCTGAGCCTGTGCGAATGATGCTGCTAGCAGCAGCACGGCCAGTAGTTTTTTCATCACTATCTCCGAAAAAGGCGGGCGGTGATTGTATCAAGCAGGACACAGGCTCGACGTCTATTGGCGGCCCGGAAAGGAAAATTGTGCTTTCTCGCGAACGCCGCCGGACGGCCAGCGCTGCGTGATGGTCTTGCGGCGCGTATAAAAGCGCACACTATCGGGTCCATAGGCGAACAGGTCGCCGAACAGCGATCGTTTCCAGCCGCCAAAGCTGTGGTAAGCCACCGGAACCGGCAGTGGCACGTTGATGCCGACCATGCCGACCTGGACGTTGTCCGCAAAATAGCGAGCTGCCTCGCCGTCGCGGGTAAAGATGCAGGTGCCATTGCCGTATTCATGATCGTTGATGAGCTGCATGGCCTGTTCTTCGGATTCTGCGCGCACGATGCAAAGTACCGGACCGAATATCTCTTCCTGGTAGATGCGCATGTCCCCGGTAACGTGGTCAAACAGGCAAGGCCCGAGAAAGTAGCCGTCTTCATGGCCGTCGACCACCAGGCCGCGACCGTCGGCGGCGAGCGTCGCGCCTTCTTCGATACCGAGGTCCACATAGCCGCGAACTTTGTCGTGATGCACTTTGGTGATCAATGGCCCCATGTGATTCGACGTATCAGTACCCGCGCCAACCTTCAGATCGGCAATTTGCAGCTGCAGCTTGCTAACGACGGAATCAGCGACTTCGTCACCGACACAGACAGCGACTGAAATCGCCATACAACGTTCGCCACATGAGCCAAATGCAGCTCCCATCAGTGCACTAACCGCATTCTCAATGTCGGCGTCGGGCATGACGATCGCGTGGTTTTTGGCGCCACCCAATGCCTGCACACGCTTGCCGTTGCTGGTCGCGGTATTGTAGATGTACTCGGCAACTGCGGTCGAGCCGACGAAGCTAACTGCCTGCACACGCTTGTCGGTCAGTAAGGTATCGACCGCTTCCTTGTCGCCGTTGACGATATTGAACACGCCATCCGGCAGCCCTGCTTCTTTCAATAGACGTGCCGCGAGCATGGGCGCACTCGGATCTTTTTCAGAGGGCTTCAAGACAAAAGTGTTGCCACAGGCGATGGCCATCGGGTACATCCACATGGGTACCATCGCCGGAAAATTAAATGGCGTAATACCCGCGACGACGCCCAGGGGCTGAAAGTCTGACCAGGTGTCGATGCCAGGTCCGACGTTGCGAGAAAATTCGCCCTTCAACATTTCGGGAATGCCACAGGCATAGTCAACGACTTCGACGCCACGGCCGAATTCGCCCAACGCATCATCGAGTACCTTGCCGTGTTCATCAGTAATCGCGGCCGCAACTTCATCAGCATGTTCTTCAAGCAATTGCTTGAAGCGAAACATAATGCGTGCACGCTTTGCCGGGGGCGTATTGCGCCAGCTCGGGAATGCGTCCTCTGCAGCCGCGATGGCACTCTCCACCGTCGCTTTCGACGCCATGGCGACGTGTCGTGTGACCTGGCCTGTCGCCGGGTTCGTAATAGGCTGTGTCCGCTTGTCGTCAGCGACATCAGCGTTGTTAATAAAGTGACCGACGATTTCAGCTGTGTCGAGCTTGTTGGCGGGTGTGGCGTTCATGGTGTGTCTCCAGTAATTCGTGCAGCTTACTCGATCGAGTCGAGTACGCGGCGAACGGCGGCGAATGACGCCTCCATTTCATCCGGGTTTGAGTTCAGAAACGGCGAGAACTGCAGAATGTCCATACCGTTGCGGACGACCAGATTCTCGTCCCAGAAGCATTTCTTGTGCGCCTCACCACCGCGCGCACCCGGGGCACCGGGGCGTGGCGACATTTCGATCGCACCCATCAGGCCGTAGTTGCGGACGTCGATGACGTGCTTGTGGTCGGCAAACGAATGCAGCAAGTCTTCAAACTGCTGCTCCAGATTCCGTGACTGCTCAAAGATGCCTTCCTCGTCGTAGACATCCATCGTCGCGAGCCCGGCGGCCGCAGCGACCGGATGGCCAGAGTAGGTGTAACCGTGGAACAACTCAATCATATTTTCAGGGCCTTGCATGAAAGCATCGTAGATTGAATCGCGAACCAGTACCGCTCCCATTGGAATTACGCCGTTTGTGAGCCCCTTCGCGGTCGTAATGATATCCGGTGTGACGCCAAAACGTTGTGCCCCGTATCCTGTGCCGAGGCGGCCAAAGGCTGCAATGACTTCATCAAAGATCAGCACAATGCCATGCGTGTCGCAAATTTCGCGCAAGCGTTCGAGGTAGCCGACGGGCGGCGGCAGGACGCCAGTCGAACCTGCAATTGGTTCCACAATAACGGCCGCAATGTTGCTGCCATCATGGAGAGCGCAAAGTCGAGTGAGGTCGTCGGCCAGTTCGGCGCCATGTTTCGGCAAGCCGCGAGTGAAGGCATTGCGTTCAATGTCGTGCGTATGGCGAATGTGGTCGACGCCGGGAATCAGGTTGGCGCTGAACGCCTTGCGATTGGGCAGAATGCCGCCGACGGACATGCCGCCGAAATTAACGCCGTGGTAGCCGCGTTCCCGGCCGATCAGGCGTGTGCGATTGCCTTCGCCGCGAGCACGGTGGTAGCCCAGCGCGATTTTTAGTGCGGTATCAACGGACTCGGAACCGGAGTTCGTAAAAAAGCAGTGATCGATACCCGCTGGCGCCATGGACGTGACGCGATGGGCCAGTTCGATGGCCTTGTTGTTGGTGACCTGGAAGGTCATGCAGTAGTCGAGGCTGGCGACTTGTTTTTGCACCGCTTCGACGATCTTTGGGTGGCAATGTCCGACGCCGCTGGTCCACAGCCCGGAAAATGTGTCGTACAGGCGTCTACCGTCTTCAGTCGTATAGTGATGACCCGAGGCACCGCTGATAACACGGGGTTTCGATTTGAAGTCGCGATTGGCAGTGAAGGGCATCCAAAAGGCGTCGAGGTCTTTAGCGGCTGTGCTCATGAACAGAACTCCGGCTGAAACGGGCAGGAAAGAAAGTGTACGCCCGTCAAGTGATGTTAAACAATTAGTTATCTGAATATTGTTAACTGCTTGATTTTATTCAATCATTGGACGAAAATGTTTACTAAACTAAACATTGTGATGGGAAAGGTGATGGATTCAGAGATAGGGCAGCGACTCAAGAGCATCCGCACCGGCCTGAAGCTTTCGCAGCGGGCGCTGGCGCGGCAATCCGGCGTCGCCAATGCGACGATTTCCCAGATTGAGGCCGGCAAACTGAATCCGACCGTTGGCATGCTGAAAAGGGTGCTGGACGGCATTCCGGTCAGCCTCGGTGATTTTTTCGGCGATGAGTTCGAAGTACGCGACCGGGTATTTTTTCGTGCAGAGGAACTGACAGAAATCGCCGACGGCGGAGTTTCCTACCGTCAGGTCGGCGCGAACCTGGCCAGCCGTTCGATTCAGTTAATTCTTGAGCGCTACCAGCCGGGCTCGGGTACCGGCAAGCATGCGATGACCCATGAAGGCGAGGAGTGCGGAATCATCATCAATGGTCGACTCGAGGTCACCGTCGGCGAACAATCGGCGATATTGAAGGCCGGCGATGCCTACTACTTCAAGAGCAATCAACCGCATCAGTTTCACAATCCCGGCAATGTTGCCTGTGAGTTAATATCGGCATGCACGCCACCAACATTCTGAAGTTAATGCGTTTGTGGTATGGCCAAGGGCCGCTCATTAATGGCAAAGTAGCACCCCACCCGATTTCAAGCAGAGTTAACGTCCCATGGGCCAGTTCGGCACAGAGTTTTGCAATCATTTCGCAATCGCGCGCTTTAAAAACAATGCATGGTCAGAAGCGAGCATCGAGCCGTTAAAGCCGCTCGAGATGCACCCTGCGGCGCATGTCTTTCATTATGCCAGTACCTGCTTCGAAGGCTTCAAAGCCTACAAGTGGGACGACGGCAAGGCACACATATTTCGCCTCACTGATCACATCGCCCGCATGCAGCGCAGCGCGGCATCCTTGCGCTTACCGATCCCGGACGCCGACTTGCTGGCTCCAATGGTGACGAATCTGGTTGCTGCCCAACTTGATGATATTCCGGCGCCACCCAGTTCCCTGTACTTGCGGCCTACGCTGATCGGTACGCTGGAAAATATTGGTGCTGCGGCGTCACCGTCAAGCGAGGCGGTATTGTTTGTGCTCGCGTCACCGGTTGGCGACTATTTCGCGGCTGGAAAGTCGACACTCAAGTTGCTGGTCGAAACTGAACGCGCCCGATCCACCGAGCAGCTTGGCAGCACAAAAACCGGCGGCAACTATGCGGCGGCGCTTGGCCCGACGCTCGAAGCCAAGGCCAAATATGGTGTCGATCAGGTATTGTTTTGCCCGAACGGCGATGTCCAGGAGACGGGCGCAGCCAATTTCCTGGTGATTGGTGATGACGAAATAATCACGAAGCCACTGGATTCGACGTTTCTGCATGGCATGACGCGCGATTCGATACTGAAGCTCGCTGCCGAGAACGGCTACAAAGTTGTTGAAAGGAACTTCACCGTCAACGAATTGCTGGAACTCGTAAAAACCCACGAGGCCGCACTATCGGGAACGGCAGCGTGCCTGTCGTCGGTCGGTACACTCGTTTACCAAGGGCGGGAAATCAAGGTTTGCGACGGCGATGCCGGCCCAAACACGGCGAAGCTCCGAAAAGCTTTACAGGACATCCAGTATGGACTGGCGCCAGATACACACGGCTGGTTGACCGAGGTCTCCTAAATCGCCTTTGAAAAACGATTGTCGTTCTGAGATTGATCAACATAGCGATCAAAGACCATGGCAATGCTTCGCAGCAACAGGCGGCCAGTTCGGGATATTGATATTCCCGTTGCGTCCAGGGCAACCAGGCCGTCGTTTGCCAGCGGCCGCAGTCGCGCAATTTCGCGCGCAAAATAATCTTTAAAGTCGATGCCATGTGCGGTATCAAAGTCCTGAAAAGACAGGCGGTCGTAGCACATCAGTGCCTGGATCGCCGCGCCACGCAGTTGGTCGTCTCGATCGACGACAATACCCTTTCTGATGGGCAAACGGTCATTCTCGAGCAGGGCTTCATATTCCATCGTCGTAATGGCGTTTTGTGAAAACACATTGCCAATGCTGCCAATCGCGCTGACCCCAAGCGCAACAAGATCGCAATGCCGGTGCGTTGAATAGCCCTGAAAATTGCGTTGCAGGGTGCCGGATTGCCGCGCACGAACCATCTCGTCGTCGGGCAGTGCAAAGTGATCCATTCCGATGTATTCGTAACCCGCTTGGCTTAAACGATCAATTGTGTGATGCAGGATATCGAGCTTGACATGAGGCTCGGGAATATCAGCATCGTTGATCATTCGCTGCCCCTTGAATCGTTGCGGCAAGTGCGCGTAGTTGTATACGGCAAGCCGATCCGGACGCATTGATATAACGGTTTCGAGCGTCTTGTCGAAGCTTGCGACTGTCTGGCGTGGCAAGCCATAAATCAGATCGAAGGATATGGATTTGAAGCCTGCGTCGCGGGCTGCCAAAACCAGATTCTGTACCTCGTCAGGCGTTTGTATGCGATTGACGGCCTGCTGAACGAGAGGGTTGAAGTCCTGGATGCCAAGACTCAGGCGATTGAACCCCAGCTCAGCAAGGCGTCGAACCTCATCTGCATTCACTGTGCGCGGATCCACTTCAATCGAAAACTCCCGCTTATCGCTGGCATCGAATGAAAAAGCGCTGCGAAGTTTCGTCATTAGCAGGTCGAGCCGATCGCCGTCGAGGTAGGTTGGTGTACCACCGCCAAAATGCAATTGTTCAACCACACGGGTCTTGTCAAATAGTGCAGCCTGAAGATCAATCTCACGGTCCAGCATTTGTAGATAGCGACTTACGCGTTGTTCATTCCGGGTAACAATTTTATTGCAGCCGCAGTAATAACAAAGCGATTCGCAGAAGGGTATGTGTACATAAAGCGACAGCGGCACCTGGGTGGCATTGCTCAGTCGCGCATTTTCACGGTAGTCGCCCGCTGTCAGTGATTCGGTAAATTGCAGCGCCGTTGGATACGAAGTGTAACGAGGCCCTCGGCCGCCATACCGCCCGACAAGCTCACTATCAAAAAAGACTTTCATCAGACTCTCCGGAGACTGTGCAAAACATAGAGAGAAACGGTGAACAACAACAGAGCGACCGCCTGGTGTGCTACGCCGAGGGCAACCGGGACCATCAATAGCAATGTTGTGATGCCAAGGATGACCTGCATCAGCACCGTATGCAGCATTGCGGTCAGGGCGGGGCGGGTCCGGGCCGGCAGATTGTCGCGCCGTGCGAAGAACCAAAAACTGACGGTAGCGATAAACGTCGTAATCGCCAGAATTCGATGGTCCAGTTGCACCGTAGCCATGTTGTCAAAAAAGTTTCGCCACAGAGGTTCAAGTGCGAACATTCCCGGTGGTAGCCAATAGTCGCCCATCATCGGAAACGTATTGTAAATCTTTCCGGCCTTGAGTCCGGCGACGAATCCGCCGGAAATAATGGTTATGGACGTCAGCACCGTTAGTGCCAGCGCGAGTGGATACCAGGCATGTTTTTTCGTGCCGGACGCGGGAAATAACAGCGACATCGCGACCCAAAACATGTAGGCATAGATAGCGAATGCGGCAATGAGATGGGCGGTCAACCGGTATTGACTGACATGGGGATTGTCGACCAGGCCACTCTTGACCATGTACCAGCCAAGCACACCTTGCATGCCACCAAGCACGAACATCAGCAGGTATTTGGGCCACTCGACTTTTCGGATATACCCCTTTGCAAGAAAAATCAGGAAAGGTACGAGAAATACGATGCCAATCATGCGGCCAAGCAGGCGGTGCAAATACTCCAGCCAGAAAATGCTTTTGAACGCGTGAACGTCCATGTGCGAATTGACCTTCAGATACTCAGGCGAATTCTGATACAACTCGAAGACGCGCTGCCATTCAATGTCAGTAATCGGTGGCAGCCAGCCCATCAACGGTCGCCAGTCCACCATCGACAATCCGGATCCGGTCAGGCGCGTAACGCCGCCGAGAACCACCATCGCGAATACCAGTGCACAACACACGAGCAGCCAGGTTGCGACGGCCTGATTGTGAGGATGCACCACTTGGGATGTATTCATGCTATCGGAATGCCTGTTGCTTACGGCTAAGGGCCAGCAATCTTAGCAAAGCCAGCAATAACATTGCGGCAAGCCAATTGTGCGCAACGGCAATACTGATGGGTAATTCAGTGACGATCGCCGCGATACCGACGGCAAATTCGGCGGCAATCAGAACCAGCACCAGCATCGCGGTTGCACCGAATCCGGCTCGCAAGGCCATCACGCCAGCGACAATCACAAGTACCGTCGTCGCCAGGGCACCGAGTCGATGCAACTGATGAATGGCGGCACGTTCCGGTCCGCCAATCGCCAGCCCACGCGGCCCGATTTCGTGTGAGCGGCCAAGATCGAAGGCTTTGGCCAGGCCAGGGCCGGGAAGCAGCTGACCGTTGCAGGTCGGCAAGCCTGGGCACGCTGATGCGGCGAAGTTCGCGCTCGTCAGGCCACCCAGACCGATTTGCAGCAGTAGGGCTATCAGTGCGGCGACCGTCCACTTTCGCACGGCGCTCGGAGTTTGTGCGGCTGGTTGCGACTGTCGCATGACAGTCCAGCCGAGCAGTGCGAGCATTGCGAAACCGCCGCCCAGGTTTCCCATGACTACGGCTGGGCTGTGCAAGCCGCCGGAATAGATGCCAAGCCAGGCAAGAAATAGCGTCAGGCCGAGTACTGCGGATGCCAGCAGTCGATCGCGTTTGCGTGCAAAGGCCAGCAGCGTCATCGCAAGGATTGTCAGTCCCAAAATACTGGCGACCAGGCGATGCGCGGGTGTTGCCCAGGACAGCGGCCGCTCCACTTCGGTCGCCAGGCGTTCGAAAGTCGACTCTACGGTCGGAGCGATGTCACTGGCGCTGCCGATCATGCCGTAGCAAGTCGGCCAGTCGGCGCATCCGATGCCCGAATGGTTGAGTCGAAGATAAGCACTCAACGACACCAGGACGATGACCAACAGTAGGGACGATACCGCCAGCTGTCGCACGATGCCTATTCCTTAACTTTTTCGAGCTCGCCAGGTTGACCGCGCACCAGCCGAACGAATTTCGCGGCGCTTTTCCAGTCGACCCGGTCATGGCCTAATTCGAAGTTCCAGGCCCATGCGGTGTCATATTGAAAGTTGTAGTCGTTGCCAGTCCAGTATTCGGCCGGCTCGGTAAGCGGAAAAAACCGTGTATCTGTCGTCGGTGGTGTTTTCATCCGGCGAATATCGCTGATCGAATAGATTTCGTCTTTATTCGGCATCCGCCAGTCATCGTAACCACAGAGCCCCTCACGATTGACTGCCTGCACATAGTGCCAGGTATCGCACTTGCTGCCGGTGCAATTGCCACCGTCTTCAAGTCCCCGATAATCAAGTTCGCCATTGGCTTCATTAGGATCGAACCAGGAATACGTGTTGCTTGCCTGGTGGAGGCCCGCGTCTCGGGTCTTTGTCTGCCACAGGAGCTTTGTCGTTTGATCGAATACGCAGGTGTCGGCTCCGACCGCGACTGAGCGCAGATGTTCGTCGACTGCGACCGTGGATTCGCTATTGGTTTCGCCACAGGCGCTGACGAACAGGCACGCGAGGATCGTTACAAAAGTGAGCGCTTTCATGACGCCAGAGCTTAACCGATTTCCACGACATTGTAGGCTCGGATCGCCGCCCCCTAACTAAGTATTTTCCGTAGTACTGGCAGGCGCCAACGAAGCATAGGGTAGGCCATGAATTTTTGTATCCATTGGCCGGGGATCTGTGGCATGAGTGACGAACCAACAAACCTTCAAATATCGGAACGTTTGCCGACAATGCAGCGCATTCTCGACAACCCTTTCATCCTGCTTTTCATTGGCGTCTTGTTTCCCACGATCTTCTACATCGTCTGGGGAATCGTCGAGATTGTAAACATTCCTATTGCTCAGTAAGCAACGAAACCGAAAAAGGAAAAGGTGACTTATGAGCGCCATTGAACCGCCTGCTGAGATCGTCTGGTGGAGGCAACCACTCGACCGGGTCGAGGGCACTTGGATTGCAATCGCCCTGGTCTGGTCGTTGTTTATGTTTTTCATGATGCCGTTCTGGCATATCTACGGAAAACAGAACCTGTCCAGTGAAGCCTACAAGACAACGCCTCAGGCCTATATGGCCAAGGCGCAGGCAATGGTCGACCAATACACGGTCAGGAAGGAAACGGCGATGCAGTTGCCGGTCGTGCGGCCACCACCGGGTAGTGATGTCTATTTGCTTGGCCGATTATGGCAGTGGTGGCCATTGCTTGAGCTGGAGAAGGGCCAAACCTACCGGCTGCACATTTCGTCAATGGACTGGCAACATGGATTTTCGCTGCAGCCAGTCAATATCAACACACAGATTCTTCCGGGCTACGAAATGGTCCTGACCATTACGCCCGATACCAGTGGTGAGCAAACCATTATTTGCAATGAATTCTGCGGTATTGGCCACCACAATATGGTCGGCAAAATCTATGTGACGGAGGGCGGACAATGAGCCAGGAACAATTCAGAACCTGCCCGGAGTCAGGTCTGCAGTTTCACAAGCCGGCGGAGCTTCTAATGAAAGCTCACGCCGTTGTCGCAGTTGTCATCTTGTTAATCGGCGGCATTGCGGCGCTGGGTGTGACCTTGACCCGATGGCCAGCGGTACATTTGCTGCCGGCGGATCGCTTCTACCAGTTGTTGACCAGCCACGGCACCAACATGCTGATCTTCTGGATGATCTCTTTTGAGATCGCTGTCCTGTATTTTTGCTCATCGACACTGTTGCGATGTCGAATTGCGGCACCAAAAGTCGCCTGGGTCGGATTCGGGCTAATGCTGCTCGGTATCATCATCAATAACGCCGCGATCGCCAACGGCGATGCGTCGGTCATGATGACATCGTATGTGCCGATGCCGGCGAACCCGAATTTTTATCTCGGCTTGATTCTGTTTGCTGTGGGTGCACTTATCGGGTGTTTTATATTCCTCGCGACACTCGTCGTCGCCAAGGACGAGAAAACTTACGAAGGGTCAGTTCCGCTGGTCACTTTTGGTGCACTGACCGCGTGCATCATCGCGGTATTTACGATTGCGTCGGGTGCCGTGGTGTTGGTACCGACCTGGCTATGGTCGCTTGGCGTGGTGAACCATATTGATGCGGCAATGTATCGCGTGGTCTGGTGGGCGCTCGGACATTCGTCGCAGCAGATCAACGTCGCCGCCCATGTTTCAGTCTGGTACGCCATTGCTGCGATCGTATTCGGCGCGCGGCCGATGTCGGAGAAGGTGAGCCGTACCGCATTCTTCCTCTACATCGCGTTCCTGCAGCTGGCCAGCGCGCATCACATTCTGGTCGACCCGGGCCTCAGCGCGGAATGGAAGATATTCAACACCAGTTATGCGATGTATCTGGCTGTTCTGGCGAGTATGGTTCACGGCTTGACGGTGCCTGGCTCCATCGAAGTTGCGCAGCGAGCCAAAGGCTATACGAACGGCTTGTTCCAGTGGCTCAGAAAAGCGCCGTGGAGTAACCCGGTGTTTTCGGGCATGTTCATTTCATTGGTCGGTTTCGGCTTCCTCGGCGGCATCTCGGGTGTCGTCATGGGAACAGAACAGATCAATATCATTATCCACAATACGATTTATGTACCGGGGCACTTCCATGCGACTGTTGTGATCGGATCGACCCTGGCATTCATGTCACTAACCTACTTTCTGATTCCGACCTTGTTTCGCAAACAGGTTGCGTTCCCGACTATTGCGAAACTGCAACCCTATTTCTTTGGCTTAGGCATGTCAGTTTTCGCACTGGCGATGATGGGCGCGGGTACCCTCGGAGTTGAGCGTCGTCACTGGGACATGGCGTTTACCAACGCGGTGCTGGGATTTGATTACCCGGCAAGTGCCTATACGCTGATGGGAATCATGGGTATTGGCGGTGTCCTCGCGATCACCGGGGGCGCGATGTACATACTCGTAACTGTTGTTTCTGTGTTTTTTGGTAAGCCGGTGGGATCCGAATCGAGCTATGGGTTTACCAGCACTCGTCTCATGCGTGCGGAACCGCTAGTCGTACCGGAGGGTGGCCACGAGGCGGCCGGGAAGTGGGGGCTTGCGGCACCTGGCACCTTCTTGCTGGCCCTGTTCTTTCTCGTGGTATTCGTCCTATACTACGCGGTGAACTGGAAATACCTGGCTTCGGTGTGGCCCCTGTCATAACGCTAATTCGTGCGCTGCTATCGATCGCGGTGGTCCTCGGTTTCGCAGCCCATGCTGCGGATGACGATCGCTACGATCCGGAGCGTGCACTGGCCTTGTCGCAGCAGGCGATCGGCAAAAGCATCGGTGACTACCCGCTGATAGACGCGTTCGGGCGCACGGTCAATCTGCGCTCGGAGCTTCACGGCAAGCCAGCCGTTATCAGCATGATTTTTACATCCTGCCACCATGTCTGTCCTGCAACGACCAAACACCTCGCTAAGGCCGTCGCGGCCGCTCGTGAAGCACTGGGCGACGATAGCTTCGAAGTGATCAGCATCGGCTTCGACGTCGCCAACGACACGCCGCAAGCGATGGCGGCATTTGCCCGGCGACAGGGTATCGCCGATGACCGCTGGCGGTTCCTGAGCGCGGCACCGGATTCGATACAGCAGATCAGCCGCGATCTCGGATTTATTTTCTTCCCCACGCCGCGCGGCTTCGACCACATCAACCAGTCCACAGTTATTGATCGCAATGGCGCTATTTACGGACAGGTATACGGTGTCACGTTCGAGCTCCCATGGCTGGTTGAGCCGCTGAAAGAAATTGTGTTCAACCGGCCATCGAGCGAAGGGCATCTGTTTTCCGGATTGATTGATCGGGTTAAACTGTTTTGCACGGTTTATGACCCGGCCACTGGGCGCTACCGCTTTGACAACTCATTATTTGTACAAATCGCAGTCGGCGCCACGATGATACTTGCGGTGCTTCTCTACCTGTTCAACGAGGCATTCAAAATACGCAGAGCGCGCAAACACGAATGATCGAGCGCGTCCACAGGATCGGGCAGGGTATGTTTCTTGCCTTGCAAAAACCGATGTCACGCGCGTTCGAGAGCACAGCGAATCCGCTCAACCACCTTGGTGTGCTGACGATATTTTTCCTCTGGGTCGTGCTAATTAGCGGCATTTGGCTGCTGATATTTTTTAGTACCAGTGTTTCCGGCGCTTTCGACTCTGTCGAATACCTGACGAATGAGCAATGGTACCTCGGTGGGGTGATGCGCAGTTTGCATCGTTACGCGTCGGATGCCGCCATTGTGACGATTTTCGTGCACATATTAAGAGAGTTCATGTTTAACCACTATCGACGCAATCGATGGTTCACCTGGGTAAGTGGCGTGCCGCTGGTCTGGATAATTTTCCCGCTCGGAATTACCGGTTATTGGCTCGTTTGGGATGAGCTCGCGCAATACGTTGCGATCAGCTCAGCGGAACTCATGGATAGTATTCCGATCTTTACCGACTCGATGGCCGGCAATTTCTTGAACGATGACCTGGTCTCTGATCGCTTCTTTACGCTGATGGCATTTTTTCACCTGATCGGAATGCCAATATTCCTGGTGTTCGGGATTTGGTTGCACGTGTTTCGTCTAACGAGTCCGCGAATCAATCCGCCGCGGCGAATGATGGCCGCGACTCTGTTGTGTCTGCTGGTGCTGTCCGCCGTCTATCCTGCGGTCAGCCACGAACAGGCTGATCTGGCAATGACACCGATGGTCCTGCGGCTCGACTGGTTCTATTTGCATTTCTATCCGCTGATTCAAATCACGTCGCCAGGATGGGTCTGGCTGATGCTGATTGCTACCAGTGGAGTGATTGTTATTGCACCTTGGGCGCCGCGTGAAAAGGCGGAAAGTCCGGCGCTGGTAACCTTGGACTATTGCAATGGCTGCGAACGCTGCGTTGACGACTGTCCCTTTGGCGCGGTTGAAATGGTGCCGCGTACCGATGACACGAATTACTCACACCAGGCAGAGGTTGACCCGGATCTGTGTACCAGTTGTGGGATTTGTGTCGGGGCCTGTCCGACCGCAACGCCATTTCGGTCCCGGGGTGATCTGGTGCCGGGTATCGATCTACCCGATCGATCGGCAGCCACGCTACGCGACGAGATCGTCGCCGCTGACGAGCAGGGCGCAACGCCGCGAGTACTGGTATTCGGGTGTCGCGACGATCGTCAACTGCGCGATTTGCAAGAAGCTGGTGCGCGCTGTATTCCAGTCAATTGCGTGGGCCAGTTACCACCTTCCTACATCGACTTCGCACTGAGCCGTGACCACGCGGACGGCATCATGCTGCTGGGTTGCGAAAACGGGCTTTGTACCTACCGATTCGGTGCCAACTGGACCGAGCAGCGCCTGGCACGGCAACGAGACCCGATGGTGCGGCGACGCGTTGACTTGTCGCGCGTGGCGCTGGGCTGGCAGGCGCCGTGGTCAGGCTGCCGCAACGCCGTCGACAAATACAAGGAATTTACGGCGAGCCTGGCAAAATGAAGTGGCTCACAGAAATTACGTTTTATGGATTGTTTGCGGCGTTTGTCGGCGTATTTTCTGCATGGCCGGACTATCAACTGGTCGCCGCGGATCGCGCAATTGTGTCCGTCGTGTTTTCACATGCGGGTCAGCGTGTTGGTGACTGCCGCATATTGACTCAGGACGAGCTCAATGAGCTACCGCCCAATATGCGCACGATGAATGACTGCCCGCGGGAACGGCACCCGGTACGCGTGCTGTTGCGCTCTGATTCTGAGACTTTGTACGATGCAACACTGCAGCCCAGCGGTATTTGGGCGGACGGTAAATCCAATATTTACAAGCGCGTCGAAGTCCAGGCAGGCACGCATCAGTTATTTGTCGGCGTCAGCGATAGCGGTGACGATGCGGGCTTCGACTATGAGCAATCGTCAGTCGTTGATCTCGTGCCTGGTCGCAATCTCATCGTGCAATTTGATGAGCAATCCCAACAGATAATTATTCGGTGACGGCTATGAGCTTGCTGCAATGGAAACCGGAATACAGCGTTGGCATCGAGTCCATGGACGACGAGCATCGCGAGATGATTGAGCTGATCAACTTGGTTTACCAGGAACTCGGTGATTCCCCGGACAACGATCAGATCGATAGCTTCCTCGGCGACATCTTCAGCTCTATATCCATGCACTTCGCACTTGAGGAGCGCATCATGCGAAACACCAACTACTACGAGTATCCAGCACACAAGGCAGATCACGAAAAACTGCTGGATGAGATTCGAGACTTGATGGATTCCTTTGCTGACGATCCAGAAACGGGTGCCAGGGTATTGCAGGAAAACCTGTCAGACTGGTTTTCCGAACATTTCTCAAGCTTCGATGCGCGACTGCACCGCAAGATAGGTCAGCATTGATGCGCTACTCGATTGGGGGCGGGCTGAGAACAGCCTGAATGACGCTGAAGGACAGCAGTGCCAGCAATAAGAAGATGACAAAAAAGAGTACCTGGCGTTGCGCCAGCACTTTGCCTCGCCATTTTTCCAAACGTGTGAGAAGCCAGTCCGCCAGCAGGTAGATCGCAATCGCGTTGATTGTGAACACGACAAGGTCCATCAGTTTTTCTCGCGACTGCGGATTGAGCGGTAGGCGACAACGAGAAACAGCAAACCGCCGATCACGGATATCAGTCCACCGAGTCCCATTAGTCCCATGCCGGCGGTTTGGCTGATGCCATCCAGCCCCTGGGCGGCCCCGGCCGTTTTGCGTTGCACGCCATAACCACCACTCCAGGCAAGGCCTGCGACGTGCATCAGTTGGCCACCGCCGTACAGCCACGGTTGCCACGTCGCCATGCGTTGCGGCAATTTCCCAAAGCCGAGGCGCGGCAACAAATAGTACGTGAGGCCCATGAACGCAATGGTCACACCCACCGTTGCTCCGTGATAGTGAGCAGGAATAACGATATCGAGGCCGGAAATCATAAAGCCAAGGAAACCCCCGATGGCAAACAGACCGAGCGAGCTGACGAGAGCTGCTCGCAGGTAACGCGCCTCACCTTCAGGCGTCTCTGCGCGCCACAAACTCGCAGCTACGGCCAGCCCAAGCGGAAGGCATGATAAACCGCCGTATTTCATGAGTTCCGTAAACGCGATCCGGTGACCGGCAGTAGTTACGTCATGTGCAACATAAAGAAAAGGTACGGTAATGACTGGCAGTGCGAGGAAGACCAGGAATACCAGCGTCAACCGGGGCGTTAGATCGAACCGACAGCCGCTCGCATTGGCGAGCACGACCCAGGCGATCATCATCAGGAGCGTATAGCTGAACTGGATTATGTGTCCACCGCCCCAGAACAGGAATTCGAAGTAGATTTGGCCGCCCATAGTGCTTGGCAAATTCAGCCAGGATGCGATGACGGCAAGCAACGCGAGCGCGGTAAGCCCGGTCGACAAGGCAATACCGATATGCAGCGCGTCCGCACCAGTCAGTTCCTGCTTCAATCTTGGCCAGCAACTCGCGGCCCGGACCAGGTGACTGAAAATTCCGGCGGTGAAAAGCCCCAGCCCCGTGTAAAAAAGCGGGTGTCGAAGTACCGGCACGTAATTATTCATAAGCGGATCGCCGGCCCCGAGGAACGGGCAAACAATAATGACGCTGGTGCCCAGTGCCGCGAGCAAAAACGACAGGCGGTCCCAGATCACGTTTTCGCTGCTCGTGATCAGGCTCCAATTCACTGCTGATATTGCGAGCAGCCATATCAGGACCGATAGCGTGACATGAGTGACGAGCGCAATGCGGAAAAAATCCAGCAGCGGGACGAGTCCCTGGATGACCGGAGTACGCGCGAGTACCAGTAAGATCGAAAAAAAGCCGGCAGCCACGAGCGACACCAGCCCAAGCAGGAGCCAGGCAGTGATCGACCGCTGATTGGCCAGGTTACCGACCTCAAGCGAGTAAGAAAAAGATTGGTCTTGTTTGGACACGCCACCACCATTTGAATTGCCCGCCAACGCTACAGGCGTGAAGCCGCGTACGTCAATGCGTGATAACCTCAATTCGTGAAAATTTCCGATTGCAACAACATCATGGATTTTCGCCGAATCGCACGGCGCAGATTGCCGTCGCCAGTGTTTCACTATCTTGATGGCGGCGCTGATGATGAATGGACGCTGAAGCGAAACACGAAAGCATTCGACGACTATGAAATTCTGCCCGCACAATTGTCCGACGTCAGCAATATTCATTTGCAGTCCACGTTGTTCGGCGAGAAAATCGATTGGCCTGTCATGCTCTCGCCGACCGGCGCATCCAGGCTGTTTCATGCCTCAGGCGAGCCAGCGGTTGTCAGAGCCGCAGAAAAACTGGGCATGGTCTACGGACTGTCGACGCTCGCGACAACAACCATTGAAGACGCGGCCGCCGCCGGCAACTGCCCGAAAATGTACCAGGTCTATGTTCTCAAGGATCGCGGTGTTACGGCCGATATGGTTGCACGCTGCAAAACGTCCGGATACACGGCGCTTTGCCTGACCGTGGACACGCCGGTACCGGGCAATCGGGAGCGCGACGCCGTTTACGGTTTTTCGTCCGGTCGCCTGCGACTGCGCAGCCTGCCGAGCTGGATTCGTCATGCCGACTGGCTGTATCGCGCATTGATCCGAAAAGACCTTGAAATGGTCAATCTTGCGACCAGCGACCGGCCCTCTCAATTCGATGACATGAGTTTACTGGACTACTTCAACAGCCAACTGGATCGCTCACTGACCTGGAAGGACGTTGAATGGCTCGCGTCAATTTGGGACGGGCCGCTGGTGGTCAAAGGCGTGCAAACCGTCGCTGACTGTCGTCAGGCCATGAATGCGGGTGCGACAGCCGTCATGCTGTCGAATCATGGTGGCCGACAGCTCGAGGGAGCGCCGGCACCGGTCGACTGTATTGCGGATGTCGCCGACGCTCTGCACGACAAGCTTGAGATCATTTGTGATGGTGGTATTCGTCGGGGAACCCATATCATTAAGGCGTTGGCGTTGGGCGCCAATGCCTGCAGCATCGGCCGCGCCTATCTTTACCCGCTGGCTGCGGGCGGCGAACAGGGTGTGATCCGGGGGTTGACGTTGCTACGCACCGAATTAGAGCGTTCATTGGCCTTGATGGGCTGTGATTCGGTCGCTAAGCTCGGAACAGGCTTCGTAAGACACAGGGGCCGTAGTCACTAATCGAAAGGCATTGCGAGGTAATCATGTCAGGCGATCGAGTTAGCGGAACCGTTAAATGGTTCAACGATGATAAGGGATTTGGATTTATCGAACGCGAAGGTGGTCAGGATGTATTCGTGCACCATACGGCGATTCAGATGGAAGGCTTCAAATCATTGAAGGAAGGCCAGAAGGTCTCAATGGAAATTACTCAGGGCCAGAAAGGGCCGCAGGCGGAAAACGTCATCGCCGAGTAACATTGGTCTGCAGTCGAATCGTCGGCCGGTCACTTTCAACCAAGACCGTCGTTGATCAACTTCAGAGCGATGATGAACAGCATGAAGTAGGCGAAGCGAAAGAAAATCCGGTCCGAGACTCTTTCGTGTAACCAGACTCCCATGCCGACGCCGATCGGTGCCAGAGGCGCCAGAATCAACGACGCGTAAAGATTGTCGCTTGAAAGCTGTCCGAGCCAGCCATAGGGCACCAGCTTCACGTAGTTGGCGATCGAGAAAAAGACCGCGCTGGTCGCAACGAATTCGGTGCGGTTCAACGACCTGCGAAGCAGGTACATGCTGACGGGCGGCCCTCCGGCATGCGCAATGAAGCTGGTAAATCCGGCGCCGGCTCCGGCAAGAATTCCATAAACCCGGGGTATTGATGCTTGCGGGACTTCGCGGTGCCGCCGATTCGCGTACCCGTAATGCGTAATAAATAGCAAGGCGACCAGCCCCACGATAAGCTTGACCGCGCTTGCACTCAACAAACCAAATGACAGCGTACCCAGTGCAATGCCAATCAGTGAGGCCGGAACGAGTGCGCGGAGCTCTGGCCAGACCCATTTGCCGCGATATGCCCAGAGACTGATCAGGTCCATGAGGCACAGGATCGGCAGTAGAATACTGGCTGCCTGTACGGGTGACATGG
This sequence comes from Woeseiaceae bacterium, assembly GCA_021773115.1. Taxonomy (GTDB): domain Bacteria; phylum Pseudomonadota; class Gammaproteobacteria; order Steroidobacterales; family Woeseiaceae; genus UBA1847. The sequence goes on along the minus strand of JAJFKS010000003.1, from coordinate 229,419 downwards.
TGAGCGACATCAAGGGTACCGACGCGACTCCGAGCCCGCCGCCGAAACCGCCTTTGGCAATGCCGAAAAGCAGCACAGCGGGTACAGCGACTGCGTAAAATAGTGGATCAGATAGCAAAATGGCTCCTGGGCGAGCATTCAAAGACTGACAGGCCGGTTTTCTGATTTAATCAGGGCTCAACCGACAAGACTAGCTATTGTGAAAATTCGAATCCGAGACAATTCCATTCGACTGCGCCTGGAACGGCGTGAGGTCGAGCTCATGCGCGACACGGGCGTCGTGTCGTCACACACGCGTTTTCCGGGTGGACGCCAATTCACCTATGCGCTCGAAAGCAGTCCCGCAAGCGTTAATCCCGGCGCACTTTTCTCAAACAACGCGATAACAGTACGACTGCCAGAGACGATCGCGCTGGCCTGGGCGACGACCGAACAGGTCTCGATCCATGGTGAGCAGCGGCTTGACGATGGAGAAACACTGAATATTCTCGTTGAGAAAGATTTTGCCTGTCTCGCACCGCGAGACGGTGAAGATGAATCGGATATGTTTGAGCATCCGGAAACGGACAGTCATTGCTGATGGCGGGCAGTCGTTACAGCCGCTTCGAAGAACGCACGATCAAATTTCTGCGACAGCTTAAGGCGAACAATAATCGCGAATGGTTCAAGGCGAACAAGTCGCGCTATGAAGAAGACGTTCTGGATGTCGCGCTACGCTTTATCCAGTCGATGCAGGAACCGCTGGCGAATATAGCGCCGCATTTCACCGCCGTACCGACGCGTATGAGCGGCTCGTTAATGCGAGTCTATCGGGATACGCGGTTTTCAAATAACAAGCTTCCCTATAAGACCAATATCGGCATTCAGTTCCGACACGAGCGTGCCAAAGATGTGCACGCGCCGGGTTTCTATCTCCATATTGACCCGGACGAGGTATTTGCCGGGGTTGGGATGTGGCGACCGGAATCCGAGCCGCTACGGAAAATTCGCGAGCGCATTGCCGCGCAGCCGTCGGAGTGGAGGCGTGCAACGGGAAGTGCCGTGTTCAAACGCAATTTCAGACTGGGTGGTGAATCGCTGCAGCGGCCGCCGCGTGGGTTTGACAAAGAGCATGCGCTTATTGATGACATCAAGCGCAAGAGTTTCATCGCGGTCAAGGACATGAGCGTAGAAGACTGCCTGAAACCGCAGTTTCAGCGCAGCGTTGAAAGCGCTTTCAAACAGGCGACGCCATTCATGCAGTTTCTCTGCGCGGCGGTTGGCGTCAAGCCCTAACGCTGTTGCGCGTTTCGCAGCACCTGCACCAGGTCTTTCGGATCCGGGCGGTCAGAGATGTTCTGCGCCAATTTCGAATAAATAATGACACCGTTCCGGTCGACGACGAGTGCGGTCGGCCATACAGTGTCGTCGCCATATTCCTTGTGATGAACCTCTGGGACGCCAGACTCGTCCAACAGGCCCAGTTGCTTGGCGACCGCCAGATCGGTGTCCAGCCAGAAGTCGAACTCGACTTCAAAAAAATCGGCGACGCGACGCGTGGTTTCAAGTGGCTTCGGCGTTACCAGGATCAGTCGCGCGCCAAGATCGACAATGTCCTTGTAATGCACGCTCAAGTCTTCGACTTGCGAACTGCAAAAAGGACACCAGCTACCCCGTACAAACAGGATGACAGCTGCGGTGCCGTGCAATTCGGTGGAACGAACGGGATCGCCGCTTTCGTCGGTGGCCAGAAAATCGGGCAGCGGGCGGCCCAGCCGTAGCGCGGCGGGAATGGGTCGGCCGGAATTGCGGGAACGCCTGACGATCAACACAACAATTGTCAGCAGGATCGCGGCAGTAGCGAATATCAGGAGGTTGTTCATGTCACTGGAGTATTACCCTCGATCGGCCATGGACACAAGTGCCGTATTGTGGATACTGAAGCGCACCCTTGAAGCATAGAGACTGATGACTAGCAATCCGATTATCTGGCAGCCGTCGACGACTCGTATGCGAGCGTCGAAAATGTTCGAATTTATGCAACGGCAGGGATTTGATGATTACGGCGCTCTGTATCACTGGTCGATCAACGAATCGCCGGCATTCTGGCACGCGCTGCGCAAATTTTGTGGTATCGAGATGCTGCGTGAGGCAGACAGTATTTTGGCGCGTCCGGGCAGCTTCATTGACGCGGGCTGGTTCGAAGGTGCCGAAATCAATTTCGCGTCGCATTTGCTGCGACACACCGGCGATCGAGCCGCGATAATTTTTTGCGGAGAAGACGGCACACGACAAGAACTGAGCCGTGATGCGCTGCGAGACAGCGTTGCGCGACTGGCGAAGTCGATGCGTGCCAGGGGCATCCGGAATGGCGATCGCGTGGCGGGCTATTTGCCGAATTGCCCTGAAGCCATTATCGCCATGCTTGCTACCACCAGTATTGGCGCCATTTGGTCGTCTTGCTCACCGGATTTTGGCAGTACCGGCGTCATAGACCGATTTGGCCAGATTGAACCGAAGCTCCTGTTCGCGCCGAACGCCTATTGGTACAACGGCAAAAAATGCGACACGCGAACGAGCATTGTCGAGGTTGCGAGGTCAATTCCATCGATCGAACAGACTGTCATCGTTCCGTTCGTGCAATCCGCTTCCGTCGATGTCGATCTTCCAAGCGCGATCCTGTGGGACGATTTTCTCGCCGCAAGTGCCGAACTTTCGTTTGCAGCGGTGCCGTTCAATCACCCGCTGTACGTCATGTACTCGTCGGGCACGACCGGTATTCCAAAATGTATCGTGCACGGCCATGGCGGAACTTTATTGCAGCAAAGCAAAGAACATGTATTGCACACTGACGTGACTGAGCAGGACACCTTGTTTTATTTCACGACCTGCGGCTGGATGATGTGGAACTGGCTGGTATGCGGGCTTGGTAGCGGCGCAACGATCTTGCTGTTCGATGGTGCACCCTTTTTCAAGGACGCTCGTATTCTCTGGGAGATTGCAGAACGCGAGGGGATCAGCATTTTCGGTACCAGCGCAAAGTACATTTCCGCGCTTGCGAATACGTCGCTTCGCCCAAACAATGAGTTCGCGTTACCGAAGCTCCGAACTATTCTATCCACAGGTTCGCCACTGGCGCCGGAGAGTTTTGATTTTGTTTACGAAGCGATCGGCGATGATTTGGCATTGGCGTCGATTTCCGGCGGTACCGATATCCTGAGTTGCTTCGCGCTTGGCAATCCGCTGTTGCCAGTACGTCGTGGCGAGCTGCAGTGCAGGGGGCTCGGCATGGCGGTTGAGATTTTTAACGACGAGGGCCAGCCCGTCGTTGGCGAGCACGGTGAGCTGGTCTGCGTAAAACCCTTCCCATCAGTACCGGTTGGTTTCTGGAACGATCCGGACAACACGCGCTACCAGGCGGCCTACTTTGAGCGCTTCCCAGGCGTCTGGGCACATGGTGATTTTGCAGAACTTACGCCAGAGGGTGGTGTGGTAATACACGGCCGCTCTGACGCTGTGCTGAACCCCGGCGGCGTGCGTATTGGTACTGCGGAAATCTACCGGCAAGTCGAGAAGCTCGACGAAGTACTGGAAAGTATTGCCATTGGCCAGAACTGGGATGACGATATTCGCGTGGTGCTTTTCGTCGTTCTCAAAGAAGGCGTCGCACTCGACGACGAACTCATTGCCCGAATTCGAACAAGCGTGCGTGACAACACCACACCGCGCCATGTGCCGGCGAAGATTATTGCCGTTCCCGAGATTCCCCGGACCAAGAGTGGCAAGATCGTCGAGCTCGCGGTGCGTTCGGTGGTACACGGCGAAATGGTTAAAAACACCGAAGCGCTGGCCAACCCGGAAGCGCTCGCTCATTATCAAGATCTGGCCGAATTAAAGACCTGAGGTGGAACCGTTGCCGATGCCTGAATACGCTGGCGCCGAAATCATCCGCGGCACTGTGCTGCCCGAATGGATCGATGTCAACAATCACATGAATGTTGCCTATTATGTGCTGGCATTTGATACAGCTGTCGACACATTGTGGGAGAGCTTCGGCATTACAGAAAATCACATCAACGTAAGCCAGAGTTCAACATTTGCCGTAGAAAGCCACGTCACCTGGCAACGGGAACTGACACTTGACGAGCCCTACGTAATTACGTCGTATTTGCTGGCTTATGATACGAAACGCATTCACCAGTTCATGCGTATGTATCATGCCGAGAAGCACTATCTTGCCGCGACCGCCGAATGGATGAATCTGCACGTCGACTTGTCAGTGCGGCGTGTCGCGCCGTGGCCCGATGCGATTCGTGAGCGGATTGCGGCGTTTGCCGGCCAACAGAAAACTTCTGACTGGCCCGCGGAAGCGGGTCGGCAGATGTCAATCAAGAAACCTATTTTCGGTGCATCTCGACCTTGACGGCAAAAAGCATACTCGCGATCGACCAGGGCACCAGCAGCAGTCGCGCGCTGGTTTTCGATCCAGACCTTGCAATCGTTGCAAGCGCGCAGCAGGAGTTTCCTCAGATCTATCCGCAGCCCGGCTGGGTGGAACACGACCCGGAAGCGATCTGGGACTCGGTACAAGCGGTTTGTCGATCCGCGATGTCGAAAGCAGGCGTGACGGCATCCGACATTGCCGCGATCGGTATTAGCAACCAGCGGGAAACGACGCTAATCTGGGATCGCGAAACAGGCGAATGTGTTTCTAATGCGATCGTCTGGCAGGATCGCCGCACAGCCGACGTCTGCCGCCGTCTGCAACGCGACGGTCACGAAGCCACGGTATCGGCCAAGACAGGTCTGCGACTCGACCCGTATTTTTCCGCAACGAAAATCGCATGGATGCTTGACAATGTTGCCGGTGTTCGGCAACGGGCTGAAGCCGGAGAACTCGCATTCGGAACAATTGACTGCTTCCTGCTGTGGCGGCTATGCGACGGCGCGCAGCACGCGACCGATGCAAGCAATGCATCACGAACCCTGTTGTTCAATATTCATACTCAGCAATGGGATGATGAGCTGTTGTCTATATTTGACGTTCCGCGGGCCCTGTTGCCAGATGTCAGGGACTGCGCTGCCGAATTCGGCATGGCGACGGATGATTGCATCGGCGGAGCGGTTCCGGTTCTTGGCATGGCGGGAGACCAGCAGGCAGCGCTGATCGGGCAGGCAGGATTCAAAGATGGCATGACCAAGAGCACGTATGGAACCGGATGTTTCGTCATCGCCAACACGGGCACGAAAGCACTTCTTTCGCAACACAGACTTTTGACGACGGTTGCCATGCGGCTGGATGGTCAGGTTACCTACGGCCTCGAAGGCAGCGTCTTTGTCGCCGGATCGGCTATGCAATGGTTGCGCGACGAGCTCGGGATTATCCAGTCGGCAGCCGAGTCTGTAGCGATCGCAATACGAACGGGAATTGTTGACGACATTGTCGTTGTTCCCGCATTTGCAGGCCTCGGTGCACCCTACTGGGACCCGGATGCCCGCGGTGCAATTCTCGGTCTGACTCGCGGCAGCGGGCGAGATGAAATTGTGACCGCGACGCTGCAATCCGTGGCCTATCAGACCCACGACCTGATTCAGGCCATGGCTGACGACGGTATCGCTCCGAGCGTTATCCGGGTTGACGGCGGCATGGTTGCCAACGACTGGTTTCTGCAGTTTCTGGCGGATATTCTCAATGTCACCGTCGAACGACCGGTGAACGTCGAATCCACTGTGCTGGGCGCAGCATATCTTGCTGCTTTAAAAGCAGGCATGCTGTCAGGCACTGAACAAATTTCAGCGCTTTGGCGCTCGGAATCCCGGTTTGATCCACGAATGAGTGATGATCAACGTGCAGGTTTATTGCGGGGCTGGCGGACAGCGGTAAGTCGAATTGCAACACACGAGTAGAATACATTGCTAAAAGCGCGCATGAGAATCGGCAAATACCGAATATTGAAACGACTGGCAAGCGGCCCGTTGGCAGATGTTTATCGTGCACAAGACACTATTCAGAAAGTCAAAGTGGCGTTGAAGATTCCGAAGTCGGACAACGGCAGCGGTCATGAAGAGTTTTTGCACGAAGTACAGGTCGCAACCAAACTCCGTCACCCGAATATTCTTACGGTGATGAATGCGAGTTACATCGACGACAAATTTGTTATCGCGATGGAGCTCGGTGAGGAATCACTTGCAGATCGAATCGAGCGACGCATTTCAACTGCGCGCGCTTTGGACCTTGCGACGCAGGTTTTGGCGTCAATGGCGCATGCACACGACCACAAGATAATTCACTGCGACATCAAGCCGGAAAACTACATCTTGTTTCCCGACAATCGACTCAAGCTGGCAGATTTCGGCTTTGCTAAATTCAATCTTCGTACACTAAAAGCATCCGGTTCAGGAACGATTGACTACATTGCGCCGGAACAGGCGATGGGGCGGCCGAAATTTCAGTCAGATGTATTTTCATTGGGGCTCGTTGTCTATCGCCTGTTATCCGGGAGGTTACCGGAATGGCCATTCGAGTGGCCGTTGCCGGGCTATGACCGGCTGTCGGCGCGGGTGCGACCGGAGATCATCGAAGTACTGAAGAACGCCATTCAGCTCGATCCGAAACGACGCTATGTCGACGCCGTCCAAATGCATGCGGCTTTTGTCAAAGCTCAAAGCACGGCGCGTAAACAAAAACGCTCGAGGGCTGTCAGCGGCACGCGCCGTGGGTCGTCCTGGCGAAAAATGCAGTGGCGCGAATTTCAACGGCAATTCAAGGCAACGCTTGAAACACGGCACCATTGTCGACGTTGCGAAGGGCCGGTGGCGGAGAGCATGCAGTCTTGTCCCTGGTGTGGTTTTGATCACCCATCACGTGGCTCGGAATCACGCATGCCATCGAGTTGCCCACGCTGCGAGCGTGGCGTCAAGAATGACTGGGACTATTGTGCCTGGTGTTATGGGCCGGGTTTTGTTGAGGAGAGCAGCCGAACGTATCCGGACAAACGATATACCGGTCGATGTGATCATAAGCGCTGTCGTGGTCCATTGGTGCCTTTCATGCGATATTGCCCGTGGTGTCGAAAGAAAGTCCGGCGGCCATGGAAATTAAAAGGCAGTCGTCAAAACTGTAAATCATGTCATTGGGGTATCGCGCACGAATTCTGGAACTACTGTGCCTGGTGCCGGGAACCGGTAAAACGAAACTAGTGGATACACCGTGACAATAAGCAAGCAGATCGAAGACGCGTTGGTGCTGGATGCCGATGTGGGACCACAAAGCGTCGAGGCAGGCATTGCGGGTGGTCAGGCGATCGCCTTCACCTGTCGCGATCCCTGCAAGGAAACCGAGAACGAGGACACCGTCGCATTGCTGCCTTACGGGCCGGGTGCCGCGGTGCTGGTGGTTTCTGACGGGGCCGGCGGGTTGCCCGCCGGCAAACGCGCATCGCTCACTGCTGTCAATACCCTGGCTCAGTCGCTGCAGACCGCAATGGACAAGACAACATTGTTGCGCACGGCAATTATGAACGGCATAGAAGCCGCGAATTTGGCCGTGCTGGCGCTGGCCAACGGCTCGGCGGCGACGATGACGGTGATTTCGATTGAAGGGCGCCTCACGCGTTCTTATCAGGTGGGTGATTCCGAAGCGATTGTCATTGGGCAACGCGGGCTGGTGAAATTGCAAACAACGGCACATTCGCCGACCGGTTTTGCCGTAGAAGCCGGATTCCTCGATCAACGTGACGCACTGCATCACGAGGACCGTCATCTCGTTTCAAATTTTATTGGCACCACGGACATGCGGATTGACGTTGGTGCTGCGGTCGAACTCGATTTGCGTGACACCGTCCTGGTGGCGAGCGACGGCTTGATGGACAACGTGCATGTTGAAGAAATCATTGAAATTGTTCGCAAGGGGCCGCTGGCGGATGCCGCACAGGGACTGGTGCAGGTCGCAAACCAGCGTATGCAGAACACAGACAGCGAACAGCCGAGCAAGCCTGATGACTTGTCGCTGATATTATTTCGCAACACTGCTGTGCCCGGAAAGCGATAGATTTCAGTTGATTATCGATTTTGGCCTGACGCATTCGGGCATGCGAACACGGTGAATCCTTTATGATGGATTGTGGCCATAAGCGTATTATCGTAGGCAAGAGCGTGAATAATCAGTATTTACGCGGTGTTTGCGGAACTCCGCGCTTGTTTTGGTGCCAAAACCCTTAGATTTGAACGAGGCCGACGACGATGAATCTTTTGAATACCGGCAAACAAATTCCGGCGAATTCGCGCTCCAGTCTGGCAGTCGCAGTTTCCGTATTGCTACTGAGTGCTTGTGGATCAACGGCACCGACCTATAACTCCGGTGTGAGTTTGCCCGGCGGTGGTGGCGTCAGCCTTCCCGGGGGGGGCGGCTCCTCCGGCGGTGGCGGAGAGTCCGGAGGTGGCTCGTCCGGTGGCGGTTCCTCGGGTGGTGGCATGGGCATGCCCGGCGGCGGCTCATCGGGTGGTGGTTCCTCTGGCGGTGGCATGGGAATGCCGGGTGGCGGCTCATCCGGCGGCAGTTCAGGCGGTGGCAGCTCGGGCGGCGGCATGAGTGGCGGCGGCGGTGGCGCAACAGAAAGCACAATGCCGAGCGGCGACATGAAAATGCCCGGTGGCGGATTGGGCATGCCCGGCGGTGGGTCGGGTGGGGCCGGCGGTGAAGGTTGCCAGGACGGTGGCATCAGTGGCGGCGGTTTTGGTGGCGGCGCAGGTTGCGACCAGGGCGTGGGACAGTTTCCCGGAGATTCAGACCGTGCGGAACAACTCGGCGAGGAACTCGACAAGTCAGTTGGCGATTTTGACGAAGCGATTGGCGAAGAACAGCGACAGGTTTCATCGGTTGGCCGCAATACGGAGGGCTTCGGTGACGGTACCGGCGGCGGAGGCGGATCGATCGGACTCGGCGAACAGGCGGCGGGTGCTTCGGGCGGTAGTGGTGGGTACGGCTCAGGGGCCGGCGGTGGGGGCGGCACCGGCCAGGAACAGGCGGGACCACTCGACGGCATGAGTGCCGAAGAAATTCAGTCCAGAACGCCCGAAGATATCGAAGTCAGCTCCTTCGACGATATTGTGGCGCGACAGCTTCGCGAAGCGGCGGTCGCAGAGGATGATCCGGTTTTGCGTGAACGCCTCTGGGAGGAGTATCGCAAGTACAAGGGACTGAAATAGGACCGGCAGCAACATGACAAAACTTGTAATTGGTGTTCTCGCATTAGCGATATTTTGCTCGGCTTGTGCTGTTCAGGAACTCGTCGTTGCCGAAGAAACAGAGCTCGTTGTTTCGGAGTCGTCGATCGATGAGGCGTTGCTACTGGATATTGGCATCGTCGAATTTAGCCCGGGAATTCCGGACGACAACCGTACCGAGAAGACAGGAATCTACGAAGATATTCGACGCGCTGAAGCGAAGTATATTCCCTACCATCTTAAGACGACGCTACAAGGTGCCGGCCACTGGGGTGCAGTGCGCGTCATACCGTCCACGCAGGCATTTACCGATGTCACTATCAGCGGCCTGATACTGAGATCCGATGGCGAGTACGTTGAGCTGGAAGTCAGCGTTCATGATGCAACCGGCAGGCACTGGTTTACACGCGACTATGAAGCGCAAACCGGGCTGACATCCTATTCCAATCGCCGCGACCGGCGACGCGATCCATACCAGAAAGTTTTCAATGATTTCGCCAACGACTTACATCTGTACGCATCAGAAATGCCTGCAAAACGCTTGCAACGTTTGCGGCAGGTCTCGGAGTTGCAGTTTTTTGGGGATATGTCAGCTACTGCATACGCGAGCTACCTGACGACTGACAAGGATGGCTATGTTGATGTCGTTCGTTTACCCGCCGAGAACGACCCGTCGGTCGCGCGAATGCGTCAGATTCGCGAGCGCGATCGCCTGGTCGTCGATACGCTAAACGAACACTACGCGAATTTTTATTATGGAATAGCGATTCCGTACCGCAATTGGCGCAAAAATTCGCGTGCAGAGACGATCAAATTCAAACAGGAAAAGCGATCCTCGAAAATGCAAGCGCTGGTCGGCGTTGTCGTGCTGGCAGGATCAACGCAGATTGATACCAGTAGTTCGGGCAGCCGCAATACGCGAAATATCAATCGGGCGTTGCAGTACCAGGGCATCACGCGCGGCTTCAATACGTTGTTCGCGGCATTTCAGCGCAATCGGGAGGCGAACCTGCATCTCGATGCGATCGCCGAGCTGTCGGAATCCTTCGGCAATGAGGCTGCTCCAATGGTTGTCAGCGTTGAAGGTCAGGAGCGTCGCCTGACGGGTACCGCGGAAGTCCAGTATGAGAGCTGGCGGAAATTGCTAAAAGAAATCTATGAGGCGGAAACGGGATTTACACGCTCCGTAGAAGTGGGTGCTCCGGCGCGCGCGCCGGAACCGACCGGGTAAGCTGTCCGCACACATGCTCGAACTTATTAAAGGCACTCAGTTAGCCGACCGATATACGCTTGTGCAGCGGCTTGGCGGCGTACGCCAGACTGAAACATGGCTGGCGAAAGATCGCCTTAGCGGCGCATCTGTTGCGCTGAAAATATGCGATCCGAATCCACAAAGTGCAGCGGCGTTGCGGGCGGAATGGCAGGCCAGCATTCGCATGATGCACGCACACATCGTTCGCGTTTTCGAATTTCATACCGAGCCTGAGGCGGCTTTCTACAGTCAGCAATTTATTGATGGGCCAGAACTCGGCGCGCTTGCCGGTGGGCGCGTCGACGACATTCTCGGTGTGGTCGGATTGTTATCGAGCGCGCTGGCCTACGTCCACGCAAAAGGCGTAGTGCATGGTGATGTCAAAGCCGCCAATGTATTGCTGGACAGCAACGGCGCACCGTACTTGACGGATTTTGGTGTATCCACTGCCGTTGGTGAGATTGCGTCGGGAGGAACGCTGATAGCGCAGAGCCCGCAGTCACTCGATGGACAACCCGCCGCTGCCAGTGACGACATATTCGCGCTTGGTGGCCTGGTGTTTGAGCTTTTGTCCGGCAAGCCCCCCTGGTCGTCAAACGATATTGCGGAGCAAATCCGGCAAGGCGATATGCCAATCCTGCGCGCGGCGAACGGCGATGAGCTGCCGCAAGCTGTGGTGGATTTGGTTGGCGATATGCTGTCAAAGGATGCGCAGCAACGACCCGACGCAAATCAGGTTATCGAGCGGCTCACCGAGGCGGGTTTTCCTCCCAGAGTTTCCAGGCTGCGCGGCACAAGCAAGCCGACGAGAGACCCGGAATCTATTCAAGCGGTCGAATCGATTCGCCATGTGCCGCGTGCGAGTAGCGAATCGCGGGCGGCTGCGGCAGAACAAGGAGCCGATTACAGTCGACTTGTTCTCGGCTTGTCATTTGCCGCTCTCATCGCAATTCTCGCGGTCGTCATCTTCATTCTGCCGCAGCGCGTAAGCGAAAAGCCTCCTCCCAGGACTGTTGTGGTAGAGCCGAGTGCCGATGCAACAACATCGGTAGCCGGCGAAGCGGACGCTCAAGGCGATCGCCCGACAGTTTACGTTGATCCGGAAATCCGGAAACGTGTCAGGGGCGATGCGACGACGCCAACACGCGTACTCGATAACGAAGAAATTGCTTTTTCCGAAAATACCGCGGACTTCAGTGGGCTGGATGAAGAAGGCCGAGCGCGGTTTAACGCCGAAACGACAGTAGGTGAATTGCTGTCGGCTTTCGAGACACTGAAGTCGCGTGGCGTCGAACGCTGGGCACCTCGAGAGTATCGTGCGGCGCGTGATTTTTACACGGACGGTGATGCAGCTTACTTGAAGAAGGATTTCGCTCATGCTGAAGAGTTGTACCTTGCCTCGCTGACCGTTCTTGAGCCGCTTTACGAACGAATCACTCCGACGTTTGACAAGGCGCTTGCTGACGCTGAGGAGGCGTTCGCAGCGGGAAATCGGCTGGAAGCACTCCGTTTGTTTGAACTTGCCGTTGCCATTACGCCGACTCACGCGGGTGCGAAGGCAGGCTATGATCGTGCCAGAAACCTCGAAGCCGTTTTGCGCCTGATCGATCGGGGACTGGAATACGAAGAGGAACTGGAACTCGAGGCCGCAGAGCAGAGTTTCAGACAGGCCGCAGAACTGGATCCGCTGTGGCAGCCTGCGCATGATGGCATCGCTCGGGTACAAGAAGTCCGTACAAAATTCGAATTCGATACGCGAATGACAGAGGGTTTCGACGCAATCGCAGAGGGTGACTTCCTTGCGGCTCGCGCGGCTTTCCGAGTAGCCCAGCAGCTGATACCGGAATCGCCGGAGCCGTCCGATGGTCTGTTGCAGGTTGACCAGGGTTTGCGCCTGCAGGATATCTCGACCCTGGAGCACGAAGCGCACGCCCTTGAGCAGGATGAGCACTGGGATGCCGTCGTCCAGACTTACGAAGAAATTCTCAAAGTCGATAACACATTGGCTTTTGCTCACGAAGGGCTCGCCCGCGCCCGCGAGATGAGCGCTTTGCATGGTCGTCTCGATCAACTGATCGCCGAACCGGACAAACTAAGCGCACCCTCGGCCATGCAAAATGCGACGATGCTGGTTGTGAACATCACCACTCGTTCGGATGTCGGGCCGCGGCTCGCGGCTCAACGGGATGAATTATCACGGCTGCTAAAGCGTGCCGCGACGGCACTTCCGGTCAGGCTGGTGTCCGATAATGCGACCGAAGTGATTGTGTACCGGGTTGGCAAGCTGGGCTCATTCATGCGCAAGGAAATAAGCCTGCGGCCGGGGACCTATGTTGCCGTTGGATCACGACCGGGTTATCGGGATGTGCGGCTGGAATTTCGCGTCGCGCCGGAAATAGAAATCGAGCCGGTTGTTGTGCAATGCGAGGAACGGATTTGAGATTCCAAGAGCTCATAATCAGGGATGTCGACGGTGAGCGCCGTTACAGTGAAGACAAGCTGCCGCTGCGCGTTGGGACAGGCGGCGATTGTCAGCTGCGCCTGCCGGGACCCGGTGGCGAACCGGTTGCCTTGCTGGATCTGCTTGACGGCCTGCCGTTCGTGCAACCCGTGGGTCGCAATACTTCGCTGCAGATTAACGGTGCGAAACTCGAAACCAGCCGGCGCCTGGTCAATGGCGATGTGCTGCGGTTTTTTGGCAGCGAAATTCGCGTTGCCATCAACGACAAGCGCATTGCTCTCGATGTTCGACTCGAAGACAGCGCTTATGTAACGCGGCCGCCGGTCGTCGAGGATGCCGGTGTGCTACCGGCTGAGGAAGCGATTGCTCCAACGGCATTTCGGCGCGCAGCGGCGACGGCCATTACAGACGACACGACCAGGGGGAGCCCAATCAAACTGATCGTTGGCGGCGCGCTGTTGGCGTTGCTGACGATGTCTTACCTGTTATTTACCTCGGTTTCGGTGGAGTTTGAGATCGATCCCGGGGAACCCGACTATTTTGATATTGACGGAGGCTGGTTTCACCTGCCCGTTGGGGATCGCGTCCTGCTTCGCGAGGGCAACTACACAGTCAGTGTCGAGAAGCAGGGCTACTACGATATTGCCCAGACCTTTGTGGTCGGCGACGATCCATCAATGACCGTGCGTCTGCGGATGCGCAAGAAACCCGGACGGCTTCGACTGACCACGGATCCGGTCGTCGATGCTGTTGTAACGATCGACGATGCCATGGTTGGAAAAGCGCCGTATGGACCCGTTGAACTGGAGCCTGGCGAGCACACGGTCCGCGTTGAGTCTGAGCGCTTCCTGCCGTTTAACGACTTTGTGAATGTCGTCGGTCTTGACCGCGTCGAAACGGTACACGTGCAGTTGACGCCACGCTGGGCAAACGTCGATGTGACATCCGAGCCATCCGGCGCCACGATCTACGCTGGTGACGAAGAAGTCGGCACCACGCCGGCAACCGTACAGCTCATCGAGGGCACCCATGAGCTGACCGTTGTCAAGGATGGATTCAGTGCCTGGGATGGCAACATCATTGCGGAACCGAATATTCATCAAAACCTGCCCTTAATTCGGCTGCAGGCGGCAAACGCAAAACTGATCGTCAACACGATTCCCCGCGCAGCCAATGTCACGGTTAATGGACGCTATCGGGGTCAGTCGCCGATTACGCTTTCACTAACACCGGAGGTGGACTACGAAATCGGCATGTCAAAGGCCGGCTACGGTGTAACCAGCCGCAACTTGCGACTGGAATCGGCCGCCAGTGAGTCGATCACGGTTGACCTGACCGCAAGAGTTGGCACGGTGACGCTGTTTGTCGAACCCACCGACGCAACCGTCTACGTCGATGGTCGCGCACGTGGCACCGGCAAGATGACGCTACGCTTGAGTTCGGCGCCGCACCGGATCGAAGTCAAACGCCAGGGATTTCTGGACTGGACGCAAACGCTTACGCCGCGACCCGGTTACCCGCAAACCGTCACCGCAAAACTGCGCTCGCTCGAAGCAATACAGCGCGACTCGGTCGCCAGAACTGCGAAAACGGCAGCGGGTCAAACGATGATCCGGGTCGAGGGTGGGACATTTTCGATGGGTGCGTCACGTTCCGAGAACGGTCGCCGTGCCAACGAAGTGATTCGACCCGTGACGATCACATCGCCCTACATGATCAGTGCCCACGAAGTGACCAACAAACAGTTCGCGGACTTTCGTGCCAATCACAATCCGGGCGCCGAGGTTCATGTGGCACTGGCGGCCGATAACAATCCGGTCGCCTACGTGACCTGGGCCGACGCTGTGCAGTACTGCAACTGGCTCAGCAAGAGAGAGGGGCGGACGCCGGTGTACAAGCAGGAGTTCGGCAAATGGGTGCCGGTCTATCCGTTTACCGATGGCTACCGCTTGCCAACTGAGGCTGAATGGGCCTGGGCAATTCGCTTTGAGGAACGCCCGGTGCCGAAGAAGTTTCCGTGGGGCAAGGCCTGGCCGCCACCCAAGGACAGCGGCAACTATGCGGACCTGTCCGCACGCGAACTGGTGCCGTCGATCATTCCCAAGTTTGATGATGGCTATGCGTCGACGGCACCGGTCGGGTCCTATAGCGCCAGTTCGATTGGCTTGTACGACGGCGGCGGCAATGTCGCGGAATGGGTGAACGATTGGTACACGGTACCGACACCGGGGATTACGGACCCTGAGGTTGACCCAACGGGTCCCGCGCGCGGCAACAGTCATGTAATTCGCGGCTCCAGCTGGCGTCATGCGGGTATTACTGAATTGCGATTGAGTTACCGCGACTATGGTGATGAACCGCGCGTCGATGTTGGCTTTCGTATCGCGCGCAACGTCGACTAGAATTGCCTGAGACTTTTAGCGGCTAAGCTGGTCCAATTCAATGCAGGGCTAAGCGACCAGCCAGGAGATCCATAATGCTTCGATTACTACTATTACTACTTTTTGCCGTTGCTGCGGCGGCGTGGGCCCAGGACGATGCGGCGGACGACCCGGCGACAGAGTCCGAGTCTGAAAGTGTGGAAGAGCTGAGCGACACGGAACTCGATGACCTCGATCTTGATCGCAACCAGGACCACACGGAAGAGGACGAAGATATATTTCGACCGACGGACGTTGTGTCGTACCAGCAATCTGTACCATTCCCGGTTGATATCTAGTTGTACCGCCACGAGGCGTAAATATGAAAAAGAAGAACATTCCCGTTGAGTTCGTTTTCCAGATGTTCGCACTCATCATCGCGATTATCGTCGTGCACGCATTTTATGTTTCAGTTGTGAGGCCGAACGCTGCAGAGGTCATTGAACAACAGAACATGCAAGCTGCAGCCGATCCGGATTTCGTGCGTGAACGAAGTCCGTGGGTCCTGATTAAAGACTTTGAGCAGGAGGCCTGTTTTGTCCTGATGTTTTGGGCGCTCGCGATCATGGCTTACAAGGCGCTAAAGATTGGCAACGAACGTCGCCTGCTGGATATTGATCTCGTGCCGGTCGCGGAGGGGATGCGGATATTGCCTGAGGACACGCGTGAGTTTGCGCGACAGGTGCAGGCACTGCCCGAGGATCGACAACAAATGCTGTTGCCGAGGGCGCTACTAAACGCACTGCGCCGATTCAGCTCGACGCGCAATATTCAGGATGTCTCCAGCAGCACGCATACGATTTGTGAATCCGAGGCAGATCGACTCGAGTCCGAGTTGTCGATGATCCGATACATTTCATGGGCCATTCCGTCCATCGGATTTATTGGCACCGTTCGAGGAATCGGTGAAGCCCTCGCGCAGGCCGACAAAGCGGTTAAGGGCGATATCACCGGAGTCACTCTGAGCCTCGGCGTCGCGTTCAACTCGACGTTTATTGCCTTGCTGATCAGTATTTTTCTGATGTTCCTGGTGCACCAGTTGCAGCTGGTGCAGGAACGGCTGGTGTTCGATACCGAAAACTACTGCGATGACAAAGTTATTCGCCATTTGAAGGCGGATTAGGGTCA
This sequence comes from Woeseiaceae bacterium, assembly GCA_021773115.1. Lineage (GTDB taxonomy): Bacteria > Pseudomonadota > Gammaproteobacteria > Steroidobacterales > Woeseiaceae > UBA1847. The sequence goes on along the minus strand of JAJFKS010000003.1, from coordinate 212,954 downwards.
CGGCCCGCATGCGCATACTGGCCGCACATTTGAACGACGCGGGAATCGTTGTCGTCGACGGCGACAAGATTCTGTACCGTGAGCCCGGATTCGCGTTGCTTGAGGATGACCACATTGTCACCGGGACGGCAGCATTTGCAAGCGCCAAGCTGAAGCCGCGCCGGATTCAGAATCATTACTGGTCGGACCTGCGCGCCGATTCCCTGACTGACCGCCGTTTTCAACAGATGAGCGCCGCGGATCTTGTCAGCAACCAGCTCGAGCAAATGTGGAAACAGGTGTCGATCGAAGGTGATCGACTGGCCATCGCGGTGCCACCGTATATGAATAGCGAGAATCTCGGATTGCTGCTGGGAATCGCCGCTGAATTGTCCATACCTGTTGCGGCAATGTGTGATTCAGCCGTTTGCGCGACTCGGCGCCACTATGAGCGCGCGGTTGTCGTGCACATCGACCTGAGTTTACACAGCAGCATGCTGACAAGGCTGATGCAGGAAGGGCGGGTTCAATTTGAACGAACGTCAGTCATTGAAGGTTGTGGCTTATTGCTGCTGCAGGAAATCTGGTTGAAAGTCATCGCCGAGGCGTTCGTACAGCAATCACGCTTCGACCCGCTGCATACGGCCGGAACTGAGCAGATGTTGCAGGACCGGCTTCCTCTCTGGCTGGAAATGGCATCGAGCTCGGCGAAGCTGCCGCTCGAGGTCGAGTATCGCGGCGTCACCCACCATGCCGAAATTGAGTCACTGGAGCTGGTGGCGGCGGCCTCACCCGTCTACCAGAGCATCGTCAGCAACCTGCGGGCTTTCTACCGCGCTGAAGAAATTCCGGCAATTCAGCTTTCGGACCGGGCAGCTCGCATGCCAGGGCTCGCGGCTACCCTGAAGACACGTGTTGGCGGTGAAGTATTTCTGCTGGAGCCCGGCGCCACCGCGCGCGGCCTCGCGAAACGTTGCCAGATCGAGGCGCACAGTGGCAGCGTAAGTCTGGCGCGTCACTTGCCGTGGGACCAATCGTCGATTCGTGTTGAGGTTGATGTCGCCGGCAGCAACGGCGGGCGGCCGACACATCTACTTTATGGCCACAAGGCCGTCAGTCTGAGCGGCAAACCGCTGGTGCTCGGTTCCCAGGCGACCGATAACGAACGCTGGCTGGACTTGCAGCAGGACATGCCCGGTGTGTCGCGACGGCATTGTGTCGTTGCGGCTGAGAACGGTCAGTTTGTTGTGACAGACCATAGCCGCTACGGAACATTCCTGAACGGCCACCGAATCGATGGCTCTGCCGTGCTACAGACGGGCGATCTTATTCGCATCGGCACGCCCGGTTTCGAATTGCGACTGATTTCGGCGGAGGACCACAGTGGCTCGTAAGCGTCGCTCCGGTGAGATCTTCAGCATGGCGTTTTTGGATATCATGAGTTGCGGTCTTGGCGCGGTAATCCTGGTCTTTATGATTATTAACTCACGCGGCCAAATCGATTCAGACCAGACAAGGGCGTTGCAGGCAGAAACCAATCTTCTCGAAATTGAGGTGCTTGAGGGCCGCAAGAATCTTGCACTTGCCCGGACCTCGATTCAGAAACTAAAAACCGAAGACGAAGAGGCCAAGGACCGCATCTCAATTATTAAAGCGCTGATCGCGGAGTTGCGGGCAGAGCTTGCCAAATACGACAAGGACACGCTGGCGAAAATTGAGCACATTGAGAAATTGCAGTCGGACATCAAGTCGCTTGAGGAAGAAGTCCGCCGCCTGATGGCAATGAAGAAAGAACAGGATGCGCTCGGTGCGCAAATTCGCGCATTCAAGGGCGAGGGCGATCGACAGTATCTGACTGGCTTGAAGCTCGGTGGTGAGCGCACGCTGATTCTTGTGGATCGCTCGGCGAGCATGCTGCATGAGACTATTGTCAATATCCTGCGGCGCAAAAATTTGCCGGAGTCGGAGCAGTTGTTGTCGCGCAAATGGCGTCAAGTCGTTGCGAGTGTTGACTGGCTGACGTCGCAGTTCAAGTCCGGAAGCGAGTACCAGATCTACATGTTCAACAATGTCGCTGAGCCGGTTATCAAAGGAACCGACGGGTTGTGGCTCAAAGCTGATGACGGTAGTCAGCTTGATGAGGCGGTGAGTATATTGCGCCGCACTGTACCGAAGAACGGCACCAATATGCGCGACGCGTTTCGGGTTATCCGCAACATGAATCCGCGTCCTGACAATGTCATTATCCTGGTGGACTCAATGCCGACGATGGACAGCGCAACGTCGTCGAAATCAGTCATCGGTGGCGGCGAACGGCTGAACCTTTTTTCTGCCGCTGTAGACCAGATTCCCAGTGGCATTCCCATCAACATCATGCTGTATCCGATGGAAGGCGATTCGCAAGCGTCTGTTTCGTTTTGGTCGCTCGCGCTGCGGACTCGTGGCTCATTCATCAGTGTCAGCCATGACTGGCCTTAGGGGATAACAGTTGGCAAGGCAACGTCGCAATATCGAAGCATTCAGCTTGTCCTTCCTGGACAGTATCAGCTGTGGATTTGGCGCGATCATCCTGCTTTTGGTACTCAGCAAAATCTACGAGCCGGTCGTGGTCGAGGAGGCTGAGCAGGATCTACAAAAACTAATTGCGTTACTGCAGCAGGAGTTGTTTGAAATACGCGGTACGACAACCATCCTCGATCGGACACTAAAAGAAGTGAAAGTTGAGGCGCGCGCATCAAAACTCGAACTCGGCAAGCTCGAAGGCGACCTGAGTAAGGTCAAGGGTCAATATGCGGCGAGTAAAGAAAACGAAGATGAAACGGTTGATCTCGGTGAACTGCAGGCGGCGCGGCAACGATTGTCCGAAGAAGAAAAACGACTACGGCCGTACTATCGCCGTCCCGATGCTGATGCGGTTGCCGGCATTCCGGTTGATAGCGAGTACATCATTTTTGTGATTGATACGTCGGGCAGTATGTTGGATGCGAGCTGGACGCTGGCTCAAAACATGTTGCGCCAAACGCTGGAGGCCTATCCGACGGTGAAGGGTATTCAGGTCATGAACGACGATGGTGTCTACATGTTTCGTGACTATCAATCGCGCTGGATGCCGGATTCACCGGGGCGTCGTCAGGCGATTATTAATCGCATGCGAAGCTGGAACGCGACCAGTGATAGTAATCCGGTCAATGGTATTGAAGCCGCGATTCGCGATTTCCGCGCCGACGACAAAAAGATCAGCATTTACGTTTTCGGCGATGACTACCAGGGAACACGCACGATCGACAAGGCAATGGCGGCCATTGACCGCTTGAATCGGCCGGGACCGGACGGTGAACGACTTATTCGTATTCACGGCGTCGGCTTTCCGGGGCGGCTCGGGTCGGGCAACGTGCCCGCATCCGCCGCAAGTTTTGCGACATTCATGCGCGCTGTCTGCGCGACCAATGGCGGCACCTTCGTCGCTATTAGTGGACGCTGAAAAAGCCACGCCATAATTCGTCACAATTGATCGCTACATTGGCATCGGCACGACCGATCGCCACCGCAATTACACTGTGTAATGAATTCCGAAACCGGCCAATCGGGCCAATACTTTCGGAGGAATAGAACCATGCGTTACACATCAATTATTGCAAGCTTCATGATCCTGACACTGGGTAGCCAGGCTGCATCGGCGGCAGCCGCGTCGAAACAGGAGACAATCGGTGTCGGCAGCGGGGCTGTTGTCGGCGCACTGGCGGGCGGCCCCGTCGGCTTCATTATCGGTGCAGCGATCGGCGCCAAATTGGGCGACACGGCACACCAGAAATCCGAACGCATCAGTGCGCTGAAAAACTCACTGCAGGAATCTTCGATGTCAGTCGCTGAGCTCGAGCAGGGCATCGACGAGCTGAACGTTGAGGTGGAGCGTCTGCAGAATGTCGCTCGCCCCGAACTGGTCGCATTAATGCAGGCAGGCATCGACATGGACTTGTTATTTCGTACCGATGAATTCGCGTTGACAGATACGACCGGAAATCGCCTTTCGCAAATGGCGGCAACGCTTGCCAATATGCCTGGCGTTCAGATTCAGCTTGACGGATTTGCCGACGAGCGTGGCGCGGTCGACTACAACCATGCGCTGTCGGAAAAGCGTGTCGAATTTGTGCGAAATCTGTTCATCGGGGCAGGCGTGCATCCGACCCGCATCAGCGCATCGGCGCACGGTGAGGCGGTGGCACAGAACCCGGATGTCGACAGCTATGCGCTCGAACGTCGTGTGAGCGTGAAATTGTTCATCGATAACAGCCAGTCAGTGGCCTCCAACCCCAACTAGCTTCCCTGGACTCATCTCGAGTCTCCGCCTGGCCGGCCTGTAATGGGTCGGCCTTTTTCATGGCGCTTTTTTATCGCGATTGCTACTGTTGCCGTCGGGTATTAATTTGGAGTGACTATGTCAGATGATCTTGCATCCCGTCGTTGCAAACCCTGTGAAGGTGGCGTTGTCCCATTGAGCGCTGAGCAGTGTCGAAGTTTGCTCGAGGCTTTACACGGCGACTGGACGTTAAGCGATGACGGACTCGCGATTCATCGCAGCTTCAAGTTCCCGGCTTACAGTCGCTCGCTGGGGTTTGCGAATGCGGTCGCCTGGATCGCGATCACGGAAGGTCATCACCCGGATATTCGTTTGTCTTATGGATCCTGTTCCGTCCGCTACACAACGCATGCAATTGATGGCTTGTCCGACAACGATTTCATTTGTGCTGCGAAAATAGACCGGATTCCGCTGGGTGACAGCTAGTGATTGAAATTGGCGAGATTGAGGCCGCGGCGGCACGCCTCGACGGCATCAGTATTCGAACGCCCTTATTGCACAATGTCGAACTCGATGATGCGGTGGGTGGTGTCGTATTGATCAAGCCCGAATGCCTGCAGCTTACCGGCTCATTCAAAATACGCGGTGCTTACAATCTGCTGAGCCAGTTGACAGCTGCCGAGGCGCGTAACGGCGTCGTGGCATGGTCATCGGGAAATCATGCACAAGGAGTGGCGGCGGCCGGGACGATGCTCGGTATACCTACCAGTATCGTCATGCCGCAGGATGCACCGAAATTGAAGCTCGACAATACGCGACGCCTCGGTGGAGAGGTCATCACCTACGATCGTTACACCGGTGACCGGGAAGCCATTGCGCGTGAACTGGCCGCGGCCCGCGGCGCGGCACTGGTGCCGTCCTATGACCACGCTCATATCATCGCCGGGCAGGGAACGGTGGGGCTCGAGATCGCCGATGACGCAATCCGTATGAAACAGGTTCCGGACCAGGTCCTGATCCCGTGCGGCGGTGGTGGCTTGTCATCCGGCTCTGCTGTGGCACTGAAGTCGCGACTGCCGGATGTCGACATTTTCATTGTCGAGCCTGAGGACTTTGACGACACCGCGAAATCGTTTAGCGCGGGCAAGAGAATTGGCATTGATGGTTCGGCGCGCTCGATCTGTGATGCTTTGCAGACGTCAATGCCGGGTGAACTGACATTTCCCATCATTCAACAACGGGTATCCGGCGTACTGACGGTATCGGATGCCGAAGTGCGCGCGGCGATGCGCTTTGCCTTCCGCCATCTGAAGCTGGTCGTCGAGCCCGGTGGGGCGGTTGCATTGGCCGCATTGTTATCGGGCAAGCTCAAGACGGGGGGTAAGACAACGGCCATTGTCCTAAGCGGGGGTAATGTTGATGTCGAATTGTTCGGAGCGATTCAGGCCGAGCCAAGTTGAATGCGGTTTAGCAATGAGCGCGCGACACCGGGTCGCTTATTGAATGCAGTTGTCGACGTTGAGTCACGTTTGCGATCTGGCCAGGCATCGAGCCAAGTCACAATGTTTTCAAGTTGTTCGATATCGGGCCTGACTTTTGAAGGCGGCATCTCGCAGACGCCAATGCCTTGTTCTGCCGAGCGAACAAAGTTTTGTGTGTCACGAAGGACGGCGATGATCGGGATTCCGAGCGAATCAAGGAATCGCATCAACTTGCCGAAGCTCTTTGTGTGTTTGCGTGTGCGGTTGGCGACAACGGCAAGTTTGCGATCACTGCGGTCGACCTTAGCCACCAGTAGCAAATCGGCGATGCATCGGGAAGCGGCGTGAATATCCATTGACGAGGGCAATACCGGCACAAGGATACTGGTGGAGTCGCGCGTCAATTCTCTCAAGTCGTCGTGATCAATACTTGCCGGCGAATCGATCAGCAGTGTGTCGGTATCATTCGGTACCCGAAGCTGCCAGCTTCGCGTCGCCTGCATGGATTTTTTGTAAGCGGCGATGCCGTGAATCGCAGGCAATTCGGCCGAGCGGCGATCGAGCCAGGCTATTGTCGAGCCTTGCGGGTCGTAGTCCATAACGGCCGGGATCGTGCCTCGGTTGGCATAGCAGGCCGCGAGATTGGTCACCAACGTCGATTTGCCGCATCCCCCTTTCGGGTTAAGGATGACGATCTTGTTGAGCTTGTCCTGTCGCGGCGTTATCAGCATGCTATCAATCTCGCCCAAAATGGCCTTTGGATCGTTGCGCCAGCTCACATAATACGGGAAAGCCGGTCAGGCCCGGCACAAAAATCCAGGTGATCACCGCAGCACGCCAAAGCTAAGTGCGATATTTATCGCGTTTCTCTCCGGACATTCGTTGTAATTTACCAACATGCGACGAAAGAGTTTGAATTTTAATGGTCTCAGCCATTTACTTATCTGTTGCAATTTCGCATCATACGCACTAATGACTGTTGCATTTTTCTGCAGTAGTCCGGCACAAGGGCCAGCAAAGTGCCCGCCGAAACCAAAATGAAGCATAAGGGGTATGAAATGAGAGTTGACAAAGATCGCGCAATCCTTGCGCGTGTACTGAGTCCATTTGCTGTTCTCGTGGCCAGTTTCTGTTTGTTTGCCGCACCGGCGATTTTCGCACAGGATGCTGACGAAGATTCGCAGAGTGAAATTGAAGACGATGACGCCGTTGATGAGGTTGTCGTTACCGGTTCGCGTTTGAAGCGCGATACATACAGCAGTATTTCTCCGTTACAGATCATCACGGGACAGGTGTCTCGAGAAGTTGGTCTGATTGATGCGGCCGACATTCTGCAGGAATCCGGTGCTTCAAGTGGCGCACAGATCGATCTGTCATTTAACGGCTTCGTTCTTGATAACGGACCGGGTTCGTCGACGGTTAACCTGCGCGGCCTCGGTGAGGCACGTACCTTGGTTTTGGTCAACGGTCGTCGCCTGGCACCGGCTGGTGTGGAAGGCGCCCCCTTCGCTGCCAACCTGAATCAGATTCCTGCGTCGTTGGTACAACAGTACGACCTGCTGCTCGATGGCGCGTCGTCTGTTTACGGTTCCGATGCCATTGCGGGCGTCGCGAACGTGATTCTGCGTAAAGACTTTGATGGTATTGAAATTGAAGGCTTCACACGTGTCCCGGAACATGGTGGCGGTGTCGAAAATACATTAAGTGTTGTCTGGGGTAAGAACTTTGACCGGGGCTTCATCGGTTTTGGTGCTGAGTACCAGGATACTGATAACGTTACTCTCGCAGACCGTCCGTGGACGGCAGGCTGTGACAAAAACTACGAGATAGATGAAAACGGTCAGTTCCGTCAGGACGAGCAGTTTTATCCCACGGTTTACGGCATGACTCCCTGGGATGAATGCCGACTCGGCCTGTTGGCAGCACGTGTGTCTGTACCGTTCTCGGGGAGTATTTATGCAACGCCCGGCACGTCTAACGGCGCCTGGAATGGATTCTCTGAGTCCTCAATATTCGGTTTTGGTGTTGACAGTGATCAGGACGGCGTCGCGGATCTAAATTTCCGTGACTATGACCTGAACGGCAAGGCAAGCCAGCAGAATTCCGACCTGGTTGCCGCAAACGAAACCCTGCAATTCATGGGTTACGGTGAATACACACTTGATACCGAGGCAAACATCACGCCTTACTTTGAAGTCATGTATTCAGAGACCGACTTCTTCTCAAACTCCTCCGAAGGTCAGCTGTTTCCAATCGTTCCGGCGAATAATCCGTTCAATATTTGTAACCCGGCTGCTGTCGGTGGCACGGATTGCGGCGACGCGTTTGACGCTCTAATGAATAACCCCGGCGTTATTGCTGGCGTAATGAACGCATTTGGTTGTGATCCGAGTAGCGGTGGTAGCTGTGATCAGACTGGTGGCCCGATCGGCGGTGGCGCTAGCGTACAGCCAATCGTCTCCGTCGCAGGTGACCGCAACTTCACGAAGGTAAACGGCGATCAAATACGCGTAGTCGGCGGCGTTCGAGGCGATATGCCATGGTTACAATTTGGTTCGCTGGATAACTGGTCGTTCGATGCTTATGCGAGCTACACGAAATCAAGCGCTGAGTCAGAGCGTCGCGGAATCCGCGACGACAGGCTTGATCTGTCCCTTGGTGTGTTTTCTACGACGAATACACCTTGTCAGAACGATACAGGTGCAGTTCTAGCTGCCGACGTAGCGCCAGGCTGCGTCCCGGTCAATATGTTTGCCTCATCACTGTACCCGGTTGGCGTGGTTACGGGTGACTTTGCCACGCAGGCGGAGCGCGACTACTTGTTCGATGGTCGTAACTTCGATACCGAATACGAGCAGACAATAATTTCCGCTTATGTTACCGGCGACATCTTCGAGCTTCCCGCTGGCAGTGTCGCACTCGGTTTTGGTGCTGAGCACCGCAACGATGACATCGCGTCGATTCCTGACGCTGTAGCACGTGACGGCTTGTTCTTTGGCTTCTTTACCGATGGTGGTGCCACGGGTGACAAAGACACAGATGAGATCTTCGCCGAAATTGAGATTCCGTTGCTTGCAGGCGTACCGGCTTTCGAGGAATTATCAATCAACTTGTCGACACGCTATACCGACGACGAAATTTACGGCTCCGATAACACTGAGTCATTCAAGCTTGGTTGGCGTCCCGTCGAGTCTCTGCTGATTCGTGGTACATTCGGTACGTCTTTCCGCGCACCGAACCTCAGGGAGTTGTTCCTTCAGGCTCAGTCCGGTTTTGGCAACATCGCTGATCCATGCTTTATTCCGCTGGAGGCTCAAACTGGCCTCAATGGGACCTATGACCCATCGCTGGATACTCGTGACGCGCAAGTGTTCACGAACTGTATTGCCGCGGGTGTTGATCCAACGCAGGCAAGTAACTTCCCGTTTGCTCCTGTCTTCTCTACTGAAGTTTCCAGAGGTGGTGCGCTCGATCTGAATGCCGAGGAATCTGAGTCCTGGTCTGCCGGATTTGCCTGGGATCAGCCGTTCACCAATGCGTTCGGTTTGGCACTGAGTGCGACGTACTACGAGATTGATGTTAACCAGACGATTATCGAGCCTAGCGGCCAGTTCATTGTGAACGACTGCTATAATTCGTTGACTGGTAACAGCGTTTTCTGTAGTCGCATTACCCGCGATTTGTCGGACCCGACGAACCCGGTAATCGATATCATCGATTCGGGCTTCATTAACCGTGAGGCTGAGTCAGCACGCGGCGTTGACATCAATTTGACATTGGACGACTCGTTCACGATTTTCGATCGGCCGATTGACGTGTTGTGGGACGTTACAGCTACTCGCACACTCGAGCGTTCGACACTTTTCCTTGATGATGATGGTGTGCCTGACGTCGATACTTTCCAGGGTGAATGGGGCTTCCCGACCTGGAATGTTCGCTCCGGCTTGCGCTTTGACTATGACAATTGGCGTTTGACCTGGGAAACCCGTTACCTCGGCTCAGTCGGTCAGGATGTTGATGGTATTGACGACTTTGATGAAGCCATCACGGGTGCTTCTGACACATGCCAGGGACCACCCAATGACGTGCTCTGCCGTGACTACGCTGATACGGACAATTACTTCCTGCACCATGTTTCAGTTTATTACTACGGTGATCGCTGGACAGTCGGTGGAGGTCTTCGCAATGCATTCGACAAGAGTCCGCCGGTCATAGATTGCAACGAGCCTGTTTTCTGCATCAACAACACACCGATTGGCTACGGCTACGACCTCCAGGGACGGACATTCTTCCTGGATGTTCGTGTCAACTTTGGTGGTGGTGAGTAGTCGGGTCGTTTATCGAATATGATTGGTTAAATCCAGGCCCGCGGGGTGTATGCCCCGCGGGCTTTTTTCTTGGGACTGATACGATGAAGAGATTACTAGCAGTGTTGATTGGCCTGAATTTGCTCGGCATGTTGGGGTCCGGGGTTGCAATGGCCGGTGACGCGCCGGAACCGTATCCACTGGAGTATTGGGCGCTTCGCGAGGTCATCAATAATGCGCAGGTATCGCCGGACGGTAAGTATCTGGGCCTGATGAAAATTCCGTCGAAAGACGGCAATCCGATCATCGAGGTATATGAGGCCGCAAACCTGGATAAAGAACCGTTTCGCCTGGATGCTGACCCGATGGAGATAACCAGTTTCAGGTGGGCCGGCGATACGGACATTGTGTTCACTTTACGGCAAAAAGTCCGCGACAAGATCGAGGGTTTCAATCAAGGGGTCTACGAAACAAGGCTCGCCACGGTTAACGTTGAGAAAAAGAAAATCCGATCTTTTGATGAAATCAATCCAGAGATAGAAAACGTAATGCCTGGGAAACCAAGCAAGATCATTATCTCCTTCTTTGAATTCGAGGATCCGGAGGAGGAGAAAGGTCCGGCCTCGAAGATTTCCGAGCCGTTCCGGCCGCGGGCGTATTGGGAGTTTGATCTCAACAAAGGCACGAAGAAACTCTTGATCAGGGGAAAACTTTCCCTCGGCAATATCGACTTCGACGAGAATGGCAATCCGTACCTCGCGCGTGGTTTCGATGTGCAAGCCGGTGAACTTATTTGGTATTGGCGTAAACCCGGCAGCAAAGGCTGGAACGAAATCAAACGCATGAGTGAAGACGATTTCGAAACGTTTGAAGTCCATGAAATCGATTACACCAAGGTAGATCATCTGTTGGTCACCGCAAACAATGGCAACGATAAAATCGGACTTTGGTCTTTTGACGTCAATACCAGGCAACTTGACGAGCTGATCTATCGACGCAGCGATGCGGATGTCTTCGGCGTCAGGTATCACAGCAACACCTGGGCGCACCCTAACCGAGTCACTGGCGTTTCCTACTTCAAGGACAAACTTCGCGCCGAGTATTTCGATGAGATTGAGGGTGCGGTCTATAAGCAGCTCGAAGAGCTGATTCCGTACTCACACCTCATTAGTATCAACAGCCGCTCTCGCGACGGCAACACAATGACGGTCGTAAACACAGGGCCGCGCGATCCGGGCACGTACTACCTGATTAAAGACGGCAAAGTGGTGCCGGTCGGAAGTCGGCAGCCATTGCTGGAGAGCAAGAACCTGGCCGATTTGAAATACATCGAATACGAGGCCCGCGATGGGCAAATGATTCCGGCATTCCTGACCGTTCCCCAGGGCAAGGGCCCTTTCCCGTTAATCGTGTTGCCGCATGGCGGTCCGTTCGTGCAGGAGACGGTTGTCTATGATGAGTGGTCGCAGATGCTGGCCAATAACGGATACATGGTACTGCAGCCACAATACCGTGGTTCGCAGGGCTACGGCATGAAGTTTTACATGGACGCGTTCGTAAACGGTGGCCAGGGCGGCTACAAGATGCAGGATGACAAGGACGACGGTGCCAGGTACCTGGTCGAACAAGGCCTGGTCGATCCCGATCGAATGGCGATGTTTGGATGGTCTTACGGCGGCTACGCTGCACTTGTCGCGGCCTCGCGCGAGGATCAAATCTATCAGTGTGTCATTGCTGGAGCAGCGGTTTCCGATCCGTTGATGCAGGTTAACTACTATCGTTATCAACTTCGAGGCGCGGGTGCCGAAGAACAGTTACGTATGTGGGATGACAGCATCTCACCTTTGGATGAAGTCGAGAAGGTCAACGTACCGATGCTGCTTATCCACGGTAGCGTCGATCAACGTGTGCCGCCGGAGCATGCAACGAAGTATCGCAAGCTGCTCGATAAGTACAACAAGAACTACAAGTATCTGGAACTGGATGGTGCGGATCACTTCTCAAGCACGCTGTTCTATCGCCACCAGATTGCGCTTTACGGAACCATGATGGATTTCTTGAAAAACGATTGTGGCCCGGGAGGTTTGTAAGTCCGGAAGCGCGTTTTAGAACATTTCGCTCGGCCCCGGCGCTTGGTCGTCGGGTTTCGAGCGACTTTTGATGAAGTCGCCGGTGATCATATTGTCATAGCCCTGTCCGGGGCCGACCATCGGGTAGACGCCGGCATCCCGATCGATAATGACCTCGAGGAACGCCGGGCCAGCAAAATTCATGAAATCGCGAATGACATCTTTGATGTCGTCCTTATTGTCCAGGCGTTTGGCAAATTTGAATCCATCCGCTTCGGCCGCCTTAACAAAGTCCTTATGGTGCAGAGATTTGTCGCTGCCGGACATACGACCATCGAAATACAGTTTTTGCCATTGCCGCACCATGCCATCACCAAAATTATTCAATACGATGACCTTAATTGGCTGGTTGTAGGTCGTCGCTGTTTCGAGTTCGCCGATATTCATACGAATGCTTGCGTCACCGTCAATATCAATCACGACCCGGTCAGGCCGTGCAAACTGGGCGCCAATCGCAGCGGGCAATCCAAAGCCCATGGTTCCCATGCTGCCGGATGTCAGCCACAGGCGGGGTTCTCGGAAGTCAAAATACTGTGCCGCCCACATCTGGTGCTGGCCGACACCGGTTGAAATGATTGCCTGGCCCTTGGTGTGTTTGTTGATCTCTTCGATAATCGCATAGGGCTGGATCAGCGCACTGTTCCGATCGTAGTTGAGTGCATATTCCTTTTTCAGAACCGCGATTTCGTCGTGCCAGGCTGCGAATGTCTTTTCAAAATTGATGCGCTGACCGTATTCAAGAATGTCCGCCAGGTCCGTTTGCAATACACCAACGTGATGCCAGTTAACCCGTTTGACTTTGCCGATCTCGGCAGGGTCTACATCGAACTGCGCGATGTGCTTTGCTCTGGGAGCAAACTTTGCAGCATTGCCGGCAACGCGATCATCAAATCGTGCGCCAATCGCTATCAGAAAGTCGCAGTCCTCCACGGCGTAGTTCGCAGAGGCGACGCCATGCATGCCCAGCATATGCATGGCGAGCGGATGCCGGGTATCGCTGGCACCGAGAGCCATCAGGGTAGTGGTAACCGGAATACCGTATTCGTTTGCGAGGTGACGCATCGCTTTTACGGCATCGCCATTTATGACGCCACCGCCCGCATAAATCAACGGCCGCTCGGATTCGGCAAGCATTGCGAAAAAACGCTTGCAGTCGGCATCAGTGAGACGATTTCGCGTTACGGCGGCGAGTCGATTGTAATAGCCGGGCAGCGATAAAACGCCGTGACCCTTGAAGTCAACATCCGTATTTTGAACATCCTTTGGTATATCGACAACAACCGGACCGGGTCGGCCGGTTCGCGCCAATTCAAATGCACTGCGCATCGTTTCCTCAAGTTGCGATGGATCGCTGACGAGGAATACGTGCTTGGCGACGGCACCCATGATGGCGGAGACCGGCGCCTCCTGAAATGCGTCGGTACCAATCGCTGCGCGCGGCACCTGGCCGCAAATGACCACCAATGGCACTGAATCGGCCATGCTGTCACGAACCGGTGTAACGGTGTTCGTTGCGCCCGGCCCAGAAGTTACGATAACAACACCGACTTTGCCGCTGGCTCTTGCATAGCCGGCTGCCATGAATCCGGCCCCCTGCTCATTGGCTGGAACCACCAGTCGAATTCGCGTATCGGACGTCGTTTTTTCCGTGTTCTCGTTGAAACGAAAAACGGCATCATAAATCGGCAGGATGGCGCCGCCACTGTAACCAAATACGGTATTCACACCTTCATCAGCCAACACCTGGATGACGGCTTCCGCGCCGATCATGGATTTTCCGCGAAGCGGATGCTGGTCAATCGTGGCTGTATTCGTTATCTGGGTCATCAGTTTGCTACAAGTTTAATAAATAAGGGAATTCGCGCGAGTGTTTACCATATCAAGTGGCATTGCAATACTGAACTTGTTACGCCACCATCCTCGGTAAATACTGCATAGATAGTTTCATTCGTAATCCTCCAATCGGAAAAAGCAAGAATTCTCATGCGACACGCAATCTCTGTCCTTTTGCAAAATGAAGTCGGTGCGTTGACACGTATGACCGGCATGTTTTCGTCACGTAGCTACAATATTGAGACGCTGAATGTGGCACCAACTTACGATCCGCGTGTGTCGCGAGTGACACTCGTGATTTCCGGTTCCGATGCGGCGATTGCGCAACTCAATGCGCAACTCGCGAAACTGGTCGACGTCGTGAATATTCACGACATGACATTGGGTGAACACTTTGAACGCGAGCTCGCGATCGTCAAGATCAAGCTCGGTACGGGTGGCCTGGCGCGCGTGCTCCCTCTTGCAAAACAATTTGGTGCGGAAATACTGGACGACGCTCAGGTGAGTTGCACGATGCAGCTCACCGGCAATGTGAACGATATTGATGCCTTTGTCGCGGCGGCAGCCGGTATTGGTGAAATTTCGGCCGTTGCGCGTAGTGGATCGGTCGCTGTGTCAAAAGGCGAGGTTACGCTGACGTCATTCGATCGCCAGCACCTGCTTGTCAGCTAGTGTTATCAGACTACCGTCGCTTGGTTGTCAAGGTTGGCTCATCGCTGCTGATCGACGAACGGGGACAGGTGAATCACGCCTGGCTCAAGTCACTTGCCGGGGACTTGGCGACACTCTCCACTGACGACCACCAGCTGTTAATCGTCTCGTCCGGTGCCATCGCGATCGGTTGTAACGTACTCGGTATCAACAAGGCCCGGGCGCGACTCGACGACCTGCAGGCTGCTGCCGCGGTTGGTCAGATTCAGCTGGTGCACACCTATCAGGCGGTTCTTGCTGCGCACGGTCTGGTCGCAGCACAGGTCCTGATGACGCCGGATGACACGGAGAATCGCCGACGCTTTCTAAATGCACGACGGACATTTGGTAAACTTCTGGAAAGATCCGTAATCCCGATCGTCAACGAAAACGATACGGTTGCAACTGAGGAGATTCGTTACGGTGACAACGACCGGCTGGCCGCGAGGATCGCGCAATTGGTAATGGCCGATGCATTGATTCTGCTCTCCGATGTGGACGGGCTATACACAGCAAATCCGCGAAGCACTGAAAATGCGGAGCACGTACCTGAGGTCAGCCGCATCAGCGATGCGATACAGGCGATGGCGGGTGAATCAAACACGGGTCACGGCACCGGCGGCATGCGCACCAAGGTGCTGGCGGCCGGCATTGCGACCCATGCAGGTTGTTCAACAATCATCGCGAACGGGACCGTCGACAATCCACTGCGGGCCCTGCAGGACGGTGGTCGATGTACGGTTTTCCATGCCAGTGGTACGCCGGCGACCGCTCGCAAACAGTGGCTTGCAGGAGCACTCGAGGTCATGGGCTCGCTGCATCTGGATGTCGGGGCGGTCAAAGCATTGCGTGAGGGCGGCAGCTTGCTGCCTGTCGGCGTGACAGCGGTTGTGGGTACGTTTGATCGAGGCGATGTTGTCTCACTCAAGAATGCGGCAGGCGTAGAGGTTGGGCGAGGGCTTGCCGAGTATTCATCCACTGAGGCGAGCCAACTGGCAGGTTGCCAATCCGGGCAAATTGAACATCGCCTGGGCTATCGTGGACGATCTGTCGTCGTACATCGTGACGAATTGGTGCTGTTTGAAAATGACTAACACTGACGTGGACATCATGACACTCATGTCGGACCTCGGTGCACGAGCGCGCGTCGCTGCCCAGGAACTCGCGCAGAGTACTGCGGAGCAACGCAACAAGGCGCTGCAAATCGCTGCACGCTCATTGCGGGAGCGGTCCAACATTATCCTGGCGGCCAATCAAACCGACCTTGAAGAGGCCCGCCAGCGCAAACTCAGCGGCGCGCTTCTCGACCGGCTCGCGCTTGATGACAAGCGAATCGAGGCCATGGCATCCGGCCTGGAGCTAATCAGCGCAATGGCCGACCCCGTTGGTCGTGTCTTGCAGGCGTGGCAACAGCCGAATGGGCTCGATATTCAGCGGGTCTCGGTACCGCTGGGGGTGATCGGTATTATTTACGAGAGCCGCCCGAACGTTACGGCAGATGCCGCTGCGCTGTGTCTCAAGTCCGGCAATGCCGTCATCCTCAGAGGTGGCTCAGATAGCTTCAATTCGAGTCGCGAAATTCATGTCTGCCTGGTTGAAGGGTTGAAGGCGGCGGGCCTAAGTGCGGATTGTGTACAGATGGTCGGCACACGCGATCGTGCCGCCGTCGGTTTCATGCTGTCATCGATGACCGAATGGCTGGATGTCGTCGTGCCACGAGGCGGCAAGAGCCTGATCAAACGCGTGCAGGACGAGGCGCGGGTGCCCGTTATCGGTCACCTTGAAGGCATCTGCCACGTGTACCTGCACAGCTCCGCGGACGCATCAATGGCGCGCGAGATCGTGATAAACGCAAAGATGCGTCGCACTGGAATCTGCGGTGCGGCCGAAACGCTGCTGGTCGATTCGGACGCCGCCGCGCGACTTCTCCCGGACATCATTGCGGCGCTGGTCGAAGCCGGTTGTGAAATTCGCGGTGATGCGGCCGTAGCAGCGATTGTGCCGAACGTAGCGGCGGCTAGCGTTGCGGATTGGAGAAGCGAGTATCTGGACGCAATCCTGTCCGTTCGAGTCGTTGCCAACATCGACGAAGCAATTGAGCACATTGCCATGTACGGCTCCGGTCACACGGAAAGTATTGTCGCGAGCGATGTCACTGCGGCGGAACGCTTTTTGCGGGACGTCGATAGCGCGATCGTGCTGCACAATGCATCGACACAGTTTGCGGATGGCGGCGAATTTGGCATGGGTGCGGAAATCGGAATTGCGACCGGCCGCATCCATGCGCGCGGTCCGGTTGGTGCAGAGCAACTATGCAGCTATAAATACGTGCTTCGCGGCACAGGCCAGACGCGACCCTGATGAATTCAGATTCACAAAGCTACGATGTCGCGATTATCGGCGCCGGGATTAATGGCGCCGGGATAGCACGTGATGCGGCGCTGCGCGGCCTGAAGGTCATAGTTCTGGATAAGAATGACATGTGCAGCGGTACCTCTGCGGTATCCAGCAGGCTCATTCACGGCGGTTTGCGTTATCTGGAATACGGTGAGCTGCCTCTCGTGTATGAGTCCCTGCGCGAACGGCGTTGCCTGCGGCAAATTGCTGGCCACCTGGTGCAAGCCTTGCGCATCAGCATTCCCATATTTTCGGGAGCAAGGCGTGGCCGCGCCCTGATTCGCCTTGGGATGATTGCGTACGACATCCTGTCATTCGGCAAGCGATTGCCACGTCACGACATGCTGGATCGAAACGGGATCAAGGAGGAGGTGCCGGGGCTGAGGGATGAGGGTTTGCTCGGTGCGGCACGCTACTACGATGCGCAAGTGACTTTTGCTGAACGCCTGGTGATGGAAAATCTGCTGGCGGCGCAATCCGCTGGGGCAGATATCAAGACCTATTGCACGGTGTGTGAGATTCGCGTGCTTAAAGGGTGCATCTCGTCACTCGTGTACTCCGACCGCCAGGGCGAGCAAACGGCCATCTCGGTGCGCAGCGTTGTGAATGCAGCCGGACCCTGGGTCGATGAGGTCCTGAAAGCCGCACCGCACCAGGTCGATCGATTTGTTGGTGGTACGAAAGGTAGCCACATTGTTGTCGGCCAGTTCGAGGGTGCACCCAAAGACGCGTTTTACGTCGAAGCGGCAGCAGACGGTCGACCCGTTTTTATCATCCCATGGAATGAGCAATTCCTGATTGGAACGACAGATATTCGTTACAACGACAGCCTTGACCGGATTCGAGCCAGTCGCGAGGAAGTTGATTACCTGCTAAACGAAACCAACCGGGTTTTTCCAAACGCCAGGCTGCAGATTGCGGATATACATTTTGCCTATGCTGGAGTTCGGCCCTTGCCTCACAGGGACAAGGGGCCCGAATCGGCGATCACTCGCCGTCACATCATCAAGACCAATCGCAATATTGCGAAAGGGCTGGTCTCGATTATCGGCGGCAAGTTGACGACGTACCGCAATCTCGCCGAACAAACCGTCGACAAGCTTGCCCGGATTTTGCGCAGAAAATCGCCAACATGCCGTACCGCCGATACGCTATTGCCCGGTGCCTGGGGCGTCGACCGCGCGCGCGAATTATTGTTGGCGTCCAAGCTGCTGTCAGATAAGGGCGTCGACCGATTGTTGTCAATCTACGGTGGTCGTGCCAGCAACATCATAGATCTGGCGAATCGTGATGCAACACTACAGAAAACCTTGAACGACGATGGTGTTCATCTGGCCGCTGAAGTGCTGTTTGCGATTCGTGAGGAGTTTGCGACCACACTGACCGATATTGTGTTCCGTCGCATGATGATCGGCCTGGACAGTGACCAGGGTCGATCCCTGTATACGGCAGTTGCGGTGTTGGCGGCGACGGAGATTAACTGGAGTGCCGACACTCAGGAGACTGAAATGCAGAACCTGGTGGAATACGCCGACTCGCTCAGGGTGACGTAGCTTCCGCAACATTTTCTGCTTGCAATCATTATAATTGCGCCTCAGCTAATTCCGGCTTTTGAGCATCCAGATGATCGAGACTCGCAAAATCCCTGGTCGATTGGCGCTTGCCTTGGCCTGCAGCGGCCTGATTTTGCAGATCGCCGATGCTGCCGAAGACGATTCAGCCATTGAGGAGGCGCGTCCGCGTATTGGTCTGGTCCTGGGTGGTGGAGGCGCGCGTGGTGCAGCGCACGTCGGCGTCCTGAAAGAACTGGAACGCCTGCATATTCCTGTGGATGCGATCGCCGGAACCAGCATGGGCGCTATCGTCGGCGGGCTGTATGCGACAGGAGTTACCGCCGATGAACTCGAACACCTGGTCAAGACGATCGACTGGACCGGCACGCTCTCGGACAAGCCGGACCGTAAAGATTTAAGCTTCCGTCGCAAGCAGGACGAACGCGAGTTCCCGATTAACTTTGAGCTCGGTATTCGCGACGGTGACCTGTTGTTGCCCAAGGGTGTGATACAGGGACAAAAACTCGACCTGTTGCTGCGAGAATTGACCTTGTCCGCGTCACATATCGAAAACTTCGACGATTTGCCAATTCCATTTCGCGCAATTGCTTCAGACATCGTTGCCGGTGAGGCTGTGGTCCTCGATAGCGGCGACTTGACACAATCGATTCGCGCAAGCATGACGGTGCCTGGCGTATTTTCACCAGCGCGAGTCAACGGTCGATTGCTTGTCGACGGGGGCATCGTTGGCAATCTGCCGGTCGACGTCATGAAAACCATGGGCGTGGATATCATTATCGCTGTTGACGTCGAATTTCCCTTATACAAGTCTGACGAACTGGAATCCGTGCTGACGATCTCGGAACAGATGTTAACGATTGTGATCCGCAAGGAAACCTTGCGACAAATCGAGAAGTTGGGTGATGAAGACGTCCTGATCAGA
This sequence comes from Woeseiaceae bacterium, assembly GCA_021773115.1. GTDB lineage: Bacteria > Pseudomonadota > Gammaproteobacteria > Steroidobacterales > Woeseiaceae > UBA1847. The sequence continues at coordinate 193,345 of JAJFKS010000003.1, read as the reverse complement.
CCGAAACTGGGCGTGTATGCCTCGAGTAATTTCGCAGACATTGCCGATACCGTAGAGCCCGGTCGTCAGGCGGTCCTTGAAAAAGAACAGAGTCTCCGCAAACTTTCGCTATCCGCGGACGACTGGGAAACGCATTTGGCCGAACGAAAACGTTTGCCGAAGGATGATGCAAAACTCGCCTTCGTGCGCGTGGTGCATGATGGCCAACTGGCGTCCAGGGTCTTTGATTCGCGACTGAGTGTCAGGGCGGGCGACCCCATCGACCACGCGGTACTCGCACAGAATGCGAATCGCATGTACGGCTTGCGCCTGTACGAGCATGTCGGCTATCGCCTGGTTAAGGAAAACGGTGCCACCGGCGTCGAATACCAGGCGACGGCGAAAAGCTGGGGCCCGAATTTCCTGCAGTTTGGCATTTCGCTGGAAGACGATTTTGAGGGGACTACCTCATTCAATCTGGCGGCACGCCTGACCAAAGCAGGATTGAACCGGCTCGGAGCGGAGTGGCGCACGGACCTGCAACTTGGAACAGATCCGACCTTGCGCAGCGAGTTCTACCAGCCACTGAGCTTCGACTCGCGTTGGTTCTTCGCACCGCGACTGGTGGCGGGCCAATCCAATTTGAACGTTTTCACCGGCAACGACACGGTCGCGCGTTACCGCGTTTCGCAAGGCGATGTTGGCTTCGATATTGGCCGCGAACTTGGCACGATCGGCGAATTCAGGATCGGTGCCTTTCGCGGCGCCGGTAGTGCGCGGGTCAAGGTCGGTGATCCGGTACTGACCGGTCTGGAGTTCGAAACCGGCGGGATTTTTGCGCGACTTCGAGTGGATTCCACTGACAATTCGCGTTTCCCGAGAAGTGGCATGTTGGGCGATATCGTCTGGAATCTGTCACGGCCGGGATTGGGCGCCGATTATAAGTTCGATACTGTTGAAGGTGATTTCTCGCAAACCTTCAGTCGCGGCAAGAGCAGCGTCCAGCTTGGGCTACGCTATGCGACGACTTTAAGTTCTGACAATACCGTGCAGGACTTTTTTCCGCTGGGCGGATTCCTGAACCTGTCTGGCCTTGAGGGCGGTGAGATCAGCGGGCCGCATGCAGCGCTGGCGCGTGTCATTTACTACCGTCAGGTCGGCGATACAACCGGCGACCTGTTTGAAACACCGATCTACCTCGGTATGTCCGCAGAAGCAGGTAATGTCTGGCAAACTCGTTCCGCTATCGATTTCGACTCGATGCGGATTAACGGCAGTATTTTCGCGGGGATAGATTCTTATTTCGGACCGGTGTTTTTCGCGGCCGGCTTCGCTGAGCACGGCGAGACGAACTTCTACCTGTTTATTGGCACGATACCGCGCTAGCGACGGATCTTCTCAAGGACCTGGGTCGGTGCGTCGGTCGTTCGGTAATAGCCGTGACGAGTCGCCATCTGCTCGAAGGCCTCATCGCGCTGCTGCTCGTCAGGGTACCAATGCAGACGCTCCCAGTTGTCACCGAGGACTTTTCTGAGCGTATCCGTCGCAGGCAGTGTGACCCGGATCCCAAATGGGCGCGCGCGCCCGGCGGTCGACGGTTCGACCAGATTGTGTTGGTGGCAATAGTCCATTGGGGTTCCTGAGTGTTCGTTCGGCAGCGCGAGTATACCTAATGTCGGCTTCTGAATTTAGATCTCTCGCCCGCGGTCTGCGGCACCTTCGCGGTCGGACCAGCCGAATAGACGTCGTGTGACAAAAATGTAGGCGGGCTTGAACAGGGTCATCCAGGCACGGGACGGTAGTGATGGAGTATCGAGGATGGAACGCTCTCGAGTCGTCAGAAGATCCGGCCTGTAAGTCCGCTTGTGCTTCAGGAGGTGACGAATATCTTCGCGCGCGGCGGCTCGGAACAGTCGACCTCGCTTGCGCGAATACGTGGCCAGCTGAAAGTCCACAAAAGACGGCGTGCCATCGTCGCACAGCAAGACGTTAGGTTCCTTGGCAAGGTCGTTATGCGCTACACCGGCGCGATGAACGCGACGCAGCAATCGCGCAGCATCAGCAAAAAAGATTGCATCATCCGGACGGCCTTCAAACATCGGTACGCCGGGCAGGTAGCTTCGCACCAGGGTCGATCGATCGTTTCTCAGCAGCTGCGGGATGTTTGCAACGCCCCGCAGCGCGTTCAAGGCACGGACTTCACGTCGGAGCAGCCCGCGTGCAAGCCAGGCGAGCCACCATCGCGCCGGCCCGGTATCGCGCAAGATGGCGGTCGCATCACCTTCAGTGATTCGCCAAACCTCGCCAAACAGGTCCTTTTTCAACAACTCTTTACTATGCACTGGCAGTTGCCGTGAAAAATAAAGAGAATACAGCAATCGATTTGACGGGGTGCAATGTGGCAGGTGATTCCACCGACATAGATCCGGGAAAACAACGCGTGGACCTCGATGCAACCGGCGAATTCTTCAGCGTCGGTAACACATTGCACGCCGTTCGCGCTGGTTATATACAGCGGCGGGCGGATCGACTTTTGTACGATGCCGTAACGTCTGGTCGCTATGCACACGTGGTCGCACCTGCGCGTAGCGGAAAGTCGAGCCTGATTGCAGCGACTAACGCGCGACTGGAAAGCAACGGCTACAAAGTTGCCATACTCGATCTCGCCCAACTCGGTGATCGTGATAGCGGTACCGAGTCCGGACGCTGGTATTACAGTGTTGCTTATCGTCTATTGCGCCAGCTGCGGATACGATTTGACCTGCAAAACTGGTGGCAGGACAAATCAATTCTCAGTAATCGACAACGTTTATTTGAATTTTATTCCGAAGTTATCCTGCAACATATCCCCGAACAGATCGTCGTGTTCGTCGACGAAATCCAGTGTATTGAAGATCTCGGCTACGCTGATCAATTTCTGAGCAGCATTCGCGCAGCTCATAACGCGCGTACCACTGATCCTGACTTTACGCGCTTGAGTTTCGTGCTGCTCGGTGAATGCGATCCAGTGAGTTTGATTCAGGAAGCGGAACTATCACCATTCAATGTTACCCAGCAAATTTTGCTGGACGATTTTTCGCGTCAGGAGATCGGTCTGTTTGCGACTGAGTTGAACCGTGCACGCGATGACGCAGAAGTTGCTCTCGACCGCATATTCTACTGGACGAATGGACAACCCTACCTGACACAAAAACTGGCGCGTGCGGTTGCTCGGGACGAGCAGAGAGAAGATATCGAGGACATGGTTGATCGGCTGGTGTTTCATCAGCTGGCCGGACGTGCGGCTTTGCATAGCGAGCCACACATGAGCCACATTCATCGGGCAATTGCGACAGGTGACAAACGCTGCGAGCCGTTATTGAGTTTGTACGGAAAGATACGCAAGGGTATCAAGGTTCCTGCTGATCTGGGTTCGGCAGCGCAGCGACGGCTAATGGCCATTGGCCTGCTGACGATTGACGAAGACAGCAACGTTAAAGTTCGTAACCGGATTTACGAAGCGGTGTTCACCTCACGATGGGCGAATGAAAACCTGCCGACTCGCCTCAAAACGCCGGCCATCGTTTTGGGTGTAATTCTGCTTATTGCAATGGTTCCGTTTTGGTACACACAGTGGTTGCCAATTCCTTACGCGCGAACGATCGCGTCTGAGGCGGTCGAGTTGCAGGTTGCAACGGAAGCCTTCGAGAGCTTTCGTTCGTTTCCTGGGCATGCGGAAACTGCGGAGAACATCTACCGTGGATTTCTTCAGAAGCGGGCCCTGGTCGCAACTGACGAGGCTGAAATTTTTGAGATTGCAGCGCTGACGGCGAGTTTGCGCAATCCCGGACGATTGGCGGAACAATTTGAGGCCGGGTTTTGGGATCGCCAGTCGCAGAGCGCTATTCTCGAGGAGAATCGGGATCGAGCACTGCTCGCGAGAATCAAGGCTTTGATCCTGCCAACTACGGTGCGACGCCAGCGCGCGGCTGCGTTGCTCGCTGATGATTATCCGCTTCTGCTTCGAACCTTGCCCAACCTTCCGGAAGGAAACGCCGTTTTCGACTCGGTCGGCACGATTCTGACAACGGCCGTCGGATCCAAGATCAGCCAGTACTCCTATACACCACAGGGATTGCAGGCGCGTGATCCGTGGACCGTTACCGCCCTGGAGGTCGGCCCACTGGTGCGGCGTGTCATCGTAGATCGTGAAGGAGCGGTTAGCCGCATCGGCTTGACTCTGAATATCAGTCATACGCGTCTGGCAGATCTCAGAATCAAGATTATCGCGCCGTCCGGCCGAGCGGTCGAGATTGAAACAGGCCTCGAGCATGCGTCAAGCAATGACGACATTCAAATTCCGGCCGCACAACTCCGAGAGTTAATCGGCGAGACATTGAGTGGCACATGGAGCATCAGTGTGCGCGACGAAAGCCTTGGCGTCGCCGGGCAGCTTGTCGGCTGGAATCTAAAACTCAATTCACAGGGTGCCGTCGAGTATTTTCAGCGAGGCTTGAACATTCCCGATCCACTTGAGCGCGAGACGGACAACATCTGGTTCGATCGCACCGGTCGTTATGCCGTTGCGCGCGCAATGCAAAGCGACAGCGCACGCATCTGGGATTTGGCATTTGCGGAACCTGTGCGTGCCATCGCCCTGCCGGAAAGTGAATTGCTGGTCGGTCTCGACAGCTCGGCTCGACGCCTGGTCACTGCCACACAGGACACCGTCAATTTATGGGACACGGCGACAGGCGACAAGATCGACAGCCTCGCAGTTGGGGCACCCAGTAATCGTGCGGTGTTGACACCGGATGGATCCGGTGTTTTCGTTGAACGACGTAGTGATGTCGAGACGCGGCTTGAAATCTGGGGTCTTGAAAACGGCGTCTTGACGTCGGAAGTTGTTGTAGCCGGCGTACCCGCACTGACTGCAATCGATGCCGCGGGCCATCGTGTGGCGGTCGCAGACTTTGATCGTGCGGTCCGAGTTTGGGACTTCCAGACAAGTGAACTTTTGGGCCAGTTCGACCTGGCGTCGCAGCCGAGCGCGATTCACCTCTCCGCGGACGGCGAGACTCTGGGTGCCGTATATCCGGAGGCCGGTGTTTCACTATGGGACATCGACAAGCCGCAGGCGCCGCTGCTTGAAGACCGGGGTCGCGGCAACTGGCAAATGGCATTTTCGCCTTCTGGCAATCTGGTCGCCGCTGGCACGGCGAAGGCCGGTTTTCAAATTTTCAGCAGCGAAAACGGCCGACTTATTGGACCGCCACTGGGTGTCAGGATGACCGGGGAAGGGCGCGATCTGCTCGCTTTCAGCCAGGACGAGCAATTGCTGTTGACCGGTAGCAGGAATGAATTGCCGCGGTTCTGGCGAGTACCGGGCACACATGTTGCCGAGAGCCGCGTTCAGCAATCTGACGATCATCTTGTCTGGAGTCCGTCCGGTGATCGAACGCTCGCAGCATCACCCGATGGACGGTTCGTGGCCATTGGTGATCCAAGTGGGCATGTTCATGTACTTCCGACCGGCAGCAGCTTTGAGGATCTCGTAGCGTTGAGCAACGATATCAGTTTCGTTGGCCATCGCGCCGAGGTGAATCTTTTGGCCATCGATCCCGCCGGACAGCTGATCGCCAGCGTCGCTGAAGACAATTCGATGCGAGTCTGGCAAGCGTCGAATGGTCAACCCCTGGCATTTGTTGTCGAGATCGACGGTCCCCCGGCGTCACAGCTTGCGATGTCGCCTGGTGGTCAATTCGCCGGTGTATTGAATGGTAGCCGGGTATCGATTGTTGATACCTCGGACGGCACGATCGTGACTGAATACGATTCGGGCGTGCTCTACACCGGACTCAGCTTCGCGACGGATGATGCCCTGTATATCGGCGATCAGAACGGGGCGTTGCAATTGCTTGGCCGCAACAGCGACGGCAACTGGAGCACGCAGCAATTGTTCCAGAGTCCGCAAGGTATCCGTTTGCTCAAGGCCTCGCCGCGAGGAGACCACCTGATCCTGGTTGACCTCGCCAATGTCGCCAGTCAGTTCATTCTCTCGGAAGGACGAATCGCTGAGGCAAAGTTGCAGCTACCGTCCGATGTTCGGGAAGTCGCCTTCGACGCGAAGGGCGCCCGAGCCTACTTTGCAACGTCTCGCTGGGTACATCGCGTTAATTCATCAAGCATGGGCCTGGTGTGGATGGATGCCCTTTTTGTTCCAAGACCGCTTAAAGGAGCTGGGCTCGTGCACGGTGACGGAAAGTCTCCGGCGACGGCGGGGCACAAGATGTTCATGCCGGTCGCACGAAACGCCTACTTCGAACTTGCAGAAATCGATTTTAGTGCATCATCCACTGCGGGTCTGTTCGGCAACAGGGATAAATTGCTGCAAGAATGGCGCACCCGTCTTAGCGCAGATCCCCCCGAAGAGTTCTGACGAGCAATTCGAGTTTTTCGGCCGTGGCATCCGTTGGTGCGACGGGCGCGCCGATTGTGACAGCGACGCGCGCAAACAGGCGGCCTGGAATTTTTCGCAGTCTACCGTCGCGACACCGGCTGAACCAGCTCCCCCAAAGGCGGCCAAGGGCAACAGGAATCACCGGAACGGCGCGCCTCGCGATGATTTTTTCGATGCCAGGTTTAAACTTTTGTACATTGCCGTCCGCGGTGAGGCCACCTTCCGGAAATATACAAACGATGTTGCCGGCGGCAAGTTCGGCGTCGACTTTCTCGAACGCAGCTTCAAGCAGTTCTTCGTTTTCGTGCCTTGATGCAATGGGAATCGCCCTGGCATTGCGGAAAACAAAACTCAGGAACGGCATCTGGAATATCTTGTAGTACATGACAAATCGCATTGGCCGGGCAACGGAGCCGCCAAGTATGATCGGATCCATGAAGCTGACATGGTTGCAGACCACGACGGCCGGTCCACTTCTTGGAATATTCTCGAGGCCACTTGGCTGAATGCGATAAATAATATTGATAACCAGCCAGGCAAGAAAGCGCATCAGGAATTCGGGTAGCAAAGAATAGATGTAGATAGCCACCAGAGCATTAAGAATGGCTACGACAACAAACAACTCTGGAATTGAGAATCCCAATTTCAAAACGGCAATACTGATCGCTGCGGCAAGTACCATGAACAACGAATTGATGATGTTATTTGCGGCAATGATTCGCGACAGATGTTTGCGGTTGGAGCGTTGCTGAATCAAGGCGTACAAGGGCACGCTGTAGAAGCCACCAAAGGTACCCAATAAGGCGAGGTCGGCAAGAATGCGCCAGTTTCCTGGCTGGGCGAGAAAGTCGGGGACGCTGGCGAAAGTAAGCTCTGAGACAACAGGTTGTGCGAAATACAGGTCAACGGCAAAAACGCTCATGCCAATCGAGCCGAACGGAACCAGTCCTAATTCGATTCGATGACCGGACATGCGCTCACACAGCAAAGACCCAAGACCAACACCGACAGCGAAGGCAATGAACAGTGTCGTCACGACCGTCTCGTTGCCGTGAAGAATATCCGCGGTGTAGGCCGGTACCTGAATCGTCATCGCTGAGCCGAAAAACCAGAACCAGGAGATGCCGAGGATAGAAAGGAATACGCTTTTTTCTTCTCGCGCATAGTTGACAATGCGCAAAGTCTCCTTCCAGGAGTTCCAGTTAATCTTCAATCCTGGATCAACCGCCTCCGTGTTCGGAATTTGTCGACTTGCCAGGTAGCCGATACAGGCAACGGCAATCAGCGCACCTGCGAGAATCGATTGCCGGTCAGAAGTGATATCGACGGTCTCTATGCCGATGATCAAGCCAAGAATTATGGCGACGTAGGTTCCGGACTCAACGAGGGCGTTGCCACCAACCAGTTCTTCAGTACGCAATTTTTGTGGCAGATAGGCGTACTTAACTGGCCCGAATAGCGTTGATTGGCAGCCCATCAGGAACAGCACGAATAACAGGACCGGATACTGGCGGGTCAGAAGCGCGATGGCCGCCAGCGACATCAGCCCGATCTCCAATAGTTTGATGCGCCGCATCAACATGGATTTTTCATATTTGTCTGCCAGCTGACCGGCGGTTGCTGAGAACAGGAAAAATGGCAGGATGAACAGAAATGCGGCGATATTGGCCAGAACTGTGTGATCGAGCCCGAAAACTCGCACGCCTTGAAATGTAATCAGAATGACCAGGCCATTGCGAAAGATATTGTCATTCAACGCACCCAGGAACTGGGTCGAAAAGAATGGAGCGAAGCGTCGCTGACCGAGAAGCGAAAACTGGTTGGATTCTGACAATGCCTCGTCCTTGTGAGTCAGCTAGCGGCCACTATAGCTCGAATCACTGAAAGTTCAGTCCAAAAATGCGAACTCGTGCCGCTATTGGGGATGGACTATCTTGCTATTATGCAAAACGCAGCATCCCAAAAATCGACCACTTAGCCAACTTTAGATTGAAACGAAGCCATGCAGAGTTTACACAGACAATTGATCATGCTCACCGGCAGCTTCGCGCTGCTCGGGGCATGTTCCGATGAGCAGCCGCCGCGATCGGTGAATCAGTTCGTCGAGGACCCGATCATGCTGGAAGCCGCGATGGTGCGTTGTGCCGAAGATCGACAACAGACACGCTACGACGCGGAGTGCATGAATGCCCGCCAGGCCGTCAGCCAAATTGAAGCAAAGGAAGAGGCCTTGCGCCGCGCTGAATTCGAAGCGCGTTCGGATGCCAAACGCCAGGCATTGCGGAGCGCTCAATCTGCGGCCGCCGAGGCACGTCGGCGCGCCGCCGAGGACGAAAAGCGACGGCGCGAGGCTGAGTATCTTGCTCAATTTGGTGTCGCCATGTCCCCGGATACGCCGCCAACCGGAGGCCCCGACCTCTCAGGCAATACGCCGTTGGCCGTAATTCCGGAAAACGAGGGTCGCAGTGATGCAACCACGGAAAAAACCTCGACAGCGCCGGCGACAGATGGCGGCAATGCGCCAGTGAGTGCCGAGGCGTCTGAACAGAATTCCCCACCAACGGACCTGGCATCGATTCGTGATGAACTGCAGCGCCGCAACGAAGAAGACGGCGAGCAACCCTAGGGTGCCCTGGCTAGGGTGCGGGCATCGAACGCACGTGCAGATCACGTTGCGGAAAGGGAATGACGATCTGGTTTGCATTTAGCGCCTTGTAAACCGCGCAATTGAGTTCATGCGTAATCCGTCCACGATCAACCGGTTTCGCGATCCAGCAAAGAAGTTCGAAATCGAGGCTCGACGCTCCGAATACTCGAAAACGAACGCGAGGCTCAGGAACTTTCAGGATTTCCGGCATGGCGTTCGCAACAGAGCCCAAAACGTCGATCACCTGGTCAACGTCGCTGCCGTAGGCAACGCCAACGGCAACCCGGATCCGATGCTGCGAAGGCGGGCCACCGGCTTCATTGATGATCTTGCCGTTGCCAATCAAGCCATTGGGTATTGTAATTTCGATGTCGTCGCGCGTCAGGAGGCGGGTACTTCGAAGGCCGATATTCGTCACGACACCACGTTCGCCGCTGTCTAGAGTGATGAAATCACCCAACTTGTAGGGCGCATCCATGATGATGGAAACGCCAGCAAATAAGTTGGATAGCGTGTCTTTGGCGGCGAAGCTTAGCGCCAGTCCGACGATGCCGGCGGACGCCAGCCAGGCCGTCACGTCGATATTCCAGGCGAGGAAAAGGAAATAACCGGCAAGCGCCAGCACGACAATCTTCATGACGATGTGCAGCAACGAAAGCATGCCGGACTGAACGATTTTACGGTCGTGCGTTTTGCCAAACGTCTCGACGACCAGTGCCATCAGGCGCATCACGGTGTTATACCAGACGAAAATTGCAATCGTCTTCAGGATTCCGATCGTAATAAACGTTGGCGTCGCGGGAACCCCGAGCCTGTTCGTCGCGAGGCCCAGACCGATCAGGGCAAATGACAGGAATATTGGACGGTGGACCAGGTCAACCAGTTGATTATCAAAATCGTTGGACGACTCGCGGGCGAAACGGCCAATAATGCCGGACACGATCCAGTCAGCGATCTTGCCTACGATGATAAACGCGGACGCAATGATTGCGGCCTGCAGATAGATATTTGGGCCGACGATTTCAGCAAGTGCCTGCGTCTTCGTTATCAGTTCGTCCAAAGTCATGTCAGGTCGTAATGTGGACTACTGATCGAAGTCGTCGTCTGATGTATCGTCAGAATCCGGCAATCCAAATGTTCGGACCTCAACGGCTTCGTCGTCAGAAGGTCTTGCTGGCATTGCACCACCCGTAGTCATGCCAGGTTGTGTCGGCAGGCGGCTGGTCTGTGCCGTCAAAATCTGCACAAAAGTATTGGCAATGTCCGGAGCAATGTTCGGCGAGCTTTCGAATATTTTTTCCGGGGTCATGCTGTTCGAACCGTAAAAAGCGGCGTTGGCTTTCCGATCCATGGTCACGCCCGCACCCTCAAGCGCAACGCCTGCGAAGAGTCCGCGACTGCGAGAGTAGGAATACACTTCTGCCTGGAATTCGATATCTGTCGAGACACTGGCCTGACGACCCAGAGGTCCCGCGGAAACGGATGCGTCGGCGCCAAGCGTTAATTGACCGTTCTCGATTCCATCCACACCCTTGCGAGTTTTGAAGACCAGAATAATGTCAGTTGACTGTGCGCCGATTTGCCAGCCAAAACTGCCGCCGGTCAATGTCACGAATGCAGGATTACTCCAGGAGTTATCGCCTTGTCGCACCACGATGATGCCCTTGCCGCGGCGCGCGCCGAATCCGAAGGCGGCTTTGACAACGTTCGGAATAACCGCAACGGCGTAAGCACGAGACAACAGTGCGGGAGGTACGGTTTTTTCCGGGATGCGTGTCAATTGTTCGATCACGTCGGCTGCGTCGCCCACGCGCTTCTCCTCGCGTGTCGCGGCTTTGGCAGGGAATGCCAACAGTGCGGAGACAATGACTGTCGTTGCAATCAATAGTTTTGTATTCATGGTGGCTTGGATATCTCGCTCGTTCAGGAGTTCAATAATACGTGAGCCTGCCTTTTTCCACTACCGCAGTACGAGAATTGGCGGCAGCGGGTAGTTCAGGGTTGCGCAGACCGCGCGAATCAATTCGGCCTCGGCCACCGACAAAACGCCGTCATGAGCGGCGGTTGCGCTGACAGCGCGTAGCAGGGTCTCCTGCCCTTTGCTGTTCAATCCGAGAAGAACATCGAGGCTGCGATCAAGAATTGCCACCGTATCGTCGCGATTTGACTGGTATGTTTCACCCTGAGCCCAGGGTCCAAGTCTTGCAATGCCGGCGGCGAATGCTGCTTCACGCTCCGCATCATTGTCGTTGCCGTAATCGGCGAGAATGCGAATAAGCTGGGCGGCGGCAGGTCGCAATTCGCTGCGACCGGAACGCGTCGCCTGGCGCTTGCCGACAGGATCGATCGCGCGGCCCAGGTTGCTCATCATGATGCGGTAGAAACAAAACTCGTACAGATCGATTTGACCGTCAACCTCAATCAGACGAGCAGTTAGCGAAACCAGATAGGATAGTTGCAATTTCGGTCGAAGTTTCAGCGCCGGGAAAGCGATTTCCAGCAGCGGAAGCCGAAACTCGGCACCGCATCCCAGGAGATCATCGTAAAAGCGTCTGACAAACTGCGTGCGCTGTTGTCCCAGTTGTTCTTTCACCAGGGAGATCTGCCGGTCTGTGACTCGGCCCGACCGGTCGAGCACCAATGCAACAGCAAGCAGGTACGCAAGTTCGGAGGAATGGGCGGCATCGTACAGGGACTCCGGAATGCCTTGACGTATGTCGCGGGCAAATTCAACGTGTTCCTTTTTCGGGCGCCCAACCGTTTCCGCGATGGATTCGGCCAACACTTTAGTGCCGCCGCTGGCGATCGCAGTTGTATGGTCTCCGGCGAATGCCGCGTGCCGGGACTCATCATCTCGGTGCATCCGCTGCGGACTTACGTCAACGCGGGGAAACTGGCTGGCGTCGAACGAAGGATCGAGTGCTTTGATGCGGTCAACAAGCGGTGGGTGGGTCGCAAACATCCCCATCAATCCTGCGCCGCTGCCGAACAGCATGTGACTGACTTCCTCCGGATCGGAGGCACTAATTTTGGAGCCTTCGCTGTAGCCACCAATCTTTTTGAGTGCATTTGCGATGCCCTCACTTTGACGCGTGAATTGCACTGCAGATGCATCAGCCAGGTATTCACGTTGGCGGGAAACACTGGCTTTGATCAGACGCGCGAAGAATACGCCGATACCGCCCAGAACAACGAGGCCAATACCGACGACGAGTACGACCGGCGCGCCACGGTCACGGCGACTGGAAATTATGCTGGTGTGGTAACCGCCGCGAACGATCAGGCGTCCGATCAGCCCAAGAACCATGATGCCAAACAGTACGCCCATAAGTCGTACATTGAGTTTCATGTCGCCGTTGAGAATATGGCTGAACTCGTGTGCGATCACACCTTGTAGTTCGTCACGGTCAAGAACTTCCAGCGTGCCACGAGTGACAGCGACGGCAGCGTCACTCGGCGAGAAGCCGGCAGCAAACGCATTGATGCCCTGTTCCTCTTCCAATACATAAATTTCCGGCACCGGGACACCGGAGGCGATGGCCATTTCTTCAACGACATTGCGCAATCGTCGACGCAAGGGATCCTGAACATCGGTCGGGACCAGCGTGCCGCCCATGTCGACCGCGACACGACCACCACCGGCGGACAGCACCGACGTCTTGTAGAGGCTGGAACCCAGAATGAACAATGTCGCTGCCAACGCTGTGCCACCCAGTAAAGCCAGGTTGTCGTGAACAAACTGTCCGGGAGGATAAGCGTAGTTGCCGGGGGTGAAGTTGTAGGTCGCAATTCCGACAATCGCCGTTACACCCAGTACGATAAGGATGGTTGCGACGATGTAGGCAATGACCAGGCGCCGCGACGAGCGGCGCGCCTGGTCCTGGGCATCAAAGAAATTCACCTAGGGAGTCTCCCTAGAACGAAACAGCTGGCGCCTCGCGCATTTCCTCGGCTTCGATTTCAAGGAAACTGGCGAGCTTGAAGCTGAAGAAACCGGCAATCACGTTATTCGGGAAGTTTTCGACCGAATTGTTGTAACTGAGCACGGAGTCGTTGAACGCCTGCCGCGAAAACGCGACCTTGTTCTCAGTGCTTGCGAGCTCTTCCTGAAACTGCATCATATTTTGATTCGCTTTGAGATCAGGATAAGCTTCCGACAGTGCAAACAGTCGACCGAGGGCGGCACCAAGTGCGCCTTCGGAGGCACCGAGCTTTTTCATGGCCTCTGCGTTGGCAGGGTCTGCCTTGGCAGTATCAAGGCTGGCAACGGCACCGTTGCGGGCCTGAATGACAGCCTCGAGGGTTTCGCGCTCGTGTTTCATGTAGCCCTTGACCGCTTCGACAAGGTTAGGGATAAGGTCGTGACGTCGGGTTAGCTGTACGTCGATTTGAGCAAACGAATTGCGAACGCGGTTGCGTTCATTGACCAGGCGGTTGTAAATACCGATCGCCCAGAAAACCACCGCGGCGATAACGCCAAGGAAAATTAAGAATGAAACCACAGTCCCGCTCCTTCAATAGAGGTTGTGAGCCCAAGCATAACCTTGCGCTTGGGGTAAAACTAGCGACGCTCCTGCTACTCAGCCTGCCATCGGCGGCAGCTGCGGACTGGTTTGCTGACGCACGGCCAATGATGGGCACTGAAGTCAGCGTTTACCTGTGGAGCGATGACCCTGAGATCGGTGAAGACTTGCTCGAAGAGGTGTTTCAGGAGGCGGCCCGCATTGATCGCCTGATGAGTACCTACAAAGATGATAGCGAAATTTCAGAAATCAACCGATCGGCGGCAGAATCGAAGGTAGTCGTCGGCGAGGAGCTTTTCGGCCTGATTCGCGAGTCAATTGAAATATCACGCATGACGGGCGGTGCGTTTGATATTACCTACGACAGCGTTGGGCAATACTACGATTTTCGGAAACACCTTCGTCCGGATGAAAGCACGGTCGCGGCGCAAATAGAAAACATTGACTTTCGATTCCTGGAGCTGAATGAGGCAAACAATTCAATTCACTTTCGTAAAAGAGGTGTTCGGATCAATCTCGGCGGCATCGCAAAAGGCCATGTTGTCGAACGTGGGATCGCGCTACTCCGTGGTCACGGCATCACCAACGCCGTTGTCACTGCGGGTGGTGATTCGCGACTCCTCGGCGATCGGCGGGGGCGACCGTGGATGATTGGAATTCGCGATCCACGAGTGGATGGCGAAGTCTCCATTTCGGTGCCACTGCAAGATGAAGCCATTTCGACCTCAGGTGACTACGAACGATTTTTTGATGAAGACGGCATTCGATATCATCACATTATTCACCCGGGTACCGGCGCACCGGCCGGAGGTGTGCACAGCGCGACCGTTTTCGGGCCGAACGGGGTCGTAACGGATGCTTTGTCAACGAGTGTGTTCATCATGGGCGTCGACAAGGGACTGCGCCTGATCGCGTCGCTTCCTGAATACGAGAGCATCGTTATCGATGCCGACGGGCAGGTTTATTACTCTGACGGCCTTGCCAGGCCTGAGATACCTGGCCCTCCCTAGGGCGTGAAAAAAAGCCCTGTATGTCGCTGAAAGGCGACGGATATTTACTTTAAATTCAGGCTGATACGCCTATCATAGGTCTCAAATCGCAGACCAAATGAATCGTTGGGAATAACGTCGATTTAACGTAATCTGTGCCGTTTGCGTGGCATCGGCGTCGCGTTTTGCCAGCGTGATTATGTTTACGAAATTTGGGCCTTTGTGACGATTATCACGGCTCGGGATGGCCGCGGCTGTCACCATTCGGGATCACGGAAGGATTCGGCCGAGCTAAACAAGGAACGGATTGATGAAAATCAAGAACTTAACTTACGGATTGTTGCTTACTGCGTTCGCAGCAACATCGCTTGCGTCCTCAGGTCTCGAAGGTCGCACAGCCCCCGACTTTGCGCTAAAGAGCTCAAGTGGGGAAAACCTGCGTCTGTCCGAATATCGCGGCGACGTGGTCATGATCAATTTCTGGGCGACCTGGTGCGGTCCATGCCGCCAGGAAATGCCCTTGCTTGATGAACTGTATTCACGCTATCAACGCGTCGGATTCAACCTGCTCGGCGTCAACATTGATGACGATTCACGTCGTGCCATGCAAATGATTGAAGAACTGGGCGTGAACTTCCCCGTACTGTTCGACGCACGAAAAGAAGTTAGCAAGCTGTATGAAGTTGAAGCGATGCCAGTCACGGTTCTGGTCGATCGCGAAGGCAACGTGCGTTACGTACACCACGGATATAAACCCGGCTACGAAGACAAGTATCTCGATCAGGTTCGTTCATTACTCAGGGAGTAATGAACGATTGGGTCCGCAGGAGAAGCAATAGTGACGAAAACAATAATCAGCCTGATCGCCGCAGCATCACTTGCGTTCAGTGTGAGCACGGTGGCGCAGGATAGTGACGACGCGGATTCCCGGGAGGAGTTCCGCAGTCTTGACCAGGATGTGCAGACGCTGAAGAAAGAAGTTCTCGATTTGAATCGTGACCTTTTCCTGCTCGAAGAAGAGCTGCTGTTTCCGGCGAACTCGCAAGTCGCGTTTTTTATCTCGATGGATGTAGGCGAATACTTCGAGCTGGATACAGTGAATATCAAGATCGATGGCAAGGAAGTCGCAAATTATCTCTATACGGCTCGCGAAGCCGATGCGTTGATACGTGGTGGTGTACATCGGGTGCACATGGCGAATCTGAAAACCGGCGATCACGAGCTGGTCGCCATTTTTACAGGCAAAGGCCCCCATGTGCGTGACTATCGGCGGGGCGCGACACTGAACTTTGATAAGGGTATAGGCGCCAAATACGTTGAGCTTGAAATAACGGACCGTGTCAAAAAGCAGCAGCCCGAATTCGTCATCAAAGAATGGGAGTGACGTTTGCTCGAATGTCGCTCCATAGTTAGTAGACTGCGCTGTTTGTTGGTACTGCTGGTGCTGATGGCACCTGCAGTGCATGCCGCGAAGAACGACAGAGATTCCATTGTCGTCAAAGACCCGCAGTACGGCGAAGTTCTGTTCTATTTTTACCAGGACGACTATTTTCCGGCGATTGTTCGCTTGCTGGCGGCACAGCAACAGCAGCAATTTACAGAGCATGCGGACGAGGCGGAGTTACTGCTCGGTGGCATGTACCTGTCCTATGGCCATCACCTGGAAGCGGCAGCGATATTTGAGCGCATGCTTGCTGATAATGTTTCCACTGAGATTCGCGATCGCACCTGGTTCTTCCTGGCCAGGATCTGGTATCAGCGTGGTTACCGCGACAAATCTCAACAAGCCCTGGACTACATCGAAGGCGAGCTGCCGAAGAATCTGCAACGCGAAGCCCTGATGTTGCGCGCAAACATACTGATTGATACGGGTCAGTACGATGCTGCCGTCGCATTGTTGCAGGGCTGGAAGGGACGCACGGAGTGGGCAAGCTACGCGAAGTTCAACGTTGGTGTTGCATTAGTGCGCAGTGGCCGTGTCGACGAAGCTCACGAATTGCTGGATGACCTGGGCAACCTGAACCCCTTTAATGAAGAGCTGACCTCGCTGCGTGACAAGGCCAATCTCGCGCTCGGCTACGCTCTGTTGCAGGACGGCCAGCCGGCCGCCGCCAAGGAGCCTTTGCAACGCGTGCGCCTGGAAGGGCCGTTTTCAAACAAAGCACTGCTGGGCGTCGGTTGGGCCGATGCGGAAATGGATAACTACCGCCGCGCGCTGGTGCCGTGGATGGAGCTTCGCGGCCGTGATCTGCTCGATTCGGCCGTACAGGAATCCATGCTGGCCATTCCCTACGCGATGGCGCGCCTCGACTCCATCAGCCAGGCCGCTGATCACTACCTGAATGCCATTGAAGCATTTTACGAAGAGACGAACCGGCTGGACCGAACGATCGCGCATATCGAGTCGGGCCAGATGTTTGAGCAATTTCTGTCGAACGATCCGCTCGACAGCACTGGCTGGTATTGGCAGCTCGAGAAATTGCCGGAGGGCCCTGAGGCTCGGTACCTGTTTCATTTGCTGGCAACGCATGAGTTTCAGGAAGGGCTGAAAAACTATCGCGACCTAAATTACCTGCAAAAAAATCTCGACAACTGGCGCGACAATGTCGTGGTTTACGCCAACATGCTCGAGACCCGCAAGCAGGCCTATGACGAGCGCTTGCCGCGGGTTGAAGATGCGCTTGCGCGTGCCGACCTTGAAGGGATGGTCAATCGCAAGTTGGAGTTTGATTCGACGCTGAACAATATTGAAAAAAGTCACGATTGGCTTGCGTTAGCTGAGCGTTCAGAGTTTGAGATGTGGGGCGAAATCACCGGACTCGAAAATACCCCCGCGTTGCAGGCCAATATCCCGGAAGCGGAAGAGGTTCGCGACAAGATTCGATTACTTAAGGGCGTACTGCAATGGCAGCTGGAGCGTGATTTCAAAGATCGCCTGTGGCGGATTCGTCGAAATCTCAATAATGCTGGCGAAGCGCTGGTTGCGGCGCAACGCTCACGTCGACAAATTGATGAAACAATGCGCAGTGAACCACTGCGCTTTGAAGAGTTCAACCAGCGCGTTAATCGCTTGGGGCCGGACATCGATAACATGGTTTTGCGTGTCGATGATGCTCTGGTGAAACAGCTCGCCTTCCTGCAGACGATTGCTGTCAATGAGCTGCAAGCACAGAAGCAACGTCTTGACGTCTACACCGTGCAGGCAAGATTCGCACTCGCCGCGATTTACGATGTCGCTGCTACAGCAGGGGAGGCTTCGCAATGATCGCCGCTCGCTGCAGTTTTGTTTGCGTCATATTTGCCTCGCTGGTGTTGGCAGTTGCTCCTGCAGAGGCTGCTAAACCGAAAGAAAAGGATACGATCAAGAGCCTCGAGAAAAAACAGGCCGATGTTCGATCCGGCAATGTGATTCTCGGCAGTTCCGATTTGGCACGCGAGAACTACCGTGCATTTCTGGATCTGGCTTCCGGCGATCCGGAATTACGCGCCGAAGCGATGCGCCGACTGGGTGATCTGGAACTGGAAGCTGGCGAGGCCGAACAGCTCTCGGACAATATTGAAGCGTTGGATCATACCGGCTACAACAATGCTGTCGGCTTGTATCAACAGCTTTTGGAGGCCTATCCGGACTATCGACGCAACGACACCGTGCTGTACCAGCTTGCCCGCGCCTACGAAGTTGGCGGACGTACTGACGAAGCGCTTGCGGTTCTTGACGAACTCGTTGTCAAGTTTCCGGACACGCTGCTGATCGATGAAGTGCAATTTCGCCGCGGTGAGATGTTGTTCCTGCGCAAGCGCTACAACGATGCGGAAATTGCCTATCAGGATGTCGTAAAGTACGGCGAAGCGTCGCGCTTTTATGAGCAGTCGCTGTACAAACTCGGTTGGTCGCAATTCAAGCTCGCCTGGCACGAGGAAAGTCTGAGCCCGTTTTTCGAATTGTTGGACCGGAAGATTGGTGATGTCGAGATTGGTGAAGGTGAAGAGCGCCTGGCAACACTCAAGCGCGCCGAAAGAGAGCTGATCGAGGATACTTTCCGTGTATTGAGCATCAGCTTTTCGTATATTGATGGTGCGAGCGCGATCGACAGCTTCCTGGCTGGCCGTAACAATCCGCATTACAGCTACATCATCTATCGCAATCTCGGTGACCTGTACCTTGAAAAAGAGCGCTACCAGGACGCCGCAGTCACCTATGAAGCTTTCGTCGCCCACGATCCGTTTCATCCGAAGGCACCTTTGCTGCAGGTTGAGGTCATTGAAGCTTACAAGCAGGGCGGATTCCCGAGCCTGGTGCTCGAAGGCAAGAAAGACTTCGTCGAGCGCTACGGCATGGATGGTGAATTCTGGGTGCGTAATCCTCGCGAGCAGAATACCGAAGTCGCCGCGCACCTGAAATCGAACCTGACGGATCTCGCGCAGTACTACCACGCTGAAGCACAAAAGGATGGCAAGAAAAGCGATTATCAGGAAGCGGCAAACTGGTACCGCAAGTACCTCGCGTATTTTCCGGGTGAGGCTGATAGCGCCAATACCAACTTCCTGCTGGCGGAAATCCTGTTTGAAAGCGAAGACTTTCGGGCTGCGACGGCAGAATACGAACGCACGGCCTATGACTATCCCGTTCATGAGAAATCCGCAGAGGCAGCCTACGCCGCGATACTGGCTTACCGCGAGCACGAAAAAACACTGACTGGCGCCGGCAAATCTGTCTGGCACAGCCAGTATCTCGACAGCGGTCTGAAGTTCGCCGACACGTTTCCGGAACATCCGGAATCGGGTGCAGTTTTGACAACGGTTGCGGAAGACCTGTTCCAACAAAACCAGTTTGATCTCGCGATCGCTGTCGGTCAGGCAGTCATTGCCAAACAGCCGGAGGTCGATGCGAAACTGCTAAGGACCGCGTGGACGGTCATTGCGCATTCGCAGTTTGATCTGAACAATTTTGTTGCCGCCGAAAATGCCTACTACAGCCTGCGAAATTTCACACCAACTGATGATCGCGTCGCCGATCAGGAAATCAAGGATCGCATTGCGTCATCCATTTACAAGCAGGGTGAACAAGCTCGTGACAGTGGCGATCTGGAAACGGCAGTTGCGCATTTCACGCGATTGGGGCAGGTCGTACCGGATGCCGATATTCGTGCGACCGCTGAATACGATGCCGCTGCCGCGCTGATTAACCTGCAGGCCTGGAACCGAGCATCCAGCGTTCTGGAAAAATTTCGATCAGATTACCCGGATAGTGAATTTGCTGATGATGTGACGCAAAAGCTTGCGGTCACCTATCTTGAGTCGGGAGACGGAGGTCGTGCTGCCGCCGAGTTTGAACGCATTGCAGATGCTGAGACGAGTAGTGATGACGTACGACGTGAGGCACTGTGGAAAGCATCAGAACTCTATGAAGCCGCTGGTTCCATGTCCAGCGAACAACGCGTGCTGGACACCATACTGGCGCGCTACCCGAACCCCTTGTCGGAGTCCATTGAGGCGCGATTCCGCTTACTGGAAATCGAACGACAAACCGGAACCGAAGCGGGTGTCGTCGCGCGACTGGAAGAGCTGGTCGATGTTGACGCACGTGCCGGCGCACAACGCTCGGATCGAACACGCTATCTCGCGGCAGTGGCGTCACTTGAGTTGGCCGAACCGGTGCGTCGCCGATTTGAAGTTGTGAAGCTGTCGCAGCCACTGTCCGAAAGTTTGAAGTTGAAGAAATCACTGATGGAAGATGTCATTGCCGCCTATACCGGTGCCGCTAAATACGGTGTTGCCGAGGTGACGACCGCGGCGACTTTTCGACTCGGGGAAGTCTATCAGCGCTTCAGCAGGGATTTGATGGGCTCGGATCGCCCGACGGAACTCGACGCCGATGCGCTCGAACAATACGAAATTCTGCTGGAAGAGCAGGTGTTCCCATTCGAAGAAAAAGCGATCGATTTATTCATGGCAAATACCGATCGCGCACCCAACGGCGTGTATGACGAGTGGGTGCAAAAAAGCTTCGAACGACTGGCCAATCTGATGCCAGCACGATACGCGAAACAGGAGCGCAGCGAAAATGTTGTTACAGCGCTTTATTAAGCATAGACGGGTTGCAGGGGCGCTGTGCCTCATGCTGATGCTCACCGCCTGCGCTGGCTCGGGCCAGCCCAGGGAATCGGGCGAAAGTGCGCGAACAACTGCAGCGGATATTGTAATTGATGGCGACCCGACAGCGCTGGCAATCCCGGCTGCGGCGCTGACGCTGTTTGAGCAGGCGACCGCGTCGATGGCTGGCGGTGACCTGCTGGATGCCGAGCTCAGATTCAAGGAGTTTTTGCTGCAATACCCTGATTATCCAGGGGCTTACGTCAATCTTGCCATTATTCATGCGAATAATGGCAATGACGAGGCGGCCGGCGCGGCAGTTGATTCCGCACTGCGGCTTGCGCCCAATCACGCTGCGGCTTTGAACCAAATGGGCATGCTACTTCGCAGAAACGGCAAATTTCTCGAGGCAGAAGCCGCTTATTTGAAGGCCGTCACAGTCTCGCCGGACTACGCCTTGGCACACTACAACCTGGGCGTTCTTAACGAATTGTATCTGCAGCGTCTGGATCAGGCTCTGCAGCACTTTGAGGCCTACCAAGCCATTGTGGGCGAGGACGAGCAGGTTGAAAAGTGGATCACGGACCTGACGCGTCGCGTAGCGGCAAATCAGCGTACAGCAAACGTCGCGGAATGACGGACATGAGTACCAGCAAAAAGTTCGTATTCGGATCCGGCATCATGCTTGCCTTTTCACTGGCAACGTTTGCTGCTTTCGCTCAGGAAGAGATCGATGACATTGGTCCGGCAGTCGACACATCAAGGCTTGAATCGGAGCCTGCCGAGGCGGAAGAAATTGCGCCTGAGGACATTGAGCCCTCGGTCGATACGTCGGCTCCGGCCAGCGATATCACACGGCAAACAAGCGGCAGTCGTGTAATGGATTCGATCGAGCTGGGGCGTACCGAGATCACCGGTAACCAGGAGTTACCGAAGGTTTTGTATATCGTTCCCTGGAAAAAAGCGGACCCGGGTGACTTGATGGGCAGGCCCGTCAACACGCTGCTCGATGAGGTGCTGGCACCCATCGACAGGGAAGAATTCATCCGTCAGGTCGACTATTACGATGACCTGTACGGCAGTGAACAAGAGTAGGAGCGGCCCATGGCCGCGATTATTTTTCAATCGGCCAGACCACCGGCCGCGAAACATGACTGTTTAAGAGGAGCAGACAAATGAGCACTATCGTGCGGTTTTTTCAGGACGGCGGAGCATTCATGATCCCCATCCTGTTGGTATTCGGCTTCGGCCTCGCAATTGCGATCGAGCGCTGGACCTACCTGACGGTGTCAGGTGCAAGTAATCGTGCTTTGTGGAAAAAAATCGTGCCTTTCCTGAAGGCCGGTAATTTCCAGGAAGCAGCGCAGCACACGGCGAAATCCAAGGCAGCCATCGGTTCGATCCTGACCTACGGCCTGTACCGGGTTAAGTCAGCTCGTCGACGTGACGATATCGAAAAGGCGATGGAAGAAAGCATGATGGAAGTGTTACCGCGTCTCGAAAAGCGTACGCACTACATCGCAACCCTGGCGAACATTGCAACGCTGCTTGGCTTGCTGGGAACCATTATCGGCCTGATCGCGGCGTTCACCGCCGTCGCCGAAGCAAATCCGGCCGATAAGGCAGATATGCTGTCTGCATCTATTTCGACTGCGATGAACACCACGGCGTTTGGCCTGATGGCCGCTATTCCGCTGTTGCTGATTCATGCATTGTTGCAGACCAAGACGAATGCACTGGTCGACAGTCTCGAGATGGCAAGCGTGAAGTTTCTGAACGCTGTTACCGAACGCCAATTGAAGACGTCCGGAGCATAAAGCCATGATTCGTAGCCGCAGAGGTCGTCGTCACAACGAAGACACGGCTGAGCTCAACATCACGGCATTCATGAACCTGATGGTTATTCTGGTTCCGTTCCTGCTCATTACCGCGGTGTTCTCGCGATTGGCAATTCTCGAATTGAACTTGCCAGGCTCCTCTACTGAGCCCGTGGAACCGCAGGATCAGGTTTTCCAGCTGGAAGTCATTGTTCGATCCGACGGGATTGAAATTGGCGATAGAAATCAGGGCCTGTTGGGTAAATACCCGAACACAGATGATGGCTACAACTACGACGCTGTTGCTACGAAACTGCTGGAGTTGAAGAAACGCTATCCGAAAAAGACGGATGCATCGATTCTTCTCGAACAGGAGATCGCTTATGACGTGCTGGTCCAGATCATGGATACAGTGCGAGTTGCCGAAATTATCGATGAAGATATCGAGTCAGTTGCACGTGAAGACCTGTTCCCCGATATCTCGATTGGTGATGCGCCAGTTGTTGGCGGAGGTGCCTGATGGTTAAGTCCGGTCGCGCTAAACGAATGGAAAAGCATCACAAGCGCAATAAGGGCGCCGGTGCACTGAATCTCGTCTCGCTAATGGACATCTTCACGATCCTGGTGTTCTTCCTGCTGGTCAACTCGTCAGACGTCGAAACGCTGCCAAGTACCAAGGAATTGCAATTGCCGGAATCCATCGCCGAGGACAAAGCGAAGGAAACCGTGGTGATTCTGATTGGCGAGAACGACCTCATTGTGCAAGGCAGGCCGATTGCGAAGATCGCTGACATCCTGGCGACCAAAGGCAACGACATTCCCGCACTGCGCGAAGCTTTGTTGTCACAGAACGATCGCGTACTGCGTCGCGAGGCCAAGGATGATATCGCCGGTCGTGAAGTTACGATCATGGGTGACAAAGACATACCGTACCGATTGTTAAAGAAAGTGATGGCAACGTGTACGGAATCGGATTACGGACAGATATCGCTGGCTGTGTTGCAGAAGAGTTCAGACAAGCTGAACAATATTCAGGCCGCACGTTAAGGCACAGCGACGACGTTTAGGAGTCACGGAATTGGATTTACCGTTTTACAGAGAGTATGACCTGCCATGGACAACCGGTAGGAGCCAGGACAAGAAATTCCAGCGCCTGCTCGGTATCGTGTTCCTGGTCTGTGCCGTTCTCACCGCGGTCTGGCCATTCATTCCAGTGCCTGAACCCGATCCGTTTGATGTGCAGGAGATTCCACCACGTATAGCGCAGCTACTGCTCGAAGAGCGGCCGCTGCCGCCGCCACCACCTCCGGTCGTCGAAGAAGAGCCGCAGCCGGACGATCCTGAGCCCGAGCAGGTTGTCGAAGAAGTTCCGGAGCCGGAACCCGAGGAGATACCGCCGCCAGAACCCGAGATTGATCGTCAAGAGGTGGCGCGCGAACAGGCACAGGCTGCCCTGATGCCGTTTGCTGAAGATCTTGCTGATCTGGTCGACAATAACTTGCTGGACCAGGTTGCTGACGATCGTGATCTGAGTGCTTCCGTGGGCGAAGCGGAACGCAACGAACGCTCGATGATTACCTCGAAAGTGGGTGCCGCGTCGGGCGGCATCAACACCGCAGCAATGAGTCGAAATACGGGTGGCAGCGGTATTGCCGGTCGTTCAACGACGCGTGTTGCCAGTCCGGTTGCCGGTATTGGACAGGCAGGGGCAGGTGCGAGTCGTTCGGGCTCCAGTGGCAAAGCCTCACGTTCGCGCGAAGAGATCGAGCTCGTGTTCGACAAGAACAAAGGCGCGATCTTTGCCCTGTACAATCGTGCTTTGCGCCGCGATCCGTCGCTTGAAGGCAAGCTGGTCTTGCGGCTGACAATTGATCCAAATGGCGCCGTCTCATTTTGCGAGATTGTCTCGAGCGAACTGCGTGATGACGATCTCGAGCGCAAACTGGTGCAGCGCGTGAAGTTGTTCCGCTTCGAGGCCAGAGATGTCGAGGCCATTACAACGACCAAGCCGATTGACTTCTTCCCGGCCTAAGCCTTAATTTCAGTAGTTGTCTGCGACTGTCCGTGACGGGCTTGCCCGGTGTGCTCGCCGCAGGCTTTTGCCGTGGAGCTCAAGCGCGTAGACTGCGCGGATGAATAGAAATCGACTGCTGGTTCTGCTTCCTGCAACGGTAATTGCCACCCCTTCTGTTTCCCGCGCCGAGGTTTCGATCGATACGCTGAGCGATCTCGGCGGCATAGCGGACACTTTTCCCGATGTCGACTTTGTCGTGGTTCCGACACTTGCCGATGCAATGCCGCATGCTGCCGTCGATCCGAGAAAAGGTTTCTAAGACGACCGTGATTAAGCCACCAGTAAAAAAGTATCGAATACGACGCGCCAAAAAGTGGCTGAAACGAACGCTCATCCCGTTTCCCCTGAGAGCCAGTAGAGTACGACGAAAATGGAGCAAGGCAGATCGAAGCAACTGGCCACCATCCTCACAAAATGGCGTGCCCGGCCTGGCTCGATACGAATACAGCTGGCTCTCCCAGAACGGCGAAGATGGTGTCATTCGCTACCTGTTCGACGAGATCGGGTACGAGTCACGCTGGTTCCTCGAGTTCGGATTTGGTGCAGTGCAATGTAATTCGCTGCGCCTGATGGCACACGAGGGTTTTCGCGGGCTGTTGATGGACGGTAGCGACGAAAACGTCAACTTCTTTAATTACACGGCGAAAAAGATGGGCTTCGACAGAGTCAAGGCCGTGCAAACATTTATCACACGCAGCAATTTACAGCAGCTCGTCACCGGCAATGGTGTGCCGCGGGAAATTGATTTTCTGTCACTTGATGTCGACGGCAACGACTTCTGGTTCTGGGAGGAACTGGAATGCGTGTCGCCTCGGGTCGTGTGTATTGAATACAACGCAGGTTGTGGCCCGGACGTGTCCTGGTCAGTACCCTATGACGACGATTTCG
This sequence comes from Woeseiaceae bacterium, assembly GCA_021773115.1. GTDB lineage: Bacteria > Pseudomonadota > Gammaproteobacteria > Steroidobacterales > Woeseiaceae > UBA1847. The sequence continues at coordinate 167,896 of JAJFKS010000003.1, read as the reverse complement.
AGCGATACGATAAACATCCGAGCGGTTTCTTCCATGGCGCGTCCCTTGCCGCACTTGAAGGTCTGGGCCGACGCAAAGGTTATTACCTGATCGACTGTGACTTGACGGGCACCAACGCATTTTTCCTGCGTCAGGATATTCACATCGACGGTGTTTCTGCATTGACGCCACGCGAGGCATTTCGGCCCCACGCAAACTGGCTGGGACGCGGAATTTCGGAATCTGAGCAGTTCGAAATCATGAAGTCGATGCCCTACGAAGAAGTCTGAGTAGAATTCTCAATGGACCGCTCCGAAGGCTTTCCGCCACTGGCGAGTAGTGATGCCAGAGTGCTCGTACTTGGTAGTCTTCCAGGTAGAAAATCGATCGCCGCTCAGCAATATTACGCGCATCCGAGAAACAGCTTTTGGAAAATCATCGAGGACATATACGACATTCGCGGCCGGTATGTGGATCGCTGTCGTGCATTGCTCGCTGAAAGAATCGCCCTTTGGGATGTCTTGCAAGCCTCGGTAAGGCCAGGCAGCCTCGATGCCGACATCGACTTGAAAACAGCCTTGGTGAACGACTTTGAAGCTTTCTTGCGGGCACACGAGAAGATTGAGGCTATTGTTTTTAATGGAAAAAAAGCTGAATCCTTGTTCCGGCGGCTGGTGTTGCCAGGGCCGTTGTGCTCAATAAGTTTGCAGGCGCTGCCATCAACCAGCCCGGCCTATGCGGCCATGCCGTACGCGCGTAAGCTTTCTGCCTGGCGAGCCGCGTTGCCGTCGCGGCAACCCGCTACAGGGGAAGTGACGAAATGAAAGATCAAGCTATTTTTGTGCCGATGCTGTTGAACATGGCACTGACCGCAGTTGTCTGGTTCTATATGTACGCAAAACGAATCCCGGCGATGAAAAAAGCGAAGCTGAGCGTGCAAACCTACACCACGCCAGCAAAAATTGAAGAGCACCTGCCGGAAGCGGTCAACTATCCCGCGAGCAATCTTAAGAATCTGTTTGAGTTGCCGGTGCTTTTCTACGGACTGTGTTTGTACCTGTTCGTCACCGCCAACGTAGATACCACTTATGTTACGGCGGCCTGGGCGTTTTTTGCGATGCGAGTCTTGCATAGTCTGGTTCACAGCACGCGGAATATTGTCATGCTGCGTTTTTATTGCTACGTCGCCGGTGCTTTGGTGCTGTGGTTCATGTTGGCCAGGGCACTAATTGATGTTGTGAGTGTCTACTTTTGAAACGGATTACGGAATTCCAGGATATGCCAGGCCCGATGCAGCGCGCAGCAAGAGTCCTTCGCGAAATCTCAGTGCTCGGTTTGCTGATCGTTGGCATATTGGCGGCTCGATCAACACTGGCCGATCATTATTACGTTCCATCGGGCTCGATGGAATATACCTTGCTCGCGGGCGACCGGGTGTTGGTCGACAAACGTGCTTATGGTTATCGACTTCCGTTTACAAACCATGACCTCGTCGCTGCCGGCAAAGTCGATCGTGGTGACGTCGTGATATTCGATTCGCCGAGAGACGGCGTGAGGCTAATTAAGCGGATCGTTGCAATCAGTGGTGATCACGTCGTAGTGGAAAATGGCCACCTCGCGATTAATGGCGAATGGCTGGCGTCGAATGCGAATGGCGATATCGAGATTTTCAATGGCAAGTCCGTTGAACTTAATCTGCAGGATGGTGGCGGGCCGCCGCTCAACATGACGGTAGGGAAAAACCAGGTGCTGGCAATTGGCGATCATCGTGGGCAGTCCGCCGACGGCCGATACTTCGGCACGGTAGAGGAAGACCAAATCTACGGGCGTGCGATCGCGGTTTACTATCGCCGCGAGGCCGGATTCGGCTGGATCCCGCTGTAAGGAATCATTAAGGGCTATAACGCGCTGTCGCCGGTTTCGCCGGTCCGGATTCGCCAGACCTGCTCAATGTTGCTTACGAATATCTTGCCATCACCGACTTTGCCCGTCTTGGCGGCTTCGACGATTGTCTCGACGACGCGCTCAACCAGGTCGTCTGAAACCGCGACTTCTATCTTTGCTTTCGGAAGGAAATCAACAACATACTCGGCGCCACGGTAGAGTTCAGTGTGTCCTCGCTGGCGGCCGAAACCCTTGACTTCACTGACCGTCATGCCCTGAATTCCAACCTCACTTAATGCGTTACGGACGTCGTCCAGGCGAAATGGCTTTACGATGGCGGTGACTAGCTTCATGTGACGGGGCTCCGGGTGCGATGGTAGCGTGGGCGTATGCTAGCAATAGCCTCGCGCTATGTGTACAACTATGCAGCATCGAAAGGTGGATTTTGTCATGGCGGGTGTGTCAAACGTTCTAAAGGACCCGGCCGGATTGCGGTACTACAGCGTGCCTGTATTTTACGCGGCCGGCGGGTACGCGCTGGGGATTGCCGGGCTATTTCATTCGTCCTGGGCCGTCAATGTCGCTGCAATGCTGTTATTGGCTCACGCGATGACGATTGCCGCGTACATGATTCACGAATGCGGCCACAACCTGGTTTTCAGGCGCATCGCTGATAACGCCAAACTCGGCCGCGTATTGAGTTGGTTGTGTGGTGCAGCCTACGGCACCTATGAGGATATGCGTTACAAACATTTCCGCCACCATGTGGATAACGACGATGTTGTCTGGTTTGCCTATGACGACCTCTTCAAGCGCCATCCTTTCCTTACCAACATTACACGCGCGCTGGAGTGGGCGTACGTGCCGGCGCACGACCTGATCATGCATTTCGTGATGGTTTTTACTTCCTTTATCATTCCACAGCGCCGCGATCAGCGCCTCAGGAATGTCGTGGTGATACTGATTCGTAGCGGAATATTTATTGCGGCACTGGTATTCGTTCCGAAGGTCGCAATTTTGTATATGCTGGCTTATCTAATCATGATGCATATCCTGCGTTTTATGGATAGTGTGCAGCATGACTATCCGTACAGCACAAGCTTGTTTGAGACTTCGAGGGCACCGCATAAGGGCGACAAGGCCTGGGAGCAGGAACACACGTTTAGCAATGTCTTGTCGCTTCGATTTCCGAAGCTCAATTGGCTGACGCTGAATTTCGGCTATCACAACGCACACCATGCGGACATGAACCAGCCGTTTTACCGTTTGCCAGCGCTGCATGCCGAGATGACTGCAAACGATCCGGCGTTTGTTATTCTGTTTGCATCACAGCTAAAGCTGTATCACAACAATCGAGTGTCCCGAATCTACAATCCGCAACCTGAAGGGTATCCACAAGGCCGGGACTATTTACGAGTTGCACAAACCGGCAGTGGACCCATTGGTGGCAATGCTGCTTCATTCTTGACGTCCTTTTAGGGGGAAGCGACCATGCCCGACTCTCTTGGCAAGATTCGCTGCAGCGCTAGCACACTCAACTCGACGGCAACGCCGTATCAGCGCTGACTGCGACTGCCTTTGAAGACGGTAATTGATAGCGTGCGATGGCACCGTGACGTCGCCGGCCTGATCGCCGCAACGAACAGTGCATCTATTGCGGAACGACTCGCGGTATTGGTCAGTTCGACGGTGTCCAACAATGGCACCAGCCTGCTGGTGTTTCACAGAGATGCGCCACCGGAAAGCGTGCATCATTCCATGGCACCTCAACGTGCGCGGCACTACCTCGATCGCTACCTGGCCGGGCCTTACCTTCTCGATCCGCTATACCAACTGGCGCTGCGGCCGGGCAATCCGGCAATGTGCCGTTTTCGCGATACTCAGCCGGATCGTTTCAAGGCCAGTGAGTACTACCGGCAGTACGTCGAGCGCACGCACCTGGTCGACGAGATGGACTTCCTGTTGCCGGTTTCCAGCACCAGTACGATGGTATTTGTCTGTGGCAGAACGGAAAAGCGATTTACTCGCAGCGAACTGAATCGCCTTCAGCTGCTCGAACCCATCATTCGCGCGGCGATGCAAAGAATCTGGGATGACGATGTTGACAACAGTGTGCCTGCCGATCGCGACTACGACATGCACAAGCGTCTGACTCGGTGCTTCGAGAACTTTGCCGAGGGTGAATTGACGCAACGCGAGCGCGAAATTACGCAGCTGCTACTGCGCGGGCATTCGTCAAAATCAATTGCTCGCGAGTTGGGCATTGCACCGGGTACGGTCATGGTTCACAAACGCAACCTGTTTGCCAAGCTTGGAATTACGTCCCAGTACGAGTTGTTTTCGCGCTTTATTGATGCCCTGTCTGCCAGCTGAGCGGGGTGGCTACCACGTCGTCGGTATAGGGCATTGCAGCACCATGAAGGGATAATGGATGCCCTTTCAACGGTGAGACTTCACTTCAATGTTCGAATTCGATTTTGGTCACGGCGAAGAACTGGACCTGTTACGTGAAACCGTGCGCAGCTTCGCGGCCGATCACATCGCACCATGCGCTGCCGAGATTGATGAAAGCAATCAATTTCCGTCTGATTTGTGGCCACAGCTCGGTGAGCTGGGACTTCTGGGCATAACTGTCGAAGAAGAATTTGGTGGCTCGCGTCTCGGTTACCTGGCTCATGTCATAGCAATGGAAGAAATCAGCCGCGCCTCTGCGTCCGTTGGCCTGTCCTATGGTGCACATTCCAACTTGTGCATGAACCAGCTACGCCGCTGGGGGTCTGCCGAACAGAAGCGGCGTTTCCTGCCAAAACTTGTGTCCGGCGAGTTCCTCGGCGCGCTCGCGATGAGTGAACCAGGTGCAGGTTCGGATATCATGGGCATGCGGACAACGGCGGTGCGTGATGGTGACGACTATGTGTTGAACGGGTCAAAAATGTGGATCACGAATGCGCCGGGTGCCGACGTGATGATCATCTACGCAAAAACCGGCCAGAAAGAGGGCTCAAGCGGGCTAACGGCATTTCTTGTCGAACGCGGCACAGCCGGTCTTTCGACGCCACAAAAACTCGACAAGCTCGGCATGCGCGGTTCCGATACCAGTGAAGTGCTGCTTGCGAATTGTCGCGTACCCGTCGAAAACCGCATTGCCGAAGAAGGCAAAGGCGCGGCGATCCTGATGAGCGGCCTGGACTATGAGCGTGTTGTTCTCGCCGGTGGACCCTTGGGAATCATGGCCGCTTGTATGGACCTGGTGATGCCCTACATACACGACCGCAAGCAATTTGGTAAACCAATCGGCGAATTTCAGTTGATGCAAGGCAAGATTGCAGACATGTATACGGCTTTAAATTCCTGCCGTGCGTACGTGTACGCGGTTGCCAGTGCCTGCGATCGCTCGCAAACTACCCGTTTTGATGCCGCCGGATGTATTCTTGTGGCGGCCGAGAAAGCAACCTGGATGGCGGGCGAAGCTATTCAGGCACTCGGTGGCAACGGCTACATCAATGAATTTCCTGCGGGTCGACTTTGGCGCGACGCCAAGCTGTACGAGATCGGTGCCGGAACGAGTGAAATCCGACGTATGCTGATCGGTCGGGAATTGTTTAACGCTACCCAATAGGACGCACGTGCCCATTATCAAGACAAAAATTGATCGTTTGTCGGAAGACTTTGAAAAAAATACCGCCGCGCACAAGCAGCTGGTTGAAGAGCTCACTGAAGTTAACGACTATATTATGCAGGGTGGGCCGGAGCGTTCGCGTGACAAGCACAAGGCACGTGGCAAACTTCTGGCACGTGACCGAATTCGAGCGTTACTCGATCCGGATGCCGATTTTCTGGAATTGGGTCGTCAGGCCGCGTGGCGCGTGTACAGCGACGATGTTCCTTGTGCCGGCATTGTCACGGGTGTTGGCAAGATTCATGGTATTGAGTGCATGATCGTCGCGAATGACGCGACGGTGAAGGGTGGCACCTATTACCCATTGACTGTCAAGAAGCATCTTCGGGCGCAGGAAGTCGCGATGGAAAATCGCCTGCCTTGTGTTTACCTGGTCGACTCGGGTGGTGCGTTTCTTCCGCGCCAGGACGAGGTGTTTCCCGATCGCGATCATTTCGGTCGTATTTTTTACAACCAGGCGAAATTATCAGCCGCGTCGATACCCCAGATTGCCGTGGTCATGGGTTCGTGCACCGCAGGCGGCGCCTACGTGCCAGCCATGTGCGATGAGTCGATTATCGTACGCAACCAGGGAACGATTTTCCTCGGCGGCCCGCCGCTCGTAAAGGCAGCGACCGGCGAAAAAGTCGATGCTGAAACGCTCGGTGGTGGTAGCGTTCATGCGCGCATTTCAGGCGTTGTGGATCATCTCGCCAACGATGATGAGCATGCGCTGCAAATTGCGCGGGAAATTGTCGAGAACCTGAATGTGCCTAAAGCCCAGCCAAAAAACCGACGTGAACCTCTGGACCCGGCATACGAAGCGGCAGACATCTACGGGATCGTGTCACGCGAATATCGTTTTCCTTACGACGTGCGCGAGGTCATCGCGCGAATTGTTGATGGCTCAGAGTTCCAGGAATTCAAAAAACTCTACGGTGCGACACTGGTTTGTGGCTTCGCACATATCGACGGCTATCCCGTTGGTATCGTTGCAAACAATGGCATCCTGTTTCCCGAGTCCGCGCAAAAGGGTGCTCATTTTGTCCAGCTTTGCAATCGCCGCCGCATTGCGCTCGTGTTCCTGCAGAACATCACAGGCTTTATGGTCGGCAAACGTGTCGAACATGCCGGTATAGCGAAAGATGGCGCCAAGATGGTGAATGCGGTGGCCACCGCGAATGTACCCAAATTCACTGTCATCATTGGCGGTTCGTTCGGTGCAGGCAACTATGCGATGTGTGGCCGTGCTTACAGTCCGAACATGATGTGGATGTGGCCAAACGCGCGTATTTCTGTCATGGGCGGCGAACAGGCAGCGCTGGTTCTCTCGACTGTCAAAGCGGATGGGCTCGAGGCACGAGGGGAAAACTGGCCGGACAATGATAAGGCCGACTACGAAGAGCGGATTCGCCAGCAGTACGAAACGCAGGGACATCCGCTGTATGCCAGCGCTCGACTATGGGACGACGGTGTCATCGATCCTCTTGACACGCGCACCGCGCTGGCCCATGGCTTGTCTGCAGCGGCGACGTCGAGCAACGATGAAGAGGCGCCTTTCGGCATATTTCGCATGTAAGTCCATGTACAATCACGCCAAGTGAATAATGGATGAATCATGCCGCTTGACTACGACAAACTAATGGCGACCGAAGTCGTCGACCTGCCACTTTCCTACAATGATTCTGAAGCTATTCTCTATGCACTGAGTGTTGGCATGGGGCGCAATCCCGTGGACTTGAAAGAGCTGCCGTATGTGTACGAGCAGGGCAGCGCGTTCAAGACGATGCCGACACTGGCGTCGGTGCTGGTGCCGGACATGTTTCCTCCGGGCCTGGGCTGGGATTTCAGCCAGGTATTGCATTCCGAGCAACGCATGACTTTGTACCGGCCGTTACCGGCGAGTGCCGATCTCCTGATCAACAAGCGTGTTGCCGGCGCTTTTGACTGGGGCCCGCGCAAAGGCGCATTGATTCTGTTCGAAGCCGAGGGCAGGTTTGCAGGCGACGATACCGTTCTGTTTACGCTCGGATGTACCGTAATGGCGCGAGGTGACGGTGGATTTGGTGGTCCTGCCGGGACCGGCCCCCGGCCACACCGTGCACCTCGCCGCGACCCGGATTTGAGCTGCGACATTGGAACCCGCGAAGACCAGGCACTGTTATTTCGCCTCACCGGCGACCGCAACCCACTGCACGCAGACCCGGCGGTCGCCACGCAAGCCGGCTTCAATGTTCCGATCCTGCATGGTATGTGCAGTTACGGTATTGCCTGTCGCGCGATCTTGAAAACGATTTGCGACTATGATTTTACTTTGGTCGAGAGTTTCGAGGCGCGCTTTACGTCTCCGGTATTCCCAGGTGACGTCATCACCACGGACATGTGGCAGGACGGCAATGTGATCTCTTTCCGTTGCACTGTAAAAGACCGGGACGCCATTGTGCTGCGCAATGGCAAGTGCACGCTGGTGACATAAATTGCGAAACGTCCTGTGACAGATCGAGTCCGAATACGCATCCAGGCGCACGTCGCCGACGTCATGCTGAATCGGGCGGACAAGCTCAATGCGCTGGACATGCGTATGTTCGAAGCATTGGGCGATGCGGCGGATCAGATCGCAAGCGACCGCTCCGTGCGCGCAGTTGTGCTGCGCGGTGATGGTGACAATTTTTGTACCGGTATCGACCTTGGCGTGTTCGGTGACCCGGAACTTGATTTCAGCGAGGCACTCAGGACGCCGGTCAGTCCGTCGCCAGCCAACGTGTTTCAGCGCGCTGCCTACGCGTGGCGCGAGCTGCCAATACCGGTGATCTGTGCCATTCAGGGCGTTTGTTTCGGCGGCGGGTTGCAGATCGCTCTCGGCGCTGATATTCGCTATGGGAGTCCGGACGCGAGGCTATCGATCATGGAAGCCCGGTGGGGCATTATTCCGGACATGGGACTCAGTGCCACGTTGCGGCACCTGGTGGCACCAGACCATGTCAAAGCGCTTGCCTGGAGTGCGCGTATTCTGAGCGGCGCAGAAGCGCACGCCATCGGCTTACTGACGGACGTCGTCGAAGATCCAATCGACGCCAGTTACACGCTCGCACGCGAATGTGCTGAACGTTCACCTGACGCAATACGTGGCATTAAATCGCTGGTCAACCAGGCCTGGCAAATGACCGAATCCGACGCTTTGGCACTCGAGGCGCGCCTGCAAGCTGGCATAATTGGTGGCAGTAACCAGATTGAAGCTGTCCGGGCGAACCTCGCGAAGCGCCAGCCAGATTTCAAAGATTGACGTGCTCTGCGTATTCGCTGCACCGTCGGAACCAAATCCTTAATTGGTACTCAAAATCAGGACCATATAGGGGAAACGTGCAAATCAACGCATCACGACTCAATAAGGCCCTCTTTGCGCTGCTCGTCTGCGGATCGATGCTGGTATCAGATATCGTGCTGGCACAGCGCGGTTCAGGTATCTCGGTCAATCGACCCGATAGCAGGACCCTCGCGATGCAGCGCAAGGTTGACGGTCTATTCGTTGCTGGCGAGTACGAACGTGCGTTCTTTATCTACCGCAACGAGTTGGCCGTGATCGGCGACAAGTACGCGCAGTACATGATCGGCTATCTTTACCACATGGGACTGGGCGTCCCGGAAAATCATGTGGCGGCGTCGGCCTGGTACCAGCTGGCAGCGGAGCGCGGCACGCGAGAGTTCGCCGAGGTGCGCGACCAACTGACCCGCAGCCTGACAAGCGAGCAAATACGCGATTCGGATGAGTTATACGGTGAGCTTCGCATGGAATTCAGCGACCTCGCGATTCTGCTGGCGACCATCAAGCGAGACCACGGCAGGCTTCGGCAGATGACCGGATCTCGCCTCGGAAGTGAGGCGAGCCAGGTGAGCATTGTCGATCCACGCAGCGGTCGAATGACATCCAGCATCAGCTATCGCGACAGTATTCGTGATCAGCTGGAAGACAGCCTGATCAGACTGAAACAGCTGGGCGAGTTCAAGGACCTCGAAACCAATCCGGAGAAAATTAACTTGGGCGAGCTTGAACGCAAGGTCGAGGAACGCTTACGCATCAGCGAGTGATACGCTACATTGTAATCCGCGCGCCAGGATTTGCGGGAATTCCTCAAGCAGTTGACGGCCCATGGAGGGATCACCGTGGTACCACTTTGGAATCCAGTTGATCGAGCCCATGATGGCGTTACCGGTCATGCGTACGTTGCAGTCTTCAAGGCTGCCGTCGAGAATTCCGGCTTCCAGTACCGCTTCGAAATTCAGGCTGTGGCGCCGCGACAAAGCGAGGACCTCGTTGCGGTGGTCGGGTTTTAATGAAGGGATCTCACTCATAATTGCGATCGGGCCGCGTTCGCCGACCATCATTTCGATGTGATGGCGAAAATAGCGCAAGGCGATATCCATGCCGTTGCTGCCTTCGTCTTTGGCGCGCTCCAGCGCTTCGTGACCGAGCGCAGCCGCACGCAGGTAACAAAGATAGACGAGCTCTTCCTTGTTGCGCACATAGTAGTAGAGGGCGGGGTCGGTCAGACCGAGTACCGCAGCGACGTCACGCAGTGAGGTGCCGCTGTAGCCTTTTTGATTGAAGCACTGTGCGGCCGCGCGGAGCATGCGGCCTTTTTGCAGCTGAAAACGGGTCTCTTTGGCCTTTGATGCCATGGTAATTCCTGTTATGCGCTCGTGCATTGCGACACGGGCACTTGAGTTCTGCGTCAATCTGGATTATTTTAATCCAGATTAAAATAATTGCAACCCGCAAAGTCACTGATTTTTAAGGAAATTCGGCAATGAGTAGTGTAGCCAGCGATCTGCCAGGCGTCTCGGGCAAGACCCGTGAGGCACCGCTGCGCTTCGTCACCGCCGCGTCCTTGTTTGACGGACATGATGCCGCCATCAATATCATGCGACGGCTGATTCAGGCGCGTGGTGCGGAGGTCATTCACCTCGGCCACAACCGTAGCGTCGAGGATATCGTGCGGGCGGCGATCCAGGAAGACGCCGACGGCATCGCAATCAGTTCCTACCAGGGTGGTCATACCGAGTTCTTCGAATACATGATCGATCGCCTGCGCGAGTCCGGCGCGGGACATATCAAGGTGTTTGGTGGTGGTGGTGGCACGATCACACCGGATGAGATCAAGTCATTGATGGCCTACGGCGTGGAGCGAATTTATCACCCGCACGATGGCATGGAGCTCGGACTTGAAGCGATGATCAATGACCTGATCGAGCGAACTGTGCAGGGTCGGCGATCGTCGGCGGCACCTGCGTCAGTTGATCCACAAGATACGACGGATATTGCAGCGACCATCTCGGCGCTCGAAGAGGGCGTTTTCAGCGACGCGCAACTGACGCAACTGCGAAAGGAATGGCATGTGCAGGCCGGGCAGGTTCCGGTGATCGGTATTACCGGTACCGGCGGCGCAGGCAAGAGCAGCGTCACCGATGAACTGCTGAACCGCTTTCTCGCCTGCTTCGATAAAAAACGCATTGCCGTACTGGCGGTTGACCCAACGCGTCGCCGCACCGGCGGTGCACTGCTGGGTGATCGCATTCGAATGAACTCATTGCGTTGTGAACGCATTTACATGCGTTCGATCGCGACGCGTCGTCAGCATCTTGCGACCAGTGAGATGCTCAGCGACCATATTTTGTTCCTGAAGAGTTTGGGTTTCGACATGGTCATCGTCGAAACCGCGGGCATTGGTCAAAGCGACAGCGAGATTGTCGACATGGTCGACTTTTCAGTCTACGTCATGACCAGTGAATATGGAGCAGCCAGTCAGCTCGAAAAAATCGACATGCTCGACTTCGCGGATCTCATCGTGCTGAACAAGTTCGACAAGCGCGGTGCAGAAGACGCGCTGCGCGACATCCGAAAACAATGGAAGCGCAACCACGTCGCGTTCAAAGTCGCCGACGCCGATATCCCCGTGTACCCAACCATTGCCAGTCAATTCAACGATCCGGGTGTTAGCTGGATGTTCAAGGAATTGTGCAGGCGCGTTGTTGAGAAAGCCGGCCTGGATGCGGACCACTGGACGCCGGACATCAACACTGACAACAAGGAGCCGCGATCAACGGCGACCATACCCGGCGCACGAATTCGCTACCTTGCCGAAATTGCGGAGCAGGGCCGGGCTGCCAACGCCCAGGCTGAATCGCAGGCGAGCATTGCCAGTCGGGCGCAGCATTTGTACGAGTCGCTGAAGCTGGTCGAGGACACGAAGCTGCCCGGCGTGCTGGAGTTATACAAAGCTGAGGATCTGCTCGGCGGCGATGACAGCAGTCTTACGCTGTTCAGACAGCGTTACCAGGAAGCGGTTTCCGATCTCAGTGCCGAATCAATCCGCCTGTTACAGGAATGGCCAGCGCAGAAGGCAGGCGTCAAGTCCGAAACCTTCAGCTACACGGTGCGCGGGCGAGAGATTACCGGTGACAATTATCTCGAAAGTCTGAGTCACCAGCGCATCCCGAAGATTGCAGCACCCGAATACTCGGATTGGGGCGAGTTGCTGAAATTCCTGTCCAAGGAAAACCTGCCCGGCGGCTACCCCTATACGGGCGGCGTGTATCCCTACCGGCGACTTGGCGAGGACCCGACGCGCATGTTCGCAGGAGAAGGCACGCCGGAGCGAACGAACCGCCGATTCCATTACCTGTCACAGGATCAGCCAGCAGCGCGCCTTTCAACAGCCTTCGATTCTGTCACTTTGTACGGTGAGGACCCGCATGAGCGTCCCGACATATTCGGCAAAGTCGGAAACTCGGGCGTTTCGATTGCGACGGTCGACGACATGAAGAAGCTCTATTCGGGCTTCGATCTTTCATCGCCCACGACATCTGTATCCATGACCATCAACGGTCCGGCACCGATGATTCTCGCGTTTTTCATGAACACTGCGGTTGACCAGCAGATTGAGAAGCACCTGCGTGACAGTGGCGAGTGGGAAAACGCGAAAAAGAAGATTGACGCGTACTTCGAGAATCGCGAGCGGCCGCAATACGTCGGTAAACTGCCGGACGGCCACGACGGACTGGGGCTGGGTTTGCTGGGAATCTCAGGCGACAAGTTGGTCGACGCTGAGACTTATGCGCGTATCAAGCAGGAAACGATGGCAGCTGTACGCGGTACCGTTCAGGCAGACATTCTGAAAGAGGATCAGGCCCAGAACACCTGCATCTTCTCGACCGAGTTTGCGATGAAAATGATGGGCGATGTGCAGCAGTATTTCATCGACAACCAGGTTCGCAATTACTATTCGATTTCAATCAGCGGATATCATATCGCCGAAGCCGGTGCGAACCCGATCAGTCAGCTCGCGTTTACCTTGTCGAACGGCTTTACCATTGTTGAGTATTACCTCGCGCGTGGCATGGACATCGACGACTTTGCACCCAATTTAAGTTTCTTTTTCTCAAACGGCATGGATCCTGAATACAGCGTGATTGGCCGCGTCGCCCGACGTATCTGGGCGCGAGCAATGCGTGAGCGCTATGGCGCAAGTGCACGCTCGCAGATGTTGAAATACCACGTGCAAACCTCGGGGCGCAGTTTGCATGCGCAGGAAATCAGCTTCAACGACATTCGCACGACCTTGCAGGCGCTGTATGCATTGTTCGACAATTGCAACAGCCTGCACACAAACGCGTTCGACGAAGCCGTAACGACGCCGACCGAGCAGTCAGTTCGCCGTGCGGTTGCGATTCAGTTGATCATCTCTCGCGAACTCGGCCTCAATTTCTGTGAAAATCCCTGGCAAGGGTCTTTCGTTATTAATGAATTGACCGACCTCGTCGAGGAGGCGGTTTACCAGGAGTTCGAGCGCATTTCCGAACGCGGTGGCGTTCTCGGTGCAATGGACACGATGTATCAACGCGGCAAAATTCAGGATGAGAGCCTCTACTACGAGGGGCGCAAGCACGATGGCAGCCTGCCGTTGATCGGCGTCAATACGTTCTTGCCAAAAGCGGGCCAGGAGGACGAGGTGCATGAACTCGAACTCATTCGCTCCTCAGAGGGTGAGAAACAGGATCAGATTCGCCACTTGCGTGCGTTCCAGTCGACACACAGTGACGACAGCGAAGCAGCATTGAAACGACTGCAGGCGGTGGCGCGTGAACGCGGCAACGTGTTCGCCGAACTGATGGAAACGGTTAAAGCCAACTCATTGAGTCAAATTTCAGCAGCACTGTATGACGTTGGCGGCGAATATCGCCGCAACATGTAATCGCCTGCAGTTTACGGAGCAAGTAAATAATGGACACAGTTCTGTATACGCAGCACGACGCCGTTGCAGTTATTTCGATGAACCGTCCGGATTCGCTTAACGGTTTTACCAGTGAACTCTGTGCTGAACTGTTGCTCGCGTTCGAAAAGGCGCACCGCGACACGTCGGTGCGCTGTATTGTACTGACCGGCGAGGGGCGAGCATTCAGTGCCGGAGCCGATCTGAAACAGGGCTTCGTCGGCGACCGGTCGACACAGGGCAAACTGCTGTTCGAGTATGCGCCCGTGCTGGCGGCGATCGCCAATATTCCAAAACCGGTCATTGCAGCAGTGCCGGGATTCGCAGCCGGTATTGGACTGTCCTTTGCGATGTACGCCGATCTGCTGATTATGGCGGACGATTCCTTTCTGTTGTCGCCATTTACGACGATTTCGCTGGTTCCCGATGGCGGCGCAAACTGGTTGCTGGTCCGGCAACTCGGCTACCATCGCGCGTACCAGCTAAGTATTGAATCGGAACGTATCAGTGCCCAACGCTGCGTCGAGCTCGGCATAGCGAACAAGATTGCTGCGGCCGATGAGCTACTGGATGTCGCGATCGGCTGGGCGAAGGAGCTGAGCCAACGAGCACCGCTGTCGCTTGCGGCAACCAAGAAAGTCATGCGTCACGCAATGGATCACGACTTTCACAGCAGCTACGCGATGGAGGCGGAGCTTCAGAACCAATTGCGCGATACCGAGGATGCGGCCGAAGGTGTCGCCGCATTTTTCGAAAAACGTGCCCCGATATTCAGCGGAAAATAGACAGGATTTGAGATAAGAGATGGACCGAAACATATTTGAAGAAGAACACGAAATGTTCCGCGATGCAGCGCGGGCGTTTTATCAGAACGAAGTGATGCCGCACTCTGAGAAATGGCGTGAGCAGGGAATCGTTGATCGCGAAGCGTTCCTGAAGGCCGGCGAACAGGGCATGTTGCTGATGTGGGCCGACGAAAAGTACGGTGGCGCCGGTGTGCCGGACTTTCGTTACGAACAGATTTTGATCGAAGAAATCGCCAGGCACGGCGATCCCGGCTTCTTCATGACCCTGCACAGTCGGCTGGTGGGACCGTACATTGGTGAACTGGGAACTGAGGAACAGAAACAACGCTGGTTGCCAAAATGTATTTCCGGCGAACATGTACTCGCGGTTGCGATCACCGAGCCCGGTGCCGGCAGTGACGTTTCCGGCATACGCACGAAGGCCGAAGACAAAGGCGATCACTACCTCCTCAATGGATCAAAAACATTTATCTCGAACGGAATTCTGGCTGATCTGGTGGTCGTCGTCGCGCGTACGGATACGAGCCGCCATGGGCTCAGCCTGTTGGTTGTTGAACGCGGTATGGAAGGCTTCGAGCGCGGCAAGAACCTGAAGAAAATGGGCATGAAGAGCCAGGACACGGCGGAGCTGTTCTTCAACAATGTCAAAGTGCCGAAGGATAATTTGCTGGGCGAGTTGAACCGAGGCTTTTACCAGTTGATGCACTTTCTGGCGGAAGAACGGCTGCTTGGCGCTTGTCAATATCTCGCCAACGCCGAGGCTGCGTTTGATGTGACGATGGCCTATACACAAGAACGCAAAGCATTCGGACAGGCGATCGCGGATTTTCAGAACACGCGCTTCAAACTCGCCGATATGCGAACCGAAATGGACGTTGCGCAGGCTTTTGTCGACCGTTGTGTCATGGAACACAATGCTGGCAGGCTCAGTGCCGAGGATGCGGCCAAAGCCAAGCTTTTCTGCAGCGAGCTTGAAGCCAGGGTGACGGATGATTGTGTCCAATTGCACGGCGGCAACGGCTACATGGATGAATATCCGGTGAGCCGCATGTACACCAATGCTCGAATTTCACGCATTTACGCTGGCAGCTCCGAAATCATGCGGGAAATTATCGCTCGCTCGCTCGGGCTTGATCCACGTAAAAAGAACAAGGCGGCCTGAGTGCGCGTCGCATTTGTCGGGCTGGGTGTCATGGGCTTTCCAATGGCGGGATTCCTTGCCAAGAGCGGTCACGACGTCACGGTCTATAACCGTACTGAATCAAAAGCGCGTGCGTGGTGTGAAAAGTTCAACGGCAAATCGGCCGCCACTCCGACAGCTGCAGCTCTTGGTGCCGAAATTGTCTTCAGTTGCGTCGGTAACGATCACGATGTTCGTGAAGTCCTGTTGGGTGACGACGGCGTGATGTCGGCGGTCGACGCCGGCTCTATCGTTGTCGATCATACGACCGCATCAGCCAGCATCGCGCGTGAACTGGCAGCCCTGGCGGCCACGAAATCGGTGGGTTTTCTCGATGCACCCGTTTCAGGCGGGCAGGCCGGTGCCGAAAATGGCCAGCTTACTGTCATGGTCGGCGGCGACGACGACAGTTTCCAACGCGCACTGCCGGTCATGAACAGTTATGCCAAAGCGGTGACACGGATTGGACCAGCGGGTTCGGGGCAGCTGGCGAAAATGGTCAATCAAATCTGCATTGCCGGAATTGTCCAGGGCCTTGCCGAGGGGCTGCATTTTGCCAACAAGGCAGGCCTCGACCCCGCGATTGTGATCGAATCCATTTCCAAAGGTGCTGCGCAGTCATGGCAGATGGAAAATCGCTGGCAAACGATGGTTGAGGGCGAATTCGATTTCGGTTTCGCCGTCGACTGGATGCGCAAAGACCTCGCGATCGCGCTTGCTGAGGCTGATCAGAACGGTGCTGTGCTCGAGCTCACGCGCCTGGTCGATCAATTCTATGCCGAGGTTCAGTCGATGGGTGGTAAGCGCTGGGACACCTCCAGCCTGATCGCGAGACTCCGCTAGAAGCGCCGCGCCGCCGCCACAACTCTGTTATCATCCCGTTCTTCACAGGGGTGGCCGTCATGGCCTGAGATTCAGTGATTTGCCGGACAGTCTGGCAACTCGGGAACCCTTAGAACCTGAACCGGGTAATGCCGGCGTAGGAAGGGAATCATGTCTACTCGTTTCAAACCGTGGCTTATTGCCGTATCGCTCTTTGCGTCGGCGCACGCCAACGCGTCCGATATTATCGACGAAATCATCGTTACCGCCGACTTTCGCGAGCGGTCATTAATAGAGGTGCCGTTTAGCGTCAGTGTACTGGACGCCGGTTTCGTCAATGACGTCGCGGTTCAACACTTCGAAGAACTGGTCAATATCGTGCCAAACATGAATTGGTCCGGGGATGGTCATCGAGCGAAGTATTTTCAGATTCGCGGTGTCGGCGAACTGGAGCAATACCAGGGCGCACCGAATCCATCGATTGGATTCCTGATTGATGACATCGACTTTAGTGGCATTGCTAGTGTCGCGACGCTTTTCGACGTCGAATCCATTGAAGTACTGCGCGGGCCACAAGGCAGTCGTTACGGCGCCAACGCATTGGGTGGCTTGATCTATGTACGCTCAACTTCACCGTCGGCCGAACGCGATGGTCGCTTTGAAATTACCGCAGGCGAAGATGACGCTTTGTCGATCGGCGCCGCATTGGGCGGAGCGATTGGTGATAGTGAGGCTACGACTTTCCGTATAAGCGCTCAGCAATACACCAGCAACGGATTTCGTGACAATTCCTACCTGGCTCGGAACGATAGCAACGCCCGTGACGAGTTGGCCCTGCGCGCAGGCCTGCTATTTGAGCCATCGGATTCATTCACGGCAAAGCTCGCGGTGATGTACTCGAACATCGATAACGGCTACGACGCTTTCGCGATCGATAACAGCTACACCGTACTGTCAGATAAACCGGGGCGTGACGCGCAGGAAAGTATTGGCAGCTCTGTGCGTATCGACTGGATTTTGCAGAACGCATTGACGCTGACCTCAATCAGCTCCTTTGCAAGCTCGAATATCGACTTCAATTTCGATGCAGACTGGGGCAATAGCGATAGCTGGGCTCCTGTGACATACGACTTCGAATCGTTGAGCTACCGCGAACGCGACACCGTCAGCCAGGAAATTCGCATGGGCAATGATCGCTGGCTGGCGGGTGTGTATGCCATGCGATTGCAGGATGAAATCCTGACGCTGAATCTCGGTGACTACTACGACCCATTTTCCGGCTTCACCGATAGTCTCAATGATCGTTTCGGCAGCGACTACCAAGCGACCAATATTGCTGTCTTTGGCCAGTACAATTTATCGATTGGCGATGCGACGACACTATCCTCCGGGCTGCGGCTGGAACACCGGACGACAGACTACAGCGATACAGCCGCGCTGACCGCCTCGCCATCCGAGTCGATGTGGGGTGGAGAAATCAGTCTCAGTCACGCGTTTAGCGACGTCCACAACGCTTACCTGAGTCTCTCCAGGGGATACAAAGCCGGTGGCTTCAACCTCGGTCCTGTACCACCCGGAAAGCGAAACTTCGATACAGAAGCCATGTGGACACTCGAACTGGGTTTAAGAGCCGCCTTGCTGGAACAGCGGTTGCAGCTCAATGCATCGCTTTTTCACAATCGGCGTGACGACCAGCAGGTTCGCACGTCGACGCAACTGATTCCCGGTGACCCGGCCTCGTTCGTGTTTTTCACAGACAATAGCGATCGCGGCGAGACGCTTGGCGTAGATGCAGACCTACGGTTTTTCGTTTCAGAACAGTGGGAGGTCTACAGCAGCGTCGGCCTGCTCGACGCATCGCTTGATAGCGGCCGCGGGCAAGCACACGCGCCGCGATTTACGGTCGCGGCGGGTCTCGTGTTTCGACATCCTGAAGGCTACTTCGCGAGGCTGGACGCGACGGCCAAGGACGAATTCTATTTTGACGTGAGTCACGATCAAAAATCACGTGCGTATCAATTGCTGAATGCACGAATTGGTTTTGAAAACGAAAGCTGGCAACTGTCCGTTTGGGCGCGCAACTTGCTCGACGAAGCGTATGCAGTCCGCGGCTTTTACTTTGGTAACGAACCGCCCGATTTTCCGATTACGCTGTACACGCGTCTCGGCGATCCACGGCAGCTTGGTATCACTCTTGAACGGAGGTTTTAAGGCATGCAAGTCGCTATTGATATCAGTCTCTATCCATTGGACGAGAACTTCATTCCACCGATAAAAGACATCATTGCTCGCCTGGAGCGCTGCGAGGGTGTCGAAGTGGAGCGCAATCGCATGAGCACACAGTTGCGCGGCGAATTCGATGTCGTCATGGCTGCGCTCACGACAGAGATCGGTACGACATTCGAGCGAGTACCGAAAGCCGTGTTTGCCATCAAGATCTTAAATAATCCGATCAATTGAGTCTGGTCACAGAAGTTCTGGATCAGGCGCGGGCGCAGTCGCTGGCCGAAGTTATCGCCGTCGCCTCGGCAATCGCCTACCTGGTCTTCGCGATTCGCCAGAACATTGTCTGCTGGATATTCGCAGCGATCAGCACCTCGATGTACATCGGCCTGTTTGTTGGCGCGAAGCTGTACATGGAGGCCGTGCTCAACGGCTTCTACCTGGCGATGGCCGCCTATGGCTGGCTCGTATGGCGCTCCGGCACGGCGAAATCGTCTACACTGCCCGTGGTTACCTGGCCGTTGCGCATTCATTTGCTGGCGGGCACGAATCTTGCCCTGCTGGGTGCGGTAACGGGAGCCGCGTTGGATAATTACAGCGATGCAGCATTCCCGTACATCGATTCGATGACGACATGGTTCGCAGTGTGGGCAACATTCCTGGTCGCAAGAAAAGTGTTGGAGAACTGGTGGTACTGGTTAGCAATTGATTTGGCGTCGGTATTCATTTACTGGTCGCGTGAGCTGGAGTTAACCGCTATTTTGTTTGTAATTTACATTGTCATGATTCCATTCGGTTTGGTGGCCTGGACAAAATCGATGCGGGACAGAGAGGCGTAAATGGAACAAGATCCGAAAAAAGTTCTCGCGGGCATTCCGGACTGGGAAGGGGCAAGTATTGAACGGCTCAGTGGAGGATTCACGAACCGAACGTATCGGCTGACCCGGGGCGATAAACGTGCCGTGCTCAAACTGGGCGTGTCGGAACGAGATGAAATATTGAATACCCGGCACGCCGAAGCGCAAGTTCAGAATACAGCAGCAAAAGCTGGTTTGGCGCCTAGGGTAATTTATACCGATGAACGAATGTATCTTGGTGAGTATGTCGAAGGTACCTCCTGGGCGCGAAAGTGCCTGAGTAAGAAAGGCAATATTGAACTCGTCGCCAGCGCGCTAAAAAAACTTCATGCGCTGCCACTGACAGGTCGTTCCTTTGATGCACGAGTCGCCGCCAAACGCTACGTTGAGAAGATCAGCGGGCTGCAAGCTGCCGTCGTTGAGCAGTGCCAGCGTGTCATAGAGAACATGCGACTGCCCCGGAATCTGTGTTGTTGTCACAATGACCTGGTTGCGGAGAACATAATCACGACGCCAGGGATCATCTTTATAGACTGGGAATATGCCTGCGACAACGATCCGTTTTTCGACCTCGCGACCATTGTCGAACATCACGAATTGTCGGATACCGAAGCCTGCTTATTGCTCGATGTCTATTTTAATGGTGATGGACAGCGATGGCGCGAGAGTCTCGAGAGGCAACGCAAGCTGTATCTTGCGTTGCTGTGCCTGTGGCTGGCCAGTCAACCCGGTAGTTCCAAGTCGGAAATTCGAAGCGTCGTGGAGCGCCTGGCTACCAGCTGTTCCTGAGTTCACGCAGTTTAAGAAAGACCGTTCGTGCATCCGGGTTGTCACCAACTTCCGGATAGTCTTCAGCCATTCTCGCGATGACCGAGGGATTTTGCAGCCGGAGGAAAATGTTGATCTCTTTTTCCTGTGCGAAGGTCGTTATCAGTGCGTTCGAGGGGTCTTGATCACTGTAATCTTCGATCATTTTCTGAGCCAGCGCATTATCGGGTTCGCGGTCCAGCGTGAAGCCAAGATTATTCAGTAAATAGTCATGGCCAGGGTATAGCAGCGTGTCGTCGCCCAGTTTCGCCAGTTGCCGCTCAAAGGTATCGAACAGCTCGTCTGGATGGCCACCGTTGTGGCAGTTGCCGGCCCCTGCATTAAACATCGTGTCGCCACTGAATAAGGCTGGCTGATCGGTTTTCGACAGCAGGCAGATATGACTCATGGTATGCCCGGGCGTGTCGAGACACTCGAGTTCGACTGAATGCCCGACCTTGATGACGTCCCCGGCGCCCACGCCGCGATCAATGTTCGGTATGCGACCCGCTGCGTTGCTGTGCGCAATGATTTTGGCGCCGGTTGCCCTGACGACGCCTTTGTTGCCGCCGATGTGGTCGCTGTGTTCGTGGGTATTCAGGATCTGTGTGATCGACCAGCCGCGCTCTGCAGCGACCGCGAGGCATTGTTGGAAATCCAGCGGATCAATCGCAAGCGCGTCGCCGGTCTCCGGGCACGCAATCAAATAATTGAAATTCCGGTAGGCGTTTCCGGTCCAGATTTGCTCAACAATCAAGGCGTCGAGCCGGATTCAAAGGCGAGCTGACCGGCCACCCAGGTTTGCAGCACGCGTATGTCGTCGATTTCCGATTCGGCAATGGTGAAGTAATCCCGATCGATGACAATAAAGTCCGCCCATTTTCCCGGCTCGAGACTGCCGAGCCTGTGTTCCTGTCGTGCTGCAAACGCGGCAGCCAGTGTGAACGAATGCAGTGCCTCGGCGCGTGTTAGCGCCTGGTCCTTGTACCAACCACCGGCCGGCTCACCCGCGCGATCCTGACGCGTGACCGAGGCATACAGGCCATGAAACGGATTCGATAATTCGACGGGAAAGTCGGAACCGTTGGCCAGCACGGCGCCCGAATCCAGCAGACGCCGCCACGCATAGCTGCCAAGTATGCGCTTAGGTCCTATCCGATCTTCCGCCATGTTCTTGTCACTGGTTGCGTGCGTCGCCTGCATCGAAGCGATTACGCCGAGTTTGGCAAATCGTGGAATGTCTTCCAGCGCGATGATTTGTGCATGCTCAACGCGATTGCGCAATGCCGACGGCTTGCCGCCCTGGGCTTTCTCAAACGCGTTCAGAACCATGCGATTACCGAGGTCGCCAATGGCATGTACGCCGACCTGAAAGCCCATTCTATTGGCCTTGGCGACCTGTTCGTCCAGTTCTGCCTGTGTCCAGAACGGTAGACCGCGGTTCTCGGCATCGTCGTCGTAGGGCTCAATCATCGCGGCACCGCGACTGCCCAGGGCGCCATCAGCGTAGATTTTCACAGAGGTGATTTCCAGGCGGTCGCGGGCGTCATGTTCGATCGGTTTTGCAATGGCGTCAAGGACTGAGCCTGCGCCGCCGATCATCGCGTAAATGCGCAAGTCGAGTTCCTGATTGTCGGCCATCGATAAATAGACTTCTGCATTCATCAGGTCAACGCCGGCGTCATGGACGCCGGTAATGCCTTCGGCAAGAAGTGCATCCGTAGCCGCCTGAATGGCGAGACGAATTTCATTCTTGTCAATCGCTGGCACCTGGGATTCGACCATCGACATGGCTTGGTCGATCAGTACGCCCGTTGCATGACCGTTGTCGTCCCGCACGATTTTGCCGCCGACAGGGTCCGGCGTGTCGTCATCAATACCAGAAAGGCGTAGTGCGGCGCTGTTCGCCCAACCCGCATGTCCATCGATGCGCCGAAGCCATACCGGCCGGTCACTGACGACGGTATCAATGTGGGCCGCTCTCGGAAATTCCTGCACTGGCCACAGCACCTGGTTCCAGCCGCGCCCAAGAATCCAGCGCGCATCCGGCTTCGACGCGGCATAGTTCTTGATCGAAGCGACGGCAGCGTCAACGCTCGGCGCGCCGGTCAGGTCCAGGTTGGATTTCAACAGGCCGAGACTCAGCACGTGGGCATGCGCATCAATAAGGCCGGGTAAAACGGTTTTGCCGTTGCCATCAATTCGCTTTGCCGCCGGGTAGGCCAGCAACAGTCGGTCGTCGCCGGTTGCACTGACTCGACCTTCATCATCGAAGACAAGCACGGTGAACGACTGCAGGCCGTCATTGCTCGAGGTGTAACCGACGATATTGTGCATAGCTGTTTCCGCGGCGGCCATTTTGACCGCAGCAAGAAGCAGGAGGGCGAGCGTCGTTTTCAGGGGTTTTATTGTTAGCATTGGCGTACTTTATCATGCAAACCTTAAAAGTAAGACAGGAAGTAAAGAATGGAACTAGCGAGCTTCAAGGTCGCCAATCGCGACACCTACGGCATTCTCGACGCGGAACATGTGCGGGAGCCGGGTACCGATTATCGCGCTCGGTTTGCCGATTTGCGGTCCGTTATTGCGGCTGGGGCTGAGAACGAACTGGCCGATGATCGTAGTGGCGCAGTTCATGCTATTGCCGATATCCGATTCCTGCCACCCATTCCGAATCCAGACAAGATTCTTTGTGTTGGCGTCAACTATCGGCCGCATATCGAAGAAATGGGTCGATCGGTTCCGGATTACCCGGTCGTCTTCGTACGCTTTCCGGGTAGCCTGGTCGCGCAGGGCGAAGACCTCGTTCGGCCGCGGGTTTCCGAACAGTTGGACTTCGAAGGCGAACTGGCGGTTGTCATCGGCAAGCGCGCGCGCCATGTTGCCCGCAATGATGCGTTTGATGTCGTCGCCGGTTATTGCTGTTTTATGGATGGCTCGGTGCGCGATTGGCAACGGCACACGATGCAGTTTACTGCCGGCAAAAATTTCGACCAAAGCGGATCCGCGGGCCCCTGCCTGGTCACGAAGGACGAGATTCCCGACGTGTCCACCGTCAATCTGACAACGCGTGTCAACGGCAATGTCATGCAGCGTGGCCAGATTTCGGAGCTGGTTTTCGACATTCCGGCCTTGGTCGAATACTGCTCAAGCTTCACCGAATTGTTACCCGGCGACCTGATTGCCACCGGAACGCCGGGCGGCGTTGGCGCAGCCCGGACGCCGCCACAATGGCTGGTCGCGGGAGACTTAGTCGAAGTCGACATATCGGGTGTCGGCGTGCTCAGCAATCGGGTTCGCGATGAATCTTAATGCGCAGACCTTAAGCATTGATTTTTCAGGCAAAGCAGTCCTGTGATACATGTGGTATTTGAGCAACAAAAAACGCGGGTTTGGTCGCCATGCAGCTGGAACCCACTTAAAGGATTGACAAACTGCGGGTTTTCTGCGAATTTTGATTCCAGCAAGCGTAGCCTTTCAGCAACAAGTGGCCACGCCGAAAAATGCAAGACACCTTCAGGTACGACTTGGCGGGGGATTCAGGGGGCCAGGACCACGTGCTAACGTAGGTTTGGAAAAGGCGGTTTCTTAACGGGAGCCGCTTTTTTTTTGTCAGCATTATTCTGCACGTCAAGCGTCAATTGGGCCGTCGCTTTGCGTTGAGGTCACTGGCGACTCCCTGCTACATTGAGCCACCACAACAATAATGATGACCTCAATGAATACTGACAAACGTTTGGCCTACTGGCGTGCCAATCTCCGCCTGGTCGGTTTCTGCCTTGCCATCTGGTTTGTCTGCTCTTATGGCTTTGGAGTTTTATTTGTCGAGGAATTGAACTCGATTCGTATCGGCGGGTTCAAGTTGGGCTTCTGGTTTGCGCAACAAGGTTCGATCTACATTTTCGTCCTGTTGATATTTTTCTATGCCTGGCGAATGAACCGCATCGATCGTGAGCACAATGTGCATGAAGACTGAGGCGGCGTCATGAGCCTTCAGGCACTCACGTATATTGTCGTCGGCCTGAGCTTCGCGCTCTACATTGGCATCGCGATCTGGTCACGGGCACACACGACCGGTGATTTTTATATTGCCGGCAAAGGCGTTTCGCCAATCGCAAACGGTATGGCGACTGCCGCCGACTGGATGAGCGCCGCATCATTTATTTCGATGGCAGGGCTGATCGCTTTTCTTGGTTACGATGGATCGGTCTACCTGATGGGTTGGACTGGTGGCTATGTGTTGCTTGCACTGCTGCTGGCACCGTACTTGCGGAAGTTTGGCAAGTTCACTGTCCCGGAGTTCATCGGTGAACGCTACTACTCCAAAGTAGCGAGAATCGTTGCCGTTATTTGCCTGATATTTATTTCCTTCACCTACGTCGCCGGGCAGATGCGTGGCGTGGGAATTGTGTTTTCGCGGTTCCTGGAAGTTGATGTGACGGTCGGTTTGATGATCGGCATGGGTGTCGTATTCACCTATGCGGTGCTCGGTGGAATGAAGGGCATCACCTACACGCAGGTCGCACAATACTGTGTACTGATTTTCGCTTACACGGTTCCTGCTGTTTTTATCGCGATCCAGATCACGGGGAACCCGATTCCGCAGCTCGCATTTGGTAGCGAAATTACGGGCTCGGGTGTGTCATTACTGGACAAACTTGATGACATTGTTACGTCACTCGGGTTCAACCAGTACACGTCGGGCACGAAAAGTCGCATCGACGTGTTTTGCATCACGATGGCATTAATGGTCGGGACAGCCGGTTTACCACATGTCATCGTGCGATTTTTCACCGTCCCCAAAGTTCGCGACGCGAGAATTTCAGCCGGTTACGCGCTGTTGTTTATCGCTCTACTTTACACCACGGCGCCGGCGGTCGGTTCGATGGCGCGCTACAATTTGATGAACACGATTCAGACGGGCGAAGTCGGCAGCGTCGATGGCAACCTGGTTTACGAACAACGGCCGAACTGGTTCCATACCTGGGAACAGACCGGCCTGGTGCAATTCGACGACAAGAATGGCGACGGGCGAGTGCAGTATTACGATGACCGCAATCCGTCTTTCAAAAACCAGGCCGAGCAATTTGGCTGGCGGGGTAATGAGCTCACTGTGGACCGCGACATCATGGTGCTTGCAAATCCGGAAATCGCCGGCTTACCGAACTGGGTCATCGCGCTCGTTGCGGCGGGTGGTATCGCCGCGGCCCTGTCGACAGCTGCGGGCCTGTTGCTGGTCATATCGGCGGCTGTTTCGCACGATCTCGTCAAAGGTATTTTCCTGCCGGATATCTCCGACAAGAACGAATTGCGTGCCGGCAGAATTGCCGCAGCATTTGCCATCCTGATCGCGGGCTATCTCGGCTTTGATCCACCGGGTTGGGTGGCGCAGGTCGTTGCATTTGCGTTTGGTCTTGCGGCAGCGTCACTGTTTCCGGCCATACTACTCGGCATCTTCTTCAAGCGCATGAACCGAGAAGGCGCGATTGCCGGAATGCTGACCGGGCTGCTGTTTACCTATGGCTACATCGAGTTTTTTAAGGGGCTGTTTCTGAAATGGGCCGGTGCACCTTGGGGAGAAAACGTGGCCGAGCAATGGTTGCTGGGAATTTCACCGGAAGGGATTGGTGTGATCGGCATGCTGCTGAATTTCGCCGTCGCTATATCGGTGAGCATGATGACATCGCCACCGCCTCAACACATTCAGGAAATGGTTGAACACATTCGCATTCCACGAAACCGTGGCGTTTGAGAATGAAACATTATTTGGCAGTTTTGATTTTGATGTGCGGTGCCAATGCACTGGCCGTTGATGCCTTGTCGCCGGACGAACAGCGCATGGCGGACTGGATTGATGCGCACAGCGATGGTGCTATCGCGCTACTCAGGGAAACTGTCGATATTCCGAGCGGCTCGATGAATCTTGATGGCGTCCGCGCCGTCGCACGCGTTATGCAACGCGAACTCGATTCGGTCGGACTCGAAACCGTGTGGATCGACATGTCGGCAGAAACAAATCGGGCAGGGCATCTGTTTGGGCGCAAGAACGGCGAGGGTAAAAAGTTTGTTCTGATCGGTCATCTCGACACCGTGTTTGAGTCCGACGATGGTATTAAACCGTTTGCGCGTAACGGTGATATCGCAACCGGGCATGGCGTCTACGACAT
Organism: Woeseiaceae bacterium; assembly: GCA_021773115.1. GTDB lineage: Bacteria > Pseudomonadota > Gammaproteobacteria > Steroidobacterales > Woeseiaceae > UBA1847. The sequence goes on along the minus strand of JAJFKS010000003.1, from coordinate 141,246 downwards.
GAAAGCGGGCAACGTGATTATTGTTTACGCGTTGCGTGCGTTGCAGGAAATCGGTGCGCTTGAAAGTATTCCCATGGTCGTCGCTTATACTGGCGACGAGGAAAAATCCGGGAGGCCACTATCCATCTCTCGAAAGCACCTGGTTGAGGCCGGGGTATGGGCCGACATTGCACTGGGTTTCGAAGAGGCAATGTATTTTGACGATACCGATTGGGCGACGATAGCCCGGCGCAGTTCGAGTCGCTGGACACTGACGGTTACCGGCAGACAATCGCACTCGTCGAATATCTTCAATGAAGAGACCGGCGCGGGCGCAATATTTGAAGCCGCACGAATTCTGGATGCGTTCTACGATGAAGTACGGGGTGAGGAACACCTGACCTTCAACGCCGGCAATATCCAGGGCGGTACAGAAGTCAGTTACGACTCTGCCGCGAGCCGTGGCAGCGTTTTCGGCAAGTCGAATGTCGTACCACGAACAGTGATCGTCAATGGTGGCATTCGAACGATTTCCGAAGACCAGCTCAAGCGTGCACAAGCGGCGATGTTGGCCATTGTTGCCGCCAATCATCCACACACCAGCGCGACAATCGAGTTCCGCGAGGGCTATCCGCCGATGGCTCCGACCGAAGGCAATATTGCTTTGCAACGGGTGTTGTCCGAGATTAATGTGGCGCTGGGCCGCAAGGCGATGCCGGCACTCGATCCGGGCAAGCGCGGAGCTGCCGACATTTCCTTTGTCGCACCGTATACCGACGCACTGGCGGGTTTGGGGGGCATTGGCGGAGGCGGGCACACGCCAGACGAATTCCTGGAATTGTCGTCGTTACCGCTGGCGATCAAGCGTGCGGCAATTCTGATTTACCGCTTGAGCAAACAGGAAGCGAGCAACTGAAATGGCGCACGATCACGGCCATATTCATGAGACGAATCGAAGCAATATGAGGCGGGTCATGTTCGCGCTGGTCCTCACCGGCGGGTTCATGATTGTCGAGGTGATTGGTGGCATCGTGTCCGGTTCGCTGGCTCTGCTGGCGGATGCCGGCCATATGTTGACTGACACGATGGCGCTGGGACTGGCGGCTATGGCATTCCACGTCAGCAAACGACCACCGGACGGCAAACTCACGTTCGGTTACCAGCGTTTTCAGATCCTGGCGGCATTCGTTAACGGGCTCAGCCTGCTGGTCATCGTCGGCTGGATTCTATTCGAAGCGGCGCAGCGCTTCCTGAGCCCGAACGCGGTATTGGGCGAGACAATGCTGGTAGTGGCTGCAGCAGGACTGCTAATCAATATCGCCTGTTTTGCAATATTGCACACCGGTGACAAAGAGAACCTGAACATTCGCGGTGCGGCATTGCATGTGGCTGGCGATCTTCTCGGGTCTGTTGCGGCGATCGTCGCGGCATTGGTCATTATTTATACCGGCTGGACGCCGATCGACCCGCTACTGTCTGTCGCAGTTGCGGGCCTCATTCTCAAGAGTGCCTGGACGCTGGTTAAACGTAGCGCACATATACTGCTGGAAGGTGCGCCCGAGTGGCTCAATGTGCAGGCGCTGCAGGATCGCATCGTCGAGGCCGTGTCGGCAGTCGACGAAATCCATCACGTGCACATCTGGGGGCTGACGCCGCAACAATTGATGTTGACGATGCACATGTCATTGTCCTGCGATATCAGCCAGCAGTCCGACGTGCTTCGTGAGGTCAAGGATTTTCTAAGAAGTGAATACGGTATTGGGCACGCGACGATCGAAGTTGATGTTGACGGTTGTGCCGACGCCTAGACGTCCGTCGGCTGAATGACGCCGATGTAGGGCAGCGTACGGTTCTGCTCGGCATAGTCCAGACCGTAGCCCACGATCCATTCATTACCGATATCGAAACCCAGATAGTCAATCGTGACATCGACTTCGGCGCTGTCTGCTTTGCGGATTAGCGCAGCGGTTTTCACTGATGCCGCCCGATGTGTTTTCATCATGCCGATCAAGTACTTAAGCGTATGCCCGGTGTCGACAATGTCCTCGACAATCAGCACGTGTTTACCGGCGATGTTGCCGCGGACGTCCATCACCAGGCGAACTGCGCCGGACGTTACACTGCCATCCCCGTAGCTTGATACGGCGATAAATTCGATCGTTCGCGGTATTTCCATACGACGTGACAGGTCTGCCAGGAATATGAACGATCCCTTCAGCACACCGACCATAACAAGGTCGCTATCCTCGCCGTAATCTGCCGAAATCTGTTTCGCCAATTCCTGGACTCTCGCCTGAATATCGGCTTCCGAGATCAGTACATCTGGTGTCTTCATGCTCACGGTTCAATCATAGCAGCAATGCGGTAAAGTACGAATCCAATGAAAAAAACAATCGCGATTGCCGGCAATATGGGTTCAGGAAAATCGACATTGGTCGAATTCCTGCACAAGACTTACGGCGTATCGCCGTTCTACGAACCGAATGACGAAAATCCCTACCTCGCCGATTTCTACGGTGATATGAAGCGTTGGGCATTCCAGTCGCAACTGTATTTCCTCAGCAACAAATTTCGGCTGCACCAGGAACTGGACCGGCAGGAGGGCGTGGTGGCGCTCGATCGAACGATCTTTGAGGACGCCGAAATTTTCGCCACTGCGCTGCACCAGATGCGAAAGATTTCCAAGCGCGACTGGCAGACCTACCAGGGCTTTTACTCCGCAATCCTGGATGCCATTCGCCCGCCGGATCTGATGATCTATCTGCGGTGCTCGATGCGAACCTTACGGCAACGGATCGCGTTGCGCGGTCGCAAGATGGAGCAGGATATTCCGCTGTCCTACCTGAGGCGGCTGGATCGCAATTATGAAAGCTGGATCGCCTCTTATGACATGGGCGAGGTGCTGGTGCTCGAAACCGACCGGCTCGACTATATTCACGACCTGGTCCATCGGCTGGATGTCATGCAGCGCATCGAGGCCGTTTTGCCGAAGGAGTTCGGCCGTCCAAGCTGTTAAGCAGTGCTCAATTTGGCGTATCCGTGCAATTCCCTATTGCGTATAGTAATGCGAATGATTATCATTTGATAATTGCAGGGACATTGCGTGGAAAAAACCAATGAAAATCGATAGTTATACGCTTGCGACGCTGAAACGTGGCGAAAAAGGCATTATCAAGTCTGTGGATGCCAGTGACCCGCAAGTGCAGCGCCTGATGGTGCTTGGGCTTGTTGAGGGCGCCGAAATTGAATTTGCCAGTGCGGCGATCGGCGGCGATCCTATCGAATTTCGACTGTTTGGCAGCGGCATCTCGCTCCGCCAGGAGCACGCTCGCCATTTCCAGGTCTCGCCAATCGTAGCTGGTGGCTAAACCCACAGAAGTCCGCGTTTCTGCCGATCAGATAGCCGTTCGCCGGGGTATTGAGGCGACGGTCGCTGTCGTTGGTAACCCCAATTCCGGCAAGAGCACGCTTTTCAATCGCCTGACCGGGCTCAAGCAGCGTATTGGAAACTACCCCGGCGTCACCGTTGAACGCCATGTCGGGATTTTGCGCTGGAAAGACACCCAGACCGAATTGCTTGATCTGCCGGGTACCCATTCCCTGAGTGCGCACTCAATGGAAGAGCAGATTACCGTTGACGCCATTCTCGGCCGCATTGAGGGCAGCAAAGCGCCTGACGGCATCCTTGCCGTACTGGACGCGACCAATCTCTACCAGGGCCTGTTCTTACTGCAACAGCTTGTCGACCTCGAAATCCCGATCGTCGTTGCACTGACAATGAATGATGCTGCGACGCAGGGCGGTCTCAAGATTGATACGGACGCTTTGAGCGAGGTGCTGGGTGGTGTGCGTATTTGCCCGGTCATCGCAACGACCGGCGCTGGCATGGACGATCTGCGCGAAGCCGTTTCGACGCTTGCTGAAAAAGGTGCACCGCGACGATTGTCTGTTTGGCCAGCACTGAGCGAAGCGGCAGAAAAACTCCGCAGCGTTGCCGGTGAATCGCTGCGCCCGACGGAAAGCGAGCGCCTGCTGATCGACGGCATCACTGAGCGCAATCAATCCTTCGCAAGTGGACTGGGCAGCGAGGCGGTTGCACTGCTGATCACGCTTCGCGAGCAAATATTCGCGCGTAAGCCGCCGATATCCGTCGAGGCTCAGATTCGCTACGACTGGGTACGCAATGTCCTGAAAACCGTGCAACAATCATCGCCACCGTTTCAGGGGTGGCGTACTCGCATCACAAGCTTTGTCAATCAGCCGGTGGCGGGAACCATCGGCCTGTTTATCGTCATGGCGATTGTTTTCCAGGCGGTATTCGCGTGGGCAACGCCAGTGATGGATTTCATCGACGGCGCGACCGCCGCACTCGGCTCCGGGGTCGGTACGGCATTGGGCGAGAATGCATTCTCGAGTCTGATCGCAGACGGTCTTATTGCCGGTGTGGGCAGTGTCATCATATTTCTCCCGCAAATTTTGATTCTGTTTCTTTTTATTATCCTGCTGGAGGACTCCGGGTATCTTGCGAGGGCGGCGTACCTGATGGACCGCACAATGCGATCGGTCGGCTTGTCAGGTCAGTCAATTATCCCGATGATTTCAAGCTTCGCCTGCGCGGTTCCGGGCATCATGGCGACGCGTGTTATCCCCAGTCGCCGCGATCGCATTGCGACGATCATGGCGGCGCCGTTCATGACCTGTTCTGCACGACTACCGGTCTACGCGTTGTTAATTGCGGCGTTCGTGCCGGCAGATCGAATCGGCTTCATGAACCTGCAGGGTCTGGTGTTGTTTGGGCTCTACATGTTCGGCATCGTGATGGGTATTCTAACCGCGTTACTAATGCGCAAGACCGCCTTGCGTGGACCGAAGCCACCGTTCGCACTGATGCTGCCGGAATTTCGGCGTCCCAATTTGCAGACCGTATTCTTTCAACTGCTGGGTCGCGTGAAAATTTTCCTGCGTCGCGCGGGCACTGTCATTTTTACTGTCGCCGTCATCGTCTGGGCGCTGGCTTACTATCCGCGATCCGATGACATTGGACCGGCGGCGGACCAGCAGATAGAGATCGCGAGAAGTAGCTTGTCGGGAGATGAACTGGCAAACGAAATTAACGCAATCAATAATGTTGCCGCTGCGGCGCAGCTGGAACAAAGCTGGCTTGGCAGGGCGGGCAAGTCGATCGAGCCGGTGTTTCGACCGCTGGGATGGGATTGGCGCGTGTCGGCCGCGGTGATCGCCGGTTTTCCCGCACGAGAAGTCGTCATCGCAGTTCTTGGAACAGTCTATGCCGTCGGTGATGAAGCGGATGAAGCGACATTGAGCAGTCGTCTGAAGGCATCGACCTGGCCGGATGGCAGCCTGGTTTTCACTTTGCCGATGGTTATTGGCCTGCTGATTTTCTACGCCTGCTGCCTGCAATGCGCGGCAACGCTGGCCGTCATTCGCCGTGAGACTAATTCCTGGCGCTGGCCGATATTTGCCTGGGTCTACATGACAACGATCGGCTATATCGGTGCCTTACTCGCGTTTCAGCTTGGTACCGCTTGAACTTATAGCTCGCACAATTTTGCAGCGGCCGCCTCAAGTGTCGCCTCGTCCTTCGCAAAACAGAACCGCAGTCGTGTGCCGGTGAACGCCTGTTTGCAAAAAACGCTTATCGGTATCGACGCGACACCAATCTCGCGCGTCCAACGTTTCGCCAGTTTGACGTCAGCTTCGTGGTTTATTTCGGAGTAATCAACTATCTGGAAAAACGTGCTGCGCGCTGGCCGCAGCTTGAATCGCGAGCCTTCCAGCAGACCGCAAAAGAAATCCCGCTTCTTTTCGTAAAAGGCCGGCAAGGCCGCATAGAACTCAGGATTGCTGTTGAGGAAATCGGCGATACCATGCTGAATTGGCGTGCTGATCGCGAAGGTGGCGAACTGATGCACTTTGCGAAACTCTTCTGTAAGACTGGCTGGGGCAATGCAGTAACCGACTTTCCAGCCGGTCGCGTGGAAAGTCTTGCCGAACGACGAAATAACCATCGTCCGCTCCCAAAGTTCGGCATGCGACAACAGGCTGCAGTGCGATTCACCGTCGAACACAATGTGTTCATAGACCTCATCAGAGAGCAAGTAGCATTCGGTGTCGCGGACAAGATCCGCGAGAGTGTCGAGGTCTGCAGCTTGCAGGATCGCGCCGGTTGGATTGTGTGGGAAATTGAGAATGATCAGCCGCGTCTTCTCGCTGATCGTATCGGACAACTGTTGCCAGTCGATTGCGAGGTCGAAGCCATTTGCGTCAATCGACAGTGGAATGTGTCGCGTGATGCCACCGGCGAGTGTGATCGCGGGTTCGTAGGAATCATAAGCCGGATCGAATACGATCACTTCGTCGCCTGCTCGTACGACAGCCTGAATCGCGCAAAACAGTCCCTCGGTCGCGCCGCAACTGATCGTGATGTGCTGGTCGGCATCGATCGCCCGGCCTTGCAGCCGTTCAGTCTTGTCCGCGATTGCATTTCTGAGCGCCGGCACACCCGTCATCGGCGCATATTGATTGGCACCGTTGTACAGGTGGTGCTGGACACGATCACACAGGGCTTTGGGCGGGTCGAAGCTCGGAAAGCCTTGCGCGAGGTTGATTGCCTTGCACTTTGCAGCAAGCTGACTCATGACGGTGAATATCGTCGTGCCGACGTCGGGTAACTTGCTTTCAATTTTGCGGCTCATCCGCAAACGTTACTCGATACGCAGCCGAAACACGATATTGAAATTGGGATCACCGCCGCTTGTGTCTACGAACAAGCCCGTGCTGGTCGGGACAGGGTCGGTAATTTCAACCGCGCCGGCTTCCGCAGGCCCGATACCCCGAACCGTCGCATTGAAACCGGGGCGGGTGGCTGATTGGCAAGGTAACTGCCGAGGCAAGGCATTTGCAGTACTCAATTCGGCGGGAATTATGATTCTGTGGGATTTTGTGACGATAATTGTCGTTCAGGCCAATACTTGCCGCGAGCACTGCGGTTGAAGTCATCGACGCTGCCCGATGTCTTCATGTGTGATCTCCCCATCGCAGAACTTGCGCTATAGTACGTCACAAATGGACGCAATTTTTTCAGTTCTCAAGTACCTGGTGTTCGGCTTTTTCGGGCTGATTGGTCTGTTGTTTGTTCTCGCAGTGTTATTCGGCAGGCGCATCATCAAGCGCCGGGAATACGAGGCGAAATTTCATGATGACGGCGGTCGCGAATTTGCCGAGTTTGATATTGAATTGTCGCGAATTGAAAAACAGGAAACCGAGGATTCGTTCAAAGCGAAATTCATACTGCGTCACGCAAGCCTTGGAGCCGGACAGCGCGTGCAAGTATTTCTCGACGACACCCTGGTCCTTGAGGGCATGAGCAAGAAGGCGGGTCGAATCATCCTCGGCGACGAACACATAAAGACATCCCTTGAGGCGGCCAGCGTTGGACAACTGTGTCGCGTCGTTTATGGTGGCGTCGAACGGTTTTCGGCGGCGATTGTCCCGGATTAACGCAAACAGGAGAAGCACAGCATGGCGAATGAAGGCTACCACGAAGAAATTGTCGATTTATCGGATGAAACCCGGGACATGCATCGCGCGATTACATCGCTGATGGAAGAATTCGAGGCGGTGGACTGGTACAACCAACGAGTCGACGCCTGTAAAGACGAGGAACTGAAGAAAATCCTCGCGCACAACCGGGACGAAGAAAAAGAGCATGCGGCGATGGTGCTGGAGTGGATTCGACGACGAGATCCGGTTCTGGATAAAGAGTTAAAGGACTATCTCTTTAGTGATGGGCCGATCGGACATTAGGTCCGACTGTAACTTGCCAAATGGACGCTAATCCAAAGTCGCGCCGACGGGAAGCGCCATACCGCGAACCACCGCAGGACGTGCGCTAATATTCTGACGCCAGGCATCCAGGTTCGGATAATCCTTGATATCGAGCGTTGTCCAATGACTTAAGTCAATCCAGGGGTACGCAGCAATATCGGCAATTGAATAGTCGGCAGCGAGATACGCGCGGTCTTTGAGCTGATCGTTTAACAAACGATAGACTCGCTTCACCAACTCGCGATGGTGAGCCAGAGCAGGCTCCGAGGGTTCTGTCGTCAGCTCACTCCAGTGATGGGCTTGCGAGCTGTGTGGGCCGAGTGCGGTAAGCACGATCATCAACCACATGAGTGTCTTGTCTCTATCGGCCCCCGTTGCGGGCAGGAAGCGACAATCGGACTCGGCAAAATGCAGGAGAATGGCACCCGATTCGGACAATACACGCTGCTTCGTCCCGTCCTGCCAGACGGCGATCGGTACTTTGCCAAACGGGTTTAAGGCCAATACGGCAGGGTCGAACTGCTGGCCAGCGCGAATATTGACCGGTCGAACATCGAAGTCGAGCCCGAGTTCTTCAAACAGAATTGATACCCGGCGAGAGTTGGGTGTTGCCCACATGTGAAGCGCTAGGTCTTTCATCCGCGTTATTGTGACGCGATGCGATCAGGTCGAGCACTACCCGTTAGGGTGGTTTCCACGTGCTGGCGAGCGGCTATCGTTGATAATGAACGGACATTATTTTTTTGTGTCTATTTCTAACAGTGCGAAATCGAAACGACTGAAACTAATTTCAATATGCGAGGGATCCAGCATGACATCCGAATATAGAATCAAACCATTTTCCTCAGCGGTCTCAATTGCTGTTGGACTGGCTTGTATGGCGCCGGGCAGCTCCTTTGCTCAGGACACAGGGGATGCCATTGAAGAAATTGTCATCACAGGTTCCCGTATCCGAACAGGGCGGCAGGCACCGTCGATTCCGATTGACACCGTTACCGCCGACGACATCAAGCTCTCCGGCTACACAAACGTCGAAGAAATTCTCAACAACATGCCGCAGTTTGTGCCGGAGCGGACCGCTTCGACCAACTCGACGGCGGATCCGACCGCTACCGGCGCGGCGACGTTGAACCTTCGGGGACTTGGCGGTCAGCGGAGCCTTGTATTGGTCAACGGGCGACGCTACACGTTTTTCGATTCCAGTCAGAGAACGGATATCAACAACATTCCAGCCTCCCTCATCGAGCGCGTGGAAGTTGTGACCGGTGGTGCATCGGCCGTCTATGGTTCTGACGCGATCGGTGGCGTCGTGAACTTCATCCTGAAGGATGATTTCGAGGGTGTCGAGCTGCGCTCGCAATTCAACCAGACTTCTGAGGGTGACGGCAATACAACCGACATTTCATTGACAATCGGCGGCAACTTTGCCGATGACAAGGGAAACGCCGTCGTCGTTTTCAATTTTCTCGATCGCGACGCCATTATGACGACCGATCGCAGTTTTTCAGGAAACGTTCTGGCTGACATCACCAGTAACGGTGTCGTGACGCTTCTTGAAAGCGGCAGCAGTTTTATTCCGAACGGCCGCTTTCAGGGCATACCGTCCAGCGCGGCTGACATTGCTGCCATCCCGGGACTGGATGCGGCTCTGGCTGCAGCGGGTTTGACCGGGATAAGCAATAATGGCTTCACAACCGATGACGCTGGCTTAAGCCAGCGACCGTACGTCGGATCCAGTGCCGCCGGCCCTGGTGACACGTTTAACTACTCGCTCGATAATTTCCTGCGTGTTCCTCAAGAGCGGTACGCGATCACCACGCTCATGGATTACGATGTCGGCGACCAGGCAAGTGTCTATTTTGAAGGGTCATTTTCGCATAATGAAACGACGACAGGCTTCGCATCGAGTTTTATCAACCAGAGCTTCCCGGTCGAAGTCGATAATCCATTTATCACCCAGGAACTGAGCGACGTCTTTCAATTGCTCGACGAGAACGGAACCGGAGGGGCTGCGAACGACGGCATCGTAAACCTCACTATCAATCGTCGACTGGTTGAACTCGGTCCACGTCGAAACCAGGACACGCGTAATGCGTTCCGAGCGCTGTTTGGCATCGAGGGTAGCTTCAACGATACCGATTACAACGCTTATTATTCGTACACGCGATCGGACAACACTCAGATCCAGATTGGCAACGCATCGCGGTCGGCGTTCGCTGACGGCATCCTGTCCGGCTCCGGGCCGGGCGGTGATCCCATTCTCAATCCGTTCGGGCAGAATATTTCACCGGAAGGCGTTGAGTTTCTGGACATTGCGACAACCAATACGGAGGCAACAGAGCTCAGCGTATTTGGTGCAACACTCAACCGGGATCTGTTCGACCTATCGGCCGGGCCGGTTGCCGCCCTTATCGGTACCGAGTGGCGTTCCAGTTCCGTTGATTTCGATCCGGACGAGTCTTTGCTGACAGGAGACGTGGCGGGATTCAATTCCATAACGCCCGCCAAAGGTGAGATTGACGTTTGGGAGTTATTCGCGGAATTCAGCGTACCGCTGCTGGCGGAGAAGACAGGCATCAAAGCGCTAAATGCGACCGGTGCTTATCGCTACTCGGATTACGATCTTGCTCAAACCGGCGGCGTCAACACGTTTTTGTTCGGTCTTGACTGGCAGGTGAACGATAGCCTGGCATTCGGCTCACAATTCCAGAGAGCAATCCGGGCGCCCAGCGTCGGCGAGGCGTTCGGTGGTCAGCGACTGTTCCCAGTGGGTGCGGTTGATCCCTGTGCGTTGCCAGGTGCAGCGACAGATACGACCGTTCGCGCCTTATGCGAGGCCAAAGGTGTCCCCAGCGCATTGGTCGGTGATGCGAGTATTCAGCCAAATGCCCAGATACCGGGTCTTTTCGGCGGCAACCCGGATTTGAATGAAGAAGAATCGGATACCTTCACGCTCAGCGCGATCATCACGCCCGAAGCACTGCCGAACCTGCGCGTATCCATCGATTACTTCGACATCAGCATCGACGATGCAATTGACGTTTCCGGCGGCTCGGTAAATAACGTACTCGACCTGTGCTACAAGCAAATTCAGGACCTCAACAGCGCAGCTTGTCGGGCCTCGGGTCGCAATAGCTCTACCGGCGTTATCGATACGCAAAACCCGGTCGGCGTATTCAACGCGAACGTTGGATCACTGGATACCTCCGGAGTTGATTTGCAAGTATCGTATGCTTGGGATCTTGATTTCGGTATTGGCGGCGGCAGTGAACTCAGTGTTGCTTTCAACGCAACCTTCCTGGATGAGCTGGATCTCGTGCCCATCGCCGGCCTCGATACAGTCAATCAGTGTGCCGGTGCCTATGGCCGAACCTGCGGGGAGCCCAAATCCGAGACCAAGACAAACACGACGATCAACTGGACCTCGGGAGACCTCAGGCTCGGCCTGCGTTACCGCTGGGCAGAAGAAACGAGACTCGATGAAGTGGTCTTCGGACAACGCACGCCCGATAGTGTCGCCGCACTTGATATCGGCGGCGATGGCTACGTCGATTTGTCGTTCGGATATGCCGTTAGCGAAGCGTTCGATATCTGGGGTGGCATTATCAATGCCCTGGATGAAGATCCTCCGTTGCTCGGCCGTCGGCAGGTACGTGCGAACACCAGCCCGGATACGTTCAGTCCGACCGGAACAGAATTTTTTGTCGGCGGTTCTTACAAATTCTGATGTCGCTTGATAGCGGACGGCCATTCTGGCCTTCCGCTATTCTGCTTGCGCGATCGTCGTATGTCAGATAAGCGCGACGGGAGACCAGAGGCCGCAATACCGCAACGGGGTGATGCGCTTTGGGAATGGAGCGTGTTCTGGCATTCAGATCAGTTGCAGGCCTGTTTGCCGGAAGACTCCGCCGTTGGCGATCAAAACCTGCATACAACCTGGCGAGCCTTTTTCGATGCACTGCCCGACGGCGCCGAGGTACTGGACCTGGGGACTGGGAATGGCGGGCTGGCAACCCAGGCCGTGGCTGTCTCGAGGACCCGGGCGACGCCGTTTACAATTCATGGCGTTGATCTCGCCGACATAGCGCCTGCCCAATTCGTTTCGTCGGCAAAAGACCTGCTGGCAGGCGTCGTGTTTCACGGCCGCACGTCGATGCAGGCGTTGCCGTTTGCTGACGGAAAATTTGACGCCGTTGTCAGCCAATACGCGATCGAATATACGAACGTCGAAAGCAGCCTCGCGGAGGCGCTTCGTGTGCTTAAGGTCGGTGGCTGTTTCCGGTTTCTTGTGCATGCCGATGACGGCGTTCTGAAGCAACGCTGTTGTCTGCAGGCAAGCCAGGCAGAGCATATACTGAAGAGTGACCTGTTTATCACGACCGAAAGTTTATTGCACCGTTTAGTCGAGGCTGAGACGATCCGTACCGGCACCAAAATCGCTGAGGCCGAGGAGGCCATCGCTGCGTCCAGGGTGGTTTTTGACAATCTTGAAGATCGCTTCGCGGGCGATGAGGATCGCAGCCTGGTGGACAATCTATTTGCGGCGATAAGAACACTCCCGGGCATGCGCAGGTCGCACTCCATCGCAACACTGGTATCGATGACCGAGGAAATTCGACTCTTGTTACTGGCGCAGTCGAAGCGCCTCAATGCGATGCAGGATGCAGCGCTCGACATTGCATCGCTTACTGAGTTCGCGAGCTACATCAAGGCCCTGGGTGGCTCGCAGCTTGAACTCGAACAGGCAACGACCGGCACGGCTGCTAACTGTGTTGGTCACTGGTTATCCGGCACCAAGGCGGCGAAGGCGAAGGGTATGCAGGCATGAACAGACGAGGGTTCCTGGCAGGCGCGGCATCGCTGACAGGTGTTGTGCTGACCGGCTGCACGCCGCCCGATAACAGCAATGTGCTGCGCGCAGTGATGCACGCAGACCTGCAGACGCTTGACCCGGTCGTCACAACCATCGGTATTGTGCAGCGGCACGCCTTGATGGTTTACGACTTTCTGTTCGGTCGCGATGCGGATGGGACACCGCGGCCACAAATGGTTGATAGCTGGACCGTTAGCGAGAATCGGCTCGACTGGGAATTTCAGTTGCGCGGCGGGCTTGTGTTTCACGATGGCGCACCCGTGACCACCCGGGACGTGATCGCATCACTACGACGCTGGGGAGCGCGCGACGCGTACGGCCGACAGATATTTGCCGTGACGGAAGATTTGCGGGCGCTCAGTGACGACCGTTTCATCTGGCAGTTGAACAAACCCTACGGCTTGTTACTGCATGCCTTGTCCAAAACCGGCGGTCCCGTTGCGGCAATCATGCCGGAACGAATTGCAATGACGAGCCCCACAACGTCTATCGAGGAAAGTGTGGGCTCCGGACCCTACCTATTTGACACGGCGGCCTGGGTGCCGGGCGCGAAAGTTGTGTATCGTCGCAATCCGGCCTACGTTCCTCGTGCCGAGCCACCGAACGCGACGGCGGGTGGCAAGAGAGTGTATGTCGACACAGTTGAGTGGATAAATATTCGCGATCCTCAATCCGCTGTTCTGGCACTTGCCAACGGCGAGATCGACTTTGTCGAAAATCCATCGCCGGAATTCCTGCCCTTGCTACGGGATGCCGGGGTCGTCATTCAACGCTCAGATACGCTGGGCTTTCAGGGAATGCTGCGGATGAATCACCTGCATCCGCCGTTCGACGACCGGCGCGCACGACAGGCATTGCTATACCTCATTGATCAGGAGCGATATCTGCAGGCAATGTTTGGTGATCCCGAGCTTAGCAATGCCTGCAATGCGTTTTTCGTTTGCGGTTCACCGCTGGAGAGTCAGGCGGGTGTGCCCGATGGCATCGGCAAGAATCGGGACAAAGCGAAGGCTTTGATGCAAGCATCCGGATACGACGGCCGCCCGTTAGTGATTCTCCATCCCACAGACATACAATTCATGAATCTGGCGACCCTGGTCCTGGCCGATGATTTGAAATCCATCGGTGTCAACGTCGACTTGCAAGCGATGGATTTCGGGGCGATGGGATCGCGCCGAGTCAATCGATCGGCGCCGCAAGACGGCGGCTGGGATTTGGGTTTGACCTACTGGCCTGGCGGCAATGTTTCAGACCCGGTCGGCAACGTGCCCATGCAAGCGAATTGCGATCTAGCCTGGCCCGGCTGGCCATGCGACGCGGAACATCAGGCAATGATCGACGCCTATCCCTTCGCACCGGACGATCGGTCCCGGCGCGAGTTGGCAGACAAAATTCAGGTCAGTGCTTACGATTTGGTGCCCTATGTTCCAATCGGGCAGTGGTTCGCACCGGTGGCATTCAGCCCTCGTATATCGGGTGTTCTTAGCGTGCCAGGCAGCACGGCTATGTGGAACATCGAGAAAGGACCGTACCGACCGGTCTAGGACGCTAGCAAAGGGCCCGGTCCAGCAAAGTGACAGGCGGCGTCATGCCCTGCGGCCTGTGATTGCAACGGAGGCTCTTGCTCTGCGCAGATTGCCTGGGCGATTGGGCAGCGCGTACGAAATCGGCATCCCGACGGAGGGTTTGCGGGGCTGGGAATATCTCCGCTCAAGACGATGCGTTTGCTCGCCGCGTCTGGATCAATGCTGGGCACCGCCGACAGCAGGGCCTTGGTGTAGGGGTGATGAGGTTTCTCAAACAAACTTTTTTTGTCGGCGATTTCGACAATCCTGCCGAGGTACATCACCGCGACGCGTGCGGAGATATGTTGCACCACGGCAAGGTCGTGGGCGATAAACAAGTACGCCAAACCGAACTCTTGTTGTAGATCGACCAGCAGATTGATGACCTGCGCCTGGACGGAGACATCGAGTGCTGATACTGGCTCGTCGAGAATGATTAATTTTGGCTTCGTTCCGAGCGCACGCGCGATGCCAATTCGCTGTCGTTGCCCACCCGAAAACTCGTGCGGGTAACGATCGATTTGATCGCCACGTAGTCCAACGCGTACGAACAGACTTTCGACCTCCGCGCGTAGCTCTGCGTCTTTAGCCAGCCCGAAATTGGCAATCGGTTCTGCGACCGACTGGCCGACAGTGCGGCGTGGATTGAGCGACGCGAACGGATCCTGAAATACAACCTGAAGATGCTGTCTTAACGGGCGCAAAGCGTGTTGCGACGCCTTTGATACTTCCCGGCCATCCAACATTATGCTACCCGCCGTCGGCTCGTGCAGCCGAAGTATTGATCGACCTACGGTCGACTTTCCGCAGCCACTTTCTCCAACCAGTCCAAGCGTCTCGCCAGCAGAAATATCGAAACTCACGCCGTCGACCGCACGAATGACTTTAGCCGGCTTCCCAAAAACTCGATCCAGGACACCCCCGCCAATTGTGAAGTGCTTCACCAGATCACCAACACGGAGGATATTTGTCATCGGAGCGACCCGACTTCATCACTGCGCCAGCAGGCAGAAAAATGTTTCGATTCGCCGTGGGCAAGCAGTGGCGGCAATTCTACGTGGCATCGATCGACCGCTAAGCGACAACGCGGCGCGAAAGCACAGCCGGGTATCGGCTCCAGCATTGACGGCACGGACCCGGGAATTTCCGTCAAGCGACCATTCTGCCCACCTTCACCCAGACGTGGCATTGCACCGAGCAGACCGAGCGTATAGGGGTGCCGCGGTGCACCGAGCAGGTCTCGCACTGACGCCTCTTCGACTTTTCTGCCCGCGTAGACCACCAACACGCGATCGGCCATCTCGGCGACGACACCGAGATCATGTGTAATGAGCAGGATTGCAGTACCGAGTCGATGCTTCAAGTCTCGCATCAAGTCCAGGATCTGCGCCTGAATGGTCACGTCTAGCGCCGTTGTTGGTTCGTCGGCAATCAAAATCGACGGTGTACACGCCAACGCCATCGCAATCATTACGCGTTGACACATGCCCCCGGACAATTCGTACGGGTATTGGTCAAGACGCTGTTCGGGTTCGGAGATCTGGACCAGTTGCAGCATTTCCAGCGCTCGTCCACGCGCCTCCTTCCTGGGCAATCCCTGGTGCAGTTGCACCGCTTCGACAATTTGTTCGGCAACCGTGAGAACCGGGTTCAGGCTGGTCATTGGCTCCTGAAAGATCATCGCAATGTCATTGCCGCGAATTGCCTGCATCTCGCTTTCTTCCAGGTCAAGGATGCTGCGGCCGTCGAAGTGAACCTCGCCGCCGGTGATACGGCCGGGTGGGTCAGGGATGAGGCGCATCACGGCCAAAGCACCGACGCTCTTTCCGGAGCCGGACTCGCCAACAATCGCGAGCGTCTCGCCGGCGTTCAACGTATATGAGAATTCCCGCAGTGCCGGCACCACGCCGTGATCTGTCGTGAACGTAACGCTGAGATTGTCGACCTCCAGCAATGTTCCTGGTGTGCTCATTTGCGGCTCACATATCGTGGGTCAAAGATATCTCGCAGACCGTCACCCAGCAGATTCACACCCAATACCGTGAAAGACAGCGCGAGGCCTGGAAATAATACGATGTGCGGCGCAATTGAAAAGACGGTACGACCTTCGGCGATAATATTGCCCCAACTGGGCGTCGACGGCGGCGTTCCGGCACCGATGAAACTTAAGATTGCCTCCGTCAAAATCGCGGATGCGAAGATATAGGTTCCCTGAATAAGCAGTGGCGCAAGCGTGTTGGGCAGCACATGCCGCCACAATATGAGAATAAACGGTGTTCCGGATGTTATGGCGGCCTCGACGTAAGGACGTTCTTTAAGTGACAGGACGACACTGCGGACGAGCCGGGCGACGCGGGGAATCTCCGCAATCGATATTGCGATAATGACATTTTTGAGGCTCGCGCCGGTCAGGGAGATTAGTGCGACAGCCAGCAATATCGACGGGATTGCCATTAATCCGTCCATGATTCGCATCAGGATCTGATCAACCCAGCGAACAAAGCCACTCATGAGTCCGACGACCAGCCCCAGGGTGATTCCGCCGACTGCAACCCCGAGACCGACTGCGAGCGATATGCGTGCGCCGTAAATCGTGCGGCTAAACACATCACGTCCGACGAGGTCGCCACCGAACCAAAAGTCAGCACCGGGTGCTTCGAGCCGATTGAACGGCGCTATGGTCTGCGGATCAGCACCGGCCAGCCAGGGTGCAGCTATCGCGACGAACAGTGCGAACCCGACCATCGCCGCGCCGATGATAATGTTGGGATGCCGCTGCCAAAGACGCACGAGCCCCGCTCGTGGCGACAGGCTTACTGCCGCCGCGCTCAATGCCGGATCCTTGGGTCGAACAGGGTATAACTCAGATCGACCAGTAGATTCACAACGACATACGTCGCCGAGAACACCAGAATGACACCCTGAATCACCGGGTAGTCTCTTCGTAGAATTGCATCCACGGTCAGTCGACCCAGCCCCGGGATATTGAAAACGGTTTCGGTTACTACCACGCCGCTAATAAGCAGTGCGAAGCTGATTCCTATAACAGTAACGATCGGTACGGCAGCATTCTTCAGTGCATGGCGTATCAGGACGCGTTTCACTGGCAAGCCCTTGGCTCGCGCAGTGCGTATGTAGTCCTGGTTCAGGACCTCAAGCATGGTGGTACGCGTGATGCGCGCGATCAGCGCCGCATTAATAATACCGAGGGAAACGGCAGGGAGAATCAGGTGCTGCGCAAACGGAACAAAACCGTAGGCGATCGGTACATAACCCTGCACTGGAAGCCAGTGCAGCTTGACGGAAAACAGTGCGATCAACAGGTACGACAAGACGAATACCGGTATCGAGAAACCGAGCACAGCGAAACTCATCGCCATTCGATCGACAACGCCGCCCGATCGCCAGGCGGCAACAACGCCCAATGGCACAGCGATCGCAACGGCGATGAATAAGGATGCCAGTGTCAGCGCGATTGTCGGTTCAAGTCGCTGCACGATCAGCTCCATGACGGGTCGCCGGGAGAATATGGATGTGCCGAGATCACCGTGCAATACGCCCGTTATCCATTGGCCAAATCGAACCAGATAGGGCTGGTCGAGCCCCAGGGAGACTCGAAGGCGCTCGATGTCATCAGCGGTCGCTTGCTCGCCAGCCAGAACGGCCGCCGGATCGCCGGGAGTCAGGTACAGCAGCGAAAACACAATGATCGCGACGATGGCCATCACCGGGATCGTTGCGAGAAGTCGTCTGAGCACTGCGGCGATCATGAGGCATTGTGTCTCGCCGCTGGCAACACGGCAACTACACTTTGGGGTGGTATGAAGGCCGCATGGCTCGCGTAGCATTTAGATTCATTTATTCAAGTCTGGAGACTTGCGTGTGCCGTTGGCTTGCCTACGTTGGCGAACCCCGCCTGATCGAAGAGTTTTTGTACGAAGGCCCCCATTCTCTAACTGAGCAGGCACAGCATTCGCATAAGGCGAAACTGGGTGTGCACGGCGACGGTGGTGGTCTTGGCTGGTACGGTAAACCAGCCACTCCAGGCCTGTATCGTGACGCCGGACCGGCGTGGGCGGACCCTAATTTGCGAGAGCTGACGCGCGTAATCGAGAGTCACGTTTTCTTCGCGCATGTGCGTGCGTCCACGGGAGCGCCAAATCTGGGCGTCAACTGCCATCCATTTCGCGCCGGCAATTGGCTCTTTATGCACAATGGGCAGATCGGAGGCTTTCATCAAATTCGGCGTAAGCTTTTCGCGATGCTCTCCGACACTGGATTCAATTCAATAGTCGGCGGGACCGATAGCGAAGTGTTGTTTCAGTTGATGATCGGAAATGGATTGTATGATGATCCGCAGTTCGCGATGCGTCGTACTGTCGAAGACGTCGACAAACTACGCCGAGCGGAAGGTATCAAGGAAGCGTTCCGAGCGACGCTCGCCGTCACGGACGGCAAGGCTATTTATGCGTTGCGCTGGGCTTCTGACAAGGCGGCGCCGTCCTTGTACCTGAATCGCATGCAGAACGGCGCCTTGGCCGTATCTGAGCCATTGGACGAAGACCTGTTGAGCTGGTGGGCGGTACCGGCGAACAGCCTGCTACACATCCGCTATGGCAGTGACGGCACCGTGGTTGAGCACCGCGAAGCCTTCATAGAAACAAGTGCGGCCTAATGCGCTAACGTGCTGAGGCGCGGTATTGTAGAATCAATGCCCGCGAATCAGGTGACGTCTTGTATGAAAACGAAGTTCATCGCGCCGATTGCACGCTCCAGAATGATCGGCCGTCACAATTTGTTGGGGTCGAGCCAAAGCGATCGTCTTGCCAAGTTGACGCTGGTCGCGGCACCGGCGGGTTTTGGCAAGACCACGCTGCTTATTCAATGGCGCGAATTGTTGCTCGGCAAGGGTGTGACGGTTGCCTGGCTATCGTTGGGGACACAAGACCGTAGTAGTGCTGCCCTCTTAAGGGATGTCGTCGAGTCCATTCAGCACGCAATTCCAGAGTTTGGATCACGGACCGCGCGCATCATAAACGGCACTGCACGCTTTGATATTACAAGGACGCTGAACGACCTCGTCGAGGACATTGCCGATACTGCGCGCCCGATCATCTTGTTGCTTGACGATTATCACTGTATTGGCAATCCGGAAACGGATGAGCTGATTGAGCTATTGCTAAATCTGGCGCCTGCCAATTTCCAAATGATCGTGGCGTCCAGAACGCGTCCGCAGTTTGGGCTCTCTGCCCTGCGTGTCCAGGACGAATTGAACGAAATAACGGCTGCGCAGCTACGACTGAACCTGTCGGAGGCCTCCGAGTTTCTTATCGAAATCCGTCAACTGGAATTGAGCAACGAACAGGTCGAGAGAATTCACGCGCATAGCGAGGGCTGGGTGGCCGGATTGCAGCTGGCGTCGCTGTCATTGCGGGACCCGCACCGGCGCGACGGATTCATCGACTCATTCTCTGGCAGCCTCCAGGATATTTCAGAGTATATGGCGAGTGACGTTCTGAATCAGCAACCCGAACACATTCAGGAATTCTTGCTGAGAACTTCAGTCACCGAAAGAGTGAATGGATCGCTGGCCGCAGAACTGACCGGTGCTGAAAATGCCGACCTGCTGTTGGAAACCGTTGAACGAGACGGACTATTCGTTACGCCCATGGATCAGGAGCGCGTGTGGTATCGCTACCACCAGTTATTTCATGAGTTCTTGCTCACAGAATTGCGCCGCCGACACCCCGGTGAGCTAGTGCGCTTGTACCGTATCGCATCACGGTGGTTTGAGAGCCACGAACAGTCCGGGGAGGCAGTGGAATATGGTTTGCTGGCCGGTGATTTCGAAAACGTAACAGCGTTGGTGGAGAAACAATCCTGGATCGAATTGATGGGCGGTCACATCCCTCGCGTCATCGCCTGGATTCGACGCATACCGGAATCCGTCAGAAACGATAATCCGAAACTGCTGTATTTGCTCGGTACCGCGCTGTACCACTCCAATCAGCCTGATGAAAGCGAGAGGAACCTGGAGAGACTGAAGTCGATCCTCGCCGACCTTTCGGACGCCATGCCGCCGGGCGAAATTGAGTACCTCAAAGAACAGGTGGTCTTGCTTGCAGCCGGCGTCGCCATCGCCAGGGACGACCCCAAGCAAATTCACGAGCTGTTGTCGCGCGACTTCAGTTTTCTGAATGATTTCGAACGCGGCCTGGTCTGCAACTTTCGTGGCTACGCGTTCGCGGAGTTTGCAGAGTTTGCTAAGGCAGCGACAGTATTGCGTGAAGCACGACGATTCCATATTGCCGCGGGTTCAGAGCTTGGCGCAATTTATGCGGAGTGTTTCCTGGCGCTTACTGATTTCGCAAACGGCAACCTGGATCATTGTTTTGCGCGGTTTTCTGCTGACAGCGCAAATGTCTCGGAAGAAAAATATATTGCTCCGGTGCCACAGGTGATTCGGGGGATCGTCCTGTATCAATGGAACCGCATTGATGAGGCACTGGAATGCCTGCGACCGAACCTGCCGTTGATTGGCGAAGTTGGCTTTACGAAACTTTTGGTTTTCGGATACACGGCGCTGGCACGCATTAGTGGTTTGCGCGGAGACCATCGCGCGGCGATGCGCTGCTATGACTTAATAGCCGATGTGGGCGCAAGATGGGGTACGCCGTACGAACGACACCGCTCGCTGGTTGAAGGCGGGCGTATCGCATACCTGCTGCAATCCGAGCGTATAAATGAGGCAATTGATCACGCGCTCAGTAACGAGATTGATGTTGATGCAGAGACCTGGGAGCTACCGAAACAGTGGGAGCGGGTTTCTTGCCGGCAGGCTTTGACCTGGGCGAGATTGCAAATCGCGCTGGGCCGGCCCAACAATACCTTGCCCGTGCTGGCACAGTTGCGGCAGCTTGCATTGGATTCACGACGTGGGATGCGTGTGCTGGAGTGCTATATCCTTGAGGCACGTGCTCGATACGATCAGGACAAGACGACTGCGCGAGGGCTGATCGACGAGGCTCTGAATATTGCGGCACCGAATCGTTCCGTTCGCTGTTTTGTGGACGAAGGTCGCGAGATCGATTCATTGCTGCTCGACTCGCGCGAGGGCGAGATTGAAAAATGGCCAAGTTCGAAGCGCAATTTTCTGCAGGCGATTACCGTGTCAATTGGTACCGATCCGGACAAGGAGTTCTCCGACGACGCTGTTCAGGGACTGATCGAACCGATCAGCGAGCGAGAGCGAGAAATACTCGCGCTCATCGCCTCTGGCAGTACCAACAATGTCATATCCTCATCGCTGTTCATCAGTCAGAACACGGTCAAATGGCATCTGAAAAATATTTTCGGAAAACTCGGTGTCAGCAATCGAACGTCGGCGGTAGCGGTTGCCCGGCAATTGTCATTACTGACATAGTGCGCAGCTCGGGAAAATCAGCGGGACGAAAACCTGCCTGATTGAACTCATTCGGGCGTCGCACTGTCGAGGTCGCTGGCGTCGTGTCTTTCGCGCAGCTGTTCCTCTGGCTCGCCCCATGTACAATTGACCCTACGACCTCGAGCCACGGCGGGGCGGCTGGCAATCTCTTGCGCCCAGCGTTGTACGTTTTGGTAGCTTTGTACTTGCAGGAACTCTCCGGCGTCATACAGTTCTCCCAGGGCCAGTACGCCATACCATGGCCAGGTGGCGATGTCAGCAATGCTGTACTCGCTGCCCGCGAGGTAAGCATTGTCTGCCAGTCGACGGTCCAATACGTCAAGTTGGCGTTTTGCTTCCATGGAGAATCGATCGATCGCGTATTCAATTTTAGTGGGGGCGTAGCTGTAGAAGTGACCAAAACCACCACCTAAATATGGCGCGCTGCCGATTTGCCAGAACAACCAACTGAGTGACTCGTTACGGACTGCGCGGTACGATGGAAGGAATGCGCCGAATTTCTCTGCCAGGTAAAGCAGAATTGAACCGGACTCGAATATTCGTGTTGGCGGGGCCGTACTGTGATCCATCATGACCGGAATCTTTGAATTTGGGTTCAGTTCAACAAAGCCGCTGGAGAACTGGTCGCCTTCAGAAATATCGATCATCCACGCATCGTACTCCGCGCCCGCATGACCCAGGGCCAGCAACTCTTCGAGCATAACGGTAATTTTCACGCCGTTCGGCGTTGCCATCGAATACAGTTGTAACGGATGTTTGCCTACGGAAAGTGGCTTCTCATGGGTGGCGCCCGCGATGGGCCGATTAACGTTTGCGAACTTGCCGCCGCTTTCCTTCTCCCAGGTCCAAACGGCCGGTGGTTCGTAGCTTGGTGTGTTTTTCACGCTGACTTCCAATTTAAATTCGCGGGATACAATGCTCTATCCTGATACGGATGTGTAGACACATCGAGTTCCAGCTAAGGTTATGCGACGTAGCACGTCACGCATCCTCGATGTGATTGAATGTCTCGATAGAACTATCCTCGGGCAGCAACAGATCTTCGAGAAAAAATGCGGACAAGGACGATCGGCCAGTAAGGCCCGACTTTCGGTACAAGGCCCGTGCCTGCTCACGGGTTGTTCGTTCACTGGTGTGACGAATACCCGCAATTTCTTTATGGCTAAAGCCTTTCAGAAGGAATAGCCCGACTTCAGCTTCGGCCTTCGTTAGCTGCCAGGCCGCAAATTGCTTTTCAATGGCGATACCGAGCCCACGAAGCAACTCGCGGCTTTCGTTTCGCCATTGTTCGGCATCGACCCGTGCATCTTCGAGATCCAGTCGACTGAGACGAAACTGTTGCCAAAGAAGTATCGCACCCATTGCGGCCACTAACAGAACGAATAGCTCGATAGCGATATGCCCCCAATGGGCACCCTCGCGATAGTCTGCGATTAAATCCCAGCCAATGAGCAGTGCAATTGCGACAAACAATGCGGCTGCAGCCTGTATTGATCGATAGTCGTTTACGTCATCCGACATATGTGTCGCTACATCAGCAAAAAATAAGACTATAAGTCATGCGCCAAATTGTATCAGCAAGCAGTTCGGTTCAAGTTATAAATTCTCATCGAACAGGTGACGGCATATGAAAAGTACCAACGACACGATTAAGGTTTGGGATCCAATTGTCCGAATTGGACACTGGACACTGCTTATTGCGTTCTTCACCGCCTATTTCACGGAAGACGATTTTCTCACTCAGCACGTTTGGGCCGGGTACGTCGTCGCTGTGTTTGTAGCCTTTCGCCTGATCTGGGGCCTGGTAGGAAGTAAACACGCCCGGTTTAGTGATTTTGTGCGGTCACCCGCAACCACGCTGCGCTACATTCGTGACCTCAAGAGTAACCGTACCGAACGTTTTATTGGCCACAATCCGGCCGGCGGCATGATGGTCGTCGCGCTGCTGATGTGCATTTCCGCTACCGTGATCTCCGGTTTGGTGCTGTACGCCATTGAGGACGATGCAGGACCACTCGCAGGCTGGGTCGCCGGGAATTCCGATTCGTCTGCAGCACCAGCCCTGATCTCAATTGCCCGTGCTGATGACGACAAAAACGCTAACGATGACCGCGAAGAATTCTGGGAAGAAGCCCATGAGATTTTCGCCACGCTGGCGCTGCTGCTGGTCGTGCTGCATATCGCCGGCGTGCTTTTTTCCAGTTACGTGCACAAAGAAAACCTTGTCAAAGCGATGATTACCGGTCGAAAGCGACGCAAATAGTCGCGTGCTACGACAGATTCAGTGGCAGCGACACCCATCCGTTGGCGGGATAAACGGCACGGCGCGGTGTGGATTCGGCAAGTTCAATTCGTTCGCAATGTCCAAGTAGTTCTTCCACCGCGACGCGAAGTTCGAGGCGCGCAAGTGGCGCGCCGGGGCAGATGTGAATACCAGCGCCGAACAATAAATTGTGCTGCGCATTGCGATCAAGACGGACCTCTTCGGGATGCTCGAATACTGTTTCGTCGCGATTGGCGGCAACCCACATAAGCGTCAGTCGTTCACCGGCCGAGATATGCCGTCCTCCGAGTATGACGTCGCGGGTAGCACGTCGGCGATTACTGACCAGCGGACCGCAAACCCTCAGAATCTCCTCGACAGCAGTCGGGATGAGTTCGGGTTCTACTCGCAAACGTGCCTGTAGTGCAGGCTCGGTCGCAAGTCGCTCGGCCACGATGCCGATACCGGACGCGAGGCTCCCCAACTCACCGACTGTCCAGTTGCGCAGAATGCTCGCGATATCGTCATCCGAGAGCTGCACGCCGTTGACAGTTGTTCGCAGCAATTTACCAATGATGTCGTCCGCAGCGTCGTTGCTGGCGCGGCGGCGTGCGTCGAGAATTGTGCCGACTTGCAGACGGAACTCCGCAGCAACCGCCGCCAGTCGCTTACCGTCGCCACCGTGACTCGCCTCGCGGCTGCGCCACGCCCAGTCTCGAATCGAGGCGGCCGCGTCCAATGGCCAGCCAAGAAACGTGCATTGAGAGTGCAGGGAATAAGGTGTCGCGAATTTATCGATCAGGTCGACCGTCTCGGCCACCGGGATGTTGTCGAGCAACGCGCGTGCGCCAGCACGACAAACCGGTTCAAACAATGCCAGGCGATCCGCGCTGAAAAATGACTCAATGGCGTTACGATAGGCCGTGTGCTCGGGTGGGTCCATACCGTTTGGTACGGAACGGTGATGAGATGCGATATTGCTGAATGTCTCGTGATCTTCGAGGATTGCCACCAAATCCTCATGTCGAAACACGGACCAGCCGAGTTGCTCGCTGTAGGCAATCGGGCAGTGCTGCCGCATGCGATCGTAGGCCTCGCACTGGTTGCTCTGCACCTCGTCGGACCCGGGGTCCCAGTCTGCAGTGGTTTGCTTGTTCATTGATTTCTCCGACCTGAGGGCCGTGGCAAGGTGTGTGTCTGTGGCTCCCATCGTAGTTAAAGTGATACGGAAGTTTCCTGCCATAGTAATTATACGTATCGCGATTTGCTGCCGATACGGATAGCTTCCAGTCCTTTGTAATCACAGCGGATTGGCACAGCAGGGAGATCGTGAGGACCATCATCGAACCCTTCAGGATCAAGATGGTTGAACCGATCCGATTGACGACCCGCGAACAACGGCAAGCGTTGATCGAGGGCGCAAGCTTTAACCCGTTCTTGCTGCGCGCGGAAGATGTCATCGTTGATCTGCTGACAGATTCCGGCACCAGTGCCATGTCCGCCGACGCCTGGGGCGCCATGCTACGTGGCGACGAGTCGTACGCCGGCGCACGAAGCTGGTATCGCTTTCGTGACACCGTCAAGGATATTTTTGGCTTCGAGCAGCTTATCCCGACACACCAGGGCCGTGCTGCGGAGCACATCCTGTTCGGCGTCACGGTGCAGCCGGACTCGATCGTGCCCAACAACGCACACTTCGATACCACCCGCGCGAACATTGAATTCCGCGGCGGAAAGGCCGTTGACCTTCCGTGTTCCGAAGCTGGCGACCTCGAGTCTGACTATCCTTTCAAGGGCAACATGGACACGGCGGCACTGGATGCTCTGGTCAAGAGAGAAGGGCCGATGCGCATTCCCTTGATTATGGTCACGGTAACCAACAACACTGCCGGTGGCCAGCCAGTCTCGATGGCCAATATCCGTGAGATCAGCCGAATTGCACGCGCTGCTGGCATCCCATTCTATATCGATGCTTGCCGATTCGCTGAGAACGCCCAGTTCATCAAGCGGCGAGAGCCGGGCTTCAGTGATGTTGCAAGTATTGATATCGCACGCCAGATGTTCAGCTTCGCTGACGGTTGCACGATGTCGGCCAAAAAAGATGCCTTCGCCAATATCGGTGGATTTCTCTGCAGCGACGATGCCGACCTGGCACAGAGAGAGCGCAATATCCTGATTCTAAGCGAAGGTTTTCCGACTTACGGTGGCCTGGCCGGCCGTGATCTCGAGGCTGTTGCTGTCGGGCTTCGGGAAGTTCTCGATGAGGATTACCTGGACTACCGGCTCCTGTCCACGCGATACGTCGTCGAACATTTGCGAACTGCGGGCATTCCGGTCCTTGTGCCGGCTGGCGGCCACGCGGTGTATCTCAATGCACGACAATTTCTTCCGCACATCGAGCCGCTGCAGTATCCGGGTCAGGCACTGGTGGTCGAGCTTTACATCGAAGCTGGCATACGCGGTGTGGAAATCGGCACGGTGATGTTTGGCCTCGACCCGCACACCGGTGAGGAACAGGCGGCAAAAAACGACCTGGTACGACTTGCCATTCCGCGCCGGGTGTACACACAAAGCCATATGGATTATGTGCTGGAAGCCATTGAGATCCTGTGGCAACGGCGTGACCGGGTCCGCGGCATGCGCATTGTCGAAGCCCCACAGTTCCTGCGTCACTTTACGGCGAAATTCGCCAGGATATGAGTGACGTTCGTATCCGTACAACGATGAGAATCTGATGACTACACAACATTCGAAAAAGCGTACCTGGGCGGAGCCCTACAAGATCAAGTCCGTCGAACTCTTGCGCATGACGACGTTGAAAGAACGGCACAAGGCGATCCGGGATGCCGGGTACAACACGTTCCTCACTCGCAGCAGGGACGTCTACATCGATCTGTTGACGGACTCAGGAACCTCGGCAATGAGTGACCGGCAGTGGGCGGGCATGATGCAGGGCGACGAAGCATATTCTGGCAGCGAGAATTTCTATCATCTCGAGAATGTCGTCAGGGAATATTACGGCTACAAGTACCTGGTACCGACGCATCAGGGCCGTGCTGCCGAAAATCTGATGTCGAAAATATTGATCAAAGCCGGCGATTTCGTACCCGGTAATATGTACTTCACGACGACTCGCCTGCATCAGGAGCTGGCCGGTGGAAGCTTTGTCGATGTCATCATCGACGAGGCACACGATCCGGAAAGCTTGAACCCATTCAAAGGCAACGTGGACATCGGTAAACTGGACCGACTTGTACAGGAAGTTGGTGCAGAGCGGATTCCTTACATCAGCCTCGAGGGCAATGTGAACATGGCGGGCGGCCAGCCGTTTTCGATGGCGAACCTCAGTCAATTGCGTACCTACTGCCTCGACAAGAATATTCCGATCATGCTGGATGCCACGCGCACGATGGAGAATGCCTGGTTCATAAAAGAACGCGAGACTGGCTACAAGGAAAAAAGCGTCAGGGAGATTCTCCGGGAAATCTGCGATCTGACAGACGGTTGCACCATGTCAGCCAAAAAAGATGCGCTCGTCAACATCGGCGGATTCTTCGCGTGCAACGATGAGGAGCTTTTCAGGCAAGCTCAAAACCTTGTTGTCGTGTACGAGGGCTTGCATACCTACGGTGGTCTCGCTGGCCGCGATATGGAAGCAATGGCACTGGGCATTCGCGAGGCCGCCACCGACGAGCATCAGGCCGCACGTATTGGCCAGGTACGTTACCTCGGCGAGAAACTCGACCGGGCCGGTATCCCGATTGTCAAACCGATCGGTTCACACGCCATCTTTATCGACGTGAAGCGTTTTCTGCCACACATCGATCAGGACGCGTATCCGGCGCAAGCGCTGGCCGCTGAGCTCTACATCGAATCGGGTATCCGCACGATGGAACGCGGCAATGTCTCCGCCGGACGCGACCCGGCGACAGGTAACAACCGGCGTCCTTCACTGGAGCTTGTACGTCTGACTATTCCGCGTCGCGTTTATACCCAGGCACACATGGACGTTGTCGTCGAGGCGGTGGTCGATGTGTATGAACGTCGAGAGTCGATTCGCGGCCTGAAGATGGTTTTTGAACCCGAATACCTGCGTTTTTTTCAAGCTCGATTCGAACCGCTATCCCCAACACCACCACTAACGTGACGTTCAGGAGAGTTACTAATGGATAACGACATTACCGTTGTAGGCGCTGGCCCTGCCGGGCTTGGATTTGCGTTGTTGCTCGCGAACTCCGGATTGCGAGTCGCGCTGATTGACAAACAGTCCCGGGATCAGCTGGCGCAGCCTGCATTCGACGGCAGGGACATTGCACTAACCCATCAATCCCAGCGAATTTTGCAATCGCTCGGGGTCTGGGCACGCATCGAGCCTGCCGACAGGCCATGCATCAAGACAACACGGGTACAAGATGGAACGTCATCCTATTCGCTTGAATTCGATGCAGCCGGCGGCGATGCCGACTCTCTAGGCACGATTGTTTCGAATCACGTAATTCGACAGGCCCTGTTCGAGCAGGTGTTGTCACTCAGTAACGTCGAATTGCACGCTGATACTCTGGTCAGCGATATTCAAACGAACGACAGCCGCGCCACCGTCGTACTCGACGATGGACGGTCCTTGCAATCACGTCTGGTTGTCGCCGCCGACAGCCGATTCTCGGAAACTCGTCGCATGATGGGAATTGCTGCATCGATGCAGGATTTCGGCCGCGTTTGCATCGTTTGCCGAGTCGAAAACGAGCAGCCGCATGGCAATATTGCATTTGAGTGCTTTCACTATGGCCGCACTTTGGCGGTGTTACCGCTTAGCGGAGACACGTCGTCAATCGTAATTACGGCGCCGATGGATCAGCGCGCCGAAATCATGGAAATGGACGAGGAACGCTTCAATCGTGACTTGCAACAACGCTTTAGCAATCGTCTCGGGCAGATGCGGCTGATTAGCCAACGCTTTGCCTACCCACTGGTTGGCGTGCATGCACGGAAGTTCTATGCAACGCGATTCGCACTGGTCGGCGATGCGGCTGTCGGCATGCATCCGGTGACCGCACATGGCTACAATCTGGGCCTGAGTGGCGCCGAGTTACTTGCGACAGAAGTCATGGCCGCGAAATCGCGTGCGGTGGATATTGGCGCAACAGCGCTACTGAGACGCTATCAGGCGAAACACATGCGGAAAACGATTCCTATCTATCGTGGTACAAATGGAATCGTGCGCTTTTTTACTGACGACCGATTGCCCGTCAAGCTCGCGAGAAAAGCGGTATTGCGACTCTCCAATAATTTGCCACCGATAAAGGGAGTGATCCAACACTTGTTGACGCAGCCGGGTGGCCGCGCGCGTCGATTACCGCACCGTTTTTAAGGCGCGGTCGTCACGCTTCTAAGGCAGCCAAATTCGGGCGTCGCGTACGAAAGGGCAAGCAAAACGCGAAATGAAACGTATTTCATTTCGGTGACTGGTGAGTGTCCGGTATGACGAACGGTCATCCCATGCTCTGGTCTTGCTCTTTGGGGCCAAGCGAGCGTAGCAGCCGCTCGCCGATAACAACTGCCTCGCCGACATTGGTGACCAGGTCTGAAAGGTATATTCTGGCACCAGACTCCGCAAATATGACAGGCGGAATAAACGCCTGAACCGTTTGCCGGTCGCATTATTGGTGAGCGCGCTGTAAATGATTCAAACTGGAAGGCTGTTATGAAAAGTATCCAAAAATTCTTGTTCGTGCTCGCGATATTCTATGTTCAGCATTCTCTGGCGTTCGGTCTGGACGAATCCATATTAAAAACCCCCATTGAGATCTATGACGGAGAAAGCATTGAACTTGAAAGCCTCGTAGGTAAGAAGCCCATATACCTTAAATTTTGGGCCAGCTGGTGTGTTCCCTGTCGTGAGCAGATGCCGCACTTGCAGCATACCTATCAAGAATACAAGGACGAAGTTGAAATACTATCAGTAAATATCTGGTTCAATGAATCAAAAAAAATGTTGCAGGCGACCAAGGAAGAGTTCGGCTTGAGCGTACCCATTGCAATCGATCGATCCGGTAAACTGGCTCAGGAATTTGAGTTTGTCGGGACTCCTTATCACGTACTCATTGATCGCGATGGTGATGTGGTACACCAGGGCTACGAAGCTGACAAAGACCTCGACCGAAAAATTGAAATACTTGCTGCACGAGAAAAAGCTGACTTACCGAAAATTGCGTTAACACCTGCCGACGGCAAGCCCATAGATATCACCGATAGATCTGAAGACGTTTCGGTTTTGTTCTTCACTACCACATGGTGCGACTGGTATCTGAAAGAGTCTCGTCCGGCGATGTCGGAAGCTTGCATATTGGCACAAAAGAATATGAACCAGGTTCATAAGCTACTGCCTGAAACCAGCATTCTCGGAATAGTGTCGCGCTTGTGGACGGGTGAAAAGGAGCTCCAGGAGTATGTTGATAAATATGCGATCAAGCACCCGATTGCAGTCGATGTAACTAATGACGCTTTCTTAGCGCTCAATGTTAAGAATTTTCCAATAATGATTGTGATGAAGAATGGCGAGGAAGTTTTCCGAACGTCTAAATTGGATTCGGTAAAAAGGATCACCCAAAGGATCAGTCTCTCCAGGTAAGGCTAGCGACGATATTCACTCGGCGACGGGCGGGTCAGGATGTAGGTAGCCGCGGCACTTAAGACAGCTATCTGACACGCCAGGACCCATAACGGCGCATCGAGCAGCCACGTGATGACCGGTGTCGCGATTATGACAATGATCGCCGCCTGTTTTGCCTTGCGGTCAATGCTGCCGTCGCGGTGCCAGTTGTCGATCAAGGGCCCAAAAATCCGGTGTTTTCGCAACCATCTATTCAGCCGATCTGAGGATCGGGCGAACGCGTAAGCGGCGGCCAACAGAAACGGCGTCGTCGGCAACAGAGGCAGCACCACGCCAATGGCACCTAAAGCGACTGCGGTCAGGCCCGCCAACAACCAAAAGAATCGAGTATGTGCTCTCACCCTGGCAGTTCATCACACGACGATTGGCAGTCTGGTTTCGGGAGGCAGGGGCCGGAGGTTCAAATCCTCTCACCCCGACCATTTCTTCCTTAAACTTCAATAACTTGCTTGTGGTCTACCCGACTACTGCCGTTTTGTGTGCCTGATCGTGTGAGAATCGTGTGAGCTGCAACCCGTAAAACAGTGTTGGCTCGCCTTTCACACACTTTCTCGGCGGCTTCGATTAACCGAGCAATATCAGGTGCTGAGTAATGCGTCGTGATCCGTTCGGACTTGTGTCCGAGTAAATCCTGACGATCCTCAAAACCTACGCCCGCTGCTCGCAGCCTGTGCCCAAACGTATGACGAAGGTCATGCACTCGAAAGCCAGGCAGCTTCGCCCGAACTCTCGCCCTCTGCCATGCCGAGTTGAGCATGTTGAACAAGTAATGGCCTTTGTAGGTGAAGACAAACTCAGGGTGCTTACCCCGTCGTTCATCAACCACCCGCATTGCAATCGAGTTCAACACAACGATTCGTTCCTGACTGTTTTTCGTCTGGAACTGATCGTTACTTGGCAGCACAAACACACTCGTTTCAAGTTCCGGGAGTTTTACTTCCCAGTTCCATCGGAGCTGACACACTTCCTGTTCCCTGCAACCCGTGTTGACCTTGTACAAGGCCATGCGTTGCAGGTGCCCAGGCAATTCCCTGAACAAGCGGTCCTGCTCTTCCCAACTCAACGGATAGGGCTTTCGTGCTGGCCCCTGCTCCATCTCAATCAGCGGCGGGGAGTCCAGCCACGACATACCGTTGTCGTGTCGCCATACCCTGGCGGCGAGATTCAATATCCGTCGAATGCAGCTCAACTCCTTATTGATAGTCCCGGCAGTGACCCCGTCCGCGCGACGGGCCTGCCGATACTGAGCCAAGGTATCGTTGTGAATACGATCCAATGTCAGATCGCCGATATGCGGCATGATGCGTTGGAAGGCGTACACATCCCGCTCAAGGCTTTTCTTGTGCTGATAGTCGTTGAGGTACTTTACCGTTGCTTCCTCAAACGTCCGTGTCGGTCGAATGCCATAGACTGTGGCTTGGCGAATCTCATTGATGCGGTGCGCTAGGTAGCGTTCCGCCTCTTCGAGATTATCCGTGCTGCAGCTTTCTGCCAATCTTCCGTATCCCTTGATTTTCTTGTCGATCCACCAGATGCGGCCTCTCTTTTGGAGGCCCGGTGTTTTCTTGCGTCCCATAATTCACTCCTTTTGGCGGGACGCCCGTTGCGGGAGATATAGTCCTCTACCCAGGCGTCGAGTTCAAGCCGGTCGAAGGCAATGCCCTGCTGACCGATGGGAATTCTTGGGAGAAAGGGCCGAACTTCGTTGTTGAAGCAGTTGCGGTCCATGCCGAGATAACCGGGTGCATCGCGAAAGCGCACCAGTCTCGGTAACAAAGTAGCGATTGCACTCGTGGATTTCATCGACCGAGATACACCGCAGAGATCGCTTCGCGAGCGTGGCCGAGTTCGTTGCTGATTGTCAGTCGCGCTCGTTGGTCGAGCACTCGCTGCCCGCGGCTAAGCTCTTTTGATGGCAGTCCGCCGGCCGCTGGACAAGCTCGTCCGCTCAGCTCGTAATAGCGTCGTTGTGCATAGGCGTGTCGTAATCCATGTAAACGGGATAGCCCTGCCTTCGCCGTTTGTTTCTCGTAGCGATGCAGTTGTTGCACGTAGTTCAGGTGGGGCGGTATTAGTGCGCCGCCCCTGGCCAGCGATCTGGCCTCTTCAAGCAGTCGGCGTTGAACATCGTTTGTGATCGGCACCGTTCTTGCCCGCCCGCCTTTGGTCCAGGTTGATTTGAGTTTGATGTGATCGCCCTGCACGGCATAAGCAGGCTGAAACTTGATCGCTTCCTCGCGGCGCAGGCCGAATGCCGCTTGTAAACGCACGCTCATCCGGACGTGTGCATCTTCTATCCCTGCGAGCTTTCCTTGATCCAACGGTCGCGCCTTTGATTGTTCGGCCACGTGCGTCCGGGACCCAATGCCATAGGCCGTGTTGTCTCGCGCTATGATGCTTTCCCGATTAACCTTCTGTGCCCACCAGCGAAGCGCCGATAGACGGTTTTTCAGAGTCCCGGTACTGGCGCCCTGTTCGCGCCAATGCGCGATCAGGGCTTCCACATGCTTTGGCTTAAGCGATGTTGCCTGCATATGCCGATAGCCCAGTGCGTGCAGTTGATTCGCGCTCAGGTCCAATATCCGGGACCGGGTCGCTTGTGTGGAGAAGCTTCCGTCGCGGTTTTGACGGCAGAGTTTCATGAGCTGGTGGTTCAGGTTTTTCATGGTGCATACAGTCTCGTCGGTTAGTTTGGATGACCACTCCGCATCCGCGAGGAGTACGAAGTCCGATTTTTAAATCGGTAACGGTCGTGGGACACCAGTCCCTTCAGGCCTGAGCCTCGATCAGGTTCACAGGAGTTCTATTTGAGAATCTGCCGGTGACCACCAGTTGGCCTTAAGGGCCGGTTTTGAAACGAACGGAAATATTCCTCCTTTTTATGAAAGATTAAGAAACGCCAGGGCGCACAAAATGATTTGCCGAACGCACAGGTTCAGCGGAGTAGAAGATGCCGAACGCTAGGATCCGGCTATGTTGAAGGTGCTGAACGTCGAAGTTCAGCTTCGTTACTCGACGCCGAGGCGCCGTTGGGTCGATCTACCCGTTAAGACAGATGGTCGACCGGGTGGCAGAAAAACTGCCGGGTGCCGCTTTTCCGCAACGGCTGCGTGTAATGAGAACTACGTTAATACGAATCGCGATGTTCGTCTATAGGAAACCGGTACAAATCTTATGCACCGGTTTTCTATTGACGAATGACGAATAACGTTCGGGAACTTACGAGGGCGCCGACTCTAGCAACTGGACGTAGCGATCACACAAGTTGCATACATAATCAGTACACCCGATACTGGCACCGGCGAACCGAAACGCTGGGTATTACCGGAGGATAGTGAAGACTTTTCTTACAACACCTTGGACGAATGGAAAACCGAATCATGTGACGGGATCGGGATTCGGCCTGAACATTCCCAAGAGTATCCGTGACGATCTTTTCAAGCCAAGTTGGAAGGAGGTTCGAGTATTGGCCGGAAATGAGGATTTTCCTGCCCCGATAACTCCGGCGTTTTGGAGGAAATGCAACGAGATTCGAAGTGCGGAAATTGGGAGATGGTTGATTAGCAACGGCTTGAACAAATGGCAAAAGGGGCGCCCTCCACAAGTTCAAGTCCAGCATCTTGGCGGAAGGCGATTTGAGGTCAGTGTACTGTGAACACGGCCCGCCCGAAATACATTGAAATTACCGCCTAACAAATTGCTGCACTTGTCGCTCCGATCTCGGCCGCGAACTTGCTGACGCAAGTTTCCCAACCTATGCTGGGCGCAAGTTAGCTTAGACGTTAGGCAGCATTATCAAAGTTTCCCACTTCCTTATCGCTGGTGTCCTTTTTGGCTGTTCGAATACTCCTGAACATGGTATTCCGACAGTGGAGAGAATTATCTGCCCCAAGATTGTGGTTGAACGGGTGGCGAATTCTGACAACGAAGTTCAATATCGTTTATCGAACAATTCAGTAGGCGACTTCTGGTATTACCATTTTGTCTCGTTTGGGCCGGCCCCGGTACCTTATTGCCAGTATTCAGCCGATGTTGTAAAAATATGTGCTCCGAAGGTCATGGTCAGTGATGATGGACATTCGGAGTGGATTCACATTGGCTCTCTAATACCGGGAGCTTCGGTAGAATTCTCGGTCCTTGACGTGAAAACTCAAGCCGTCGGCGTTAAAGGCCGGTGTTCCCAACAGACGGAAGGAATGCTCTGGAGTTCTGCGAAGGATGCAGC
Source organism: Woeseiaceae bacterium (assembly GCA_021773115.1). Lineage (GTDB taxonomy): Bacteria > Pseudomonadota > Gammaproteobacteria > Steroidobacterales > Woeseiaceae > UBA1847. The sequence continues at coordinate 106,379 of JAJFKS010000003.1, read as the reverse complement.
CTGACAATGCGCTGCATTCGCACTCTGGGCCAACGGGGATATAAATGGCGTCGACTAGCAACGCGCGTGACCGACCGCACCTGTCCCCGAACTTTCAATTAGGGCAACAGTGCCGCCGAGCAACAACTCCGGTAAGCTGAAACGTCAGCTGCACTTTGTAACGCAGCATTCCCGCGTCGTCAGGCCCAATTTGTATTAACTCGTCAGGTAAAGAACAACCATGGAACCATCAACTGTCCCAACATGGGTCCCCATTCTTTCAGCGCTGCTAACCCCGACAATCGCAATTTCGGCAGTATTAATAGCCTTGCAGCAATGGCGGACGAATCGCAATAGGCTAAAGCTAGATCTTTTCGACAAGCGCTATGAGTATTACGATGCCGCGCGCATCTTGATCGGCAAGATACTGAGTAGCGGTAAAGTCGAAGATGCCGATACATTTGAATTTCTTCGGAATACACGAGGTACGAAATTCATTGTAGGAGAGAAAATCGCAACCTATTTCGATAACGAACTTTACTCAAAGGCGCTCGATTTGGGTTGCTTGGATGCGGAACTGGAGGGCGTCGGGGTAGGTTCGGAAAGAACGGAAAACGTGCGGAAGCAAAGCGAAATCAAGAAGTGGTTCAACGCCCAATACGAGGTATTGGACGAGCTTTTTATGCCGATGTTGGGATTGAGACACTGATTGTCGCACCGCAGCCTAACAAATCGCTGCACTGGCAGCCGTCTGCAATGGGCTGAAATGTTAGCTTGCTCACCCGGCTTGTTGCGTGATGCGCAACGCGCTATACTACACCGGTGATCAAGTCGTTCAAGCACAAAGGTCTCCGCCGATATTTCGAAACCGGAACGAAATCGGGTGTTCAGGCCAAGCACGCTGCTCGACTGCGGTTGCAACTAGCGGCCCTCGATACCGCGCAAGTCATTGATGACATGGATGTACCCGGCTACCGGTTACACCCCCTCAAAGGGCGAGCGAAGGATCGATGGTCAATTTGGGTCAGCGGAAACTGGCGCCTGACATTCGAGTTTCGAGATGGAAACGCATACGTATTGAACTATGAGGATTATCACTAATGGCTATGCATAATCCCCCGCACCCGGGCGAGTTTATCCGGGAGACCTATATCGAGCCTTTCGATATCAGTATCCGGTCTTTAGCTGAGAGCCTGGGCGTTGCTGCGTCAACCCTCGCGCGGATTGTTTCTGAGCGTAGCGCCGTCAGCCCCGAGATGGCGTTGCGGCTGTCCAAGGCACTCGGTCGCTCACCGGAGAGCTGGTTGGCGATGCAGCATAATTATGATCTTTGGCAAACGAGAAAATCGGCGAATCTTTCCGGTGTCCAGAAGATCCAGTTCGAAGCGACGGCGTAATAGGGCGACAAATGGCGTGCGACCCTGGCGGCTTTCGAGCGATACCGACTTATCGCGCCCGCGACCCGAATATGCTATAAATAGCGGACCGAAGAGGTGCTACTAACACCTCAACGGCCCTAACCACAGCCAGCAACGAAGGTGCTAACGGTGGCTTACGACATGCTATCAGACGAAAACACGATTGCCCGTCCGGGCATCGTGTTTTTTTGTGCCCGCGCTGGCCTCAAGACGAGGACCAGAAATATGAATACTGCAACAATCTCAACGATTTCGACCCGTACGCCATACCCGCTTGACGCCACAAACACGTTCACGGACCCCTCAGGTTTTAATACAGTCAAAGACCGACAGGTCAGAGAGGATAGCGGTTTCTACATTCCAGACATCCTGTCCGGGGAAGACTACGGTGCCTTCTCACCGGAGTACACAGCCGCCGAGGATCACGCCAAGCATATTCACAAAGCCGAACGCCTGGTTGACGAGTCGGAGAATCTGGTGGCGCTGATGCGAGCCGCGATCGGTGATGAATGCGACGCTCGGGCCATGCAGGCCGAAACCGCGCTAACTATTATCGAGAAGAAACTGCGTAAGGCTCACGGTCGTATCAACAAGCATGATCGCCGCCACACGAACCTGTTTCTCGCGTACTTCGACCTCAAGAACAAGACCGAAGGCGACACGGAATAAGTTGTTCGCGGTAGCGGGCGCTCTGCCGGGCGGTTGACTAGTTTCACTGGCGGCCGGTCGGCGGAGTCCGTTTCGATGCCGCGTCACTCGTGGAGAACTCGTGAAATCCGGCCAGAAGCCCTGCCAATACTGGTTCAGAGCACCGCGTCACTACAGCGCTTCGCTTTTGTAGTGACGCGACGATCGAGACATGGGCCGCGCTTTGCGGCGCGCAGCCTCATGCTATCATTGATGATGCCGGGGGCAGGATTCGAACCTGCACAGGCTACGCTCGAACTTGGCTGGCACGCCTTTACTTGATCGAGTTTCGCCACCGTATCTAAACGGCGCGTCTTGCCGATTGCGCTACCCCGGTCTTTATTCTCCTTCGCTCTCGTCGAGTACGAGCGACTGTATGAACACGTGGAGACGTCGAACATCCTTCGCATTCAGGTCGCGCGGTAAATGTAGATGCGCGATAACGCCCTCCCTCAATGGGAACGGATAGTCCATGAGCTTGCTCATGGGGTAGTCAGATAATGAGCGGCCGGCCAACCAGTCAGGCACGTCTTCTCGGAAGACACCATCAGCGTCAATATATCTACCGTCAGATGTCTCCTTCGCTACCTTTGGCGCTGTCGGTCGATTCTGCGCACGCCGTGACGGTTTCCAGCCACCAGGGTCGTCCAAGTAGTCAAGGTAAGAAGCCACAGCCCTTTTGAACCGCCCTTGAATAACCGCGAGTGAGTTGGGCTTGAAATCGCGTCCCTTTAGATTCTGAAACCGGGTATTTGCTTCCTCTACATCTAGCTTGCGTACATCCAAGCTTTCCCAGTCGTCTGGGTCAGTTGCCTGAAGCACCAGCTCGGTCGCTCGCCGCAGCGAGCGCGCCGTATTCCCGTTCATCACACCTTTCTGCAATGCCCAGTCCCAGTGATCTAGCATGCCCTTACCAGTCGCCCTTTGTTCCATATCTATCTCAGAATCATCTTTAGAATGCTTGCAGTATACACTTTCTGACTGCCGCGGCAATAGGTGGGCAGCAGGTCAAATCTGCTGAAGTACCGTCGGCCAACCTAGCGAGAATAGTGCCGAAAACCTCCACCTCTTTATTGGCTTCGAGCGCCACGTCACTACAACGTTTCGCTTTTCCGAGTGGCTCGGGGAGTAAGCGGTGCTCCAGCCTGCCGCGCTTCCCGCTCGGCAAACTGATGGTGGCGGCCATTCAAAACGTTTGTCGAGCTGCGCGATTCCGGTGTAGGCCCGTACAGACACTTGCGGCCTCATGGAAACAGGTATGGTCGTTGGCGAGCCAGAACCAGCAGAACTGCGCCATCTCACGGCGATACCAAGCGTTCGAATCCCTTAATGAGTATTAATACTTCAAGGGCTTAATTAGCCTCGTCCATTTGAACTCATCCTGGTTATTGAGTGAATTGGCGTGAAATATTCCAAACGCGGATTATTGGGTCGAACCACATCTGATAACACATAAATGTGGGTGAAATCCGATCCCAATTGGTCAACCCAGAGCGCTGATGGCTCAAACGCGATTTTGGGTTGCGTCCCTATGGTCAACTTAGTTGTTGTCCAAGTATGTTATTTTGAGCACAGCCCCCGGTAAGGTCTGTTCAGAACGGTCAGAGCCTAGACTCCAAGCTCTTGGGTCAATTATCTTTTCCGCTCTTCGAGTTGGAGCACATGGCCGATGGTCTTATTAGCGGCCGAATACAACCCAATTGGGCGAGTAAGGGATCTAGGACAAGGAGATAGATCGAATGGGAATTTACTACTCAAGTATTGACGTCAACAGGCCCGAATGGCTGGGTGGCGCCCAATGGATGCTTCGAGGCCTCAGAGACATAACTGTGGTATTCGGTCGAAATGGCGCCGGAAAAAGCAAAATGCTACGTGCAATTCATGGTCAGGCGTCTACAAAAGGGACCTTCCCGATCGCGGCTGAGCGTGGCGGTGACTGGGCATATGATCAAGGAATATCACAGTCGGAACTTTCCTCGACTACGCGGGGATCGACAAGAGCACAGCAGAACGCTGCCCCGAACTACAGACGGGAAAGCGTTAGCCGAATTGGTTCGCTAATGACCAAAATTGGCTTCGTTGCGGGTACCGCCGAGAATTCGCTTAAGAATGATCACATACTTTCAGAGATGTCGGAGCACCTCTCTGCGCTACTTCCAGAATTCAAAATAATAGCAACACAGGAAAACCCGCATTATAAGTTGTCAAGGTTGAATGCGAGTAACGGAGAATTCGCAAATGTAGGCAACCCGGTAAATGATCTCAGCAGCGGCGAAACAGAAACGTTGACTCTAGGGTTGGATTTGCTAACTGCATGCTACTTATGGGAACTAGAAAACCAAAATGAACGTGTGCTGCTCATAGACGAACCCGATCCGCACATGCATCCTGAATTGCAGAACCATTTCGCGAAATTCTTATTTACCCTCGTAGATCGATTTCAGGCACAGATCATCCTGGCAACTCATAGCACCACACTCCTAAGCGCGCTCGGACGAATAGGCTTCAATCGCGTGGGAGTTCTCTATCTGAGCAACTCTATCGACGTTCAACAGGTTCACCAATTCGACAATTATCTCAAGACTCTCAGTGGGGTGTTGGGCGGCCACGCGTTAGTTGGACCGCTATTTGGCGCGCCGCTGCTTCTTGTCGAAGGAGATGATGACAATCGAATTTGGAGCCAAGTTTCCCGTCATCCAGCCAATCGTAACATTTTCGCAGTGCTGCCTTGCGACGGAGACGACATACTAAATTATCAACCGGTACTGGAACAATTATTTGCCAGCCTCAGGGAAGACACATCTAAGCCTGCCGGCTATGCACTGCTTGACAACGATAAGTCGATTCCAACGCATGGAAAATACGTTCATATTCCTTTCATCAAGCTGAGCTGCCATGAATCTGAAAACCTGTACTTAACTGACGAAGTATTGGCGTCGATGAAACTCTCTTGGGAAGATGCCAAAGGGAGGCTTAAATCCCGCGCAACAGAATTTCCGGATATCGAACCTCGGCTCCTAGATTGCGAAAACTGGGATAGAAAGAGCGACGACATCAAAGACCTCATTGGACCAATAGCCACAATATTAGATGACGTTGGATTGCATTGGACTCATCAAGTAGGAAGAGCAATTGGGCAGCGTCGGCCGCGCAACGAACTCGAAGATTTCATCGGTGAAACGGTAATGAACGCTCTTTGGTAATCTTGGATCGAAACCCTTGCGAGTACATTGAACGGCGAACTTGTTGCCAACCCCTGTGATTCGTACGATCAAACAGCAAAAATAAGACGGCATTCGCACAATGGCGCTAAACCTCCATCCAAATTGCAAGTCGCGACTGCAAAGTGATTTGGAAAAAACTCTGCCTGTGTGTGGCGAAATGATATTCACCCACCAAAGACCCGGCTAAAGCACTGTGTGAGAATCGTGTGACACGGCTCTGCACGGTTGTGATAGGTACTGCATTTGCAACGGACGCCTTGCGCCAGACTATTAATTAAATCAATTACTTACAAGTCAAATTCCGTTTTCGGCAAGCAGCAGGCGTGGAGCACATACACTCATGTGTTGTCGAGGACAGATATTTCCTCGGTAACGAAGAATACCGTCCGTGACATGTCGGCGAAACGAGCTTCATCGGGCTGGATATCCTTTTGGTAATCCGGATCGTTGAAGAAGGCGTCCTTGTCCTCGACGCTGTCAAACCAAATCTCAGCCGTACCGTCGAACGCAACCTCATCCTGCTGATATTCATCCGGCAGGGTGTGACATTGCACATATTTCCGAATGTAGCGCTTCGTTGCGGGATTTTCCTTCACCAAGTGAGCGTGTTGCCTAAGCCAATGGTCCTGGAAATTTTCAACGGTCATATCCGGGCGCCTGTGAATGGCGACAATCAGTTTAATCATGAACTACCCTTTCTAACGGCTTCGCAGGCGATGTCGCTTTGGATCACCTGCAGTCTGCCAGTAGTTTAACACCTTGGCGGCCGCTTCCGAGTGCATACCAGCCGCCCGTCAAATTCGCTTACGAATGACACAGTACGGCTGCGGATTCAATTGATCGTTGCAACACCTAAACTCTGTCACCGTAGAGAGGAGGATGTTGCAGATGGGAATGCGCAAGAGACGTTTTTATACCGAGACTGAGAAATCATTGGTTTGGGATCGCTGGCCGAGAGGCGACGCCACGTCCGTCGCACCGATGCACCTCCACGTTGACGTGCACTATATTCAAGTTCGTCGGTATCAGCGATTTGTAGTGCGGCGGTGTTTGAGGGTCGTCGCTGACCACAGTCAATTGCGCTGAAAAGAGGCCGTGACCAATGCTCCATATGTGCAGATCGGTGGCACGGTCTGTCGTGTCTCGCTCGATTGCGGCACGCAGCGACGTGACTGTGTCCTTGTCAGCCTGCCAGTCCAGAAGTACTCGCGACGATTGACGAATCAGCCCGATAGACCAATGCGCGACCAGCGCCGCACCGACGATGCCCATGGCCGGATCGAGCCAGTTTGCCCCCCAAAATTTTCCGGCCAGCAGCGCGACGATAGCGAGTATCGACGTCAGCGCATCAGCGAGCACGTGCAAGTAGGCACCGCGCAGGTTGTGATCGTTATGATGGCCGTGATCGTGATCTTCCTCGTGCTCATGATTGTGGGGCGTCGCAGCCAGGAGCCACGCACTGAAGCCATTCACCGCCAAGCCCACAACGGCAACGATTAATGCCTGGTCAAAAGAAATACCAACTGGGCTGATCAGTCTATCCACACTCTCGGTGGCCATCACAACCGCAAAGCCGAATAACAGAACCGCACTCGCAAATCCCGCCAGGCTGTTGATCTTTCCGACGCCAAAGCTAAACCGTCGATCGGCCGCGAGACGTCGTGCGATCACATACGCGAACACCGCAATGCCAAGCGCAGTGGCATGAGATGCCATGTGCAAGCCGTCCGCGAGCAAAGCCATGGAGCCGTAAATTAGCCCCGCCGTGATTTCGACAACCATCATCACCGCAGTTAGCAGCACGACCATCAGCGTGCGCCGCTCGCCAGCTTGTCGTTGATCCTGACCGAAAACGTGGTCGTGTCGCCAGGCAGCTAGGTCACGCTTGTGCATGGTTTGGCTCCCGTTTCGCATCGTAGGGCTCTCTCGCGTGTACTAGTCGATACAGTGCCGGCAACACAATCAGTGTCAACAAGGTCGAAGATACGATACCGCCGATCACGACTGTCGCCAGGGGTCTTTGCACTTCCGAACCGATGCCGGTATTCAAAGCCATCGGAACAAAACCCAGCGACGCGACCAATGCCGTCATCAGCACTGGCCGAAGTCGGGTTATCGCACCGTCAATGATGCTGTCGTCAAGCGAGCTGCCGTGTGATCGAAGGTCGCGAATGAATGCCACCATCACCAGGCCGTTCAACACTGCAATGCCCGACAGCGCAATGAATCCGACCGCTGCCGAAATGGAGAACGGAATGCCTCGCAATAGTAATGCGACGATCCCACCGGTCAGCGCCAACGGCACACCCGTGAAAATCACAATTGCATCCCGAAACGAACCGAGTGCCATCACCAGCAAGCCAATAATCAAAATGAGTGTCACCGGAACGACGACAGACAATCGTCGGGCGGCCGATTGCAGGTTTTGATAGGTACCGCCATATTCCACCCAGTAGCCGGCCGGTATGTCGACTTGGGAGGCAACAGTTTGTTGTACCTCGTTGACGAACGAACCCAGATCACGACCGCGAACGTTGGCGGTCACAACGACACGACGCTTGCCGTTCTCACGGTTGACCTGGTTGAGGCCAATGGCGAGTTCCGTTCGAGCGAGTTCACCGAGTGGCACGAAGTCGCCACCCGCCAGGGGCACGGGCAGACTCAGTAGACTGTCGGGGTTGCCCCGCAAACGCTCAGGCAGGCGCACCACAATGTCGACGCGACGATCGCCCTCATAAAGTTGGCCGGCTTTAGTGCCGCCGAGGGCCGTTGCCACCAGGTCCTGGAGGTCTTCAAGGCTGAGTGAATAACGGGCCAATGCCGCTCGATCCGGCGCAATAGTGAGCACCGGCAGGCCGGTCGTCTGTTCAACGACGATATCGGCTGCGCCGGGGACCTGGCCAATTGCGCTTTCGATTTCATCACCGAGCGCTATCAAGGTCTCGAAGTCGTCTCCGAATACCTTGACAGCCAGTTCGGAACGAACACCAGCGATGAGTTCATTAAAGCGCATTTGGATCGGCTGCAAGAACTCGTAACGATTGCCGGGTATTGGGGTTACCAGTGCCTCCAGATCACGAACGATTTGGTCCTTGGATTTTTGCGGGTCCGGCCACTCGTCACGCGGCTTCAAAATTATGAAATTGTCAGCAACGCTTGGCGGAACCGCATCGGTCGCTACTTCGGCTGTGCCGATCTTGGCGAATACCAATTTAACCTCTGGCATCTTCTTGATCTCGGCTTCCAGCTGCTCCTGTAACTCGACGGCTTGTTGCAAAGAGGTGCCGGGAATGCGTAACGCGTGCATCGCGATGTCTCCTTCATCAAGGTTGGGTACAAACTCCGTGCCGAGGCGCGTGGCCATCCAAGCGCAAACTATTACCAATGAAATCGCGCCACCCATTACGGCCCAGCGAAATCGCAGCGCTGCCAGCAACACCGGACGGTAGATCGAGCGGGCGCCACGTACCACGACGTTTTCTTTTCCGGTAATCGGCTTGCGAAAGAGCAGGGCTACGCCGGCCGGCACAAAGGTAACCGACAGGATCATGGCGCTAACCAGCGCAATGACGACCGTGATTGCCATCGGGTGAAACATCTTTCCTTCCACGCCGGTAAGCGCAAAGATCGGGATATACACCGCCGTGATAATGAACACGCCAAAGAGTGCCGGTCGGATGACTTCCTGGGTGGCTTCAAAGACCACGGCCAGTCGTTCGTTGAGTGTCAGTGTGTTCGTTCCGGCCTGACTGAGGCGACGTAAGCAATTCTCCACGATGATTACGGCACCGTCGACAATCAGACCAAAATCAAGTGCTCCCAAACTCATGAGGTTCGCACTGACCTTTGTTTGCACCATGCCGGTTATGGTCATGAGCATGGCGATCGGTATGACTGCCGCTGTCAGTACAGCCGCCCGAACGTTACCGAGAAATACGAACAGCACAACCATCACCAACAATGCGCCTTCAACCAAGTTGGTTTTCACAGTCACCAGTGTCTTGTCCACCAAACTGGTGCGGTCATACACAGCCGTCGCAGTGATCCCGGGTGGGAGGCTTGCTTTGACATCCTCGAGTCGCAACGCGACTGCATTGGCTACTTCGCGACTGTTTTCGCCCACCAGCATGAAGACCGTACTCATGACCACTTCGTGGCCGTCTTGCGTCGCCGCGCCGGAGCGAAGTTCGCGGCCGAGGCCAAGGCTTGCGATGTCGCGGATCTGGATTGGCACACCATCAGTGTCACTAACGACGATGGCTCCCAGTTCGTCGATGTCGTTCACTTGGCCCGGCACACGCATCAGCCATTGCGCGCCGTTGTGTTCGATAAAGCCGGCGCCGCGATTGGCGTTATTTCTTACCAACGCGAGCGTAATATCGGTATAGGTAAGGCCGTACGCGAGCAACTTGTCTGGCTCCGGTGCAACCAGGATTTTTTTCTTGAAGCCACCGATCGGATTGACCTCAACGACACCAGGTACGCGCAGGAGTTGTGGTCGAATAATCCAGTCGTGCACGGAACGAAGATCGGTAGGTGTAACCGGCGTGCCGTCGGTGTTGAGTGCACCGGGTTCGGCATTGACCGTGAACATGAAAATCTCGCCAAGACCGGTTGCAATTGGCCCCAAGGCGGGTTCGAGGTCCGCAGGCAGTGAGGATTTAGCGGCGTTCATTCGTTCACCCACCTGTTGACGGGCAAAATAGATATCGGTGCCTTCCTCGAATACAATCGTGATCTGCGACAGGCCGTAGCGCGATGCTGAGCGCGTGTAGACGAGTTGCGGAATTCCCGCCATTGCGTTTTCTAATGTAAAGGTAACGCGTTGCTCCACCTCAAGCGGTGTATAGCCCGGGGCTTCGGTATTGACGACAACCTGGACATTGGTGATATCGGGAACGGCATCGATCGGCAAGCGCGTGAAATTCCATGCGCCGAGACTGATCAGTAGCAACACCACAAAAAAGACCAAACCGCGGCGCGACAGTGACAGCTTTATAATAAGTTCCAGCATCATTCGCCCTCAGTGATCGTGGGAAGCGCCGGACTTTTCAATGTCGGCTTTAACGAGATAACTGTTGGTGGTGACATAGCGCGTACCGGCATCAAGCCCGCCCAACACCTCAATCCACTCAGCATCCTGCCGGCCAAGTTCGAGCATTCGTACCTCGTACTCATCACCGATCTGCGCATAGACGACGGTGAAATCGCGGAAGCTCTGCAGGCCCGTGCGTTTCACGGCGAGCGGCACGTTGTGCTTGGCAATTTCGATATCCGCCGTTATATGCGTACCGGGTACCAACGCCCCATTGGCGTTTTCAAGTACCACACGCGCCAGCACCGACTGGTTGGGCTGGGCGACTGTGCTTATGCGTGAAACGACGCCTTGCCACTCCGTTTCGCCGGCGGTGCCTCGCACGGTGACGCGCGCACCTTCACGAACCCGAGCGCGATTCGACGGAAAGACCGCCAACTCCGCCCACACTGTGCTGGTGTCAATAATCGTGAATAATTGTCGGCTCTCGGTTTGTTCGCCGGGGTTGGCAGCTCGCTCTGTCAGGATTCCGTCAATGGGTGCCGTTAACGTATAGGTGTTGAGGCTTTCGTTGCTTTCGATCGTGGCGAGCGCTTGTCCTTTTCGTATTGTATCGCCTGCGGATACTTGTACAGATTGAATCGTGCCATTGAAGCGTGCGCTAACCGACCGATGCTGCTCGCGATTGGGTTCGACGCGACCATAGACTGTGATGGTTTCGTTGATCACTGCGTCGCCCGCTAGCTCTGTATCAAGTCCAAACGCCTTGGCAATTTCCGCCCCAATTGAGGTGCGGCCCTCAAAATTGTCGTACGACCAGCTGTGAGTCTGCCCGCGATACTTGGCCTCAATCGAAACGACAAAGGAATGCGGTTCGTAGATGACAGTGTCGCCACGCAAAAAGTCGTCATGGCGGGCAAAGCCGATTTCATCTTTCACATTTCCCAGCCGAGTCAGGGTTACATGCAGGTCGACGTCCTTCGGTGCGACAGGTGCGCCGGCGTCGGTCACCCAAACGCGAAACTCCGGCGGTACGCCAGTCTCGAAAATCGCAAGTTCGAGTACGAAGTCAGCGTCGACCAACAGCCGGCCGTTATGCGGCCCCTTGGCGGGTTCCGCTTCGGTCGCCTCGCCTTGGCCGCCCTGTCCTGAGCTCTCATCATCGGAGCCGACGCCGGTACAACCGCTAACCCAAACCAACAAGGCAACGAGCCCGATCATCATGTGTATCATTTTCATTGCAAACCTCATGGGTAGGAGACCGCGGACCCTACAGTGGTCCCGGTCAATCGTTCGATTTCAATTAGGTGTCGGTGGGCATCAATGCTCGACTCCACCAGCGCCGTACGCGCGTCCAGAAGTTCGGCTTGCACGACTCGTAATTCGAAATAGCCGTAGCGTCCTGCGGCGTAAGCGCGCTCAGTTTCTTTCAGTGCCTGCTCGATGCGCGGAAGAATCTCTTCGCGTAACGCGGCCGCTCGATGCAAGCTGTGCTGCAACTCCTGATACAAGGCGAATAATTGCGTTTCGATCTGCACACGGGTAGCGGCTCGATCCGCATCGGTTATCGCAAGTTGGGCACGGGCTTCCGATATCCGGCCCTGATTGCGGTTCCTCGTCGCTAAAGGAATTGTGATACCCGCGATGAAGGCCTGGTCATCACTTCGCTGCAGGCGACGAACGCCCGCAGTAAGTTGCCAGTTCGGTTTCGCCTGAGCCTCGGCCAGCCTCAATTCTGCCTCACGTAAACGTTTTTCATTTAGATATCGGGACAGATCCGGGTTTTGCTCCAGCCGATCGAGAAGACGGGCATAGCTTTCCGGATCAGGTAACTGATGCACGTCACCACTCACACGAGCAAAATCCGGCTGTGATACGCCCCACTGTGCAGACAATCGCCGGTGTGATGTCCGCAATGCGTGTTCGATATCCTCCCGGTCCAGGCGCATGCGAACAAGCTCAGCTTCTGCCCGCGCCAGATCAGCCGCAGGCGTGCGTCCTGCCTGCACGCGCTTCTTTACCGCCGCTGCCGTTCGCTCCGCGAGCGCAACCGCATCATCGGTTTGAATCAGACGCTCCTGAAGTGCAAGCGTATCGAGGAATGCGCGAGCGGTTTCAGCTGCAGCATCCAGGCGTTGAATCTCTGCCTCGGCTTCGAGTAACGAGATGCCGACACGTGCCGCGTCGACGCGGCGCTCGCGTTTACCGCGCTCCAATACCCAGGCAAGACTTAGCGTCATTTCAGCACTGTCAATACCCTGAAAGTCACCGGACCCAGCTGCGTTTTCAACGTGCAGTCCTAATTCTGGGTTAGGCTTCAGCTCCGCTTGCAGAAGCCGACCCTGTTGGGCGCGTAGCTGATAGCCATAGGCAATCAAGCGAGGATTGCGCTCGAGCGTTCTGGCAACGGCCGCATCTAATTTCAAAGCGACCTGATCGTTTGCAGACGCCGGCTGAGCGAAACTGTGTGTGCTGTAGAAAACCAGCAAGCACAGAAGAGTGACTCGACACGTGAGTGATAGCCACATATAACCTCTCCCTATGCGTTCAGTTGAACACATTCATCAAAGAAACAAGACACGGGAGCAGCCAAAGCTGCCCGTCAATGCCTCATATAAGACTGTTTAGGGAGTTAGGGGAGGTGCGCGCAGCAATGGTCGCCAGCGAAGTCTGTCCAGCTTGAACGGTCTCGACATAGAGTTGCGCCATATCGAACCAACAACCGACGTAACCAGAAGTATGGGGGTCGTGCTTTCGATGATGATGTTGTCGACTTTTAGTAATGTCGCTGCACTGTCAAACACCGATACGTCGATATGCACATTATCATGGCCGTCGTCATGCGAAAAAACATTCTGCAAATTTATGCCATGGGATTCTTCCGCGTTGTGCTCGCCATAATCGGCATGCAAATGCGACCCAACTATTTGTATCGTCAGAAACGACAGGCAAGCTAGAACAAGAATTGGCTTTGCGAAATAGCGCATTCGCGGACTATACACTAACTTTTTCACATGTGAATAGCTCAGAGTGCGGCAGACAATCTTGCGTCGCGCAACTCATATAAATTCGATGCGATTCGAAATAGATTGCGGGTTTCGACCTTTCGATAGTCTTCTCATGTGACAGTGCCCGAAAGGGGCGTGCTGCTATTGCCGGTAAGACAGTTGATTCGATCAGTCATATCGAGCGATTTGAATGACCGTTTTGACGCGCTAGGTTACAATTGATCTGGAATTACGCCCGCCAACAGAGACTTATAGATCACTATGAGCCAGGAATCGGAATCGAAACATAGCGACAATCGCACGATATCCGCAGTATCAGCGGCTTTCCTGGAAAATAATACTTTCCTGAAACGCTTCCTTTCGCGATTTTTTTATGATCAGCAGGATATCGAGGACGTGGCACAAGAGGCTTATTTGCGTGCTTATGTAGCTGAGCAGAAAAAGAGTATTGAACAACCTAAAGCGTTTTTGTTTCGTATTGCTAAGAACGTGGCACTGACAAAACTCAACAAGAAGTCCCTGAAGATCACGGACTATATCGAGGAATCGAGTATTCCTTTTAATTTGGGAAGCGAACCAGGCGCTGATGCTGAGGTAGAGGCGCAAGAGCTACTTGGGCTTTATTGCGATGCGGTAGCGACACTGCCTGAAAAGTGTCGCCAGGTATATCTGCTACGCAAGATTCATGGCCTGTCGCACAAGGAAATTGCAGAGCGCATGTCGTTGTCCATTAGTTCGGTGGAGAAATACCTGCTGAAGGGAATTCTTGATTGCAGGGCAATAATTGAACGGCACGAAGGTGCCGACGCGTCTGTCAGATTGCCGCGGCGGCCGACGGGCGTCAGTATAGAGAAAAAATTATGACCGAGAATATTTTGGAATTCCCGGATAGAAGGGCGATCGAAGCAGAAGCTGCTGCATGGTTGATTAAACTGGATCGCGACAGAGAGCCGTCTCATGAAGAGAAGCTCGCCCTTGGCGCGTGGCTCAGTCGTAGTCCTGTGCACCGTGAAGAACTTAGATGCCTCGCGGAGCTTTGGGGCAACATGAATGTTCTTACCGAACTTGCAGTGCCGTTGGCAAAATCCCCATCTCATCCGGACCGAGGTTTATTAGCAAACTTCTGCAGCTCAATTTTCGGACAACGACAAAGGACCATTACGGCTGCGCTGAGTGTTGTCGTAGTCGCACTTGCGTTGGTATTCTGGACGCAGCGAGTATCATTCGACGATAGCAATGGCATTTATTCAACCAATGTCGGCGAGCAGGTGTCAATCGCATTGGTAGATGGCTCGGCGGTGATGCTGAACACCAACAGTGTTGTCAGCGTTGAGTATGGTCATGAATATCGTGACATAAGGTTGTTGCGAGGCGAGGCCTATTTTACCGTTGCCAAGAATGAGAAAGCCCCGTTTCGCGTTTATGCCGGAACAGGTAGAGTTCAGGCCGTTGGAACGGCCTTCACAGTTCACCTTAAGGACGGTATTGTTGATGTCACGGTCACGGAAGGCAAGGTTGCACTCGCAACGGTCAATCGTCTGAACACGAAACAGTCACGCCGTGTGAATATTGAGAGGGCGGCGTCGCAGATGTCCCAAGCGAATGCAATCACAGATGACGTCTTTGTGGAAACTCTGGGTACAGTCGTTGCAGGCAGCAATGCGACAATTCGAAGCATTGAAGACGAAATGACGGGCAATACTCTGAACTCCGTCGAAACGAGCCAAGCCCCGGAAATTGCAAAACGATTGTCCTGGCGAAGCGGGATGTTGTCGTTTACAGGCGATACCCTGGAGCAGGTTGTCGATGAGATTAGTCGGTATACGGTAATCTCTATCGAGGTTGATCCGGCAATAAGGCAAACGAGAGTCGGTGGTCAATTCCCAGTTGGCGAAATTGATATCATGTTTGAGTACCTTGAAACCAATTTCAAAGTACGGGTCCAGTATCTCGACAACAATCGTGTTTTGTTGTCTGGACTCAGCGAGTAGAAAATGGTTTCAAGAGAAAGTCGGTACGGGCTTAGCGCGGGAATTTAATTCGACTTCGACTTCTTTCAACAGTGCAAAATTCAAATCAAAAAAACTTTCCGTTATTATTGCGGGTTTTGTCAACTGGCGAGTTTCCTTATTGACAAGGCCGCTATGAAAGATGGATCGCTGTAGTAATTTAGCTGGCAAATTGTTGGGGATAGAACAACATAGAATGTGTCGTGTAAAGCATACGCCCACTATTTGGCTTCTTTTTGCCATATGGAGTTCGTTGTGTATTGCGGACGAGCAAAATCATGAGCACTTTCACGACATAAACATACCGTCGCTGAATGCTGCCGAAGGGTTAAATCGTCTTGCAGAACAGACCGGTACAATTATGCTTTTCCCCTTCGATATTGCCGAAGCCCGGCAGGCAAATTCTGTTGTTGGGCACTACAAAATACAGGATGCTCTGGCGATTTTGCTTAGAGACTCCGGACTCTCAGGCAGCCTTTCCGATAGCCGCGTGGTTCAAATCACCCTAGATGAGGTGATAGAGCGCAATAAAGGGGAAGGAATCGTGACTTCAAAGAACAGATCATTTGGGAAAAGAATTGGGGCTGTCATCGCATCCGTTTTCATCGCATCCGGTGCTGCAGCGCAAGACGCTTCGTCATCCGATGATGGTGCGCGAGAAATGGAAGAGATCTATGTGACGGGAAGCCGAATTAAGCGTCTCGATCTGTCGAGTGTCGGCCCGACGACTGTTTTGACTGAGTCAGATATCGACAATACTGGTTTGAGCAATGTTGAGGTGCTGTTGCAAAGACTGCCCGCATCCGCCGGGTTCGCAGGCAACTCTAACGCGGCATACTGGGTCGGAGGTGGCTGGGGAACGACCCAAGTGAACCTTCGCGGGCTAGGCATCAATAGAACTCTCGTTCTACTTAACGGCCGCCGAGTCGTTTACGGTGGTTCGGGCGCTAACGCCTCAGTCGATTTGAACATGATTCCTACGTCGATCTTGTCGCGCGTCGAAGTTCTCAAAGATGGCGCTTCGGCCGTCTACGGCGCAGATGCAATCGCAGGTGTTGTCAATTTTATCACCAAAGACAGCTATGACGGCCTGCGTTTGGATGCGAAGTACGGCGAAACAAGTTTCGGCGATGGCGAAGAAACACGTTTGAACCTGACGTGGGGCGTAACCGGCGACAAAGGCAGCATGATATTTGACGCAAATTATCAACTTAGTCGCAAGGCACCGCTTGACGCTAGAGCTCCATGTTCACTAGCCGATATATCTGGAACCAATACTCTTGAGTGCACGCCCGGCAGTTCATCGACCGCGGGAGGTCGTGCTGCGTTGCCCGATGGATCTCAGATAAATTTCATTAGTGGTGGCGGGTTTGAACCGTTCGATATTCAACGTCATGGATTTAATAGCAATCCATTCTTTAATGCCTCAAATCCGGTTGAGCGCTTCACGGTAAGTACGTTCGGAAATTTTGAACTTTCGGATTCGACTCGAACATTTGTTGAAGTTCTTTACAACTGGCGGAATTCTACTCAACCGGGATCCCCCGCGACACTTCGAAACCTCTCTTTTGACGCGGCTCATCCGACGAACCCGACAGGCGAAGATATCATCGTGCTCGCACGTCGTACGACAGAATACGGAGCACGAATATTTGAACAGGAAGTTAACACCTGGCGAGTTGTTGCCGGCGTAGAGGGCGACCTCAGCGACAAATGGTCATATGACGTTTCGTTCAACTGGGGCAGAAACAACGCCGTCGATGCGTTGCTTAATAACATCAATACACAGCGATTCGCACAAACTCTGGATGCCGCTGTCTGCGGAAGCGGTGGAATACCCTGTGCCAATCTATTGGGTGAAGGTTCTCTTTCTGCTGAAGCGGGAGAGTACTTTCTATTCAACCAGCGTGACACCGGAGGAAACGAGCAGAAAAGCATAACGGCCAATGTCACAGGTTCGATTTTTGATATGCCAGCGGGTGCGGTCGGATTTGCTGCTGGAATTGAAATCAGGGAAGACAGCGGTTGGCTGGATCCCGATTCCTTGCTGTCAGCAGGTGCGGCGCTCGGAAACGCTCAGGATCCGATCGAGGGTAAGATTGAGGCAACTGAAATATACAGTGAGGTCCATATTCCACTGATAACGGGTGCTCCATTTGCCGAGGCACTGAATCTGGATTTAGCTGTTCGTTATTCAGACTACGATTTGTTCGGTGATTCGACCAATTATAAAGCCGGCCTGAACTGGCAGGTGCTACCGTCGCTTAAGTTTCGTGGCACATACTCAACTGCATTTAGGGCGCCCAGCGTCCCGGAGATATTCTCAGGCGTTCGAGAAGGGCAGATTCCAACGGTTGACCCATGTTCCGATTGGTCGTCGCAGGCTCCGACAAGTGCTATTTACATGAACTGTCAGGCCGCAGGCGTTCCTGACGGCTACATGCAATTCGGAAATATTATCGTTACTGACCAGGGCGGCAATCCGAATTTGCTACCTGAGGACGCGAACACGTTTACAGTCGGCGTGGTCATTGAGCCGGAGATCGTTCCTGGATTGGCGTTGACCATTGATTATTTTGATATTGATATCGACAACGCAATTTCTCAGACGGACGGTTCGAGAAAGCTCGATATTTGTTATACCTCCACCGGGCTTTCGCACGCGTTTTGCGGCGCAGGGCACCACACCCGAAACTCAATTACCGGCGAAGTGGATTTTCTATCAACACAGAGCGCGAATACTGGTAACGAAGTCATGAAGGGCTTCGACATTGGTGCAACTTACGGCTTTGATATCGGTGCAGTCCAGAATACGGTTAGCCTCAATACAAGTCACTTGCAAAAGTATGAGATTGTCGGCTTCGAAGGGGACGATGCGCGCGTTCGGGACGGTGGAGTCGGCTGTTGTATAGGTGGTTATCCGAAGTTTCGAGCGAATGCGTCTTGGGTTGCTGACACCGACCGGTGGTCTGGTTCCTACAATTTGCAAGTTATCGGAGAAGCGACGGATTGGAACGGCGCGCCGGGTCAAATCGGCACCGACATCGACGCGGTTCTCTACCATAGTATTCAGGCAAGCTACAAGCTCAGTGACGACATAGTCTTGAGACTGGGTGTGGATAACTTACTCGACGAAGATGCTCCATATGTCCGATCGTGGTCGGATGGCAATACGGATACATTGACGTATTCACTGCTCGGTCGCGTTATCTACGCCCGCGCCACCTTTCAAATTATGTGAGACCGAAAAAATTGCGGTGCCGTGCCTGTCGGCGCGGCACCGCGGTGTCTTGTGCTGGTCAAGTCGAGGGCAAAATGATTCCTAAGCAAATAAAGCTACTATTTCTTGCAGCCGTGTTGGCATTTATCCCAATGGCAAACGCTCTTGGCCATGGAATTAGCGAAGAAGCGCGCCGACGAATGCTCGAGGGTGGTGACCTGCAATACCTGATTCTTGGTGCAGAGCACATGGTGACAGGTTACGACCACTTGCTGTTCTTGTTTGGCGTCATGTTTTTTCTCACCAAGTTTCCGGCGATATTTAAGTTCGTAACGGCGTTTACGTTGGGACATACGATTACGTTGGTCTTCGCAACCTACCTCGGAATTACAGCCAACTATTTCTTAGTTGACGCCTTCATTGCCGTAACTGTTATATACAAAGGGTTTGAGAATCTCGACGGATTCAAGAGACTCCTCAATGTGACATCGCCGAATCTCCTGGTGATGGTTTTTCTGTTCGGGCTGGTTCACGGGTTTGGGCTATCAACGCGGCTACAGCAGCTTCCAATCCGCGAAGATGACGGGCTCCTCGGTCACATTTTGTCCTTTAATGTCGGCGTTGAGTTGGGGCAGATAGGCGCGTTACTTGTGATGTGGGCGCTTTTGTACGCATGGCGCCATACTCATGCATTCAGTCAGATCAGCAAAGTTTCGAACGGTGCGCTGATGATATTGGGGACTGGATTGCTGATTATGCAGTTGCACGGTTATTCGCACGACGTTTATTCGGAAGACTACCCAATCAGCCTGGACAGTCACTCACATGCGCATGCGGATATGAATAACTCAGTTCACACGCACAATCCTGACGGATCGCATCCGCCCGGAGTGCCGGATCATGGAGCTCCGGCGAGCGCGCCTGAGCACACTCACAATCCCGACGGCTCACATCCACCCGGTGTTCCAGATCATGGCGCCGATTCAGAAGATGAAGATGAATCACCATCAATTCCGGATCACTCTTGATACACAGGTGACTGGTCCACTAAATAGAAAGAAGGGGAATTAAGATGAAGAAAGTCAGAGTAATATTGTTGGTTTTCGTTTCGTACGCGATGCTTAATTTGGCATTCGCACACCAAACTTACCTCATTTCTGATCTGTATGAACTCCGACCGGGTACGGACAATTACCTGACTTTAAAGAACGGCACTTATCACAAGAGTGGCTACTCGATTACGCGAAAAATGTCGCGTGATATCAGCATTGTTATGGGCGGCGATCGAAATACACCACCGGATGATGAGGTCGATGACGTCGATTCGAACCCGAGTTACACAAGTACCTATATTAAAGTCTTTGCGAATAAGGAAGGCACAGGCCTCGGTGGTGTCGCTGCTCACCCTGACTACATTGCCTTGCCGGCTGAAGTGTTTGAGAACTATTTGGTGCACGAAGGCATGGACGACGCTGTCGCCGAATTCAGGGCGACAAACAAGCTCGGCACGATTCGGGAACGCTATACCAAACATGCCAAAGCATTGTTTCAGGTTGGTAAGCCGTTGACTGACGATTACAAAGCAGTGCTTGGGTATAAGGCAGAAATATTCGTTGATCAAAATCCAGGGTCGATCGCGGCTGGAGATGAAATGTCCATCCAGGTCATGTTCGAAGGTAAGCCATTGGCGGACCAGAATGTTTATGTTGGCTATGCGACTAAAGAGTCGCCAGAGAATGCAAGCATTCCGGAGTTGAGCGCGTACTCGCTGCGAACCGATAAGGATGGCAGGGCGAACTTCGAGATTACCCACAAAGACAAGTGGTATATCCAGATGATTCACATGCAAAAAGTGGACGATGACGATGCGGATTATGAGTCAAATTGGTCGACGATTACTTTCGAAATCAAAAATTAGGCGTTCCGTGAGGAACGAATTGGAGTGAACAATATGAATTTCCGAACTGCGGCGATATCAATTATCGCCATTGCAACTGTTGCCGCATCAGCACCTGCGGCTGCCCATGAGATGTTTGTCAAAGCTCAGGAATATGTCGTTGCGCCTAATACTGATCAAATCGCTCGGCTGATCAACGGTACATTTGACAAAAGTGAGAACAGTATCTCGCGGGATCGTATGGCGAATGTGAGCGTGGTCGCACACGGGCAAACTACGAATCCATCCGATAACAATTGGTACGACGATGATAGTTCGTCGTATCTGAAATACCGGGCAGCAGATGCTGGTACGTATGTTATCGGGGTTTCCACGCGGCCGAGAATAATTACCATGGCACCGGATGACTTCGTTGCCTACCTAAAGCATGACGGCGTTCTTGATACGTTGGCGGAATTTGAAGCGAATAATACTCTCGAGAGCGTTCGCGAACGCTACTCGAAGCATGTTAAAGCAATCGTACAAGTTGGTGGCGAGAGGACTGACGACTATGCGGAAGCCCTTGGGTATCCGATCGAAATCATCCTTGATCAAAATCCGGCTGATCTTAAGTTCGGAGGCGAGCTAAGTTTTCAGGTGCTGTTCGATGGAAAGCCGGTGGCCAGGCAACTTGTTCGTGCCAGCTACGAAGGATTCCATGGACACGACGCATCGGGCGGTCATATCAATTCTTATGATTTGAGGACTGACAAAGAGGGGCGCGCGAGATTTCTGCTCAGCAATAAAGCAGTGTGGTATATCACTTTGATTCACATGCAAGAAATTGATGATGCAGAGGCTGATTATGAGTCTAACTGGGCGACGATTACGTTTCTCGTAACCTAGGAAGCTAGTGGCGTCATTCCTGTGCTAGTGGCAGAGACCAGGAATGCGCAGTGTGCAAGATGGAGGTTAAGGATATGTCGTTATGTCAACGAATGATTTCGCTGGGCTTCGCGCTCGCCATCGTGGGGAATATTTCTCAGGTTGCTGTCGCTGAAGAAGGTGAGTGGTCAAGCATCTATAAGGATGTTGTTGAACATCTCAACAGGGATATTGAGCCAAACGTTCCAACAGCGGACATTGGCATCTATTATCCGGCCAACCTTGATGAGGGATTCGTCGCGACTTTTTCGGTTCAAGATTTGGTCGAGGAAGTCGTAAGGGCGAAGAAAATATTCGCAGTCGCTGGAGTTCAGCTTAATCTTCTCTGGATCAAATCCGGTGATATTGATCCCAGCTACCTCGAGATTCAAGCCAATGATATTGCGACAATGATACCCGGCGGGAAATACGCGAACATGTACCGAAATAGTCGTCGTGAACAGTCTGGCCTGTCGCGAGAAGCAAATGACGCGTTCGAGACTATCATTGAAAAGCATCCTAAAAATGATCGTACGGTCTATCTGCTTGTTCTTCAGGACGTATTCATGTCGTTCTATGAGCAGTTGGATGAGCGCACATGGGAGATTCGGACAATTTCGACAGGCGGTTTGTCATTTCCGGGCTATAGCTATCCAACTATTCCGAGGAGATTACGTGGTGTTATTACCGTCAACCGAAGCGATTCCAAGCGAGGTATCGTTGCCCATGAGCTTGGGCACAAGTTGATCAACGTTAGTCACGAATACAGGGATGTTGATCCTCAACATGAAGTTCGAGCGGATGGAGGTTTGATGTTTTACGGCACAGGAACGGAGATCGCATCTGGTGAAGATGGTCGTTGGCATAGGGAGCGCCTTCACCTGTCACCTTATTTATATATCGAAACTGAGAATGGACGGCGAACTTGGAATGCCGATTATCAGGAAGGTGGCCACTACTATGATCCGATTTACGACGACAAAAGTGTGGAATTCGATGCGATTGACGAGCCTATGGTAGATGGGTCTAAAAAGTAGATCGGTGTTGACGAAAATTCTTGCTAGCGTAATTTTGACCATCATTGCGGGCGTCATTCTAGCTGTTGGTCTTTCATATACGGGAGTCTATAACGTTGGTGCGGACTCGCCGCATTCAGGCGCACTTCGCTGGTTTGCGTCAAATACGATGCGATCGTCAGTTAAGCAACGGGCTTGGAATATCAACGTACCGAATATCGAGAATGACAATATTTTGCTTGCAGGTATCAATGATTTTGAGGCAATGTGCGTTGGCTGTCATGGTGCTCCGGGGCGAGATTCCGAGGCGATGGCTCTCGGCTTGAATCCTCCACCTCCGGACTTGCAGGAATCGGCGGCCAAACTGACAATTCGCGAGCTTTTCTGGGTGACCAAACACGGCATCAAGATGACAGGAATGCCTTCCTGGGGCGTATCCCATGACGATGACGCGATCTGGCCAGTGGTGGCATTCACGGCGAGGCTTCCTGAGATAGACGCCGCAATGTATTCAGCGATGATCAAGCGTGCGGACGGAGCTGGGCATCACGCGGTGGGAGGCCTACACGATCATAGTGAAACCAATCATGCATCGTCCGATTCTGCGGCGGCGATCGACGTTAAAGACGACGATTTGCCGGACGAGCCTGACCATTCTGCTCATCAACACTAGGCCACCCTAATTTCGACTGTAAGGCTGGTGTGATGGTGGTCGCCAGCGAACGCTGGAACTCTTTTCCTGATTTCCAGTTCACCCCCCCCCCCCCAATTGATCATAAGTGGCACGTTGTTCGGGGTCTTTGAGTACCGAATAGGCCTCGCCGAGTTATGCTGGTTTTTTCTAGAAGTCTTTATGCACAAAATAAACATTTGGGTCCAGGGGATCCGATTTAATTGTAAAGCCCTGTTGTCTTACCAGTCTTAACATCCGACTGTTTTCACGGAGTATCGATCCTTCGATTCCCTTAATGCCAGCGCCAGCCGCTAATGTGAACAAGTGTAGAAGCAATTGCGTCGCGATACCCTGGCCTTGCCAGCCATCGGCGACCACGACGGCAAACTCTGCCCAGCCGTCTCTCGACCCCGGTGCAAATCGAGCGACACCAATCTCCACCTCGCTGCTTTCGGATATTGTTGTGGCGATCAGCGCAAAGTCGGTTGGATACTTGTTGTGAGTGAATTTTTCGAGCGCGGCCGGCGAAAGTTGCTTCAGCGGCATGAAGAAGCGAAAGAATTTTGATAGAGGTGACAATGATTTTACAAACGACTGCTCGATCTCGGCGTCTTCTGGCTGGATGGGTCGAATCGTTACGTTCGTACCATCGTCAAGCGCCCATTGGATTGGAAAATCGTCGAGGGTCATGGTGCGGCGGCGCGAGCACTTATGGCGATGCTCATCGCCTGGAAAGTGCGACATCCAGGTGATCGATGAGCTCGTCCGCTGTAACTGGCTTGGTCAGCATGACACGAGCACCGGCAGCAAGCACTTCGACCGCGAGTGCGCTTGCAGGTCGTGCGGTAAGGCCAATAACAGGAGCAGCACGCATCTCTCCGTTTCGCAACGTACGCACGACATCGGCACCACTCAATCCCGGAAGATGCGGGTCCAGGACGATGCAATCGGGACGATGATTTTCAATATCGCCGAGAAATGCCTCACCGGAGGCATAGGTTCGCACTCGCCATCCCTGGCCTTCCAATACCATTTTAATAGCGTCGAGAATGCTCTCATCATCATCCACGATCGCAACGTTGATCGTCATCAGGCGCACCAATTCAATGCAGCAGTTTAGGAATTTAGTGCACCGCGGAAAACTACGGGATGTACCTATTTGGCTTGTGCCGAGGGACCGGACTCGGTGCTGACATTCTCGATGAGTGCGATGAGCTGGTCTGTATCGACCGGTTTATGCAAGATGGTGCAATTGCTGAGGTTGGCGGCCTTGATTTCATTGGCCGACGTATCGCCCGTCACCAGTACGGTCGGGAGATCCGGGCTAGTCGCTTTGCGCACACGCCGAACGACCTCGACGCCATTGTATCCGGGAAGCCGGTAATCGGAAATGACAATGTCCGGGCGCACACCAGCAGCCAGATGGACGAGCGCATCGTCACCGCACAATGCGCTATACACTTTAGCGCCAATCGATTCCAGCAACATGGTAGTTGCATCAACGACGACGGGATCGTCGTCAATGAGTAGCACGACCGGATCACGCGTGTGAGCGCCTGCCGGTCTCCCAGTCGGCGCTTCGGCAACGGTGATTGCGTCGCCCACAGGAACCGCGATTGAAAAGCGGGAACCCCTGCCGAGATCCGACGTCACGCTGAGTGGATGATCAAGCAGGCGCGCAATGTATTTCACAATCGAAAGCCCGAGCCCCAGGCCCTTGCGCCGATCGCGTACCTGGTTGTCAAGCTGATAGTATTCCTCAAACACTTTGTCCAGGTCGTCGTGCGGAATGCCGATGCCCGTATCGCTCACTGAAATGTGCGCGACGCCGTCGCAGAGTTTGCACTCGATGCTGATATGACCGTGCTCTGTATATCGAATGGCGTTAGTGACGAAATTCTCAAGGACGCGCTCCAGGAGCCCGGGATCGCTGTGCACAACGTAGTCGCTGGCAGTACATTCAAGCCGCAATCCCTTTTCTTTTGCCTGCTGAATATTGTCGGTGACGATGCGGTCCAACAGTTCCTGTAGTCGGACGTCGCGTTTATCCGGAATGATTGAGCCGCCATCGAGCTTGGAGATATCGAGCAGGGCATCGAGTAATTCACCCATCGTGTCCAGTGACTTACGCATCTTTTCGCTGACGCTTAAGAGGTGCGACTGGTCGAGCTGGCGCGTTAGTACCGACAGGTACAGTCCCAAGGATTGCAAAGGCTGTCGCAAGTCGTGACTGGCCGCGGCCAGGAAGCGAGATTTTCCCGCGTTGGCATGCTCGGCCTCGTCTTTCGCCTGCTCAAAATCCGCAATGCGCTCGATGACTCGTCGTTCGAGATTTTCATTGGCCTCAAGCAGCGCGTCCTCGGCACGCTTGCGGGCGGAAATGTCATAGCTTTCGGGCACCAGAAACACGATCTTGCCGTGCTCATTTCGGACCGGTCGAATGGAGAAGTCAACCGTTGCCAGCGTGCCATTCGGGCAACGATGGGTCGCCTGAAAGCTCACAATTTCACCATTCACTGCGCGCCGGATTGCATCTTGCACTTGTGCCTGTTGTTGCGAATCGTGCGTCCACCAACCAGTCTCCCAAAAGGGGCGCCCTATGACATCCGCGCGCTCCAAGCCCGAGAAATCCAATGAGCGCTGATTGGCGTCTACCACAATGCCCTCAAGGTCCACGATGCCGGTCAACTGGTTTTGTTGCTCAAAGATCGCCCGAAAACGACGCTCACTGAATTCGATCCGGTCGCTCACATCGCGGATGGCACTGGCGACAAACGAACCTTGATCGGATTGCACCGGACTAAGGCTGATTTCAACCGGGAACTCGCTGCCGTCTTTGCGCTGGCCACACAGCTCAAGTCCCTGACCCATCGGCCGAATTTGCGGTGCGTGGAAGTAGTGTTCACGACGCGCGGGATGTCGATCACGAAATCGTTCCGGAATGAGAATCTCGACGACTTGCCCAAGAAGTTCCTCGCGGCGATAGCCAAACAATGACTCGGTCTGCTTATTAACCAGGACGATGTGGCCATCCAGATCGACGACCACCATGGCATCGGGCGCCGCATCGAGCAATTGTCGGTCTGGTAAATCCACCCGGCGCACCGTTCTCCTAACTCTTGTTAATAATCATTGTCGTTACTGTGTAGGCAATTCGTGACAACGATGAGACATAGCACATTTATGTACTGTCATCGTGCCCGCGATGGGCATCGCTGAAAAATAGACACGGGCAAGCCGCAATCAGGACACCGTCGCGCGTGGGACGAGATCCCCAATTGTAAGCACCGCGCAGCCCCAATACAAACCGCGGCGGACCGCCCGCCCGCGTAGGTAGGAACCACAATAGGCCATGCAGTGTGGACGGCGCATGATGAGTGCTGCTGAGTAGCGATATCGGAAAACGCCTGGAGCTGCGCGGGCACGGACGCTGGAACGAAGGTTTGTCGATAATGCTGTCAGTCTGTTCGCAATTGCGCCAATGGGAGGCCCTCAATGCCGGTCCAGGAAACCTTTTACGAAGTCATGCGCCAGCATGGCATCACTCGCCGCAGCTTCCTCAAATTCTGCAGCCTGACTGCTGCGGGCCTTGGTCTCGGGCCTGAGTTTGCCGGCAAGATTGCATACGCACTCGAAACCAAACCGCGAACACCGGTCATCTGGCTGCACGGTCTTGAGTGCACCTGTTGTACAGAGTCATTCATCCGTTCGGGTAACCCGCTGGCCGGCGATGTCATATTGTCGATGATATCGCTGGACTACGACGACACGCTGATGGCAGCCGCCGGCCACCAGGCCGAAGAACTGCTCGAGCAGACCATCGAAAAATACGATGGGCAGTACATCCTCGCCTGCGAAGGCAATCCGCCCCTGAATGAAGATGGCATGTATTGCATACAGGGTGGCAAACCTTACGTCGAAAAACTCAGGCACATGGCCGATCACTGCAAAGCGATCATTGCCTGGGGCTCCTGTGCCTCATGGGGCTGCGTTCAGGCCGCCCGACCGAATCCGACGCGCGCGACGCCTATCCACAAGGTGATACTCGACAAACCCGTGATCAAGGTGCCGGGCTGTCCGCCGATCGCAGAAGTGATGACCGGTGTCATCACGTACATGATCGCATTCGATGAGCTGCCGGAACTGGACCGACAGGGCCGGCCGAAGATGTTCTACAGTCAGCGCCTGCACGACAAATGCTACCGGCGGCCACACTTCGACGCCGGACAGTTCGTCGAACGCTTTGACGACGAGGGTGCTCGCAAGGGTTACTGCCTGTACAAGGTTGGCTGCAAAGGTCCGACGACTTACAACGCCTGTTCGACCCTGGAGTGGAACGGCGGCCTGTCGTGGCCGGTCAAGTCCGGTCACGGTTGTCTCGGCTGCGCAGAAGACAATTTCTGGGACAAGGGGTCCTTCTACAGCGCCGTGACGAATTTTGGTTCGCTCGGTGGCGCGGAAGCCACGGCGGACAAGATTGGTGGAATTCTCGCCGGTGCGGCGGCGGTTGGCGTTGCCGCCCATGCCGCAGCGTCAGCAATCAGTCACATCAAGAGCAGCAAGTCACGAGGGGCTCGTCATGAGTAAGACGGTTACGGCTAACGGTTTTGCGCTCGATGATGCCGGTCAGCGGATCGTTGTCGATCCGATCTGCCGCATCGAAGGACACCTTCGCATCGAAGTGAATGTCGACGAAAACAATACCATTCGAAATGCTGTTTCCACAGGCAACATGTGGCGTGGTCTGGAAATTATCCTCAAAGGCCGGGACCCGCGCGATGCATGGGCATTTACCGAGCGAATATGCGGTGTATGCACCGGGGTTCACGCGCTTGCATCGTGTCGCGCCGTCGAAGACGCGCTCGACATCGAGATTCCCAGGAACGCGAATTCAATTCGCAACCTGATGATGCTGGCGCAGTATACCCAGGACCACCTGGTGCATTTCTACCACCTGCATGCGCTGGACTGGGTCGATGTCGTCAGTGCGCTCAAAGCCGACCCGGTTGCGACATCGGCATTGCAACAAAGCCTATCGCCATGGCCCAAGTCGTCGCCGGGCTATTTCCGCGATGTCCAGAATCGAATCAGGCGTTTTGTCGAATCGGGCCAGCTCGGGCCATTTGCAAATGCCTATTGGGGCAGTCCCGCTTACAAATTGCCGCCGGAAGCCAACCTGATGGCGGTTACGCACTACCTGGAGGCGCTCGATTTTCAGAAAGAAATCGTCAAAATTCACACCATCTTTGGCGGTCGCAACCCGCACCCGAACTGGCTGGTGGGCGGCATGCCGTGCTCGATCAATGTCAACGAGACGGGCGCCGTAGGCGCCATCAACATGGCGTGGCTTAACCAGGTGTCGGACATCATCAATAAATCTATTACCTTTGTTGATCAGGTATACATTCCGGACCTGAAGGCGATCGCATCCTTCTACAAGGACTGGACCTACGGTGGCGGACTCTCGGGCAAGAACGTTATGGCATACGGTGAGTTTCCGGCGATCGCAAACAACTATACGAACGAGTCCTGGATGTTGCCGAATGGTGCGATTCTGAACGGCGACCTCAGCACGGTCCATGACGTCGACCCGAGGGATCCGGAGCAGGTACGCGAATTCGTTACACACTCCTGGTACGAGTACCCTGATCCGGACGCCGGGTTGCACCCATGGGACGGCGTTACGGAACCGCGATTCGAGCTTGGCCCGAACGCGAAAGGCACCAAGACCAACATCGAAGCGCTCGACGAAGGCGCGAAATATTCGTGGCTGAAAGCACCTCGCTGGCGAGGGCATGCCATGGAAGTCGGGCCGCTCGCACGATATCTCGTCGCTTATGCGCGCGGCCAGGAGGATATCAAGATGCAGGTTGACGGTTTGCTCAGCGATCTCGGACTGCCGATCACCGCGCTGTTCTCGACGCTCGGCCGTACGGCGGCGCGCGGCCTGGAATGCTCATGGGCGGCGCACAAGATGCGCACGGTTTTCGACGACATGATGGCGAACATCAAGGCCGGTGACGTCGCGACGGCAAACATGCAAAAGTGGGAGCCGGACACCTGGCCCGACGACACGAAAGGCGTCGGTTTCGGCGAAGCGCCGCGCGGCGCGCTCGGCCACTGGATTCACATTCGGGACACCAAGATCGCCAACTACCAGGCCGTTGTACCGACGACATGGAACGCATCACCGCGCGACCCAGAAGGCAATATCGGCGCGTACGAGGCGGCTCTGCTCGGGACACCGATGGCAGACCCGGAACAACCGCTGGAAATACTGCGCACGATTCACAGTTTCGATCCCTGTCTCGCATGCGCGACACACGTTATTTCACCGGACGGCCAGGAACTGGCGCGCGTCAAGATTCGTTAGGGAGGTTTCGCAAATGGCGAGCAGTGCAGCAGGAAGCGTGCCCAAGAGCGCTTATCGCAGGCCGCTGTATGTTTTTGAGGCGCCGGTGCGAATCTGGCACTGGCTGCATGCGCTTTCTGTCGTCGTGCTCAGCGTAACCGGCTACCTCATCGCGAATCCGCTGCCCAGTATTGGCGGCGAAGCGAGCGAGCACTTCCTGATGGGAAATCTGCGCATGATTCATTTCATTGCGGCGTATGTCTTCGCCATCGGTTTCGCAGTCAGGATTTACTGGGGCTTCGTCGGTAACAAGTATTCGCGCGAGCTGCTGTACTTGCCGGTATGGCGTGGTGAATGGTGGCGCGCCTTGTTCGAAGAGGTGAAATATTACCTGTTCCTGAGGCGAGAGCCGCCACACAGCGACGCGCATAATGCGCTCGCACAATCTGCGATGTGGTTTTTCAATACATTGCTTGGCTTGTTCATGATCGTTAGCGGTTTCGCACTTTATGGCGAAGGGCTGGGCCTCGGTAGTTGGGCCGATACCGGGTTCGGCTGGGCTATCCCGCTGTTGGGTGGGTCGCAGCAAGTGCGCATGCTGCACACCCTCGGCATGTGGTTGTTCATCGTGTTTACGATCCTTCATATCTACATGGCAATTCGGGCCGACATCATGAGCTCGCAAAGCAGCGTCAGCGCGATTATCAGCGGCTGGCGCACGTACAGGGACTAGGAGCATGCCAGCAGAAAACGCCAATCATCCCGCGGCCCGGCAATTGGACTGGGACACGTTGATACTCGGCATCGGCAACGTGCTGTGGGCGGACGAGGGTTTCGGCGTGCGTTGTGTGGAGACGCTGAACGAGCGTTACCGATTCGCGTCGTCAGTGTGCGTGATGGACGGTGGCACACAAGGCATATTTCTGCTGCCGTGGGTGCGTTCGTCGCGCCGCCTGTTGATTTTCGATGCAATCGATTTTGGCCTGCTTCCGGGCACATTGAAGCTCATTGTCGGCGACGACGTTCCGACCTACATGGGCGTGAAAAAAGTCAGTATGCATCAGGCTGGCTTTCAGGAGGTTCTGTCGTCGGCCCAGCTGTCTGGCGAGTTTCCGGACGAAATCGCGCTGGTCGGCGTGCAGCCGGAGTTGCTGGATGACTACGGCGGCAGTCTGACACCGACGGTAAAACAGCAGATCGGCCCGGCACTCGGGCTTGCAAGGCAAGTGCTTGATCGCTGGAAGGTCGAAATCACCGCGCGTACCGATTCGCTCGGAACGGGTGAGCGTATCGGTCCGGACGCACTGGCAATCCGTGACTATGAAAACGGTCACCCGCGATTGACCGGAGCAGGCGAATGAGTCATCCGCTCATTGATCGACTGTTGGAGGAACTCGGCTACGCCGAAGTATCCCTTGCCAATCATGACGATTTTGTCGGCGTGCCGGGAATGAACGTGTTGTTCTTTCCCGGTGATACGACGACCGTGCGCGATGCGACAGACGTTGCGGTTGTACTACCGGAACTCGTGGCGGCGTTCGACGGCCGGCTCCGCCCCGGTGTCGTTACCGATGTGTTTGGCGATGGCAAAACGCTGAAACGGCGCTACGGTTTCATGGAATACCCGGCACTGGTCTTTATTCGTACGGGAGACTATGTGGGCACGCTTGTGCGTATTCATGACTGGGGTGTTTACCTTGAGAAAATCGATGAACTGCTCGTTGCAGCTCCGCGGCGGCCACCCGGATTCAATATCCCGGTTGTCAGTGTCGCAGCTGATCCCCCAATAGCTCATCGAAAACCGGAACTGCAATAGTGGATATCAGGCAAATACCTGTTCGAGTCATCGGTCCCGGCAGCCAGCCGGGTGAACACGATGGTGAGGCCCTGTCCTATATCGATATGCCCGGTGACATGTGGACCTACACGCCGCCCGCGATACCGGAACCCGCAGCTGTCAATGGACTCGATGGTGCGCGTCAGGCGATGGAGTGGTTACAGCATTCACTGAATAGCTATTGTGAGACGGCGGTGCCGCGACTCGCCGATCTTTCGGCGTTGGACGTTGAGGATCGTACGCTTGTCAACCAGATTCTCGGGGAAGGTGAGGTTGCGATAAGCTATTCCGGCGCGGTAACAGCGCGTACCCAGGAAGCCGTCCTGGCTGGCGTCTGGAGAACCGTGTACCTGGATGCGGATGAGAAGATCGTCTTCGATTTGCTCGAGGTCGCGGATGCTCCGCACGTGGTGAAAATGGTTGATGTCACTCAACGCCAGATCAATACAGGTCTCGACGATGTATCGGCTGGCGTCATGAATGCCTTACCGATCCTCGTCGAGCTGCAGTCGCATTGTGAGGAATACGCTGGGACAACGTCGCCGCACGTCATCAATCTAACATTGCTGCCGCTGTCAGATGAGGACCTGGTTTTCCTCGACCAGCAACTGGGGAGAGGTCCGGTCGACACCTTGTCGCGGGCCTATGGCAAGTGCCAGGTATCCAGCACGCTGATACCGAACGTATGGTGGGTCCGGTTCTACAACTCGATGGGCACGCTGATACTCAATACGCTCGAAGTCACCAATGTACCCGCGGTTGTCTGCGCGGCGCCCGAGGACTTGCAGGACTCGGCGACGCGCCTCGAAGGCTTGCTGACGCCGTATTGGCCGGAAGTGGCATGACCGGAACCTCGGCCGCCGATAGCGGAACAAGGGATGGCGATCCGGTCAGTTACGAATGTCGCATTTGCTGGTACCTGTACGATCCGTCTGAGGGCGACACGTTCGAACAGATTCCGGCCGGGACAGCATTCCAGCAGCTTCCCGGGCATTGGCGCTGCCCGCAGTGCGACGCCGAGAAATTCGTTTTTCTACCCGTCGATGAGTGACGCCGCTGACCGCATCGCGGCCCTGGTCCGACATTTCGAACAGATTGAACGGACACACATGCGCGGCCTGCCAATCCTGAACCCGCGACTTGCCGTCGAAGCAACAGGTATCCGGGAATTTGGCGACCATGTCATCTTCGTCATGATCTCACCATGGTTCATGAACCTCGTGGTGTTGCCCGGCACCGAAGAATGGAACGGCAGCGATCAGGGTGAGTGCTGCGAATTCGAATTTCCCGGCGAGTTGCTCGAATTCAGCGTCTGCCATGATGCCGATTTTGGCACCTTCCTGAGCACGGTTTTGTTTAGGACGATGAGTGATTTCCCGGACCAGGACATGGCGCGTGACGTTGCGATGGAGGTCGTACGGGAATTGTTCGCGACTCAATCCGCGACCACGGACAACGTCGGCTCAAATGACCGAAAGACCATAAGCCGTCGGTCGCTGCTGACCGGACTTGGCACGAACTGATGCACGAACTCTCCGTCTGTTTGGCGCTTTTGAATCAGGTTGAGCGTATCGCACGCGAGCGCGAGGGCACGATGGTTTCCCGGATTGTCGTCAAGCTGGGTCCACTGTCCGGCGTGGAGGCCGAGCTGCTTCGCCGCGCGTATCCGCTGGCGGCAACGGGTACGGTTGCCGCGCATGCCGAACTTGCGATCGACTCATCGGACATCGTCGTCCATTGCAGCCGTTGCGGAGCGGACTCCCACGCCGCGCCGAACCGCCTCCTGTGTTCGGCCTGCGGTGACTTTCGAACGCGCATAGTCAGCGGCGACGAGATGATCCTCCAGCGCGTGGAGCTCATTCCCGTCGCCGAATGATGTCCACCAGATCATCGACACGGGATCCGTCGACATTCTCATGCACGATTGTGCGCTGAAGCTCGAGGCGTGAAAGTGCCTGGGCGATCGAGCGCTGATGTTGAAGTACATCGAGCCCCGCTTCCGACGCGTCAACGGCATCCTGCCTGCGTCTCTGCAGGCGCTTCTTCATCAACACGAGTGGCGCGCGAACATCGATGATGACGGCTGCGTACCCGCAGCTGTCGGCCATTTCGGTGGCCCGGTCGCGTTCTTCCGAGCGCAGGAATGCCGCATCGAGAATGACGTTATGCCGTGCGTCCAGAATCGATTTCGCAGTTGTAATCAGCTGGTCGTAAACATCGTGGCTCGAGTCAGCCGTATATATCCCCGCACCGATACCGGATTCACTGCTCGCCGCCTCGGGCAATCCGAACAGGCGTTTCCTTTCAATGTCCGAGCGCAAACGAATAGCGGGCAGCGCGGCCATCAGATGTTCCGAGACCCAGGTTTTTCCGGATCCGGACAGGCCGCGCATGATGATGAGCAACGGCGCCGGCTTCCACGTCTGGCGCAACGCAATGCGGCAATACCGATCTGCATCCGCGATATTTCTCAGGCGCTCGTTTTCCAGCTCACTCTGCTGGCTGCATAAGACCGCGACCTTCGCACGCACCAGGCATCGGTAGACGAAGTAAAGATCCAGATGCACGAGGCCATCGTAATCCCCGGTTTGCTCAAGGTAGCGATTCAGGAAACATGCGGCAAGATCGCGTTGGCCTTTCGATACCAGGTCCATGATCAGAAAAGCGATGTCGCAGATGACGTCGATTGCGCGTAAATCTTCGCTGAATTCGATGCAATCGAATGTTCGGATGCCGCCTGGCATGCGAACGAGATTAGCGAGATGCAGATCACCGTGGCAGTCGCGGAAAAATCCCGCATCGAAGCGATCCGCAAATGCGCCGGTTGCGGTGTCGAGTTCACGCTGAGTCCATTCAGCGAGTGATGACAGGTTTTCCTTGCTGACGTTGCCTTCCAGTGCGGAGAAATTATCGTACATTTGCTGGACCGTCATCTGCAGTGCGCGCTGGCGAAATCGGGTTCGCGCGTGTGGCGCTCCGATATGCCGGGTCGCAATGGTATCGCCGAGCGCCCGCATGTCGTTAATTGTCAGTTGCCCCAGCGTTAGCTGACGGTCCAGCCGCATGTCAGAATCGAAGCGGCGCATCCTGACCGCGTATTCCACGGGCGTTCCGTCGCCGCCAAATCGTGCCTGCCCGCCACTATCGGTAATCGGAACGACATCGAGGTAGATGTCGCTGGCCCAGGGACGATTCAGCCGCAATTCTTCCTCGCAAAAATGCTGTCGCTGCTCGAGTTCACCGAAGTCCAGAAAATCGAGAACCACGGGTTTCTTGATCTTGTAGGCATAGGTGTCGGTCAATATGACCCATGAAATATGGGTATCGATTCTCTCGATCGATGTGACGGGGTGGTCAAACGCCTCGGGTACCATCAGGCGCTCCACGAGATCGGTCTGCGGTGACGTCTTGTTCGATCTGGTTCGA
The DNA here is from genome assembly GCA_021773115.1 of Woeseiaceae bacterium. Classification (GTDB taxonomy): domain Bacteria; phylum Pseudomonadota; class Gammaproteobacteria; order Steroidobacterales; family Woeseiaceae; genus UBA1847. The sequence continues at coordinate 71,695 of JAJFKS010000003.1, read as the reverse complement.
TGCATTGCTTGAGTTCACTCCGCTGTCGTGCGTTGCAACTGCCTATTGATAGCAAGCTTGAGCAACGGCGGCGCAGCCAGCGTTGTTGCAAAGACCATTACGACAATTGCGGCGAAGATGTCGTCATCGATAACGCCGAGCGTGCGGCCAATCGCGGCAAACACCAGGCCGACCTCGCCGCGCGGCAACATACCGACGCCAATAAGCCATTTGTCGGATGGCGATTTGGCGCCGAGGCCGCTCACCAGCTTGCCGGCGAATGCAGCGACAAGCAGTCCCGTTGCAAGGGTGATTACCGGCCAGGACAGGAACGACTCGATTTTGACCTGAATGCCCACGAGAATGAAAAAAATTGGTACGAGAATAACCTCGAGAGGCATGATCAGTTCTCGGATAGTCACGACCCGTGCCTCGTCGGCACCCTTATGTTGCTTGAAATAGCCATCGTGCAACACCGTGCCGGCTGCGAACGCGCCAATGATGGTTGCGAGCCCCGCGAGGTTCGCCATCCAGGCGAGCACCATGACGAACAGGTACGAAGTGAACATCTTTGCTTCAACGATATCGAGGCGGCGCATGAGTTTTGCCAGTACACGTACCGTTGCCGGTCCAAGCATGACAGCGGCAACAAGGAACAGGGAAGAGGCGATCATCACGCCCATGAGCTGCGCCATGTCGATACTGCCGCGGACAACGAATCCCGACACGACGGCAAGGATAATCAAGCCGAGAACGTCGTCGCCCACGGCAGCGCCGAGCACAATGTGGCCTTCGCGTGACTGGCTTCGACCCATCTCTTTAAGTACGTGCGCAGTAATGCCGATACTGGTTGCACCGAGGGTCGCCGCAATGAACAAGTTGGAGCTCAACGGCAGGTCTGGTCTCATCAACAATATGACGGCAAACCCAAACAGAACAGGCGCGACAACTCCGAGTAAGGCAACGCGTATCGAATCCGCACCGACGCGTTTCATTTCGTCGAGGTTTGTTTCCAGGCCAACCATGAACAGCAAAAAAATGACGCCATAGCGCGAGAATAAATCCACCGCATGGGCAACCTGCATGACCTGACCGCCGTGGGGACCGGTCATGATTTCAGCAATCTCGGGCCCCTTGCTTGCGCCGAACGTCGACAGAGCGACCTCGTCCATTTGCGCACCCGCGAGAACGCTGTCGACCACTTCGAAAACGCGCGGACCTTCACGGAGTATGGCAATCAGGTCGACGCCGAAGTACCAGGCCACGTTGCCGAGCAGGATACCCATCAGGAGTTCGCCAAGTACCGTCGGCTGGTCGAGTTTGCGCGCGCCAACGCGACCGACTACGGCGAAAGCGAGGATGCCGGTTACGCCGAGAATGACCGGTGCAATCGGGTCTCCGTGGATCGCTGTTGCAGCGCTAGTCACACGACTCAGCAAATACGCGGTAAGGGATCATCTTCGAGTTCCTCGAGAAAACGCTCGCCACCCAGCGAGGTCTCGAGAATCACCCGCTTATCGGAGGATGTAATACGTCCGATTCTCGCCGCATCCTCACCGCCCGACAGATGGCGCCACGCAGCCACAGCGTCTTCGGCCTGGTGCGGCGCAATCACGGCGACGACCCGTCCTTCGCAGGCAAGGTAATAGGGATCGTATCCGAGCATGTCGCAGACGGACTGCACGGGTTCCTTGACGGGCACCGAAGCCTCAAAACGCACGCCCAGTCCTGTCGCACGAAAGATTTCGTTAGCGACGGAGGCGAGTCCGCCGCGTGTCGGATCGCGCATGAAACGCAGGCCATCAAACTGCAATAGTGCCGCGGCGAGCTTATGAACCGATGCCGAGTCGGATAGCACGTCGCCTCGCAAACCGAAATCCTCCCGCGCCAGCATAATCGCAGCACCATGATCGCCGATAGAGCCGCTGACCAGCACGACGTCGCCATCCTGGATGTTTTGCATCGACGGTCGTACCCCGGGCAAGCGGACGCCTACGCCAGTTGTTGCCAGGTACAGCCCGCCACCTTCGCCACGACGTAACACCTTGGTATCACCGGCGCTTACCGTGACGCTGGCGTCACGCGCGGCCTGCGCGAGGCTGGCGACCAGACGATTCAGCAGCGCGAGCTCAAGACCTTCCTCGATGAATGCGTTGAGTGTCAGGTACATTGGGCGCGCGCCGGCAACAGCAAGATCATTGACGGTTCCATGCACCGCGAGCGAACCGATGTCGCCTCCCGGAAACTCCAGCGGCTGCACGGTAAAGCCGTCGGTGGTGATCATGACGTCGCCACCGTTGAGTGCGAGCGGTACCGCGTCGGCCTGTGTGTCCAGCTCGGCCGCGCCGAGATGTCGTGCAAACACGTCCTCGATGAGTTCGCGCATGAATCGGCCACCATTGCCGTGAGCAAGCGTGATGCGATCGTCTTCCATCAGCCCGACACCGTCGCCGTTCGCGCCGCAATCTCGGCTGCCTGGCCGACGCAAAGAGCGCCGTCATTACACGGCAGGCGCGCCGGCAGGTGAACATTGAAGCCATCTTGCTGCAACCGCTCGATCACCTGCTCGGCAAGTACGCGATTCTGGAAGACGCCGCCACACAGGCCGACAGCGCTGAAAGTGCGTTCGGCACGAACGGCTCGAGCCTGCACCCGAATGACCTCCGCGAGGCTGGCATGGAAAATCTCTGCCCGAGTTGCCGCATCAGCCTGTTGATCATTCAACATCGCGAGCAGCGGCGCCCAGTCGCTTCGCCAGGTACCGTCACTGTGTTTGTTGAGCGGCAACGACATTGGCTCGCGATGACGATGACACATGGCTTCCAGTTGCATCGGTCCTGCCGCCTCGAAACTGACGGTGTGCATACCGAGGATCAAAGCCGCCGCTGCATCGAACAGCCGTCCGGCCGCGGTCGTGACCGGGCAGTTCAGTGCTCGCCGCCAGGCAGCCTCGGCCAGACCGCTGACGTCGGGGCAGGCTGGCCACGGCGATCCACTCTCCCACATTAATGCAGCTGCGCTACGCCACGGTTCCCGCCCGGCGCGTTCGCCGCCCGGCAAGCGGAAAGAACGCAGGCTTGCTACGCGCTGCCAGCCGCCTGCATGGCCGAACAGTGCTTCGCCACCCCAGAGACTTCCGTCCTCGCCAAGCCCGACACCATCCCAGGTAAATACAAGGCTCGGCTCGTGAAGCTGAAATTCTGCTGCGAGCGCGCTGGCATGGGCGTGGTGATGCCAGACCCTGTCGACCGCGATGTCATTCTGGCGCTGCGCCCAACGATGTGTTGTATAGCCCGGGTGACCGTCACAGATGATGCGTTCTGCTCGCACTTTGTAAAGGGCTTGCAGGTCTTCGGCAAGACGTTCGAGGACCGCGAGACTCCTGGGACTGTCCATTTCCCCGATGTGCGGGGATACGACGATCCGGTTTTCCCAGCTGAGCGCGATCGTGCCCTTCATCTGGCCACCGACTGCGAGCGTCGGCGATTGCTGTCGCCACGGCAACGTGAATTCGCACGGTGCGGCGCCGCGACCGATCCTGAGTGGCCGCATTGTTCCGGAAATCCTGCGAAAGACCGAATCATCGGCCGGCCTGACAATGCGCCGATCATGATGCAGGAAGCCGTCGACGATAGGGCGCAGACTGTTGGCGGCCTCGTCGTTGTCGATCATCACGGGTTCGCCACTGATGTTGCCGGACGTCGCCACGAGCGGCCCGCCAAGGGCATCGAGCAACAACTGGTGTAAGGGGCTGTAGGGAAGAAATGCACCGATTTCCGTGAGACCCTCGGCAATGTTAGAAGCAAGCGCGGTGCCTGGCTTCTTCTGCAGCAGCACGATCGGGCGCTCTGGACTAATCATCAACGTCCCCTCGACATCATGCAGCCGCGCGTAGCAGCGCACGCGATCGAGTCCATCGTCGCCAGTAAGCGGAAACATCACGGCAAGCGGTTTGTCGGGACGGCGCTTGCGATCGCGGAGGCGGGCGATCGCCGCAGTGTTCAGGGCGTCACACATCAGGTGATATCCGCCGATGCCCTTGACAGCGATGATCTTGCCGTCACGAAGGTAGCGCGCCGCGTTGTCCAGCGCGGGGCCGGGTAACGCAAGGTCGGCGGCGACAAATTTTAAGCTTGGCCCGCACATCGGACATGCAACAGGTTCCGCATGGAATCGCCGGTCCAGAGGGTTGCTGTATTCTGCCTCGCAGTCATTGCACAGCGGAAAGTCAGCCATGCTGGTATTCGGTCGGTCGTAGGGGAGTGATTCGATCAGCGTGTAGCGTGGACCACACTGTGTGCAATTTATGAACGGGTATTGATACCGTCGATCAGCCGGATCGCCGAGTTCATTGCGACAGTCCTCGCACATAAAGTAATCCGGTGGCACAAAAACACGCGACTTCGAGTGCGCTGAACTCGCAACGATGTTGAAACCAATATACGAAACGTCGTCGAGTTGTTCCCGGCGCAAGAGCGTTGCTTTGGAAAGCGGTGGTGCCCGCTCGGCGAGGTCGCGGCAGAATTCCTGCAATGTTTCTGCCTGGCCACAGACGATAATCTCGACCTCGCCCATACAGTTTCGGACCTGGCCCGTTAAGGCGTATTTGCTGGCGAGCCGATACACGAAGGGTCGAAAACCGACGCCCTGCACATGCCCACCGAGCGTAAGTCTTATCGCCTGCCGCCCACCTGATGATCGCGCGATCGGTTCGGGCAGCACACGGATCGCAGAAGACAATGCATCCGGACCGATCGGCCTATCCCGCCGCGCGTTTCGCATGCTTACCTTCCCAGCGGTTGTCGCGGTGGCCGGCCGACCACCAGATACGACAGGCGCCCTCGTCCGACACCATGCAAGGCCCGATCGGTTTTCGTGGCGTGCAGGCACGGCCGTAAAGCCGGCATTCATTCGGGTAGATCTTGCCGAGCACGACTTTGGCGCAGTCACAACCTGGTGGCATTTCGCCGACACGCTTGCGTGAGTCGTCGGCATACGAGGGAAATGCCAGGCGTGCATCGTGTGCGGCGAATTCCGGCCGCAGACTGAATCCCGAGTTCGGAATGACGCCAACGCCGCGCCAGTTCGCATCACCGACCAGCATGACCGTATCGAGTTGCGTACGAGCCAGCAGATTGCCGCCGGGTTGCACTACTTCGGGGTAGCAGTTATCGAGAAAAATATGACCGCTCTTAAGTTGCCGCATGACTGAGTACATTGCTGCCAGCAGTGTATCGGCACGAAACCCGGCGACCGCTGCCGGAATGCCATGCTTGTCGACGACGAACTGCCATTCTTCGGCGCCCATTACGGTCGAAACGTGGCCTGGTGCGATCAGGCCGTCGAATCCAGGGGACTCGGAGTCGAGCAGCATTGCGACAGCCGGCCATGTCAGTCGAGCGGACAACAGCACCATCAGGTTGTCCGGAACGCCCTCCGCCAACATTGCCGCGACAGGTGCGGTTGTTGTTTCGAATCCGGCGGCGAAGAAAACGACCTTGCGCGACGGGTTGTCGTGCGCAATTCGCACGGCATCGGTCGGCGACGCAATCGGCCTGATATCGGCGCCTGCCGCACGCGCCTGCTCCAGTGAGCGCGGATCGCGCCGCGGTACATTAACCGGCACGCGTAACATGTCACCAAAGGCAACGAGAATGATGTCTTCGTTCAGCGCCAGCTGAATGGCCTCGAAGACGTCTTCCTCGGGACAGATGCACACCGGGCATCCGGGCCCGGGCACCAGCTCGATGTTGCCCGGGAGTGCGCCACGTAATCCCGCAACAGAGATCGCACGCTCATGGCCACCGCAAACGTTCATGATGCGCACCGGGCGTTTCATATCGAGGTCGCGCAAGGCGTCCAGCCAGTACCTGGCGTCCCGGATCACGTGGCTTCTCCGTGTACATGCGTCGCAGAAGCAGTAACGCCCTCAACAGGCGTGTGTCGCAGGTCGCTCAATGCACTGCGGATCCAGTCGGCCCAGTCGCTCATGCCTGCACCATTCTTTGCAGACAACTCCATCACCGGCGCGTCGTTCGCAAGTTGCCTGACGTATGAAAGGGCCACCGCAGGATCAAAATCATCAAGTATTCCAAGCAAGTCGCACTTGCTGATGATCACGAGATCAGCAGCACGAAACATGACCGGGTATTTCGCCGGCTTGTCATGGCCCTCCGGTGTTGACAGGAGCGCAACGTTCCGATGTTGACCCAAATCGAAGCTCGCCGGGCACACGAGGTTGCCGACATTCTCAATGAAGAGCACGTCAATGTTATCGAGGTCAAGTGCGTGCAGTGCCGAATGCACCATGTCGGCGTCGAGGTGACACGCGGTGCCCGTGCTGATCTGGAAAGCCGGTACGCCTTTTTCCCGGATACGAATCGCGTCGTTCTCGGTTTCCAGGTCTCCTTCGATTACAGCAATGCGAACGCCGCTGCCGAGTTCGTCGATCGTCGCCTCGAGCAGCGAGGTCTTGCCAGCACCTGGCGACGACATCAGGTTGACAGCGAGAACGCCATGTCGGCGAAAATGCTGGCGATTGTGCCGTGCCTGCTCGTTATTGGCGTGCAGCAGTGATTCGAGTACTTCGATCGATTCGCTACCGGTCGAGGTTTTGTGCAGGTGGCCGCCGGCAGCTATGCGAAATTGATTGCCGGGCGTGACGTTGCAGCCGCAGGTATCACACATCGATCCCCTCCCTTGGGATTTCGCTCAGGCATCGGTGGCCAACATTTCGTCGAATAACTGCCACGAAGCGATAGCCTCGGATTCGGATACTTTCTGTATCGCGTAGCCCACATGCACGAGAACGTGGTCGCCCGGTTGGAGATCCTCACCCTGCAACATAAACAAACTGACGTCACGCTCGATCCCGCGAGCCTGACAAATGCAATTGAACCCGTCGATTGTTGCAATTTCCATTGGGACGGCAAGGCACATTTCGATTCCCTCGCGCAAGCTACACCGCAGTTTTGCGGTATATTGATCATAGTCCCGGCGAGAGCGTTGATACTGTACGTAATTACGCCTATTTCGGTGTCGTCGACGCGAGCCTATGCTGAGATACACAGACCTCCATAGCGCAAAAAGAGGAGAGGGAAATGCCGCGTATTACCAGCACACTGTTGCTCATGCTCGTTAGCGGAGCTGTGCACGCCGATGTCCTTGATCACCATCACGGTGTGGTCGCGCAACTTTTCCACCAAACGTTCGGAGCCCATCATGCTCCCTTTACGTTGTTGTTAATCGTTGCAGGCGCGGTCGCGTTCCGAAGCTGGTTTGCCGCGCGGAAGTGAGCGCTTGCAACTAGATCTGCTCCGAGAATCGCCGTACCGAAAACTTTAAATTTAAAACAAAGAAACTTTTCGAGAACCGTTTGGCCCCACATTAATAATGCGAGCACCAAACCACTCGCAGCACTTGGAGTTTTGTAGACGAGCTGACGATGGGCGTCAGTCGGCTTAATTATCCTCACCCGAAAATTCGGCGGCTATCGCATCCATTATTTCCTCGGCATTTTCCGGTTCCTTGTGCACAATGCCGTAATGACAATCGATGCAGGTCTCGCCACGGGTCTCGGCCTGGGAATGTCGTCTCGCAGTTGTCCGTCCCTGCGCTTCCAGATCCATTGCCGCAATCGTGTGGCAGCTACGGCAGAACTTCGAATCATTTTGCTTGAACTGTCGCCAGACAGATTCAGCCATTTCGGCGCGATGCGTCTCGTACTTCTCGGCCGTGTCGAGTTTGCCCATGACTTCCGGAATGATATCCAGTGACACGACGGCTTTGGTCCACACCAGATCAAACCAGTTATCGTGCGGAAGGTGACAATCCGCGCAATCGGCACGAACGCCAGCGGCGTTGGCAAAATGGCTGGATGCCTCGTACTCGGGCCGGATGAACGCATCGTGCGAATGGCAGGTATAGCAAAACTCGGTGCTGCTGGTCTTGTGCAGTACGAAGTTCATCGAGCCGAGCGCCGCGGCGCCCAGGCTGAACGCGATAAATCCACCCAATGGGATACCCAGCAACAATTTCCTTGCCGGTTTGTGCCACAGGCCCGATTTAGAGTCTTGATTATGTTTTAACATTGGTTAACTCCCCTGGACTACTGGCGATTGCCGATCGATAGCGTGTCGCATTTGGTCACGAAGCGTATTCGTCTCGCTGAAAAATTCGCGCATCAGGATGACCCACAGGTAATGACCGCGTTCCGTTAGCCGCAGCGAATCGCCGCTATCTTTCACGGCTCCGATGGTCTTCAGCAGGGTCAGCTCTGGCCAGAGCTTGCGCTGAAAGTTGCCGCCAAAGCGGGCTTCTGCATGCTGTTTGTCGAGCGTGCCACCGAAGAGGCGCATCAACAGGTAATAACGTTTCTGGTCCTGTTCTGACATTTCGCGCCGAGTGGTGGCGCTGACAATACCGGACTCCAGCATTTGCACGTAGCCGTTGATGGAAAATGTGTTCGCGTAAAGCGCGCCCTGGAGGTAGCTGAATGCGCCGCTGCCCAGGCCCACATACTCTTCCCGATCGACAATATATTCGTCGAACATTCCTGCCTTGCGGGAAAAGCACCAGGCGGATGAGCGAAAATAGCCTGCCGACAACATGCGTTCCGCGATTAGCTCGTAATAGTGTTTCTGGCGCGACATGTCGAAGCTGCCCATCGTGCGCGACATTTGCGCTTTGGTCGAATCACTGGTCATCAGCGGATAAAACGACACCTGGTCAGCAGCGACACGATCAATCAGGATGTCGAGATCGCGCCGCAGTGATGTTTCCGATTGTTGCGGCAAATTGAAAATCATATCGACATTGATCGTGTCGAGAATGCCGCGGACGCTGACCAGCCGATCAGCAATGTCAGCGCCACTGCCGTAGTTGTCAAAGCGGCGCATCGCTTTCAGCAGGTCGTCATCGAAGCTCTGCACGCCAACAGACAATCGACTGACGCCGGCGTCCCTGAGCACTTGCAGCGCCGCGGGCTGAAGATGGTCCGGATTGGTCTCGACTGAAATATCACCGATCGGGTGCGCCGCTCGCACCGCGTTGATCGTAGTTACGAGCTCGTCCGGTAATACCGTCGGCGTGCCGCCGCCCACATAGAGCTGGTCGAAGCTATAGCCAAGCTCTGAAGCAAGCTCGATTTCGTGCCGCAGGCACTCGAAGTAATGCTTACTGCTATCGCGTTCGAACAACACACGATGAAATGAACAGAAGGGGCACAGCGCGATGCAATACGGGATGTGGAGATACAGCAGGTAGCGCTTGTCTTTTTCGCCTGCCGGCAACGAGGTGCCGCCCCCGGGCTCGGGGAAATCTATTGCAGTACGGTTCAGTCGCCGAACAAAGCGACCCAACAGATCTTCAATGTCCATAGCTCAAAAGCCCAATGATCACGGCGTTGTTGCGTACAACGACGCGACGTCAATATAGATACAACAGCCCTCAATCCGGTCTTCGTCGAACTCGAAAATATTGGCGAAAGGTAAGGTAATGCTGGTGGCGACGTGACCGTTCATGCCACGGCTACTGTTGGCTGGCGTAATAATGCAGTAATGCCTCGACATCCTTGTTGCTGAGCGAGTCCATTTTCACTTGCATCTTGTCGGGCTGTTCGCGTTTGCCGGCCGCATATTCCGCAAACGTGTTTCGCAGGTATGCCATCCACTGGCCAGCAAGGATGCTGGCTTCATCGTCCGGGTTGGCGCCACCGTCGGAGTGGCATCGCGCACAGTCCCGATCGTGAACGAGCTTTCCGGCGGCTGCGAGAGCGGCATCAAAGTCCTGTCTGGCCGGCACGAACGGCAGCGCCGCATAACGACCCGCCAGGCTTTCGATCATGTCGTCACTCAGCTTGGCCGCGATTTCGCACATGCTGGTTTCGCTTCGTGACGTATCGCCCTGGCGATACTTGCTCTTTACACACGGACGCCCCTTGTCGCGGTAAATGTACAGTGCTTCGGAGTGCACGTATGCGTCGATTCCCGCGATTGTCGGTACGTCATTCCACAGGCTGGCGCCCTGATCGCCGTGGCAGTCGTTGCATTTCTCGATTATCGAGTCGACTTCAGCCGACAGAGCCGGTCCGCACAACAGCACCGACAGTACTGTCGACCATACGTATGTTTTTTTCATCTTCGCAGTCCTGATTGTAATCGGCGTTTGTACCCGGGCTTACCCCGGTCATGACATTTTGAAACTAACCCGAGGCTATCTATGCCGTATTTCTGCGGCATTCACCATCTGTAATTTCCGAGATAAAGCTTACCTTGCAATTCTGGTAAACCATCACATGAGATGCAATTTCGATTCAGCGTCGGAACCTGTCCGCGGTGAATTCGTGCTCAGGCCGCAAGCGGCAGATGATTGAGGCCTCTGCAGTGACTTCGCCAGCGGCAAGAATCCGGATCTGCGACATTGGTACGTGACAGGCGAAAGTTTTGTGCCCGGTATAGGCGTTTGAATCGACAGGCGCCCCTGTGGTTCTTCATCGATTATCATTATTGACGAGCTCTACGGTTGACAAGCAACCCGGCGAGTTTCCTGTAGGAGTTCACCTGTGCACCTCGTAGGCAGGAGGCCGTATACGGGCTGGTCTCCGGTAGATTGGTGGAGCCGAGGAGGATCGAACTCCCGACCTTCGCATTGCGAACGCGATGCTCTCCCAGCTGAGCTACGGCCCCACGCAAATCAGATAACAACGCGGTTTCAGCCTGAGTCCTATAGGGGAAAGTGTGTATAGAAAGAGCTTGTCCCTATCTGGAAAATAGCTCCGCTGATTCGTCGGAGTGATGCTGTACTACCATGGAACTCGTTTGCCCTGCTGGAAATCTTCCGTCACTGAAGGCCGCCGTCGACAATGGCGCGGATGCGGTGTACATCGGGTTTAGAAATGAGACCAATGCTCGTCACTTCGCGGGGCTGAATTTTTCCGACAGGCAGATAGAGCAGGGATTGGCGTATGCACGCCGCAATGAGACGAAGGTTTATGTTGCCATCAACACCTATCCGCAGGCGGACAACTTTGCAAAATGGCAAAGCGCTGTCGATCAGGCTGCGCACTACGCTGTCGACGCACTGATCGTTGCCGATATAGGCGTGATGGAATACGCGGCCGGCAAATGGCCCGAACTTCGTTTGCACCTTTCGGTACAGGGCTCGGCGACCAGCCATGAAGCGGTGCGCTTCTACGCGGAGCAGTTCGGCGTTCAGCGTGCGGTGATTCCCAGGGTGCTGTCGGTAAAACAGGTGGCGGCTCTGGTGGACAACAGTCCGATCCCGATTGAAGTATTTGGTTTCGGCAGCCTTTGCGTCATGGTGGAAGGCCGCTGCTCTTTATCGTCTTACGTAACCGGTCAGGGACCCAATACATTCGGCGCCTGTTCGCCGGCGAGCTTCGTGCGTTGGACCGAAACGGACGACGTTCTGGAAACGCGATTGAACGGTCTGCTGATTGACCGTTTCGAAAAAAACGAAAACGCAGGTTACCCAACGATCTGCAAAGGCCGCTACAAGGTCAACGATGTGACGGGATATGCGATCGAAGCGCCGACCAGTCTCAATGTTTTACCCATCCTGCCTGAATTATTGCGTATCGGTGTGGCGGCCATCAAGATCGAAGGACGCCAGCGCAGCCCGGCTTATGTGGGCAAGGTGACGACGATACTGCGCGCCGCTATCGATGCCTGCCGAGACGACCCGGATGGTTTTCGGCCGGACCGGGTCTGGCTATCGGAACTGTCGGCTTTGTCAGAAGGAGCGCAGACGACATTGGGTGCCTACCAACGGGAGTGGCAATGACAACTGCGCGCCTTTCCCTGGGACCGATCCAGGAGCACTGGGCGAAAGAGAAGATGCTCGATTTCTATCGCACCATCGAATCGTCGCCGGTGGATATCGTTTACCTGGGCGAGACGGTTTGTTCAAAGCGGCGGTCGTTTCGCCATCAGGACTGGATCGACGTTGCCGAACGATTGCAGGCGGCGGGCAAGGAGGTTGTTTTATCGACGCTGGCGCTGCTTGAGGCAAACTCGGAGCTCGGCTACGTCAGGAAACTGTGCACTAACGGGCGCTTCACGGTCGAGGCGAATGACATGTCGGCAGTACAGTTGCTGGCGGGAAAAACACGCTTCGTCGGCGGACCGTCACTCAATATTTACAATCCACGGACACTCAGCAAACTGGTGGAGCTGGGACTGTTTCGCTGGACCTTGCCGGTGGAGTTATCGAAAAACGCACTTGCCGGGATTCAGCAGGAGATGCCGCCAGGCGTGGAAGCCGAAGTATTTGCATGGGGCAGAATGCCGATTGCCTACTCAGCGCGCTGTTATACGGCTCGCGCGCATAAGGTGTCCAAAGACGATTGCGCACATTGTTGTATCGACTACCCGGATGGTCTGATGCTATCGACGCGGGACAACGAGGATTTTCTGGTCATCAACGGTATTCAGACGCAGTCGGCTAGGGTACATAACCTGATTCATGAGTTGGGCGATCCCACCGCGCTTATCGACGTATTTCGGATCAGCCCACAGTCGGAACACATCGAGCAGGTGATTTCGTTGTTCGACCAGGTTCGCTCGCGATCAATGGAGGCCACCGAGGCGGTGCCGGAACTACGGCGTTTCTCGGCATCGGACCTATGCGACGGGTATTGGCATGACGAAGCTGGAATGGCCTCCTGCATCCAGGCTCGAACTGCATGATGCGCAAGCCGTCGCAGATTATTCGCTCAACGCTTTATTCACTAATGCAGGAGGATCGCCCCGTTTATCACAGCCAGAGCGAGTTCCTGAGTGCCCTGGAACTTCAACGCGACCTGAAGCGCATTAAAATACCGGTCAGCCCGGCATTGGAAATTACTGAGATCTGTCATCGCGCGATCAGGAACGGCGGACCGGCGTTGTTGTTTGAAAACCCGGGCGGCGGAAACATAGCTGTGGTTGGAAATTTGTTCGGAACCGAGCAGCGGGTGGCGGCAGCCATCGGTCTTGAAAATAAAAAAGCATTCCGGGCGTTCGGTAAGGAGCTGGCTTTCCTGAGATCACCGAGCGTGCCAAGTGACGTCGGCGACGCCATCGGTTCGTTGCCGCTGTTTCGTAAACTGGCCCACCTCAATCCGGTGCAGGTGGACACGCCGCCCTGTCGCGACGTTGTGATCGAGGGGCCGGATGTCGACTTGTCGATGCTTCCGATTCAGACCTGCTGGCCCGAGGATGCTGGCAAGATGATTACCTTCGGGCTGGTCGTCACGCAAGGACCGCACAAGCCTCGCCACAATATCGGCATCTACCGGCAGCAGGTGATCGGCCGAAATCGGCTGATCATGCGGTGGCTGCACCATCGTGGCGGTGCAATTGACTTTGACGAATTCAAGGCCGCGTATCCCGGTCGCCGTTTCCCGGTCGCGGTTGCGATCGGCGCCGATCCGGCGACGACGCTGGCGGCCGTCACACCGCTGCCGGACACACTTTCGGAGTTTCAGTTTGCGGGATTGCTGCGCGGGGCGAAAACGACGGTCGCACGGTGTTTGACACACGATGTTGTCGTACCCGCCACCGCCGAGATCGTCCTCGAAGGATTTGTGGAACCGGACGAGACGGTGGACGAAGGGCCGTTCGGCGATCATACCGGCTACTATAATTCGGTGGAAAAGTTCCCGGTGTTCACGGTCGAGCGCATTACGCATCGTTCCGATCCTGTTTACCAGGCGACTTACATGGGTAAACCGCCGGATGATGAACCATCGGTATTGTCCGCCTGCCTGAATGAGATGTTCATCCCCTTGTTACAGGATCAGTTTCCGGAGATTGTCGATTTCTACCTGCCTCCCGAGGCCTGTTCGTACCGAGTGGCCGTGGTCAGTATACGAAAAGCCTACAAGGGTCACGCGCGCCGAGTCATGTTCGGAATATGGTCTTTTTTACGCCAGTTCACGTACACGAAGTTCGTCATCGTTACAGACGACGATGTCGACGTGCGTTGCTGGAAGCAGGTGATCTGGGCGATGTCGACACGGATGGATCCGGTGCGGGATTCCCTGCTGGTCGAAAACACTCCGATCGACTATCTGGATTTCGCGAGTCCGACCTCAGGTCTCGGTTCCAAGATGGGATTGGATGCAACGGCGAAATGGCCGGGCGAGACCGATCGGCAGTGGGGACACGCGATTCGGATGAACGACGACGTGAAGTGCCGTGTTGATAAGATGTGGGCCGATCTCGGCATTGATTGAGTGACTCTGATGACTGATCCGACCAGGAACGAGGCGAGTGCAAACGGCGCGTTGCCGGAACTGCCGGCGATCGTCGGGAAGCCGCTGGCGTGGGTACCGCCGTCGGCCGGAACGACGGCGATCGCCACGGCACTCAACACGCTGTTCGCGGCAGCATTGCGAGCGGGGGAACTCGAATTTCTTGCTGCGCGTGTGATGAACGTTATCGTCAGGGATGCGGGGCTCGGATTCTCGCTAACGCTTGAGCAGGACAGACTGCGAGTCCGCAAGCAAGTGGCGCAGCCGGACCTCAGCATCGAAGGTACGGTCTATACGTTTTTACTGCTGGCCTCGCGAAAAGAAGACGCGGATACGTTGTTTTTCCGCCGCATGCTGAAGACTTCGGGCGACACCGAGCTTGGCCTGCGGGTCAAGAACTTTCTCGATGGCCTCGAGCCGGAAACCTTGCCCTGTCATCGCATCATTGAGCCGTTGCTGTATCGAAGTCTTGCGCTGGCAGACGGGGTGGACGGGATTCGCCGTCACTTGTTGCGTTTGCGGGGCGGCTAAGTGTGTCTGTGGCGAATTCGTGCTCAGGCCGCAATCGGCAGATGATATAGACCTCTGCAGTGACTTCGCCAGCGGTAAGAATCCAGACCTGCGACATTGGTTCGTATCTTCGCATTTCTTTCACTGGGAGTGTCACCATCCAGCGCATAATGGCACCGCTGGTCGTTGTAGAACGCCTTAAAACTGAGAAGTTTGTTCTCCAGGTCGCGAGCAGTCCAAAAGGGTACGAGGTCGAGGTACTCTCGCCTGATCGTCCCGATCAGTCCTTCCACAAACGGGTGCGAAAGCGGTAGGTATTGCGTCTCTTGATCTCGACGATGACCGCGATAAGCTCCGGTGATGGTCCCTTGGGACCGGGTTTTCTGTTTCGCGATGGTGGTCAGCAGGTGGATGAACAGGATGGTTAGATCAAGCATTGTGTCGCCAACGTAACAATCAGTTCCGGCATGACAGGACTTGGAATTCACACGAAATTATGCGACAGAATTGGAATTCGCCACACACAGGTTGAAACCGCAACCAAGAGACGTCAAAACCGTTGGGTTCAAGTTGGTGTTGGATAGATGGCGAAAACAAGAACCCGCCTGGTGCAGCGCCCGGCAAAATATCACCGGGCGCCACCATCGCCAGGCGATTAACGGGGCCGATCCGCGCCGGCCTCACGTTCCTGTTTCCTAAGCTCTCTGAGCCGCTTGCGGCCTTCATTCCCGGACAGGACCTCGAAGCCACCGGACTGCACGCTTGCGCAGAATACATAACGATCGCCCTGACTGTCGAACTGCGGGGACGGATCCGAACCGACTGCGGCGGTTGCACAGAGGAACGATCCGTCAGGTACGCTGGCAGGGACCTCGAGCTGGAACGTCAGCATTTCACGCTGACCTTGTTTGAGATTGAGCTTCAGCGGCGCAGGGTGGCTTGCACCATTCCTGCCAACCTGAAAACGCGTTACACGATAAGAAGGTGCTGGATAGAATTCCACGGCACTCCACGCCGCGCCCTTGTAGTGGCCCGGGCCACGTTTGAGCACCTCGATTCCGTACTCACACAGACCACCGCCGACAAGAATCTCACAGCCTTGCACCGCACCAAACTGGATCGGGAATGGCGTGATCGGCAAGTCGCCGATACCTACGTGCTTGAACGCGCCAACCTCGATGCTCGCCGATCTCGATTCTCGATAATCTTCCGCGAAGGCGATGACCTGATAGGTGCCGGGACTCAGCAAGTAGAGGACGCCGTCAAATCGAAAGCGGCCCAGGTCGTCTGGACTGCTGCTGGCGACGACGTAGCAACCGAATTCCTCGCAGCGTTGCAGATATAGGTACGGGTAGGGAGGGCTGTAACCGGAAAGTGGCCTGCCATCAATGGCATCCACCAACCGACCGCTTATCGAGCCGATCAACTGCAGCGGTACTAGCCGCAAATCGCCGAGGTCCCTCGCTTCGCCTTCGAAAACTTCGAAAGGCTCACTGAAGAAGTACTCATAGCCTTGCGCATACGCGAAGAGTTGATAAGTGCCGACGGTGATCGGATTGCCGGACTGATCGCTGTCCAACAGGAAGCGACCGTCTGTGTCCGCCTGTTGATAATTGACGAACTCGTAGCAGCCTTCTTCATTGCATCGCAGCAGCTGAACAGAGCTGTATGGCACGTCCGTGCCCGGCAGGCCGAGACCGGTCATATCGTCTACTAACCGACCGGCGATGGAATCAATCGTCGGCAACGGCGTAACCGTCAGTCGATACGTCCCGACTCCACCACCGATGAAGCTGTAATCGGGATACGCGGTGGCGCCGAGGACAAATGCGCCAGCGGCCGGCACAACAAACGACAGGCGCGCGTTCGCGCCTACACCGCCATAAACATCGATGGCCAACAGGGAACAGCCGGAGTCAAACAAGCCCAAGAGCGGCTCAGCGAGCGAACCCGAGTCAGTGGATTGCCCTTCGAAGTCAACTCGGATCGACTGGCCGGGACTTGCCTCGATACGAAAGAAATCGATATCGAGCGTCGTCAGCGTCGAATCGAGGCTGCCCGAAACAATCGTCGGTAAGGCGACCGCACCCAAGTCCTGCGGTGTCGAGCAAGCATTATTCGGCTCTGTTTCCTGCGCCTGTGCCGCAGCCAATGTTAGGGCGGAGGCCACCAACACGCCACTGATTAGCGGTGTAAATTTCGACCAGCGAAAGCCTCCAATAAAATGCTGATGAATTGGCAGACTCTTCAAGTAGCTTTTCATTATCGTCTCATCCGGCAGTCGTTTTGAAAGGCACCCTGGCTGCCGAAGACCCAGTTCGTCCTTTTGCGGCCCGAAAACGGGCTCATATCGAGCAGAGATATAGACCTTTCATAGGAAAACGCAATGAGTATATTTTCTATTTGCGGAAGCGAAATACCTCGCTTTGGCACGATTTTTGGCACAGGTTTGGTCATTGACTTCGAGCAGCAGGCGTCAGCTTCGAGGATCGTCAGGATTTATTGGGACACCGATCAGGGAGGGCCCCTGCCTCCCGATCGCCGTGTCGCCCTGAGCGGGCTATGTCATATTTTTCAATCTGGAAAACTGATCTTCCCCATCGACACCGGACGAGCGACCGCAGCACCAATCGCCGCGTCGCCAATTTCCGATACAACTTTGCCTGCGACACACTCGTTGGCGAGAACCGCAAATACAATGGCTTCTTTTGCGTCCGGGTCTATGTTTAGCGCGTCGGTCGTTTGAATGACAGTCTCAGCAAATTGTTGTTGAATATTATCCATCAGTAGCGGGTTGTGAATGCCGCCACCGCTTGAATAGATGGAGAACGAATCGACCTGACTTGTTATATTTCGAATGGCTTGCACTATGGAGTCGGCGGAGAATTGACTCAACGTCGCCAATTGATCCTCGGACGACAGGGCTTGTGTGCTGCTGACTTGTTTTGCCCGATCCAGGTAATCCAAGTTGAATAATTCAGGCCCGATAGTTTTTGGGAAACCACGCGAAAAAAACTTGTGCGCTTTCAGTGCGGCTAACAGCGCGGTCGAGACGGTGCCTTTTCTGGCGATCTCGGAATCGGCATCAAACAACATGCCGTCGTAATGTTGTTGGATAAAAGCATCCATGAGCGTGTTGCCCGTACCGACATCAGTGCTCAAGACATCTTTCGAGTTCAGTGAGCTCGGCAACCAGGTTAGATTCGCGATTCCGCCGATGTTCAGCATTACCCGATTCTCATTGGCGCTACTGAAAACCAGATAGTCGCCGTACATCGCGAGCGGTGCACCCTCACCACCAGCCGCCAGGTGTTTTTGACGAAAATCGCTGCACGTAATGACGCCCACGGTGTGCGCCAAATGATCGCCATCACCGATCTGCAGCGTTGCGCTCGGGTAGTCAGGCAGTTGATGTAAGTGTTTGGGACAATGGTAAATGGTCTGTCCGTGGCTCGCGATTAAATCAATATCGGTCGCCAGTATTCCCCAGCGATCCAGGCAGGCGTTAACGGTCCGGCCGTGATGCAGCCCGATCCACGCATTGAGCAGACACACGGTCTGCAAATCGACATTGCGGATCGAAAATACGGATAAAACGCGCTCACGATAATCAGACGTGTACGGCACAGTCTCAAAATTCAGTATATCAACGGACGTATCCGGACCTTGCCCGGCGATCCGACAGAGTGCGACATCCAGACCGTCCAATGACGTGCCGCTCATGAGACCGATAATGAGGCGTTCGGATTTGCTTCCCAGGCGATGTAGTTCTTCAATGTGTTTGTGCATGATAAGTCCACTTGTACAAACTGAGTTCGGAGCTCATTCGCTCCACATAGATTTTGGGCGCGCGGCTTCCGGCATCAATACTTATCATCGGCGAAGCGCCCTGCTAAGACGAGGGCGCCATCGAGCGAATCACCCTTCGGTTCGATCAGAAAGTTCCTGTTTGTTTTCGAAATCCATCTTTCCATAGTTTGAAAGGTATCAGACCAATTTTGAAAAGATTAGCACACGGAGCCGATCCAATGTTGAACACGAAAACACCGTACGACGCGGTTTGGAGAAAGGTGGTCACTGAATATTCTGGCTACGACGGGTATTAGCACCTATAGTTATGGCGGCTCGCATAGCGATCATCGTCATTTCGAGCGATAACGGAATGGCTGCGATAAGACCGTGCGAGAGCAGAATGTCGAAATGGTATTAAGGATGCCAAGTGGTATTGGGTGCCCGCAATGCGACTATCGAAGGATGGAAAGTGACGAATAGGGATCGAATTGATTCGTTTGATGCCCTGCGGGGTTTTCCATGATTTGGACACTCGGCGGTGATGTGCTGGTTCATCAGTTTGCGGCCGCGACCGACTGGCCTGCACTGCACATCATTTTCGCGCACTGAGGCATGTAGCGTGGCAAAGATTGCATGCTTACGATTTAGTGTTTCCGGCGTTCATATTCACATCAGGCGTCGCTTTGGTATTGGTAGTGGCGTATCTGCAACTCGGGTTTGTGGTGTCCGAAATCGGTGCCGGTGTTATTACGCCGGAGGGTGTAGTAAATGGCTGGATTGATCGGCACGTCTTGCCAGGAAGGCTGCACGGTGTGCACTACGATCCCGAAGGCATCATCTCGATGTTATTAAGTTCGGTGTTGGCATTGCTCGGGCTGGTTTCTGGTCGGCAGATTTCAGCGCAACATTCAATGCCAAAACTGCGTGTGTTTCTCGGCTTGGTTGTCTCGGGCGCGGCATTCGTCGTGATGGGTTTCACGGCTTCGTCATTCCATCCAATGGTGAAGGCGGCTTGGACGGTATCGTTCGATCTGGCTGCCGCCGGATTTCACCGGGCTTCCCAAGAGACAGATCGCGAACGCAATGATGGTCCCGATGCAGAGCTGCCAGGTAAATGCAGTGCTTTTCCAAACAGTCGGCAGGCCGAACGTATCAACCACGTAACTCTGCTGGGCGGTCGTGACGAGAAATCCGATGAGCAGGGCCGCATTGACCGAGGCAGTTGATCCTCGCTTGGTAAATACCGCGGTAAAGAACACTCCGAGGAGGCCAGAATAGGCGAAAACCATAACAGATAACGCAAATTCCAATAGCGGCGTGTCCGTGTATTGTTGCCAATAAAAGCAAAGTACTGACATCAGAAACAAGCAGACGCCAACAAGCCCCATGCTAATTCGCCCAGCAAACACATAGTGCAGCTCGCTCACCGAATTCCTGGTTTCCCGCCACGGCCGATAAAAATCCTGCACGATAACCGACGACATCGAATTCAGGCCTGAGTTAATCGTGGATACCGAGGCGGCGACAACACCGACGGTGACCAGGCCCTTCAGCCCTGCGGGGATTTCATCAAGGATGAATCGCATAAAAACGGTAATCTTTTCACCATTAAAGGACTGATCGACACCGCCGCTTGTGCCCATCGCCATTAGCTCCGGCCGGTCATAGAAAATGTGCAGCAATTGTCCGATGTAAACAAATAGTAGAATAACCGGAACTGCCATGATCGAGGAAACAATCAAGGCACGGCCACCCTTTTTTTTATCCTCACAGGTCAAGAGCCGTTGTGTGGTGTCTTGATCCATGCCAAAGTTACCAATGTACAAAAGCACTATGCCCGTTAGAATCGAGATCATCGCGAACGGATCAGAAAAATCCCAAGCGAAATTCAGGATTTGAAGTTTGTCTTGGCCATCCGGTGCGTTGCGCAGTGCGTTTAGAGTTTGCGATGCGTCCAGTGGAATGAGTGTCATCAGAAAGTAAAGGACGGTAACGGCCGAGGCGGTGTAGACAATAAATTGCAGCAAGTCGCTCCAGATCACCGAGCGAATTCCACCGACGACCGTGATGATGAAGCCCAGACTCATCATGATGAACGATCCCAATATGATACTGTCGGGCTCGATATTCGAAAACAAGATCATTGATATAGCAATCGCAGCCAGGTACAGGCGCGCGCCACTAGCAAAGAGGCGACCAACGAGGTAGACACCACCGGCTGAGCGCATTGCACGATCGCCAAATCGTGCCCCAAGCAACTCATAGACAGTAGAAGCCTTTATGGCGTAGAAGCGCGGCACAAGGACTTTTGCTACGAATACCGCAGCAATTACTGCGCCCAAATTCGCTGCAACATAGGAGAAGTTGCCGCGGTAGCCTTGGTCTGGCCCGCCAAGAAAAGTCGCCGCAGATTGCGTCGTTGCCAAAACCGACACCGCGACGACCCACATAGACATCGAGTTGCCGCCGAGAAAATAGTCTCTCGCGTCCTTCGGCTTTTGCCGGTTGGACACCCAGCCGATCGCGACCAGCAGCAGTAAGTAGGCTGCAACAATCAGCCAGTCGAGCAAAGCAAAGTCCGATGACATACTTTCTCCCGTTATTCAGTGCGATCGGCAAAATAGCTAGTCATCGTATTGTCGCCATAGCGAAAAGCGTCACGACATTTTCAATGCGGTATCCCCAATTGGTATTATTACCAGTGGCCGACGGCGTTCGTACCTGAATGCCCGCACCGACGCACCCACTCGTTGGGGTCGAACAATTTGCAGTATTGTCGCACAATAATAGGCCAGTCTGACGGTAGAGTTGCGTTGTAGCAAGTGGCCAAAAGGTTTGATACCATTTTGAAAGTGGTATAGGGTCGGCGATACCAGTTGCGCGTCCTCGCGTGGCAATCGTGTATAAAAGGCAAGCCAACATTTGGGAAGGGGGAATGATGAATAAGGCATTTTGTGAGCGTATATCCAGCAGCGTAATATGGCTGGCCGTGGCACTGACGCTGTTCAGCGGCCCGATCAGCGCGCAGGATTCAACGGCAGACTCTGAGCAGGTATTGGAGGAGGTGCTGGTCACCGGATCCAGAATCGCGAGAACGGAGCTCACGGAAAGCAGTCCCGTGTATACGACGAGCAAAGAGCAACTTCAACTTGATCGCGCAGTGACAGTCGAAGATATTGCTCGCAAGCTCCCGCAGCTCGCCGGCGGCGCGAATAGCACCGGAGCGACCGTTGGTGACTCACTGGGCTCATCCACGTTAGACCTTCGCGGCCTGGGACAGAACAGGGCGCTAGTATTGATTAACGGGCGGCGCGCGGTACCGTTTAGTTTTCGAAACGCGGTCGACGTCAATTCCGTGCCGGCCGGCCTTATCAAGAATGTTGAAGTTCTGACCGGCGGAGCGGCTGCTGTTTACGGCGCCGACGCTGTTGCTGGCGTTATTAACTTTGTTCTTGACGATGATTTCGATGGTGTTGAGGTTGGCTTGAGTTACGAATTTCCATCTGATGGCGGTGAGCTGTTAAACGTCGACGCAATTTTTGGCACTGACTTTCAGGATGGCAGGGGGCATGTAACTGGCTACTTAGGTTGGGCTGAACGAGAGGGCCTGTTGGCAGGCGACCGCTCGTTTACGTCGGCAACGCCAACACTGATTGCCAGCGAAGGCGGTAACTTTACGGATGTCGCCTCCGGCAATTTCTTCGCCTTCGACGACAGTGGGACGTTCTCGACGGAACGTCAAACCGTCGATGTCACGCCGCAGCGATACCTCATTCAGCCATTGGAGCGGATTTCGGGCGGTGCGTTCCTCAACTACGAGCTGGTCGAGGATTCGATCGAACTCTATACGCAATCGATCTTCACGCAAGTGCGCGTGACCGGTGCAGGCTCTACCGGGCAGACACCTCTCACCGTGAATGAAGTTGTCACTATTACTGATACGAATCCATTTTTGCCAGCCAATGCAGCGGCCTTGCTGACCTTTGACGCCAACGGCGAGGCGCAAGTCAACGTTGAGCGTGGCCTGGGACTTGGCCTCCAAAACACCGAAACGGTTCGAAACACGATGCAGCTGCTGGCTGGGTTGCGCGGCGATGTAACGGACAGCATCAATTGGGATATCTACGCGCAATACGGCAGAACCGACGGTCGCGCAACTGTTTTCAATAACGGAATTCGCAACGACAACAGCGGCAATAGTCGTTTCGGCGCTATCGCAAACACCGTCAATATTTTCGGTCCGAACGCGGATCTGAGTTCACTGAGCGTACCGCTGTTGCATTCGGATCGACAGCGGGAGCAATCCATTGTGGCCTTGAATTTTTCCGGAACGCTGAGCGATCTGTTTGAGCTTCCAGCCGGGGCCGTCGGCTTCGCGTTGGGCTTTGAGCATCGCGAAGAGGACGGAATTCAGAGGCCCGGCACGGCTCTTCGCGAAGGCATTGCATACGGTCTGGGTGGAATTCCGGATATTGACGCTGGTTTTGATACGGATGAGGTCTATGCCGAAGTCCTTATTCCGTTGCTGAGCGATCTGCCGCTCATTCAGGAGTTGTCGGTAGAGGCAGCGTGGAGGACGTCGGACTATACCAATACGGACGTGGACGATACCTACAAGTTTGGATTGAGCTGGGCGGTCAACGATAATTTGCGTTTTCGAGCAACGCAGCAAACCGCGGTTCGTGCTCCCAATTTTGGCGAGTTTGCAAGCCCGGAAACGCAATTGTCACTCGCGCTGTTCGATCCAAACAGCCCGAGTTTTATTCCGAGGCTTGGTGGACGATTTGACGGCGATCCTTGCCTGGATGGCCGTGGCGATACCGCACAATGCCAGCGCCTCGGGGCGGCTGCGCCCGGTACACCGTTTGACACGTCCGCAGCTATTTACTCGTTTGGCGGCAATCCGGATATCAAGCCGGAAGAAGCGGAGTCGCTGACGGTGGGCTTTGTCTTTACGCCCTCATTCCTGGAGGGTTTGTCCGCAACAGTTGATTTTTACGATATCGAGATTACGGATGCGGTCAGCCAAATTCAACCGATATCCGCGCTGACGAACTGCTACATCGACAACCCCACAGAGGGTAACCCCTTGTGCGGCGCGGTGCTGCGCGATCCGACAACCGGGTTGATCAGTCAGGCACTCGTTAATGATTTCAACCTGGCAGAATTGAAGCAAAGTGGTTTCGACGTCGGTGTGCGTTATGAGTTTGATGCGCCGCAAGGATTCGGCGAATCGTTTGCCGTAAGCTACCAAGGCAATATTGTGACGGACCAATCGCGACAAAACAACGCCACGGTTCCGGCACTTGACTGCCAAGGGACCTTCGGTACATCTTGCACTGGCGATTTCGCCAGCATTTTGCAGGCTGATTACCGGCACCGCGCCAACCTGGATTGGTTCAGCGGCGATGTAAACGTCCAACTGTCTTGGCGTAGAATTGGCGAAGTGACGAACATCCTTGACAGGACCGATACTATTTCCTCACAGGATTACATCGACGTCTCGGTTGCCTGGAGCATCTCCGACGCCTACAAATTAACATTCGGTGTCGACAACTTGTTTGATGAAGAGCCGCCATTGCCGGCGTCCAATGGGAACCTCTTTGGAACGGTCAGTGACTACGACGTTATTGGCGTCACGGTTGGTGCATCGCTGCGCGTTCGCTACTGACGTACAACGTCCCGATCCAGCTGCTCACGGTTGAAGGGCCCTTGGCCGGATCAATCCCCCGGTTCGGCCGGGGGCCCATCAACTGAATTCTCACAACAATTTGCTGGCCACCACGATTGGCTGTCAGCCGGTCCACGGTAGTCTGATTTTTGCAAGGTAACGACACGACTATGACGGAACAATCGTCAATGAGATTTCTCGAATTGGATTCCTGGCCTACGTTGGATGCGGTGGAGGCAATGTACGAGGGACAGCTGGATGCATTAGCGGCTGTCCGCGGCCAAATTCACACTATGGCGACGGCGGCGGATGCGGCGGCGGCCCGGCTTCGTGCTGGTGGCAGACTGATTTACGCGGGCGCTGGAACATCCGGTCGGTTGGCCGTGCTGGACGGTGTTGAGCTCGGGCCGACGTTCGGTTGGCCGGACGAGCGATTGCTTTATTGCGTCGCTGGCGGGCTGAATGCGTTGACCCACAGCGCAGAGGGCGCGGAAGACGCCGGCGATGCCGGCGCCGATTTGCTTCGTGAAGAAGGTGTGGGTCCGGATGACGTGCTCGTCGCGGTGGCAGCGAGTGGAAAGACGCCATTTACACTGGGCGCGGTCAGACAAGCAAATGACTTGGGCGCAATGACGATCGGCATCGCCAATAATCCGGATTCGCCGATATTGCAATTGGCCAAGTTCGCTATTTTGGCCGAGACTGGCAGCGAGCCGGTCGCCGGATCGACGCGCATGAAGGCAGGAACTGCACAAAAGGCGATCTTGAGCATGTTGTCAACCGCGATCATGCTAAGACTGGACCGCGTGTACAAAGGACTCATGGTGAATATGGTCGCAACCAACAGCAAGTTAGAGGCGCGTGCGGTCCGGATGATTAGTACGATTACCGACTGTAATGACTCAAAAGCAAAGGCGGCACTGGCTCAGGCCAACAACGACATCAAGACGGCAATCTTAATCTGTTCAGGATTAGGTACTGAACGCAGCCGCGCGCTACTTGACCGGGTCGACGGCAATCTTCGGCGAGCACTCGCAGAAACAAATGGCAATAGCAGTTCGTAGGAATTTAGGATCTATGCGATCAAAAATTAAGAAGATAGAGCCGGGCTCGAGCGACGAAACGCCATTGTATCAGCAAATGGCGGACAATCTTCGTCGGCTGATTCTCGACGGAGAAGTTTCGGTCGGTGAGGCGCTACCGTCTGAGCGTAAACTCATTGAGCTGACCGGTACGTCGCGAGTGACGATCAGAAAAGCCATTGATCAGTTGATTGCTGAGGGGCTGCTGTTTCGCCGCCAAGGTTCGGGTACCTACATTGCGGAACCTATCGAACAATCGGGAGAGGAGCTGACCGGCTTTACAGCGGACGCGAAACACCGCGGCGAAATGCCATCGTCACTGTGGTTAGTCCGAGCAGTAGCAGCACCAACCGAAGATGAGGCCAAGCACCTACGGATCGGGCTGAGCGATCAGGTCGCTCGCCTGGGTCGAGTTCGCGTATCAGACGGAGAGCCGTTGGCAATTGAGCATGCGGTCGTGCCCATTGCCCTGTTGCCAGATCCGGATTCGGTTAAGGAATCACTCTATGAGATTCTCAGAAAAAACGGCAACCATCCCATTTCGGGCACGCAGAAGCTGTGCGCGGCATTGGCGACGCCCACAGAGGCGGGTCTCCTGTCGATTGCAGAGAACAGCGAAATTTTGCGGATTGAACGCAATACGTTTTTGGCCGATGGTACGCCGGTCGAATACACGAGGTCGGCCTACCGGGGCGACAAGTACGCGTTTGTAACCGAGCTTCATCCGAACCGTGAGAGCTAATGCTCGGGAGTTTGCCGATCGCGCTGTGTACGAGCCGCTGCGCGAATACCGCGGCTCCGTTTTCGCCGAGCACGGAATTGGTTTCGAAAAAAAAGCATGGCCGACGCAGAGCCGCAGCGCTGAGGAGATCGAATTAATGAGGCTATTAAAAAACGCGATTGATCCAAATCGAATTATTCATCCTTGCGTCGTAATCGATTGACGGCCGATGCCAGTATCTTCAACCAAAACGGCCATCGTCAACGGTAAAGTGTTCGACGGAGACAATCTGCTTCCAGAACATGCGGTAGTTGTCGTCGATGGCCTCATAGAGGCAGTAGTTAGACAAGACAGGCTGCCGCGTCAGATTGATGCGACGGTCGATATCGACGGTCGAACGCTACTACCGGGGTTTATCGATCTTCAAGTCAATGGCGGTGGTGGTGTTCTATTCAACGACGCACCGACGGTGGAGACGATAAGGACAATCGCCGCTGCACATCGATCGTTTGGTACCACAGGCCTGCTTCCTACGCTGATTACTGATGATCTCGACGTTATGGCGCAGGCAATACAAGCGGTCGACCAAGCGATGCAGGAGGGCGTGCCGGGTGTTCTGGGTATTCACCTTGAGGGACCATTCCTGAGTCGCGAAAAGAGTGGCATCCACGACTCGACGAAAATCCGCAAGGTTGACGAATCTGGTATTCGAGTAGCTACATCCTTGTTGGGTGGCAAAACGGTGATGACTATCGCGCCGGAAGTCGTTGATGATGACGTTATCAGACACCTCGTGGATAAAGGCGTGGTTGTCTGTGCGGGCCACAGCGCGGCGACATATGCACGAGCAATAGCTGCCGTGGCCGCGGGTTTGTCGGGCTATACGCACCTATTTAACGCGATGACACCGCTGCAGAGTCGAGAGCCCGGTTTGGTTGGCGCCGCTATTGATGGCGATAACACCTGGTTCGGAATCATTGCGGATGGATTTCATGTACACCCTGCAACACTTCGCATCGCGATCGCCGCGAAGAAGCGCGGTGGTGTGGTTTTGGTCACTGATGCTATGCCCAGTGTCGGTGGTGACGATTCACCGTTCATGGTGGGCGGCGACAAGATCTCGGTAGTGAACGGTCGTTGCACGAACGATGCTGGGGTGCTCGCGGGCTCTGATCTCGACATGATTACCGCGATCAACAATATTGCTCGTTTTGCCGGCCTCGATTGGTTCGAGGCGGTTCGAATGGCGACCGCGTATCCTGCCCGAGCGTTAGGCATTGACGACAAAGTCGGATTCATCAGGCCCGGTTATAGGGCATCCTTCGTGACGGTAGACGCTGCGCATCACGTTGTCGATAGTTGGGTGGACGGTAGTCACCAATCGTTCGGATAACCCGAGCTAGGACGCAAAGTGGAAATTGTCATACTCCCTAATTCAGTCGAGGTCGCCAAATTCGGAGCACGTCGGGTGAAGGCTCTCATTGAAAAAAAGCCTGCAGCTGTGCTTGGCCTGGCAACCGGCAGCACTCAAATTGCATTGTACCGAGAGCTCATCCGATGCTATGAGAATAACGAGATCAGTTTTCGGGACGTGACGACTTTCAACCTTGACGAATACATCGGTCTCAATGCCGCGGACTCGCAAAGTTATCGTAACTACATGCAGCGTGAGTTTTTCGAAGCAATCGACATTGATGAGAGGAACACGTTATTGCCGACGTGCGACGTCCATGCCGATCCCCGCAAAGCGGGCGACGCCTATGAGCATGCCATTGCTCAAGCTGGCGGCATTGATTTACAGATGCTGGGAATTGGTCATAATGGGCATGTTGGGTTTAACGAGCCGACGTCGAGTCTTTCCTCGAGAACGCGCATCAAGACGCTGACGCAAAATACTGTGGCGGCAAACAGCCGTTTGTTTGGCGACGACGAGTTTCAGCCACACTTGGCGATGACGATGGGGATCGGCACGATTCTCGACACGCGAAGTGCTGTCCTGCTTGCTACCGGAAAAGACAAAGCGCAGGCAGTCCGAGATGCTATTGAAGGACCCGTGTCCGCAATGTGCCCGGCATCGGCATTACAGTGGCACCGGGAAGTGTCGTTCGTTTTGGATGAGGCGGCCGCGGCAAAATTGTCGTTAGCCGATTATTACCGATGGGTGCACCAAGAAAAGTGTCGCATACTCGACGAAAGTTAAGGGGTCCGAAGTGCATGTTCTGACGCGATGGCTTTACGGTCAAAGTGCCTCGTCAGCATGAGGTCGTCTTGACAACCAGGCACGTCGCGTCGTCTGATTTCTTGACGCGCAAATATGTTGAACAATCGGGATCTTCTGACTCCAGTTCCCTTATCGACTTAACAATGGATCCTGGGTGATCGTCCCAAAGCTTTCTATAGAGAACCTCATAATCGCATTGCTCAAACACCTCCACGTAGCGCAAGAATCCGTCACTAGCTAACACAATAAGTGAGTCAGCTTGTAGGCTGATCGTTTTCGTTTCGAAACTTTCTTCGTCAATATTGGCCAAGCTCAGAACTCGGTAGCCGCCGGGCTTATTCATCAATTTTCGGTTTTCGCGAATGGTGGGCTTGAGCTTATCAATAAGCTCATGCTGCATGGAGTCCGGGCATTGGCGGCGCAGTGACTGCAGTGCTGACAGCGTACGGTTCTCGAACGGCTCGAGCGATGGATCGTAGAACGTCTGTACCACTCCTTCATCGTCCTGAAAGAGTGCTTTGCAGTCTCCCAATGACGTTATCTCAAGGCCCTTGTCCAAAATCCTGATCATGACGAACGCGGCAGAAGGCAGGCCTTGTGCGGTTGATGTGTCGCTGCCGGTTATCTCTTCGTATCGCTCGCGGGTTGTCGCAATCGACTGATTAAGAACGTCAACCGCCGCAGCACTCGGGTTCATGATGAGGTTACGGTGAAGCGACTCGCTAAAGGTTCTAACAAACCAATGTGCATCGCTCGAATAGGGCAGCGTTTCTCTCGAAACGCCAGTTGCCCCATCGAGAACCCAAGCGGCCGTTTCGGTCCATCCCAGGAAGTCCTCGTTTGTTCGCCCATCGCCTTCATAGGAGCTGGCGCTGTGAATGTCAAATCGCGCGTTCATCATGGCCACTATAATGGGACTGTGCGGCCGTATGTTGTTTTCTTCTGCAGTACGATCGACTTGATGAGGCGCAGTTCATCATGACGCTGTTTGTGCTTAGGCGAATGCGTAGGCCTTCATCGCTATGCTTTTCCAACACGCCGCCAGGCCGACGCCGAATCTTTTGTGGAAGCGCTGAGGAAACAACGGCACTGAATAGTGGCATATTGATTGCAGCCAACTATTATTGTTTATGATAATGTACCTAATCGAAGCCAATAAAACCCTTTAAGAACAATGTTTTATGGTTTCATGCCTATCTATTAGAACTGGAAGTCAGCTCAAGTTGCGGTTGCGCTTGCGGCCTGGAAGTCGTCGCAGGGTTTCTCTCTTAATCGCTTTAACTGTCCCTGTAATACTCTAGGATTTTGGCTATTCGGCGGCCTCGGGACGATTCGAAAAAAGGTTCGAGAGAGGAAATCGAGATCGCAACGCGTCACTAATATTGGATCGTATGGCAAAGGCTGCTAAGCACCAATATTCTCAGCAAGAAGCCGACGAATAATAAGTGCGCCAACTACGGATTGAATATGAGACGTCCCTTGCATCAGTGCTCAACCTGCCTGGCAGACACAGTCCGCCGAGACGTTGGAGGTCGTTGCAAAACTGGTCCATATGTGGGAAAAAGCAACGCCATGGCATATACTTATCGTATTATTTACTTACTGATCGCGCCCTGCTTACTTCCGGTTTATGAGCCCCTCTACCTGGCCAGGGAGGTGGGATATTTCTGGTCCGACGCCGTCCACCTTGTGGAATTCACGTCCATGCCGCAGGTAGTCCAGACATATCGCAACAAGGTCATCCAAGCCTCACCAATGACGCTCGATGAAGCCCTGTTGGTAAATCAATACGTGGGCTCAGCGAAGCTGCTCGTCTCTTGTCTGCAAACCCCGTGCTACGATTGAACCCCGGATTTTGAACCGGGCCATGCGACCCGCCCCGGCGATACTGCACCGTTTCCCGATCCGGGTTGTCGTGCCGCTGCTGCTTGTCTTTTTCTCTTTGCTATTGGTGGTCGGCAGTCTGCTGCTAGCCAAGCGCGATACGAGTCACCGGGTCGAGGCGGAGGCAAGTGAACGCCTGTTGCAGCGCATGGTGCGGCTGCAGGACACGCTCGGCTATCTGGCCAGTATCGGTGACATGGCCCGGGTACAGGCCGAAGTATCGGCGCTCGGCACGGATCCGAATCTCGATCTGGCGCTGCTGATCGACGACGAAGGCACGGTAATTGCCGCCAATCGCATTGCCGACATCGGTAGCCAGGCCGCGGACCTGTTACACGGTGGTACCGAAGGCATCGAGCAGAACCCCGAAACACTACGCACGATCGCGCGTGGCGCACAGGGACGCGTGGAGTTGCTCGGCGAAAACGAGATCAGGGCCGTCTTTCCCATCCTGCTTGTGCCGGAACTGGACCAACTGCACCCGGAGCGGCGGGGATTGTTGATATTGCAACGCTCACTGGCAAGCGAGAAAGCCGGGCCACAATCGGAGCTGACCCGCAATGCCGTCACACTCGGCGCAGCCTCAATCATCTTAGCGGGCTTGCTCGCAATTTTGCTGCATTTTCTTTTCAACCGCCGTGTCCAAAGTCTGATCAGCGTCACCCGACGTTTTTCCGAGGGAGACCTGGAGGCTCGTGCCCGCCTGCCGGGTCACGACGAACTGGCAATCGTCGGCGCCGCGTTCGATACAATGGCAGACCGGCTTACTGCGGGTATCACCGATCGCCGGCAGGTCGAGGAGCGTCTGCACGATTTGCTCGACCTCAATCAGAAGCTCGTTGGCGCGACCAACCTGGGTATCCTTGCCTACCGGGCAGATGGTCCCTGTGTGCTGGCCAACAAAGCGGCGGCAAGAATCATCGGCGGCACTGTACAACAGGCTCGCTCAATGAATTTCCATCACATCCAGTCCTGGAAGGCATCCGGGTTGCTTGCGGCGGCGGAAAAGACCCTGGCTGACGGCCGGTCCCGGGAACTCGAAACGCATTTCGTAACGACCTTCGTGCGCGAAGTATCGCTGCGGTGCAGGTTCAGCCGCTTCGAAAGCAAAGGCAAGATGCACCTGCTGTTACTTATGAGCGATGTCACGGAGCGCAGGCTCGCCGAGGCCGAATTGGGCCTACGGAGCGCGGCGCTGGAAGCGGCCGCGA
Source organism: Woeseiaceae bacterium (assembly GCA_021773115.1). GTDB lineage: Bacteria > Pseudomonadota > Gammaproteobacteria > Steroidobacterales > Woeseiaceae > UBA1847. Next base: position 40,370 of record JAJFKS010000003.1, on the reverse strand, counting down.
ACACCGTCATCATTACGGATCAGGACGGTATCATTTGCTGGGTCAACAGGGCCTTCACGAGCCTGACCGGGTATACCGCCGACGAAGTGATCGGCAAGAACCCGCGTCTGCTGAATTCGGGCGTGCATGATGCCGAATTCTATCGGCAGATGTACGAGACGATACTCGGCGGATCGGTATGGCGCGGCGAGATTGTCAACCGCTACAAGGACGGCCGCCTGGGGCACGAAGAATCGACCATCACGCCGTTGCGCGGCGATGACGGCACAATCACGCATTTTATTGCCATCAAGGAGGACATCACCGAGCGCAGACTGGCCAAGAAAGCGCTGATTGAAAGCGAAGAGAAATTTCGTGCCATTTTTCAAGGCGCGATGGACGGCATCGTGCTCGCCGATCCGGATTCCGGACAATTGAGCGACGCCAATCCACGCTTTTGTGAAATGCTCGGCTACGAGGCCGAAGAGGTGTCCAACATCAGCATGAGGCACATCCATCCGGCCAATGAACTGCCCAGGTCAGTGGAACTCTTCAAGGCGGCGGCGACCGGCAACAGAGTGGAGGCGAAAAAAGTGAGCGTGCTCCGCAAGGACGGCAGCCTGTTCGATGCCGAAGTCATCGGCACGCCGATCGAAATCAGCGGCAAGCGCTACTTGCTGGGCATGTTCCGAGATATCAGCGACCGGCTGCAGAAGGAAGTCGCGTTGCGAGAAAAAGCCGTGGCGGAAGAGGCCAACCTGGCGAAGTCGCTGTTCCTTGCCAACATGAGTCATGAGTTGCGCACGCCGCTGAACGCAATCATCGGCTATGCCGAAATGCTGACCGAGGACAGCTCCCCGGACTTGAGCGTAGAAACGCACGAAGACCTGAAAAAGATCCGGACTGCCGGGCTGCACCTGGCGAGCCTGATCGATGACATTCTGAATCTGTCCAAAATCGAGGCTGGCAAAATCGAGCTGGCGCCCGAGCGGTTTTCGGTGGCGGCGCTGGTCGAGGATGTCGCCGTGACGGTGGCGCCCCTGACGGACAAGAATGGCAATGTGCTGCACGTGGACTGCCGACAGGACATTGGTGATGCGTTTACCGATCCAACGCGGTTGCGGCAGGTATTGTTCAACTTGCTGAGCAACGCCGCCAAGTTCACGAGCGACGGCCGGATAGACCTCAATTCCAGCCGACAGTCCGGCAAGCAGAACAGGGATACGCTTATTTTTACGGTGCACGATACCGGCATCGGCATGAGCGAAGACGAAGTGCGGCGACTGTTCGAGCCGTTCATGCAGGCAGATGCTTCAACGTTCCGAAAATATCAGGGAACAGGGTTGGGTCTCGCCATCAGCCGGCGAATCGCAGAGCTGCTCGGCGGCGAGCTGACGGTTCGCAGTCAACCGGGCAATGGCTCGGTGTTCACATTCAGTCTGCCTGTGCGCTTACCCGGCGCGCAACCGCCTGATTCTGTCGTGTGACCGTTGCGTGCGAGAAGCAGGTTGGAATGGTTTTGAGCGCTTTCGTTCTCGCAAGCGGGGACTGAATGCGCGATGTGTAAAAAGTAGACCGCTAGAAGATGTTTTCTCCGCTTCGCCGGGCTTCCGCACCAGGGCTTAGCATTTGGCATTCCTTTTTCTGCCAATAACGCAGACAGCCATTGGAGACAGGTCCTTCAAAGTTTCAATCTTAACGTTGGCCAGTCCTGCAGTCTTCATAGCGTCACGAATATCATTTGCTGCACGAAGCGCGGTCTTATCTGTGGCCCCCTTGGTACGCGGCTGAAAAGTCAGCGCGATTTGGCCTGACGGCACAAGTCTTGCCGTCAATGTTTTGAGCGTCGATGCTAAATCCTGCCAAAACATGGCGACATTAACGGCGTAGATATGGTCGAACGAAGAAAACAACTTTGGATCAAGTAAGACATCAATGTCCTCGACCCTGCCATTCTTAAGTTCCATACGACCTTCGCCGATTGCATGGCGATTTCGTACTGTGGCCGCGTTGAACATCATGTGCGAATGGTCAATCCCAACAATTTTCCCCGACGTTACCAGACGCGCTGCATCGGCAAGAGCGAGACCTGGTCCATAGCCGATTTCGAGCACTCGATCGTCCGGGCCAATATGGAGCAGCTCAATCGTCCAGCTATTTCGTTTACGATTCGATGGCCGTGCTGCCATGATCCAGCCTGCAATCTTGCCGAGAAGCCCCGTCGGGTGCCCGAACTGACGCACCAAAAGCCTTATTAACCGTTGTTTCATTTGATATTTTCCAGCCTCTGAGTGTTATTCGAGGTGCTGTCGAATTTCGGCAAGCCGGTCGGTCAGCGTCGTCAGCTCATGGTCCGGGATGTTGATTTTCGCGTCCTTGAAAAAATCCTCTTCTCGTCGCTGAAACCGTCGAATGGTATCGGCTCCAGATTTGCTAAGTGCGATCAAAGGGGACCTCTGGCTGGCCGGGTTTTGCCGACGGGTTACCAGTCCATTCTCTAAAAGTTGATCAACAAGCGCCTGGATTCGCTGGCGCGTTACCCGCCGCGCGCGGGCGATTACGGGGACAGTTTGCGGTCCGTTCAAACGTAGATATTCCAATACCGCGCGCATGCCCAAGGTAAGGCCCTCATTTTTATGAAGTGCCTCACCCCTGGCAACGACGACGTTATACAAGGTTCGCACTTCCAGAATCAGCCGGCTCATGGGTGACATTTGAGTATCCTTAAATTGACAATAAGCATTGTCGTATTGACAAGGTATATTGTCAAGTATATATTGACAATGTTCATTGTCAAGTCCACAGAGGATCCATCAATATGACTACTTCATCCTGGCTCATCGCAAATGGCGAAGATCTGCAGGCCTTTTTGTTCCTGGTCCTGATGGCGGTTCTTTTCATTGCTGAGCGGTTTGTTGGTTTTCGACAATCTGACGGCAACGGGCCCCGCTGGCGCACAAACGCAGTTCTTACAGTCCTGTCATTGTTGTCGATGGGGATCGTGCCGATATCTTTTTTTGGTGCCGCAGTTTGGGCTGAATCGACTAACTTCGGATTGCTCAATTTAGCCAAATTGCCGGTGTGGGTCCTTGTCGCCGGAACGCTGCTGTTGCGGGGAGGAATATCGACATTTACACATTGGCTGAATCACAGGATACCGTGGCTGTGGCGGATTCATCGCGTACATCACCTCGATACCGAAATGGACGTTACCACCACCGTCAGGTTTCACCCGCTGGAAATTCCGGTAAGTGCTCTGATCGGCATTCCGCTGGTTGCAATTCTTGGTTTGTCACCCTGGGTATTGCTACTGTATGAACTGCTCGATGCGTCGGTTACCGTCATCACGCACTCAAATCTGCAGCTCCCTAAATGGATCGATCGCTGGTTTTGCTATGTGTTCGTTACGCCGAGTCTGCATCGGGTGCATCATTCGTCGTTTCAGCCAGAGACAGACAGTAATTTCGGTGCGGTATTTCCCTTTTGGGACATCATTTTTGGGACATTTCGCAAAGCGACGATCAACCCGCAACAATCGATGCAGATCGGGCTTGCCGAATTGCGTGGCCCAGAAACGCAACGCATAATTGCGCTCCTACTATCGCCTCTCCGTGCCGATACAAGTCGTCTTGCGAAACCGGTCAGCATGCCTGGTCAACCATCCGAAGACGGACCGACGATCGTTGAGGGCTAAAACTCTCAGTCGTATCAAACGACGGCTCGAGCTGGTTCTAATTTCATGATCACAGGAAAGAATTCCTGCGCGCTAATGTCAATTATCAGGCTTCTGAATCGTCGTATGAATGAATGGCACATAGTGAAAGGTGTGTCATGCCGTTTCGATTACAATGGATTTTCTGGAGGTTCCAATGGCTAAGTTCGCATTACTTCTACACCACGCACCCGACAGATATACAAAACTGAGCGAAGACGATTCCATGAACGTCATGAAGGACTACATCGCCTGGGTAGAAAAGACTGTCAAGGATGGCATTTATGCGGGTGGACACAAACTCTCAGCTACGGCTGGTACAGAAGTCACATCCGGTACCGATGGCATAGTGGTCCACGAAAGCCCGCTAGCGGAACTCCCCGAAATACTCGGAGGCTTGATGATCGTCGAGGTCGCGGAAATGACCGACGCTATCGAGTTGGCCAGGAATCATCCTCATTTGGTACACAACTCAAGAATCGAAATTCGTAAGATCGAAGGTGAAGACTAATCCTCGTCTAAACAGTGATATCAGCCGCCAACTTGATTTGCTAACGAGGCGCGAGCGAGGCCGGCTGATCGCGGGCCTCGTTAACCGTCTCGGCAGCCAAAACCTGGAACTTGCGGAAGACGTCGCCCAGGAGGCACTCCTGACCGCCTTGTCGATTTGGCCGTATCGGGGCATGCCCGATAATCCGGCGGCGTGGTTGACCCAGGTGGCTCGTAACAAGGCGATCGATCGACTGAGGCGTGAGAACCGCGAGCAAGTGTATGACGACACACTGGACGCAATGCGGTCGGAGGAAAACATTCGGATTGACCCAGAACGCATCCAGGATCCCGAACTTCGATTGACCTTCTTGTGTTGTCATCCGGCACTGGAGGGTGTTGATCGGCTTGCCCTCACGTTGCGAGTTGTGAGCGGATTCACGGCGCGCGAAATCGCCGACGTCTTTCTCTCAACGTCCGGCGCAATGGCGCAACGATTGTCACGTAGTAAACGGAAACTCAAAGATCTGGAAAAGTCGCTTACCGAGCCACCGTCTATCTTTGAGATTGAGTCGCGACTGGGTGCGGTTTTGATGGTGGTCTATTTGATGTTTAGTCTGGGTTACGCGCCACGAAGTGGCGCAGAGCTGATACGGCGAGATGTTGCGCTGGAGGCATTGCGATTGGCGCGCGAATTGGCCGACGATAAACACACGACGAAACCAGAGGCGAATGCACTGGCAGCCCTGTTGTGTTTTCAGGCGTCGCGATTCGATGCAAGAGAAGACGCGACAGGCAAGCCCGTATTGTTGGAAGATCAAGACCATCGGAAATGGGACAAAGCTCTCATCGACATGGGTCTCAGATACTTGGGCTCTGCAATGAAAGGTCCGGAGGTCACTCGATATCACCTCGAGGCTGGCATTGCATCCATTTATGCAACTGCTACTACTTGGGACGGAGTCGATTGGGAAACCATCATGAACTACTACGCCCGTTTGGAACAAATAACTGACTCCCCCGTCGTCGCAATAAACGCATCCGTTGCCCAAGCGTTTGCGGGCCAGCCAGAATTATCATTGCAACGTCTGGACTGCCTCGTGAAGCGCCCAATGATGGCTAGCTATACGCCGATTCACATTGCTCGCGCGGAGATTTTGAGACTGCTGGGCCGCGACGATGAGGCGAATGAGAGCTACCTCACTGCGATTGCCAGCGGTGCTTCGTCACCAGTCATTCAACATCTCGAACAACGTCTCGCGAGTAATCTTTGAGAACCCTAAATGAAATACGTCAAACCGATTGATCCTGCGGTACTGCCAGTCCATGCCAGGTCCGCCATTGACGAGATTAGCAGCCTATTTCCGGGGCCAATCCCGGACCCAATAATGCTGCATGCATGCGATCCAGAATTGTTGATCGGCCACTGGCACATGAGTAAGGCGGTGTACTTCTCCGGATCCTATAGACGTGAATACAAAGACATTATTGCGGCCGGCGTTTCAGCCGCGAACGCCTGCAGTTACTGCCTCGAAGCACACGGCAGTCTCGTGGCGCTGAATTTTGAGGATGTGGGCAGGGCGATTCGTCTGGATAGCGGGGAAATAATTTCAAACCCCGAACAGCGGGCACTGTTCGAGTGGGCGCGTAGTACATTAAGCCCAGGGGCGTCCAAACTCAATCTGCCTGACCTTGTCAATAATCGAACGGAAATTGTCGCCGTGGCATTAATTTTTCACTACGTCAATCGACTGGTCAATGTCATGCTGGAAGACTCATCATTGATGATTCCGAGAATTCCGGGGCTAAAGAAGCTCGCGATGTTGATGGCGCGTCCCGTGCTTCGAAGGCTAGGCAGCCAAACCGCGTCACGTCCAGAACTCATAACCGTAGCCGACAAAGGTCGGTTCACATGGGCAGCGGACGATCCCATAATTCTAAGCAGCTTCTGTAACTTCGATCTTGCAGTCGAGAGGTCCGTCGCGAAACTGATCTCGGACTCCACGCAACAGTCAATCAGTCAGGTGATTCAACGTTGGCAAGGGGAGTCGATGCCCATCGATCGAACCTGGGTCGACGACGCCGTGGTCGACGTAGAGCGCAAAGATCAGCCTGCAGGCCGTTTGGCCTTGCGAACGGCTCTTGATTCTCAAAGAGTCTCGGAAGCGGATGTCACAGCCTACCAACGGGTGACTGATTCTGATGCGGACCTGATAAAACTCGTGATTTGGTCTTCATTTCTGGCAACGAAACGAATTGGATCCTGGTTGTAATGAGAAATCTTCGTTTCACTGTCAATCTCGGGGCCCCTCATTCGTCGTAATGCCGAGTACCAAGTCATTGCTTCGCCGACGCAAATCGGTTCGATCCGATGGACGTCGGACACAACACGTGAGGGGTATACACATGCGATTGATATTATCAGGCTTATTTATTTCCGGATTCGCCGGCAGCATATTGAGTGCAAACGCAACCGACATTCGGGAGCTTAGTCGCGAGTGTGAAATCGCGCTGGCACAAAGTGCTGCGCCAAGACACTTATGGGAAGGCGCTGGCGTCTTCGTGCTCGGGTCTACAGCTTACGAGCGCGTCAAAGACTCCGAAAATGGATTCGAGTGCCTACTCGAACGCAACCACCCAGACAGCGCTATTCCAATTTGTTTCGATGCGCAGTCAACCGACGCAAATCTCGCCCTGACATTGGAAAAGGGAAAACTGATACGGCAAGGAAAATCATTCGAAGAAGTTTCCGCGAAAGTTGAGCGAAAACTCTCCGAAGGCGACTACCCAATCGCCGGCTACGGCGTCGTTTACATGGTCTCGGACTACAATTACATTTTTAACAGCGAGCGAAACGTAATGTTAAAGGTAGCTCCGCACGTCATGTTTCACGCGCCCAACATAAAGAATTCGGATATTGGTTCGAATCCACGAGCTGCATTTGCCAACCGGGGCCTGCCAATGATCAACGCAGAAGGCCCGCATGGATTCATGGTGAGCTTTGTTGAGCATTCGTCCGATTCCAGCCGCGTCGAGACCGAATGCAATGGACAACTTCCGCCGCGCGCCAACATGACGGCATTTCCACCGTCATCTCAATGAAAAGAGCGTCGACGCGAGTTATCTGGCGGTATTTTCGGTTGTGCAATTTGATGTTCCAAACCTTTGATGGCCAGTGTAATTGGCAATGTGAGAAAAGATGATGCACCAAAATTCACCACACGGAAGAAGTCGATCGTTGATAAGCATTGTTTCCTCGATTCTTGCACTCGCCTTGTCAATATCGGAATGTGCGGTCTCGGGCCCATTGCCAGTTGATTCAAACATAATTCAATCAGCGTTGGCATCTCCCATTCGTACTGAGGACGATCGAGAGAATGACGAAAGCCGCAAGCCTGATAAGTTTATTCAGTTCATTGGACTAAATAGTGGGGAAACAGTCGCCGAAATTAACGCAGGGCCAGGATATTACGCCCGTATCTATCCGAATATTGTAGGTAACGATGGTCACGTTTTTGTCACAAACGCAAAATTTGTACTTGGGCTGTTTGACGGACTTCAGGATCGACTCACTGACAGTCTCAACTCGGTGAGCAATGTTACGCTGAGCGTGCAAGAAGACAACGATTTATCACTGCCAAGGCTTCTCGATGTCGCGATTCTAAACAATATTTATCATGATCTGCATTGGCAGGAGCTGGATTTGGCACGCTGGAATAGCTCAATCTACCGAGCCGTTCGACCTGGAGGTTATTACATTGTGGCCGACCACATTGCGGAAGCCGGTTCGGGCGATAGAGACTCTTCGAAATTGCACCGAATCGATCCGACACTCGTGAAGAAGGAGATTCTGGATGCGGGTTTCGAACTCATTGAGGAAAGCGACATCTTCAGAAATCCAAATGATGATCACACGTTAATGATCGTTGACCCGGGCATACGAGGGCAAACTGATAGGTTTTTATTCAAATTTCGCAAACCGAATCAGACTTGATCGAATTTTACGTATCACCGGTATCGAAGGCTTCCGCTCTCAGGTGCCATCAATGAGCAGTTTTTGCCCGACGTCGCGCAACGATTGTCACCGCTTGGGCCCCATGAGTTATCGCGCCGCGTGCCTTGCGGCTTGCATTACAAACCCGTCCGGCAGACACTGTGCTCAACCGATTTCAGGCGACGCAATTGTCGTTGAGGTTATGCAGAAAATGAAAACAAAAAAATTCGAGCCGTCGTTCGCGATCCATGACATCAAAAACTATATTGGCACGGCGATTTCGAATCTGCAAATAGCGTCAATCGAATATGACGGTCTTGAGGATAGCGTCGAATTATCCGCATGTATTAATGCGTTATGGTTGGCACTGCATTCGGCGAGAGAAATTGCTGACAATGATGGAGCTGGCCGCCGCGACAAGTTATCGTCGGAGTATATTTTGATGTCGGTCAACGAGCATATGGTGACCAACACTAAACCGTTTATTGATGAGTTGCGAAAGATAAACCCGGAAATCGAAATTAATAATACTTACGTTCCGCAAGAACAGGATCATCAAATTGCCGTAAATGCAAAATCGTTCAATCAGGCGATAGGAAATATTATTGGTAATGCAATAAACGCAGGCGCTTCAGTCATTGATATTCACACTGTGATGAGAGCGTACTGCCTCGTCACCACGATTCACGATAATGGTAGCGGAATGTCGAGCGAAGAAGTGGACAAAATAATGCTGTCTCAGTTTGGCGATGGAAAGTCATGCGGCGTCGGAACGAAGAGTATTCTGGTAACGGCAGCCGAACACGATTTCCCGATAACGTATAGCTCGATTGAAGGAGAGGGCACTACCATAAAGATATTAATTCCTTATATAAAGGCATAACAAGCCTGTGGCTTCTGTTTATTCATACAAGCGTCACTGACTTGGCAAGATTCCTCTTTTGACCAGCGTCCAGGGCAGTTGTTGCCATTCAGCTAAGTGGCTTCTCGTCGATAGTCGTGGTGCAAACCACCGCAATGGTGCCGCTGGACTATTCTCCCTCGCCTCATATGATGAATAGGACGAAGATGGTGAATCTTTCTGCAAGGATAAACGGGTTCGTGCACGATTGTAGTAGCCTACGCCGATGGCCTCTTGCACTTGTGGTGCCGTCCATTCCGCGGTGTTTATTGCACAAAACCCCAAGGCTGGATCGCTTGTGCGGGGATCCGGTGGCGTGCGAAAAGTGCGATGGGCTCAAAAGGGGAGTGGAAAAGCGGTGGCGCTCGAGTCATTTATTACAATCGCCTGGAGGATGGCGAAATTTGGCTCCTGACGCTGTATGCCAAGAGTGATCGTTCAACCATTCCGGCACACGAGCTTAAATTGATTAAAGAGGTAATTGACCATGACTAGGAAAAAGAAAATGACTGTCGAGGGCGATGAACTGCTCAAAGCAGTCAAACAGATGAAAGCCCGGAAGTAGTCTGGAGGATGTCCAGTATCACCTGTACGTTATCGAGAAAGTGCAGCGTGGAATCAAAGCCGCTAACGACCACGGCAGTGTGTCACCGGCCGAGGCCGAGCAGCGACTGGCAAAATGGACTACCGAGTAACCTGGTCACCGCCGGTACGGACGATTGAAAAGTGTACAAAGGCCTGCTTTCGCGCGATCCATCGGGCGGAGACTTGGCGCAGGCTCATGGCCCCGATTCAGGACCACCAATTGGTGTTTCGGTGGCAGAGATTCTGTGACCACGGCACGATCACCGGCTGGACGCATCGGTTTTGATGGTGGTCAGCAGCTGAATGAATAGGATGGCTGGATCACGCATTGCGGCGCCTTCGTAACAGTCAGTTCCGGCATGACAAGACTTGGACTTCGCCACACCCAGGGCGACCCGTCGAACTTTGCGGGATTTGGCCACTGACGTATGAGCATATTGACATGATCGATTAATAATATAACAATTATGTTATGAACCAACTTGGTTATATAAGCATGCCGCCAAATCTCGATGCCATCTTTGCCGCCCTCGCGGACCCGACACGTCGCGCAATCTTATCGCGGCTAGTCGATGGTGAAGCTTGTGTCGGCGAGATTGCAGCCCCCTTTGAAATGAGCCAACCGGCGGTATCGAGGCACCTGAAAGTGCTTGAACGGGCTGGTTTGATCGAGCGGGGTATCGATGAGCAGCGTCGTCCGGCCAGATTGAAAGCCCAAACGATGGCGGCGGCGGTCGAGTGGCTGAATGAATTTAAGTTTTTCTGGGGGACGAGTTTTGACCAACTGGATGACGTCCTTCTCAATATGAAACAAACCGAAGAGAAGGAATGAGAGAATGAGCGAACGACCTGAGTACGTCCTTGACCGACTATTCGATGCGCCCCGCGATATGGTTTGGCGCGCCTGGACCGATCCTGAATTGCTCTCGCGCTGGTACGGCCCTGGCGTGGAAACTATCATCCACAAATTTGATTTGAAACCCGGTGGAATGTGGCTCAACGAGATGAAGATGGGTGAGATGTCCATGCTCAGTAAGGCGGTGTTCACGGAAGTGAAGGAACTGGAGCGGCTTGTTTGGCATCACCACTCGAGCACGGATTCAGAGTGGAACACCGTGTCAAATCCGAAGATGCCGGACTGGCCTCGTATCCTTCTCACGATCGTGACATTTGCAGATGAGGGCGAGAAAACCAAAGTCAGGTTGGTCTGGGAGCCGTACGAGGCGACCGATGCCGAGATTGCGTGCTTTGCCGGTGCTGTCGCCAATATGGGCAAGGGATGGGAGAGCGGTTACGCAATCATGGACAAGATTTTTGCAGAGTTACAAGCAGAAAAAACCTAGTCGTGGGGCCGATGCAATGAAAGATAAAAACAATAACGCGGGCAGTGTTCACTGGAGTTTCTGGGTAATCGGTGCTGCCGCACTAATCTTCAATATTCTGGGCTGCATCAATTTCCTGTCGCAGATGAATGCAGACGGGGTGTCTGCCTTGCCCGAACAATACCGCGCGATAGTAGAAAGCCGGCCGGCATGGGCCACCGTCGCTTTCGCGATCGCCGTTTTCGGTGGCGCGCTGGGCGGCCTTCTGCTTCTGCTCAAGAAGTCGGCAGCGTTTTATGTGTTTGTCGCGTCGCTCCTTGGCGCGGTTGCTGCGCAGATTCCGATCTTTGGCATGGCAGACCTTCCCGTAGAGGCCTTGATTGGCGGTTTTATACAGGTAGTGATTACAGTGTTCTTAATCTGGTATTCGAAATGGGCTGAGCGCAAGGGTTGGATCCGCTAGGTGGGTTTGCGTCCATCGACCCGCCGGCGCATGAAACGCTTGGGTGGCGTCCAGGTCTGCGGCTCGTATTCGTTCGCCCAACGGCACATGTCCTGAAGCATCGGATGTAATGCGGTCCCTTTCTTCGTTAGTGCGTATTCAAACCGGACCGGGTTGGTTTGATAGGCAGCTTTTTTAACCAGGCCGTCTTGCTCCATTCGGTTCAATCGGTCCGTAAGGACGTTGGTGGTAATTCGTTCCGGCGAATCGAGGAACTGGGCGAACCGACTTTTGCCGTTCAGCATGTCGCGTACGATCACGAGCGTCCAGCGGTCACCGACGAATGATAGAGTTGTGGCGATGGGACAATCGGACCGTGAAGCCCTCTTATTGATTGACGTCATGATTAGTCACTTGTATATTGCAATACACTATTTACTGGTGCTTTTGAGTCTACACAATCCATAACGTTGAAGGGAGAGGGTGATGTCGGGATTTACAGGCGGCTGCCTGTGCGGCAGCGTTCGTTTCGAGAGCAAGTCCGATCCAATGCTGGCTGCTCACTGCCACTGCGTTGATTGCCGAAAGTCCAGTGGTACCGGGCATTGCACTCATATCGTCATTCCGGAAGAGGGGTTCAGCGTTAGCGGTGAGCTCGCTTTCTATAAGCGGCCTGCGGACAGTGGCAACATCGTAAGCAGAGGCTTCTGCCCCAACTGCGGGAGCGCGGTCTATTCAAGCAATTCGGCCATGCCTGGCGTCTGTTTTCCACGGGCCTCCAGTCTCGATGACCCTGATGTCGTCAGCCCATCGATGGTTGTCTACGCAAGCCGAGCCGTCGCCTGGGATTACATGGACCCTGAATTGCCATCGTTTGACACGGTCCCCGAGGGCGGTCCTGAGGCTGTTGTCGCCGCCCACACCTGAGAGCGATACATGCATATCGCAAGGCGAAGCGGCCTTGTCACGATTTTCAGATTCCCGTGACCTATAGGGGTGAAATCCTGTGCGAACCGAATTTACTAGTTTGGTTTAGAAGAATGTTTCGCCCGACGTTTTACGGAGATCAAACCGATCGTCCACTCATTTTCGTTGCCTCTCCTCTAATGGATTCAAGGCGACATCGAGCGCACGTCGAATCAGCGCCGCAATAGCGATTTTAGAATCGTCGATTGGCGCGTAGACAATAGAGTGTTCACCAACTGGACATGCACTGAGGCTTTTATGATCAGTCAGATCGTCCCTGCGCGAAATTGTTCGTTGATGTTTTGCGATGTACTCGGCGCTGTCGTGGAGCTGCTGAAAATACAACTTGGTTTGCTTGGCACCCCAGCGAGCGACCATTGCTTTGCCTCGCGGAAATCGCGTTCCGCCGTTTGGGTGAGGACGTTTGACTTTCGCCGCGTCGACACTAACGCTCTTTTTCGTCAGCAATGTCCAGTATCGACTTGTCAGAAAATCGCCCGTGTTTGACATCGTCCAGGCCGTTGAGGATATGCTCGACGACCTCTTGTGATTCCATATCGCGACGGATTAAGTCGCGGAGATACTCGCTCGGTGTTGAATAGACACCGGCATCGCCGGTACGGGAGTTGATGTACTCCCGTAATTCGTCGGTCAATGACAGATTGAGGCTGCTCGCCATTTGGACACCTATTAACAGCAAATCGGACGGTCCTGCAGGCTAGCTATAATGTCGAATAATCTCAATATTCGACATTAGCCTTGGATCGCAGCGCTGCGCGCTCGTCTGTGTGAACCTCCGGCCCCTGCCTCCCGAGAACGGAATGTTTCCTGGCAATTGCAGTACATAGCGCAACTGTGCAGAGCCGATTCCCACACAGCGCCAAGAATTCCGTGTTTCTAATCTGAATTGACAATACTCCCTTGACAGATTATCGAGTTCCGATAATATAGTAATGTGATTGAGACCTTCGGAAATGCTCTGGCCGAGGACTTGTTCGACGACAGGCGAACGAAAGCCACGCGGGCATTTCCTCCGGAGCTTCGTCGGGCAGGGCGGCGAAAGCTGCTTTATTTGCACGATGCAGCGGAGCTTAAGGATTCGAGAGTTCCTCCCGGTAATCGTTTGGAGGGCCTCAAAGGAAACTGGAAGGGATTGCACTCGATCCGGATTAACGATCAATGGAGAGTGGTTTTCCGTTGGGAAGGCGGAAATGCCTTCAATGTACAAGTTGTTGATTACCACTGACGGAGGATACGCAATGGCCAGACAACCTAAAAACCCGTTCCACCCCGGTGAGATATTGCTCGAAGAGTTTCTTGAGCCCGAAGGTATTACGCAGGCAGCTCTTGCAGAGAAAATTGGCTGGACGAAGACTCGTTTGAACGAACTCATCAAGGGGAAGCGGGGTATCACTGCGGCGGCAGCTTTAGACCTGGCTGACGCTCTCGGGACATCGCCGAAACTGTGGATGAATCTTCAGGCTACTTACGATCTGGATAAAGCGGCGAAGGCCAGGCGAGTGGCCTGATCGGGTACCGTCCATGACGCATCGTCAAAACTCAACGCAACTGTCCGTGTTAACGGAGTAAATCCCAACCCAGGCCGGGCCGACAAGATTTCGGATAACTGGGAGGATTTAGTCGCGTCACTACCGAGCGAAGCGCTGTAGTGAAGCGGCACGCTGAACCAGGAACGGTGGGGGCTCTGGACGCTTTCTACAAGTTTTCGACAAGTGATGCTGCGTGCAGCTGCGTTGCTGGTGGTCAACTCTCCAAACTGTCGACGCCGGAACAGAAAACTCGCACCAAAAGAATAGCGACTACAATGGCAGCTTCAGCGACGAGTTTTTCAAAAGTATAGACCCACTGCAGCCCTTCGCAAAATTCGCTCCGCTAGTAGCTGAATCGATATTTGTGCGGCAGCGATCACTTACAGCCGGACGGTCAACTGATTTTGATGTGAGTCACCAATCTATAGTTGAGACGAGCACAGATTAACGCCCAACGCGGTCGATCCGTCCGAAAACGGTGTCCAATATTGCCCGGATGTCCGGAAATCGGTTACTCCAATTTCTGTACAGAGTACGAAGACACTGCCCAAAATCGGACCATTTTGGACAGGCAGAGACTCTGGCCACTCGTTACGATTCGCCGCTCGACCGTCGGCTCGGAACGCAACCGTGCCTTTTCGTGATGGAGGATTTTGATGCTTCGAACTTTCTTGCATTCCTGCAGTATCTTGAAACACGGCGAAATAACGCTCCTCAGACGAGCAATGCGCGTCTTGCTGCGATTAAATCATTCTTTCGCTTCTTGGAGTATCGCATTGTGTCCTTCCTTGACCAGGCAAGATCCATACACGCGATCCCGCCTTAATCGAAAAGGGGCCGTTAAAAGAGCGCTTACCTACAAACCATAATCTGGCGTACATAGAGTGTGCTTACAACTGTCTGCGAGCTCCAATGCAATAGGGCCATTTGACGTCTCATATTGCACTAAGGAATTGATCAAATCAGGTTGCAACGAAACGCGAACCTTTTCCCATTTCCCACCGCTAAACGGTGCCATGCTCGCCCCGCCAATGGTAAAGCACAATTCAATCAGCTTGCTCGACAGATCATATTGATAGGATTGCTCCGAAGTGCTCTTGTAATCGAATAACAAATCGAAAGTGCTTTGCGATCCGCCAGTCTCATTGCGATAGATTGGGCTCCAGCTACTAAGTCTCTCTCCATTACCGCAATCGGCCACCTCATACCACAAATTGTACTTACGGCGCTTCGCAAGCAAAATAATGTCAATTCTCGACCGAATGGTAGCTCTAATCATTCCAACAGCGGCCACTTCGCTGGCGTTCGATGAAAACACAGTTTTCCTGTCAAGCAACGAGATATCAGTGACCTCAAATTCAAAGTCTTGGTTGCATGAGGAGATGAGAACGGCAGACAAAACTGTTGCGATTCTCGTGAATATGGTCATTCGACGCCGAGATTCATTTTGACGTTTCAACAGAGCACCCTTCGTTTGAATCTGTATTTGTCTATCGCTCTATCGAATCTAACAATTCGGTTAACGGGCTTGTTCCCTTATCCGGAGTAAATCCGAGCATGCCCGAAAATTCATTATGATGAAACGGTGTAACATGGAGAATATTGCTTTTTCCTGACCGCGAGCTGCCCCAACGTCCTCCCCAATGTAAATCGGCGTGCAGAAATGACCCACTTTCGGCGCCAATTCGTCATGTAAGTTATTGGTTCTTAGTGTTCAGGTGGGTCAATTTTCGCCGCCGATTCACACTAATATATAGGTAACTCCAGAGTCACGGTAGTAAGCCTCCAGCGCGCAGGTACGCTTTCACAGGTGGGGTGGCTGTATCCATCTATGCTGCGGTTGACTGCCAGTCCGATTCACAAATTGATGCGATGCCAGGTTGACACAGGTACGGCATTGCCGTACCCTCAGTATGTGTACACCGTCATCGAAACTCCCGTTTATACAGGCAAGGTCAAAAGGATTCTGACCGATGATGAGAGAGAAGCGTTTGCGGTGTTTATTGCACAAAATCCCAAGGCTGGATCGGTTGTGCGAGGATCTGGCGGCGTACGAAAAGTGCGATGGGCTCAAAAGGGGAGTGGAAAAAGCGGTGGCGCGCGAGTCATTTATTACAATCGTTTGGAGGATGGCGAAATCTGGCTCCTAACGCTGTATGCCAAGAGTGATCGTTCAACCATTCCGGCACACGAGCTTAAATTGATTAAAGAGGTAATTGACCATGACTAGGAAAAAGAAAATGACTGCCGAGGGCGATGAACTGCTCAAAGCAGTCAAACAGATGAAAGCCCGGAAAAAGGGACGGACCTACACGCCTGAGCAATTGCTCGCTATTTCCGCACGGCAGTCGGTTAATCTCACGCAGAAGGAATTCGCGGAACTGCTTAACGTTTCGATTGATTCGGTACAGGACTGGGAACAAGGGCGACGCTCGCCACGTGGTGCGGCGAAAACGCTTCTACGTGTAGCGCAAAGTCATCCTAAAGTACTGGAGAGAATCGCTTAGGAAGAAGTAAATGGCGGTCGTGTTCCAGGGGATTCGATGCAATATTGAGATTTTCGGCCCAAATTGCCGGAAGGCCCAAGTGAGTTGCCGGAGCGAATTACGGGGATACGGCCACATGGACCTGCTTTGATGAGGTTGAGGTAGGAATCGGGAAAGAAGTAAAGAAGTAAAGAAGTAAAGAAGAAAGAAGAAAGAAGAATGGAAATCGAATTATCTGATCAACATGCTCAATACCGCATGGAGGCGGGCGAGGGATCGGGCAAAACTGCGGGGCTTTCGAGGATCGGCAGGACTTACTCGGACATAAGTCCGAAAGAATCACGACGCATTACTCAGCACCTGATATTGCTCGGTTAATCGAAGCCGCCGAGAAAGTGTGTGAAAGGCGAGCGAACACCGTTTTACGCGTCGCAGCTCACACGATTCTCACGCGATCAGGCACACAAAACGCAGTAGTCGGATGGACCACGAACAAGTGATTGAAGTTTAAGGAAGAAATGGTCGGGGTGAGAGGATTTGAACCTCCGGCCCCTGCCTCCCGAAAACGGAAATTGGCTTGTAAGTATTTGATTTAATTAACTGTAGGGCGTAAGGCGTCCGTTGCAAATGCAGTACTCATCATGACCGTGCAGGACCGAATCACACGATTCTCACACAATGCCGAAAAAGTGGGCTAATAACCCCTGTAGTCGTCTACCTAAATACTAGGTCAAATAACCTAGTATTTAGGTAGCGCTAGAGTCACGGCAGTAAGACTTCAGCATGAAACGACATGAAACAGTCGCTCGATGAGGCCAGAAGCTGTTGGCGGGCGACGTTTGATGTCCTTGCGCGTTGTCTCGGGGCTTATCCCGTACGAAGCGGTAAGCACTTGTATTGAAAGTTTATGTTGATCGTTAGAAAAGAGGTAATTGACCGTTCGGGAATTGGCGTATTAGGTGGATTGCCGATCTGGGCTTGTTATCGGCGCGCACCACAGCGTGCATGTCCTCGGCGGCGACACGAGCGGAGATCACGGTATTGTCAGAGGTTCCGCGCCCAAATAGGAGTGCTAGGATCGTTTTTCCATATCGCATCGAGAACTAGTGCCTTGATCTCTGAGTCAATTGGCGTCAGATTGAATCAATGACTGACGATTCGCACGATCTTCTTCGAACGCGTACACGTAATCTCTACATTATATCGTCATCAATAATCGTCTACTTGCTTGCCGGTGCGGACATTGGGCAATTGGCAATAGGGGCGATGAAATCTCCCGCCCGATATCCAGAGATACTGGAGTGGGCAGCGATATTGGGCTTTATCTGGTTTTGGTGGCGATACTTCATCGTCTGGCTTCGGCATCGCACCGCCTTCACGAACAGTGTTCGAGCTGCCATGATCGAAACAAAATCGTTCCAGTCATACTTCAAGAAGAAACTAATTTCCGATCACAGTGATTCACTTGACTACATGGAGTCGTCAGTCTCTTCCGGACAAGGCCCACCCCGTTATGACATCAGAAAAGTCTGGGTCGGAAAATCAAAGCGACTGAGTGTCGTCGTACACCAAGTAAACTTTTTCATGGAGAATGACGGCATCCGGACGGCGGTAGCTCGTGAGTCTGAAGGTATTCCTATTGACATCCCATGGTGGCGATACTTCGGACTCGTACCCTTTGTCACGCTCGGGCAAGCGTTGCAGCAAGACACATTCGGGAACATCGTCCTGCCCAATTTTGTGGCCATGACGGCGGCTATTCTTGCAGGACTTAGCCTGTCAGGTATGGACCCCGAAGGTCTATTTGGACTGCTCGACGGCAGTCAGTCCGATGTATCCGTCGTAATTCAAGACGTCACGCCAACCGGTGATGCTGGCAGTACCGAACCATCCTGGATCAGCGGCGTATTTGAAAACCCTGTTGCGCTGATGGCGTTGTTCATATCTGCACTCGCGGTTGGATTCACGTTTTGGAGGGCACGAAGGGACATTCTGCTCCAGCAATCCAAAGATTACCTAGACGCTTCGATCCGATTACTTGAGCGCGCGTACGAGACATTTGAACAGAGCACCAGTGATGAATGGGATGGTCTACCTGAGCCGGACCGAGTGTTGTGGCTGACGGTCACCAGAATGCTTCGTGAGAGTGAACGTTCGTCACAGGAATTGAAATTCCAAAGTCATCGTATTCTGTACGAACACGCTCGCACATTTTGGCGAAGTAAGTTGTACGACATGTTGGAAAACTTGGAAACCGTAAGGCTTACGTATTTTGCGGAGAACGCAGATTCGATACTCAGTTATCGCACAGGCCAAAGATCGCCAATCTCCGAAAAATCAATTAGAGTTGTGCTCAACTTCTTGGAATGGCCAGTCGGAGAATCCGACCCGGTTGCTGATGCGATCAGGTTCACCGATAGCGAAATCGAGCATGTTCGAACTTTCAGGTACAAGTCCGTCGGCCATTACCTTGAGGCACATGAGGCGATGTCTCGCGGGTCGGACGATCAGAAGAAATATTGGCGAAAGACATTCAGTGACGCGCAGAAGACAGATCCCCCAGCAGATGTAGGCTAGAGGTGGAAGCGCGCCGACTTTATAGCTATATCTGATGGGCCCGCCGTTGATAATGCCGAATAAGTTCGTCGGTCAATCAGCATCGACTGATGATAGTTCCGCGTAGCTATGCCTCGTAAATCTTGGCGATGTCGTTGATAGAACCCAAATCCAGATCACGCTGAACTAGTTGAGTCTCCACCGCTGGCATCGCGACAAGTCGATGTTCGAATTGGTAGGCGAACCTCATGTGCTTTGCATACGCTAGCTGTGTAATCTCATGCTCACCCAATAGCAGTGGATCAATATACGTCACGCGGTTGAAGTCGATGTTGAAGTTCTTCTCGTCAAGTGCAGTCGCAAGCCGAATGAAGAACTCCTGCGGTTGTTCGATAACCAATACAGAATCCGCCTCGAAGTCAGCAATCAGCCGGTCTGAGTGCAGCCAGGACGAGCAGAAGCAGTAGTAGTCGAATCGAGACGAGTATCGAATACGCTTGTCGTAGTTGATCTTCTCGAAAACCAGCTCTTTGTCACTTATCGCCAGATTCAGTGACGGATCATCGTATAGGGATGCAGGCAAAAGCCGAAGCTCCCCGCGTTCCAGCAACGGTTTCAAGTACTTGCTTTTCCCATACTTGAACAGGGAAAAGGATTCTGGAATACCGTTCGGGTGGTCGATCCGAACTTTCGATCCGAGTTCGATTGACTCGGCATTAGGAATCTTGGTTCGGTCCGAGATTTCTTCGAATGGCGGAACACCCAATCCGCGATCTTGAAGTTCGAGCACGACGTGTGTCCACTTCTCAAGCCATTCCATCCCGCCGATGCCGATCTTCCCCTCGGCGGTCAACGTCGTCTGATTGGTTAGTATGTCCGCAAACCTATGGTCCAGCTCAGCCTCTGAGAGTCCGCTCATGTAGCGGTCTTCCTGATACTGCATCCGCCACAGCTCGTGGCGCTTGACCTTCTTGATCATTCACCATTCCTCACGATTCGACACATAGCGAGTATCAAGTCAGCGTGCCGAGACGTACTTCGTAGACGCCATTCGAGGCAACGTCCACAACAATATTACCGTCGCTTCGAGTCGTAATAGTCTTTCTGGGGCGACCTGCAAAGTTCAAGCCGTATGGTACAGCGTTGGAGTAGTTGATCAATTGCGTGGCGTGAACAATTTCCTTATCTGATATGACAAACAAGTTGCGAGCTACAGTAGTTACGGAAAATTCTAGCATCTGCGCGGCCGCTATCGGAAGCATTACGGCGGTCCTAGGAGTGATAATCTGATACTGTCTGAGACACCAGATACCGACTTCGAATATCCACTCTTGCAAACTCCGCCACATCAGGTCGTACCTTTAGCTTCCGCTTTCTCCGACAGCGGTTGGTAGGCGACGCCGTATCATACGAATCGTCTTGTGGTTGATGTGTCGGGATAGACCGTCCAGGTCGGGGAATAGCACCGACCTATCGATCCCGTAGTCTTCGAGCAAGTCTATAACTTCGCGCTTTAGTCTCGCTGGGATGACTGTCTCGATAAGATTAGACTGGTCGCGTCCGATCCTCGACGCTCTTATTTCAATTTGTCGTGAGGCATCGCAGTGCGCGGTGAACACACTCTTCTGACTGACAATACGAGGCGAAATGGATTTCGGAATATAGCCATACACGCCACTTGAACTGTGTAGTTTCTCGATCTGGATATGATCACTCAACATGTCATCCGGCATCTCAAATATATAGACCACGCCGTCGGTGTTGGGTAGCTCGAAGCACGCGAAAAAACAAGCGACGAGGGGATTCATCGACCAATCCAAGAGTCTTGTTGCCAGGCCATGGTGTTGCGCCACAGCAAGTTGTTCGATGTCGGCACTCGGTAGCTGGCTGTAAGCAACAGCTTGACTACGCCAGTCGTTGAAGCGCCCGAGGTCTCGATCATCCGGTAGAAAAACTCCCTCACGACCTGCCCTGGGTAGCAAATCCCACGAAGAATCCGCTTGGCCACGAAACAACCAGCCGAATCCCTCATGACTCCTATAGCCACGAAATAGTGTGTGTAGGTTCTGAATGTTGTCCAAGACAATAGTGGTGCGGCTCATAACATCACTACGTGCAAAACGTCCAAGCTAACTTGACGTCAGCGTAAGCGCCGGTAGTTTTGAATGCAAGGATTGAGGCTGACGTCGGTCGAATAAGTATCACTCTATATTAGACCGTGGACAACCTAATCAGTGTACTTTGAAGCCAGCACCCAGAAAGATCAATCGGTCGCGTAAAGTTGAGGCCGAACGATCTTCTCCTTCAAGGCCGCCAGTTGCCGCGATTATTTTCCGGGAGGATTACACAACATCAGCGGGACATCCGGTCAGTACAAGAGACACGATTTCCTAGAATGTCTTTTCGGGACATTGATGGACAATTGAACGCTCGGCCCGACTGATATCAGAAATGCAAACACGTTCTGATGTGGGCGAAAAAAACTGAATGCGATGCAATTAATTGCAACAGAGAATTATTGCATCGGGTGCGAATCCGTACGAATTTATCTGTTGTCAATCCAATGATTCAAAAAAGCGGCTTCAAGCATATCCTCATGGTCATCGAACTGATCGATCATGTTGACGCTTGTTCCATGTTTGGTCAGATGAATCGCCTGAATTTCGCCACCAATGTAAATCCGCTCGCCTGAAGGCTGCTTCCGCTGTATTTTCCGCTGCTCTTCCATCAGAGATCTGATGTCTGCTGGAAACTCCCATCCGTCCGGTACAGCACATTCTGGCTTTACCGCCACACCATGTGGCAATCGCTCGGACTCGAAATCCTTTTCAGAACGATACGCATAGCTGTGAATTTCGCCTGTTTCCTCGGAAAAGCCAAAATGATAAATCGTGGTTGTAATTCCTTCAGCACCATCCAAATCGGATTGAAGGCTATCCCACAAGCTGTTGAGTGCGTCTGGTGTGTGGAAGTCCAGATTATCGATCCCCTTCACGGCCATGTGATCGTTTATCTGAGCAAACCATTTCGTTGACATACCCAACAGACCAGTACCAGCCATCACCATCCGCAAGTGTGGGCAGATCAATGCCTTGGACGTAAACAGCACAGGACTGCCATCGGGCCGCACTGCGAGAGTATCGGTAGCAACGAACGCCTGATCTACATCAGTGAAAAAAATTAGCGATGACATTGGCTATCGACCATCGAAAACGACTGAGATCAGAACCGCAAACTAATCGGACGTTTCTGTTGGTATCGCCTGTTTCGGCTCGTCACCCTTGAAGACAGTACCGCTCATACGCGCACGGAGGTCCTTGATATTCTTCTTTCTCGCCGCCTTTTCGTCGGGAACAACGTAGATTTCGTGCAGCACGGTCTTCAGAGTTTCGAGGATCAACGTCAGGCAATCAGAGTTCCATTTGTCCCACGATTGTTCATGAACCTTATCGCTGGTCATGTCCTTGATATGCGCGAGAACCTCGAACAACTCGGGATCGACTTCCGGATGCGTATTCTCCAGATTCTTAATACGCTCGTCATAACTGCTGCCTTCTGCGCCCTCTCTGGTGAGAAGCTCGTATATCGCTTTTCGAGTACAAGCAGATGCTCCGGTCATGTAGTTCATCTTGATGCACCCAGCAGCCTCGGTTATGAGTTCGCGAATGATCTTCGGAATACGAATATCAACAACGAAAAAACTGCTTGGGACTGAGTAGAAGATTAAGCTGTCGATGTCGACATCAGTTCGAAAATGGGCGTTTCCGTACGACTCATCCTGAAGCTCGACGTGAGTGAGGTGCATCGAGATTTTTCCGCAACTGGTGCATTTTATGCGCCATATCGTGCAGTCCTTGTCTGACGCCCAGTTAAAGTCGGACTTAGGCAAGTACGCGTACTTGACGTTTCTCCGATTGCAAAACGGACAGTTGTACACTGTGTCGTCAATAAAGTATTTCAAATCCAGATTTGATTGATCTGTCATCGCTGTGAAACCCGCGCAGAATTAAATGTCGAAAATATCCAGCGTACATGGGGGCATATTTCGAATTTTCCAGTCTTGGCAGACAACGAATCATTACATTGCAATTGACTGCAATACTCTAGCCCGCTGCGAGAATGCTACTGCCTCACTCCTTCCACACACCGCTGAAAATCATCTAACGCAGTTCCCCGATAAAAATGCGGTGCCATCCCTTCAATCCTGGGAAAGTCCGGGTAGTTCTTTCGGCTCTGGTGGAACTCCCGGTATTCCGCCGAAATTTGCACGCTATCGTGAGATTCCAACGCTTCGAGTACCTCACCGACTGCTGCGTCTGAAACGACCTCAAACGGTAAAAACGGAGCTTCCATGTTGGGATACTCCGTAAGCCATTCCCTGCCACCAATCCGAAGGCGTCCAGAACCGTCAATCTTATGGCGCGAATGTGGATACTAGATTCTCAGGCGTCGGAACCCGGCAAAGTAAGCTGGGTGAGGACCAGTGTTTTCCAGCGTAATTCTCCGATGTTGCTTGCTGTCATAGCGAAATTGCTGGTTGTCGAAAT
Organism: Woeseiaceae bacterium; assembly: GCA_021773115.1. Lineage (GTDB taxonomy): Bacteria > Pseudomonadota > Gammaproteobacteria > Steroidobacterales > Woeseiaceae > UBA1847. The sequence continues at coordinate 16,841 of JAJFKS010000003.1, read as the reverse complement.
CACGAACTTCAGCATCGGCAAAACGATAGTCGAAATACAAACTGCCGTGGCCGACAGCCATTTCAAGAGATAGGTGGCACCTCCCCGGTCCGGTGGAAAAGACCAGCGGCTCGCTCAGGGACTGAAGATCGCCTTTCTCATACTGGCGAAGGACTTCGAGGTCGGCTCGATAGCGGTCATTTTCACTGAGTCGCCCCGCTGTGCAAGTCCCTACTGCACCATTTTCATCTGCAAATAACAGATATTTTTCTCCGGGTGCAGCACCCCATCCACAGCTACCTGGAATAAGGACATCGAAATTTACATCCCCTTTCAGCACCTCATCGGTGACGAAGGACCACTCCACGGTCCGGTTACCTAACCCATCAAACTTGTCGGTCCGTTCCCCCACATCTGCAACGAGCACAACTGACGCCCGCTCATACCGCTCCGCCAGCGGCTGCACGGCACACGTACAGGCTTCAGACTGAATCGGAAGAAACAGGTATAGGCAGGAGGCAGCAACAATCCAAGCGCGTTTGTCGATCAACATTACGGCTCAGTCCTGTTTTTCTTGGGGGCGACGACCAACATAGAACGCCATTATAAGCTGTTCGTATGTTGTGCCCGAAAATGCTTTGTACGGTGAGTAAGAATGTGCGTAACGCAAAACGGGTCTCCGAAGAAACCCGTTTAGGATCAGACTGTTACGCCTTGAAAATGGCGTCCCCAAGGGGATTCGACCCCCTGTTGTTGCGATGGACGGGTGGTAGATTTTGAAGGTCGCCTATCGCGGAGAATTTCATGCGGCCAACTTGGCGCATTCCGAAGGCACACATCGGAATTGCCCGTTCAGCAGGTGGTTTCTGGTCTCTGCGATCAAGCCTATCGTAAAGCAGATTGATGGGTTGCTCGCCAGCCGCGTCACTACCAGCGCGAAGCGCTGTAGTGACGCGGCGCTCTGAACCAGCAATGGCAGGGCTTCTGGCCAGATTTCATGAGTTCTCGACGAGTGACGCGGTGGCGAGAGTATTTCCGCCGGTCGGCCGCTAGTAAAATTGGTCGGCCAACCGGCAGAGTGCCCACTACCGCGAACTACTTATTCCGTGCCGTCTTCGGTCTTGTTCTTGAGATCAAAATACGCGAGAAACAGGTTCGTGTGGCGCCTGTCATGTTTGTTGACGCAACTGTGGGCTTTGGCCAGTTTCTTCTCAAGGATCGTTAGCGCAGTATCCGCCTGCATGGCACGGGCGTCGCTTTCGTAGCTGATCGCGGCTCGCATCAGTCCCACCAAATCTTCCGCCTGGCAGACCAGGCGTTCGGCATTGCGAAGATGCTTGGCGTGCTCCCCGGCCGCAGCGTACTCCTTTGAGAAGGCACCGTAGTCTTCCCCGGACAGGATGTCTGGAATGTAGAAGCCCCTGTCCTCTCTGACCTGTCGGTCTTTGACTGTATTAAAACCTGACAGGTCCGCGAACGTGCTTGTGGTGTCAAGCGGGTATGGCGTACGGGTCGAAATATTTGTGATGTCTGCTGTATTCATGGTTCTGGTCCTCGTGTTGAGGCCAGCGCGGGCACAAAAAAACACGAGGCCCGGACGGGCAATCGTGTTTTCCTCTGATAGCATTGTTGTCAGCCATTGTTAGCAGCGCCTTTGCTAGCTGTGGTTAGGGCCGGAGAGGTGTTAGCGCACCTCTTCGGTCCGCTATTTATAGCATATTGTGGTCGGTGTCGCATTGCAGTTGATATTGACGGAAATACCGGTAATATTACCGGAAATACCGGTAATTAGGAGTCAGGTCATGATCCCGGCACTTGAGGCCATTTTTGGAAACCGAACGGCTGCTGCAGTTCTCCTGTTTCTCGAAAACTACGAAGCGGGGTACGCTAGCTCAATAGCCAAGACCTACGGCATACCAGTCAGCGTCGTACAGGACCAGCTACGAAAACTTGAGGCTGCCGGTGTGCTGGTAAGCCGCACTGTCGGTCGAACACGCGTGTTCGAATTTAATCCTCGCAGTCCTACCGCAAGACGATTGCGCGAATTTCTAGGAGCCGAACTAAAGGCTCTTCCGAACGAGATAACCAAGGATTATTTCCGAGAGAGGCAACGTCCACGCCGCACCGGGAAGACTCTTGAAAGAGCCAGAAAATGACTGGGATAACGGCCAATACGTCATTACAGGAGATCGCGGCGATAGTCTCCACAGCGTTGGAGAACGCAGGAATCCCTGCTGTGCTTGGTGGTGGCGGAGCAGTAACTCATTACTCCGAAAACGAATACATGAGCACAGACCTGGATTTCATTACGGTTGCTCGCAACAAAGAAATAGCACCTGTCGTAGCTGAACTCGGATTCAGTCCCGAAGGTAAGGACTTTTACCACCCTGAGTCGCAGTTCTTTCTGGAGTTTCCACCTGGGCCGCTATCGTTCGGCGATCAGTACGTTGACTCATCGCAAACCACCATACTAAAAACCAAGTATGGGTCCGTCCGGATTATTACGCCAACACAATGTGTTATGGACCGACTGGCCTGGTTCAAGCACGGAAATGATCCTCAGGCGCGCGAACAAGCGATCATGGTCGCGAAACGTAATCGGATCGAGTGGGATGAAATTTATTTGTGGTCCAAGAACGAGGGTATTTCAAGCGCCGACATCGATTCTATTCGCGAAGAGGCCAAGGCTGTCCAATAACGGGCGCCGAGTTTGCCTGTGTCCCGGCTAGTTTCCACAGCGTTGATGGAATTGCGCCGGGTGCCATTTTTGGGCACGCATTCGTGATTTCACAAACGCGCGAAATGCTTGTGAGTTAACAGGCCTTGGCCGACGATGTCGTGCCTGATTACAGAACCAACATGCTGCGACTATATTCTCTTTTGCATTAGAACCGCCGTCGGAGCGCGCTTGCACGTGCTCCGCCGTACAACGGATACGGACCATTCCCGCAGAAGAAACGCTTGATCGTAAGTAATGATCCTGTGGGTCATTCAGCCACATCTGAATTTCGCAGTAATAGCACCTGCCATTTTGTGAGTTGTAAGCGCGGACGCGCTTCGCTTTGAGTGAATGGGACATACTCGGCTCCTATAAGTTAATTAGAAGTCCGGTCGTCCCTAGTGGGGAACTGCTCCGGTAGTGCACGACGATTTGTCATTGCACCCAATCACGATCTCTCAACAAGATGACCGCTCCCCATGTATACCACACCCTTTTGTCTATCGGAAACCGGGGCGCAAATCTCACCCCCGTTTCCCATAGACGAACATCGAGGTTCGTACTAACGTAGTTCCCAATACACGCAGCCGTTGCGGAAAAGCGGCGCCCGGCAGGTTTTCCTGTCGCCCGGTTGGCTATCTGTTTTACGGATAGATCGACCCCACGTCGCCTCGGCGTCGATTGACGAAGCTGAACCTCGACGTTCAGTTTCTACGTTCGGTAAATCGTTTCGCACGCCCTGGCGTTTTTTTAATCTTTCACAAAAGGAGGTACTTCAACTTATTACATGACTGGCCCTGGAGGCCAACTGGTGGTCACCGGCAGATTCTCAAAAGAGAACTCCGGTGAACCTGATCGAGGCTCAGGCCTGACGGGACTGGTGTCCCACGACCTTTACCGATTGAAGAATCGGACTTCGTACTCCTCGCGGATGCGGAGTGGTCATCCAAACTAACCGACGAGACTGTATGCACCTTGAAAAACCTGAACCACCAGCTCATGAAACTCTGCCGTCAGAATCGCGACGGAAGCTACTCTACACAGGCGACCCGGTCCCGCATATTGGACCTGAGCGCGAATCAGCTGCACGCACTGGGCTATCGACACATGCAGGCGACATCGCTCAAACCTAAGCATGTGGAAGCCCTGGTCGCTCGCTGGCGCGAGCAGTGCGTCAGTACAGGTACTCTGAAAAACCGTCTGTCGGCGCTTCGCTGGTGGACGCAGAAAGTCAACAAAGAAAGCATCATGGCACGAGACAACAGGGCCTACGGTATCGAGTCCCGGACCTACGTGGCCGAACAATCCAAGGCGCAGGTATTGGATCAGGAAAAGCTCACGAAGATCGAGGACGCACACGTTCGGATGAGCGTGCGCTTGCAAGCAGCATTCGGTTTGCGCCGCGAAGAAGCGATCAAGTTCCAGCCTGCCTTTGCCGTGCAGGACGATCACGTCAAACTTAAATCGAGTTGGACTAAAGGTGGGCGGGCGAGAGCGGTGCCGATCACAAACGACGATCAACGCCGACTGCTTGAAGAGGTCAGGGCATTGGCCAGGGGCGGCGCATTAATACCGCCGCACCTGAACTATGTGCAACAGCTTCATCGCTACGAAAAACAAACGGCGAAGGCAGGGCTGTCCCGCTTACACGGATTACGACACGCCTACGCTCAGCGCCGGTATAAGCAACTCACCGGAAGGGTTTGTCCAGCAGCAGGCGGGCCGCCATCGAAACAACTTAACCCCGAACAGCGAGCGCTCGACGAACAAGCACGACTCACCATCAGCGACGAACTCGGACATGCCCGCGAGTCGATCTCCGCCGCGTATCTGGGCCGATGAAATCAAGGCGTTGCCTTCGACCGGCTTGAACTTGACGCCTGGGTGGAGGACTATATCTCTCGCAACGGGCGTCCCGCCAAAAGGAGTGAAATATGGGACGCTACAAATCACCGGGCCTCCAGAAAAGAGGCCGTATCTGGTGGATCGACAAGAAAATCAAAGGATACGGAAGATTGGCGGAAAGCTGCGGCACGAACGATCTCGAAGAAGCGGAGCGCTACCTGGCGCATCGCCTGAACGAAGTCAGGCAGGCGGTAGTCTACGGCATTCGACCGACACGGACGTTCGAGCAGGCGGTCGTCAAATATCTCAACGACTATCAGCACAAGAAAAGTATTGGACGCGATGTCTGTGCTTTCAAGCGCATCATGCCGCATATCGGCGATCTGACGCTGGATCGCATTCACAACGATACGCTGGCGCAGTACCGGCACGCCCGTCGCGCGGACGGGGTCACGGCCGGCACCATCAGCAAGGAACTGAGCTGCATTCGGCGGATACTGAATCTTGCTGCACGAGTATGGCGCCACGACAACGGCATGTCGTGGCTGGACTCCCCACCGCTGATCGAAATGGAGAAGGGGCCGGCAAGAAAGCCCTATCCGCTGAGTTGGGAAGAGCAGGACCGTTTATTCAGGGAACTGCCTGCACACCTACAACGGATGGCCTTATACAAGGTCAACACCGGCTGCCGGCAACAGGAAGTGTGTCAGCTTCGATGGAACTGGGAGGTTGAACTTCCGGAACTTGAGACGAGTGTGTTTGTGCTACCGAGTAACGACCAGTTCGAGACGAAGAACTCTCAGGAACGCGTCGTTGTGTTGAACTCGATTGCCCGAAGTGTGATTGACGAACGCAGGGGAAAGCACCCCGAGTTTGTCTTCACCTACAAAGGCCATCGTCTGTGCAAAATGCTCACTACAGCATGGAAGACGGCGAGAGAACGGGCAAAACTGCCGGGCTTTCGGGTGCATGACCTTCGCCATACCTTCGGGCACAGGCTGCGGGCAGCGGGTGTGGGTTTCGAGGATCGCCAGGATTTACTCGGACACAAATCCGAACGAATCACGACGCATTACTCGGCACCCGACATCGCAAGACTCGTTGAAGCCGCCGAAAAAGTGTGTGAGAGGCGGCCAAACACTGTCCTAAGAGTCAGCGGTCACACGATTCTCACACAATCGGGCACGCAAAAAGACAGTGGCCGCAAGAGTTACTTGCAAGTGGTTGACGTTTAAGGGAAATATTGGTCGGGGTGAGAGGATTTGAACCTCCGGCCCCTGCCTCCCGAAGGCAGTACTCTACCAGGCTGAGCTACACCCCGAACGCGCGCAATTCTACACAGTCGGGCCACACTGTGAAACCCTATTTGCGTGGTGCAAACAGGCAGGATTCGAGTTCTTTGCCGGGTATTTCGTCCAGCCACTCAGGTTTTCTGAAGTTGCGCTTGATGCCGCGAGCCAATTTTCCGATCTGCAGACCGTCAACAATTCGGTGATCGAATGTACCGGTTAACGGCAGCATCGTTCGAATGACGATCTCGCCGTTGCGCACGACCGGTTTGTCTTCAATCTTGCCCAAAACAATCACCGCTGGGACTTTTGCTGCCGGCATCAGTGAGGTCATTCCGGTATTGAGACCGAAGCTGCCGATATCCGACACTACAAATGAACCGAAACTGTTTGCCGACAGACCGAGTGACTTGATTGGCAAGCCCATGTCCACAGTGATCCATTTCAGAAAACGAAACGTCGGTCGGCGCAGCGGCCACGGGATGCGATTCAGCAGGTATTTGTTCTTGACGGTTTTCGATTCCTTACCGGCCCGATTGTCCTCTGCGCCAGCACGAATCTCTTCTGCGATTGACGTGACAGTCCGGGCATGTGCATCTTTGATCAACACCGCGGCGACGCCTTCGCCGCCGCCAATCGCAACCGGCACAGTCACATCAATGCGGTCGCGGCCAATCACGCCGCCGCGCCGAATGAAGCAATTCATTTCCGGTACGTCGAACGCAACGGCACGTGCCAGGACGGCGGTTGCGAGGTGCGTCATCGTAATCTTGACGCCTTCGGCACGTTTGCAGTCTAAAAAGCGTTTTGCGTTGGTGACGTCAATGTCGAGCGTCCCATAAACGCGGGAGTCGGTTGGCGTCGTGTAGATCGCAGCGGCAGTGACCCGCCACGGCGTATTGAATTTGTCCATCTCAGGAACGGCGCTGAACCGAGAGCACAGCGATTTGGAGCAGGGCCTGCCGATGGTCGGACGGTGGCAAAGCATCGAGAGACGCGATCGCGAGGTCGGCCGCTTCCTGCGCTTTGGCCGCTGTATATTGCAAAGCACCCGTGGAATGAATAATCGAGGTAATTCGATCGAGTTGATCGAGACCGCCTTCTACGATTGCATCGCGAATAATGATTCGATCATCGTCCGAGCCATTCTGCATCGCGTAAATCAGTGGCAGCGTGGCCTTGCCCTCGGCGAGGTCGTCGCCGATGTTCTTGCCAAGCTCTTCGGACGACGCGTCATAGTCGAGCGCATCGTCAACCAGCTGAAACGCGGTACCGAGGTGACGGCCATAGTCCGCCAACGACGATTCGACCCTCGCGCCCTCACCGCACAGCACCGCGGCGATCTGTCCGCCAGCCTCGAACAGTCTTGCCGTCTTGCGGTAGATGACCTGTCGATAGTCATCCTCGGTCGTGTCCGGATCGTGCACGTTCATTAGTTGCATGACTTCGCCGGCGGCGATGGTGTTGGTGGCGTCTGCCAGGATCCGCATGACGCGCATGTCACCAATATCGACCATCATTTGGAAGGCCCGGGAATACAGGAAATCGCCCACCAGCACGCTGGCCTGATTGCCGAAAACGGTATTGGCCGAATCCTTGCCACGCCGCCGTGACGACGAATCGACGACGTCATCGTGAAGCAGGGTTGCCGTGTGGATGAATTCGATAATCGCAGCGGCGCGAATGTGCTGATCGCCGGCATAGCCTAGTGCCCGCGCTGCGAGCAGGACGATAAGCGGCCTGAGGCGCTTGCCACCGCTCATGACGATGTATTGAGATACCTGGGAGACCAGCGCCACGTCGCTTTCGAGGCTCGCGGCGATCAATTCGTCAACAGCACGCCGGTCGGCGGCGGCAAGGGCGGCGATGTCATCGAAACTGACAGGAGCGGTGGTTTTTTCGGCGGCATGCATGAGATGCGTGATAATGCCTGAACGGCGCGTCATTGGCGATATCCGACGCGAGATTTCGCCGTATTTTTCGGTGCTGCAAGTGTTTGAAATAAGGTCAAATATTCGCCCGCCGTAACGTTGACCCGGAGCGGCGGAATCTATAGAATTCCCGCTCTTTCGTGGCACTTGCCAGTCGAACGCCTGCGCGGCAAGTCGACAGGGTCACAAAAAAGCCTGATTTCTCAGTGGGTTGCGAATTTCGTGATCTGCATAATGGAGCAAACATAATGTATGCGGTTTTTCGCACCGGCGGCAAACAGTACCGCGCGGTAAAAGGTGACGTCCTGCGTCTCGAAAAAATCGAGGCAGAAGAGGGCGCAACAGTCCAGTTTGACGACGTCCTGCTGGTCGGCGAAGGTGCCGACATCAAAGTGGGCAATCCGGTTTTGTCTGGTAGTTCCGTCAGTTGCAAGGTTGTACGCCAGGGCAAGAGCAAGAAAGTGCCGGTGGTTAAATTCAAGCGCCGCCAGAACTATCTTCGCCAGGGCACGCACCGCCAGTTCTTTACCGAAGTAGAGATTACATCGATCAGCGGCAGCGGCGCGAAGAAGTCCTCTTCTGCTGACAAAGCGGCTCCAAAGGCAGCAGACGCGGCTCCGGCGAAAGAAAAGGCGGCACCGAAGAAAGCATCTTCTGCCGTTAAGGCAGCGCCGAAGAAAGCAGCGCCCAAGAAAGCGGCCGCCAAGAAATCCCCCGCTGGAGATAAGACGGCGACCAAGAAGAAAGCTGCGAAGAAAAAAGTAGCTAAGAAAGACTAATATTAACGAATCTCGGTGATTCACCGGGTGATGAAACAGACAGGTACACTACAGTGGCACATAAAAAAGCAGGCGGTAGTACTAAGAACGGTCGCGATTCGGAAAGTAAACGCCTCGGCGTGAAGATTTTCGGCGGCCAGGCGATTATTGCCGGCAACATCATTATTCGTCAGCGCGGCACTCGCGTTCATCCGGGAGTCAATGTTGGTTTGGGTCGTGACCACACATTGTTCGCGAAAAAAGACGGCTTCGTGAAGTTCGAACGTAAAGGTCCGAAGAACCGGCAGTTCGTCAGCGTCATCGACGCAACGTCGTAGGAGCGGGCCCAGCCCGCGCCCAATTGGGCGAAGCCCAATTGCAGGCAACCCGATGGTTGCCTGAACAGAGACCCCGCTGCTGCGGGGTCTTTTGGTTTCCAATTGGGCTCTGACCTCTTTTGGAGTGGAACCTGGACAACTCATGAAATTCGTCGATGAAGCAACGATACGCGTACAAGCGGGCAACGGCGGACCCTGTTGCCTGAGTTTTCGGCGTGAGAAATACGTTGAGCGCGGCGGACCGGACGGTGGCGACGGCGGGCGCGGCGGCAGCGTTTACCTGGTTGCTGACACTTCATTGAATACACTGGCCGATTTTCGTGTTGCCCGGAAATTCAAAGCCGAGGGTGGTGAGGGTGGTTCGGGACGCAACAAAACCGGACGTTCAGGCGAAGACCTTGAGGTCCTGGTACCCATCGGCACGACCGTTCATGATGTCGACACCCGCGAGATTATTTGCGACCTGACTGAAGCCGGCCAACGCCAGAAGGTCGCCGAAGGCGGGCGCGGCGGCCTGGGGAACACGCGCTTCAAGAGCAGCGTGAATCGTGCGCCGCGAAAAATTACCCAGGGTACGGAAGGCGAAGCTCGGCACCTGGCGCTCGAGCTCAAGGTCCTCGCCGACGTTGGACTTTTGGGCATGCCCAATGCTGGCAAGTCGACATTGATCACAGCGATGTCACACGCCAAGCCAAGGATTGCTGACTACCCGTTTACGACCTTGTACCCCAACCTCGGTGTAGTGCGAGTCGGGCGCCTGCAAAGTTTCGTCATGGCCGATGTCCCAGGTCTCATCGAAGGCGCGTCGGAGGGAGCGGGGCTCGGTATTCAGTTTCTCAAACATTTGCAACGCACAGGCTTGCTGTTGCATGTGGTTGATATCGCACCGCTCGATCCGCATGTCGAGCCCGCCAGGGAAGTCGCTGCAATTGCCGGTGAATTGGCAAAATTTTCCGTGGAACTGGCGACCAAGCCGCGTTGGTTGGTCATTAATAAAACCGATCTCCTGTCCGAAGAAGACCGCGTAGTGGCCAAAGAAATGTTGCTGCACGAACTTGGCTGGGATGGGCCAGTTTTTGAAGTCAGTGCGGCAACTGGTGAGGGCACAGAAGCACTGGGGCACGCGGTCATGCAAGAGCTTGAACGAATGTCTGAACGCAATTCAGACGAAAAGATTTGACATAACAGGCAGACCTTGCTGCCAGCGAAGCTAGCTACAACGTCGTTTTCACCGCTTGTCGCTACGAATCGACCATTTGTCGGGATTTTCGCTATCGACCTGCTGATCCCTGAACTGCGTCACATGAATCGGCGCCGCAAAAGCTAATAATTTCCTCAGTCATAGCGTGATCTGAACCTCGGATCCGCCCAATCAGGGAATTACGATGCAACGGCAAAAGGGTTTTTCACTAATTGAGTTGATGGTCACCATCGCCATAGGCGCGATCATCCTGTCGGTCGGCGTACCGAGTTTTCGTAGCGTGGTTATGGACAATCGCCTTGTCACGCAGGCAAATCAATTTGTAACGTCAATCAACCTGGCCCGCAGCACCGCCGTACGATACCAACGTAACGCGACGGTCTGTGCGAGCGCCAACTTTGACGCGGCTGTGCCGACTTGTTCTGCAAGCACGGACTGGTCGAACGGATGGATCGTCTGGGTGGATAAAGATCGTGACCTGGTAACGGACGCAGCCGAAGTCGTCGCAGTGTTTGGACCTGCGACCGACACACTGGCGTTTACCAGTACTGCTACCGGCTTTACTTATGACGCGCGCGGATTTTCACTTGCAGGCGGCGGCGATTTCGCGTTGTGTGATGGACGGACTGCAGAAACAGGCCGTCTGATCCGGGTGAATTCCGTGGGCCGTACCAATATATCGCGGCAAGGATGCTCTTAGTGCTGGCGCGCAATAACTCAATTGCGGCTGGCGCGCGTTTGCGGTCTGCAAGATATCAGTCCGGATTCTCGCTGGTCGAAGTTCTCGTAGCAGCTTTGTTGTTGTCAATCGGACTTATTGGTTTGGCGCGACTGCAAGCTCTTTCCCTCGGAAACACCCAGAACTCTTTCATGCGATCTCAGGCAACAGCCCTGGTTTATGACCTTGCTGATCGTATGCGCTCAAATGTTCCTGGCTCAAATGCCAACGCATATGACCCGGCAAGCGCTGCGATTACAGCGTCTTGCCGGTCGACTACCGGCTGCACTGCGCAGCAATTGGCCGCGAATGACCTCGCCGAATGGAATGCTGCCATCAATGCCTATTTGCCAATGGGGCAAGGGTGGGTGTGCCTTGACAGTACGCCTAACGACGGCACGTCAGCGGCGAGTCCGCAGTGCGATGGCGGCGGCACCCAATTCACGATCAAGGTTTGGTGGGACAACAACCGCGATGGTGCCATCAATATGACCGCAGCAAATACAGAACGATTATCAATCAGGTTTCAGTTATAGCGATGAATATCAAGCAACCAAAATACCATCTTAAGAAGCTTGCCGGCATCTCATTGATAGAGATCATGATTGCCATGGTTCTCGGCCTGATGCTGACCGGTGGCGTGCTGCAGGTTTTCGCTTCATCGAAACAATCATACAAGGTTCACAATGCCGTTTCGAGAATGCAGGAAGCCGGTCGAATGGGTCTGGAGATTATTACCCGGGACGCGCGCATGGCCGACTACTGGGGCTGTTTCACTGATGGCCTGAACATTGTCAATAACCTGGATAGCGCGGGGACCGGGTATATCGATTTTTCCGCCGGCGGAGTTGACGGTGTAGACGGCGCTGCCGGCACACCGGACACGTTGATATTTCGCGGGGGCTCCGATTCCGGCCTCGGCCTCGAGCCACCTTACGGTCCTCAGGCATCCGCCAATGTGAAGGTTGCTGCGGGTAACGGCCTCGAGCAGGACGACATCTTATTTGTCAGCGATTGCAGTTCGGGTGACATTTTTCAGGTTACCAACGCGAACCCGGACGGCTCCGGCGTCCTCGTGCATAACACGGGTTCGGGTAGCCCGGGCAACTACAACGCGACGAACCCCGGATGCCCCGGAACAAACGCACACTGCTTGTCAAAGATTTATGGCGCTGATGCGACCGTCTACGCCGCACGCGAAATCACCTATAGGATCGGACCCGGTTCGGAAGGCCAACTGGCATTATTTCGCAACGATCAGGAGTTCCTCGACGGTGTAGAGAATCTGCAAGTTGAGTACGGCGAAGACACTGATGGCTCCGGTACCGCCAATTACTACGTTCCGGCCGACCAAGTGGTCGATATGCAAAACGTCATCAGTATTCGGTTTGCACTCGTTACACGATCGTACGATGACAACCTGTCTGGCGGGCTGAATCAGAATTTTAACGTACTCGGTACGAACTTTGTAGCGGCCGACAATCGCTTGCGTCAGGTATACACGAGCACAGTCACGATCAGGAACCGACTATGAGTTATCAACAACTTGACGCCAGGAATCAAACAGCACGGCTCGGAAGTATGGCGCGAGCTCGCAAGCGCCAATCGGGTGCGGTGCTGGTGGTTAGCCTGATTTTGCTGCTGGTGCTCACCCTGATTTCCGTGAGTAGCATGCAGGGCACAACGCTCGAGGAAAAAATGGCGGGTAACTCGCTGGATCGAAACCTGGCATTTCAGGCGACCGAATCCACGGTAAGAGAGGCGGAGCAGTCAATCGAAAGTATTGCAAGTCTCGGCGGATTCGACGGCACTGCAGGCCGCTTTGGTCTTACTCAAGTCGAACCGGATCCAGTCTATTCGGCCACATGGACGGACACGAGCCAGCACGTAACAGCGACTGAAAATTTCGGTTCCTACACTGCACCGAAGTACTACATAAAGCATTTTACGACTGTCGCCGGTAATGAAGGCGCACTGAATTTGTCCGGCTACGGCGACAACAAAGGCACCGGCGATGTGAGCGTATTCAAGATCGGAGCTCGCGGAACAGGCGGCAGCGCAGACTCCGCTGAGGTGATACTGCGTACCTATTACGGGCGAATCTTCTAGTGAATAACGATGGCGACAACTATGACTACAACTAAATCAACGACCCGTTTACAAGCCTTCGCGGGAACCGCAGCGCTCAGTTGCATGATGTTGAGCCCGCTGACGGCCTCGGCGGCACCCGGAACACTTTCGGACTCGCCGCTCTTTTTGAGTAATTCAGTTGAGCCGAATATCCTGTTCATGCTCGATGATTCCGGCAGCATGGACTGGGGCCTGATGACCGAGGAGAATAATGGCCTTATGCTCCTGGGCTGTTACTACTATTACGCACAGCCGGCGCCAGACAACGATTACACCTGGGTGGTTCCGTCGGAAGAATCCTTGATGGCCCGAGGAATCGCAGCGCCGTACGGCGGTGTCTGGCGAGCATGGAACAAGGACTACAATCGCCTGTATTACGATCCGACCACTACCTATACGCCATGGCCGGGCGAGAATTCGGGCGGTGTTCTGTACCAGGATGCCAATCCGGTTGCAGCGCTCTACGATCCCTACGTGCCTGCGTCTGGTTCAACGAACCTGACCACAAACACCCCCTACACGACCGACTACTGCGCGGGTGGTCTCGGGTCATTCACAGAGAATAACTATTTTCCTGCGCGTTATTACGTGTGGGCTGACACCGACTTGGACGGTGCAGTTGATGCTGAGGACGCTCATGCGCTTGTTGAAATTCGACCAACTACACTGGTCTATCCCGGCGGACCGAATCGGCGCGATTGCGCCGGCAAAATTCTTTGTACGTATGCCGAAGAAATAAAGAACTTCGCGAACTGGTTCAGTTATTACCGCAAACGCGAATATGTCGCCAAGGCTGGCTATGGCCAGGTTGTCGCCGGTGCAAGCAACTCGCGAATGGGTCTCGTGACACTGCACAATAACGCTGCGGTGAATACCCAAATCGAGCCAATGAATGACGACCCGACGACGGGCGCGAAAAGAAGCTTGCTACGCTCGCTGTACCAATTTCAGGCATCGGGTGGCACTCCGCTACGGTCTGCAGTGGACAACGCGGGCAAGTATCTGTCATGCGATTCCAATTCCTTTTTCGGCACATGTCCGGCATTGCCTGTGAGTTCGGGTGGCGAGTGCCAGCAAAATTTCTCGCTGCTCATGACGGACGGTTTTTACAACGGTTACTTCAACGGGCTGGGAAATAATGACGGCGATAACAATACAATTTGGGACAGCAGCAGCGCCGGACCGTACGGTGATGCCAACAGCAACACGCTAGCTGACATTGCGATGAAATATTACGAGGACGATTTACGTCCGGGCGTCGCCGATAGTCTGAATCCTCCGCCGGGAGGAATCGACGAGAACAAGGCGCAACACATGGTGACCTACTCGGTTGCGTTCGGCGTCAACGGCCAGCTAAGCACGATGCCAGCGAACACGGTTGATCCTTTTGCATGGCCGACACCGAACAACGATCCCGCGAAAATTGACGATCTGCGCCACGCTGCCTGGAACGGCCGCGGCGACTTCCTCAGCGCGCAAAATCCGGCAGAACTGATCTCTGGACTACGCGGTGCGCTTCAGTCGATTCAGGGCCGTGTCGGCTCGGCGGCATCGGTCGCATTTAACACCGGATCACTGAGTACTAATTCGGAGGTGTATCTCGCGCTGTTCAATAGTGAACGCTGGAACGGAAACCTTCTGGCATACAGTCTGGACTCAAATACAGGCGCTATCAGCTCGACACCTAGTTGGTCGGCGGCGACTCGACTGGATGCGCGTGACTTGTCGGCGTCACCAAGAACTGTTTTGACCTATGACGGTACAGACGGCGTTGCATTCCAGTGGTCCGAGCTGACTACCGCGCAGAAAAATGACTTCAGGACCAACAGTAGCGGCGCACTTGACAATGAGGTAACAGGGATGGCGCGTCACGGCTATATCCGTGGTGACCGTAACTGCGAGTTCTCAGCCGGCGGAGTGTGTTCGTATACAAGTGGTTTGCTGGATACCTATTCGACAAAGTCCATGCGGGAGCGTGGCAGTCGACTCGGTGACATCATCCATTCAGGGCCGGTTTTCGTAGGCACACCAGAATCCAACTGGCCGGATACTGCACCGTTTCCTGGTACGTTGGGCGATACCTATTCGGAGTTCCGAACCGCGCAAGCGAACCGGCCCGGTGTAATTTACGTTGGCGGTAACGATGGCATGATGCACGGTTTTTTGCAGTCGAACGGCGATGAAGTGTTGGCGTACGTTCCCAACGCCGTCTATTCGAGCGACGCCGGCGCAGGCATGCACTACCTGACCGATCCTGCCTACTCACATCGCTATAGTGTTGATTTGACGGCATCTGTGGCCGACGTTTATGCAAAAACGCAGCCATTTGGCAGCACATCCTGGAAGACCGTAATGGTCGGTGGATTGCGTGCCGGCGGACGCGGAATTTTCGCGCTTGATATCACCAACCCAGCGACATTTTCGGAAGCTGCATCGGGCCCGTCGAACACAGTAATGTGGGAATTTACCAGCGCTGACGATCCCGATCTGGGCTTTACATTCAGCCGGCCGTCGATCGTACCGTTGGCAGGATCCGGAAACAGTTTGCGCTGGGCTGCAATATTCGGCAACGGCTACAACGATCTCGGCAGCGGTGAAGCGAAGCTGTTTATCGTCTTCCTCGAGGACGGACTTGACGGTAGCTGGTCTTTTGGTGACTACGTAGAAATCACAACGGGCGTCGGCACGACCACGGATCGTAATGGCCTTTCAACACCCGCGGTCGTGGATACCGATGGTGACGGCCTCGCCGATCGCGCATACGCCGGAGACCTAAAGGGTAACCTGTGGGCATTCGATCTGTCAGGATCGAATAGCGGCAACTGGGACGTTGCCTACAAGCAGGGTACGACACCAAAACCCCTGTTTGTGTCGCCGGCAAATCAGCAAATCACGTCGACGCCGGTCATTGTACGAAACAAGTCAATTCCGACGTCAAACTCAAATGCGCCGAACTTGCTGGTGATGTTCGGAACCGGCCAGTACCTGACACCTGCCGATATCACCACGACAAGCGTACAGACAATGTACGGCGTGCTGGATTCAGGCACGCGGGAAATCGATCAGTTAGACCTGATTGAGCAGGTCATCGGATATGGCACGTCGGTGGGTGGTGCGTTTGGTCGTACACTTACAGACAACAGCGTCGACTACGCATATGTCGACGGGTGGTTCATGAACCTTCCGGACAGTGGCGAACGCGTTATCACCGATCCGGTAATTCGAGGTGATCTGATTTTCTTCAATACGATGATTCCGGATATGAACCCGTGTAATTTCGGTGGTAGCGGCTGGTTAATGGTGGCCAAATGGTCCAATGGCGGATTGCCGTCCGAAGTCGCGTTCGACCTGAACCGCGACAGCCTGTTGGACACTAACGATGAGATTGGCGGCGGGGCGGCCGTTGGCGTTGCAGTGACCGGCATACCGACATCGCCGGTGAACCTTGGCCGAAAACGATATACATCCACAACCGAGACGACCGGCGGCAGCTCGATTGACGTCACCGATATCCCGGAAGTAGAGGGTTTGAGAACTGGCCGACTCGCCTGGGAAGAAGTTACGCCTTAATTGCCAGCATTGGTTAGGAGACATACCATGATAAGAACCATCCTATTTGCCTTAATGATCGCCGCGACCAGTCTGGCGTGGGGTCAATCCCTTCCCAAGCATTATCCGGCTGAGGGCTTCAATCGAACCGGTTTGGTGGACGCCGTTTATCCGGACGAGAACCGGATCGTTATCAATGACATGCCATTTGCGTACTCAAGCTCCATCATCGTACATTCGCTATCGTTGAATCGTGCACATTTTAGTCGCGTTCGCAGTGGCGTGCGCGTCGCCTACAAAATGGGCAAGGCGAACGAAATTACTGAACTGTGGTTGTTGCCGGCGAATTATTCGGACGCGCGCGGCCGCTAGGCCAAGGCGTCA
>JAJFKS010000020.1 GCA_021773115.1 Woeseiaceae bacterium | reverse complement strand
CAAGGGCAAGGGCCTAGTCGAAAGGGCCCCGCACAGCACAACTTGCTGTGCGCGAAAAGGATCAAAGGGCGGGCACAAAGGGGCGTGTCGCACTCGGCACAAATTGTCGTCGTTCGACATCCGTGCGTCGGGGCAGAAGACGACTCGGCGCAGTAGTGAGCAGGCCAGCCGCTGAGAAATGTATGCCGGCATTGGATACGAGTCTCCCGTGGTGAGCCATAGAATCGGCGGTCGGCGAGCCGGTGTGTCTTGTCCGCCGGTTGTTTGCTTATACAGGTCGGAGGGCGGACAGGTATAGCGGAAACCGGGGCACGAATTCTGCCCCCGTTTCGGCTGTGCCGAGGCAGTTTTGGCGTCTAGGCTTGTTAATGCCTGCTATGACAGAAGAGCGTCAAATCGAGTTCGACAACGTGTTGCAATTGTTGCTGGAACGTCCCGGACTGGAATCCTGGGCGCGTGTATGCATGAGCCTGTTGTCCCTTACGGACGGCATCGAGCGCTTCATGGACGACGAAGACGAGTTCCCGCATCGCGAACTGAAGCAGCGGGTGCAAAGTGCGTTATCAGCGGACGATCCGGCGGCGGCGTTGCTCGATATCGCCGGACTGCAACTGTTTGAGTACCGCGTCATGAGTGAGGAAGGTCTGGAGTTGTGGCAACCGTTGGAAGAAAGCCTGCAACAGTTTCAGGACCGGCACGATGGTAGGACCCGAGTCTGGCGAGCCTTTAGCGCACACCCCAGTCGCGCCGCTATCAGGCGCTGGTTGATGGAGCGCGTGTCTGAGACGGGCGAATGCTAGGGTTTGCGAAACGGGGTTCGACGGGCGGCGAGAATGCTGTCGAGCAGCCCGTCCTGGGAGGCAAAGCGCTGCTCGCTGACCACCGCGCCCGACTCACGAGCATCCGCGCCATCGTCGGTGTGCCAGAGCAACACTGGCGCTGGTTGTACCAAACGCTGTTTGCCGCTTTTGCCGAGACCGTGCAGCGCTTGCCCGCCTCCGAGGCTCATCATCATTGTGAGTCAGGCGGTCTGCTCAGGCACGCACTGGAGGTCGTGGAACTTGCCTTGAAAATTCGGCGCGGCTACGTGCTGCCGCCGGACAAGGAACCCGAGGTCGTGATCGCGGAGCAGGACGTGTGGACCTACGCCGTTGCTAGCGCGGCGTTGCTGCACGACGTTGGTAAAGCGCTCGCGGATCAACGCATTGTGCTACAGGGTGGCGATGGCCTACCTATCGGGTTGTGGAGTCCGTGGGTTGGACCGATGAGCAAGACCGGTGGCACACACTACCGAATCGAGTTTCGGCGTGGTCATGAACACCGATTACACGAGGCCGTGACGTTGCTGCTGGTGGCCCACATCGTGCCCAAGGATGGATTGTGCTGGCTCGGAGACCATCAAGACGCGTTGGCCGCGTGGCTCGGGGCTATCGGTGGTGTAACGCTCGGCGATTCGGTCATTGCCGATATCGTCAAGGAGGCGAATTGTGGCTCGGTGGCTCGGGACCTCAGCGGAGAGCGACGCCAATTGCCGAGCGCCAATACAAAACCGTTGGCCGAGCGCATGCTGGTGGCGTTGCGTCAACTGATCGACAGTGGCGCGTTGCCCGTCAATCAAGAGGGTGCGGCGGCCTTTCTCGATGACACGGCTTTGTGGCTGGTGAATCAGCGGGGCCTGGATGCGATTCGGGAAGCGTTGCGGGGCCACGCAGGCGTACCCTCGCGCAACGATCGTCTGATGGATGAGCTGCAGCAACGCGGTTTGGCCGTGCCAAACGCAAAGCAGCGCGCGGTGTGGACGTGCGAGGTCCGCGTCGGCGAAGGGGACGAGAGCTGGTGCCAGACGCTGACGCTGCTTCGCATTCCCCTTGATCGTTTGTGGCCGGACGCCGAGGCGCGCCCACGATCGGCCGCCGCGTGGGTCCGCGAAGTCGAGGCGGCGGCAACGCCGTCGGCCGACGCGGCGCGGGATGGCAATGCGACGGCTGAGACAAATACCGTAAAAGCGGTCGATACGGGCGAGCCCTTCCTGCCATGGCTGGTTGACGGACTCAGCAGTGGTGTACTGGCCATCAATACGGCCAAAGCGCAAGCGCACGTGGTGGACGAAGGCCTGTTGTTGGTCAGTCCGGCCATCTTTCGCGTATTTGCGGATGACCATTGGCGAGACGCACAGAAGCACTTTCTGAAACGCAAACTGAGCGACAAAACGGCGCGCGGTGAGAATATCTTTCACTATGCCGTTGACGGCGATGGCGACCGAAAAACCATTAAGGGCTTGCTGATCCGCAATCCCGAGGCGAAACTCGGGATTGCACTGCCGGACGCCAACGGTCTGTTGTCGCGAAAGCCGGACGCGGAGTAGAGCACGGTGTTCGACAATCGGCTGCGCCCCGTGTTCGAATTCCTGCCGGCGTCGGTGGCGATGCTGTCGGCGCTGGCACTTCTGGCGTTTCCGTGGGCCTTCTTTCCGATCATGCCGTTGTTGGCGTGGATTGTCGCAGCGCTGTTGGGCACCTGGGGCTTGTGTCGGTTTTTGCAGGGCGCGGCCGTGATCCGCTACCAAACGCAATTGCGGCAGTTGCCGCGCTATCGCCTGTCGCCGCGACAGATCCCCACCTCCAACAGTCAGCTGTTCTTGGGCCGTGGTTTCCGCTGGTCGCAACGTCATACGCAACGCCTGGTCGAAGCACGACATCCGGACGCGAAGCGCTACTTGCAGCACGGTCGTTTGTTCCGAGCGGCGCGTCGCGCCGAACAAATCCTGGACGGTATATTCGGCCTGCGATGGCTGGCCTGCGGGTTGCGCTCCGATGCGTGGTGGAACCCGGTCCGGCCGCTGCCGGGCGTGGGCGGTGATCCCTTGCTGCATGGTGTCGGTGCAGCTGAGGAAGCGCCGGTCACCATGGATCTTAATGAGCGCAACGGACACACGCTGGTGGTCGGCACGACGCGGGTGGGTAAAACGCGCGAGGCGGAGATTCTGGTGACGCAGGACATTCGTCGCGGTGAGACGGTCGTGGTGATTGATCCGAAAGGCGATTTGGAATTGATGATGCGCTGTTTTGCCGAGGCGAAACGCGCCGGTCGTCTGGATACGTTTCATATCATCCATCTCGGGTTCCCGGAAATCTCGGCGCGCTACAACCCGGTCGGTGACTTCGGCCGCATCACGGAAGTGGCTTCGCGCATTGCCACACAACTGCCCTCGTCCGGCAACTCCGCAGCGTTTCGCGAATTCGCCTGGCGCTTTACCAACGTGGTGGCGCGGGCGCTGGTGGGACTCGGTCGACGGCCCGACTACCAGGTGATCGCGCGCTACGTCACCAACATCGAACCGTTACTGATCGACTATTACGAGTGGTGGCTGGAGAAAGTCGTACCAGGTGACTGGCGCGACTCGCTGGGCACCATTGAGCAAGGCCTTGAGTCGAAAAACCTGCCGCTGTCACACCGCGGACGCGATCATTACGCACTGGCCTTGATCAAATTCGCCAACGACCGCGGCCTCTACGATCCGGTGGCCGATGGCTTGCGCAGCGCCTTTGACTACGACAAGACCTATTTCGACAAGCTCACCGCATCCTTGTTGCCGTTATTGGAAAAGCTCACCTCGGGCGCCACCGGCGAATTGCTGGCACCACGCTACGGCGATCTTAACGACGATCGCCCCATTCTGGATTGGATGCGTGTCATCCGCGAGAACGGCATTGTTTATGTGGGTTTGGATGCGCTCAGTGACCCGGAGGTGGCGAGCGCCGTCGGTAATTCGATGTTTGCGGATCTGACCTCGATTGCCGGGCGACTCTACAAGCACGGCGATACGCAAGGTTTGCCGCAGGCAGCCGGACATCGGCGCGCGCCGTGCGTGGTGCACGCGGACGAATTTGCAGAACTGGTCGGACAGGAATTTAGTCCCCTCTTGAACAAGGCCGGTGGTGCCGGTGTTCAGGTAACGGCCTACACACAGACCACCGCCGATATTGAAGCGGGTATCGCCGATCGGGCCAAGGCGGGACAGATTCTCGGCAACTTCAACACCCTGCTAATGCTTCGTGTGCGCAATGAACAAACGGCGCGCGTGCTCACCGAACACTTGCCGCGCGTGCGGGTGTTCACCAAGACGGCCGAATCTCGCGTTACCGACAACAACGAACTGGAGACGTCGGTCGATTTCACCTCACAAAATGCCGATCGTGTGATGGAAACCGAAACCGAGATGTTGCAGCCAGCAGACCTGATGGCACTGCCGAAAGGACAGTGCTTTGCTCTGTTGCACGGCGGCCACCTCTACAAGCTTCGTTTGCCTCTGCCTGGCAGGGACCCACACGCGCCAACGATGCTTGAGGAAATTCGGGCGGAGCGACTGTCGCGCTATGCCGGAGTTGAGCATTAGTGGTCAGTCCACGTGACAACGCCTATGCGCTCTCCGGTCCGCCAGCGAGTCCGCTGATTTCTGAACACAGCGGACTGGGCACCCTTTTTCGCTGGTTGCGATGGATCGCAGCGTTGTGCGCGCTGGTGCTCGTAATTGACCTGCTGTTCGTTGTGTTTATCTGGGCGGACGGTAGTCACCGTCTGGCCGAATTGATCGCGGCAGAGCGACACGCACTCGGTCTTGATTTGGACAGTTCGTCAGGCCGCTTCGTTGACGAAACGGTCACCGTGGCGTACGACTGGGTGTTTGTGAAAACAGGTTTGAGGGATTGGTTGGCGACGCAGCGCAGCGGCTTGCTGGCGGCCGTGATCAACGGCCTGTGGGTGCTGGTTGAAACGGCCGTACTCGGGTTGCAACTGTTTGCGATGCGGGTGGCGGTACTGGTATTGAGCCTGCCGTTGTTTGTCGTAGTTGGTGCCACGGCCGTGGCGGATGGGCTCTATGGCTGGTTAATGCGCCGAACTCGAGGGGCCCGCGAATCCGGTTTTATTTATCATCGGGCCAAGCGCGCCGTGCCGGCGTTCTTGTTGTTGGTGTGGGTGGTGTACCTGATACCGCCGACTCAGATGGATCCACGCTGGATCATGCCGCCGTTTATCGTGGCATTCGCGATCGCTTTGCGGTTGCGCGTGGCGTTCTTCAAGAAGCATCTGTGAGGTCGTATAAAACACCGGTTTACCGCTCACTGTGATGCAAGAACGCAGATGGGGCGAGGATCGCTCGGTACTGACAAGTTGACTATTTTAACAACCTGCTAGACGAAGAAGTAATTTTTCAGTGGCAGTGCGGCGGCGCCAGTTCTTTGCGTCAATGCTCATCGAAAAACGGGTTAATCTGAAACGCATACAGAAATTCATGGGACACGAAGACGTTAAAACGACTCTAAGTGCATACGGCCACCTGATCGAGAAAGCCGAATCATAGGCAGAGCCGCGAATCGGTATGATTCAAAGACTGGCCGAAAAACCATGTGACGAATCTGTGGCGAGTGCTCGCTAAGGCGCAGAAATCAGCCACTTTTATATGGCCTGTCACGCCGGAGGTCGCGGGTTCAAGTCCCATCTCTCGCGCCACGTATATCTCAATGACTTGGCGTCATTATTTGACACCAAAACGGCCCTTCGGGGCCGTTCTTGCCACAAAACACCTAATCTCTGTAACCCGCAGAAATCCGCCACTCTCTGAATTGACCCCTTTCGCATTATGGCGAATTTGTGGCAAAAACGCGGATCATGTATACGTTGCCTTGGATCATTTTTCTGGACATTTTGGCCAAAATGACCATAACTGGTGCTCGCTATGAATCAGAATTCTTTAACAGAAACAGTTTTTGAATTCACGCTCAGGGAAACACCACAGCAATGACCGGCACGTTCTATGAAAAACCGATACTGAATTCGCCCTATGAGGAACCAGCGCTGCACCATGCGTTGGACGCAGAGGGACAGCCTACCGATAATCCGCCGGTTGCCGGTCGCCGCCGCTCGGAATTGATTACCCCTGTTCCCAAACCAAGAAAACGCCGAAACAAATCCGATCCAAAACAGGCGACATTGGACTGGCAATCCGGTGACGGAATTTCCACAGACAATCAGGAATACAATCCAACGCCGATCATCAATGAAATTCGCTCGCGTGTGGCAGATTGGCGCAGGTTACCGAGCCAGACCGACTGGAGCGTAACTCCAGCAACCGCTCGTTTACTTCAACATTGGCGTCATCATGATTTTCAGGGTATCCGACCTTTTTTCTGCCAAATTGAGGCGGTCGAGACGGTCATCTGGCTCACCGAAGTGGCTCGGAAACAAAAAACACACAAGCACATTTGGGACCATATTCAAGGAGCGAACGAGCAAGCCAACCCGGAGTTGATCCGACTTGCCTTGAAGATGGCGACCGGTGCGGGCAAGACAACGGTCATGGCTATGCTCATGGCATGGCAGTCGGTTAATGCAGTTCGCTCTCCCACAAGTAAGATGTTCACACGTGGATTTCTCATCGTTGCGCCAGGCATTACGATCAAGGATCGCCTGCGTGTTTTGCAACCCAACGATCCGAACAGCTATTACAAATCACACGAACTGGTTCCAGCCGACATGCTGGCAGACATCAATAAGGCAAAGATTGTCATCACTAACTATCATGCTTTTCAGCTTCGGGAGCTGATGGACACCAATAAAGTAGGCAAATCCCTGCTGCAAGGGCGCGGTGAGGCCCTGAAGACCCAAGAGACCGAAGGCCAAATGGTCCGCCGAGTCGCAGAAGAATTAATGGGATTCAAACATATCGTTGTTATTAATGACGAGGCTCATCACTGTTACCGCGAAAAACCGGACAACGAAGATATCTCCGAGTTAAAGGGCGATGAAAAGAAGGAAGCCGAAAAGGAAAATAAGGCCGCTCGCCTTTGGATCAATGGCCTCGAAGCCTTCAAGCGAAAGCTTGGTGTTCGCGCGGTCTATGATTTGTCCGCAACACCATTTTTCCTGAGCGGATCAGGTTGGGCTGAAGGAACATTATTTCCATGGACGGTCAGTGATTTCTCCTTAGTTGACGCCATCGAATGCGGAATCGTCAAACTGCCGCGTGTTCCGGTGGCCGATAACATTCCGGGCGCGGATATGCCGATCTTTCGCGATTTGTGGAAGCATATCGGCAAAGATATGCCGAAAAAGGGCAAGCAGGTCGGCGATCCGCTAGAGATTCCCGACATACTCAAAACGGCATTGCATGCGCTCTACAAGCATTACGAAGAAACTTACGAAGAGTGGGAGCGCGCCGGAATTGAAATACCGCCTGTGTTCATTGTGGTCTGTAATAACACGTCTACGTCAAGGCTTGTCTATGAATGGATCTCCGGTTGGCAAAGACCGAACGAAGACGGCGAGGAAATTTATGAACATAACGGTCATCTGAAGCTGTTTCGAAATTTTGACGAGCATGGTAATCGCTTCCCGCGTCCCAACACAGTCCTGATAGATAGCCACGAGATCGAATCCGGTGAAGCGCTGGATAAAAGCTTCCGTGCTATGGCCGCGTTGGAGATCGAGCAGTTCAAGCGAGAGATGAAACAGCGTTCCGGTGCGGGCGACGTGGGTGAGTTATCAGATTCAGAACTACTGCGCGAGGTTATGAATACCGTCGGTAAGAAAGGGCGGTTGGGGGAGCAGATACGTTGCGTCGTCTCCGTTTCCATGTTGACGGAAGGATGGGACACTAACACTGTCACACATATCCTAGGCATTCGGGCGTTTGGTACCCAACTGCTGTGCGAGCAGGTCGTCGGACGAGGGCTGCGCCGCTATTCCTATGAGCTGAATAACGAAGGTCTATTCAACGTCGAATATGCCGACATAATGGGCATTCCCTTTGACTTCACAGCCAAACCGCAAGTCGCACCGGTCAAACCGCCTAAGAAGACAACACGCGTTGCCGCTGTCAAGGAACGTGAGGCACTCGAAATTATTTTTCCGCGTGTGACTGGATATCGTGTTGACTTACCAGAAGAGAGGTTAACCGCAGATTTTACTAAGGACTCTACTTTTGTTCTAACACCGGAGATGGTCGGGCCGGGACAGACCTTAATGGAAGGTATCGTGGGTGAAGGTGTAATGATTTCTGCCGCAGAGGCGCAAGCCAAGAGGCCCAGTACCATTGCCTTCGATCTTGCCAAACTAATCCTTTATAAGTACTTCAAGGATGAAGACGGCGAGCCCAAGCTACATCTTTTTGGGCAGGTAAAACGCATATCCAGACAATGGATCGATGAAGGTTACCTGGATTGCAAAGGCGATACTGGAAAATGGATGCTGGAGTATCTGGATATCGGCAACCAGGTCGCCGAACGTATCTATAACGCTATAGTCAATTCGATTGGTGACAAACGCAAGGTCAAAGCAGTTCTTGATCCATACAACCCTAAATCTTCCACTGCTCATGTGGGTTTTTCTACGACCAAGGATTTGTGGACGACAGCAGCCAACAAATGCCATGTCAATTATGTGGTCCTGGATAGCGACTGGGAGGCGGAATTTGCCCGCGTTGCTGAACAGCATCCCAATGTCGTCTCCTATGTGAAGAATCAGGGCCTCGGTCTAGAAATTCCCTACAGGGACGGCTCGATGGCCCGCATATATATTCCCGATTTCGTCGTACAAATTGATGATGGCCGTGGCCCCGAAGATCCGCTGCATCTCGTCGTCGAAGTAAAGGGCTACCGCCATGAAAACGTAAAGCTTAAATCAGAGACAATGCGAACGCAGTGGGTTATGGGCGTTAACAATCTCGGTTCGTTTGGTCGTTGGGCTTTTGAGGAATTCAACGACGTGTACAACATGGACAAGGAATTCAAAGCGCTGATCGATAGGGTGCTAATAGAGCATAGCGATAGTTCATTACAGGAATTGGAGAACGCCTGATGGCAAGGAGAAGAAAAAAAGGAGCCAAACAGGTTGAGACGCTTACCCATGACGAGGCGAAGCGCAAGAACATTCCTACAGCAGAGCTCCAGTCGGCGGCACAGCGGGCGGAGGAAGCCAATCCATTTAAACCGGTGACCTATCTACGCGAAGATCCGTTACGCGACGGTGACGTTCGCCCACGCGATCCTGATCTGGACCCACAGATCGTTTGGAGGGGAGCAACCCTACGGCTGAGCCCGCAACAGATCGAGCAATTGACCGAGACAGGCAAGCTGGAAATAGGTGAGGCACAGCTTGTCTGGCGCGGCAAGGACCAGCAGGACTGGTCCGATCTCATTGTTCAGGCCCCACCTTTATACATTCAGGAAAAGATTCATCCGAAAGCCATAATTGATGACCTCAAAAGTCACACGAAAGAGCGGCAGGACGAACATCCTGACACATTTGATCTTTTCGCTGACTTCAACGGCATAAATGTGGAAGCGAAAACCGAGTTCTACCAGCATGATCAGCACTGGTCGAACCGTATGATCTTAGGCGATAGCCTGCAAGTGATGGCCAGCCTCGCTGAGCGCGAAGGTCTTCGTGGCAAGGTCCAATGCATCTACTTCGATCCACCCTACGGGATTAAATTTAAGTCGAATTGGCAGGTTTCTACACGTGATCGCGGAATGTCGGACCAGGATAAACGGGAACAGCTAACAAGAGAACCGGAACAGGTTCAGGCGTTTCGGGATACATGGAAAGACGGCATCCATTCCTATCTCACATATTTACGTGACCGGTTGACGGCCATGCGCGACTTACTCACTGAAAGCGGATCAATCTTTCTTCAAATCGGAGATGAGAATGTTCATCGCGTCCGCGCCCTTATGGATGAAGTTTTTGGTGATCAGAATTTCGTTAGCCTGATAGCTGTTCAGACAACAACAGGGTTTGAGACTACATACCTTGGCAATATGGCTGACTATATTCTTTGGTACGCAAAGGATAAGGAAAAAGGGAAAGCCCGTACGCCTTATTATCGGAAGGAATTTGTCCTAGGTGAGGGGAATGCGCGATGGTTGATGTTTGATGATTTCTCATATCGAGGAGTAAGCGCAACAGAGAAGAGAGGCGAAGAATCCATCCCAGAAAATTCTAACCCATACGCACCAGATAACATTATTTCACAGGGCAGAGCAAAAGAACCGCAGCCGTTTTCGTTTCAAGGCAAAGAATACGACAGTTGGGAAAAGAACTCCCACTGGAAAGCATCCCATCCGGTTGGCATGAATAGGTTGGCCAGAGCTGGCCGTATTCACGTCGCCAAAAATTCTATACGTTACATTCGATACCATACGGATTTTGATGTGGCTGTTCATGGCAATATCTGGACAGATACTGGGTCAGGAAATTTTACAGACGACAAGATTTATGTAGTTCAAACCAACGCAAAGGTGATCGAGCGCTGCATTCAAATGACAACTGATCCCGGTGATCTGGTGCTCGATCCGACATGTGGTTCCGGAACGACTGCTATGTCGGCGGAGCAATGGGGACGCCGCTGGATAACAATTGATACGTCGCGTGTATCTCTGGCACTAGCTCGGGCTCGCCTCATGGGAGTGCGATACCCCTATTATTATTTAGCAGACAGTCCAGAGGGTCGTGAAAAAGAGCAGGTTGTTAGCGGAAAAATTCTGGCTGATTCAAAAACACAT
Source organism: Woeseiaceae bacterium (assembly GCA_021773115.1). Taxonomy (GTDB): domain Bacteria; phylum Pseudomonadota; class Gammaproteobacteria; order Steroidobacterales; family Woeseiaceae; genus UBA1847. Next base: position 41,702 of record JAJFKS010000020.1, on the reverse strand, counting down.
GGCGATATTAGACAGGGTTTTGTGTATGAACGCGCCCCACATATCATGTTGAGAACTATTGCCAATGACGCTGAAATTGATGTCATTTGGGAGAATTATCAAGAACAGCTTGAACCACTTCGGAAAGCATTGAATGCTGCTATTGGCGAATCCTGGCAGGACTGGGAAATCCCTCGTGATGCCGGTGAAGGCTGGACTGACGCTGCCACGAAAGCCCATGCGGAATGGTGGCAACTGCGGATCGCGCGACAGGAAGAAATCGACAAATCCATCGCGCAAAAGGCGGATGTAGAACTCCTTTATGACCAACCCTATGAAGATACGTCCAAGGTCCGCGTAGCCGGACCATTCACCGTCGAAAGTCTTTCGCCTCATCGTGTCGTTCCTGCGGATGACAACGAGCTAATCGAGACCGCCGAAGGGCGACAGGTGCCAGAACCTGCATCGCCGAGCGACTTCACCCAAATGGTGATTGATAATCTGAAATCGGCTGGCGTTCATCAGGCTGCAAAGGATCATCGAATTTCCTTCACTACTATTGATGGTTGGCCTGGCAGTTTCATCGCTGCCGAAGCCCGTTTCATGGAAGGCGAAGTCGAAAAACGGGCTGCTGTGTTTATCGGTCCCGAATTCGGAACTGTTACTCGTGCTGATCTAACAGCAGCAGCGCGAGAAGCTCTGGATGCCCGATTTGATGCGTTGATTGCATGCGGCTTCAACTTCGACGCACACACATCGGAACTGAGCAAACTTGGTCCGCTACCCATCCTGAAAGCCAAAATGAACCCCGATTTGCATATGTCGGAGGAACTCAAAAATACCGGCGCGGGCAATCTGTTTGTCGTCTTCGGTGAGCCGGATATTGAGTGGGATTTCGATGGAGACGGCAACATAATTGTCGAAGTTTTAGGAATTGACGTGTTTGACCCAAAGACCGGCGAAATTCGTGCCAGCGGCAAGGATGATATCGCCGCATGGTTCATTGACACCGACTATAACGAGGAAAGTTTCTTTGTCCGCCACGCGTATTTCTTTGGCGCGAACGATCCTTACAAATCTCTGAAGACCAGCCTGAAGGCGGAAATCGACAAAGAAGCGTGGGAGACTCTCTACCGTGACAAATCCCGACCGTTCGGGCGGCCCTCGACAGGCCGCTTTGCCGTCAAGGTCATCAACCACTTCGGCGATGAAGTCATGAAGGTATTTGGGGTCTAGAAGTTAATGCAATTCCGTATCGCAGACAGTTTCACTAAAGCACTTGGCAGGTTAAATTCTCAAGAGCAGTCTGCCGCAAAAATTACAGTATTCGATTTGCAGCAAGACCCGTCTGCGCCCGGACTCCAATTCCACCGCATTGACAAATCCAAGGACCCGAATTTTTGGTCTATCCGGTCCAATCGAGATGTTCGAGTGATCGTTCACAAAACTGCTGCCAGTTTCTTGATCTGTTACGTAGACCACCATGACGATGCCTATAGATGGGCGGAACGAAGAAGGATTGAAACACATCCCAAGACTGGCGCGGCTCAAATTGTCGAAGTACGCGAGCGTGTGGAAGAGATTACTATTCCCGTCTACACCTCCTCGGAGCCGCAAGAGATTCCGGTTGCCGAAACGAAGCAAGAGGAGATTCTACTACCCTTATTTCTTGATCTTTCCGAAGAGGATTTGCTTGGTGTTGGCGTGCCGCAGGATTGGGTTGCGGATATTCGGCAATCCACAGAAGACGGGTTTTTCGAGATCAGCGACCATATACCGGCGGAGGCGGCAGAAGCCTTGCTCGATTATGTGGGCACGGGTACGTTGCGCAAGCCTGAAGCAGCAGCAACTGGCGCAAGCCCCTTCGATCATCCCGACGCCCAACGTCGCTTCCGAGTTCTGGAGGATGTAGAAGAGCTTACCCTAGCCCTTGAATATCCTTGGGACCAGTGGACGATTTTCTTGCATCCGTCGCAGCGGCGTGTGGTGGAGCAGCAATTCAGTGGTCCGGCCCGTGTTTCCGGCTCGGCGGGTACGGGGAAGACCGTTGTCGCGCTACATCGTGCTGCCGTCATTTTGAAGAAAGACCGCCAAGCAAAAGTTCTTCTGACAACGTTTTCTTCCCCGCTCGCTAATGCTCTTGAGCACAAGCTTCAGATGTTGATTGGGAATGGTGGCCGTAATGATTCGAATGTGACGGTTTTACCGTTCGACGGTGTGGCGCATGACCTATTTACCCTTGCGTTCGGCCATACGCCTCGGGCAGCGTCAAAGGAACAAGTTAAGGCCGCACTTGAAACTACTGTGAAGGAGATGAAGCTCACCGGTTTCACCATTCGTTTTCTTGTCTCCGAATGGAACAATGTCGTCGATGCGTGGCAGATCGAGTCTTTGGATGCTTACCGAGATGTGCCGCGTCTGGGGCGAAAGAATCGCATGGGCACAAAGCAAAGAAAGCGCGTGTGGCCTGTGTTTGTGCGAACACGAGAGCTGTTAGAGTCCCAAGGTCTTAATTCATGGCCCGGTATTTTTGGAAAAGTAACGGAACATTTTGCCCAACAAGAACACAAACCCTTTTCCCATATTATCGTTGATGAGGCACAAGATTTGGGTGTGCCTGAACTACGCATGCTTGCAGCTATTGCAGATCAGAAACCGGGAACGTTGTTTTTTGCAGGCGATCTCGGCCAGCGAATTTTTCAGGAGCCCTTCTCGTGGAAGGCGCTCGGTATAGATATTCGTGGACGATCTCATACCCTCGCGGTCAATTACCGCACTTCACATCAAATCCGTCAAACGGTGGACAGGCTTTTGCCGCTGCTCGTGCGGGACGTGGATGGCAATGAGGAAGACAGGAGGGGAACCGTTTCAGTCTTCAATGGGCCTGATCCAGAAGTGACAATTTTCGATGATAGCAAACAGGAATGTGAAGAGGTTTCTCTTTGGGTTCAAGAAGTCATTAATGAGGGAATTGAACCCGACGAAATAGGCATATTTGTTCGTAGCAACAATGAACTGTCACGAGCTCGTGCTGTAGTAAAGAAGGTCGAACAAAAGCCACTGGAACTGTCAGAGCGCGTGGAGGAACGGGATGGGCGGATGTCTATCGGAACCATGCACCTAGCCAAAGGTCTTGAGTTTAAGGTTGTAGTAGTTATGGGATGTGACGATGACGTTCTACCGCTACAAGAGCGCATCGAAACCGTAGCCGATGAAACCGAACTTGATGAGGTGTATGAAACAGAACGTCATCTGTTATATGTAGCCTGTACCCGTGCAAGGGAGCGGCTATTGGTCACGGGCGTCACTCCCGCTTCCGAGTTTTTTGCTGATATGTTAGCGAGAACGAGGATGGGTATATGAACTCTACGCAGGAGCACTGGTGGAAGCTCTCATTGCGATTGAAGCTTAGAGAATCGTCTGGCGACGCTTTTCAGGATTTCTTCTCCGATGTCATGCAGAAGGTACATGGGGATGACTTTGTCCGCGTTCGCCCTTTCGGCCAAAAGGGTGATAAGGGGTGCGATGGATATTTGCAATCAACGGGACAGGTCTATCAATGTTACGGAGCGCTAAATGGTGACAAAGGCAAAGTTGCTTACTTGATAAGTAAAATGGAAGAGGACTTTGCGAAGGCTAAGAACGGTATTGGTGCCATCATGAAAGAATGGTACATGGTCCATAATTTAATTGATGGCCTGCCTGTCGAGGCAGTGGAAACACTTGAAAAATTGCGGGATGAAAACCGGGAGACAAAATTCGGGTTTATCGGGCTAGAAGGATTCGAGCAGCGAGTAGGTCGCTTGGAAAAGAGTCAGATTGAGGAGATTCTCGGCCCCGTCGCAACTAACCATGATTCTCAAAACCTCCAGGTAGCCGAGTTGCGAGACCTTATTAGTGGAGTAATAGAAGCAACTGAGAAGAGCAATCCTGAACTTACAAACATAGACCCCGTCCCCGCGGATAAGCTAGATGCAAATGACCTCCCGGAGTACTGGAAAACGCTAATTTCCAGTGGTTGGCAAAATGCGTATATTGTCGCCGATTACATCGACAATCATCACGATCCACTTATCGGTGAAACGATCGCAGAAATGTTCAACGTCCGCTACAAATATCTTAAGGCGCAAGATCTTACGCCTGCCTCCATTATGGATGGACTTTATGTTTTTGTAACAGGCATTGGATCGGTTGCCCCAGCGCGTCAGGTCGCAGCGATGGCGTTGTTGGCACATCTGTTTGAAAGCTGCGATATTTTCGAAAATGTATCGGTAGAGGACGCGCCATGATCCTGCCGGGAAAACATCTAAAACAAGACAGGGCTATTCTCGGCATAGGCAGTGAGATATTAGCAGCACTAGATCAGGATCAAACGATTTCCGAACTATGGGAACGCGTACAGGATGGACGTAACGAGCATGCGAATCCGCTTTCATTTGACTGGTTCGTCTTATCACTGAGTTTTCTATTTGCAATCGACGCTATTGGCTATGACCGAGGAATTCTGATTGCCGGGGGTGGACGATGATACTAAATATCGACAGCTCCCTAAGCACCTTTAAGCGTGTTGAGTTCCAAGAAGGACTTAACGTTCTGTTATCAGATCGTACTCCAGGTGCAAGTGACAAGCAGACGCGAAATAGTGCCGGGAAGACAAGCCTTGTAGAGATAATTCACTTCCTCCTCGGAGCCGATTGCGACAAGAATAGTTTGTTTCGTACGGATGAACTAATAGAACATACGTTCACGGCTGAATTTAGTTTTTGGGGAGTGAAATTTCACATAGAACGTGGCGGGGTCCAACCCTCACGGATATTCCTTCTGAAAGGGTTTGATGGGCGCGATGATTTGCCGATCAAAACTGACAAGGAGAGTGAACGGGCATTCATCTCGAACGAGAATTGGAAAGTCATGCTCGGACACGTCTTGTTTGGCCTTCCTGCGGACCTATCTGGAACAATCTACGAAAAGTCCTTTACACCGTCTTTCCGCTCGATGATTTCGTATTTTGTTCGCCGCCAAAACTCTGGTGCGTTTATAAGCCCGGAACGTCAAGCCGAAAAGCAGCAAAAGTGGGACTGGCAGGAAAACCTCTCTTATTTGTTCGGGCTTGATTGGCGTATCTCGCTTGAGTTTCAAAAGGTAAAATCTCGCGAAAAGGCACTTGAAGAGCTCAAGAAGGCCGCGAAGGGCGGGGCGTTCGGTAAGATTATTGGCACCGTCGCGCAACTCCGCTCTGAGATGACAGTGGCGGAGAAGAAAGCAAGCCAACGGAAAGCTCAACTTGACAACTTTCAAGTACACGAATCTTATGATGACCTCGCGAAGAGGGCCGCTCGTGCGAAAACAGAAATGCAGACTCTTAGCCGTGAAACTATAGGCTTACGAGAGACCCTCAATCACTTGGAGGCAGCGCTTGAGAGTGAAGCGCCACCGGACCCCGCTATGCTTGAAGAGGTATATGCATCAGCCGGAATCGAACTTCCTGGCGTCGCACTCAAGCGGCTTGATGAGGTTCGCGGCTTTTATGAATCAGTGGTTCAAAATCGAGGGTTACATCTTACAAGAGAAGTGTCTCAGGTTACCGAGAGAATAGAAATGGTCAACGCTAGAGCCGGAGTTCTTGATGCGGAACGCGAAGGGATACTCAAAACCTTAGAAAGCCATGGTGCTCTTGATGATTTTCTCGCACTACAAAAAGAGCTTGCAGAACTGGAAGCCGAAGCGGCAAGCTTGAAAGAGCGCTTCAAGGCGGCAGAGCTCTTAGAAGGCGAAAAGACTCAGCTCGATATAGATCGCGGCAGCCTACACAGACGACTACAACAGGATTACCAAGAGCGCAAAGCAGTTCTTGACGAGGCAATTCTTCTCGTTACCGAAGCAATATCTGAGCTTTATGATGATCGCGAAGGCCGTTTCGAGATTTCTGCAACAGATCGTGGTCCAGAATTCAAAATCTCAATTGAAGGGGATCGTGGTGGTGGAATCTCTAATATTGAAATCTTTTGCCTTGATCTAGCCCTGTTCAGCCTAAATTCGGAAAGGAAGCAAGGGCCTGGATTCTTATTCCACGACAGTCATTTATTTGATGGCGTTGACGAGCGGCAAATCGCTCGCGCAATGTTGCTGGGAACACAGGCAACCGAAGGTAAAGAGCTTCAGTACATCGTTACCATGAACTCAGATATTTTCGACCGTCTACCGCTTTCCGAGACAATTGTTCGTGATGATGTGGTGCTCGAAACCAGACTGTCAGACGATACGCAAAGCGGCGGTCTGTTTGGCTTTCGTTTCGATTAGGCACACTACCATAGGCGTTGGTCGGTCGTCGGTATGACGAGTTGATTTAGAATGAACCTCCTTTACGCTTAGGAGAGGAAAGGAATATCGAACGGCTAGTGAAATATAGAACGGAAAGAATCACAGTGCTGATGAGCAAAGTATGCAGAGACAGCAGTTAACGAGTGAAATACGAATCACTGCAGGAAAGATTTGACTGGTTCCCCCACCTCAGATACCAGCGCTCGTGACCTTTACATTTCGGCCTGGAAATCCTTGCGGGAGTTTTGCGTTTATTGGCTGTGCATGGTCCTGCACGGTACTGCAAACAAGGCAACGAGCGCTTCGGTAAGTCATTGAAAAATATAGCCAAAGGCGACTTACCACGGGACTGAAAATCCGCGTGTCGGTGGTTCGATTCCGCCCCTGGCCACCATTCTTTTCAAACACTTACGCGTTTGCCGATTGGTGGCCATTCCATTTTGCGTGAGTTTTGCGTGGGATTGCGGGACCCTTAGCTTACGTTTAGTCGCCGCAAAACCACCAACTCAGGCTTGTTACCGCTTCTTTCACACACTGTGTTGGCCGCTTCGATCAGCTTGCTGAGTTCTGCTGCCGAGTAGTGTGTTGTCATTCGTCCGGAACGGTGTCCTAACAAGTCCTGTCGGTCTTCGAAACTCACACCCGCCGCTCGTAAGCGCCGGCCAAACGTGTGTTTCAAGTCATGAACACGAACCTGCGGTAGCCCGACCTTCTCTCGAACCCGGCACCAGGAGCTGTTTAGCATCCTTTGTACCGGTTTGCCCTTGTACGCGAACACGTGCGTCGGGTGTTTCCCTCGACGTGAATCCACCACTCGTTTGGCAATGTCGTTGAGCGCTACCAATCGTTCCTCGCCGTTCTTGACGAATTTTCCCGGAACAATAAATACAAAGGTCTCAAGTGACGGGACCTTGACCTCCCACTCCCATTGCATCCTGCAGATTTCGGAATCGCGGCAGCCGGTGTTGACGGCGAACAATGCCATTTCTGCGAGATGCGAGGGTAGTTTGGAGAACAAGACATGCTGCTCGGCCCAACTCATCGGATACGGTTGCCGCGGGTTGGGGTTGGGCAGCATGCGGATACGCGGCGCGCGCTCCAGCCAGGTCAGTCCATGCTCATCCATCCACTCGTACTCGGCGAGTCTCAGGATGCGCCGTACTACTTTCAGCCCATGATTGATTGTTGCCGGTGTTCTGCCTTCCTCCCGTTTGAAATCGACCCACGGATCAAGTGTTCCCCGATGAACCCGGTTCAGCGCCAGGTGCCCGATGAACGGCATCAGTTGCTTTAGCATGCAGACATCGCGATCCAGCGAGCGCTTGTGTTGGTTCTCTCGAACGAACCTGGCCGCCGCCTGTTCGAATGTCCGTTTTGGTCTGACCCCGTAAACTTCCGCTTTGCGGATGCATTCCCTCAATCGTGCGAGGTAGCGCTCCGCTTCGGCGATCTTATCTGAGCCAGTGCTTTGGCAAACTCTCCGCCCTTCGATCCATTTGTCGATGTGCCAAACGCCCGACCTTTTGACGAGACCGGGCGATCTCCTACTGCGTCCCATAGTCGTTCTCCTAAGAATCGACCGGGACGCCCGTTGCGGGACTTATACTGATCCGCCCAGGCGTCCAGTTCAAGTCGATCGAAGGCGATGCCCTGCCGGCCGATCGGAATTTTGGTGAGGTAGGGCCGCACCTCCGCGTTGAAGCGGTTGCGGTCCATGCCCAAATAGAAGGCGGTGTCGCGCAGCCGGATGAACCGCGGCAACAGTGCCGTCGACGGGGCTGCGGGATTCATTGCGGTACGCGACATGCAGAGGAGCCTCAGCGCGCCGGCGGGGTCGGTTCGAGAATCGGGCGACCTGATTTTAGCGGGCCGCGCACCCCATTTGGCCGTACCCACGGTCCGTCGAGTCGCTCAATCCAGCCGTCCTTATCGAGACTGAAGATCAACAGCCGCACCGTCAGCCAATATCGATACCGAGTGCCGCTGGCACACTCGTTGGTCTGCTCCACCAGGTACCAGCGCAAGTGTTTCAATTGCCATTGGTAGGGGCCAACGTGCCAGCGCCGCCAGATGGTTGCGGCGATGTACGCTGCGCGCTGCAGGTGATGGCGCACGGTGCCGCGCTTTGAGCCGGGCAGGCGCTTTGCCAGGAGGGCACGCGCCTGGCGACCCGCGGCACGCTGATTGCCGGGCCGGCTCATCGGGAACTACCCACGTAGGCGGCAACGACATCCCGGCGGGCGTGACCTAACTCGCGTGCAATGACGTCCCGCGCCTTGTGATCATCATCCCGACTGGCCCGTCGGACGCCTGCAATCACTGGTGCTTCGGACCCGGTCAGTTGCTGGTAGCGTTCGCACGCATAGGCGGCACGCAGGTCATGAATCTTCTCGAGACCGTAACTGTCCCGTGCCACCGACCAGACGCGATGCACCCGCCAGTTCCATTGTCGCCACGACATCTCCGGCGGAATGAGGTTGCGGCCGTCACCCTGCAGAGCGGCAGCCCGGACCAAACAATCCGTCGCCGTTTGCGACGCCGGCACCCAGCGATCAACGTGACGACCACGGGCGCCTTTAGTGCCGGCCGTGATGTTGACCGCACCGAGCGTGCGCGCCTGGTGCAAGGCCAGTCGCGCATCCAGCATGGACGCTTCGCGAAGTCGAAGTCCCAACTCGCGAGCGAGCTCGATGACTGACGCAACCGGCTGGTGTCCTGCCGAACGGATGTGCTCCGCACACTGGCGCACCATATCGCGGTCCAGTCCCGCTGGCGCAGTTGATCGAACGGTCGAGCGCTCACCGACCGTCGCCGCTGGCGCAATGCGAACCTTACGATCGCCGCGCATCGACTCCAGCACCACGTTGACGGTCGATAACAGGTTCTGGGCATAAGCGACCGACAATCGATCGTTGTTGACCTGAGTCGATAATGTCTTCCCGTACGTTTCGATGACGCTGTGATCAACCTGTCGTGCGTCCCGAATGGCAAATACTTCCTGGCACCAGGCCGAGAACACTTTCCAGCGCTCGGCGTGTGCCGCAAAGGTTGCGTAGCGCCCATCGCCATAACGATCCCGGATTGCCTGCTTGCCGGCCCACGCCATGCGTTTGCCGTAACCAAAGTTTCTGTGGCCACCTACTTTGTTCATGTCATTCTCCATAAATAGTTTTCACGCATTCCTGATTTCGGTTAGTGGTAAACCGCAGGGAGGCTGGCGGTCGCAGCGTGATGGCCTCGTTGCGAGGCCGGGTGGCAGCAATGGAGTGCTGCCTATGTGAATCGCCTTGCCCGACACCTCGGAACGACCGACGAGCGGACGCGGATGAAGGTGGAGCTGCGCCAGTCAGTCCATCGACTGGCCGCCGAACAAGGCGTCTTGATGGCTTTTACAGCTTGGAGAAAACCGCGAAAGCCTTGCAGGCCGCTGACTTGCGCCAGCTTACGGAGGCCCGTCTCTGTGGTGCGCCGGGGCGCTCACAAAGACGGGCTGTGTTGCAACAGATGTTCAACGGCACAGATTGCTGCGTCACGCATCTTGCGTGGCTGCGGCAAAAGTGGCATCGCACTGTTGCGGCCTGCCAGAAAGTTGCACCAGCAGATGGCGCAAGGAGTGAGAATAAATCCAACGTGATAGCGCGGATTGGGGTACTTCTAAATGACGGTCGACGGCTTATTGCCGATACACCTGTTGCACGACCGTTAGAGGCGCTCTGGGTGCTCCGATGCTGCTGTGGAGCGGGTGTCGTTGATAGACCGCAACGACGTCGGTGTCATTGCGGAGATACTATCGCTGCGCCAAATGAATGGCGAGCGAAAAGAGGGGCAAAACTTGTGCCCCCTTTTTCTTGACAAGAGACGGCCAGCCACGACGCGGCAAACTGGTGCAGTGCGTCGTATCATGCGTCACTGAAATGATCATCCACGCGACCCGAAAACTTGCGCAGCGTCTGCCCGATGTGTCGGTCGAGCCCTTAACCGAAACCAGCCCACTGGGCAGCTGGCATGCCGACCGCCTGACCATCGATCGGCGTCAGTGTGTGCTGTTCTGCCACGACGAGACGCGTGCCGCGCTGTTTGCCGCAGGATTGCGGAAGCCGCAATTTGCAGCGCTAGGCAATGACATCTTCAAGCCGCTGTTCGCTAAAACGCTTGCAGGGCTCGGTTGTCCCGATGTTGAGATTCGAAAAGCACTGCTGGTGCTGGGTCGCTGCCAGTTCGATACGGCAACGGATCGTTCTGTTTTGAGCTCCATGCGAGTGGCGCGCCAGGACCTGGAGGCGTATGTGTGGCGCTTCCCGAACGTGCTGATGGTGGATCCGGTCGAAGCGTCCTGCCGACTGAGCCGGCGCCCGGCGAGTATGCATGGCGGTAAATTCATTCGCCCCAACAGGCTGTTGCTGGAAATGATTGCCGGATTGCCATCAGCCGGGTGACAGGGAGTAGCTGGTGCTACGTCCGCCTCCGGCATCTTTTTCCAATGCACCTTTTTCTATCAAGTCGAGGATGTCGCGATGAGCCGTGTCTTGTGAACACTTCGCAATCTTTGCCCACTTCGACGTTGTCATCTTGCCGTCGAATCCGTCCAGTAGTCGGTTGAGCACCTTGATCTGCCGTTCATTCAGAGCCGCTGTTGCGAACCGCTCCCAGAATCGGGATTTTGTAAGGACGGTAGACAGAGTTTCCTCAGCTCCTGCGATTGCACGATCCAGGCAGGATAAAAACCACGTTTGCCAGCGTGTCACGTCAAGCTCGCCTTTCTGTGTCCATTCGAGTGTGTGGTAGTACTCCTTTCGCTCGTTTCGTATCTGACCCGACATGCTGTAGAAGCGTTGCCGGCTTTCATCCGATCGTGACAACGCCATGTCCGCGATGGCGCGGGCGATGCGTCCATTGCCGTCGTCAAACGGATGGATCGTTACGAACCACAGGTGAGCCAGTCCGGCTTTCAGGATCGGGTCCGTTTCATTGGATGTGTTGAACCACTCCAGGAATGCTTCGATCTCTTGCTGAACCCGGTCGGCCGGCGGCGCTTCGTAGTGCACCTTTTCGCGACCGATTGGGCCGGACACGACTTGCATCGGGCCTTCGCTGTCGTCCCGCCATTCAGCGACCGATACTTTGTACATGCCACTGTAGCCCGTCGGGAACAGTGCGGCGTGCCAGGAGTAAAGTCGCTCTACCGTCAGCGCATCGTCATATTTGCCGGTTGCATCAAGCATCATGTCGACGACACCATCGACATTTCTGTCGGATGGAACCAGCCCCGCAATGTCCATGCCCAGCCGGCGGGCAATGGACGATCGCACCTGGTCAGTTTCGAGATGCTCACCCTCTATCTCGCTGGACTTGACGACATCCTGAGTTAATGTCTGAAGGTGAGCTTCATTGCGCAGGTCGAAGCCGAGTGCTTCCATCTTGCCCAGGAGCTTCCCCTGGGCGCGCGATACTTGGCCAAGCAATGTGGCTAAAGCAGCCTGATCCCAGGTGAGGGATGGCCATTCAGGTTGTTGCCAGATGTACAAGTTGTAATCTCCGCATTATTTGCGGATATTATGCGGGCTATTCTCCGCAGGCACAAGGCTATTCTCCGCATAAATTACGGAGAATAAGGACGCTATTCTCCGCATCGAGCGTGTTCCTACATTCAGGCCTCTGGGTCTATTCGTTACGCAGGCTATAACCTGCTAATTATCAGCATAAACGCAGGTCAGGACTTGCAAATGTCCGCAATCCAAATTAGTCGACCCGCAAACCGTTGGAATAACTGGCAAGATCACGGGCAATGTGCTGATCAGTTGACTATACCCAAAACGGGTACTAATATACCCACTATGGGTACAGATGCCGCCATTGTTCGACGATCCCCAAAAGCCGCCCAAAGGCCGGGCAAGCAATCTCTGGCGGACGCTCTTTTCACAGCAACCCAGCAGCGCCTGCTTGGGCTGCTGTTCGGGCAACCGGAACGGAGCTTTTTCGTCACCGAGCTAATCGAGCTGGCCAACGTCGGCCGGGGCGCGGTTCAGCGCGAGCTTGCCAGGCTGGCACGAAGCGAACTCGTCGTGACCGAGCGGCACGGAAGCCAAAAACATTACCGAGCCAATCCCGACTCACCTATATATGAGGAGCTTTGTTCCATAGTCAGCAAGACCGTAGGTGTTGAGCAGAACCTGCGAACAGCGCTGGAACCCTTGGCGGCACGAGTATCCCTGGCGCTTATTTACGGTTCGGTGGCCAAGCATGCTGACACCGCGAGTAGCGATATAGATCTTCTCGTCGTGTCCGACGAGCTGACGCTCGAAGATCTGTACACAACCCTTTCCATCGTTGAGCGACAACTCGGCCGGCAAGTAAATCCCACGCTCTACACCGATAGTGAGTTCCGCAAACGGCGGTCTGGCAACAATGCGTTCCTCAGTCGAGTGTTGGCGGGGCCAATAGTAGTTTTGGCGGGGCAGATAGATGCCGCATGACCAACTGGATAACCTCGTGAATGAAGGTCATCTTGATATTGATGATGTATTGTTGCCGGCACTGCTGCGCGCAGCGAATACAGTTGCTGACCGTGGCACGAAAAACCCATAGTCGCATTGACGCTGGTCCGCATTCAGCAAGTTGAAGTGGAAGCGGACAGAATGGAGATTCGTTGTCAACCTTTTTGGTATACAGAAGAAATCGCCGGAATTGTCATAGAAGCAGAGGCAGCGTAATTCGAATTGGAAAATGGAAGTGCAATTGCAATTGACGGAAAAGCAGATTAAATCAAAGCGACGTGTAGCCGATCATGGAGAGGTATTTACGCCCGCGTGGATGGTCGAAGCCATGCTCGACCTCGTCAAGGGTGAAACCGAACGCATCGACTCCCGCTTTCTGGAGCCCGCGTGCGGGAGCGGCAATTTCCTCGTGCGTATCCTGCAGCGCAAGCTCGCTGCGGTCGAACTCAAGTATGGCAAATTGGACTTCGAGCGTCAGCACTATGCCCTGCTCGCGCTGATGTGCATATATGGCATCGAGTTGCTGGCTGACAACATCGCCGAGTGCCGGGCTAACATGTTGGAAATCCTCACCGACTACCTGAACGGCGATGCGTCAGACGAACTTCATCGCGCCGCCGGCTATGTGCTCTCCCAGAACCTGGTGCACGGCGATGCGCTGACCATGCGCACACATGACGGCCAGCCGATCACATTTTCCGAGTGGGGCTACCTGGGCAAGGGCAAGTACCAACGGCGCGACTTCCGCCTGGACATCCTGACTCACTCATCGGCCTTCAGCGCGGAGGGTGATCTTTTCGCTCAACTCGGTAAGCATGAGATTTTCGCGCCTGCAAAGAGTTACCCGCTGATGACGGTGGGCGAACTGGCCTCATTCGCGCTCGGTAACGCGCCGAAGGGTGTTGTATGAGCGAGCGAGCTGGTTTCGCACTGCGTGGACGAAACCCGGATGTCTTGACGTGCATCGCGAACCTCTCCAATGATGAGGTATTCACGCCGCCCGAGTTCGCCAACCGAATGCTGGACACGCTGGCCGAGGCGTGGGCAGCCGACCACGGCGGCGCAAATCTCTGGACAGACAAGACGGTGAAGTTCCTCGACCCCTGCACCAAGTCGGGTGTGTTTCTGCGCGAGATCACCCGCCGCCTCACCCAGGGGCTGGCGGGCGAAATACCGGACCTCAATGAGCGCGTCAGTCATATTCTGATCAAGCAGGTATTCGGCATCGGTATCACACATCTCACCAGTCTGCTGGCGCGGCGTAGCGTGTATTGCTCGAAGCATGCGAATGGCGAGCACTCAATTTCCAACGGATTTGCGAGCGACGACGGCAATATCTGGTTCGAGCGGCTGGAGCACACATGGGCGGAAACGAAGTGCAGGCACTGTGGTGCGCCGCGAACGATTTTTGACCGCGAGGAGGGGCTTGAGACCCATGCCTATGCGTTCATACACACTAACGACATCAAGACTCGGTTAACTGAGTTGTTTGGAGACAATATGCAGTTCGACGTGATTATCGGCAACCCACCGTATCAGATGAAAGGCGGGGGTGGGGGAAGTAACGATTCCTCGATTTACCACCTGTTCGTGGAGCAGGCGATGCGGCTGGACCCGCGCTACCTCAGCATGGTCATCCCCTCGCGCTGGCTGGCTGGCGGGCGCGGTATGGGCGAGTTCCGCAAGACCATGCTCACCGATCGGCACATCAGCCACCTTGTTGACTACACAAAGATGTCAACGGCGTTCCCCGGTGTGGATTTCGAGGGGGGCGTTGGGTATTTCCTTTGGAGTAGGGAATATCAAGGTGATGCACAATACACCCTATTCCAAGGTGAGGAATGCCATCCGACCATTACAAGGGACCTGGGAGCGCATGACATCTTCATTCGAGACCATCGCGCACTTGGAATTCTCGAACGTGTTCAGGCTCTCACTGAACCGACGATGGATACAGTGGTCGGCGCGGATACCCCATTTGGCTTGGCAACGAATTTCTCCGCATACAAGGACAAGCCCTTTCGCGGCTCGGTCGCCCTCTATCTCACGGTTCGAGGACGGCGCGTAGTAGCTTACGCCGCTCGCTCTGACATCAAGAAGAACGCGCATCTGATCGATTCATGGAAGGTGTTTCTTCCAGAGGCATACGGTGAGCGTGGCGCAATCCCCGCTCTGGTTCTAGGGCCGTCAATAGTGGCGCCGCCCGCTTCTGTCTGTACGCAGACATATCTGGTCGCTGGACCGCTCGCAAGCGAAAAAGAGGCGAATAGCCTTCAGATCTATACCAAGACCCGGTTCTTCCGTTTCCTTGTCTCGCTTCGCAAGATTACCCAACATGCGCTCCGATCGACATACTCGTGGGTGCCCCAACAATCTTGGGACTGCAACTGGACCGATGAGATGCTCTACGAGAAGTACGGCATCACCAAGGACGAGATCGCGTTCATCGACAGCATGATCCGCCCGATGGGCGAGGGTGATGAGTAAGACCATCGAAGAAATCCTCGCCCCCAAACCGGAAGCCCGACTCCGCCTGTATGCCTACTCGATTGCCGACGAAGCGCACAAGGGACTGCTCAAGGTGGGCCAGACCACGCGCGACGTGAAGCAGCGCGTGGCCGAGCAGCTCAAAACTGCCGCCATCAAGAACTACACCATCGCACTGGACGAGTCTGCCGAGCGTGACGACGGCAGCATCTTCAGCGACCATGAAGTGCGTGCAGCGCTCGTCCGCAAGGGTTTCGAGAACGTCGAGCTGGAATGGGTGCGTTGCAAGGTCGCGGACGTGAAAACCGTCGTCACCGAACTGCGCACCGGCCAGCGCTTGACCGGCACTCACCACGAGACCTTCCCAATGCGCGCCGAACAGCGCGCCGCTGTGGAGAAGACCCACGCATACTTTCACTCGATCTGGAAGGAGGACATGCACGCCGTTCCGCGCTTCCTCTGGAACGCGAAGATGCGCTACGGCAAGACCTTCACCAGCTATCAGCTAGCGAAAAAACTCGGCGCTAAGCGCGTGCTTGTCGTGACCTTCAAGCCCGCCGTCGAGGATGCGTGGCAGACGGACCTGGAGGGTCACGTGGATTTCGACGGCTGGCTGTACCTCTCCCGCAACTCGGACACCGACCCGTCAAAAGTCTCCGCCCGGAAGCCGCTCGTGTATTTCGGATCCTTCCAGGACTTCCTGGGTCGCGACGACGCCGGAAATATCAAAGCCAAGAACGAATGGCTCCATGAGGTGAAGTGGGACCTCGTGGTGTTTGACGAGTACCACTTCGGCGCATGGCGCGACACGGCCAAGGAGCTGTTCGAGGGCGAGGAGGATGCAGTTGCCAAGAAAGAAACGAAAATCGAATACGGTTCGGGCTTGGAGGACGTGAACGAGGATCTTGCCGAACTCTCTGAGAAAGAGACCGAGTTCCTGCCTATCACCACCAAGGCGTATCTCTACCTCTCCGGAACGCCGTTCAGGGCGCTTGCCACGGGCGAGTTCATCGAGGAGCAGATCTTCAACTGGACCTACACCGACGAGCAGCGCGCCAAGGAAGAGTTCGCGAAAACGAATCCCGGTAAGTGGAATCCTTATGGCGCGCTGCCGCAGATGCGGCTACTAACCTACCAAATGCCGGATGAGCTGGTGGCCATCGCGAGCGCCGGGGAATTCGACGAGTTTGACCTCAACGCCTTCTTCGAGGCTTCGGGCACGGGTGTGTTGGCCCAGTTCAAGCATAAAAGCGATGTGCAGAAATGGCTGGATATCATCCGCGGCTCCTACGCGCCCAAGGCGGCGGAGTATCTCAAGACCGGGACGCGACCGCCGTTCCCGTATTCGGACGTGCGCCTGCTGCCGTATCTCCAGCATTCATTCTGGTTTCTGCCCAATGTCGCGGCCTGCCACGCCATGGCGAATCTCCTGAGCGAAAAGCAAAACGTTTTCTGGCATGACTACGATGCGATCGTCGCCGCTGGCGCTACGGCAGGCATCGGGCTGGAAGCATTGCCGCCGGTGCGTAAGGCCATCGGCAGCGGATTCGATACCAAGACCATCACGCTATCCTGCGGAAAACTCACTACCGGCATCACCGTGCCGCAGTGGTCATCTATCCTGATGCTGCGCAATCTGAAGTCGCCGGAGACCTACTTTCAGGCCGCATTTCGCGTGCAATCGCCATGGTCCATCAAGAACCCCAACGGCGATGACCCGAACGAGGAGGAAATCCTCAAGCCCATCTGCTTCGTGTTCGACTTCGCCCCTACCCGAGCGTTGCGACAGCTCTCCGAGTATGGGATCGGTCTGTCACCCAACGAGCCTAATCCGGAGAACGCGGTCAAGGACCTGGTGTCGTTCCTTCCCGTGCTGGCCTACGACGGCGGGAACATGACACAGATTGACGCTGGCGGCATTCTCGACATCGCGATGGCAGGCACCTCGGCCACACTGCTAGCGCGCAAGTGGGAGTCCGCGCTGCTGGTGAATGTGGACAACGACACCCTGCGGCGCATCATGGACAACCCCGAGGCGATGGCTGCCGTGGAGCGCATCGAAGGCTGGCGGTCACTGGGTGACAACATCATTGAGACCATCATCAACAAGAGCGATAAGGTCAAGGAACTCAAGAACAAGGCCAAGGACAAGGACTTGTCGGCGAAGGAGAAAAAGGAACTCACCGCCGAAGAGAAGGAATACAAGTCCAAGCGCAAGCTGGTTCAGGAGAAGCTCATCAAATTTGCGACGCGCATTCCGGCATTCATGTACCTAACCGACTTTCGCGAGAACACGCTGCGGGATGTCATCACCAAACTCGAACCGGACTTGTTTCTGACAGTGACCGGCCTGACCGTGCAGGATTTCCACCTGCTCGTTCGGCTCAAGGTATTTAATACAGAGCAGATGAACCAAGCCGTATTCGCGTTTCGCCGCTATGAGGACGCTTCGCTGCGCTATACGGGGATCGAGAGCCACGACGGTCTGACTCACTATGGACTCTATGACACAGTGGTGGCGAGGGAGTAATCGCTGCGGAGATTGTGGAAAATCTGGAGGAGGTGCTGGAGCGGATGCGGTTGGTTGCTGAGGGTCTTGTCACAGCAGACGCGATTGAGTAGACGAGATCAATAGAGTTCATTGAGATAAGGAAGTAGGGATGGCAACGGAGTACGAGGGACTTATTGCCTGGGCAAAGAAGCTGGACGTTCAGAACGTATTCGAACTCTCAAAGAATACGGTTCTATCGGGCCCCCATAAAGCCAATGCTTATCGATGCGCCAAGTTATTAGAATTTCGAAATGAACCGAGTTTTAGGCAATTACGACTACTCAAGAAATCCTTCGAGGCTGCCGAATCAGCATCGGATGCTACCGGTGTTTCCAGTGTAGACGAACTTACTTACGTTGCCGGCGAGGAGGTACTTGACGCCGATATAAGGCACCTTTGTCTACGAATAGCATGGCACGATAACAAGTGGGACGGCAATATATGTCGCGATCCGGCTAGCAATATTTACTGTATCGGAGAACGTTCGCTTCTGTCCGATCGAATTCGGACGCGTCGAAACGTAGATATCGAGTCTCGCCCGGGCTGTGCGGGCTGTAAGTCGGATGCGGCGACGTTGGGCGAATATCAGCCGCCTTGCTTCTGGTCTATCAACGCATTCGGCCAGCACGATCTCAAGTTTGTACATGACAACCCGGTAGCATCTGACTTTCCGTCGATAGGCCAAGAGTTAGCACCTTATTCAGTCATTTCTTGGCCATTCAATTTGTCCTTCGTGAGGGACGCTGCGGAAAAAAAGAAGTACTCCGGAAATTATTACCCAGAGGACATATTCGAGAATCGGATCAAGCTTTTCCAGCAGAAGGTGAAGCCGGCGCAAAGTATCGTCTTTACCTATTGTAATTACAGCAATCCTGTCTCAGGTGAAGACTCAAAATTCCTTGTCGTAGGCTGTGCGTTATTAGCGAACCAAGGGAAGCCAAAGTACTTTGACATTTCGGACGAGCAGTTAGCGGAAACAGCGCAAAAGGTCAGGCAACCCAATTTTCCCAAGATGAACTGGGCTTTGCGCTATACGTTGGATTTTGAAAATACCGGGGTTCGGATTCCTTATCATGAGTATCTCGAAAAAATCGAATATGGCGGCGCCATTACAGATGCTGAACTCCAAGAAATTGCCGTAACGATAGACGAGACAGAATTACGTGACGGGTTCACATATGTTGCAAAGCATGTCGATGATGACCAAGCAATTTATCTCCTTCTCAAAATGCGCCGGAGCCTTCTGAAAGTCCTTGAGCATGGATTCGTCGATTCATCGTTCGTAGAAGCGCAGCTCCAGCTGTTAGAAGATCTGATTGCTGAGACCTGGGACAAACGGGGCTATCTTCCTGGTGTAAACAACCTCCTTCGATCGATTCCGGGAATAAAGGAAAATTATCACAAAGATCTTGCGCAGCTGATGAGGTCGTCAGACTTCACTGATGCTGACACTGTGCTTACGATGAGAGAGGCTCTGGATGATGGGTCGGGACCCTTGGCCGAGTCTTATCCAGGTATCGTTGCAGAAGCTCGCGAATTCATGCAACACAATGGATTGTCCGGCCTAGATGTCTTGAGGCTGTCCGGGTTGAATCTTACCGAGAATCAGTTCCGACGCATTTCCAACAGGAGGGGTATTGGCAGCTCGCTAAAAGAGGTCTGCGAAAATCCATACGTGCTTCATGAAGACTACTCACCCGGAGATGAGATAGAAGACCGGCTATCTGGTCAAAAAATCGATGGATTTGTGGACCTGTTTCGAATCGACGTCAGCCTATTGCCGCTGGCCAAGTATCAGGCCAAGATTCCTGACATTCATACTTGGACTGCCGATGATCGTCGTCGGCTACGGGCGGTTGTCATTCAAATCCTCAAAGACCGAGAAAATGCCGGCGACTGCTTTCTTGAGGCGAACGAGATTGTTGATTTTGCAGCAGCTTATTCGCTTTTTTACAGAACGGATACCCCCTACAAAATCGGCGATACGCTTTTTTCGCCGTCCGATGAGACCACGCGACATCTTTCGGAGAAGCTCGTCCGAGTCGAGGAGACTAATAAATCCTTCTACTACTTGAAGTCTCTTTACGACGACGAGGTGTTCGTTCGGACCACAATTCAAGACCTGGTCGGTAAGAAAGATCGCGGCTCAAGCACAGCAGCGCTGAGTACTGATATCGAAAATGCTGTCGGATTATTGACCGCGAAGATAGGAGATCGCTTTCAGGCTGAAGCGTTTCGAGAAGAAAGAGAACATTTGTATCGTAACGTTGGCGACAAGGCATTCTTCGTACTCACCGGAGCACCTGGAGCGGGCAAGTCATTTGAGCTTCTGAAAATCATCGATTTCTTGAATCGGCAAAGAGAACTGAATATCGTTCTGGCCCCTACCGGCAAAGCCGTCATAAGATTGAAGAGCAACGAGGAAGGAATAACTTCCGTCAACGCATTGACGATCGACAAATTTCTGGTCGATCAACGAAACACCGCCTCTCAGTCCGGGACGAGGATCATCAACAATCTGGTGATCGATGAGGCCTCGATGGTCGATCTGCCAAAGTTCGCAGAAGTCTTGCGCAGCATCGACCTGACTCATCTCAAACGATTGATTCTCGTTGGCGACCCCAACCAACTTCCTCCAATTGGCTTTGGGAAGCCATTTGTCGACACCGTTGACATGATGGTCCAAGATCCCGCGAAGTTTTCTCGGAACATTGCCACGCTTGAGGTCAATTGTCGGGCAGAAATGAGTGAAGAGTACATTGAATTCACCAAAGTGTTCTCTAATGAATCTAAACTCGCGGAAAGCTACCTTTCCCAGACATCCAAGGCTGGGCAGATCTTTGGCGACGTCGAAATGGTCGTGTGGGAATCCAAGGAGGAGCTACTAGAGAAGCTGCGGGATAGGGTCGAGCTCTTGCTTGAGGACGAGGGCTTGGGCGAAGACGAGCTGCCAAGGTTGCTCGGAATCACTTCGCCCGGTGAAAGGCCGAAAAGCCTGGATAGATTTCAGGTGCTGTCCCCGTATCGCAGCGCGTATTTCGGCGCGTCGGGCCTCAATTTGTTCTTCCAGGACGTTCTGCGTGCCAAGGAGCCACTTGCCCATTCATCTGGAGAGGTCGTTTTCAAATTATTCGATAAAGTGATGCACACGCAGAATGAATATCGCGAGAATCGCTTGTGGGTATCCAACGGCTCCCTTGGTGCTGTAGTTGGAAACAATAAGGTCTTTTTCACGGACGTCGAAAAGCCCGTTTCGATTGGCTCATTACGCAACAGAGACATGCTTGAACTGGCGTACGCAATTACAGTACACAAAGCGCAAGGAAGTGGCTTCGGGGCCGTGTTCATCGTGCTTCCGGCAAAAGCCAGATATACGAGTCGAGAGCTCCTCTACACGGCGCTTACGCGGGCGCGAAATCAAGTGAAGATTTTCGTCCAGCAGGGCGAGGATATCGCAGAAGTGCCACAATTTCTCGGACAGATAAGGTTGCGTAGTGCAGTCGTCGAACGCCGTACCAGCCTGTTCGCAAAAGAAGGACAACTCTATGCATACACGCCTGGTACTGATGTCGTCGTCAAATCGCGAGTCGAGTACATCATATACAGGAAGTTACTTGAGGCGAAGCAACGCGGAGGCGATTTTTCGTTTGAATACGAGCAGGTCTACGAATTGAAAGGCGAAAAGTTCGATATTCACCCGGATTTCGTTATTGACTTTTCCGATGGTCGAAGAATCTACTGGGAGCACTTGGGGCGCGTGAACAGTCGTTCGTATATGTCAGATTGGGATAAGAGAAAATCATTATATGAAGCGCAGAGTGACTTCGACCGCGTTCTGACGACAGATGAACTCAATGGTATCAGTGACGAGAAGATTGAAAAAATAGTCGCCGATTTGCAGGCAAATCGACTCGAGACGGAGGATAAATCGGACCGGTATTCGAGGATGCATTTCTCCCTGAGTTGATAATTGTTTTCATATAGAGAAGTCAGAGGAGATTACGAGATGCTAGTTTGGGTTCAGTCTACCTATTAATCTGGAGGCGTTGTGTCTGGTCCGGAGCGTTACCTATACGACATTCCTGTTTATCGTCTGCCTGAGAAGCGTTACTACCAGGAAATGAATGCGTACATCGATGGTGTTCTTGTTCCAAATGGCACACCAGATCGCGAAGTTTTGCTCGAAGAATCTCGACATAATCAAAGTAGAGATGTGTGGTTTCGCGGTCATCTGGGCAAGTCGTACGGAGGTATGTGGCGATACAATGAAATAATCGGCTACATTTGCTTGCACTTCCTCGGGTCGCAAGTGCGGGGCGAGTACTACGATGTCAACAAGAAAAGGATTGTGCGAACGCGCCGTAAGGTCCTCGAATACAGAACGTGGAAATTGGCGCCGGAGCGAGAGATTTGGGACTCGAGTTCAAGCGAAAAGATTTATGCAGTTATGCTTCAGTATCTCAATGACTGTCGGGAAGAATTACCTCGGCGTTACGTTGACTCCAGCCTATTTGAAGAGATCGGGCCCTATGTTGACTGGAAGGCGCTTTATGACACGAGTTAGCACACGTATCTCTTATCAATACCCGTATAGCAATCACCGATGTGTATTGTGGATCATCAAATCAACTTCTATCGCAGGATGACAGGCAATCGGAAGCCAAAATAAATAGGACCATGGCATGAATAGATATTCCTTAACCTTGCGATTCAGGGAAGATGAACGCACGTACTTGCAAGAGATTACGGATTTACTTTACAGCTTTGAAAAGCTACATGATTTGTCTGTAGTTCTTACGGAGAAAGAATACCGAGAATTTCGTTTCTCGCACTACTTTTGGTTTAGGAAAGGGAGCCCCGTCAAACGAAAGCACAAATTGGAAGCAGTTCGGATCGTTAAGGAATCTCCTCTACTTTTTGAGGTTGTTGTGGCATCCGTTTCAGGATTAGGCGCGTTGATCATGGCTATCGAGAGGATTAGGAACTGGGATCTCAATCGAGAAAAATTAGAACTTGACGTTCGAAAACTGCGGAGAGAAGAAGAGCGTGAGAAACGGGAGGCAATAAGCCTTCATGACGTGACGCTGGAAAAACTGGCGGAACAGCGCGGCGCAACCAAAATATATGACAGTCTTCAATCTCGCCTATCGGAGAGTGCACTGGTACTGGAGGATTTGGATATTCAGAGAATTCCTGATGTTGAAGAGAGGGTGGAACAATGAAGTTAACGTTTCGAGGGCAGAGCCGAGTCGTATACGTCCATGAGCATCCGGTAACACCCGGCAGCTATGGACGTGGTCGGTCGGGTGCCCCTATTGAGTGGTCATCTGCAACCATGGCCCGTGGGCGCGTAAAGGGCCTGGGGCTGAGCGGGGATTTTAGGATCGAGTTTCAATTTGACGAGGCGGAACTTCGCAATTGGCTGGAGAAATATATTGAAGAATATCCTGCGAATGGACTGAAACTGGTATCCGAAATGCAAACCAAAGCAATAATTCGATTATCCGAATCCGGCGAGGACGCTGCAGCGCCAGAGTGAGAGAACTAGCTCGCAATACTCGGCCAGCTTGTCGTGCGTGAATTTTGCGTGGTTCGGTCCTGAATAGTCCTGCATCGTACTGCAAATAGCGCAACGAACGCCCCGGTAACTAGTTGATAAATAAGAACAGAATCAATCACTTAGCGTTCTGAAAATCCGCGTGTCGGTGGTTCGATTCCGCCCGTGACGCACTCCGCGAATCCGCCCGCCAAGATGCTATGCTAAGACCAACTTCCATGACGGCGGACGTTATGCAACCTCAAATACTTCGCGCCGATGATTCGGATGAGTATCCTACCGAAGAGCGTTGCCACATCCTGGAAATATCCAACTCGTCATCGGACGCCGAACTCTCGATCGCGCGGGCTCGCGTCGAACCGGGCGTGACCACGGCGCTGCATCGAGTGTCCGACACCATCGAGCGCTACATCATTCTTAGTGGCAGTGGGCGTGTCGAAATCGAAGGACTCGAGCCTGGCAACGTTGGCCCATACGATGTCGTCATCATTCCGCAAGGTGCACGCCAGCGGATAAGCAATACGGCAGAAGTTGACCTCATTTTTCTGGCTATTTGCACGCCGAGATTCAAACAGGATTTCTACGAGCATCTGGAATGACGATTGAAAATCCACGTGCCGAATAGCCACTTTTAACTCGATAATTCAGCGGCTTAAGCGTATACTGTACATATTCACAGTAGTCGAAAACGCAACGGAGGGAGCCGTGCAAACCACCATTATTAGCCCGATTTCAGACGCTCATTCTGCCCCCACAGAGGCGGAGCGACTCGGCGACCAGATCACCGAACTCTGCAGTTACCTGTACGCCGCCGAAGCCCGTTTACTCACCCTGATTCGTGAATTCGATGAGAAAGAATGCTGGACCGAACAGGGCTTTTGCTCCTGTGCCCACTGGCTCAATTTCAAATGTGGCACGGCGCACCACGTCGAAAAGCTCGTCTCCAAATACCGCAGCGCGAAACGCGTTCAGGATGCGGCCGTGGCCGAGGAGCAGTATCGCGATCGTGAGCTCAGCCACCACTACGATCACGACGGTTGCCTGGTGATCAAAGCACGCCTGCCCGCCGAGCAGGGTGCGTTGATCATCAAGGCCCTCGAGATGGCGATGGAAAAAGACTTTGTTGCAGGTCGCGACATAAATGCCGACACCAAAGACCAACCCATCGCTGCCCGCCGCGGCGAGTTGGCTGCGACAGCACCGTCGTGAACATCAGGGAGGACGAAAACAGCGAGCCGTTGTCAATCGGGCGCCGGTCACGGTCAATTCCACCGGCCATGCGGCGTGCGCTACGCAACCGGGACGGCGGTTGTCGCTTTCCTGGCTGTACCAACACCCGCTTTGTCGATGGTCATCACATAAAACACTGGGCCGATGGTGGTGAGACCTGTCTGGACAACCTGGTACTGCTTTGCCGGCACCATCATCACCAGGTTCATGAGGGTGGCTTTGCCTGCGAGAAATCGGCGGATGGAGAAATCTATTTCAAGGATCAACGACGACGGACGCTGCCGGCCTGGACTGAGCCGCCCAATGTCGCGGACTGTCACGAATTGCAGCAACGGATCGATAGCGAGATCTTTGAAGCCACTGCGAACAATGACGGTTGTAACGCCAAATTGTACGCCGGCGAACAGATCGACTGGCAAATGGCCGTGTCGGCATTGTTTGCGGTGAGTTCAAAAACTTCGTGCCGCTGGTAACTGGCGCGGTTAGAATTTGACAGAGATCTCTGACGTAATACCGTCAAACCCCGCGCCAATCTGGCCGCCCGAGTTGTCCGTCTGCGCGATTAAATCCGATGTGTTCTCGGCTTCCCCGTAACGCGCGGCCAGGTAGAATTTCTGTTGCTTACCGAGCCACGAAACGTGTTTGTCCCTGGCAGGGATTTGGATAGCTCAGCGAGATCGTCTGGTGATCGTTGTCCAGTTCGATGACGGCGTTCGCCACCGATGGCAAAACCTCGATGTTGTTTCGCGTGATGCGCTCGTAATGCTGGATGAACCGGGCAAGCTGCTCGTCGTCCATGATCGCCGTCGCATTCTTGCCGGCACTCTGACGCAATTTTTGTTCCTGCTCGAGGCGCCATCGAAAAACCGCGTCAAAGTCGGGCGCGCGCAGGAACAGCAAGCCGTCCAAAACCTCGAACAAGCCGGCGTACTCGGTGGCAAGCTTGCCGTTCACATAGGTACGCCAGCGCCCGTCGGCATCCTCCGAAGTTTCGAGCGCGTTGATCGGGGCCCGCAATTCGGCTTCTGTCGTCGCTTGCGAACCGACACACCAACCCTCGAATATCACCAGGTCGACCGGACCTGTAACGGTCGCCCAGTCACCGGGCGGATGGCGGTCGTCCCGGGATTTGTCGAATCGCGGCACGCTGACGGTTTCGTCCTGTCGCAGCGATCGCAGCTGCTCGATGACGGAAATTCCAAGCGCGACATCGTGTGTTCCCGGCACGCCACGCGTGCTTAACAGCGGGTGTACGCTTTGGCTTAGTGCCTGCCGCTCCTTGCGCGTAAGATAAATATCATCTATCGACAGGACTACGACCTTGCGGCCGTGCTCGCTCTCCAGGTATTCGCCAAGCAGTTGCGCGAGCGTCGACTTTCCCGTTCCCTGCGCACCGTTAATGCCGAGGACACAGGTTGCACCACGTTTCTCAGCCAGGCGAGCCTCCAGCCATTCGGCAAACGGCAGGAAGCAGCGTTTCGCGAACTCCGCGAAAGCACCGGGCAGGCCGTTGCGCCGCATGAACCCGTCGAGATTCACTTGTTGGTCAACCAGACTGTCTGGTACGGACGAAGTTCAAGCATGGTCTGACCTGCATCGATGCGCTCACCGCTGATCAGGTCCCACCAGCTATCGGTGCTCACCAGGTTGATGTTCGCGAGCGCAAGGGACTGATGTTCGCGGCTAACATTGCTGATGCTGAATACGTCCTGGCGGCGATCCGTTGACTGCCGCCAGATGCCAAAGGTCTGTAAACCCAACTGCAGGGTGAATTGCACGGCGCCCGGATGAAAGGCCTTTTGTGCACGGCGCAGCCTGATCAGGTGGCCCAGCCTGGTGAGGATTGCGGACTGCATACTTTCAGGGTCGTCGAGAAGCGCGACGATCTCGTCCTGTTCCCAGGTATGGCGGTTAATCGAACGATATTGTCCGGTCCTGGCAAGCCCTTCGTAGTCGTTCGTGGTTCCCAGCAGGCTGTGGATATAGATGCCCGGAATTCCTTCGAGGGCAAGCATGATGGCATGCGCGCAAATGAATCGCTCAAGCTGAAACTCATCACGGCCGCTTTCCGTTCCGGCCAGCGCGTCGATGAGACTGATATTGACCTCATAAGGATGGGCGGCACCATCCGGGCCGGTACGCAACGAGATCTTGCCGCCGAATCCGACCAGTGTCTCGAGCAACTGCGAACGCTCCGCCTCTGACAATAGGCCGTCAACGGGGCGCATGCCGACGCCATCGTGCGACGCTATAAAATTGAAGTAAGTTGTGCCGCCGCGGGCGGGTGGCATACTCATCATCCAGGTCTTGAGGTGGCGGCAGTCACCGGTCAGCAACGTATGAATAAGCAAGGGCGGCAACGAGAAATTGTAAATCGCGTGCGCCTCGTTCGAATTACCGAAATAAGTGAGGTTGTCACGGTTCGGTACGTTGGTTTCGGTAATCAGCATGACGGAAGGATCGTAGAAATCGATCAGCGTCCTGAGCAGTTTGATGATTTCATGCGTGCGCTGGTCGTGCAGCGACGTTGTCCCCGGCTCCTTCCAGAGGAATGCAACAGCATCAAGCCGCAGCACGCGGATACCGTTTTCCAGGTAGAAGCGGATGATCTCCACGAAGCGCAGCAGGACCTCGGGATTGCCGAAGTCCAGATCAATCTGGTCGGGGCCGAAGGTGCACCACACCCAGCGTTTTCCATCAACCGTTTCGACCTCAGTCCGCAATGGCGTGGATCGCGGCCGTACGACCATGCTCAAATCCTCGTCCGGGCTGGTTTCCTTGAAGTAGTCCTTGCCGGGACCTTTTCGCGAGATGAAGTTCTGGAACCAGGCCGAGCGACTCGAAACATGATTGATGACAAGGTCGGCCATGAGGCGATAGTTGTCGGCAAGCGACCGTATGTTGTCCCAGTTTCCGGCGGCTTCATTCACCGCGCAGTAGTCGATAACCGCAAAACCATCGTCCGAACTGTATGGGTAAAACGGCAGAATGTGCAGCCCGTTGACGATATCCGCCAGGTAACGGTCACAAAAAGCCTGCAGCGTCGTGAGGCCGGGCTGGCCACTCTCATGGATCGAAGTGGCGTAGGTAATCATCCAGCAGTCGGATTCGTCCCAGTAATTCTGATACGGCACGGGTTCAGCAATATCATCGGCGAATCGCATCGCCTCTATGACCGGCTTAACGAGACCGGGTGCACGCTCGCCGTAAATCACATCGAGGTGCGCACGCGTACGCGCACGCAAGCGCTGCATTCCCGCCGTCGCTTTCGCCTTCGTCACTTGCCGAAATCCTGCATGTCCTGATCCACCGCATCGCGCAATTGCTCGAATACATCGGGTATCGCACTCACAATACGATTCCACGGCGGTATAAAGGGTGTGTCCATGGGATTTTCAAGAAACTGCGCGCCCGCTTCGACCACGTTCGCGGCAAACAGTTCAACGGCCTCTTCCTCCGCGTGACGATCGAATTTCAGCCCGTTCATCGTCGCATCCGCCCTGAAGAGTTCGACGAAATCGAGGGCGATGCGGTAATAGGTGGCCTTGATTGTCCGCACCTTCTCAAGCGAAAAGGTCTCGCCCTGGATAGCAAGCTTGCGATACATCGCTTTGGCAATGTCGATGCTCATTCTTGACAAGCCGCGCGTAGCGTCTTCGGCGCTCAATTCCTGGTGCTTGTGGTCGTAGGTGTCGGCAATGTCCACCTGGCAAATGCGATTGGCCGAATGGTTGCGATGCATCTCACTAAGCACACCAATCTCGAGACCCCAGTCGGTCGGGATGCGCAGGTCATCGAGTACGCTACGTCGTAGCGCGAACTCCCCGGCGAGTGGGTAACGAAAGCTGTGCAGGAAATCCAGGTAGTCGCTGCGGCCGCAAACTACTCTTAGTGCGAGTATCAGCGGCGTCACCAGCAGTCGCGTTACTCGACCGCCCAACGTCGTCCCGTTTGAGCGCGCGTAAAAACCCTTGCTGAAATCAAAGCTGAAGCTGGGATTTGCGACCGGGTAGATCAGGCGCGCCAACATGTCACGCTTATAGGTCTTGATGTCAGCATCATGCAATGCGATCGCTGACGCCCGGCCGGTTGCGAGGATGTAGCCGTAGCAGAACCAGACGTTTCTTCCTTTGCCGGGCTCGCTCGGCGAGAGCCCCCTTTCGGCCAGCTTTGCGTCCAGGGCGCGCAGGCGCGGACCATCGTTCCACAAAACGCGGTGGTGTTGCGGCAGGCGCCCGAAAAATTCCAGGGCGTGACGATATTCGGCTTCGTCGGCCCGGTCCAGGCCGATGACAATTTCGTTCAGGTACGGCACCGCGGACAGTTCGCGAACAATATTCTCGAGCGCCGGTGTCGCCAACTCCGAGTAGAGCGACGGCACGACCAGCCCCATCAGTCGTTGCCGCGAAAAATCAATCAGCTCACGTTCAATTTCGTCAACCGGTCGTTCAGAGAGGTTGTGCAGGGTCGCGATGTTACCGTTCTGGTGAAAGTCTCCCAAGGGTCATTCTCCGCCGTCGTATTTCTGCTCTGTAAGGACTGCCAGCATTGCTTCGTTCCAGCCAACAGGGCCTGGCGAGGCCGGTCTCAGGATACGATTTTCAGTCTGCAGGTTCATCCGGTGTTCGTGTTTCCCCGGAATAATGACCGCGATATCTGTCATTGCGAGCATGCCGAGATCGTTTGGGCCGTCGCCCAGCGAGACAGACGTTAGTGCCTTGCCCGGCCATTTACGCGCATAGGCGTCCATTAGTTCACGCACGACTGCTGCCTTGCCGGTATCGCCCATCAGGTGTAAAAAGCGACCACCCCTGATACAGCGCAGGCCGCGCACGTTCATTTGCTGTTCGAATTGTGCGGCTCGATCGTCGCTGTCGAGCCAAAGTATCGGTTCGGAGGCGCTACGCTCATTCGCGTGTATCGCCTGTTGTTCAGTCAAACCCGTCGCACGCATGATGCCCGCCACGCCGAGTTCGTAAAACGCCTCGCAGTTGAAGGCGTTGGCCATCTTGACTTCCGTATAGGCGAGCTGCAGTTGCGCGCGCCTCATCGCCCCGCTTGAGAACGTCGCCGAGCGCGGGAAATAGTCGTCCGGAATATGCATCGCGGCACCATTCTCTGCCACCACCGGGTGCCGGAGCTCCAGCTGCGCGCGATAGGCATCAAGCTCGGCAATCGTCTTGCTGCTGACCAGGACCAGCGGAATATCGCGATCCCGGATGATTTCGAGTGCCGGCCGGGCCGCCTGCCAGTCGTAGCTATCATGATCGAGCAGCGACCCATCGAGATCGCTGAAGACAATCAAATGGTTGTTAGTTTCTGACAAGATTTTATTCACCTGCAGATTTCCTTGCGCAGGTCGTTGGGTCGACAGCGTACACAATGAGAAAGCAACTGAAAAACGCAATTTTGCCGATCCGGCTCTTCAACCGTTCAGCCATTGCAACTCCTGTAGGCGGGAAAGTAGTGCCCACTTTGGTACCGAAACCAGGACCATCTACCGTAATACATCGTCACCTAACAGTAATCGATATCACGCTATACGTTGCCTTGGGTACTCTTGCAACTTTGTAAGTTGTCGATTTTAGCTTCTGAAAATCCGTGTCCCGGCGGTTTGCCGCCGCCGCATAGCCCTCCTTTCTTTCTTTCATCGTTATTACAGTAGGTTACGGTGTTTAATACGCTACAGCGTATAAATAGACGGGAGGGAGTTCTTCCGCATGAAACAAATCGCGCGCACACCCAAACAGATCGGGGCGATCATTCGCCGCGCACGCCGTAATGCTCGGCTCACCCAGACCGAGCTTGGCAAACGGATCGGGCTGCGCCAGGCAACCATATCCCGCATTGAGAAGGGCGAGGCCGAGACCAAGCTCAGTACCTTGCTGGACGCGCTCACAGCGCTCGGGCTCGAAATAATAATCGACAAGCGTGGCAGGGCGTCTGGCAAAGACCTCGAGGACCTCTTCTGATGGCAAGGAAGAAGACCCGCACACCGCTCAACGTCTACCTGAACGCACGACTTGTCGGGCGACTCCGGCGCGAGACCTCCGGCGCAGTCGATTTTCATTACGATCAAAGCTGGCTGGATTGGGAAGATACATTTCCGGTGTCCTTGTCCTTGCCCCTGCGTGAAGACCGCTATGTCGGTGATCCGGTCATCGCCGTCTTCGATAACCTGCTGCCAGACAACGACGATATTCGTAAGCAGGTCGCAGCGCGCAGTGGTGCTGACGGCATCGATCCCTATAGTTTGCTCGCCGCAATAGGTCGCGATTGCGTGGGTGCGCTGCAATTCCTGCCGGAGGGCATTGAGCCTGGTAAGGCCGGTGAGGTTAAAGCCAAACCCATTAGCAAGGAAAAGATCGGTGAGAAGCTGAAGAACCTTGCGACCGCGCCACTGGGCATCGATGACGATCGAGATTTTCGGATTTCAATTGCGGGAGCGCAAGACAAGACAGCGCTTCTTTGGTGGGATGACAAGTGGCACACACCATCAGGAACTACCGCAACGACCCATATTCTTAAACCTCAGATCGGCAAGAGCGACGGACGTGATCTAACGCACAGCGTTGAGAACGAGCATTTCTGCATGCGGATTCTCGACGAGCTAAATATTCCCGTTGCAGATACCGACATTATCGATTTTGACGGTCAAATCGCGCTTGTTGTCGAGCGGTTTGATCGTCGCTGGACAAGCGACGGACGACTGTTGCGCGTTCCACAGGAAGATTGTTGCCAGGCGCTGTCGATTCAACCAACCAAAAAATATCAGGCTGATGGCGGACCGAGCATGGCCGGTATGTTCGAGTTCCTTAAAGGCAGTGACGATCCCGATTACGACCAGCTCTTGTTCCTCAAGGCACAAATAGCCTTTTGGCTACTCGCGGCAATAGATGGTCATGCTAAGAACTTTAGCGTTTTCCTGCATCCGGTAGGCGGTTTTCAGCTCACGCCGCTTTATGATGTGATGTCAGCGCAGCATCTTCATGACCATAAGCAAATCCAACGCAAGCAGCTAAAGCTTGCCATGTCAGTTGGCAACAACGGTCACTACCGCGTGCACGAGATTCAAGTGCGCCACTACTATCAGACAGCGAAAAAGGCAGGCATTCCTGATTCGATGGTTGAAACCGCGTTGGGTCAGCTTGTGGATGAATTGCCTGCTGCCATAGAGAACGCTGCCGCGGCATTACCAAAGAAATTTCCGACTGAATTACGGGATTCAATTGCCGAGGGGGCCCTTAGGCGCTGCGAGGTGCTTACGGCTGCAGTTGCTTAGTGTCGGGCCGGATCGGCTACTTTGCTCCGCAATCCAAAACGCCGGCACTTCGCGTATCAAACACTGCGTGAATTTTGCGTGGTTCGGTCCTGAATAGTCCTGCTTTGTACTGCAAATAGCGCAACGAGCGCCCCGGTAACTGGTTGAAATATTAAGCAAAATCAGATACTTACTCGCTCTGAAAATCCGCGTGTCGGTGGTTCGATTCTGCCCCTGGCCACCATTTTCCCTTTATTTTCAATCGTTTAGGAGCCGACCGTTTCCCTACGTTTTAGCGCGGGTACACTACAGGTACAGTGCCGAGCCGCGAGGAACTCACAATGGCAACGATCGTAAAGACGCTATCGGGCAAATGGAAAGCGGTCATTCGCAAGCTAGGTTGGCCGACGAAGTGCAAAACGTTTCGGTTGAAGCGCGATGCCACTGATTGGGCGAGGCAAACCGAAGACCAAATGGTTCGCGACTTGTATATTGATCGTGCAGCCGACGATATGAAGCTTTGATAGCAGCAAAGACTGACTCTCGACCGAGCATTGCTCCGAGCAACTTGTAGTTCGAATCCTGGTTTACAGAACAAGCACTACTGACGTCGGATGCGAGGCATCGAGATCGGACCGGATGCGCTGATTTCCACAGGGTACCTGGGAGTGTACGGTTGATTCGTCACTATCACGGACTGAATCTTGCTCAGTGAATACGCCTTGGCATGACCTGCGTCTCGCTCGAAACCGTATAAGAGCCGATTGCCATCCTTCGAACGTCGAAACGACAGCGGTTCTACGGTCCGAATTTTGCCATGATAGCCTAAGGCCACACAGACTCGGTTGGCTGCCGCGAACTGAATGCGCTGCAAATAAGGTTCGATTCCGAACGCGTTCGACACACGTCCGGGATAAAACACGGTCTCCCCCGCCTTCGACGGCAGCGGCTTGAGGACTTCCGCAGGTTGCAATCCAGCCAACCAAGAGAAGAAATCCGGCAACTCTGTCCAAAACGATTCCATTGGAGGAAGCGATGGCAACTGATGGGCGAGCATGTTCGCCCATTGCGGTTCGAGTTCATCCAGTTTCTCGTGTTGCTCGATACTCTGGTATGTCGGCACCGCGATATTCTTGAAATCACACTTCTGCTCAAGCACGCTATAAACCAACTTCGAATTATCAATCAGCTGTCGGTTACGATAGCAATGTATGACGTCGTAGAGATCACGTGGTCGCGCTCGTTGAGCGAGCGCTCGTATCTTTTCCGCAACCACTTCCTCGAACGCGTAACATGTGGCCCGTATGCCGCCGTCCGGCTCATCAGAATACGGATGATGTACTGGCTTCGTGACCGTATCGAGCACGAGAACCTCGTCACTGGTCAGATCGAGTTTAATGCTGGCAACGCTTTGTCTGCGTCGCAAAGGGCCGTTGAAGTGAATCTTTCCCTGCGCCGAGAACCGGCCTTCACCTTTGTCCTTAATCTTGAAGGTGAATCGGTCACTGAAAAACTCGATACCGACCTCTTCGGACAGCTGTTCGGTTATTTCGTTGAAGGTCTGAGATAGAAAATCCGTGGTGAGATGCGCCGGGTCTGTCAGCGTGAAATCCAAGTCTTCGGAAAATCGGAACGTTTCGAAATGACACTTCTTGAAACTGGTACCGCCCTTAAAAGCCCAGCGAGAAACGGCCGGGCGCTGGCGGATGCCCCACAGCATCCAGCCTAGAATGTAATCTTTTTCAATTGTTTCCGGTCGGAGGCCAAGCTCGGTCGCCATCTTGAGCACTTCATTTTTTTCGATCATGAAGGTCCTTCCACGATTGCGAGGTCTTTAGTCGCCACTCGGGAACCGTACAGGGAGAGGCGATTGTCGGATCAAAGATCGAATAGCCTTTTGACATCCCGGAACGCAGAAGCGATAGCTGGTCGTCGCTCGCAGAGAAGCTCGTGTCGAGCAGAAAGCCTATCCGCTTGTAGACGGTCTTGTTCCGACTCCTCTCTATGTAATTCACCAGCAGGTCGAAGTCGTAGTGTTCGGAGTCGAGATACTCGGAGAACACGTCACTGACGATCGCCATTCCCCCGACAAGACCCGGATCGTCCAGCAAATCAAGCAACGTTTTCGTCGGATCGCTTACGTAGATTCGCTTGCTTCCTACCCACACCGTTTTCAGGCCAAAGACTTTGCGCTCTACGATTGTTTTTAGTCGGAATGCAACGCCACCGTGCACCGGATGCCGGTCTTTGACTTTCTTGCGCGTGAAATACGTGACGGTTTCGATGATCTGCTCGGACAGATCCCAGTACTTAACGGCACTGAAACCACCGATGTAGCCGGGACCATAAATCGATTCGGCCAGCAGGAAAGGTTCTTCGACAACGGGATTTGCACTGGTTGACGAGAGCGGTACGGGTAGATAGACGCCCCGTTTTGCCCGATAGACCCAGCCGCTATTGTTCCATCGAGCCAGCAACCGGCCCGATTCCTGGATGGATACGCCGAGTACATCCGAGACAATCCTTGGAGTAATGACGCCAGCGTGGCGCTCCAAGACACGGCTCAGTTTGCTGCGGTAAGTTTTGCCTATTCCTGAGAGTTCAGTCATGGATGAATAATACACTGAATTTGCCGAAAGTGGGCAAAATTGGCGTATTTATACAACCAGTACGACCACACCTTTACCTATGTGTGGCTAATTGCCAATTATAACCGTTAACCGCATGACGGTGGCCTCTACCAACTAACGGTCGCTGCCTAAACAATAATTCGCCACAGACAGGTTTGATACTATGAATGGTGCCGGGCAGCCGAACCGTAACTTTTCACACAATTGGGAGCCAAGCTCCGTGTTGTCGTGATCAAATGTCCAAAAAATTGGGATTGGTATCCCCTGCTGGTCGTAGGTGAATTCTTTGTCATTGGGGGGTCCACATCGGCCGCTAAACCTGCCTCTATAGATAGAGTCGGGAGATGGGTTTTGGGGCAATGAAAGAGGCTGAGCAACACCAGCTGCTCGATTGTTGGTATCGACAATTCAACGATCGATTGGTTGATTTTCTGTACCGTGGCGTCCGCATTCGAGCGGATGCTCAGGATCTCGCTCAGGAGATTTACCTGCGCATGTTACGTGTAAAAAGCCCCGAACTGATAGAGTCGCCGCGCGCCTATTTGTACCGTGTAGCGATCCACGTGTTGGACGAGTGGCGGACCAAGGAGCGCCGCGCGAAACAACATAGTTCCGATGGTCTCGAGGATATAGTTGCGTCGACAGGGTTATATGATAACCCTAGGCAGCGCGATCTGGCGGTTGATCTCAGGAGCGCTTTGCACCACTTGCCTGCATCGTATTCGGCCACGTTAATTTTGCATTGGCACTATGGCATGACCTACGCGGAAGTCGCCGAACATCTCGACGTAACGGAGCGCCAGGTCAAACGTTACGTCGTAAAAGGATACGCGGCCCTTCGAAGCCGTTTGGAACCCGCACTGGATGGCGCAAATGATTGAGAAAGGCAAAGACAGCCTACTGGCCATAGCTGAGGAGGCGGCTGACTGGTATATCCTCCTTGAGGAGGAAGATGCCGTTACCGAGGGAGACCGGAGAACGTTCGTTCAATGGCTCCGGCGCTCACCCACCAACATAGAAGAATTCATGCGTGTTGGTGCTTTGCACAGGCATTTCGCGGACGTGACGGACACAGAATTACCCAGTGTAAATAAATTGATTAGTGAGGCGCGCTCCAACGTAATAGAGATGGACAAAGCGCGGGAGAAGCAGCCAAATGGCGTTGTCGAAAGCAAGGCTGTACCGCCTGCAAGAAGAAGACAGATTGGCAGGATCGCAGCCACTATTGCCGTTGCAGCGCTGCCGTTGTTTTGGTTAGCCGGAGACGAATTCGATTTCATCTACTTCAAAGTCTGGGGGGGGCATGCAATTGAAACCGCCCTTGGCGAACAACGATCGACAGTACTTCCAGACGGCTCGGTAGTTAATCTCAATACACAATCGCGCCTTGAGGTTCGCTATTCTGATGAATTTCGGCTGGTCGAGCTGATGGCTGGCGAGGCAGTATTTGATGTTGCGAAGGACGCGAGCCGACCATTTCGCGTACGTGCAGGTCCCGCCATGGTTGAAGCGATTGGCACACAGTTTAATGTTTACCAGCAACGTGACCAAACGGTCATTACGGTCGTTGAGGGTCGGGTTTCGGTTACAAATTCCAAGGGGCGCGCGTTAGGAGCAGATGCCAATAATTCATCGTCGGGTTCGCAGGTCGATGGCAATAGTGTTCGACTGGCGCAGGGCAATCAGACTGCCGTATCGATGAGCGGAGCGATTGCAGCAATAAGCGCGGCTGATCCCGGGGCCGCCACAGCCTGGACGAGCCGCCGGTTGGTATTTGATGGTGATTCTCTGGAGATTGTTGCGCGGGAACTGAATCGTTACAACGCCAAACAGTTGAGGATTGGAAACTTGCAGGTGTCGCGGCGAGCTGTAAGTGGCGTATTTGATTCAAACGACCCCGCGACTCTGGTTGCATTTTTGGCCGAGATTGGTGGCTTGCGTGTTGAGGCCGATGCTTCAGGCAACGGCTGGACCGTCTACGCGGACTCTCCGACACAGTCACAACAATAACCGTTATTCCACGCGTGTCTCGCCCAATACGCACAAGCAATTGGCGTGACTTTCACAATTTTTTCGTGACACAGGGGGTCCAAACTTCCGTTCTCAGCTGCCTATCTCCGTAACCATTTCAAAAAAAGATGAAACAGAGGGAACTCGCAAATGTCGATAACCAGAATTCACCTGTTGGCATTAGTACTAATGCTTTGTACCGTTACGCCGGCACTGTCGGACGAGTTGGAAGAGCCGACTTACGAACTAGACATACAGTCGCAACCGTTAATGGCCGCACTGAAGTTACTATCAGACGAGACGGGATTGGACGTTTTGTTTTTTAGTGACGTCGCCGAAGGCGTCGAGTCGACGGCGATAGCGGGACGGTACTCACAAGCCAATGCGTTGAAGGTAATGCTTGCCGATACCAATCTGGAGCCTGTCGAAATCGGTGAGGATGGTGCGATGGGTATTCGTCTGAAGAACGAGGACAACGCGCCGGGAAAATCCCAGCCGACACCGAGACAGATTCTGCTCGCCCAATCGTCGGCACAGAGAGTGAACAGTCAGGACAGGAACAACCGAAATAGTCGAACGCCTGACGACCAGAATCAACGGGGCCGGTCATCAGTAATCGAAGAAATACTGGTTACAGCTGAGAAACGTGTCACAAACCTGCAAGACACACCGCTAACAATTACAACGTTCAGTGGCGAGGAACTCGAAAAGTCCGGTGTTGCCACTTCAATGGATTTACAGTTGCACACACCCGGGCTTGTGATGAGTTCGAACGGTGGTTGGGGCTTGCCCTATTTGCGCGGCGTCGGAACCGACATCATAGGGCCCGGCGTTGACAGCGGCGTTGCGATTTATGTGGATGGTGTATATCAGGCGCGAAACGCCGGAAAAATTCAGCAACTGGTTGATGTAGAAAGGGTTGAGGTACTAAAGGGCCCGCAGGGTATTCTTTATGGCCGAAATGCTATTGGTGGTGCGATAAATATTATCTCGAAGGCACCGACAGATGATTTTACTGGAAACGTCGGAATCGACTTCGGCAATTTTGAGAAGAGAACCATACACGCCTCGATCAGCGGGCCGCTTGCCGGCGACACAGTATTGGCGCGCCTGAGCTTTATTGATACGGATGACGAAGGTTATACCGAGGATTTATTGAATGGTAATCGATATCAGTTCACGGATTCGACCAGCTTGCGTGGCTCACTGGCAATTGAACTGACTGACACCCTGGACGCTCGGATAAATGTGTCTTATTCAGACACAGATTCAGCCTTTGCTTACACGCCCATCAATCCTGCTACAAATCCCTTGTTTACGATTTGGGGCGCAACGATAACTGGCGATCCCAGAAAAGTATTGAACGACTTTCCAAATCAGCAACAAACGAAGGAGTGGGGAGTAAATGCGCAGCTTACGTGGGACCTGGACGCGTTCACGGTGACGTCAAATACGGCCTTGAATAATAATGAACACAAATTGATATGCGATCTCGATGGTACGGAAGTGTCAATAATCAGTTGTGGAAGTGCATCATTCGATGATGAGCCGTTTAATGAAGATTCCGATTTTTTTTCCCAGGAAATTGTTCTGACGACGCACAATTCCGATCGATTCGAGTGGACGGCTCTCCTGTACTACATGCAAGAAGATGCGACCCTGTTCGGACGCAATGACTTGCCACTTTTTGGCCTCCTTACCCGAACCTTCGCAGACGTAGAAGCCGAGGCTATTGCCGCGGCTGGCCAGCTTACTTACAGTCTCTCGGACAAGCTCCGTCTGATTGGCGGTATTCGTGTCAGCCATGAAAAGAAGTCGATCGTAAACTCCAAGACAGACATAAACGGATCACTAATCGGTTCGGCTGACGATCAAGACTCATGGACTGTAGCGACGCCCAAGTTCGTCATCCAGTATTCGCCAACCGACGACATAATGGCCTATTTCTCTGCCACCCGCGGGTTCAAGAGCGGCGGCTTTAATGCGTTCGAAATTCAGGGCTCTTTTGACGAGGAAACGCTTTGGAGTTATGAGGCGGGACTCAGGTCGACCTTGTTGCAAAACCGGCTTCGAGCGAATCTGACCGCTTTTCATTACGACTATGAAGATTTACAGATTAACCAATGGCAAACCGTGCCAAGCGGAATTTTGGGTACGGTGACGAATGCTGGTCAGGCGTCAACCAATGGCGTTGAACTGGAACTGTTGGCGAAACCGTCCGACACGTTTCAGCTGGAGGTGGGTCTTGCTTTCCTGGATGCCGAGTTTGATGAATTCATCTCGCTGGACCCGGATCGCCCGGGGGACGGCCTCATCGATCGCGCTGGTAATGCACTTCCAAGAGCACCGGATTTTACGGCCAACATCGCCGCTGAGTACTCCATACCACTAGGCAGCGCAGGTGATCTGACGCTGCGCGGTGAGTATTTTTATCGCGACGAAATATTCATAACGCAATTTGAAGATGATCTCGCTGGCGTCGAAGCCATAAACATTACGAACGCCAGACTGTCTTTTGAAAGCAGTGACGGGCGATGGCGTGCAGCGCTCTACGGCAAGAACCTGAGCGACAAGGATTATGCCCAACACATAATCACCATACAGGCTCTGCTCGGGCAGGTTGCGGTGTTTGCACCACCGAGGACTTACGGCATCCAGTTCGGCTACAACTTCTGAAGCGCCCAACACCGTTTAACGAGATAATGCGGAGAAGCCAATGATCGGAGACTTAAAGATCTTGGGCGGCGTTTGCATTCAGGCAACAATCCTTAGGGACTCAGTGCGAAGCGGTTTCAGTGCGCTAACGAATAA
The DNA here is from genome assembly GCA_021773115.1 of Woeseiaceae bacterium. Classification (GTDB taxonomy): domain Bacteria; phylum Pseudomonadota; class Gammaproteobacteria; order Steroidobacterales; family Woeseiaceae; genus UBA1847. Next base: position 2,371 of record JAJFKS010000020.1, on the reverse strand, counting down.
ACGACGGAGAAATTGGTGAGAAGTATGAAGGCTGCCGTTCTCGAGGAGGTCGGGTTGGCAGGGCCTTACGCGACAAGCCGGCCTCTTAAGATCAAATCATTCGAACTACAAGCACCGGGGCGCGACGAGGTACTGGTCAGGATACGAGCCGCTGGACTTTGCCACTCGGATCTGTCGGTGATCAACGGATCACGTCTGCGCCCAATGCCGATGGTGCTCGGGCATGAGGCGGCAGGAGTTGTTGCCGAAACAGGCGCCGGTGTTGATGAGGTTTCGCCAGGAGATCATGTTGTCCTGGTGTTCGTACCAAGCTGCGGACACTGCGTGCCTTGCGCGGAGGGACGTCCGGCACTCTGTATTCCAGGAGCCGTGGCCAACGGTGATGGTACGTTGCTGTCCGGCGATCGTCGCCTTCACCGGGATGGCCATCCCGTTAATCACCACCTCGGCGTATCAGCATTTGCTGAATATGCCGTCGTCAGCAAGCATTCAGTTGTAAAAATTGATGATGATCTGCCATTTGATGAAGCAGCATTATTCGGCTGTGCTGTTATTACCGGTGTCGGCGCTGTATTGAATACAGCGCAAGTCAAGGCGGGTTCGACAGTCGCCGTAATCGGACTCGGTGGCGTTGGCCTCAATTCCTTACTGGGTGCCAGGCTGGCCGGTGCGAGACAGATTGTGGCTGTCGATCTGAATGACGACAAGCTCTCCATGGGTAAAGAGTTGGGCGCCAACGCTACTTTCAGGGCGGATGATCCTCATTGTGCCGAGTCCGTTCGTGACATTAGCGATGGTGGTGTGGACTATGCCTTCGAAATGGCCGGTTCCACAGCTGCGCTTGAGCTTGCCTGGGCGATTACACGACGCGGTGGTCAAACGATTACGGCTGGACTGCCTCACCCGGATGCCAGGCTATCTTTGCCTGCTTTGCAGATTGTCGGCGAGGAGCGGACACTTCGAGGCAGTTATCTGGGCAGCTGTGTCCCGGTCAGGGACATACCCACTTACATCAAGCTTTATCAACAGGGACAGCTGCCGGTGGACAAGCTTATGGGAGAGAAACTATGTCTGTCGGAAATTAATTCGGCTTTTGATCGACTCGCTGACGGTGGGTCAACGCGGCAAATAATTCTTTTTGACGAAAGCTGAATCCTTAAGTGAGCGAAGGCAACTCAGGAAACCTCGATCCGCAGCTTGTTGAGCTCTTACAGAGCCTGAAAAACGCCGGAGCGCCAGAGCTGCAAACACTCAGTCCGCCGGATGCTCGAGCCGCCTATCTGAAAGGCGTGCAGTTATTATCTGGTCAAGCGCCAGATATTGCGCGGACCGTGAACAAGCGCTTTGATGCTAGCGACGGGCCTATTGCGATACGTCTCTATTACCCTGAATACGAACCCCAATCTTCTTTGCCGCTCGTCGTGTATTTTCACGGTGGCGGTTGGAGTTTTGGCAGTATTGAAACGCACGACAACGTTTGTCGAACATTGTGTGCCGGGGCGGCGTGTATCGTTGCATCCGTTGATTACCGTTTGGCACCTGAGCACAAGTTTCCAATGGCGGTCGAGGATGCCATTGCGGCTAGTTTGTGGGCATACGATAATGCTTCGGTGCTCGGTGCCGATCCGGCAAGAATCGTTCTGGCAGGCGATAGTGCAGGCGCCAATCTCGCTGCGGTGGCGTCTCTTGCCGCGCGGGATAGGGGCTACCCGGATCTTCTGGGTCAACTCCTGATTTATCCTGCTACCGACATGGCCATGTCGCACCCGTCTCACAAGGTTTTCGGTGACGGATATCGTCTGACACGCCCGCTAATGGTCTGGTCCAGTACCAACTATCTGCGAGACGGACCGGACATCATGGATCCCAGAGCTTCTCCATTGCGCGCGAAGGATCACTCTGGATTGCCCCCGGCGATCATCGTTACCGCCGGATTCGACCCCCTGAGGGACGAGGCGGCGGCGTATGCTGCAAAACTTCGAAATGCCGGTGTCGAGGTTCAATATCGGTGCTTTGACAACCTGATTCACGGGTTCATCAATTTGACAGGTGTTGTTGACGCGGCCGCGAGAGCGCTCGAGGAGATTACAGTAATGGTGAAGAATACGCTCGGAGCCAATATTGCTGCCAATAAGAGATGTCGGCGTGATACGAATTAATTGAATATTTTCAATGTTGGTACCAATTACAGGAGAGCAATAATGCCGTTCATAGATCTGGACAGTGGAAATCGTATGCATTACCGGGATGGCGGCGATGGCCGAGTTATTGTCTTCATCCCCGGTCTTGCCGCAACACTGGATACCTGGAACTATCAGGTTTCTGGCTTGAGCGATCGCTTTCGTTGTATTTGCGTGGATCTGCGTGGCCA
>JAJFKS010000019.1 GCA_021773115.1 Woeseiaceae bacterium | reverse complement strand
TGCGTCAATGACGCTGAAGGACTGCCTCGATCGGCATCGGGTTATCAAGCGATCGTCCGAACCGACACCAACGCGGTGCTGGGGATACACGGGCGTGCCTACAAGGTCGTGCCGAACGAGCCGTTGTTTCGCGGATTCGATGAGGCGTTGCAGGCGTCCGATCTCGACCTGAGTGGTTTGAAGATTGAAGACCACGTGAACTATGCCGGCCGGCGTGTGATTCGTAACTACCGCTTTCCGAGCATCACGGCGGAACCGCGCATCGGCGATATCGTCGAGTTACGCATCTCGGTCATCAACTCGTTTGATTCCGGCAACGCGTTTGCGGCGCAAGTGGGCGGCATGCGGCTTTGGTGTTTGAACGGTGCGGTATCGCTGCAAGGCAGTGCGTCGGTCTACGGTCGTCATACGTCGGGCTTCGATAATGCGCGGGCGCTCACGAAGATCTACGAAGCGATCGAGCGTTACCTGGTTGCAGCATTGGACTGGTCCGAGTGGAGTCAGCGCGAATTGACACCTTTGCAGGCGCAAACGGCATTAGAGGCGTTTCCGGATCTGAATCCGACGCTATTGCAGCGCCTGGAGCAGGCCTGGACGATTGAGTCCAACAACGCCGGCAACACGGTTTGGGCGCTGTACAACGCGGCCACGCGATGGTCGACGCACACGCCGGTTCGTCAATCGTCGGAACCGAACCGTGCCTCGATCGTGCTGGACCGTGAACGCCGAGTGCGTCAGTTCATGCACAGTCGCGCCTTTAAGGAATTGGCGGTCTAAGACCAAACGGCAACAACGTCTCTGGCGTCTTGTGTGCCCGATTGCCCCGTGAATTACGGGGCCTTTTTACTGACGCCCAGATCGGCGCCAGTAAAAAGGCTCTGTCGAGTCGACGTATTTCGAACCGACGTCATTGCGGTCTATCGATGACACCCGCTGGCTTTGCCAGCACCCAAAGCGCTCGAAGGGTTGATGCAAACGAGCTCAAGATCCTCGGATCTTGTCGACCCACTTTTTAAGCCTTCCGATGAAGGCTTCAACCCAATTGGGGACACCGTGCCCCGTGTGGGTCGTTGTGTCTCCAATTTCCAAGGAGAGACACAATGACGATAACGCAAACGTTGAAGATTGATGAGCGACTGATCGGTGGCATCACGGCCAACGCGTTAGGGCCGTTTCCGGACGCCGTGCAAAGTGCGTTTGACCAGATGGCTATTGCCGAACAGGAGATGCACGCCTACACGGTGCAGTTTCCGAAACGCGGCGATGCGGTCGATCAAAGCTTTGTGCAGTTACGCTGGACATTGGGCACGATTGCCCCGGAAGCGGTGTACACCGCCCACGTCCGTGAGCTGTTGATGCGCGTGGTTGAGGGTAAGTCACTTCAGCCAGGAACCAAGGCCGAAGTGCTGATGCTGTTGAGTGAGAGCAGTTTGATTGCACCGCTCGATGCGCGAAGTGCGGCGCTCTACGTTGAGCTGTTTGAGGATTTTTACCCAGACGCGATCGAACAGCGGCCATTGACCATTCATGAGCCGTGGGCCGGTTCCTCGAGCGAGTTGCTCGACGAACTGCGTCGCAAGGCGAAGATGGATCGACGGCTGTGAGTGGGTCCGATGGCACGGGCATGACGTATCACAATGGTTTGACGGAAGACGATGTCTACTTGACGGCGTATCGACGAGACGACGGATCCGTGGTCGTTCATGTGGAAACGCCAAAGATCGACGAAAGCAGCAGAGGCCCGTTGCTGACGATCTACCTTAACGCTGATTTGGATGACCCGCTTTGGGACAACCGCAAAGACGCCCAGCATACGGACGAGTGGACCTGTTCTGGCTGTCAAGTGCGCATCGAGCCGTCTTTGGTACGTCGCCATCGGCACAACTGTGACGCAGCACCGTAGCGGTTTGTGCCAGGTACAACTTGCCTCGTGAAACACGGGGCCTTTTTCCTGCCGCCAAGACCGGCGTCAGAAAAAAGGCTTTGTGACTAATGGAATATGAACCGACGCGTTCCGGTCTTAGAATGCACCCGCTGGCGTTGCTAGCACCCGAAGAGCTCACCGGATCGATGCAAACGAGCTCGAGATCCACAGATCGTGTCGATTCACCTTACCGCCCGCTAGGGCATCACCCGCGTGGGGGCGATTCGTCGATTCCTGCGGGGCCGACGTGTGTCTCTCAAGCCGTTTATGTGGAGACAGCTAATGACACACACTTACTATCACGCACAATTGCCCCCTTGAGTTGTCGTAGTAATGACAAGAAGCAGCTTTCATCCGGTGTTGACAGCACTAAAGCACCCTCCCTCTCCGCCATCGTGTTTCCTAAACAACGGTTATGAAGGTGGCCTCGAGAGACACCGGCGATATCCGGTCCGTTTAGATTTGATGACACGAAATTGTCAGTTGCATATTCCGGCCCAAAATGAACACCCATTCCGGTTCAATGTGAACACCTGTTCTGGACGAACGTGAACAGTCATTCTGGTTTTAAGTGAACACTTTTCCGAATTTTCCGGAATAGCTGTTCACGATGCCGGAATGAGTGTTCACGTTAAACCGGAATCGTTTCCAACGCATTGTTTTTCAACCTGTTTGATACGCTCTCTCACTTTTTGGGAGGGACGATGTCAGGTAAGAGGATCACGATGCGAAAAATCAGAGGCATTCTGCGATTACGATTGGAGGGCGGTCTGTCGATCCGGCAGATCAAGGCCAGCACCAAGGTCAGTGTTGGTGCCATTCAGAAGTTGCTGGCCAAGGCGGAAACGCTGCAGCTCGGCTGGCCACTGGCCCCGGCGCTTGACGACAATCAGCTGGCGGGTTTGTTTTATCCGCGCGCAGACGCTCGTGTCTCGAGCCGTTTTGAGGTGCCCGACTGGCCGGTCCCGCATCAGGAACTCAAACGCAAGGGCATGACCAAGCAACTGCTGTGGGAGGAATACACCGAGCAGTATCCGAACAGGTGTTACAGCTACTCGCAGTTCTGCGACCGCTACCGCCACTGGCGGGGTTTGCAGAAACGTTCCATGCGGCAGAGCCACAAGGCGGGTGAAAAGTGCTTTGTCGATTACTGCGGACAAACGGTACCGATTGTCTGTGCTGCCACAGGCGAGATCCGGCCGGCGCAGGTGTTCGTGGCGGTGCTGGGTGCCTCCAACCACACCTTTGCCGAGGCAACGCTGACACGATCCCTGCCCGACTGGCTGGGCAGCCATGTGCGGGCGTTCGAATACTTTGGCGGTTGCACCGCCACCGTGGTGTACGATTATGTTCCCGGGAACATAATCGATGTTCTGTGGCCAACGCCGTTATGTGGTTGAGGGGCATAGCCTTCCCGTTCCTGGCGATTTGCTCGCTCTAATCGGCAACATAACGAGTTTGCTGTGGCACGGTGGTCTCCCACTTTCATCGGGAGATTGTCATGTTGGAGAACTACTACGTCCGCCCCACGACGGTTGATCGCATCCGCAGTTCCTGGGTCGCTCCGGCGATCGAGCAATACGTCAGCTGGATGGCCGAGCAACGCTATACGGAGCGCAGCGTGCTGCGCCGCGTTCCCGTCCTGGTGCGCTTCGGGGAGTATGCGAGGTCCCACGGCGCCAGCGAGCTTACGCAGCTGCCCGATCACGTCGAGCGATTCGTGCAAGTCTGGATTCGCGAGCGCGCCCGCGGGAGAGGTTCGGCTCGGGCACGCAAGGCAGGCCAGGAGGTGCGCAACCCCATTTGCCAGATGCTGAGTCTGGCGATCTCCGGCTACGCCGGTCCCGGCCGGCCGCACAAGCCCGATAATCCGTTCGAGGAGCAGGCGCCGGGGTTTGTGACGTACCTTATCGAGGAGAAGGGGCTTCGTCCCCGAACCATAAAGCAGTACCGCTTTCATCTACATCAGTTCGCTGCCTACCTGAAGCGGATCGGCATCGACGATTTGACGAAGCTGTCGCCGACGGTGCTGAGCGGCTTCATTGCGGAGTATGGTCCGCGGGTGGTCTGGTCAACGCTTCGCAATGCCTGCGGAACGCTGCGCGTACTCTTACGTTACCTGCATCGCGAGGGCGTGCTCGCCAAGGATTTGAGCCCACTGGTCGAGTTTCCACAGTCGTATCGGCATGCGAACATTCCGCGATCCATTCCATGGGAACAAGTGGAGCAGGTGCTCGCCAGCGTCGACAGACGGTCCGACTGCGGCAAGCGCGACTATGCGATGTTGCTGCTGCTCGCGACGTATGGGCTGCGAGCCTGCGAAGTCGCCGCACTCACACTCGACTACATCGATTGGCACAACGAGCGATTGAAGATCCGGAACCGCAAGGCGGGCAACACCACCACCTATCCGCTCTCCGCAGTGGTCGGTGCCGCGATCGTCGATTACCTCAAGAACGCGCGGCCGGCGACAACCTATCGAGAGGTATTCATGCGAACCGCCGCTCCTTTGGCCCCCATTGGGCATGCGGCAGTGGTTGCTCGCGCCGGCCACTTCATCCGTAAAGCCGGTATCAGCGTGCCTCGTCCCGGCTCGCACGTGCTGCGGCACAGCTGTGTCCAGCGCTTGCTGAACGCTCACTTCTCGCTGAAGCACATCGGCGACTATGTCGGGCATCGCAACGCCTCCTCGACACAGATCTATGGCAAGATCGCGGTCGAGCAGCTGCGCGAAGTCGCCATCGGTGATGGGGAGGACGTGCTATGAGCGCTTGCGTGTTTCAGAGCTTCCTGGGCCCCGACATCGAGCAGTTCCTCGCCCACAAGCGCGCGTTGGGACGGCGCTACGACGTCGAGGAGAAGACGCTCGCGTTGCTCGACGCCTACTTACTGAACAACAAGTTCGGTGACCTCGTCGAGATAACGCCCGCAGTGGTCGACAAGTTTCTGCTGTCGCGTCCGCGGTCACGTCCGAGGAGCTACAACCATCTCCGTTGTACACTCGGGCGGCTGTTCTCTTACCTGGTCGATCGAGGGAAGCTCGCAGAGGCACCGCTGCGATCACCGCCGCGCCGTGGAAGCTACCAGCGGGCGCCGTTCATCTTCGAGCCCGCCGCCGCCCACCGGCTGCTCGCTGTTGCCAGGACGCTTCCCAGTAACGGCGGAACCTTCGAGCGAGGTAGCACGTACTTTGTCATCTTCGCCGTCTTGTATGGATTGGGATTGCGTGTCGGCGAGGTCTGCCGGCTATGCCTCAAGGACGTCGATCTCGAACGCCAACTGCTCATCATCCGTGAGACGAAGTTCTACAAGAGCCGCCTCGTGCCCTTCGGCCCCAAGCTCGGTGCGTTGCTCGCGCAGCATCTGCGACAACGGCAAGCAGTGCTTGATGGCACTCCTTCGGAGGATCAACCGCTGTTCTCCCTGCGCGGTGGCCGACCCGTCAACCCCGGGACCGTCAGCCAGACTTTTCATGCCTTGGTGCCCAGGCTGCGACTTGCCATCCCGCCAGGCGTCTCGCCGCCGCGTCTCCACGATCTGAGACATTCGTTTGCGGTCGGCGCGCTCACGCGCTGGTATCGACAGGGTCGCGATCCGGCGACCAATCTGCTGGCGCTCTCGACCTTTCTGGGTCACGTCGACGTGAACTCCACGGCGTTGTATCTGACCACGACGCCACAGCTGCTTCAGCAGGCCAGCCACCGCTTCCAGGCGTTCGCCGCTGCAACCAGGGAGGCGCTATCATGACTACGCCCGCCCTCGGTAATCTCGTTCAATCTTTCTTTACCGATCACCTCCCGATTCAGAAAGGGCTGCGTCTGGGCTCGATCCGCAGCTATCGTGACACGATACGCTTGTTCCTGCAGTTCGTGGCCGAGCAGCAACGCTGTCGGATCGCGCGGTTGTCGTTGGATGATCTGACCTTTGAGCAAGTACTCGCGTTCCTGAAGCACTTAGAGCAAGAGCGCGGGAATGCCGTCCGGACACGCAATCAGCGCCGCGCAGCGCTCAATACTTTCTTTGCTTACCTCGCCGTGCGCGTACCAGAGATGCTGGCGGCCTGCCAGCAAGTCGCCGCGATCCCGGTCAAGCGAACCTCGCTGCCCGATACCCATTACCTCGAGCGCGAGGAAGTCACGGCGTTGTTCCGCTCTCTGCCCCGAGAAGGTCGTTTCGCGCTACGCGATCGCACGCTCTTGCTGTTTCTCTACAACACCGGAGCCCGGGCCCAGGAAGTCGCTGATCTCCGCGTTGAGCATCTCGAGCTCGAGCCGCCAGCCAAGGTCCACTTGCATGGCAAAGGTGATAAGTGGCGTCTCTGTCCACTCTGGAACGAGACGGCGCTGCAACTTCGGCGGATTCTCACCGGGAACGGAGCGGCGCCGAATAGACCAGTGTTCTGTGCGCGAAGGAACCAGCCATTGACGCGATTCGGGATTTACAAAATCGTACGACGGCACGCCGCTGCCTGGGATAGTGGCGGACCGCAGCCTCGGCGTCGCGTGACTCCACATCTCTTCCGGCACACGGCTGCCGTTCACTTGCTGGAGTCCGGTGTCGAAGTCAACGTCATTCGCGGCTGGCTCGGACACGTCAGTCTCGATACCACGAACCGATATGCTGAGCTGACGTTGCACGCCAAAGCCGAGGCACTCCGTGCCTGCGAGCTGAGTTCGGGTATTTCGGCGACATCCCGCGCTCGCACCGCCTGGAAGGATGACAAAACTTTGCTCGATTGGCTGAACGCCCTCTGACGCGTTATGTGGCCATATGCCCGCAGCCCGCCACCGAAGTCGCTAGAGTGATCGTCGTCGACCACATAACGGCGGCGGCCACAGAAGCCGGACAACCTGAAGAGTGGTGTCAATCGGGCGTGTCGTTACGATCCCGATCTCAACCCCAGCTATCAGCAATGGGCTGAACATTATCAGGTGGCGGTGGTACCGGCCCGGCCGTACAAGCCGAAGGATAAATCCAAGGCGGAAGTCGGCGTGCAAATCGTCGAGCGCTGGATCCTGGCGCGCCTTCGCCATCACACGTTCTTCTCGCTGGCCGAGCTGAACCAGTGTATCCGTGTCTTGCTCGATGAGTTGAATCAAAAGCCGTTCAAGCAGTTGCCGGGCAATCGCCGTGAGGCGTTCGAGCAGCTCGACAAACCGGCTCTTAAAGCCTTGCCACCGCAGCCGTACCGCTATGTCGATATCAAGCCTGTGAAAGTCAATATCGACTACCACGTGCAGTATCAACAGCATCACTACTCGGTGCCACACCAGTACGTCGGTGAGCGCCTCGAACTGCACGCCAGCGACACGCTGATCACGCTTTACTTCCATCGGCAATCGGTGGCCACGCATGTCCGTGCCAAGCGTGCGGGGATCACCACCGAACCGGCTCACATGCCGACGCGCCATCGCAAACAGCAGCAATGGACACCGGGACCGTTAAAGAACTGGGCCAGTGATATCGGCCCGGCAACGCTCGCCTGGGTGGATGCGCAGCTGTCCACCAAACGCCATCCCGAGCAGGCTTATCGGGTCTGTCTGGGTCGGCTTAATCTGTCCCGGGCGTATCCGCGAGAACGACTTGAGGCCGCCTGCCGAATCGCCAACAAAGCCGGCTTGATCCGCCTCAAGCAGGTCAGATCGATCCTGCAAAGCAACCGCGATCAACTGCCGGATCAGCTGGAACTGCAAACCGAACTTCCCCAGGACCACGAGAACATCCGTGGCCCGAAAACCTTTCACTAACGGAGAACATCGCATGACAGCACAAACGATTACCGCGTTGCGGCAACTCAAACTCGGTGGCATGGCCCATGCCCTGCAGAGCCAGCTGGAGCAGGTTGGCACCTACGAAAGTCTGGCCTTTACCGAACGACTGGCGTTGTTGGTCGAGCAGGAAACACTGACCCGTGAACAACGCAAACAGGAACGTCTGATCCGCCAGGCGCGCTTCAAGCTTGCGGCCTGCGTGGCCGACATCGACTATCAGCACCGGCGCAACCTGAAGAAAGCAATGATCGCGCGTCTTGCCCAGCCCGACTGGATCCATCGTGGCCAGAACCTGTTGATTACCGGCCCCTGTGGCAGCGGCAAAACCTATCTGGCCTGCGCGTTGGGTCACAATGCCTGTCTGCACGGTGACAGTGTCCGTTATTACCGCCTGTCACGGCTGTTACTGGAACTCACCCAGAGCAAGGCCGATGGCACTTACCACAAAGAGCTCAAGAAACTGGCCAGGACCCAGGTCCTGATCATCGATGACTGGGGCCTGGAAAAACTGGTGACGGCGCACCGCAGCGATCTGCTCGAAATCATGGACGACCGCCACGGTCATGCGTCAACGATCGTTATCAGTCAGCTACCGACCGACCAATGGTATGCCAGCATCGGCGATAACACGCTTGCCGATGCCATCCTCGACCGGCTAATGCACAACGCCCATCGACTCGAACTGAAGGGCGAGTCCATGCGGAAGAAAAACGCCGAGTTGACCCATGGTGAACACTTGAGTTAAAAAACCAACGACATGATGCGTTGAGAAATCCGGTGTTCACGTTCATCCGGAATCAGTGTTCAACTTCGCCGGAATACGCAATCGAGCTTTCTGGGTGTTTTCGTCAAGGGTCTGGTCGCACTGGCGAGACGCGTTACATATCGTCCGGCCGGAAACTGTTATCCGATGGCATCGAGACGGATTCCGCAGGTATTGGGCACACTGCGCTGATTGTAAGTGCGCAGAATTGCCAATTTAAGGATGCAATCATAGCGGAATGTCCTATTCTGTGATGCTCAATGCGCATAAGAATAACCTACATCTTGTAGGACGACGAGCAGCTCGATGTCGGGAATAGCCAGCCGAGATCGGTGATAAACTGAATTCGCGGCGGTTACGCTGTCACGTTGCCTTGCGTTGTCCATCGGCGCCAATTAGTCAACAATTGGCGGCAGCGATCTGTTCACGACTGTCTGTCGCCATTTCGGTTTCAGTCTGATGGTCGGCCCGGCTTCGGTTTTTTTATCGGTGTGACGATAGGCCGTCTGCCCGGACTCGATTTCTCAATCGTTTGCGCACCGTCAATGAACCCGGCCACAAAGGAAGCCGATGGAATATCGCCGGTCCCCATAAAGTCGCTTTTCTCGGGAGCAACTATATGTGTAAACTCTTGCGCCGGTTCACTGTGAAAAGCAACCCAATCCCTGCCAACGCCGAGTGCCTTAACGCGCCGGAGTTGATCAGCTGTAGCGTCGCGCATGGCCCAATGTTTGCCAAGTTGGGAACCCATTTGGTACATCGACTCGTCCACTGTGCGCAGCCCTATTCTTCTTCCTGCTCCAGGGCGATCAGATTCGATTTCGCCTGAACCAGCACGCTCAGAAATTCCTTGCGTGTGTTTTCATCGATGCCTGAAAAAATATCGTCGGTGAGGTTTTCTCCAGCGCTGATGCCCTCGGTCATTAACGGATCGATCTTCTTTGTTATGTAGACGCGATTCGCGCGCCGGTCATCCGGATCCGCACGCCGCTCGAGCCATCCGCCGGACTCCAGGCGATCCAGCAACTTGCTCAACGGGGCTCGTTCCATATCCAGCTCATCGGCCAGATGCCGTTGCGTCTGGCCATCGCTCCGGTACAGGTGCGCAAGCACAAACCATTGCGAACGGGTAAGACCAAGGTGCTTCACTCGCCGGTCGAACGCACGCCGCATGAGGCGAGCGACATCGTGCACCAGTAACCCCAGGCTGCGGCCGAGATCTTTGGGTTCGATTCCTTGCATTTTAGATGCCATACATACAATATCCTAAGAATCTTAATAACAATACTAGAGCCAGGCTCTGCAGAAGGCCAGTCAGTGAGCCATTATTTTGCAAAAATATCCTGCTCGCTGGGCGGGTGCGCACGGCAGGACGCTGCGGAGAACCGGCACGCTGATGTTATTTACTCGCCGCGCGATCGCAGTGAGCAAGAATTCAGAAGACCTTGATGGATAAGCGATTCAACCTTGTGCGGCTGATTCGAGCAGCGACCATCTTGTGGCATGTCGGTGTCGCTATTGGCATGCTCGGCGTAAGCACGGGTTCTGTGCTGGCTGAGGGTAATTCGGACGAATGTCTGCTAAGAGCGATTAGGAACGCTTCCCCGGAGACGACCGTCGCTGAGCTAAACTCCGCCTGTGAGATCCAGACT
>JAJFKS010000018.1 GCA_021773115.1 Woeseiaceae bacterium | reverse complement strand
GACAGCCAAGCTGATGCGAGAGCCGACGTGTTCGATTACATCGAGTGCTTCTATAACCCGAGAGTACGCAGTAGGATGAAACGAAAGCAGAGTGAAGAAATTACTCTAGATGAAACTGTCCGGAAAATCGGGACCTAACCCCCATCGGTCGCAACCCCGAACATCAGCAGGCCAGTGCAAAGTGGGCCGGCTTTGTGGATGATGATTATCCCGACGGTAGCACGATACGCTTGGATGACATCGCCGGGCTTGGCAAGTGCCTGAAGGGCGCACCCTGTCCGTACCACCCGGCAGTCAGTTGCTACGGTTGTCGTCAGTTTAAACCGTTCAAGCGAGCCAATCATCAAGCGGCGTTAAGCAATATCGAGACACTGGTCGATCGCTACCGTGAATCGTCGTCCGGACCGGTGAAATACCAGCTGCAGCACGCCGTCGATCAAGCGACGGCGGTCGTGGCGCGGCAGACGGAAGCGCTGGCTGATGAGTAACGACAGCGCACAACGTTCGACGATAATCTCTGCCATCGAGCGACGTCGGGAGGATCGGCTGTGTGAGTTGCAGGCGGAGAGTATCGTGTTGTTCGAGGCGATGGTGGCCTCCGGCATCCTAACGTCAAACACCGAACAAGCCCTTGTGTGGGATGACATCGCCTGGGTGTACCGTGCGCGCAAGTTGTGGTTCTGTGAACTTCGAGGCGCTCGCGGGCAAGTGCTTACCGGTCCGATGTTCCGAAATCCGAACAACCTCCGATCACCGAATATCGACATCGCTGACTGGATGCGATGCTTCATCGTGCATCGCTTAGCGAAGAACCCAAGCTACGCGCCGACGCATCTCACCCGTTACTTGCAGCCGATGCGATGGCTGTCAGACAACGCACGAGGGAACATGAAACGGCTGCAGCGCATTAATCAAAGAATCCTTGATCGGCTGCTTAGGCGGATCGCGTCGACCAGCATCTATGGTGACGATACGCGTTACCAGCTTGCTCGCGACTTGGTTGCCGTACTGAACTGGACGTCACAACAGCGACTGCTCGCTCGCACTGTGGCCTTCAAAAACCCGATCGTGGACCCGTGCAAGTTGCGGTTGGACGTGACGACGACGGCGTTCGCTGAGCATCGTGAAAAGAAGTTCCCGGACAGCGCGTTCATCGACGCTGTGACGATGATCAAGCACAAACTTATTGACGATCCGACACTGGAGCCCAAACCGGGTTACGACTGGATCCGTGTGCACACGATACCGTTCATGCTGGCCATGGGCCTGCGTCTCGGTGAAATCACGACCTTACCGCTCAATGCACTGTACGAAGAGGAGGGTTCTGGAAAACTGTATCTGCGGGTGTGGACCGAAAAAGGTCAGGTGCCGACGTTGCGTTACGTGCCGAAACTCTGGGCGCCGGCAATACGAGAATCCTACAATGCCCTGGTCGAACTCTGCCGACCGGCGCGGGCGTTGGCGAAAAAGATAGAAAGCGCTGACGGCTTCTCGTTCGTCGAGCGACGACTTGCGCGGCAGGCACGCGACCCCAAGGACGTCGAGCGTTTAATCGACTGTGGCTTCGATGCAAACGACTACTACACGCGCGAGTTGTCGGTCATTGGCTTTACGCATCGTAACTTCTTGCGGCCCAACGGCGGCGTGTTGCGCGATCTGCTTGAAGAAACCGGGTACAGCGGTCGGAAGTGGCAAAAGGTCGTATCGGTGACGCGTCTGCGACGCTGGTTCGATGAGCGCTTCAACTTCTACCTGTCGAAACACTATCGGGAGAACGTTCTCGATAAACAATCCGGTCAAGCGGTGAAGGTCGACACATCGCTGTCATCGTCATCGTTCGTGCAAGATCAACCCTTGCACAAACATCTGCTGGTCGTCTTCGATGGCCAGTTCTCTGCGTCAAAGCAGGACGTTAACCTGTTGCCCACGCCCCTGACGCAACGGCACATCCACAACCACTTTACGTCGTGCGGCGGACGCAAATCCGTCTTTGAGCGGCTCGATATACGCGATAGTAAAGGTGCCGTGTTCCGTGTGACGCCCCACCAGTTCCGGCACTGGGTGACGACCAGCTTGCAGCGCGAAGGCGCGAATGACATGGCGATCGATCGTTGGATGGGTCGGGAGATCGGGCAAAACCGCCAGTACGATAACCGGACGGGAAAAGAGCGTGCCGAGGCAATCCGCGAAAGTTACCTGCAGCGCGACGGCATCCCCAGCGACTATCTGGGACGCAAGGTAAAGCGCATGCGACTGCACGACGTGGACGATGCACTGATCACGCAAACGGTTAACGAGTTTATCAGCGTCGCTCACTTTACACCGTGGGGCTTTTGCAGTCGCGATCTCGCCATCGTCCCATGCAATCGCAGCTTGCAGTGTCTCAAGGGCTTTGACAATGACAATCCGTGTCGGCACTTCCACCTCGATCCGTCCGATACAAAGGCACGAGAAAACATCGAGCGCTTGCTGAATCAGTACGAACATCAGTTGCAAATACTGGTTCCCGAATACGATCAAGAGAACTTCGATGAAGCGCTCAACCTGACGGAGCCACTTGACCAACACATCCACCACGCGATGCAGATCGTCCTGGGATGTAGGGCGGCGATCGGCGTCTTCGAATCGTGTAACAACGAGGCGTTGGTGTCGGTGACGTCAGCACGCCAACAAATAACGACGGAGCTATAAGTCATGAAAGATCTGAAGTGCGTGAAGAAAATCATGCATCACATGGACCTGTTCGAACGGCGAGCGATCGCGCCAAGTGAGTTTAACTGGAAGTACTTCCAGAATCTGACCGGCAGGAATCGATCGACTCTATGGCGAGACCCGGAGATCAGAACGCGTTATCACGATGTCAAAGCCGCTCTTGAGTTCGCCAGTGCCGCATCGGACGCACTGACGCCGTTACAAAAGAAACGCGCCAACGATCAGCAGCGAATACGAAAACTTGAATGCAACGTGGCGGAGCTCGAGGGCAAGCTCGAGTCGGCACAGGAACGCCTGGTGGAGATGCAAGCTGTGTTGATCGATCGTGGCATCGATCCAACGTTCGTGCTCGAGAAACGCCTGCAGCGGCACCCGCATGAGTAGTGAGCAATGTGCCAGCAGCGAACAAACCTGTCGACGGCTGCGACTCTTGTGAGCGTGTTCACTCTGCATGCTTCGGTTCGCCCTGTCGGTTGTTGGATAGGGTGCGTAAACGAACACGACGCATCGCCGTGGCAAAGTGCCAAGCCCCTGCGGGGTCCGGTCTGCACCCGTGTTGTCGCTTCGCTCCGGCCCGCGCCCGTTTGTCCGAAACACTTGACCCCGACTCTTTTCGCCGTGTCCTCGTGGCGCACACCAACAACGGACAGCGAGGACGACATGGAACAATCAGAGAAAATCGCGCAGCTCAATGACGCTTTGCGTAAGACACTCATGGGCGGTCGAACGGTGCTAACGCGGGGCGTTGCGTCACTAGAGGATACGGTCCGTGCTGATGTACTGGTCGCGGTTCAACGCTTCGACGACTTCAATGAAGGCGACGACCCGTACGGCGAACACGACTTCGGTGCCGTTACCGTCGAGCAACAGCGTTGCTTCTGGAAAATCGACTACTACGACAATGACCTCAAGTACGCGAGCGAAGACGCAGCGGATCCGACGAAAACGACTCGCGTGTTAACGATCATGTTAGCCAGTGAGTACTAGATCGCCATGGCTCGCCCAAGTCGGGGTGCGAAAGCACCCCGAGATCACTGCAAATGCCAGCCGTGGACCGACGTTAAGTGTTGCATTTATGCGCGACAGCGGCCGCCGATCGACGGCTAAAACGGATGCCATAAAATGCAACAAAACTGGTTGCAACACTATGACGACGGGAGAGGGGCAGAAGTGGCCCCTTGGCCCTGCCAGAAAGGAGCTTCGATGACCTTGAAAAAATGCAACAAACTTGACAGAGAATATAACCTCGTTGCTGCCGGCGATACGGTCGTCTCGATGGCTTCGCGTGGTCTTATTTGAGGCGGCGCCACTGCACGCTGACACGATCAGCAATATCGCGACTCATTTCAATTGCAGCTTTTTCTTGTCTCGCAAGGTGCCGGGCAATTGTTTACGTAGTGCCTCATTCCTTGTTTTGCTTAGAGGCACCGTTGTCGTGCATGCAGAATGACCGCTGCAGGTGTTGTTGTCATTTTGCCAATACGTGCTGTTCACCCAAACGCGGGTCGGCGACCCGATCGACTGCCGCTAGCTGCAGAGCACGACTGGCATCGCGGAGCTTGTCAACACCCCGTTCCGTCAAGCTGACCGTGATCTGGCGCCGGTCGCGTTTGGCCTGTTGCCGAACGACCCAGCCTGCTATTTCCAGTCGTCGCAAACGTCGTGACACCGATGGAACGGAATGATCGGTACAATCGCAGATCGCTGATTGGCCCAGAGTCCCGTGCTTTAAGGTGCAAAGTACTTCGTATTCTTCGAGCGTCAGATCAAACGGCTGCAACGCCGTTGTCAGAAGGGCAGTAAGCCGCCGCACTTGCACTAACCACGACGCCCAATCAAGGGGTGGCTCCGGCCCAGACTGTCGGCTGTAATCATCAAAACCGGTGTGATGGGTCGGCCGATGAAGATCCAGGATTGCCGTCTCTGGCGTGTCTTTTGCCTTTTTCACCATCGTCCGTGGTTTCGGTAACGATGAGTCAATAACGTCTCTTGCCGGTTTCCGGCCGAGATTCCTGCCTCGATGCGCACGCCAGGAGTGGTCAACAGTTGTCCTTGGCTGACCATGCTTTCCAGGCCGGATTCAAAAGAGTCGCCGGCGATGTATCTAAAGCTCGTGCAAGACGAAACACGGTGTTGATGGACGCCATTTTATTGCCAGCTTCCAGATCTTGCAGATATCGGAGTGACACGCCACTTTCCAGGGCGACTTCTTCTTGCGTCAATCGCTTGCGCTTGCGCCGCTGGCGTAGTGATTGTCCGAAGGCGAGCTTGATCATGACACCAACGGTCACGCACAATAGATCGTTCGTCTACGCTCTACAGAGCGTAACGTTCTGAGCCTGTATGCCGATACGTCATGATGATGGTGTGGCGAGTAACCACTATAGCGCGATAGCTTTCCTCGAGAGGACGCTGATCTGCCGTATCGTGGCTAGGGTGTGTGCGGCCAATTCGGTGTATGAACTAACTCAATCCGAACACCGTCAACTGGTTGGGTGGGCGGCAAATTCGAAGTTGACAAAGACGACGCCGGCCAATACAGGGTTCAATTCCGGCTCGGCGACGACATCATTTTTTGCCGCTACGATTACAAATCGAAACCTGCCTGTGCTAACGGTGTTGATTTGCGCCGAATACTGCGCCAAAAACGGCCATTAATTGCATCGAAAAATGACCCAGTCGCTAATCACTAGATCTTTGAAAACGTTACTTTTCCCGATGTTAGGGCCCGGCCAATGGTAGGTCGCAAAAGGTGGGTCAATCCAGCGCGCAAATCAACACTGTGCCCTTACGCAGTCCTGTGCCAACCTTTTCAGGCCTCACTATTCAGCCCGCCGTTACACATCCATGCTTTGCCGCCATGTAACGCGACGAGCGGTGCTGGCAGAAGCTACGAACAATTTGTGCGAGCAGGGGTCTCGATGCGCCAGTACACGGTATCGAGCGACGTTACCAGCCAACTAGAGAATCAAGAAATTGACTCTTGACACTATGCGCGTTGTTTAAACAGCGGACCGGTCCGCTACCGGTCGTCCGAGAGCAAGAGTTGAGGAATAACGGCGATAGGCTTTGCCAAAGTTTTCGAACATCTACCCCAGATCGGTCGAACATCCGTTTCTGAATGGCCAGAAGCAGCTGGGTGCGAATTGGTATTCAAGTCGCTACTGGGAGCTGGTACAACCCACCGCACCATTTCTTTCAACGAAAATCGTCCGGGCGAGCGCCCTTTCGATCCGTGATTTCACTATGTTCGTTGGAAGGAGCGCCGTCGAGCCCACGGCGAAGCAGACGAATACGCGCCGCTCAAAGCGGCATAGCGGGACCCTTTCGCACACCGTTGTGCCCTAAAACCGACAGGAAACCGCCAAACGAGTCAGCATTTCACGCATCGGTCGAAGAGCATATTCCTGAGAAAATCTCAAAATTTAGATCAGCGTGTGGCGATTTTCTTCAATGTATTCTTTGGCTGCACGAAGGACCACCTGCCCACAACCCAGCGTAAATCGCTTACCGTGTGGCCAGTTTTCTGCGCACGCGCGTTCTGTCTCTTCCAACTCAGCCAATTGGTCTTCAAACGTCTTCAGTTGATTGCTAATAATCAAGTCGATCTGCTCCTTGGACATTAAATGAGCGAAAAATACAGTTACAAGAAACCCCGACCGAACCTTGTGATTTGGATTCGGCTTACCGAGCATACTAAGCAAGTGTTGTCTACCGTCGTCCGTTATTCGATATACTTTCTTGTTCGGCCTTCCCGCCTGCGGAATTTCGTCGCATTGAACCATCCGCTGTTTGAGCAGGTCCGACAGCGCCGGATAGATCGATCCGTAGCCGGCCGAAAAAAAATATCTGAACGACGACTCAAACTGCTTCTTTAAATCGTACCCCGATGCGTCCTGTTCACTCAGCATGCCAAGGCAAACAGTCTTAATATCCACTTCAACTAATCTCGAGATGTCGTTTCATTGTCAACGCCAAGTAAACCATATCCTGTTTTTCTGTCATAGATTCCATCACGCTTTTGCCGCGTGCGCGCCCGTTTGTGGCGAATTTGTGCTCAAGCTGCGACAAGCAGATGGTAATGGCTTCGGCAGTGACCACGCCAGCGATAGGCATTTAGATCTGCAACCTTCGGTCTTTTTTTGCCAGTTCTCTCGCTGGCTGTGTCGCCGTCCAGCGCGTAATGACACGGTTGGTCGTTGTAGAAATCCCGAAAGCTAAACAATTTGTTCTCCAGGTCGCGAGCAGCCCAAAAGGGCACGATGTCGAGGTGCTCTCGCCGGATCGTCCCGATGAATCTTTCAACGAATGGATGCGAAATCGGCAGGTAACGCACGGTTTTGACTTCGGTAACCTCGAGTATGGAACGGCAGCTACGCTGCCTCGCACTGTGTGCGTCTGTCGTCGCTTCGCTCCTCGGATCGAAGATTCGCCTTCCATCGATGGAAGGCGAACAGTGGATCATTGTCGCTGCTGTCAACGCATTTTCGCGAACCGGCCCCACGGATCGCACGGTTGAACATTCACGCGCCGTCGTTCGGCGGCAGCCCCAGCTTGGATTGCGTTGCTTGGTTTCTACAATGGCCGCGAAGAGTTCCGGAGAAGACCCCTTCGGACCGGGTTTGCCGCGTCGTTTCGGCGTGAACAGCTGTCGGTATTTTCGTTGCACCAAAGCCGCGCGGAAAGCGAGGAGACCGGCTAAGATGCGATCCATTGGACGGAGGTTGGGCGCGCGCTCACGGCCTCGATTCCGGACCATCAATTGGTGCTTCAGGAGCAGGGATTCTGCGACCACAGCACGACCACCGCCAGCGCGTATCAATTTCGCGACGCGCTGTTGATGTTACCGCAATCGCGAACGCGTGCTACGGTTGTCCATGGCTGACCTCGGGTTTGGCGTGATGTTTGTTTGGCGATTAACATTTTAACTACCTCAGTCAGCCTTCTTCATTCACTTCATATACTTACGACGATGCGCACCAATCTCTAACGCTTAAGTAAGTGCCATTGGCCTTAACAGAGTGTCCGGATTTGGTAGACCACTTCACATGAATACAATATTTTAGGAATCTTAAAACCGATAGTAGAGTCAGACTCTGCCGAAGGCCAGTCAGTTAGCCAATACTTCGCAGAATATTCTGCTAGCTGGGTGGGCGCGCACGGTAGGTCGCTGCGGGGAATCGGCACGCAGATGTTGGTTGCTCACCGAGCGAACGCAGCGAGCAACAATTCAGAGGACCCTGATGGACAAGCGATTCAACTTTTTGCGGCTGCTTCGAGCAGCCACTATTTTGCGGTATGTCGGCGTCGCTATTGGCATGCTCGGCGTAAGCACGGGTTCTGTGCTGGCTGAGGGTAATTCGGACGAATGTCTGCTAAGAGCGATTAGGAACGCTTCCCCGGAGACGACCGTCGCTGAGCTAAACTCCGCCTGTGAGATCCAGACT
>JAJFKS010000017.1 GCA_021773115.1 Woeseiaceae bacterium | reverse complement strand
GATCCCGCCCGAACGCAACTTCGTGGAACAGCGCAATCGCTACGATCGGCAGGTCCGCGATGCCGGTATCAAGAACCCTCACGGCCTTCGGCACGCCTATGCCCAGCGGCGTTACGAGGAACTGACGGGCTGGAAGTCACCACTTGCCGGTGGCCCAGCGACGAAATCCCTTAGTTCAAATCAACGCGCGCTTGATAAGGGAGCGCGCGAGGCGATCTCTCGAGAGCTGGGCCACAGCCGCGAGGAGATATCCAAGGTGTATCTGGGTCGATGAGCGTTACTCGTAGACCCTCCCAAAGCACCAAGTGCGGTCCACGGCTGGAGCCCGCGGGACAGCTGGGTCATAATGGCCAGCGTACGAACAAAAGCGACAAGCCCGATCAACGTATTGTAGCGCTTGTCAAGCTACTTGCCCGGCTCGCGGCGGAAAAGGACTTCCGCGATGAACCGCATGAACGGTGACGATACTCATGAGCAAAGCGAACGGCAGACGCGTAGCCATTTACGCCCGCTACTCAAGCGATCTGCAGAGCGACTCCTCCATCGAAGACCAGGTACGCCTCTGTAGCGAGCTGGCGAATTCCAAGGCCTGGGAGCTCGTCGACTGCTACACCGACGCCGGTCTTTCCGGTGCCTCGTTGATGCGACCGGGCATCCAGGAATTGATTGGCGATGCGCTGGAAGGCCAGTTCGACATCGTGCTCGCAGAAGCCTTGGACCGAATCTCCCGCGACCAGGAGGACATCGCCGGCGTTTACAAACGCATGGAGTTCGCGGGCGTGGAGATCGTCACGCTCTCGGAGGGCCCGATATCCTCCCTGCACATCGGCCTCAAGGGCACGATGAACGCACTGTTCCTAAAGGACCTAGCCGACAAAACGCGCCGGGGACTTCGCGGCCGCATCGAGCGCGGGAAATCCGGTGGTGGAATCGCCTATGGCTACGACGTTGTGAAATGCTTTGATGAGGAGGGAAATCCCTTGCGAGGGGACCGGTCCATTAACCAGGACCAGGCGGCGATAGTGCGACGTATTTTCAACGACTACGCACGCAACAAGTCCCCGAGAGCCATTGCCTCACAACTGAATTCGGAGCGCGTCCCGTCGCCCTCGGGAAAGACCTGGTCGCAATCCACAATCAATGGCAACCGGCGACGCGGCACGGGCATTCTGAACAACGAACTGTACATCGGAAGGCTGGTCTGGAACCGCCAGCGCTTCATCAAGGACCCGGATACGGGCAGGCGCGTCACCCGTCTCAACGATGAAAGCGAATGGATTGCACAGGAGGTTCCTGAGCTGCGCATCGTCCCACAGGATCTGTGGGACAAGGCCAAGGCCCGGCAGAAGGATCTCGATGAAAGGAAGCCCGGCCTGTGGCGAAGAAATCGACCGCGCTACCTGCTCTCCGGCCTCATCAAGTGCGGAGAATGCGACGGCGGATACTCCAAGATAAACACCACCCACTATGGGTGCTCAGCCTCAAGGAACAAGGGAGACAGCGTTTGTGCCAATCGGAAAACGATTGCAAGGGTTTATCTGGAAGATGCAGTCCTTAGGGCCCTGCAGACCCATCTCATGCGCGATGATCTTGTCGAAACCTTTTGCCAGGAGTACGCGCAGCACCTGAACGAGCTAAGAGCGACCCAATACAACGCGCAGCGATCGAAAGAGGCTGAACAGCGTCGGCTCGAGAAGCGGCGTGAGCACCTTATAGAATCAATCTGTAACGGCATCGACCCCAGGCTTGTGAAGAAAGAGGCCAAGTACGTCGCAGATCGACTTGAAGAGCTGGAAGCCGAAGAATCTCTGAATCAGGACAAGCCCCCGTCCAAACCGCTAGTGCATCCGACAATGGCGAACCGCTACCGAAAGGAAGTTGAGAATCTGAGACAGGCGCTGGACCGCAAGGATGCGCGCGCCGAAGCGTCGGAACACTTGCGCGGGCTCATCGGAAAAATCGTGCTCACGCCGGAACCGGGACGAGAAGATTTGCGCATCGACCTACACGGCGATCTTGCCGGCATCCTGCAAATCGCCAGCCAAAAACAAGCCCGGCCCGGAAAAACGCTTGATTTAAGCGCACCCGGGCCGAACAAGATAGCGTTGGTAGCGGGGGCAGGATTTGAACCTGCGACCTTCGGGTTATGAGCCCGACGAGCTGCCAGACTGCTCCACCCCGCAACGGCGAACGGCATAGTACTTAGGCTGCCGCAGCATTACAAGGGCCTTAGCCAAGAATTCGGACACAAAGCGCCAGCAGTGAGCCCGGTACAATTCCCAGCGCCAGTACGGCCAGGGAATTGAGGCTCAGGATGACGCGCGTATCGGTACTAGCCTGCAGTACAGCCTTGTCCTCGGCCTCTTCGAAATACATGTACCAGATCACCCGCAGGTAGTAGTACGCGCCGACAACGGACGCGAGAACCATCAGGACGGCCAGTTCGACATAGCCGGCGTCGATCACCGGGCTGATCACGGCCAGCTTGCCGAAAAAACCGATAAACGGCGGTACGCCCGCCAGGCTGAACATCAGGAACATCATCATCATGGCGAACCAGGGGCTGCGCGCATTGAGCCCTTTGAAATCGGCCAGATTCTCGGCATCGTAGCCGCGTCGACTCAGCAGAATAACGATGCCGAACGAGCCTGCCGCGGCGACGATATAGGTCAGTGTGTAGAACAGCGCCGCCGCATTGCCCTCCTCCGAGCCACAGAACAGCGCCAGCAAGATAAAGCCCACGTGCGCAATGGTTGAATAGCCAAGCATGCGTTTGATGTTCGACTGCGCGATTGCGACAAAATTGCCGACCAGCAGCGACAGCACACCGATCACCATGATCATTGCCGCCCAGGTGTCATGAAGTCCGTCGAGCCCATCGACAAGAATGCGCAGGAACATGGCCAGTGCAGCGAGTTTCGGTGCTGTCGACAGATACAGAGTGACCGGCGTACGAGCACCCTGGTAGACGTCCGGCAGCCACATGTGGAACGGTACTGCACCAAACTTGAAGCCAATACCAACAATCAGGAACGCCAGACCAAACCACAACGGCAGGCTGTTCAAAGATGGATCTGCACTAAGCACAGCCGCGATTTCGGTGAATTGCAAACTGCCCGTGACACC
This sequence comes from Woeseiaceae bacterium, assembly GCA_021773115.1. Lineage (GTDB taxonomy): Bacteria > Pseudomonadota > Gammaproteobacteria > Steroidobacterales > Woeseiaceae > UBA1847. Next base: position 400,711 of record JAJFKS010000017.1, on the reverse strand, counting down.
GTAGATCCAGGAAATACCGTACAACAAGCAACCCGACGCAATTGCGCCAAGTATAAAATATTTCATCGCAGCTTCGGTGGAATTGACATTGTTTCGATCAATTGCAACCAGTGCATACAACGACAACGCCAGCGTCTCAAGGCCCAGATACACGGTCAGCAAGCTGTTGGCCGACATCATGATCATCATGCCGAGCAAGCCGATCAAGCCGAGCACGTAGAACTCACCACGATGGATTTCATTGGCCCGCAGATAATCACGCGAATACTGGAACGAGATAGCGACAAAGATGACGGCCGATATTTTCAGTATTTGCGATAGCGGGTCGCTGATGTAACTGCCGCTGAATATCACACGGCTACCGGATTGCCCGGTCCAGACCAGGACAAGCAGCAAGACGAGCAATGCAAGCATGCTGAGCCAATACGTACGTACGCGATGCTCATCCTGGATAAACAGGTCCGCAATCAACACGGCGCAGATCAGGCCAAGCATCACGATTTCGGGCGCAGCCACAAGATAATCCATCCAGTTCATAATGTGACTCGTCACAACTTGGTCCGCCCGACTTGTTCGACTAATTGTTCGATCGTGACACTCATCAAATCGATGAGCGGTGCAGGCCACAGCCCAAGAATGAGAACGCTGATCGCAAGAATTGCGAGAACCATGAATTCGCGACTGTTGAGGTCTTTCATCGCCGCAACCTTGTCGTTCGCAACCTCACCGTAAAGCACACGCTTGACCATCCACAATGTATACGCGGCACCCAGGATCAAGATAGTCGCCACAAAGAAGGCATACCAGAAGTTCGCCTTGAAGCTTGCAACGATCACCATGAATTCGCCAACGAAGCCTGACGTGCCGGGCAATCCGGAGTTAGCCATCGAAAACAGGACCATAAATGCAGCGAATATTGGCATCGTGTTGGCAACACCACCGTAGGCGGCAATTTCGCGGCTGTGAACGCGATCATAAAGAACGCCCACGCAGAGAAACATTGCACCGGAAATCAGGCCGTGCGAAACCATCTGCACCATGCCGCCGGTGATGCCAAGCACTGCTCCGCTTGTGCCATCAAATGACCACAGGATAAACAGCCCCAGGGTGACAAAACCCATGTGCGCAATTGAGGAGTACGCGATGAGTTTTTTCATGTCTTTTTGCATGAGTGCGACAAAGCTGATGTAGACGACAGCAATCAAAGACAATGCAATCATCATCCCGGCGAAATATTCACTACCGTCCGGAACGATCGGCAGCGACAATCGAACGAATCCATAGCCACCCATTTTCAGCATAATCGCGGCAAGGATCACCGAGCCACCGGTCGGTGCTTCAACGTGGGCATCCGGCAGCCAGGTGTGCACGGGCCACATGGGTACCTTGACCGCGAACGCCAGCAGGAATGCGATGAATATCCATTTTTGTGCGGCCAGTGTCAGTGGCGCGTCCATGAAACCGAACAGATCGAAGCTGCCTGTCTGTGCATAAAGATAGATAAATGCGACCAGCAACAGGACCGAGCCGAGAAACGTGTACAGGAAAAACTTCAAGGTTGCGTAAATGCGACGTTTACCACCCCACACACCGATGATCAGGAACATCGGAATCAGCATCGCCTCCCAGAAGACATAAAAGAGCAATGCATCCAGTGCCGCGAAAACACCGATCATCAGACCTTCGAGAATCAAAAATGCAGCGAAATATTGTGCAGGACGATTCTTGATCGTGTTCCAGCTGGTGATAACAACCAATGGCGTAATGAAGGTTGTCAGCAAAATCAGCGGCGCCGAAATGCCGTCAACGCCCAAATAGTAGAAAACATTCAGTGAGCTAATCCAGGCGTTTTTTTCAACAAACTGCATCCCTGTGGCGGCGTTGTCGAAGCCGACATAGAGCACGACGCTAACCAGGAAAGTCGCCACCGACACCGCCAGCGCCGCAGTACGCATCAAACCCGCGCGCCGGGAAGCAACATCGTTGTCATCACCAATCGCAATAAGCAATGCGCCACCGACAATCGGCAGCCAGATCAGAATACTTAATAGATGTTGCAAAAATTCCATGTTCGTCCCTGGGCTACCGCAGCCAGATCAGCCAAGACAGTAATGCGGTCAGACCAATAATCATTGCGAAAGCGTAGGTGTACAGGTAACCGGTCTGGATCTGGCGCATAACGCCAGCCATTCGCCCGACAGCTTTCGCCGTGCCGTTGACCATCAGGCCATCGATCAGCAATTCGTCGCCCTTTTGCCAAAGGAACTGGCCAATGCCGCGGCCACCAGCGGCAAACCCCTTGATCCAGAGGTCATCAAAGTAGTACTTGCGATCCAGCAAATTGTAGATGCCGGAAAACTTTGTCTTCATGGTCTCGGGAATATCGGGTCGTTTCAGATACAGGAACCAGGCTACGAACACACCGCTCGCCGCCAGCCAGAAGACCGGGGTCATTAGCGCATGTGTCAGTAGTCCGAGACTACCGTGCCATGTTGCCGCAAGGTGCTCGCCAATCACGTCATGGCCAGCAACGACAAAAACCGAATCCCCGAAGTAATCACCGAACAGCACCGGACCGACCGTGAACCAGCCAATAATGGCTGATGGTATCGCCAGGAGAATCAACGGCACCGTCACAACCGCCGGCGTTTCGTGCAGATGTGTTTTCGTTTCGGCATCCATGCGTTCCTTACCGTGGAACACCAGGAAGAACATGCGGAAGGAATACAGGGCCGTGACAAATACGCCAAGCAAGACGCTCAGGTAGGCGATCCAGTAAACGGCGCCCTGACCTTGCCAGTGCGAATCTTTAACCGCTTCAATCAGCAAGTCCTTCGAAAAGAAGCCCGACGACCCCGGAAAACCGATCAGTGCCAAAGATCCAACGAGCGAGGTCCAGTAGGTAATCGGCATGTATTTGCGAATGCCGCCCATCTTGCGAATGTCCTGCTCATGGTGCAACGCGATAATCACGGATCCGGCCGCGAGGAACAGCAGGGCCTTGAAAAACGCATGCGTCATCAGGTGGAAAATTGCAGCGCTGTAAGCTGATGCACCGAGCGCAACGGTCATGTAACCCAACTGTGACAGTGTTGAGTAAGCGATGACACGCTTGATGTCGTTCTGAACAATACCCAGAAGACCCATGAAAAAAGCGGTGATCGAACCGATCACAATAACGACTGCTAATGCCGTGGTCGACAACTCGAACAATGGCGACATGCGAGCGACCATGAAAATACCGGCTGTGACCATCGTCGCGGCGTGAATCAGCGCCGAGATCGGAGTCGGACCTTCCATCGAGTCCGGCAACCAGACATGCAGTGGTGCTTGCGCTGACTTACCCATGGCGCCGATAAACAGCAGGATGCAAATCAGCGTCATTGCGTTCCAGGGCGCGCCTGGAAACACTTCAATGTTCTGTGCTGCAATCGAGTCAGCACTTGAGAATACGGTCGCGTAGTCCAGTGAGCCGGTAAACATGACGACACCGGCGATACCAAGGATGAAACCAAAATCGCCAACCCGGTTAACAAGGAAGGCTTTGAGGTTCGCAAAAATGGCGGTCTCTTTCTTCAACCAGAAACCGATCAGCAAATAGGACACCAGGCCGACCGCTTCCCAGCCAAAGAACAGCTGCAGGAAGTTGTTGGACATGACCAGCATCAGCATCGCAAACGTAAACAAAGAGATATAGCTAAAGAAACGCTGGTAACCCGGGTCTTCACGCATGTAGCCGATCGTGTAGATATGCACCATCAACGATACGAAAGTTACGACGCACATCATCAATGCGGTCAGGCGATCTACCAGGAATCCGACCTCCATGTGCAGGCCGTCGATCACCGCCCATGTGTAGACGCTGATATTTTCGCTGCCGGCACCACCCCAGAACATGTTCTTGAGTACGACCAGCGACAGAATGCAGGAAATACCGACACCGGCAATCGTGACCCAGTGAGATGCTGCACGACCGATCTGCTTGCCAGCGAGACCCGCAACAATTGCCGCCGCCAGAGGTGCCAAAACGATTGTCAGGTAATAGGAGTACATATCAACCTTTCAGCGTGTTTAGTTCTTGCACCGCTATCGATCGGCGGTTGCGGAACAAGACGACCAGAATTGCGAGGCCAATCGCGGCTTCTGCCGCTGCGACTGTCAGTATGAAGAACACAAATACCTGGCCTGTCTCGTCACCGAGGTAGCGGGAAAAGGCGATGAAGTTAAAGTTCACCGCCAGCAGCATGAGTTCAATGCACATCAGTAAAATGATCAGATTGCGGCGATTGATGATGATGCCGGCAATACTGAGTACGAACAGCATGGCCGCCACCGTCAGGTAGTGCTCCAGACCGATCATTGCCGTTCCTCCGATTCCATCTTGACGATTCGAACCCGGTCTTTCGCACGAACGGCAACCTGCTTAGCGATATCCTGTGTCTTGATTCCGGGACGCTTACGCATGGTAAGCGTGATTGCGGCAACGATGGCGAGCAACAGAATCACGGCCGCAATTTCAAATGCATAGACATGTTCGGTGTAGAGCACCGCGCCCAGTGCCTTGGTGTTGCTATAGCCCTCCGGCGTCGCTGCGAATCCGTCAGTGCCAGCAAAACCCTGGCTACGCAGCCAGATTAGCTGGATCAGTTGGATCACCATCAACAGTGCGATGCCGATCCCAAGCGGAGCAAAACGCGTCAGGCCACGCTTTGCGGCTTCAATATTGACTTCAAGCATCATGACCACAAACAGGAAAAGCACCATCACTGCACCGACGTAGACGAGCACCAGCACAATGGCCAGGAATTCCGCCTCGGCCAACAACCACAAGACAGCAGCCTGGAAAAACGTCAGCACCAGGAACATGACTGAATGCACCGGGTTGCGCGAAAACACCACACCGATAGCCGCGCCAAACATGACGAAAGCAAAGCTATAAAAGAGAATTGTATGAAACATAGTCTCCTACCTACCGGTACTTCGCATCGGCGGCTTTGTCTGCGGAAATCATGGCGTCATACTTGTCACCAACCGCAAGCAGCTTGTCTTTAGTCATGATGTTCTCGCCGGGCGTTTCCATGTGATATTCATGAATTCGCGTTTCGACGATGGCATCAACCGGGCACGCCTCTTCGCAGAAGCCGCAATAAATGCATTTGAACAAATCGATATCGTAACGAGAGGTGCGACGCGTACCATCGTCGGCAACCTCAGACTCAATCGTAATCGCGAGCGCGGGACAGACCGCTTCGCACAGCTTGCAGGCAATGCAGCGTTCCTCGCCGTTTGGATAGCGACGCAACGCGTGTAAGCCACGGAAGCGATGCGACTGTGGTGTTTTCTCATCGGGATATTCGAGCGTCACGCCCTTTTTGAAAAACTGCCGAAGTGTCACGCCCAGTCCACGCCACAGATCCCAAAGCGCAAACGTTTTGATGTAGCTCGTAAATTGACTCATCGTTCTATGCGCCCAAGCCTGACCACGGACCCACCTGGAACCAGGCCATAGCCCCTTCCACGGCGATCCAGATGATCGTTACAGGAATGAATATCTTCCAGCCCAGCCGCATGATTTGGTCATAGCGATAGCGCGGAAAGGTCGCGCGGAACCAGAAGAAGGTATACATGAAAATGCACATTTTAATGAACAACCAGTGCAGGCCACCGGCGCTCAGCCAGGCGAGCCATACGATGTCATTAAGGAATGTCCAGCCTTCAAACGGCGATGCCCAGCCACCGAGGAAAAAGATCGCTGTTAATGTTGAAATGAGCACCATGTTGGCGTATTCGGCCAGGAAGAACAGCGCGAACGCGACGCCGGAATACTCAACGTGGAAGCCAGCGACGATCTCCGATTCACCCTCGGCCACATCAAATGGAGCCCGATTGGTTTCGGCAACACCCGATATCCAGTAAACAACAAACAACGGCAACAATGGGATCAGGAACCACTGGCTAAAACCGCCGTTCTGGGCGCGGACAATATCGCCGATATTCAGGCTGCCAGACGCCATCAAGACACCCACCAGGGCGAATCCCATTGCGATCTCGTAGGCAACGATCTGCGCCGCCGAACGCATCGCACCAAGCAGTGCATACTTAGAGTTTGTCGCCCAGCCGGCCAGTATGACTCCGTAGACCCCGATCGATGTCAACGCGAGGACATATAAGAGCCCGGCATTGATATCAGCAATGACGTACCAGTCGTTCAGCGGTATAACCGCCCAGGTCGCGAGCGCCGGGATCAGTGACAGCAATGGAGCGATGACGAATAGGAAATTACTGGATTGCGACGGCACCAGGACTTCTTTGATCAGAAGCTTGATCACGTCTGCGAATGGCTGCCCGAGTCCGAGTGGCCCAACCCGGTTTGGTCCGACGCGCGCCTGCATCCGTCCAATGACCTTGCGTTCAAAGTAGGTTGAGAATGCAACGATCAGAATAATCGCAATCGTTACCAGCAATATCTTGAATACAGTGGTCGACAGGTATTGCACCAGCGGCGGAAGCGCATTCCACAAATCCATTACAAACACAGGAATCAGGCTGGCAAGAAAATCGAGCATTATTGCTGGCCCTCACCCGCCGCTCGTTTCGCCGCCAACGTCTGTTGCAGCGCGTGCGCGCGTCTGACCATGCTGTCTACGGAATACAGCGGGATATCGATTTCGCGATTCGCAGCATCGGCGCCATTCGGTTTCGCAATCCTGGCGCCAGCTTCATAGTGGCCCGCGCCGACTTCGCCCAACGACTTTTTGCAATCGGCCAGGACATCTTCGCTGGTAACGTAATCAAAACCATCCGCGTTTGTCAGATTTCCGAGCACCCGCAATACTTTCCAGCATGGCCGCGATTCACCGACCGGTTTGGCAACGCCGGAAAAACCTTGCCAGGTGCCGGCAACGTTGACATAGGTACCCGAGGTTTCGGCAAACGTACCGATCGGCAACAGCAGATCGGCTGCCTCCAGCAGGTCATCCGAAACGAACGGTGTCAACGCGATGACAAAGTCTTGCTTCGATAGCTTCGCAACAACATCGGTGGTCGCCAGTATGTCAGCCTCGGGCTCGACATTGACGAGTACGACTGCGTCCAGCGAACTTTCGAGCATTTCCGCTACGCTGAGACCTTGCGATAAGCGCTTTTTACCTGCCGCCGCGCGATGCGGCAGCACGCCAGCGAGGCTCGCGCCAGCCGAGTTTGGTCCTTCGGTAATGCTGCCAAGTGTCGCGCCGGTCAGGTCGGCTACAGCCGCAGCTAACGCGCGCACTGCCGAGTACGCTGCGTGTCGACGTGCAATGTTCCCAAGCAATACCAGCGCATTGTCAGCGTCCTTCAGCGAAGCCGCGATACGCTTGTCGGCATCGGATGCTGTGACGCCTGAGCAAAGCTCCGCAACAGTCGATGGCGGATTGCCAGCCGAGGCTGCCATTACGATTCCGGACAAAAGATTGACCAGACCCTTACCAGAGCAGTAGTCCGCTACGTCGAAGAAATATTCGTATTTCCTCGCGTTCGCAAAACTGACCTTAGCGCCGGCAAGTGCTGCCTTTCGCAAGCGATGTGCAATGATCGGCGCTTCGCTGCGGACGTTCGATCCGGCAACCAGAACAGCGCCCTGATTTTCGATTTCGTCAATGCCACAACCCAGCCTGTCGTAAATTGGGTCAGCATCCTGATCCGTGGTGTCACGACGCGAAATACGATGGTCGATATTGGCAGTACCGAGATGTTCGGCCAGTGTCGCGAGCAGGTGTGATTCTTCGACCGTAGCACCGGGTGACGCGATAATGCCTGTCTTGTCGCCACCGGCTTTTGTGAGAACTTCCGCAGCCATTGACAAGGCATCGGCCCAGTCGATGTCCTGCCATTGTCCATTCAATTTTTGTCGCGGCGAGGTCAGACGATCGGCACTGTAAATCGCTTCGTAGCTGTAACGGTCGCGATCCGAAATCCACGTTTCATTGATCGACTCGTTATCCCGTGGAACGATACGCTTAACAGTGCCACGCAATACGTGCGCAAAAAGATTTGAACCGACGCAGTCATGTGGCGAAATTGTTGCAAGTTGCTCCATCTCCCACGCACGTGCACTGTACCGGTAAGGCTTGTTATTCAGCGCACCGACCGGGCACAGGTCAATGATATTGGCCGACAATTCGTGGTCGACGTTTTCTTCGACGTAGGTCGATATCTTGACGTCCTCACCGCGGTCAATCGTGCCGAGCTGCGGATTTCCCTGCACCTCTTCGCCAAAGCGAACGCAACGCGTGCAGTGAATGCAGCGGGTCATGTCAGTCGATATCAGCGGTCCTATGTCTTTGTCTTTTACAACGCGCTTGCGATCGTTGTAACGAGAGATATCCCGCCCATAGCCCATTGCCAGATCCTGCAACTCGCACTCACCGCCCTGATCGCAAATCGGGCAATCCAGTGGGTGGTTGATCAGCAGGAACTCCATCGTCGCTTTCTGTGCCGATATGGCGCGTGGCGATTTGGTGAAAATTTTCATGCCCTCAGCAATCGGCTGAGCGCAGGCAGGAATGGGTTTCGGCGCGCCCTCGATATCGACGAGACACATACGACAGTTCGCCGCGATGCTGAGCTTCTCGTGATAGCAAAAACGCGGTACATAGGCGCCGATTTTGTCGGTCACTTCGATGACCATCTGGCCACGGCGGCCTTCTACCGCCTTGCCGTCAACTTCGATGTTTACGATATCGTCGCTCATGATACTTACGCGGCAACCTCGCTTGGGTCATCGACGATACTGCGTCCGTTATTGCGAACCATGTATTCGAATTCGTGGATGTAGTGTTTCAGGAAGCTTTGCACTGGCCATGCCGCAGCATCACCGAGTGCGCAGATTGTGTGGCCTTCAATTTTGTTCGCAACATCCACGAGCTTCGCAAGATCGGCCTCTTCGCCCTTACCTTCCGTGATGCGCGTCAACATGCGATACAGCCAGCCGGTACCTTCGCGACACGGCGTGCATTGTCCGCAAGACTCCGCCATATAAAAACGCGAAATTCTGCGCAGGACTTTGACCATGCAAGTCGTTTCATCCATCACCATTACGGCTCCTGTGCCGAACGATGATCCCGCCTTTTGTAGCGACGTGTAATCCATCGTGCAGTCCATGATGATCTCTGCCGGCAACACTTTGCACGACGAACCACCCGGTATCACAGCTTTTAATTTGCGGCCACCGAGAACGCCGCCACAAATATCGTTGAGCAGGTCTTTAAAGGGAATGCCCATCGGCAACTCATAGTTGCCCGGCTTTTCAACATGTCCGGATACCGAGAACAGTGCGGTGCCACCTGAACCCTCCGGGCCCAGCGCGGCAAACCAGGCTGCGCCGTTGCGCATGATCGCTGGAACGCTCGCCAGACTTTGCGTGTTGTTGATCGTGGTCGGCTTGCCGTACAGGCCAAAATTCGCCGGAAACGGCGGCTTGAACCGTGGTCGACCCTGCTTGCCTTCGAGCGATTCCAGAAGCGCCGTTTCTTCGCCACAAATGTACGCGCCGGCGCCGATAAAGGTAAAAAGGTCGAAATCAATTTTCGAGCCCTGGATATTTTTGCCCAACAGCCCGGCCTCGTAGGCCTCTTTGACCGCCGCCTCAAATCGCGGCACCGGTTCATCTAGAAATTCACCGCGAATGTAGTTGTAGGCCACCGTCGCCCCCATCGCATACGCGGCGATCGCCATGCCCTCAACCAGTGCATGCGGGTTGTAACGCAAAATTTCACGATCATGGCAGGTACCCGGCTCGCTCTCATCAGAGTTGCAGACCAGGTATTTTTGAATGCTTGGGTCTTTCGGCATGAAGCTCCACTTCAGACCGGTCGGGAAGCCTGCACCACCGCGGCCACGCAATCCGGACGCTTTCACGATCTCAATGACTTCTTCAGGCTTTAACTTGCCCTGCAGAATTTTGCGCCATGCCTGGTAGCCATCATGCTTCTCGTAGGTTGCAAGCGACCACGACTCCTCGGAGCCGAAGGTGTTGAAGCAAACCAGGTTCTGTTCGTAGGCCATCAGTCGAGCCCATCCAGAATTTCATCGACCTGCGCTTTGCTCAGGTTTTCGTGATACTTATGATTCACCATCATGGCCGGCGCGCCACAACAGGCCGCGATACATTCTTCCTCCTTCTTCAGGAAGATTCGACCGTCCGCCGTGCTCTCACCCAGTTTGACGCCGAGTTTGCTTTCAACATGATCGACGATGTCCTCAGCGCCGCGCAACATGCAGGACACATTTGTGCAGATGGCAACCTCATTGCGCCCAACTTCCCGCGTCTGGAACATGGAATAGAAAGTTGCTACTTCGTAAACCTGGATTGTCGGTAAGTCGAGATACTCGGCAACTGCGTTCATCTGTTCTGCAGTGACGAAACCCTTGTTTTCATGTTGCGCAGCGTGCAGCGCGGCAATGACAGCCGAGCGCTGTCGGCCCTCCGGAAATCTCGATTTCCAGTGGTCAATTTCTTCCCGAACGTGGCTTGACAGTTCGTAACTCATCGGTCAACTTCTCCGAATACAATGTCCTGAGTACCAATTACAGCGACAACATCGGCCAGCATGTGTCCTTCGACCATCTCGGACATCGCCGACAAGTGCGCAAAGCCAGGGGCACGAATTTTTACGCGGTACGGTTTGTTTGCGCCATCCGAAATAATATAAACACCGAACTCACCCTTGGGGTGTTCGATGGCGGAATACGCTTCGCCTTCCGGCACGCAATAGCCTTCCGTAAATAATTTGAAATGATGAATGAGCGATTCCATATCATCTTTCATTTCAACGCGACTTGGCGGCACGATCTTGTGATCTTCCGCGATAACCGGACCGGGGTTTTTTCGTAACCAGTCAACGCATTGTTTGATGATGCGATTGGACTGTCGCATTTCCTCCACACGAACCAGGTAGCGGTCATAACAATCGCCATTGACGCCAACCGGAATATCGAAATGCATCTGATCGTAAACTTCGTACGGCTGTTTCTTTCTCAGATCCCACTCGACGCCGGAACCACGCAACATCGGTCCGGAGAATCCCAGTTGCATTGCTCGCTCGGGCGTTACAACCGCAATATTGACTGTGCGTTGTTTCCAGATTCGGTTGTCGGTCAACAAGGTTTCGTAATCATCAACGCATGCCGGAAAGCGCTTCGTGAAATCCTCGATGAAGTCGAGCATTGAGCCATCACGAACGGAGTTCATGCGGTCCAGTTCCTTCTTGCTACGGTACTTCGATTCCGCGTACTTCGGCATCGTTTCCGGCAAGTCGCGATAGACGCCTCCCGGCCGGTAATAGGTCGCGTGCATGCGTGTTCCGGAAACGGCCTCATAACAATCCATGAGGTCTTCGCGTTCGCGGAAGCAATACAGGAACATCGTCATTGCGCCGATATCGAGGCCGTGTGCACCAAGCCACATCAGGTGGTTCAAAACGCGGGTGACTTCATCAAACATGACGCGAATGTATTGCGCCCGCGCTGGGACTTCGATGCCCAGCAGCTTCTCGATTGCGAGCACGTAACCATGCTCGTTACACATCATCGACACGTAGTCGAGCCGATCCATGTAGCCGATGCTCTGATTAAACGGCTTGGTTTCGGCCAGTTTTTCTGTACCACGATGCAGCAGTCCCACGTGTGGGTCCGCTTTCTGAATCGTTTCACCTTCGATCTCAAGTACCAGCCGCAATACGCCATGCGCTGCGGGATGCTGTGGTCCGAAGTTCATCGTGTAGCTTTGAATCTCAGCCATCTTTTTGAATGTCCTTTAGATCGGCTGAATAGCGATTGTCATCACGAATAACACGTGGCACGAGCGTACGCGGTTCGATAGTCACCGGTTTGTAGACGACACGTCCCTCATCGCTGTCATAACTGACTTCAACATTACCAATGATGGGAAAGTCTTTGCGAAACGGGTGCCCGATAAAACCATAGTCGGTCAAAATTCGCCGTAAGTCGGGATGGCCGTCGAATAAAATCCCGTACAAGTCGAACACTTCGCGCTCAAACCAGTTCGCACCATTCCAGATATCCACAACCGAACGAACGATCGGTGGATTGCTGGTGCCCGTAAAAACACGCAGGCGCAGGCGAATATTGTTTTGGATCGACAGCAGGTGGTAGACGACGGCAAAACGGCGCGGATCAAACTCATCTGCCTCATCAAGAATAACCGGCTTGCGTTCGACGCCGCGGCTAAATCCGGTACCGGTCGCGCTCTCAGTAATCCACTCGTCACTACCGTAGCTGAGATAGTCCACACCGCAGACATCAACGAGCATTTCGAATCCAAAGTCGGCTTCATTGCGCAACGCTGTCGCGACCTTGCTTAGCTCGTCTTTACCCACTTCATAGGTGAGTTCGCCGCACGACGATGCGACGCGATTCATCTGATCGCCGAAGCGCGCTTCAATTCGAGCGGCTAGAGTCTCGCTGTGGTTCATCATCGCTTTTTCTTATCGGGCTATCGTGCTTGTTCGACGGATTTTGTTTTGTAGTTGGATAAGGCCATAGATCAGCGCTTCAGCCGTAGGCGGGCAACCAGGGACATAGACATCGACCGGAACGATCCGATCACAGCCGCGCACAACCGCATACGAATAGTGATAGTAGCCGCCACCGTTCGCGCAAGATCCCATGGAGACAACCCAGCGCGGTTCCGGCATTTGGTCATAAACTTTTCGCAGCGCCGGTGCCATCTTGTTTGTCAATGTCCCGGCGACAATCATGCAGTCTGACTGGCGTGGGCTCGGGCGAAAAATAATACCGAAGCGGTCCAGGTCATAGCGTGCGGCACCGGCCTGCATCATCTCGACCGCGCAACAGGCCAGACCAAACGTCATCGGCCAGAGAGAACCCGTTCGCGCCCAGTTCATGACGGAATCGACACTGGTGACGACGAAGCCCTTCTTCTGCAGACTCCCGCCCGCTGCTTCCGGACTATTCGGCATCACGCTTGCTTCGGCAGTGTTGCTCAATCCCACTCGAGTGCCCCCTTCTTCCATTCGTAAATGAAGCCGACAACAAGAATGGCCAGGAACAATGCCATTGCGAGCAAGCCGAACTGGCCAACGGTATCGAGCGAGACTGCCCATGGAAACAGAAACGCGATCTCGAGATCAAAAATGATAAACAGGATTGCGACGAGGTAATAACGCACATCAAATTTCATGCGTGAATCGTCAAATGGTTCGAAACCACATTCGTACGGCGACAGCTTTTCGTCGTCTTTTCCGCCCTGGCCGATGAGAAAACCGAGCCCCAGCAGAAGCATGCCGATGCCAGCGGCAATACCGAGAAAGATCAGGATTGGAAGATATTCTTGCAACATTCTGGTTTTTTATCGCTCAATTTTCGCTTGCGTTGTTTCACGTGTGGTTCAGCGCGGCATTGTATCAGCCAATGTGATGTTGAATACACCCTTTATGAATCAAAAAAAATCGGCCAGTAGCACAACGTGTGCCAGCAAGCCGATGTTTTCGAATTGGTGCTCTGGGCGAGACTCGAACTCGCACGGCTCGCGCCACTGCCCCCTCAAGACAGCGTGTCTACCAATTCCACCACCAGAGCAAATTTTAGCTTATCTATTCACCTTCGGAGTCGTCGTTTGGGTCTTCAGGGACCTCCAGTGCGGGAAATTCGCCTGCATCTTCTGGCAGTTCTTCGCCGCCGTCAATGGCCGGCAATTCCGACTCCGGAAGTGAGCTGTCCTCGACTACTGAAGCGTCCTCAACCAGGCTACTGGCAGGCGCTGCAGTTCGCTGCGTGCTGAGGTAGGCAAGCGTCAGGCTGGTCACGAAAAATGCGGTTGCACAGATTGCTGTCGCACGCGAAAAGAAACTGCCGGATCCGCGAGCACCAAACACGGTTCCAGAAGCTCCGGCTCCGAAGGCGGCGCCCGCATCGGCCCCTTTTCCTCGCTGCAGCAAGACCAGCACAATGATCAGCAACGCGATCAATGTATGACCGATAAGAACTGCTTTTTGAATAGTGTCCATTTAAGTCTCGATTTGTTGTCTAGCTCTGAGCGGCCGCCGCAGCGATCGCCAAAAAGTCGTTTGCCTTCAATGACGCGCCACCAATCAGGCCACCGTCAATGTCCGCCATACTCAGCAAGCCCGGCGCATTATCGCCTTTCATGCTGCCGCCATAAAGAATTTGTAGCTTTTCGGCCAACTCTGGCTTGTGCGCCGCCAGGCGCCCACGAATATGCTGATGCACGTCCTGAGCCTGCGCAGGGCCCGCCGTCTTGCCAGTACCAATCGCCCAGACTGGCTCGTAGGCAACAACCGCTGACTCGAACGCATCTATTCCGGCCGCAACCAAGACCGCATCAAGCTGCTCGTCAATCACCTTCTCAGTCGTCCCCGCTTCACGTTCCTGCAAAGTTTCCCCGACACACAGTATCGGGATCAGTCCGGCCGCCTGGGCTGCCAAAAACTTCGCAGCGACGATGTCACTGCTCTCACCACTCATCGCCCGCCTTTCGGAGTGGCCGACGATGACATACTCGCAACCAACATCTTTCAGCATGGAAGCCGCGATTTCACCGGTGTGCGCGCCGGATTCGAACTGCGACACGTTTTGCGCACCCAGTGCAATATTGCTGCCTGTCAGCAACCCAGCAACGCTGGCGAGGTAGGTGAAAGGTGGGCAAACCAGCAAGCGGTATCCCGCAACGGCTGGTGCACCCTCGACAATGCCTGAAACCAGCGCTTCGCTGTCTGCTGCACTGCCATTCATCTTCCAATTGCCAGCAACCAGAAATTCGCGCATATCGATAAGTTTCCGCAGGGGTAAAAGGCGCGCAAGGATACCGGGGCTTTCCCGGCGCAGCAAGCCCTCAGGCGGCTGATTCAGTCACGACCGCCGCCAATCGATTCGCAATGGCCGTAACCTGATCGTGATCTTCACCTTCAACCATAACCCGAATGACGGGCTCTGTGCCCGATGCCCGCAGCACGATACGGCCAGTGTCCGCGAGCTCGGCCTCAGCCGCCACCACCGCGGACTGAATTTCGCTGCAGGCCGCCAGGTCCAATCGTTTCTCGGTGCGCACATTAAGCATCGTCTGCGGGTATTTTTTCATACCTGCAGCAAGCTCGGACAGCGGTTTGCCGGTCTCTTTCATAATTTGCAGGACCTGCAGCGCGCATATCAAGCCATCACCAGTCGTCGCCTTGTCCAACAAGATCATGTGACCGGAGGTCTCACCACCCAGCATGCCGCCGGTTTCTTTCAGTGCTTCCAGGACGTAGCGGTCACCGACACTGGCGCGACGAAATTCTATATTTCTGGCCTGAAACGCCTTTTCGAGCCCGAGGTTGCTCATGACAGTGCCAACAACCGGTCCTTTCAGTTCGCCCAGATTCTGACGAGCCACGGCAAGAATCAGTAGTAACTGGTCACCGTCGATGAGATTGCCATGCTCGTCGACCATGACAATTCGATCGCCATCACCGTCCAGCGCTACGCCAACGTCGGCCCGCAACGCCGGCACAGTCAGTTGCAGCAGATCCGGCTCTGTTGAGCCGCAACCGTCGTTAATATTCTTGCCATTCGGCGAGCAACCTATCGGAATGACTTCGGCGCCGAGCGCCGCCAGTGCTCGCGGGCCCACTTTGTAACCCGCCCCGTTGGCGCCGTCGAAGACGACTTTCAGCCCTGAAAAGTCGATACCCGTCTTGACACTGGCAGTACAGAAATCCTGGTAACGCGTCCGCGCCGTATCGATACGTTTGGCTTTGCCCAGGGACTGTGATTCGAGTGTAATTGCGGGGTTCTTGAGATGCTCTTCAATCTTGTTCTGAATTTCGTCGGACAACTTTGATCCCGAGCGATCAAAGAATTTTATGCCGTTGTCAAAATAGGCATTGTGTGATGCGCTAATGACAACGCCGAGATCAGCATCAAATTCCTGGGTCAATCTCGCGATACCTGGCGTCGGCAGCGGCCCAATCAACAAGACATCGGCACCTGCCGCAACGAATCCCGCCTCAAGCGCGGACTCAAACATGTATCCCGACAGGCGTGTGTCCTTGCCAATTACGACCGTACCACCTGCAGGTACCAGTACCTGCGCCGCAGCGCTTGCCAATCGCATGGCAAAGTCTGCAGTCATCGGGTCCTTTCCTACCGTGCCACGCACACCGTCGGTACCAAAATATTTCTTGCTCATAAGTTCGCTTCCAGGACGGCGCTGGCAACTCTCAGCGCATCCACTGTCTCCCTGACATCATGTGCCCGAACAATTTCCGCGCCGTTCATCACCGCAACAACAGCTGCAGCAATGCTTGCTGGCAGACGCATATCAACTTCACTGCCGGTAATCTCGCCCAACGTCGACTTGCGTGACAGGCCAACGAGAATCGGTAATCCAAGCGTTCGCAATTGTCGCAGATTTGCGAGCAACTCGACATTATGTGTTGCTGTTTTGCCGAAACCGAAGCCCGGATCGATGCTGATGGCGCTTCTGTCGATACCCGCGGCAACGCACAGGCGCACTCGTTCGCTGAGAAAGGTAGTGACGTCCGCGACGACATCCGCGTATTCGGGATGCAGTTGCATCGTTCTCGGTCGGCCCAGCATATGCATCAGGCAAACGGCGACTTGTAGTTCCGCCGCGGCGCCAAGCGCACCAGGCTCCTGCAACGCGAGTACATCGTTGATCATCGTGGCACCGGCAGCGACCGCTGCCCTCATGACTTCGGCCTTGCTGGTGTCGATGGAAATCGGCAGATCGCTCACCTTGTGCAGAGCTTCGATAAGCGGAATAACGCGGTCCAGCTCCTGGCTAATGCTGACCTCCCCGGCACCCGGCCGAGTGGACTCGCCGCCAACGTCTATGATCGCGGCACCGTCTGCAGCCATTTTCTCCGCCTGGCGTAACGCAAGCTCGATGGAGTCAAATTTGCCGCCGTCCGAAAAAGAATCGGGTGTGACATTGAGAATGCCCATGACCGACGGGCTCGGGATGCTGAAGGACCCCAGGGAGACTCTAATTAATTCGCCCGCCACCCGGCCGTCCCTCGGTAAATACTTGATAGGAATAGGGTTGGCGACGCGAATTAATCAGAGTCTCCCCAGGCTGCGCAAGCGACTAGTGTTCGCGTGCCGGGCCACCAATTTCGCCGGCCGCTTCGCCAGACTCGGCTGCTGCGGAGCCATCGTCGGGATCCTTCGGGTCGGGTATTTCGATCCAGTCCTTCGGCTCTCGCGGCTCGCGCCCTGCCATGATGTCGTCGACCTGTTCCTTATCGATCGTCTCGTATTTCATGAGTGCTTTCGCCATCGCATGGAGCTTGTCGATATTTTCTTTGAGAATTTTGTCAGAGCGTTTGTAATTGGAGTCGATAATTCGGCGAACTTCCTCATCAATCGTATGCGCAGTATCATCAGAAACCTGCTTGTGCTGCGTTACTGAGCGGCCCAGAAACACTTCACCATCATCCTCGCTGTAGGTCAGCGGCCCTAAGCGGTCGGACAGGCCCCACTTGGTAACCATATTGCGAGCGATCTCGGTGGCACGTTCGATATCATTCGAGGCGCCTGTCGTCACACCATCGGGGCCGTTGATCATCTCTTCTGCAATGCGCCCGCCGAACAATGTCGAAATGTGGCTCTCCAGACGTTGCTTGGAGGTGCTGTAGCGGTCTTCTTCGGGCAGGTACATTGTGACGCCGAGAGCGCGCCCACGAGGAATGATAGTCACTTTATATACAGGGTCGTGCTCGGGCATCAGGTAGCCGATGATCGCGTGACCTGCTTCGTGATACGCCGTGTTGAGCTTCTCTTCTTCGCTCATGACCATAGAACGACGTTCAGTTCCCATCATGATCTTGTCTTTCGCCAATTCAAACTGCTTCATGCTGACCACGCGTTTGTTCTCACGCGCAGCAAACAGGGCTGCTTCATTCACGAGGTTAGCCAGGTCGGCACCCGAGAATCCCGGCGTACCACGAGCAATGATGCTCGGAATGACATCGTCGTCGAGTGGCACCTTACGCATATGCACTTTAAGAATTTGCTCACGACCACGAATATCGGGCAAAGGCACGACAACCTGCCGATCAAATCGGCCCGGGCGCAGCAGTGCCGGATCCAGCACGTCCGGCCGGTTGGTCGCGGCGATAACAATAATGCCTTCATTGCCTTCGAAACCGTCCATCTCGACCAGCATCTGGTTCAGCGTCTGCTCACGTTCGTCATGACCGCCGCCGAGGCCTGCGCCACGGTGCCGACCGACGGCATCGAGCTCGTCGATGAAAATAATGCAGGGCGCCTGTTTCTTGGCCTGCTCGAACATGTCACGAACACGTGACGCGCCGACGCCGACAAACATCTCGACAAAATCAGAGCCGGAAATCGTGAAAAACGGGACCTTCGCTTCGCCAGCGATTGCACGAGCGAGCAAGGTTTTACCCGTACCCGGTGGCCCAACCATCAATACACCCTTGGGAATTTTGCCGCCGAGACGCTGAAATTTGCTCGGGTCTTTGAGGAACTCAACGACCTCTTCAACTTCGTTCTTGGCTTCTTCGACACCAGCAACATCAGCAAAGGTGACGCCAACCTGGTCTTCACCCAATAGTCGCGCCTTGCTCTTGCCGAAGGACATCGCGCCGCGACCACCACCGCCGCCCTGCATTTGCCGCATGAAATAAATCCAGACGCCGATCAGTAGCAAGATGGGGAACGAGTTAATCAACAGCGTGCCGATGAGGCTCTGCGATTTCGGATCCGCAGCAGTAAATTTCACGTTGTTCTCATCGAGCAGACCGATGAGCGTGTTGTTATCGGTCTCAGGACTGATCGTATAAAACTGTGGCGGTTCAGACCGCCCATAACGAATCTGGTCCTCGTCAATAATCGCGACGGATACCTGGCCAGAACGCACGGCGTCAAGAAACTCAGAATAGTTCTGCTTCTGAGGCTGGCCTGCGCCAGCACCTGACAGGCCCTGCACTACCGACAAAAGCACGACGATAATGACAATAAATACTAGTATATTTTTGGTTAAATCATTCACGTTTCGACACTACACCAATTGATAATTTCGCGCTACCAAGTACACCTCGCGACTACCCGCCCGCGAGGCCTTGGGCTTCATAACCCGGACTTTCTTAAAGGAGCGCCTGGCATCAACGACAAATGCGTCAAACCCCTCGCCCTGAAACACCTTGCAAATAAAACTACCGCCCGGCTTCAGTACCTGCCGTGCCATATCGAGAGCCAGCTCCACCAGATTGATCGATCGTGGCTGGTCTACGCCTTTGATCCCGCTAATATTGGGGGCCATATCGCTCATTACAAGGTCGGCACCGCCTTCGCCAACGGCAGCCAGCAGCTGTTGGAAAACCGCGTCGTCCTCGAAGTCACCCTGAATGAACTCAACGTCCGGCAAGGAATCCATCTCCAGCAGGTCCACAGCCACGATTCTCGCCCGGCCCTTAAGCCGTCGGCTAATATACTGGCTCCAACCACCCGGTGCAGAACCAAGGTCGAGGCAGACGATATCCGGCCGAATAAAACGCTCCTTCTGATCGATCTGCTCGAGCTTGTAAACCGCGCGCGAACGCCAGCCGTCGCGGCGTGCCTGCTGGACGTACGGATCTCGCTCCTGGCGATCTCTCCAACTGCCGCTGGAGCTGCGCGGTTTGCTCATCGAAAAACCTTGTCTACTGCGGACGTATCCGCATCACACTGATACACTTCGCGCCCATGACACTCAGCGAATCTCAAAAAAAGTACCTGCGTGGCCGTGGCCACCAGTTAAAACCGATCATTACGATCGGCAATGCCGGGCTGACCGAGACCGTTCTGGCTGAATTTGAATCGACGTTGGCACACCACGAACTCATCAAAGTCAAAGTGCGTGCCGGCGATCGGAAGGTCCGGGACGAGATGATCAGTCGACTGTGCGACGACCATTCTGCAACACTCATTCAACGCATTGGCAATGTCGCGTTACTGTATCGCGCAAACCCAGACAAGAAGCCGGAAGCGCGCCTCAGAATCCCATCCCGTTAGATGTAGCTGACCGTGATCACTTCGTAGGATTTTTCTCCGTCGGGCGCCTTGAATTCGACAAGATCGCCTTCTTCCTTACTGATCAAAGCCCTCGCGATCGGTGACGTGTAGGAAACCAAACCCGTCTTAATATTTGCCTCGTCCTCGCCGACGATCCGGTAGGAAATTTCTTTCCCGCTTTCCTCGTCCAATAGTTTCACTGTCGAGCCGAATATCACTTTGCCTCCGGCATTGATTTCGGTGACATCGATGACCTGCACATGTGACAACTTGCCCTCGAGTTCCTTGATCCGTCCCTCGATAAAGCTCTGTTGTTCCTTCGCGGCATGATACTCAGCGTTTTCCTTCAGGTCGCCATGCTCACGCGCAGTCGCGATCGCCTTGATCACCGTCGGTCGATCTTCGCCTTTGAGCTTCTTTAGCTCCTGTTGCAGCATCTCATGGCCGCGTACCGTCATCGGCACCTTATTCATGCCAGTACCTCATTGTGCAAATCCTGTAGTCGATTAACATCGCTGTTGTCCAGATACTCGATGGCACGGCAAGTTGCGACCGCGGCCCCCAGCGTTGTGTAGTAAGTAACGTTCCTGCGCACGGCTTCCGCTCGAATTGACAAGGATTCCACGATCGCCTGTTTGCCTTCCGTCGTATTGACGATCAAGTCGATTTCACCGTTTTTAATCATGTCCACAATGTGTGGCCGGCCTTCACGCACCTTGTTCGCTCGCCGACATGATATACCAGTTCGGGCCAGTCGTTCCGCGGTACCGTGTGTCGCCACGATATCAAAGCCCATTTCGATCAAGAGCTTGGCGAGTTCGACAGCCCCGTCTTTGTCTCGTTCCCGGACCGACAACAGCGCTGCGCCCTGCCGTGGCAATATAACCCCGGAGGCCAACTGCGCTTTGGCGTAAGCCTCACCAAAGCTGCGGCCAACGCCCATCACCTCGCCTGTCGATTTCATCTCGGGACCCAGGATCGGGTCACTACCCGGGAATTTAATGAATGGAAATACCGCTTCCTTCACAGAAAAGTATGGCGGCACTCGCCGATTCACGAAGCCCTGCTTTGCCAGCGACTCTCCGACCATGACTTTCGCCGCAATTTTTGCGAGCGGCAGCCCGGTCGCTTTCGATACGAAAGGCGCCGTTCGAGATGCACGCGGATTAACTTCAAGCAGATAGACGATGTTGTTCTGAATGGCAAATTGCGTATTCATCAAGCCAACAACGTTCAGCCCCTTCGCGAGCTTGATGACCTGCTCTTCGATTTCCTTCTGGATCTCGTCGCTCAGGCTGAAGGGTGGCAACGAACAACCCGAGTCGCCGGAATGGACACCGGCCTGTTCGATATGCTCCATGATGCCGCCGATCAGCACACGCTCCCCATCACAAATACAATCGACGTCGACTTCGGTTGCCAGGTCGAGGAATCGATCGAGCAGCACAGGGCTATCATTCGATACGTTGATCGCCGCATCCATATAGAGGGCGAGATCCTCTTCTCCATGCACGACTTCCATTGCCCGTCCACCGAGGACATACGATGGCCGCACGATGAGTGGAAAGCCTACGTCGGCGCCTCGTTTTAGCGCTTCTTCCTTATTTCGGGCGGTACAGTTTGGTGGCTGCTTGAGCTGCAGGCTTTCAACGAGTTTCTGGAATCGCTCGCGATCCTCGGCGAGATCAATCGAGTCCGGCGACGTACCAATGATTGGCGCTCCCGCCGCCTCAAGATCACGCGCCAGTTTCAACGGCGTTTGCCCGCCGTACTGGACGATGACGCCCTCAGGCTTCTCCTTGTCGATGATTTCCATAACGTCTTCGAACGTCAGCGACTCGAAATACAGGCGGTCCGACGTGTCGTAGTCAGTGGAAACCGTTTCCGGGTTGCAATTCACCATGATCGTTTCGTAGCCGGATTCCTTGAGTGCAAGAGCCGCGTGCACGCAACAGTAATCGAATTCGATGCCCTGCCCGATTCGATTGGGGCCGCCACCGAGAATCATGATCTTGCGCTTGTCGCTGGGCTCCGCTTCGCACTCATCCTCGTAGGTCGAGTACAAGTAGGCCGTATTGGTTGAAAATTCGGCGGCGCAGGTATCGACGCGCTTGTAAACCGGACGGATACCCAGTTCCAGCCGGCGCTTTCTCACTGCAGCTTCTTTGACGCTGAGAATCGCCGCCATCCGGGCGTCGGAAAATCCCTTGCGCTTCATGGCCCGCATCGTTGCCTGATCAAGGCCGGTGATTCCGGCGTCCATAATGCGCCCCTCAGCATTGACGAGGTCGGCGATCTGGACAACAAACCACGGATCGATGCCCGTAAGCTTTGCAACGTCCTGATAGGAATAGCCGTGGCGCAAGGCGTCGGCCACGTACAGCAGGCGATCCGGGCCTGGCATTCGGAGTTCATGACGCAATCTGTCACGATCCGCATCGGTTTTTATGGGCCCGCAAATCTCGTCGAGCCCGTTGATGCCTGTCTCCAGGCCGCGCAGGGCTTTTTGCAGCGACTCCTGAAACGTTCGGCCCATTGCCATCACTTCGCCGACTGACTTCATCTGCGTCGTCAGGCGGTCGTTGGCGCCGGGAAATTTCTCGAAAGTGAATCGAGGAACCTTCGTCACAACGTAGTCGATCGTCGGCTCAAACGAGGCCGGTGTTGCGCCGCCGGTGATGTCATTTTGCAGTTCGTCGAGCGTGTAACCGACCGCGAGTTTCGCCGCGATTTTGGCAATCGGGAAGCCGGTCGCCTTGGACGCCAGTGCGGATGAACGCGACACGCGCGGGTTCATTTCAATAATCAGTACTCGACCCGTCTTGGGACAAACGGCAAACTGCACATTGGAACCGCCGGTTTCGACGCCGATTTTTCGCAGCACATCAATCGATGCGTTGCGCAGGCGTTGATATTCTTTGTCCGTGAGTGTTTGCGCCGGTGCGACCGTAATCGAATCACCGGTATGTACGCCCATCGGGTCGAGGTTCTCGATGGAACACACGATGATGCAGTTGTCATTGCGGTCGCGCACGACCTCCATTTCGAACTCTTTCCAGCCGATCACGGATTCTTCAAGCAGCACTTCTGTCGTCGGCGACATCTCCAGCCCGTGCGTCACGATTTGCTCGAACTCTTCCCGGTTGTATGCGATGCCACCGCCGGTGCCGCCCAATGTGAATGACGGGCGAATAATGGTCGGAAAGCCAATCTTGGACTGCTTCTCGAGCGCCTCGTCCATGGAATGCGCAATTTCGGCTCGCGGACTCTCGAGGCCGATTTCCGCCATCGCGATGCGGAACAGGTCCCGGTCTTCGGCCATATCAATAGCGTCACGCGATGCGGCGATAAGCTCGACATTGTATTTTTCAAACACGCCTTCGCGAACCAGGTCCAGCGCACAGTTCAGCGCCGTCTGCCCGCCCATGGTCGGCAGCAGTGCGTCCGGCCGTTCTTTCTCTATGATTCGTTCCACCGTCGCCCAGTGGACCGGCTCAATGTAGATCGCGTCGGCCATATCGGGGTCAGTCATGATGGTCGCGGGGTTCGAGTTCACCAGGATGACCCGAAAGCCCTCCTCGCGCAGCGCCTTACATGCCTGCGCACCGGAGTAGTCGAACTCACAGGCCTGGCCAATGACAATCGGTCCAGCGCCGATGATCAGGATGCTTTCAATGTCTGTGCGTTTTGGCATGAATGCTAAATCTGACGAATAGAATATGGTTTAGATAAGTATCGTAAAACTTTGTTTACTAAGCGTTTTTCATGAAGACAGCATAGCCCTGAAACCACGCTTTTTTTGCTCATCCATCATCTGAATGAATCGATCGAACAGCGGCAGCAGGTCATGCGGGCCCGGGCTCGCTTCCGGATGACCCTGGAAGCTAAATGCCGGTTTGCCGCTAATCTCGATGCCCTGCAATGTGCCGTCGAACAATGAGCGATGCGTTGCAACGACGTCGTCCGGTAGTGAAGCTTCATCGACGGCGAATCCATGATTCTGGCTCGTAATCATGACGCGCCCGCTTTCAATATCCTGAACCGGATGATTGGCACCGTGATGGCCGAATTTCATTTTCTCGGTCTTTGCGCCGGCGGCCAACGCCAACAGCTGGTGGCCCAGGCAAATGCCGAATACCGGGATTCCCCGTTCGAGAAAGGACTGAATGGCCTCAATGGCATAGTCACAAGGCTCCGGATCGCCCGGCCCATTTGAAAGGAAAATACCGTCCGGCATCAATGCCATGGCGTCTTCGGCTTTGGTCGTTGCCGGTACGACCGTCATTCGACAATCCAGGTCCGATAGCAGTCGCAGTATGTTGCGCTTTACACCGAAGTCGTACGCGACCACATGGTACGGCGCAATACGGCGGCTCATGATTCGCGGCGTACGGCCAAACGTTGTGCCAAGGCACCATTGGTAACGCTCATGGGTGGTTACAAATTTGGCGAGATCCATGCCCGCGATGCCAGGAAACTTGCTCGCGTGCTTGACGGCCGTCTCGACAGCCTGCTTGCCGGTCATGATACAACCGGACTGTGCGCCTTTTTCTCGAATGATGCGGGTCAGCTGGCGTGTATCGACATCAGCGATCGCCACGGTCCCTGCCTGGCGCAGGAAATCTGAAAACGACCGCTCTGATCGCCAGCTACTGTTCAGCATTGCACTGTCGCGCACAATCAATCCCGAAGCGTGCACTTTGCTCGACTCCATATCGTCACTGTTGGTGCCGGTATTACCAATGTGTGGGTAGGTCAGAGTAACAATCTGGCGACAATAGGACGGATCCGTGAGGATTTCCTGGTAGCCGGTCATCGCGGTATTGAAAACCACCTCGCCGATCGTCTGGCCATCGGCACCAATCGACGTGCCGTGAAACACGGTGCCATCCTGGAGTGCAAGTATTGCTGGTGTGCTCAATGACGATCCTCAAATGATCTGACGCAAAAATCACTCAAAGACCAGCTCATCGCATTATCTGCCGGTTGCAGATGCACAAAAGCGGAAGGACTTTGCCTCCCGCTCGCGACTTCGCTGACCGCCCAGCGATCCGGCGTAGTTTACTGAAGGGTGGCAGTCTTCGCCAGACTCAATCGGCACTATTTTCGAGAATTGCCCGCCGGATCGTAATTCCGAAACAACACATCCTGCATCGAATACAGTCCGGCAGGCTGCCTGACGAGCCATTGAGCCGCCCGGATTGCGCCTTCGACAAATACTTGCCGCGTGGTAACGCTGTGAGCAAAGCTCAGGGTTTCAGTTGCCGTGCGCATCGTGACCTCATGATCCCCGGGAACCTCACCGCGGCGCTCTGCCTCGAATTTGATGCCACCGGTACCGGATTCGCCACGCGCCGAAGCGATTGCCTCACCAAGCTTCAGGGCCGTACCAGATGGTGAATCCTTTTTGTGCACGTGGTGCACCTCGGAGACGGTAACGTCGAAGTCGCCGCCGAGCGATGCGGACGCTTCGCGCACTGAGCGCTCAAGAATGGCAATTCCGAGACTCATGTTGCGATCGTAAACCAAAGGCAGGCTCTCGGCTGCCTGCTGGATACTGAGCATTTGAGCCTCATTGAGGCCGCTGACACCGCACACGAGTGGTATTCGTGCGGCAACGGCGGCACTCACGACGAGCTCGGTTCCTTCCGGCAGACTGAAATCG
Source organism: Woeseiaceae bacterium (assembly GCA_021773115.1). Classification (GTDB taxonomy): domain Bacteria; phylum Pseudomonadota; class Gammaproteobacteria; order Steroidobacterales; family Woeseiaceae; genus UBA1847. The sequence goes on along the minus strand of JAJFKS010000017.1, from coordinate 374,988 downwards.
ATGACAACATCGGCATCGGCGAGCAGTGCCGCCAGGTCTGATCCGCGGCGCCAGATGCCCGCGACCGTCAGATCCGATTGCCGCTCAATGGACGCAGCGAGCGCCTGGCCCATTCGACCAGCACCTGCAATTGCGATTCGTGTTGAAGTAATGACGCGCCCCAGTAGTGCCTGCGTCAATGGTACTAGCTTATGCGGTCAAAAAACCGCTTCACGGTGTCGAGCCAGCCATCCGCACGCGGGTTGTGTTTGTCGCCGTCTTTGCGCACGGATTTATCGAACTTTTTCAAAAGTGCCTGCTGCTCTGCGGTCAGGTTAACCGGTGTCTCGACAGAAACCTGGGCAAACAAATCACCTCTTCGCGGGTCTCTGACTGTCGTCACACCTTTGCCGCGCAAACGGAATACTTTTTCAGATTGCGTACCGGCCGGGACTTTCAATGAAACATTGCCATCCAGGGTAGGCAGTTCGACTTCGCCACCCAATGCCGCCGTCGCGAAACTTACCGGCACCTCGCACGACAAGTTTGCACCGTCGCGGTTAAATATTCTGTGTTTGTTGACACGAATTTCCACGTATAGATCGCCGGGAGGACCACCATTGCGGCCAGCCTCACCTTCTCCGGACAGGCGAATCCGATCGCCATCATCCACACCTGCGGGTACCTTGACTGACAGCGTTCGCGTCTTGCGAATACGGCCGCGTCCGTGGCAATCGCCGCATGGGTCCTTGATTGTCGTCCCGACGCCCTTACACGCAGGACAAGCCTGCTGCACCGAGAAAAACCCCTGCTGCATGCGAACCTGCCCCACGCCACCGCAAGTCGTGCAGGATTCAGGCGACGACCCTTTCTTGGCGCCAGACCCTTTGCAGGTTTCACAAGCAATCTGCGTCGGTACGTCGATTTCGACGACGTCGCCGGCCACGGCCTTTTCGAGATCAAGCTTCAGTTCGTAACCGAGGTCGGCGCCGCGAAAAACCTGCGGCCCTCCGCCGCCACGGCGACCGCCGCCGAAGATGTCACCAAACACGTCACCGAAAATATCGCCGAAGCCCTCGGCACCGAAACCACCCTGACCACCGCTACGTGCGCGCAATCCATCGTGCCCGAACCGGTCGTAAGTGGCACGCTTGTCCGCATCTTTCAAGACTTCGTAAGCCTCTTTCGCCTCTTTGAACCTCTTCTCAGACGCATCATCACCACCCTTATTCCGGTCCGGATGGTGTTTCATTGCGAGTCGACGATAAGACTTTTTGATCTCGTCAGCAGTCGCCGATTTTGAGACGCCGAGAGTTTCGTAATAGTCGCGTTTGGCCATAGGGTTCTTTTAAATTTCGGGCGCCATCACAGCGCCCGATTTTACATTAACAGAGTCGAGAATTCGTCAGGCTGATTTCACGTCGTCGTCTTTGTCGTCTTTGTCGACCTCTTCGAACTCCGCATCGACGACATCATCACTTGCTGCATCGCCTTTTGCATCATCGGAGTCAGCGTCTGCCGATTTTTCCTCATACAGCTTCTGGGCAAGTCCCGCCGATGCCTCGCTCAATGCGGTCGTCTTGGCTTCGATCTTTTCTTTATCGTCACCGTCGAGCGCTTTCTTGAGGTCCGATACGGCATTTTCAACCGCCAGCCGTTCTTCCGCCGAGGCTTTCTCACCAAGATCCTTGAGCGTTTTCTCTGCTGCGTGGATCAGGCCGTCCGCCTGGTTGCGCGAATCGACCAACTCACGGAACTTGCGATCTTCTTCCGCATGACTCTCGGCATCCGTGACCATCTGATTGATCTCGTCGTCCGATAATCCGCTGGACGCTTTGATGACAATGTTCTGGACCTTGCCGGTCGCCTTGTCTTTTGCCGATACATTGAGAATACCGTTCGCATCGATATCGAAGGTCACTTCAATTTGCGGCAAGCCACGTGGTGATGGCGGAATGTCAGACAGGTCGAAACGACCCAGCGATTTGTTGTCCACTGAACGTTCACGCTCACCCTGCAGGACGTGAATCGTAACCGCAGTTTGATTGTCGTCGGCTGTCGAAAATACCTGTTCCGCGTTCGCCGGGATCGTCGTGTTCTTCTCGATCAGCTTGGTCATGACACCACCGAGCGTTTCGATGCCCAGCGACAATGGCGTTACGTCGAGTAACAATACATCTTTGACGTCCCCGGACAGCACTCCGCCCTGAATCGCTGCGCCCAGCGCAACCGCTTCGTCAGGGTTCACGTCACGCCGCGGTTCGCGACCGAAGAAATTCTGCACTTCTTCCTGCACTTTCGGCATACGTGTCTGGCCACCGACGAGAATGACGTTGTCGATCTCGTTGACCTTCAATCCGGCATCTTTCAATGCAATCTTGCAAGGCCCGATGGTGCGAGCAATCAACTCATCAACCAGCGACTCGAGCTTCGCACGCGTCAGCTTGATGTTGAGATGCTTCGGTCCGGTGGCGTCTGCCGTAATGTAAGGCAGGTTGACCTCGGTTTGCTGCTGCGAGCTCAGCTCAATCTTGGCTTTCTCGGCAGCTTCCTTCAAACGCTGCATCGCCAATGGGTCGGCCGTGATATCAACACCGCTGTCGTGCAGGAACTCTGACGTCAGGTATTCGATGACGCGCATATCGAAGTCTTCACCGCCGAGGAAAGTATCACCGTTGGTTGCAAGCACTTCGAACTGGTGTTCGCCGTCGACTTCCGCAATTTCGATAACCGAGACATCAAAGGTTCCGCCACCGAGATCGAATACGGCAATCTTGGTATCGCCGCGTTTCTTGTCCATACCATAGGCTAGTGCTGCGGCCGTTGGCTCATTGATTATTCGCTTGACATTCAGACCGGCAATCTTGCCCGCATCCTTTGTTGCCTGGCGCTGCGAGTCATTAAAATAGGCAGGAACCGTTACAACCGCTTCTGTGACTTCCTCGCCAAGGTAATCCTCGGCGGTTTTCTTCATCTTCATCAGCACGCGCGCGGAAATCTCCGGTGGTGCCATCGTCTTGCCATTCGCTTCGACCCAGGCATCACCGTTGTCAGCCTTGACGATCTTGTAGGACACCATGTCGATGTCGCGTTGTACGACATCATCATCAAATTTGCGGCCGATCAGTCGTTTCACTGCAAATAGTGTGTTGCCTGGATTGGTCACAGCCTGGCGCTTAGCCGACTGGCCAACCAGCACCTGATCGTCCTTGCTGAAGGCAACAATCGACGGGGTCGTGCGATCGCCTTCGCTGTTCTCAATTACCTTGGGGACTCCGCCCTCCATCACTGCGACGCAGGAGTTCGTGGTACCAAGGTCGATACCAATAACTTTACCCATCTTCATACGCTCCAAATTTGTAAATAAGTTTAACTGCTCGTCTAGGTGGGGCCAGCACCCGGTGTTTCAAGCGAAAACGAGCGCTTTTTTGTCCCGAGATCATGAATCTGCGGCAACAATCACCATTGCCGGCCGCAGCAACCTGCCGTTCAATGAATATCCCTTCTGTACGACCATTAGCACGGACCCCGGCTCGATGTCTTCTGATGGCTGCATGCTGATTGCCTCATGCAGCTCCGGGTCGAATGGCTCACCCGCCGGATCAATCTCATCAATGCCGAATTGCTGCATGGTTGACTCGAGGAGCTTCAGGGTTGCCGCACTACCCTCCAGCAGGCTCTCAACACTGGCATTGTCTGCACTGGCGATACCCATCTCCAGGCTGTCGCGGACCGCGAGAAGCTCCTTGCCGAATCGCTCCAATGCGAATTGCCGCGCGGCTTCAATATCCCGGGCCGCACGCTTGCGAACATTGTCAAGTTCGGCTGCGGCGCGCAGGTAGTTGTCATAGTTCTCGTCCGCCTTGGCCTTTAGAGTATCCAGCTCAGACAACTCCTGTTGCTGCTCGGCTGAACCCGATTTTTCGACCTCGTCCGTTGCAAGCTTCGTCGCATCACTCTCCATCGGCTCTACTGGCTCATCAACGTTGTCGTCGGGACGTCCCGCCTGTCCATTCATCAAAATAAGCTCCAAGTTTCAGACACACAACGTCGGGCACCCGCCCGACGCTTAAATGACGTCCGCAGTTTGGGGGTGGGGCAGAAAATATCAAGAGCTCTGGCGATAAAATCGCCGATATTCGGCGATTTTTGGCAAAAAACCTGCGCGATTAGCTGTTGTGGCTAAGTGCCGACTCCAATAGACGAGCGGTGATATCGACAATGGGTACTACCCGGTCGTAGGCCATTCGGGTCGGCCCGATCACGCCCAGAACACCGATCGTGTCTTCGTCAACGCGGTACGGCGCTGTGATGACGCTGCAACCGTCGAAGATTCGATAGCCCGATTCCTCACCAATAAATATCTGCACTCCGTTCGCATTGATACTGCGATCCAACAAGTCGAGGATGACCCGTTTGCGCGAAAAAGCATCGAACAGGCCTCGCAAAGTATCCACATTGGACAGCTCCGCAAAATCCATCAGCTTGGTTTCGCCAGCGACCATGTATTTGTTGTTCGGGTCCGTCGCACCGTCCATCGCGCTCTGGGCCACCGATATGATGTCATGCATCGTTCGATTCATTGAGTCGCGCGTCGACTCCAGATCCTCGAGCAATTTAGTCCGCACCTCTGCAAGATCAAAGCCGGCATAGTGCTCATTGACGAAATTCTGTGCCTGTTGAAGCTCCGATGCTGAATATTCCCGATCGGTGTGCAAAATCCGGTTTTGTACCTCGCGATCGTTCACGACCAGGATGACCAGCACACGGTTCTCGGACAGCGGCAAGAACTCTATTTGCCTGAGTTTGACTTTCGGCGCTCGCGGGACGGTCACGATACCGGCCATACTGGTGATATCCGACAACATACTGGAAACCGCGCCAAGCAAACTCTCCGGGTTGTCCGACTCATCGCGTATCTGCGCCCGTATTCTCCGAATATCACCGTCACCGGGCGTGCGGTAGCGGACCAGTGTATCGACAAAGAGTCGATAGCCTTTGGGCGTTGGAATTCTGCCAGCCGATGTGTGCGGTGCCGAAACCAGGCCCATTTCTTCAAGGTCCGACATAACATTGCGAATAGTGGCAGGGCTAAGATCCAAACCGGCGTCTTTGGACAAAGTGCGTGAGCCCACCGGCTGACCATCGCGGATATAGCGCTGAATCAGCACGCGCAACAAATGTTGACCGCGATCGTTGGGTACTGGATTGGACGTTTCAGCTGACATTCGAGGGAAACGCTAGCAATGGCTTGGCGGTGGGTCAAGGGTTTGCCACAATTGACCAATGCCCAAGTCATTTCAGAAAATTGTCATCGTTGGCCAGCTTGAAGACCCAAGGGTCACCGAGCCCCGCGACCTGCTCATTGCGCATCTCGACGCCGCCGGTTTGACTGTTATTCCACAACAGAAAATCGAAGATTCGGACCTCGTCATTGCGATCGGTGGCGATGGCACAATGCTGTATGCGAGTCGCCTCGCCCGCAAATATGGCACCCCAATCCTTGGAATTAATCGTGGGCGGCTGGGTTTTCTGGCCGATGTAACGCCGGACGAAATGATTACGAGTGTCGACCAAGTCCTGCATGGCGACTATTCCGTCGACTCGCGCTTATTGCTGCAAGCACGCTTGTTCCAAAAGTCGGGAAGAGAACAGGTTGCCTACGCCCTCAACGATGTGGTTTTGCAGCGCCGTGAGACGGGCCGTATGGTCGATTTTGAAACGCGAGTCGATGGCCGCTACGTCAACACGCACTCTGGCGATGGCCTCATCGTCGCCACGCCAACTGGCTCCACGGCCTACGCGTTGAGTTGCGGTGGGCCGATCATTGAGCCGCATCTTGATGCCATTGTTGTCGTTCCGGTTTGTCCGCACACGTTGACTGACCGGCCGATCGTTGTTGCGGCGGATCGGTCCATCGACGTCTCGCTTCTCGAACGTGACGAAACCAAAGCTGAAATTACTGTCGACGGGTTCTCCATGGGTAGCATCACACCGGATGACAAACTGCAAATTTCGGCGGCAAATAAGCGGGTTACACTGGTGCACCCACCCGGCTATGATTTCTATAGCATCCTGCGCTCCAAGTTATTCTGGGGACGCGACAGTCGAAATCGGGAAATGTGAAGCTTAGATGTTAATGAATTTACAAGTTCGCGACTTCGCGATCGTCGAAAAAATCGACGTCGAGTTCGCATCCGGCATGACGGTATTGACTGGCGAGACCGGCGCGGGCAAGTCGATACTCATTGATGCGCTTGGGCTGGTGCTTGGCGAGCGTGGTAGCGCTGCCCTGGTTCGCGATGGCGCAAAGCGCGCAGAATTCTCGGCCGAATTCAAAATCTCGAATCTTCCACTTGCGATGACTTGGCTGAATGAGAACGCGCTGGACCTCGACAGCGATTGTCTGCTGCGGCGTGTGATCAATGCCGACGGCCGTTCTCGTGCATTCATCAATGGCAACGCAGTCCCGTTGTCGCAGCTAAAAAGCATCGGTGAACTGCTGCTCGATATCCACGGACAACACTTCCACCAGTCGCTTGGCAGGCGTTCCGTGCAGCGCGATTTGCTCGACCACTTCGGCGGCTTGTTGGAGCAGCGCGGCACAATCGCCAGCGCCTACTCTGAGTGGATCAGTGTCACAGACCGCCTCAAGTCATTGTTGGATGCGGATGCTGATCGAGCGTCGCGACTGGACCTGCTGACTTTTCAGTCGCATGAGCTGGAGTCACTGGCCCTCAATGACGGCGAGGTTCAGGCATTGGGGGTCGAGCGCAAGAAATTGCTGAACAGTGGTCGCCTCACCGATGGTCTGACGACGGCGCTTGACGCGCTCATGGACAGCGACAGTCGTAATGCAAATAGCCTGATTGCCGATGCCAGGCGCGCACTCAATTCGATTACGGCATACGACCCGAATTTGGAACCGCTGCTTGAACTACTGGAATCGGCAGGTATCCAGGTTTCCGAAGCGGCCGAGTCATTGCGCCGTTACGAAGACAGCATCGACATGGATCCCCACCGGCGTGACTGGGTTGAGGAGCGACTGGACGCCATCCAGGTGATTGCCCGCAAACACCGAGTTGATGCCAGCGAGCTACCGAAGCTGCGCGCTCAATTGCGCGAGGAACTCGATGAACTGAGCCATGCCGAAGCGCGCGGCAAGGAACTCGAAAAGCAGGCAACGGCACTTCGCGATGCGTACTTCGCGAAGGCAGAAGCCCTGTCAAGAAAACGTGCCAAAGCGGCGAAGGCATTTTCTCAGGCCGTGACCGAGGCGATGGCGGGCCTGGGTATGCCGGGCGGCACATTTGAGATAAGCCTGTCGCGGCTGGATGAGAAGTCCGCACGCCCCTGGGGGATCGACGCCGTCGAGTTTTTAATTAGCGCGAATCCGGGGCAACAACCACAACCGCTGGCGAAAATTGCATCGGGTGGTGAATTGTCGCGCATGAGCCTGTCCATTCAGGTGATCGCCAGTGACGGCAGCGACATTCCAACAATGATATTCGACGAAGTCGACAGTGGCGTCGGCGGTGGCGTCGCCGAAATGGTCGGTCGGCGCTTGCAGGAGCTTGGCGAAAACCGACAGGTGCTCTGCGTTACCCACCTGCCTCAGGTCGCGAGCCTTGCCGATCAACACATTCGCGTCAGCAAAGTATCGGATGGAAAATCAACCCGTACCGGCTTGCAGATGCTTGGTTACGACGAGCGAATTGAGGAACTGGCGAGAATGCTGGGTGGGGTCGAGATTACCCGAACGACGCTTGACCATGCGACAGAAATGCTCGCGGGCGCGCGTCAACAGCGTGCGGGATAATCCGTGACGACAGAATCCGATTGCCGCTAGTCGTCGGGCACCGCTTTCTTCGCCTTTACGTAAAGCACGAGGCTGTGATCCAGTAACTCAAAACCGTGTTCGTCGGCGATTTCCTTTTGAATCCGTTCAATTTCGGCGCTAACAAACTCGACGACCTCACCGGACTCCACGACGACCATATGATCGTGATGCTCACCGTCGTCAAGTTCAAAAACCGAATGGCCACCTTCGAAATTGTGGCGCGTGACCAGACCCGCAGCTTCGAACTGGGTCAGCACCCGGTACACCGTTGCCAAGCCGATATCCTCACCTTCCTGCAGCAGCTGCTTGTAGATGTCTTCGGCGCTCATATGGCGTAACTGCGCGTCCTCCAGAATCTCCAGAATTTTCAATCGCGGCAGGGTGACCTTGAGACCGGCCTGTCGTAGTTCTTTTCTTTGCTGCATGAACGCTTACTCACAGGTATGATGCGCGCCTATTATGACAACGTGGCTGAAACTTTTCAGCCCAAATCGATCAGACACTATGACTATGCGTAATACTTCCCGATTTATCCTCACTATTTTCTGCCTCATGATCCTGAGTGCGTGTGTCTATCGCGCGAATATTTCTCAGGGCAACCTGATTGAACAGAAGGACCTGGATCAGGCTGAGATTGGCATGACCAAAAGTCAGGTTCGATTCCTGCTTGGAACGCCCATGATAGATGATCCGTTCACCCGGAATCGCTGGGACTATGTCTATTATTTGAAAATTGGTCGAAGCGACACAATTCGCAAGCGTTGGGTTTCGATTTATTTCGTTGACGAGAAGGTCAGCGAGATTCGCAAGGACCAGGAGCTTGCGCCGGACCTCTAGTCTTTTTGTGCGTGACCCATTGTTTGTCCGCTTAACGCAAGTTGGCGCCGTGCCTCGCGCGGGTCCAACGCCAAAGGTCGATAGAGTTCCACCCGATCGCCGGGGCCAAGCACATGCTCACGCGCGACGATCCGCCCCCAGATTCCGACCGGCAGCTGGCCGAGATCAATCTCCGGATATATCCTCGCAATCCCACACGCGTCCAGGGCGTTCGCAACGGTTGAGCCTGAAGGTACCTTTACCGTTAGCAGTGACTGCCGTTCGGCGAGTGCGAAGACAACTTCAATCTCTAATTCGGACATCAGTTTTGTTCAGCCGTAAATTGCGTCGGCACGCTTCGTGAACGAGTCCACCAGAGAATTGCAGGTTTCCTCGAAAAAACCACCAAATAATGCATCGGTGATGCGACTCTCGAATTCAAATTCAAGATCGAGTGATACTTTGCTGCCGTCCGTACCCAGCTGCTCAAACAGCCAGACGCCTTCCAAATGCCTGAACGGCCCACCGATGAGTTCGAGTTTCATGGCGTTGCCGGGGTTCAGCGTATTGCGTGTACGAAACGATTTGCGAATCGCACCGCGTTGCAATTCCAGGCTTGCATCGATCTCACTGGCGTTCTGAGAGTGGACGATTGCAGCCGTACACCAAGGCAGGAAATCCGGGTACGCCAGTACATCCTCAACCAACGCATACATCTGCTCTGCAGAATACCGTACCAGCGCACTGCGACTCACTCTTCGCATTACTGCAGCTTTAGCTCACCGCGTTGAACAGCACGATTAGAATACCAATTGGCGCGACATACCGAGCCAGCAACCGCCAGGCCTTGTATAAACCACCCGAGCCTCCGAGTTCATCCGATGTTGAGTTTCGGCACATGACCCAGCCCGCAAAAATCGTGATCATCAGGCCGCCCAGAGGCAACATGATGTTGCTGGTCAGGTAGTCCACATTATCGAAGATCGTTCCTGCCAGGAATTTCACATCCGATAGCACGTTGAAAGACAGCACAGATCCAAATCCAATGACCCAAATCGCTCCACCTATGATCAACGCGGCTTCTGCTCGCGTGCGATTTAAGCGTTCAACAATCCATGCAACAGCCGGCTCCATCAGCCCGATCGCTGACGTCCATGCGGCAAATGAAAGCAGCACGAAAAATATGGTCGAGAAGAACATCCCGCCAGCCATTTGGCCAAATGCCAAAGGCAGCGTATCGAAAACCAGTCCGGGTCCGTCGGCGGGATTGAGACCATTCGCAAACACGAGCGGGAAAATCGCCAGCCCGGCGAGTATGGCAATCGCCGTATCGGCCGTGACGACTGCCGCCGAAGCGCCGGTAATAGACGTCTCCTCGGGCAGATACGCACCGTAAGCCATGATCGCACCCATGCCGATACTCAAGGTAAAAAATGCCTGGCCTAAAGCCGCCAGCACGCTGCCCCAGGTCAACCTGGACCAGTCCGCCGTAAACATGAATGAGACGCCCTCGCCGAAATGGCCCGAATTAATCGAGTAGCCAAGTAAAACCAGCATCAGGAAAAGAAGCGCAGGAACCATGAACTTCACGGCCCTCTCCAGCCCTCTTTCGACACCGCGCGCCACAACGAACACGGCAAGCGCCATGAACAAGGTGTGGCAGAAACCGACAAGCTGCCAACTGCCGACAAATGCATTAAATTCGGATTCAACCATCTCCGAGCTTGCGCCGACGAACACACCGGCGGCACTCTTGACAACGTAGGCCAGTGTCCACCCAGCGATCACGCTGTAGTAAGACAAGATCAGTATGCCCGCGAGCACGCTCAAACTACCGACCCAGCGCCACTTGCCCGAGCTGCCCTCTTCCTTACCCAGCAGTTCCATCGTTGAAACCGGGTTGCGTCGACCACGGCGTCCGATCAGGATTTCCGACATCATCACCGGCATGCCGATCGCAACAACACAAATCAAATAAACCAGGACGAAAGCACCGCCGCCGTTTTGCCCGGCGATATACGGAAACTTCCAGTTGTTTCCCAGCCCGACCGCAGATCCGGTCACGGCCAGAATGAAGGCCATTCGAGACGACCAGTTTCCGTGAAGTGAAGTTCTTTTTCCGTCGCCGGCTTGCTGCTTAAGCATTGTTTTTTCTCTTATCGGCAGTGAGAGCAGAGATTCTTATACAAAAACAGGTGCCTGACAACGCTTAGGCCGTATAATCGGCACGCCGTGGTCACGGCGCTACAGACAAATTAATGAGCCATTCCAAAACCAAAAAATCGTCAGACAGACTGATCGCGGTCAACCGCAGGGCACGCCATGACTACTTTATTGAGCACAAGTTTGAGGCTGGCCTCGCCCTTGAGGGTTGGGAGGTCAAGAGCCTGCGTGACGGACGAGCACAGATCACGGAAGCCTATGTAAACCTTCGAAAAGGCGAAGCCTGGCTGGTAGGGGCACATATTTCCCCGCTCACAAGCACGTCAACCCATATCAAAGCCAATCCGACAAGATCGCGGAAGCTGCTGCTCAATCGACACGAACTGGATCGCCTGACCGGAGCGGTCGAGCGCAAAGGCTATGCCATTGTGCCGCTCGATCTGCATTGGGAAAAAGGCAACGCTAAACTCGAACTCGGTCTTGCCAAAGGCAAGAAGCAGCACGATAAGCGGGCGGATAAGAAGGACCAGGACTGGCAACGGCAGCGAGCGCGAATATTGAAGAAATAGTCCAAACCCGAGCCGAAAGCATCCAAATCAGGAAGCAGCACCTTGTAATTCCGCTGTTGCCCCCTACACTAGAGCGACACGGGGGTGACATGGCTTCGACGTGGGTCGCGAAACTCCGAGTGCATGCCGAGGGACAGAGTACCTCGTAAATCCAACTGTAAAACTTATAGTTGCCAACGACGACAACTACGCTTTAGCTGCTTAAAAACCAGTTTGAAGCCTTCTGCCCGGTACGTGCCTGTGCGTCCGGATCCCAGGAGTCATCTACACAGGACCGCAGTGAGGGCGTGTTCAGGGTCTGATCTGTTAAACAATTACTGAGCTGGCTGTAAGTTTTCCCTGCCCGTCGGGTAGCCTGCAGTGAGATTAATGACGGAATAAGCATGTAGAGCTCGTAGCGTAGGTCTTGCGGACGTGGGTTCGATTCCCACCACCTCCACCAATTATTTAAGGATTTCAGTTATTTACAGGAATATTTCAGAAGTCCCACCATACAACCTGCCATAGATGAGTCGCCTCCCGCACGGTTTTGCACCGCGTGAAGTGGCCGACGCCGGCGGCCCCAACTGCCAGCGCGCCACTATTTAGTCGCCCTGCTATAGTTGTGGGATGCGGCTATTAACAATCATTGTCAGCGTACTACTTGCAGGATGCGGCCCAGCTCCCGGCGTCGACTGGTCCAAATATAGTCCATCGGTAAAGCAGCGCATCGATCGCATGGCCAGTGATCGGGACTGTAATGGCCTTCAACGTGAATTCAATATTTCAGACCGCAATAGCGACGCTCAACGGAATCGGACCGGACGCGGCAATGGTGCCCTGATGGGGTACATTGACGACAGAATGCAGGAATCGGGTTGCTATGTCCCGAAGTGACCCGGTTATTCCCCCGCTCAACCGGCCCTGCCAACATGACGTTGAATTCACCGTCTGGATATACACTCATTCGTCTGTCGTCCTCGGCAAGGGGTCTGATATTGCTAAGTCTGCGGGCCGCGACTTTCCCGCAAATGGCCGATTACGAGAAAGCCCAATCAACAGCCGCCACGCCGGTTCGGAAGCCGTTCCTCGAGTTCCTTCAGGCGTTTTTCGAGCTCTTCCATCTCGATCGCATTGCGGATACCGTTGAAGGCGCTTCGCCTCGAGCGGCAAAGGAAAGCGGCCAGCTCGCTTGCGCGACTCCCTGTAAAGCTTGCCGAGTTCGGACCTACATGCTTTCAAAGTGTCAACGGCAACATAAAACTGACCCCTTTGGGTACCTAAACGGCAAGATAAAATTGACCCCCTCGCACGATGATTAATAAATAAAGCCTGAGCGTTGCTCAGTCAGGCACTTGATCGCTGATGGGCATCAGCACCCCGGCTTTCTTTTTGTCCTTCAGTCGATAACTGTCGCCTTTTATCTGCACGACATGAGCGTGATGCAGCAGCCGATCCAGCATGGCTGCAGTAAGCGCCGAGTTGCCGGCAAAAGTTCTGTCCCACTCGCCGAACGACAAGTTCGAGGTCAAAATGATCGATCCGTGCTCGTAGCGTTTGGCGACGACCTGGAAGAACAGGTTGGCCTGATTGCCCTGCAAGGGCAGGTAGCCCACCTCGTCGATGATCAGAATGCTCGGCCCGAGCAACGAACGGCGTATGAACTGATCGAACTGACCGCGCTGCTGAGCTTTTTCAAGCTGCATCACCAGATCGGCGGCAGTGACGAACCGGACTTTAATGCCGGACTGGGTGGCCAGATAGCCGAGTGCGATTGCCAGATGCGTTTTGCCGACGCCGCTGGGGCCGAGAAAGATGACATTCTCCTTGCGCTCGACGAACGCCATGGATTGCAGGGTCTGAACCGTCTTCTTCGGCGCACCGGCAGCGAACTTGAAGTCGTAGTCATCGATCAGTTTGATTGCCGGAAAGCCGGCGAACTTGGTTAGCATGGCCTGAGAGCGGCTGCGCCGCTCATCCTGCTCTGCCTTCAGGCAACGCTCCAGAAAGTCGGTGTAGCTGGCGTCGTTGTCGGCAGCTTCCTGTGCCAAGGCCGGATAGTGTTCGGCGATGGCGCCGAGTGACAGCGTATCGCAGGCGACTTGGATCCTTTCGTGCTGCAAATTCATATCGCCTCCAGCAGATCTTCGTAGACTGACAAGGGGTGTTGCAAGATCTCCACCGGGAACGGCTTCGTCAACGTTCGCTCCACCTGGCCGGGCCGGGGCGGGCCGGCCAACCGGGTCGGCGGTAACGCCTGCAATGCAGCGCGCTCCTGCTCAAGCCGGTCGCAAGGCAGTTCACCGGTTGTACCGTGAACACGCGCATTTGCCGTGATCGCCAGCCAACGGGCGAACTCCAGGTTCAACGCCACCAGATCCAGCGGTTGATTGAGCTGCCGGTAGCGACTCACCAGCGGCACGAAGAAGCTCCGGCGGATGTAGCCTATGCTCCGTTCCACCTTGCCTTTGGTCTTGGCACGATACGGTCGACATAGCCGAGGCAGAAACGTGTAGTGATGCGCCAGGTCGTTCAGTCCTGGATGAAATCGGTGCAGGCCACGACCATAGGCGTTGCGTTGTTGAACGACGGTGCGCATGTTGTCGTAGAGCGCTTCCATCGGCACACCACCAAAAGCGTCGAACGCCTGCTCGTGGCAATCGCGCAAGGTATCGAACTGTTCGTTATCGACAAACACGCCGTAGTTGAAGCGGCTCCAGCCGAGTGTGGCGAGGAACAGCGAAATCCGCTGCCCGTTGAGCCTGAACGCACCCCAGTCGACTTGCATCTGTTGCCCGGGCGGTGTCTCGAAACGCACCAACGGGTCGTCCTTGGGCACCGGCTTCAAAGTGGCCAGATAGCCGCTCACCGTTCGCACACACCCGCTGTAGCCGAGTGCGGCAATCTCCGCGAACAGCACCGTTGCCGGAATCCAGTTCGGCCGCGCCGCCTCGACCCGCCCGTTGAGATAGTCGCGGTAAGCATCGAGCTTGGTCGGCTTCGCCGACCGGGCCTGCGCCTCCGGCACTCGCTCCGAGCGCAAATAGCGACGCACGGTATTACGGCTGATGCCGAGCTCCCGGCTGATCGCCTTGATACTCATCCCCTGGCGCTTCCTTACCTGTATATCCACAAAACCCTCCTGTCCTAACATCTCGCGCCCCGTTTATGCCGAAGCGCGTACCTTACAGGGGGGTCAATTTTATGTTGCCGTCAGGGGGTCATTTTTACAGTGCCGGTGACAAAAGAGTCCAATCGGGACACACGAACGGGTGCGCCGACAGCTAACCGCTTGAATTGATTGGATTGTTCGGCTTCGCCCTGTGCAGATTCGCGACCCTTCGAGGCCGTTTGTGCGTCACTTTTCTGCTTTGAACGTGTCTTTTTCGTCATTACCTGGCTCAGTTATCCGTTCCCAAGGTCTGTCGAGCATTTCCGTCAATGGCGTGCCAACAACGCAGCGTCGATATGGCCTTCGCCACAATGCTCCGTCTTTACGCCGTTCAACTATGTCGCGGTGAATCGCGAGGAAGGGCGGCTTCGGTGGGCCACCTGCGAAGTCAGGGTCCTGGAAAAGGTGTCTGACCCCATTTCTTGAAGGAGCTTCTCAGGAAAAAGGGGTCTGACCCCATTTCTTCTAGTCATTCGTGTTCGCCGACAGTGTGACTGTCAAGACCGAAAAAGGGCTCTGACCCTATTTATTTTGGATTGGCATCCAATGACGACGGGCCTCGTAAGGCTCAAGCTTACCAGCACTTGACCCAGTCCGCCTGGAGCGGCAGCGCAAGGCGGGCTGGGTCAAGTGGCTGGTGCAGCGCTTTGTTAGGCGGCATTTGACAGGCTCCTCAGTGTCTAACTTTCCCGTTCCTGCGATAGCAAAAAAAGACAGCGGGTCAAACGTCCTGTGCAACGCCCTGTTAGAACTTAAGGCCGTTGAGTTAAACCGCGACCAACTCGGCTATTTTTTCTGCAACTACTGTCATTGAATCTTCTGAAGTATCCAAACCCGTTCTGGACGCGAGTAAAGGGCTTACATTGCGTAGAGCTTCATATGTAGTGTTGTGCACAATGGGAACGAGCTGGTTACCCGCCAGCAGTGCTGAAAGTTCTTTATCAGCGACGCTCTCTTTTGGTAGGCGATCCAGCATCGCAGGGGTGACCAAAACAAGCCCTACTCGACAATTCGCTAAACCCTTGTCAATGGCGCGCATCATTGGAACGCCGAGTCCAAGGTCCTTCTCGCTGAACCAAATTTTGACACCAGCGGCCTCAAGCAAATCATGTAACTCTTTGGCTGGCCCTTTGCGGTCATCCCACGCGTGACACAGGAAAGCGTCACGAAGATCAGGTTGCGCCGCAGCTCGAGTTTCAACGGCGTCTCGGATAGGCGTGAGTGACTGAACTTGAGCGCGTGTGTAAGACACAGACGAACCTGATCTCGACCAGCGAGGCCTTGCGCTGCTGCTCGACGTACCACCACCGCTGCTGGCGTAGCTGCTCCGACTACCGCCATACGAAGAGTAGGACGAGCCGTACCCACTATAATGGCTACTTTTGTAACGGCATGCAGGACAACGTGCGGCTGCGGACGCTGAACTATGTCCACGTACAGGTGCTGTGCATCTTGCCATGTTATTTCCCCCCTTACTTGTACGAGGATGTTCTAACGTTCTAGCTTACCAGCGTTTGACAATTGCTGACCGGCGCGGTAGCGAAGGGCGGCAATGGTCAAACGACTGTTGCAACGCCTTGTTAGGCGGCACATTGGAACTTCCTTAACGGGCCTTCTTGTAGATGCCACGCTGCGAGTACCGCGCTTCGCCAAGGAGCTCGAAAATTCCTCCGATTGTTGTGAAATTGCACGAGCCCTCTTTAGAGCAGGCGGTAAGGTTTTTATCGAACCAGGATCGAGACAATTCCCCGGTGCTCGTCAACTCCCGATATGCGGCCGCGAACTCGGACGTCGCAATCCCCTTTTGATGTGGTTTGCTCGGATTTTTGTGATTTGGGATCGTATAAATTAGAGCAGGCTCGCCCCGTCGCGTACCCCACCCCTTAACGAGAAACTGACCTTTTGCTTCAGGTTTCGGAATCTCTTGCCCAGATTCTGTCTGGTTTCGGATTCGTTCAACGATCAAGATATTTCTCCGCTGCCGCCTAACTATAGTTCGTTTGCAAAATCGAAACATAACATACCCAAATGGCGTGTTATCTCCAATGGCCGAGTTAAGTCAGCGGAAAACTGCCAGCAGTTTGTCACCTGGAAGATTGCTTCCGAACGCGAAGCAGTTTTTCTTCCAGCACATCCTGGTTGTGTGTAGATATGTGTGTGACTATCGATGCGACTGCGGCTGAAATGGCTTAGCTAAAGGCCTGTAGCCGATGCTCGATTCCCACCACCTCCACCAATACTTGTGTATTATCAATGGCTTAAGGATGAGCCTTGATTTTACCCAACCTGCAAGCCAACAAAGGTTGGCTCGATTCCACTAGATCTGAATGTTCACGACAACCTCGGTTGAAACCCGGTCATCTCCATCCCAGTAGGATATCTCGATCGTATTTATGCCCTTTTGAAACTTCTTAATGAGGGTCTTGATCTTCACCGTCGCGTTAATCGTTATCTCGTCGTCTTCTGCCACTTCTGATATTGACTTGAGCTTCACCGCTTTAATTGCCTGGCCATTAATTCGATCAATTACCAAATCATGTGGGACAGAATCAGGAATAACTACAAGGAACTCGAAGTGTTTGGGCTTTTCTTCTTCCTGAAGTTTGTCATACAGCAGCTCAGCGGAGATCTCGTCTAGCGATAGCGCGGTCAGATCGACCACTCGATTCTTGGGAGCGTCCTCAACACTAATCTGCCAACTTCTATCAATGTAAGAATCAAATACGCTGCCCGCTGGCATTTCTGCCGGACTGCCAGGTATGAAAATGAGAGGCAAGAAAATAACTGCGCCGACAATGGAAAGCGCCATTCGACCCTTGCCTTCCTTACCATACCCACCACTAAGCTGAATTGTCTGACCATCAACGCTTTCAGTTTCGTAAGCACCAATCGTCATCTTCCCCTTAACGCCAGCTATGCTACGCGCGCTCACGTCATCGACACGAGCAATCACGGGTGTACCAGCAGCAATGACTACTGTGCTACCGACGACCACATCCCGCCAAACCTTCGATCTGACGAGATCGCCTTGGCGAACTCTTCCACCTTTTGCTACTAGCCCTTCAATCGTCTCGACATACACCCGGGTGTCGCTTGGTAGTCTTACTTCGCCTGCAAATGTCGCGGTTTGAAAAATGATCGCGACAATTGTGCTGACAAATACCCAGTACCTACTCTTACTGCAGTTCCTCATCGTCACCCCTCCTCCGATTGGTAAACAATGTACCACGGAAGAAACGCAAGGCTGCCACCTTATTATTCAGGTTCAGTGGCCTCCCTAGTCGGAATCAATGCCCATTGAAAGACTGCGGTGTTTAGGTCCATCTGACTACTTACCAGCATTTCCATCGCTTGGTCTGCTAGCTCAGGAAAAAGGGGGCTGACCCCATTTCTTCACAAGGGCACGGCATTTTCAGTTGTCATTCCATGTGAAAATTAAATCCGCCCTTTCATGGGGGAGGAATTCGTGATGAAAGCGAATGATTTCTGTACTGAGGTCTTCCTTACACTCGATTTTTTCTCCCGATACTATTTCCGCGGCATCGCTCAGCTTATTTAGGTAGGTTTCGACATTCTGATCGAGTCCCAACCAATCTTCATCCGCCCAGAGCCCATGACGATATCTCTGAACATAGATGGCAAGGTCAAGCTTGAGGCCAGCGTGCTCTAAGACTTTTAATAGGCAAACCCCTTCGACGATCGAGGCTTATCACCTGATGGTGAGTATGGCCTGCCAACTCAACAGCCAAAGTCGTTTTTCGGCACCCGTCGAGGCCGTCAACGCCAATAAGAGCTGGACTCGCATGATTTACGTGAGCGAGGAGTGAGTGAACTGTCGGGCATGCGACGGTCATGATGACGGCCCACATCTAAGTCAACTTGATCTCAGCTTATGGGGCGAAGGTTGCCCTTGCAAGGTTCGTGACAAGAGCCAGTGAAAAAGGGGTCTGACCCCATTTATTTCCCTAACAGGAGCCAGAGTGCAAGTGCAGCACATTGTTATTTGGCATCCTTGTTGACGCTATCGATAAGTTTCTCGAGTTGATTTGCTATAGCCGAATAGCGATCTTCAAAACTTTTCTCGAAAACAGCGATATCCGAATCCAAGCCAATTTCTCGTCGAATTGCGACGTAAACTGGTATTGCGAGCTTACCCAGCCGCCGCAAAACAGGAAGAAGTTCGATGGCATATCTGCTGGTCAACGTATTCAGCTTGTCCCATGCTTCGCTACTTGCGCGAGACGCTTCAGCAGAATTATCCATGTTGAATTGCAAGTTGCCGGATAGAGTGCTCCAAACTGTCGGGTCTGACCGCGCCTCCTCGTTGAATTGTGTTATAGCTGAAAGTAAGCGAGTAACTTCGGCTTGGTATTTTGCGTATGCCGAATTCTCAATATCTCGTTGGATCCGCGCATCTTGAATTGGCGTTAGCTTTGCTAGAAGCTCGAAGAAAACTAACGAGTACTCGGTAACAAAGGTATTTAGAACTTCAACAGTCTCGTTTGACGCTACTAGACACGCTTTATTCACGGATGCAAAAAAACTTGAGAGAGGTTCCGACACGTTTTTCTCGGCAATATCCACGTGAGCGATATCGGACAGGTGCTGAAAAGCATGAGTAACTTCGTCAGCCGCCTCCAAATACACCGTTCTTCGAAGCTGAAACTCGCGGTCGATACCGTTTTGTTCTTTTTCATGAGCAAGTTGGCGCATCTGCTGCTTAGAGTGTTGGCGGTTGGAAAAGAACACGCCTGTAAGAGTCAATAGCGATGCGGCGATCGCAGCCCAAACGGAGGCCGGTACAGAGCATAATAATTCCACCATGATCTCCAATGCTATCTAACTATAATTCGAGAGCTTAATTGGAACATAAAATGCCCAAAAGACGTGTTATCGAGAATTGTGGATTTGAGGCAGTGATAAACTGCCACCAGTTTATCATCTGGAAAATTGATTCCGAGTCGAAGCAATTTCTCCGCTAGCACATCCTGCTTGTGAGTAAATATGTGTGTAACTGTCGACACAAATACCACCGAAATGGCTTAAATAAAGGCCTGCAGGCGACGCTCGATTCCCACCACCTCCACCAAACGACAACACTGCCCCTTGTGGGCGGTGTTGTCGTTTGCGGGCAGCAAAAAAAGGGGTCTGACCCCATTTCTCTTAACCGCTTCGAGACAGTTGCATCAATTCTTGTCGCCCGACGCTAGCCAGCGGGCACACTCATCGCCGAGTTCTTGTCTGGAGCGATTCTCGTACGCAGCGACTTCGTCGCTGCCAAGTACGTCGCGCCATCGACCATTGACCCCTTTGTGGATGAATGTTTCTGCACCGCCATCCCAAAATGCGCCACCGAGGGGAACGCTCTTTGTCGCGTTAGCCTTCATATAGTCGAAACTGCAGTGCAGCAAAATATCGTCCCACTTGTCTTCGTTGATCGGAATCTCAAGAAACTTGGCCAGGCCACGTATTGTCCCTGGCATGTCTCTCTTCAGGTTTTCAAAATGCAACAAATACACATTGGGCAGGTCCTTTACATCCCACCACGTACGGGTGTTTTCCCATAGTGGCCACCAGGGATGGCCATTGCCGTCAAGCCAGTCGTGAAAATATTGGGTGATCGAATCCGGCGGCGCTTCGATCGGTGGCCCCACCCGGCCTGGCGTATTATTCAGTGCGTCATACCAAGCGTCGTTAGCGTTCGCGTGGTGGTTATACATGCTCCAAACAACGTCGCGCCCGTCTCTACCGATGTACACGTATTTGGCCTTCTCTGAAAATACCAGCGCATCAACCGGCAGGTGCGTTTTTAGAAATCGCCGGTGCGTCTGTGCCGCGACGAACGGCAGTTTGACCTCTTTTGGCGGGACCCGAAGGTCCATCCACGGCGACATTTCGGCGGTTTCAAGATCGCTTGCACCGTCAAACAATAACTGAGCAACAATTTGTTGCACCCAAGTCGTCCCCGACTTGGCATAGGTAGCGATGATGATGTCATCGTCCCGAAAATCAAAGTCGTTCCAGATCGTCGAATCAAAGTGATGATTTTGGAGTTCGCGGATCTTCTTGGGTAAATCTTGAGCGCTCATATCAGCTCCTTCAGTTCTGGATTGGCCTGACCACTGGCCGCCTTTGCTCATCAGGTGACATTTTATCTCAAAACGTTCGTGCGGCGGCTATGCGACTCGTAGGAGTCGTTCAGCCACCGAAATCAATACGTTCTCGGTTGTCCGCTCCCTGCCTTGGTGCCCTGAGAAGGATGTGAAAAAGGGGTCAGAACTCGAAACGGTTCTGACCCCTTATTTTTTGTTCGAATTACGGCTACTTGTTGTCGAGCAGGGACTGAACCGTTGTAGTAAGGCTCGAAAGCCCACCGTCCACGCCATAGGACATCGCTTCGTCCGCATCAGCGCCTGCAAGACTCTTGCTCAAAGCGAGCAATGCCCCGACGCGATTTGAACTAGCGCAATGCACCAGAACCGGGCCGTCGGCTCCTTTGATAAGTTCGTCAAGTTTCGCCGCATTTTCGAAACTGATGGCGTCATGTCCAGTGATCGGGAACAGCACGTACTTCATGCCCAATGATTCAACTATGGCCGGCTCATCGAGGCCACGGTTCTCCTGCTCGCCTCGAAGGTCAATCACCGTTGTATAACCGCTGTTGGCGAATACTTCGAATGCTGCCTGATCCGGCTGGCCAGCTGCGCTGATGCCGTCCACGGGCTCAACGACACCTGTCTCGACCAGCGCGCCCAGATCAACTTTGAGTGTTGGTGTCATTGGCTCATCCCCGGAAAACGCGGCACTGGAAATCAGCGCCGCGGCAAAAAAAGCGATCCATTTATTACCCATCGTCAGTCCCTCAGAAGCATACGACCACCAATCTCAACGCCGCGTTCAGTAAAGCGTACATTAACTGTCATTCGGTCGTACATACTACCGGACAGGCGCATGATGTCGCGCATGGCATCGCGCATGGCTGGCGAAACTTCATGGCCACTCTCGTCCTGCTGCCCCAGCGCCATTGCCTCAGCCATCATAGTGTAATAGCGTGCCGAATCCATACTCATACTCAGGAAGGGTGCCGGGCTCACGCTTTTTGCCTGCAGCATACCGGCGGAATTTGCTTCGGCGCCACCACCGATAGAAACGGCAACACTGTCACTCACCAATGCAGCAAACGCGTCGTCGGCGATCTCGGCCAGCTGGGCCAATTCCAGCCTGACCGGCTTGCCATCAGGCAGCAAGTTCATCGCAGCAATTTGTGGATCCATCATGGCTGCCATCGCAATCAATGACTCCGCATTTTCGATGGCGACCATAACGCCTGCATCAATGGACTCCGGCGGCTTGTTATTCGCCAAATCAAAACCCTTGATGTCTGTGATGTTCGCGACAAAACCGCGGAATGAATAAACGACCGGCGGAAGCGGCTGATTCAGTGCTTCGCGACCCTTGGCGGCACCCGCCTGCAAATCAGCGAACATTTCACATTGATAAGGTTCTGCTTCGATGGCATCCAGCCGCGCTTCGTAAAAATTGCGCAACGCCAGCATATTCAGTCCAACGCCAAATGACATGAATCCACCGGGATCTAAACCCAAACCCGGAACCGCTGACGGCACACTGGCGAGGCCCTCCGCCAGATCTTTTCGCAGCTCGATGATCATCGCACTTTCGATCATATCCGTTGAGATCGTGGAATAACCAAAGACCATTCGCGGTGCAATACCCGCCATTGCTGTAATTTCGCTGCGACATTTCTCGCTCAATTCGGGCGGCGTGTAGTCCAGCGCATTGAGAACATCACGATCCAGGCCACTTGCCGGACCCATGAAAAGTTCTGCAATACGCTGGGTGTCGAAATAGCCGGTCAGGTATTCCGAGAAATCGTACTTCTTGTTGATGTCGCGCAAAGTCTTGCTCTTCGCCAGACTCGTTTTGGGTCTTTTGACCCCGAGTGCGAGTGCCACCTGGGACTCTTCGAGAGACGCGGGCACAATTGTCACAACAGCCTGCTCATCCAATGTGGCGATAATAAGGTGCATGCCGCCGATATCGATAAACTTGTAGGCCTTGCCGCTAAGCTCACCAATACTGAGAGGAGTTTCCGCTCGCTTTTCGAAGCGTTCGACGGTCGCATCAAACAGGGCGACGTTCGACAACTCGAAGCGCAGTACGGGGATGATCCCGTTGCCATAAAAGGCGAAGGCAGAGTCGCGCTCGACACCGGCCTTGCGCAGCCCATCAATGCTCATGAGACTCAGAAACTCTTCGACAACGCCGCGCAGCTTTTCAGCATCGTCGGCACTGTCCTCTTCTTCGGCCATCTTCACGAGCTGCTCGGCCAGCGCGTGCCGCACCACGCGTTGATACGCCATTAGAAGTTCATCGATCGTAGGCTCAAGCTTGTCCGCCAGTTTTGATGGCATCGGCTTTGTCGATGCCATGGCATACGGTGCGTCGAATGGGATGTACTGCAGCAGATTCGACGAATTACCGGACGCCGCGTGAGCGGCGGAACACATTAAAAGTGATGCACCGAGAACTGAGATTGCACTTCTGATGAATTTAGTCATGGATCCCTTCCTGAGAATTTGCAGCGAAATAATACGCAAGTAACGGGCAGTAACAGTGTTGCCGATCACAAACGAACGACCCCGCAATCATCGATTGCGGGTATCATTTCAATGGCGAAGACGAGTAAAGGAGCGAGACTGACGGTCGATTTGATTGCAGGAACCTAGATTCGAGCTGCATGCCGTCTTGGACATACCATAGCATAGCCCTACACTGATGGAAGAAAAAAATCAGCACTGACGGAGATACGAATTGAGCACTGAACAGAATCAGGACCGGGAGTTTGACATCATCGTGCAAGGCGCGTCGGGGTTCACCGGTAAGCTGGTCAGCGAGTATCTGCTACGCCAGTACGGCATCGACCAGGGCTTGCGCTGGGCCATTGCCGGGCGTAGTGAAGCCAAACTTGAAACGGTGCGCAGGGACCTGGGTGGCGGTGCTGCAAACCTCGAAATCATTGTCGCCGACAGCTTTGATAAAGACGCGCTGGACAGCCTGGCCGCACGAACCAGAGTTGTGTTAACGACGGTCGGGCCTTACGCACTGTATGGATCCAATCTGGTCGAGGCCTGTGTCAAGGCCGGCACGCACTACTGCGACCTGGCAGGTGAAGTGCAGTGGATTCGGCAGATGATTGATCGTCACCAGGATGCCGCGAAACTAACTGGCGCCAAGATTGTTCACTGTTGTGGCTTCGATTCCGTACCGATGGACATTGGTGTCTGGTTCCTTCAAAACGCTGCATTCGAAAAAACCGGCAATTACTGCCAGTCCATCAGCATGATGGTAAAAGCAAGCAAGGGCACAGCGAGCGGTGGCACGCTGGCGAGCATGATGAACCTGATCAAAGAAAGCCGCGCCAATCCGGATATTCGAAAAATACTGGTACACCCCTACAGCCTGAACCCCGAAGGCGAGCGGGATGGACCTGACCAACGCGATCAGAAAGCCGTGCTGTACCGCGAGGACGTTGGAATGTGGACCGCGCCGTTCGTCATGGCAGGCGTGAACACGAAAGTGGTCAGACGCAGCCATGCGCTGGCGGGTTATCCCTACGGCAAAGACTTCCGATACGACGAATCGGTTGCCACTGGCCGTGGTTTCAAGGGATGGGTGAAAGGGACGATCATGACGCTCGGACTTGGCGCTGTCGTTTTCCTGGCGACATTTTCGGGGACACGAAAACTCATGCAACGCTATGTACTCCCCAAACCTGGCGAAGGGCCTGATCGCAAGATGCAACAGGACGGATTCTTCAACCTTATGCAGCACGGTGTGTTTGCGGACGGCTCCACAATTCGCGGGAAGATCACCGGTGATCAGGACCCGGGTTACGGATCAACGAGCAAGATGTTGAGCGAGTGTGCAGTGTGCCTTGCCAAGGATGATCTACAGGCAGGTGGCGGCGTATGGACGCCAGCCTCGGTGATGCCGGAAGCACTCATCGTGCGTCTGCGAAAAAACGCCGGGCTTGCTTTCGAACTACGCGACTAGGTGTGCCGACCCAGGTGAGCATGAGCTCCGCTTTACAGGCGGCAAGGTCAAAAACAGCGCCAGATTGACCCTGGCCGTCCAGCAGAATCCCCGCCAGAGTCGCCAAAAGCCATACAGAGTCTCGTTTTGCCACGGATCATAGTGTGCCGTATCAATTCTCGGTTTGGGTCACTATAATCCGCGCCTGCCCAAAGAGCCCAGCCTAATGTCCCAACTCAATAAACTCCGCAATATCGCGATCATCGCGCATGTCGATCATGGCAAAACCACTCTGGTCGACCAGCTCCTGCAACAGTCCGGCACGCTGGGTCCGCGCGCAGCGGTTCCCGACCGGGTCATGGATTCCAGCGATCTGGAGCGCGAACGCGGTATTACCATTTTGTCGAAGAACACATCGGTCCTGTGGAACGACTACCTCATCAACATCGTGGACACGCCCGGGCACGCCGACTTCGGTGGCGAGGTCGAACGAGTGCTTTCAATGGTCGACAGCGTCCTGTTGCTTGTTGACGCCGTCGAAGGGCCGATGCCACAGACACGCTTCGTGACCGAGAAAGCCTTTGCACAAGGGCTGGTGCCTGTCGTTGTCATCAACAAGATAGATCGTGACGGCGCTCGTCCGGATTGGGTCATCAATCAGACCTTCGACCTGTTCGATCGCCTCGGTGCTACCGACGAACAACTTGACTTTCCGATTATTTACGCATCGGCACTCGAAGGCTATGCGAGCGAAAATTCGGATGTTCGCGAAGGCAACATGGACCCGCTGTTCGAAACGATTATCAAACACGTACCGCATCCGGACGTCGATCCAGAAGGCCCTCTGCAATTGCAGGTTTCGAGTCTCGATTACGACACTTACGTTGGCGTACTCGGCATTGGGCGCATCAGCCGTGGCGTTATCAATTCAAACTCACCGGTGAGTATCGTTGCCCCGGACCACAGTTCACGCAAAGGACGAGTGCTGGAACTGTTCGGTTTTGATGGCTTGAAACGAAAACGTATCGAATCAGCAAGCGCCGGCGACATCGTCGTATTCAGTGGCATCGAAAAACTACACATCTCCGACACCCTGTGTGACCGTGAGCACGAAGAGCCGTTGCCACCACTGACCGTAGATGAGCCAACGGTCAACATGACCTTCCAGGTCAACAAGTCGCCGTTCGCTGGCCAGGACGGTAAATTCCTGACGAGTCGTCAGATTCGCGAACGCCTCGAACAGGAACTTTTACACAACGTTGCGTTACGCGTCGACAACACCAATGACCCGGACAAATTTCGCGTGTCCGGCCGCGGTGAACTGCACCTGTCGGTACTTGTCGAGACGATGCGCCGTGAAGGCTTTGAACTTGCCGTGTCGCGTCCGGAAGTGATCATGCACGATGTCGATGGCGAACAGCATGAGCCATGGGAACAGTTGACGGTTGACTTCGACGAAGCCTATCAGGGTGGTGTCATGACGCGACTGGCCGATCGAAAAGGTGAGCTGCAGAACATGTTGCCGGATGGCAAAGGTCGCATTCGCCTCGATTATATAATTCCGACACGTGGTCTGATCGGGTTCAGGACCGAATACATGACCGCCACATCGGGGACTGGTCTTATCTATCACGTACTCGACAAGTACGCGCCACGCATTCCGGGAACCATCGCACAACGCTCGAACGGGACGCTGGTTTCGATGGTGCAAGGCAAAGCCCTCGCTTACGCACTGTTCAATCTTCAGGAACGTGGCAAGCTGTTTATTGGGCATGGCGCGCCAGTCTACGAAGGAATGATCATCGGCATCCACAAGCGTCAGAACGATTTGGTTGTCAACCCAACCAAAGCCAAACAGCTGACCAATGTTCGTGCCGCGGGCACCGACGAAAATCTTATCCTTACTCCACCGTTGCGTTATTCGCTGGAGCAGGCTCTTGAATTTCTCGATGACGACGAGCTACTTGAAGTAACTCCAGCTAATTTGCGCCTCCGGAAAAAGAACCTGACCGAAGTTGAGCGCAAACGAGAGTCACGACTGAAAGCATCGTGACCGGCGATCCGGCGACACTGGCCTTTGCCGACCTGCAACCCGAAGACATTGTGGCGACGCTGGACGATCTCGGCTTTGCATGCGATGGCCGCTTTCTGGCCCTGAACAGCTACGAAAACCGCGTCTACCAAATCGGAATCGAAGATGATCGTCCGGTCGTCGCAAAGTTTTACCGGCCGATGCGATGGTCGGATGAGTCAATCCTGGAAGAACATGAATTTTCCACCGATCTGGCAGACCAGGAAATTCCCGTTGTGCCACCGATCGAGATCGACGGCAGCACGCTGAAGCATGCAGGCCATTTTCGCCTCGCCGTTTTTCCCTGTCGTGGCGGCCGCGCGCCCGACCTTGACAACTACGAGCTGCTGACACAATTGGGACGCCTGGTTGCACGCATCCACCTCGAAGGAGAACGCAAAGCTTTCAAGCACCGCCCGCGTATCGACATCGACAGCTATGGCGTGCAATCGGTCGACTTCCTGCTCGAAAATGATTTTATCCCGGAAGATAATTGCAACGCTTACGAGGGAATTGCCGAGTTGGTACTCGACGGCGTTGAGGCGTGTTACGACCGCGCGGGCGACACAAGGGAAATTCGTTTGCACGGCGATTTTCACCCCGGCAATGTCCTGATCAATGACGACCGCCTGCACATTGTTGACCTCGACGATTGTCGCCATGGCCCGGCAATGCAGGATTTGTGGATGTTCCTGTCAGGTGATCGCCACGAACAATCGCCGCAACTTGAAGCGTTGCTGGAAGGCTACCAGTCGTTCCGGCCATTCGATGCGCGTGAGCTTAACCTGATAGAGGCACTACGAAGCCTGCGTATCATGCATTACGCCGCCTGGTTGGCGCGTCGCTGGGAAGATCCCGCATTTAAGCTTGCGTTCCCGTGGTTTGACAGCGCTCGCTATTGGGACGATCACGTACTCGCACTTCGTGAGCAAGTGGCACTGATGCAGGAACCACCGCTGGAGTGGCGTGGCTTCGCCTGAGCGTGATGGCCTGTTCTAGCGTGACGGTAAGCGCCGGCGTCGAGGGCTGATCTCAAACTGATCTACCCAGCGTGAGAACGTATCTCGGCTTAGTGCCTGCAGCGATTCGATCGACTCCACCGTCTGGCCGCGAATCGCTTGTGGGTCAATCCGCCCTCTTTCATCCTCCAGGGTCGGCTGATTCGCCGGTACCGTCAGCCAGCGTTCGATCAATGAGCGGTCGACCTCCAGATGAAACTGAAAACCGTAGGCATGCTCGCCGTAGCGAAATGCCTGTACCGAACTCGCATCAGAGCTTGCCAGATGCAGCGCATCCGGAGGCAATTGAATGCCGTCTTCGTGCCATTGAAAGACCTGCTGCACAGGCGAAAATTTCGATAGCACCGGATCGTTTTTGCCATCCTCTGTAAGGACGACATCGTACCAGCCGATTTCCCGAGTCTCGTTGCGGGCAACCGACCCGCCGATCGCCTTGGCCAGCAACTGGGCGCCAAGACAAATACCCAGAACCGATTTCTTTTTCTGAACAGCTTCGCGAATGATTTCAACTTCGGTCAGCAGATTGGGATAGCTATCGATCTGATCCGAGTTCATAGGTCCACCGAGAATAACCAACGCCTCGTAGCCGTCCAGGCTCGGCCGAGATTCGGGCTCGCGCCCAAAGTTGACGTATCGAATACGAAACCCGGCCGCCTTGAGCAGCGGGTCCAGCGTTCCCAGCGGCTCGTACGGCACGTGCTGAAAGACGAGAATTTTCGGTCGGGCCATGATTTAAAACCGTGTGCGCGCACTTTGCCGGTGTCTGGGCCTTTATACCCGCATCCCGACCAATCTTGCACCCGATTTTCATTTGCACTTGCCAAATCGTCGATCTAAAGTGGCAACGGCCTGTTATTGTGGGATATCTGCGGAACTATGCGGCGCGGAGACGCTCTGATATAGCAGTCGATTCTAAACTCTGTCTGGATTTTGACCACTTGATTTCACGTACCAAACTAAGGTCCGGCATCACCCTGATTTCACTGTTCGCGGCGGGGTGTGCATCCAACGTCACCGTCGAAGATCCGACCATTCCACGGCCTCATATCGACAAACTACCGATGGATGTGGCGCTGCGAATGCCCGAAGAATTCAACAATTTCGTGCACGAAGAGAATGTTCTGGGGCGAGAAACCTGGACCATCAATCTCGGCCGGGCCAATGCCTCCTTTTTCGAACAGCTGTTCGGCTTCATGTTCGAAAACGTGATCATCTTAGGGCCCGACGACGATGCGCGCGACTACACTTTTGATGCGCTGGTTGAGCCGCAAATCGAGGGCTTCGAGTTTTCTGTTCCCAATCAGAGCAAGACCGACGCGTTCGCCGTCTGGATTCGATACCGCATGGAGGTTTTCGACAGCGTTGGCAATAATGCTTCGACCTGGACGGTCAGCGCTTACGGCAAGAGCCAAAAAGAAGGCCTCGGCGGAACGAAATCGCTGCAACGGGCAGCCGTCCTTGCCATGCGCGACGCCGCTGCGCTGATCCTTCTACAGATGAACAAAGCAACCAAAATCAGCGCCCTGGCCGACGGCCCGATCGACGTCAGCGATCTTGTGTCGCCCACTGTCGCGGGCACTGAGGTAATACAGCGAGCCGTGGGCCCTGCGGGTATTTTCGCTATCGGAGGCATTGACGATGTTCGCGAATAAATTACTGACCGTTGCGATTGCCCTGCTAATGAGCGGATGTATTACTTCGCGCGTTGAAGACGCACGCGAGGAAACCACCGGTTTGCTTGCCGGGGAAACGGTCGTTGTGATGGCCAAGAGCTACCATCAGGGCAACGAAACCGAGGCCGACTACATCCGCTGTGTTGAAAAAGCGTTGGGCCGCGGCAAGGGCGCCCTCAAAGTCATTCCAAATCAACAATTCATCGACAACCTGTTCCCGTGGTTCGAACCACGTACTGCACCCGCGGATACCAAGGGGCTTGTGCAACTGATGGAAAGACCCGGTGTTCCGAAAGCCGTACATGCAATGGGCGTTCGCTATATCGTCTGGCTCGACGGTGACACGTCGCGGGTGACCCAGGGTGGAAGCCTTTCCTGTGCCGCAGGACCGGGTGGCGGCGGTTGCTTCGGATTTGCCTGGTGGCAGGATGCGGCCGCCTATGAAGCCTCAATCTGGGATCTCGATGACTCGGAAGCAGCAGGAACGGTTACCGCGGACTTCAACGGCACGTCATTTTTACCCGCGCTCGTCGTGCCGATCCCATTGATCGCAAGGACGCAAGCCAAAGCCTGCAACGGACTCGCCAACCAGTTGAAGCTGTTTATCGTCAGCGACGAAGAAGTCTAGCGAATCAGAGCCTGCCTGCGCGGATAAGGGCCGCCGCATAAAATGGCGAATTCAGACTTTCAACGGAAACACTCCGCCCGGAGGACGGTGCGTGCACGAATCGCTGGCCACCCAGGTACAAGCCGACGTGCGACATCTTGCCCTCGACTTTGAAAAACAACACATCACCTTCGCGAAGTTCTTCACGATCTATGCTGGACGTCGCGGCCCAAAGCTGCGCCGTCGTGCGCGGAATGGACTTCCCTGCCTTTCCATACGAATATTGAATCAATCCGCTGCAATCGAATCCCTTCGTGCTTGAACCACCGTAGCGGTAAGGAACCCCGACTTGATGCAACGCAACCGCTGCAGCGCGCTCGCCAATCGATGCTGACCGGGGCGACGGCGTACTCACGGGACGATCGCTGACTGGCCTGTGGCCTGGCTGAGACGGACCCGACGCACACCCGGAGAGCATGCCCAACAGTGTGATTGTTAAGGCAAAATTCCGTATATTGCGCGCTGGCTGCGTTATCATCCCAATCTCTTTGGACCCGATACCTATGTACCTTACCCGACAGAGCCTGAATTCTGTATGAACTGCTTCTCAGGATCGATTTTTGCCAGCTGCCTGATTGTCTGTGCATCCTGCGGCGCACCGGCGTCCGAAACCGACAGTGATCCCACCTCGTCCGACTACGCGGTGCACTACACAATTACGCCGCATCCGGCCGATGGCTCAGTCGATATTGAAATGCAGGTGAAGCAATCTCGCAGGCAATTGCGCGAGCTGCGCTTCGATATCGATCGCAAACAACTGTCGAACCTTGTTGCAGAAGGCTTGCTGGAGCAGCATGAATCCAGCATCAGCTGGCAACCCGACGAACGTGGCGGTCACCTCAGCTGGCGAGTCAAGCCCAACCATCAGCGTGGTACCGGTGGCTTTGATGCATTGCTGGACGAAAACTGGGGCATATTTCGCGCTGCGGACATTATCCCCAGAGCAAGCACGCGCACGCTTCGGGGAGCGACCGGGAAGACAACGATGAGTTTCAACCTGCCACCGGGCTGGTCGGCGGTCACCGAATACTCCTCGATCAACAGCCGCATCGAGGTCAACAATGCCACGCGGCGTTTTGCACAACCCACGGGCTGGATCGCAATTGGCGATCTTGGCGTTCGCCGCGAAACGATTGCCGGCGTGCAAATCGCCATCGCCGCTCCACAGGGCGAAACAGTACGACGGATGGACATGCTGGCATTGCTGAACTGGACGCTGCCGGAATTGACAAATATTCTCTCGCCCCCCCCTTCTCGCCTGACCATCGTGAGCGCCGGCGACCCCATGTGGCGTGGCGGCCTGTCAGCACCGCGCTCGATATACATCCATGCTGACCGCCCGCTGATCAGTGAAAACGCCACCAGCACACTCGTGCATGAAGCGGTGCACGTTGTATTCGGCATTCGTGCGGCCAACGGCTACGACTGGATTGCCGAGGGCCTGGCGGAATACTACAGCCTCGAACTATTGCATCGTGGAGGCGCCATCACGGCGCGTCGCTACCGTCGCGCGCTTGAGGATCAGGCTGACTGGGCCAAAAACGCGAAGGGCTTGTGCGGCGGCGACTCGAGCGGCCCGACGACCGCTTTGGCTGTAATGATGTTTCGAAAACTGGATATCGAAATCCAGAAGTCTTCGAATGGCACTTTCGATCTGGACAATGTTATTGAGCAACTATCCGGACACGATGGGAAAGTAAACCTGGCCGATCTGCAGAAAATTGCGGAGTCTCTCCTGGAACGACCGTCCGATACATTACATATTGACCACCTGCCTGGTTGTGAAGGCTTTGCGTCGAATGCGGGAGACTAACTAGCTCTATGGATGGAAGTCACGATCTAGAACTCATACTGCGTTCCAGGACGCCGATCGTCGTCATCGAATCGCGGGACGAGGCGCGAATGCTGCGGCTGCTGCAATCGATTGCTATTCGGCGCGCATCGACAAATTACATTCCGGTTTTTCGCTGGACCATTACCGACGGTCTGCAACGGCTCGATATTTCACTGGAACCGCAGACACTGAATTCCGAACCGACCGCCGTGCTCAAACATATTCGCGCTGTCAACAAACCGGGCCTTTATGTGCTGCTCGATTTCCACCCGTTTCTCGAAGACCCCGTAAACGTCCGTCTGATAAAGGATATCTGCATCCAATTTCGCGACGTCGAACGTCAAATTGTCCTCATCAGTCACAAGGTTTCCGTACCGCAAGAACTCGAGGGATTTTGCGCGCGTTTCGATATGGCGCTGCCCGACGAGAGTGAGCGGGCACGCCTCGTGCAAAAAGTGATCGACGAATATAATGCTGAGAATTCGGGGAAGACGGTGCAGGTCGATTCCAAAGCACACGAGCTTTTAGTACAGAATCTGTCGGGTTTGAGTTATGCGGACACCAACCGGCTGGCGCGAAAAGCAATCTATGTTGATGGCGCAATTACCAAAAGCGATCTGCCACAGGTGATGCAGGCCAAATACGAATTGCTGAACCGCGGCGGCGCGTTGCAGTTCGAGTACGATACGGCAACCTTCGGCGATATTGGCGGCTTGGCGAAACTCAAAGCCTGGCTGTCGCATCGGCGGCCGGCATTCCGGGGCGACAAAAGTGCCGCACACCTGGACGCGCCGAAAGGCATCCTGCTGCTTGGCATTCAGGGCTGCGGCAAGAGCCTTGCTGCCAAAGCTATTTCAGCCATTTTCGGAGTAGCGCTGTTACGTCTTGATTTTGCGGCAATCTACGACAAGTATCACGGCGAAACCGAACGCAAACTACGCGAGTCGCTCAATACCGCGGATGTCATGGCACCGTGCGTCTTGTGGATCGATGAAGTTGAAAAAGGTATCGCCGGGCGCGGCGGTGAAACCGGCACGACCCAGCGTGTGCTGGGTACCTTTCTGACCTGGATGGCGGAGAAAAAAAGCCACGTATTTGTTGTCGCGACTGCCAACGACATCAGCGCGATGCCACCCGAACTGGTCCGCAAGGGCCGATTCGACGAGATATTTTTTGTCGATCTGCCGAGCGAGGATATTCGCGCGTCGATTCTTGCGATACATTTGTCGCGACGCAAGCAGCCACTGGGCAATTTCGACATCGCGGCACTGGCGCGATTGATGATCGGTTTCTCCGGGGCCGAAATCGAACAGGCTGTGGTCTCGGCCCTCTATGCTGCCCACGCGCAAGACAAGCCGCTGGCCGATGCACACATTGAAATGGAGGTCGCCCAGACCCGCCCGTTGTCGGTTGTCATGCAGGAACGCATCGAAAACATGAGGACCTGGGCTGCCGGTCGCACGGTTAGCTGTGATTAGTCGAATTTGACGTAAGTCGCAACAAAACAACGCGCGAAAGCCAACCACGATCAATTTGCATGCTAAGATTACGTCATGGCTAATGAAAACAACAATATCAATGAGTTAGTCGCTGATGATGATCCGACTGTTGAACTCGAAGTGGGCAATTTCCAGCGTGAGATCGTCGAAGCGGATACCCTCACGTTCGACGCGACGGATAAGCACGATTCGGACGAAACTTCGGGCGCTACCGTCTCTGCGCTGAGGTCCGATTTGCGCTCGCGCAAGGAAACGAACGACCAGCTGCAGTATGACATTCAGCAACTGCATACCAAATGGCTGGGCCTTGAAGCCGAGATCAATGCGCGTGAAGCCCAGACAGAACAGCTAAATACCGAACTCGCAGCCGCACAACAGACCATCGCCCGAAAAGAAAAGCTGATTAAGAAACGCGATCGCGGCATCAAATCTCTGAAATCGGAAATTCGACAGCGCGATGAGGACCAGCGAAAGCTGTCCAATCAATGCGAAGACCTCGAACACGCGTTGGCGGAGGTCAAGAATCACATACGGCGATCGGAATCGGGCTTCATTGCCGAACAGGGATTATCAACATCGGAACTGCAGATGCGGCTGGACCGTTCGGGAGCCTATGCCGACGGCATGCGCACACAATTGCAGGACTTGATTGAAGCGCGAACTGCCAATGAACGAGAGATCGAAAGCCTGAGCGCCGAACTGGAATCGGCGAAACAGCAAGCGCTGAATTTGCTTGATGAAAAAACCCGCAGCGACGTGCTACTGCACGACCAGCAAGGCCAACTGGACGATATGCAGCGTCGACACGAGGAGGAGATACGCAGTCTTCGATTTGAATTGGGTGAGGCGCAGGACACTATGGCCGAAACAGAGGTCCTGAATAGCCGGCTGGCCTCAGATCTTGTTGACGCACAGGGATTCAATCTCGACCTCGAAAGGCTCCTCAACGACGCGGAAGAACAGGCGACAGAACAACTTGACGGCTTGCAGAAGGAAAACGCCAGATTGCTGCGAGTGAACAAGAGTCTGGATCGAAAACTCACCGCAAAAAGCGAAGCAATAAGCGTCCTTCTCGCCGAATTGGCGAAGAAGTCTGAGCAAACTGATTCGATAGGTGAAATCGAAAATGTCATTCATGATGTCGATGAGCGCATGCCGGAACAAAATATCAACCGCGAAAACTCGGAGCCAAAAAGCAACACTGAACGACTTTCGCGCGTACTGATCGGTACGGTCGACGACCAGGTATTGCGATTCCCGCTTTTCAAAGATCGCTTGACCATTGGACGGACTAAAGACAATGATATTCAGCTTGAAGCTGCCTACGTCAGCCGGCGTCACGCTATCATCCAGACGGATGTCGACATTACCCGCGTAGTCGATTGGGGCAGCAAGAATGGAATTTACATCAATGGCAACAAGGTCGACGAGCATATTCTGACGCACGGCGATATTGTCACAATCGGGAATGCCCGATTTCGATATGAAGAACTTAAGAAACGGGATTCCTGACCGGCCGTAGCAAAATGTGAGAGCCTTCACGGACGCTCCCGCCGCACTGAAGTACGCTGCTCACCATTACAGGGAATTTGAGTTTGATAGATGATGGATTCGGCCGCACGGAACGCGATACCGCTTTCTGATACACAACAAATTGTGCGAGGAACCGGCAACCTCGTTACAAAGAAAATCTGGTTACCCAAGCTCGTCTATAGCGCCCTCCCGTATTTCTACATTGGTGCGGGAATCGCGGCATTTCTCGCAACCCTATATATCAGCGAATGGTTTTGGGTGCTGCCCCACTACCTGCTGTTTTCGGCCGTCTGCCTGCACCTCGGTTTCATCGTTTATCGACGACGCAATCGACCCGGCCCAAGCGGTGACGACCCAGAGTCATCTTGACGCCCAAACCGTGGTAGGCAAGGATAGCGATCCTGTCTTTCGATCAATGCGCCGAATCTGCCGTGACTACTCCAAATCAAGCCTCAGACTTTCGAAAAACCGCCACCAAAGAACTCGCGATGTTTACCGGCTTTCTGTTCCTGGGAGTGGTCTTGCTGCCCGTTCTCATTTACGGGGTCGGGCAAAATGTTTTCGGCAGCTACGGTGGAGGCAGTCTTGGCGAATTCTTCAGCCGGCTGAGCGGCAAATTGCGCAACGGAGATCTGGCCGCATGGTTCCTTGTGCTGGCGCCGTACCTCGGCTGCCAGTGTCTGCGCCTCACCGCCCTCGCCTGGCGAGCCATTGGCCGGTTACGGCAGACCACATAGAGCACTGGTCGATACTTAAGAATGTGATTCCGATCACATTTTTTGAAAGTTTACCGGTTTAATAGCCCAGCACTTTGTAAAATGTCCGGGTAAGGCATGCGTAACATTTGCCTGTATCAACAGTCAAAAGACCTATAGCGGGAAAAACGGCAATTCAGCAATGATGGACAGATTCAAAAATTGGCTTAAGAACCGCGGCTTGGGCGCGGAAGAAGCGCCACCGGTCACTTTTAAAAAAGCCCGAACGCCGGCGAGCGTGCGCCCGAAAAAGCCGGTGCAGCCACTCGCAGCACCAAAATTCATCCCGACTTCCTCGACGAGTTCGACAAAGGTCGAGGATGCCGGGCCCGGTAAGTCCGTACTGTTTCGCAATAAGTATGTTCGCGAAGACACCGGCACGCATGAAACCTTGAAAATTCTTGATGATTCACTCATCGATTCAGGCGAGGAAGCTGGGATCGATCCGTACAATACCGGCGGATTTGATCGCTCCAAGAACTGGAACAATCGCTTTCGGAAGTAGCTTCAGTTAGCCAATTCCTGCGAAAATCCCTTCGTGTGAATATCCCTTCGTGATAATCTGCTCTGCCAGCCTGACGGAGCAGCATATTGTCTCTGCGGATTTCATTCGAGCTTGACGACAACGACCTGAAGCACTTTCGCCTGATCATGCAGGAAGCGCGGCAGGCTGCGTGCCGCATGCAACCGGAAGATATTGTCGCGGCGTCTGAAGAATTGCTCGTCAGCGCGGAAGAGTCGACTGCCCCTGGGTTCATTGTTGATCGGCTGCGCAAACTCAAACTAATGATTGCGATGCTTTCCGACATCGATTGGCGTCTGCCGCACCAGGAAGCCACGCGGGTGCTCAACGCCCTGGCCTATTTTGCCGAACCCGAAGACCTTATTCCCGACAGCATCCCCGGCCTCGGTTTTCTCGATGACGCCATCATGATTGAGCTGGTCGTTCGCGAGCTCAAACACGAAGTTGAGGCTTACGATGATTTTTGCTCATATCGCGACAAACTTAAGCAGGCACAAGGCCAGAATGCGCGACCAAGCCGTGAGGGCTGGCTGGACACGCGCCGCAGTGAATTGCAAAAACGCATGCGTCGCCGCCGCAAGCGCTCGTCGAGAGCACCGCTTTTGGGCTAAAGGTTCATTTCTCGCTACGGCCAGTAAAACCAGCCTGTCAGTAGAACACCTAGCCACATCGCACCCTGCCCCAGGTAGCGTAGCGAGTGATTTTTTATGATTCCGTAGAAACTCAATGCTGATATAGCGGTCATACCCACGAAGAGTGCGAGGCTTTCCCGGAGCGGCTCGAATTCACGCTGCAGGCGAGGATACTCGTCACCGAGAATCAACACGATAATGACGACTGCGGCGAGGCTGATCGTGATAGCGACACAGGATCCAAGGATAATCAGAGTAACGGCGGCGATGGGACGCATAATTGTTTTCCGTAGCGGTCTAATAAATACCAGGAAATGCTGAAAATATGACGAATACGCCCTTGATCACTGGGCTCCGGGCCCTTAGCCTAGCCGAATTGCTTCACCTGAAAAACAGTTGTGCTCACTTATGGAGAAATCGTTGACCGTATCCGAACATCGCCGAACACGCGGATTTGCCATCGCGCTACTCGCGCTGCTATCCCTGCCCGCTTTAAGCAACAGCCCGAGCGAACCGTCGGTCGCACCGGACAACCAGTTTCTTTTTGCCGAGCAGCGACACGAGAACATCGCAGAACTGGTCGCACAATTCATCCAGAAATCGCACTACAACCACGTAGCGGTAAACGACGAACTATCGTCGAAAGTCCTCGACTTTTATGTCGAAAATCTCGACCGCAATCGTATGTACCTGCTTGGCAGCGATATCGAGTATTTCGAACGATACCGCTACCAGCTTGACGATATCGTCAAGAGCAAGCCACTGGATCCGGTTTACGAGATGTTTGAGGTTTATCAAACCCGCGTCCGGGAACGGCTCAATTACGCCATTTCACAACTTGAATCGGAGCCCGACTACAACTCGGAAGCTGAATATCAGTTTGATCGTAGTGAAGAGCCGTGGGCCGTCGATACCGATGCATTGGACACTATCTGGAAGCAGCGTGTCGTCAATGACGCACTTTCAATGGCACTTGAAGACGAGCCCTGGGAGAAAATCCAGGAAGTCCTCGGCAAGCGTTACAACGGTTTCCTGAAACGCCTTGATCAGGTCAATAACGACGACGTGTTCGAACGATTCATGAATACCTTCGCACACGCAGTTGATCCGCATTCCAGCTACCTGTCGCCACGCAATGCGGATGAATACCGCATCGCAATGAGCCTTTCCTATGTTGGCATCGGCGCGACTCTGCAAACGGAAGATGACTACGTCCGCATCGTCAACATCATCCGCGGCGGACCCGCAGATTTCGATGGCCGGCTGAAACGCGACGATCGCATCACCGCCGTTTCGCAGGGAGCGGAAGGCGAATTCGTCGATGTCATTGGTTGGCGACTCGATGATGTCGTTGACTTGATCCGCGGCCCGAAAGAATCAATCGTTCGTCTTCAAATCATTCCGGCAAATTCCATTCCGGGCACACCGAAACAAGTGGTACCGCTCACACGCGGTGCAGTGAAGCTTGAGGAACAGGCCGCCAAGAGCAACGTGATTAAAGTTCCGCGCGAAGGTAGGGATTGGTCAATCGGCGTTATCGAAGTGCCTGGCTTTTATCGCGACTACCGCGCCTTATCAGATGGTGATGCGGATTACACCAGCGTCACGCGAGACGTGAAGCGCTTGATCGGTGAACTCGAAGAACAGGGTATCGACGGCCTGGTCATCGATATGCGCGGCAATGGCGGTGGACACCTGACAGAGGCCACCGCGCTTTCGGGCCTGTTCATCGACAACGGTCCAATCGTTCAGCTTAGAAACTCCATTGATGTCAAACGGAGTCCACCACAGCGACTCGACGACCCGGACCCGGTTTCACGAGTCGCATACAACGGTCCGCTCGCGGTCCTGGTCGACCGTTTTAGTGCCTCTGCCTCGGAAATTTTTGCCGGAGCGATACAGGATTACGCTCGCGGAGTCATTATCGGGCAGCAGACTTTCGGCAAGGGAACTGTGCAAAATCTCTATTCGCTCGACCAGTATTTCCGGCGCGAGGATGACAAAGGATTCGGCCAGCTAACGCTGACCATTGGCAAGTACTATCGGGTCACGGGCGAAAGCACGCAGCATCGCGGCGTTTTGCCGGACATCGCCCTACCGTCCAACATTGACGCCGAGCTGGTTGGCGAGAGCGCCCGCGAAAACGCCCTGCCCTGGGATACCGTCCAGTCAACTCGCTTTAGTGCCGGTTCGCCGCTGGATAGCACCATACAGTCGCTAACGAGCAATCACGTTGAGCGCTCCAAGGACGACCCGAATTACCAATATCAAATGGATAGAATTCAGGCTGGCAAGCGGATTCGCGACCAGAAAACAGTGTCCCTGAATATCGAAACCCGCCGCCAGACTCGGGAAAAGGAACTTGCCGATGCGTTGCTACGTGAAAATGAACGACGCCTGGCGCTGAAACTTGAACCTCTCGAGAGTCTCGATGCGCTCGACGAGGATGACTTTATTGACGTTCAACTCGACCAGGCCGCCAAGATTGTTACGGATATGGCTTTGATGCGCCAGGTCGACAAAACACCGGCGCAAACGGCGCAAGTCTTGCCCTGATTGGGGGCTTGCGCGTTCGCCTCGCGGTGTTATACTCGACTATAACACCGACAGGAGGGGCCAATGGCAAAGCGGCGAATCTCGCCGAAGCAACCCAAGTCCTTCGCTGCAGACGCAGCGATCTTCCTTTCGGCTGCTTTGTTTTCACTGCCGGCGCTGGCGTCGAGCAGCACACCGATCCCCTGCCCTTTATCTAACCTGGCCACGCTCGAGGTTTTACCTGGCGAGCTCATTGCAACCAAGATCAGCAACGATGTTTCTTACGTAACACCGGTCAAAGATCCGATCGCCAGGACGTCTGGCTTAGCGAACCCGACGAGCCTGCTCGCTCCACGTGCGGAAGCGGCAATTCGCGAAGCATTTCGGGATAGCGTAACCGGAGCCACGCGCTCTGCTGCCCCTGAGCTCGCCAAAGCTGTCGTTACGCCGCCAATGGCCAGCACAGCATCAGAACTTGATGAGTCGGACGACGTGGGCGAAAAACTCGAAGCGCCGTCAGCAATGAAGACCCGCCTCCCGGGTGTTTCAGATGACGATTTGTCGCGTTTCAAGAAACAAATGTTCCGGCGCGATATCTAGCCTAGCGGCTCAACACCTTCGAGATAGCAAAGTAATTGTCGCCAAGCAGGTTGGCATCCTTTTCTTTGACGACTCCATTGGGATCAATCGAAAACACGG
Organism: Woeseiaceae bacterium; assembly: GCA_021773115.1. Lineage (GTDB taxonomy): Bacteria > Pseudomonadota > Gammaproteobacteria > Steroidobacterales > Woeseiaceae > UBA1847. The sequence continues at coordinate 334,977 of JAJFKS010000017.1, read as the reverse complement.
TCGCGACCGAGCCCGCCGCCGGGACAACGTCGTCGTCATGCCGAAACACAGCATGTTTTGCTATTAATTTGGAACGTGCTTGTAAGGCTTCAGCATGATCGGTAACGCTCTCAAGTGAATCCCAGCGTTTTTCGATCAGCGCAATGATTTCATCACACTCGTATTTCGTTCCATAGTTGATCGCACCGACGCTTTTTTCACTCGCCTCTTTAGCCATCGCGCCCAAATTGTCTTCAAGGAATGTCAGGTAGAGCTGTTGCGCGAAGGATAAAATCATAAAATTGATTGATCGTTTAGTCGCGGAATCCAGACCCTGATGATCGGGCGGGTTGAGCTTTTGTACCTTATCGAGCTCGAGCAACAATTCTCGCTCTGATTGATTTCTGCTCTGGATCCGCGCCTCGATTGCTTCAATATCAGACTTCAGGTTTTTGCCGCGAAATATTTTGGCGAAAACACCCATCGTCATCAAGCGGTGACGCTGCGACTGCAATTGATCTTCGAGCAGTTGCGTCTGTAAACGGTTCTCGTTGATCTCGGCTTGCACACGACCGGCGCGCCCCGCGCGTTCGGACTTCCATTTGCCAATCGCCTTGCTATGGATTCGCTGTTCATGCTGTTGCTTTAGCTCTTCAGCAAAGCGCGCAAGTTTGACATTGCAGTGTGTCGCCAGACGTCGCAATTGGTAGAAAGCAACGACGTTGTGCACCCACTGTCGGTCCAGCAACAGGCTTTCGAGATGGTCCATTTTCTGTTGCACACGTGCCGTCGCACCCTGATGTTGTTTGATGCGATCCTGAAGTTGATATTTCTCATTGCGCAAGGCTGCAAATTCTTTTTTTAGCTCTACACGGTTGCGGAACAGGTCAACCAACTTATCGTTGTCCTGAGGTTCCTCCGGTGCGGCTCTAAATAGTCCTGTCAAAGCACTCACTATCAACTCACTTTACATAATACATTGCGCAAAGCAGCGCGTCGGCGCTGCCGTGACGACATAATGGCAATTGACGGCCTGTCATTCTCTGCGTGAATCGACAGTTTTGAGATACGGCGAACGGACCGCCTGTGCGCCTCTAGCGCTCAAGCACGAGATGCCCCTGGTCGGAAAGATACTCAAGCCACTTATTGAGGATCATGTTGCTCTGCCAGCGGTGGTCGAGCTCCTCTCGATGGGCCAGGACGAGGCGCCTCAGGGCGGCGTGTCGTTGTTGCTCACCAATGGCCAGAACCTCGGCCTGCTGGCCGTCCAGATAAACACGTACCATCATGTCGGGATCGATCAGCAAGCCTTTATCCGTTGGCAGATGATAGGTCAACGACAGAGTGACGGTGTAGCGAGAGAGCTCAATGATTTCGACGTACAAATCGCAATCACCGGCAACGCGCGAACGATAACAACCATCCAGGCGATCGATTTCAGGTATCAGGCGTAACAGGCGCAAATAGTTGCTTTCATAGAGCGCCATCAGGCCAACGAAACTTTTGGGCCTGACAATCGTTTCCGGAACAAGTAAAGAATCGAGTAACATGCTGCCAATATAGCAGCGAGTGAAAGGAAATATCAGGCTCGAACTCGTCGCTCAACACCTGTACTATCGAGGATTCTGCTCGATATCTCTTCGATTGAAAACTTCGTTGTGTCGACATTCGGAATTCCGTAACGACTGAATATCTTGTTTGTTTCCCGCACTTCAAAACGCACTTGCTGGGCCGATGAATAACTGCCCATCGCGCGGCGTTCCTTGCGGATTTGACCCAGGCGCTCGGGTTCAATCGACAAACCAAACAGCTTTTCTTTTTGCTTTAAAAGAAAGCCGGGCAACTCTCCTCTTTCGAATTCTTCATCGGTCAACGGATAGTTGGCGGCATAAACACCGTACTGCAATGCGAGATACAGGCAGGTTGGTGTTTTTCCGGAGCGCGATACGCCGATCAGGATCACGTCGGCCACGTCGTAGTTGCGGCTCGTACCACCGTCATCATTGGCAAGCGCGAAGTTTGTCGCTTCGATTCGTTTCATGTAGGCATCTATGTCGCTCATGCCGTGTGCACGGCCAGGCTCGTAGCTTGGTTTCTCTTGTAACTCTTCGGCCAATTGATCCAGAAACACATCGAAAATATCCAGGTACAGGCCGTTCGCTTCTTTCACAATCGCCCGGCATTCGCCTTGCACCAAAGTAGAAAAAACAATCGCTCGCGGGCTGCCGTCTGCCTGTGCGGCATTAATCGTCTGCACAGCTTCCCTTGCCTTGTCTTCAGTATCTATAAATGGCAAAGTCGTTTGCCGAAAATCCTGCGCCGAAAACTGCGTAATCAGGCTGTGTCCTAATGTTTCTGCGGTCACACCCGTCTGGTCAGAAAGAAAAAATACTGAGCGTTTTGTCATCTTACCGATTGTCCATTTCCTGCCACGGAACACAAGGGAGTAAATCTTGAAGCCTTACGTAATCAAGCTCAAAGAGCTTGGCATGAACGATGTTGAGACAGTCGGCGGGAAAAACGCGTCACTCGGAGAGATGATCAGCAATTTGAGCAAACTGGGTGTCAGCGTCCCCGGCGGATTCGCCACGACTGCCGAGGCCTATCGCGAATTTCTCAGAACGGATGGAATGGACGCACGAATCAATGCGCTTCTGGGGTCCCTCGATGTGGACGATATTGCAGCTCTGTCGTCGGCGGGCCAGCAGATACGGGACTGGATTCTCGAGGCGCCATTACCGCAGCGCCTGATGGACGATATCGAGGCCGCATGGGCGGAAATGAGTGGTGGTGGCGATATCACGGTTGCCGTTCGCTCATCCGCAACGGCCGAAGACCTGCCCGATGCCTCATTTGCCGGACAACAAGAGACTTTCCTCAACATTCGTGGACTGGACAACGTCATCGAGGCGATGCACCAGGTCTTCGCATCACTGTTTAACGACCGGGCGATCGCCTACCGTGTTCACCAGGACTTCGATCACAGCGTTGTCGCCTTATCCGCTGGAATTCAAACAATGGTGCGAAGTGATGTTGGCGCCGCCGGTGTTATGTTCACGCTCGATACTGAGTCCGGCTTCCGCGACGCGGTTTTTATCACCTCCTCCTACGGCCTCGGCGAAACCGTCGTCCAGGGTGCCGTCAATCCGGATGAATTCTACGTTTACAAACCCGCACTGGCGGCCGGCAAGCGTCCGATCCTGCGAAAGAACCTCGGTAGCAAATTGATCAAAATGGTGTATAGCGCCAATCCACAGCCAGGAATGAGCGTCGACACCGTCGACGTCGACGCGGCTGACAGTAGCCGCTTTTCACTCAGCGACGAGGAAATCATCGAGCTGTCCAAAATGGCCGTCACGATCGAAAATCATTACCAGCGACCGATGGACATCGAATGGGGTAAGGACGGCACCGACGGCAAACTCTATATTCTTCAGGCACGCCCGGAAACGGTGCAAAGCCGAAGCGGCCGCGTTATTCAGCGTTACACACTGAAGAAGCACTCTAAAGTTATTACGATCGGGCGCAGCATCGGTCAAAAAATCGGCGCTGGAACGGCAAAAGTGATTCGCAATGTCGCGGAGATGGATCGCGTTCAGCCGGGCGATGTGCTGGTCTCCGATATGACAGACCCGGATTGGGAACCCGTGATGAAGCGCGCGTCGGCGATCGTAACGAATCGTGGTGGGCGAACCTGCCATGCAGCGATTATTGCCCGCGAACTCGGCATACCGGCAGTGGTCGGCTGTGGTGATGCCACCGACAAGATAAAAGACGGTGTCGACGTAACCGTCAGCTGTGCCGAAGGTGACGAGGGCTTCGTCTATGAGGGTCAGCTTGAGTTTGAGCAGACCCAGATTGAGCTCGACGCCCTGCCGGACATTCCGGTGAAAATTATGATGAATGTCGGCAACCCGGACCGCGCGTTCGACTTTGCGTCGATTCCTCATAGCGGTGTGGGTCTGGCACGACTTGAATTCATCATCAATCGAATGATCGGCGTGCATCCACAGGCCTTGCTCGACTATGAGACACTGGATGCCAGCACGCGAGCCGCGGTGGATGACCAAAAAGCCGGCTACGACGACCCAGTTGAGTTTTACGTCGACAAGCTTGCCGAGGGCGTCGCGACAATTGCCGCCGCGTTTGCACCGGAACCGGTCATCGTCAGGATGTCGGACTTCAAGTCCAACGAATATGCCAACTTGATTGGCGGCGACATCTACGAGCCGCACGAAGAAAATCCGATGCTGGGATTCCGCGGTGCTGCACGCTATGTCTCGAAGAGTTTTCGGCCATGTTTCGATCTTGAATGCCGCGCATTGATTCGCGTCCGCAATGAAATGGGGCTCGACAACGTGCAGGTCATGATTCCATTTGTACGCACCGTGCAACAGGCTAAAGATGTGCTCGCGGTAATGGCCGAGAACGGCCTGGAGCGTGGAAAGGACGGCCTGAAAGTCATCATGATGTGTGAGCTGCCGACGAATGCTCTGCTCGCCGAACAGTATCTGGAACACTTCGATGGCATGTCAATCGGCTCGAATGACATGACCCAGCTAACGCTGGGCCTCGATCGCGATTCAGCATTAATCGCTGACTGCTTCGATGAGCGCGATGATGCCGTCAAAGCGCTTCTGGCCATGTCGATCGCGGCCTGCAAGGCGCAAAATAAGTACGTAGGTATTTGCGGTCAGGGTCCATCGGATCACCCCGACCTGGCACGCTGGTTACTGGATCAGGGCATCGAAAGCATGTCACTGAATCCGGATACGGTTATCGAGACCTGGATGTTTCTTGCGGGCGAAAAAGTGCAGCAATAACTAGAACCGGTCGTAACGTGACCGTCGTTGCCAGCGTACACGGGGTAACCAGATGCCCAGAACAATGCCGACCAGCAATACCAGTGCGCCGGACATAAACCAGTAACGGGTCGTCTGGCTCGACAAGCTTCGGTTTTCCTGCTCGAGCGTATCGGCGCGAATTTGTGCACTCGCGAGGTCATCCATCAGTGTCCGGTTTTGTTGGTTGATGCCAAGCACATTGGCAGCCGTTCGCTTGATTTCCGCCAGTTCCTTCTCAACGGCGGCCTTTTCACGTTCCAGCGTATCAATTCGCTTGTTCGCCGAATCGTACTGCGTTTTGATCGACGTCAACTGCGAGCCCATTGACGTTCCGCGGGAGTTGGCATTGGTCAACTGACTGCTGAGCGTCTCCAGTTGTTCGCGCGCACTGCGTTCGTTCATCAGGTAGCGAGTCAGAACCCAGCCTTCGGTTCCACCGGGCGTCCTCACACGCGAATAACCGGAATCGGCATCTCGCTCAAGCACCTCGAGTTGAGTGCCACTGCCAACCATGAGCTGTATAGAGTTGCTGGTACTCGGTCCGGTACGCAGCGTGATCTCGAATTCATCACTGACCCAGGCCGGCGCGCCAAAGGCCATCGGCGCAATAAGGATCAAGACCAAGAGGCTTGTATTAACAGTTGTTTTTCGCATTTCGCAACTATAAGACAAGCGCAATAATCTCGCCAGCTAAAGAATAATTAAGCCCGTCGCTAATCGGCGACAGGCTCGAGATATTGTGCTTCCGCTGGTAGCCGTCGAATGGCATCCGACAGCGTGCATCGTCATGCCGATGCCTTCTTCCAGACCGCAATGTGATTATTTGCAGGCATCGCGTATAGCCGCAGTCGTACCATGCCATTTGCAACGCCGAATTGATCAAGCGACTCAAGATCGCGGATACCCATTGCCGGGTCGCGCGATCGCAACGATTCATGGAAACCTGCGTTACTCTGCGTATTGAATTCACCAGCCTGGCGGAATGGTCCGTAGAGACAAAACACACCGCCTTCTTTCAATGTGCAGCCAAGCAGCGAAAACATTTTCTCGACACTTCCAATACTCATGATGTGCGCGGTATTCGCAGAAAAAGCTGCGTCATAAGATTCACCGGGCAGTGAGGCAATACGAACGTCGAGCGTCAATGGTGGCAACAGATTATCCAAACCCAAGCTCCGCACCCAGGCATTGATACCATCGTGGTTTTCAGGAAGGTCGCTGGTTTGCCACTGCAAGTGAGTCAATGCTGCCGCGAATCGAGCCGCATGTTGACCCGTTCCCGAGCCGATCTCGATGACACTCGATGCAGCAGAAAACTCGTCTCGCAATACTTCCAGAATTGGCGCTGCGTTGCGATCCGCATACTCGGAGAAGGGCTTGTCAGTCATGGCTACCAAGCACCGACGCATTGAAAAGATGTTCACGGTAATAGTTCAGCTCATCGATCGAATCACGAATATCCGAGAGTGCTAAATGAGCCGACTCTTTATTGAAACCTTTCGCAACACCGGGTGCCCACAATGTGCTGAGGATTTTCAGCGTGCTGACATCGAGGTTCCGGTAATGAAAATACTTCTCCAGCGCCGGCATTTCACGCGCAAGAAAGCGCCGGTCCTGGCAAATACTGTTGCCACACATGGGTGAGGCACCCTCATCGACCCATTCGCGCAAAAAGGCCAGCGTCGCCTGCTCCGCCTCGGCAGCGCTCGTGTGACTTTCGGTCACTCTCGCCGTCAATCCCGATCGACCATGTTGCGTGGTATTCCATTCATCCATACCTTCCATGACCAAAACTGCCTGATGAATCGCCAACACCGGGCCTTCTGCAAGCTCGTTCAGATGCTTGTCGGTGACGATTGTGGCGATTTCGATAATCGTGTCGGACTGTGGACAAAGTCCCGTCATTTCAAGGTCAATCCAGATCAGATTGGTTGACCGGTCCGGTGCTGTATCAGGCATATCCAAAAACCCTTGCTTCGTTGAAGCCGTAGTTTACATGGCTCGAGAGTGCAAGGCTGCCCGCATGGCGTCATACTTCACTGATGAGTTCTCAGACTGCCACCGTTATTGCGACCTACAGTCGCCGCATGGGCCTTCGCCTCGACGACAGCAATGAGGTTGACGCGCGCATCAAAGGCAAGCGCCTGAAACCGGTGTGCGGCGACAGGGTACAGGTGGAACCGATTGACAATGAGTCCGACTGGTTGATCACCGAAATTGACACGCGACGCAACGAACTGACGCGGCCCAATATGCGCGGCCAGGTGGAAGTCCTGGCCGCCAATCTCGATGCATTGGTCGTCGTCGCAGCCGTCGCCCCGATGCCTGACTGGTTCATCATCGATCGCTATTTGTGTGCCGCTGAATTGATGGACGCCGACGCCATCGTTGTGTTTAACAAGATTGAGTTACTCGACGGCCTCGACATCGAAATTCCCGAGTTGCAGGAGTACCGGGATATTGGCCTGGTCGTACTCGAATGCAGCGCTGAAACACGGCGCGGCATCGACGAACTGAGGAGCGAACTTGCCGGACGCTGTACGATCGTTGTCGGCCAGTCCGGTGTTGGCAAATCCAGCCTGATTAATGAACTGGTCGCCGATTCGAATCAACGTACGGCCCGTATCTCCGCCAAGACAGGCGAAGGACGACATACGACCGTCAACTCGGTCATGATCCCGCTTCAAAACGGCGGCACCGTTATCGACTCGCCGGGAGTCCGTGACTATGCACCGGCGCTGGAGAACTCGGTCGATGCGGCCGCGGGGTTTCGTGAGATCGCGTTCGCCGCCCAGTCCTGTCGCTTTGCAAACTGCAGGCATCTTCGCGAGCCGGGCTGCGCTGTAAAAGCCGGCGTTGACGACGAATCAATAAGCTATCGCCGCTACGAAAGTTTCAAGCGTGTTGTAAACATCACAGAGAAATTGTCCGAGGGCCGGTATTAGTAGTTTAGCCCGGCGGCCAGCCCAGAGGCCTGCCGCCTAACAAGTGCAGGTGGATGTGGAACACGGTTTGACCTGCAGCCGCATTGCAGTTCATGACCGCGCGATACCCGTCCGCTGCAATGCCCTCCGCCTCTGCAATTTCACGAGCGGCAGAATACAGGCTGCCCACCAGGGACTGATGAGCATCCGCAATGTCGTTGATCGTCGCAATATGTTGCCGCGGAATAATCAACACGTGTATCGGAGCCTGTGGATTGATATCGCGAAAAGCCAGCGCGGTATCGGATTCGTAGACAATTTCGGCCGGTATGTCGCCATTGACGATCTTACAAAACAGGCAATCGAGTTTTGAATGCATTGTCGTTTCCTCCTCAATCAACGGCGCGTCGACCGTAAAACGCGTGTGACAAGGTGCCACCGTCGACAAACTCAAGCTCACCACCAAGCGGTACACCGTGTGCAATGCGGCTCGCGGCGACGCTGTACTTCGACGCAACGTCCGCGAGGTAGTGCGCTGTCGCGTCGCCTTCGACCGTTGGATTGGTCGCGATTATAAGTTCTTTGACTTCACCCTCGCCCAGCCATTCTTCCAACTTGCCAAGCCCGAGCTCGTCCGGGCCAATTCCATCGAGTGGTGACAAATGCCCCATCAATACAAAGTACAAGCCACGAAACCCGGTCGCGTCTTCCAGGGCCATGACGTCGGCGGGCGATTCGACAACGCAGAGTTGTGTTGCATCGCGGCCGCTGGCTGAACAGATTGAACACAGTTCGTGTTCCGTGAACATGCGGCAACGATTGCAATGCCCGATACTTGAAACGGCCTCGGCCAACGCGGTCGACAAACCGTTCGCACCATCACGGTCTCGCTCAAGTAAATGGAACGCGATTCGCTGTGCGGATTTTTGCCCGACGCCGGGCATGCAGCGCAGGCCGTCTATCAAACGAACAAGTAAGGGAGAGTACGACACAGACTAGAAAGGTAGCTTCATGCCTGGCGGCAAATTGAATCCGGACGCCATACCCGAAAACTTTTCCTGCACAGTCTTCTCAACCTTGCGAATCGAATCATTGAATGCGGCGACAATCAGATCTTCAAGCATGTCCTTGTCATCACCGACAAGCGAATCGTCAATTTCGACGGACTTGACCTGGTGTTGACAGGTCATCGTGATTTTCACCATACCCGCGCCGCTTTCACCCGTCACTGAGATCGACGCCATTTCTTCCTGTGCCTTTTTCATATTGGCCTGCATTTCCTGTGCCTGCTTCATTAGCTGGCCAATGCCACCTTTCATCCTTTATCTCCGGAAAGTAGTTCTATGGTATCTGTTTTCAATTCTGCACCAAACATCGTTTTCAAAGTCTGTACGTTAGGGTCGGCTTCAAGTTCCTGCCGGGCTTCCTCGAGCTTTTCGTCGGCCATCCGTGAATCCTGTTGTAGCGGTGTCTCAGAATGCGCAGCACCGATGGCTATATCCACCTGAAGATCTTCCCCAAAGTGCTCAGACAATACCGACGAGATTGCGTCCTTTCTCTGCTTCGTCAGCATCGACTCGGATCGCGGATCGAGGCCCAGGTGCACGGTATTGCCTTCGCGACGCGAAAACGCACAATTGCTCGCCAACAAGCGGACTGCGCCGGCCAACTGTAGTTCAACGACCAAGCGACTCCAATCCGGATCGGTCCACTGCTTCGTCGCCGCAGCCTGAACCGCTGCTGCCGGCTCACGCGGTGTCGCCCGTACACGCTTCGCCGCACTGCGCGGCGCAGCAGCGGCCGTGCTCTTTACGGCGCTAGCGCCGCCTGCGGATCCTGTCGTTTCCGCGGCAGCCGGTTTGAATGCCAGCATTCTGAGTAGCGTCATTTCTGCACCACTGCGCGGGTCCGGTGCGAGATGTAAATCCCTGCGACCCATTACCGCGACCTGGTAAAACAACTGCACATCTTCGCTCGGCATGATCTCGGCAAGCGCGGCAATTTCCTGTTCGGATAAGTCGTCTTCACTGTCACAGCTACCGACGACCTGGAAAACCGCGACGCGCTGTAAATCACGCGCGATATCATCGAGAAGGCGCGCGTAGTCCGGGAACTGCTCATCAATTTCACGGATTGCTTCGATAATCCCCTTGGCATCACCGGCGGCCAGCAATTGCATTACGCGCATGACATGGTCGCGATCAATCGTGCCGAGCATCGTCGCAGTTTGCTTTTCCTCGATCTTATTGCCGCAGTAGGCAATTGCCTGATCGAGCAGGCTTAATGCATCGCGCATGCTGCCATCCGCCGCGCGCGCAAGCAAAGCAAGTGCCGCAGCTTCGACTTCAATTTTTTCCGCATTGCAAATATGCGCCAGACGATCAGAAATCAGTCTTGGCGTCATGCGCTTCAAATTGAACTGCAGGCACCGCGACAAAACGGTCGCCGGAAGTTTTTGTGGGTCCGTGGTGGCGAGCAGGAATTTCACATGCTCAGGCGGTTCCTCGAGTGTTTTCAGCAGTGCGTTAAAGGAGCTCTTCGACAACATGTGGACTTCGTCGATCAGGTACACCTTGTAACGGCCACGTGCCGCCGCGTATTGCACGTTATCCAACAGATCGCGAGTATCGTCGACCTTGGTTTTCGATGCCGCATCAACTTCGATCAGGTCAACGAACCGGCCCTCGTCGATTTCACGACAGGCGCTGCATTCGCCGCAAGGCTCGGCCGACACACCGGTTTCGCAATTCAATGCCTTGGCGAGGATGCGCGCGATCGTGGTCTTACCCACACCCCGCGTCCCCGTGAATAAATAGGCATGGTGCAAGCGTCCCGTTTCCAGGGCATTCATCAGCGCCTGCAGGACATGCTCCTGACCAACGGTGTCGGAGAAGTCTTTGGGCCGCCATTTGCGGGCAAGTACCAGGTAACTCATGGATGAAAGCTCATAGACGAGAACGCGTTGCAAGAATCGCTCAGTGTAACGTAAGTGGCCCGCGCCAGCTGCTCCCCGGCACCCGGCTTCACCGCTACCGTTGCTCCCTTCCGGGCCTGGCGGAGTTCGCGGCTGACCGCCGCGGGGAAGCCGACGCGAGCCGGGCGGGATTATCGCTGCTCCGCTCCGTGGAAACAACGCCTACCGGATCTGATCGATCTAATGCACAGCTCCATCCGCCGAACGAACATCAAGTAAAACATCCGCTTGCCAACGGCGGTCCGATTGCCCGATCGGTTTGCGCCGAACCCTAAGTGGCAGACGCCGCAGCAATGCTCGCGATTGACGCGTCGAGGGTCGCATTGAACTCGTCATCAGACTGTTGAGCAGTGAGTCCTTCGGACAAGGCCCGGGAGAAACTGGCAACCATTCCTTTCTGCCGGCCAAGGCGTGAATTCGCCTCTTCGCGGGAATATCCGCCCGACAAAGCAACAACTCGCACGACATTTGGGTGTGCAATGCAATCCGCGTACAGGCCATCTTTCTCCGGCAGCGTGAGTTTGAGCATGACCATTTCGTCGCTGCCAAGGCTGTTCAGTTGGCGTAAAAGCGCGGCTTTCAGTATGTCCTCCGCTGCCGACTTGTCCGGGCAGTGGATATCAACCTCCGGCTCAATAATCGGCACCAGGCCCGCCGCGACAATGCGCCGACCGATGTCAAATTGCTGGTCCACGACGGCATTAATTCCGGCCTCGTTAGCTTCTTTGATCACCGATCGCATCTTGGTGCCAAAAATACCGGCAGCCTTCGCCTTGGCCAGCAGCGCATCGAGGTCCGGCATTGGCTTCATGATCTGGACGCCGTCAACGACATCCGCGAGCCCCTTGTCCACCTTGAGGAAGGGAACGACGTTCTTGACCTTCCAGAGGTAGGACGCGGTCGATTGCCCTTCAACGTCACGATCCATCGTATTTTCGAACAGGATCGCACCGAGGATTCGTTCCCCGTTAAAGACCGGACTGGTCATAATGCGAGTCCGCATCGCATGGACAACAGCGTACATCTCGTCGTCATTGGACCAGGCATCGGGGGTGACGCCGTACAATCCGAGCGCCTTCGGCGTGCTGCCGCCACTTTGGTCGAGTGCGGCAATAAAACCGGGCGCGGTTCTGATTTTCTGTAGTTGGTCAGCGTTGCTCACGTGCACCTCTGCAAAGGTTGGTTGTGGGGATAGGTAGATCGGCAATTCTACCGTATATGGCGGTACTTGGGGATGATGGATGGTGCCATTCATATAGACGCAGCATTTGGACCGCCATATTGCTATTATCGCGCCTGATTTATTGCTCAAGATGTCGAGATCTATCGTGCCAGTCCTTCAGGAATTACAGCGCCGTAACGTCATCCGAATCGCCATCGCCTACGGAATCGCCTCGTGGGTAATCCTGCAGATTGTCGATGTGGTCTCTCCAATCTTTGATTTGCCTGCCTGGGCGCCGCGATTGGTGTTTTTGCTGCTAATCGTTGGCTTGATTCCGGCGCTGATCTTCGCCTGGGTTTACGAGATCACACCGGAGGGCGTAAAAAAGGAAAGCGAGATCGATCGCTCCCAGTCGATCTCCGGTGCGACTGGGCAGAAGTTAAACGTCATTATCGCAGCATCCCTGGTCCTCGCGGTTGCCCTGCTGGTCACAGATCGATTTACAGGCGGTCCTGAAGAAGAGCAGTCAGCGGTAGCCGACACCGCAGCAGCGACGCAAGACATAACCCGGTCTATTGCAGTTCTTCCGTTCGTCAACATGAGTTCCGACGAAGAGCAGGAATTTTTCTCCGACGGCATTACCGAAGAAATCCTGAACTCGCTGGCATCGGTCAAGGAATTGAATGTGGCGGGCAGGACCTCCTCGTTCGCATTCAAAGGACAAAATGACGATCTCCGCCGCATCGGCGATGCACTGGGCGTAAACCATATCCTTGAGGGATCGGTCCGAAAGTCCGGAGACCAGGTCCGGATCACCGCGCAGCTCATCCAGGTGGATAACGGATTCCATGTCTGGTCCGAGACCTATGATCGCAAGCTGGTGGACATCTTCGCGATTCAGGACGAGATCGCCAACGAGATACTACGGCAATTGAAGACACGCCTGCTCGGCGGCGACGCCAAACCCGCAGAAGCGAATCGAACAGATCCGGTCGTTTACGCGTTGTATCTCAAAGCCAAGCAGCGCATGTACACTCGCACCGGTTCCGAAATCGAAAAGGCTGTTGAGGAACTGGACCAGGCTATTCAGCTGGATCCGGAGTATGGGCCAGCATTCGCGCAACGTGGGATTGCGACGATGCTCCTGTCGGAAGAGCAATACGGTGATATACCGAACCTGGAAGCCAACCGTCGTGCCAAACGATTTATTGATAAGGCCATGAAGTTCAGTCCCGATCATGCGGAAGCATGGTCGGCACTCGGCCTGTACTACGGCAACGACCCGACCACCTCGGAAGAGTCTATCGACGCCTTAGCCAAGGCGCTCGAACTGAACCCTAACTCCATCGATGCGAGCAACTGGCTACAGACTGCCTTGGCCCAGGTCGGCGACATGACCGGGGCGCTCGCAATTCTGGAGGAACTAACCAATCGCGATCCGCTCTATCGGCCAGCATTCGCCAATGCCATGCAGAAATTTAATAGCGCAGGCCAACCAGAAAAAGCTGAAGCCCTGTTGGCGCGCATGACGGCGATCGACCCGGACAGCCCGGACATCGTTACGGCCAGGGCTACACACCTGCTCTTTACAGGGCGCGCTGGCGAAAGCCTGAAGCTGATGGAACAGCGTCGCGAAATGGCGGAAATGAGCGGCGTGGCCAGACTTTATGTGAGCCTCGGTTTGAATCGTACCGGCCAGTTTGAGCGCGCCACTGAAGAGGGCTCACCCTTTTTCAAAGTATTGCCACTGTACAATGTCGGCCGCACTGACGAGGCCTACCAGCTTGCGTATCGATTTGCCGGCGAAGGTTTTCCCTACGATCTTTTCAGCCTGTTTATCCGTGAGGGCCGTGATCGTGACCTGACCAACTTTCTCGAGGAACGCTGGCCAAGTGTTGCCGCCTTCGCCGAGGAAAACCGTGGCGATGATTACGGCTACGATACGCTCAGCCTGGTCGCCTTTGCCTATCAGCGTCAGGGCAATGACGAGCGCTTCGAGGACGCAATGAGGCTGCTCGACCACCACTTCGAAAAAATGAAATCACAAGGTGTTGACAATTTCGCTTTTTCCGCCAGCCTGGCGATGCATGACGCCATGCACGGTGACATCGATTCAGCTTTCGAAAACCTGACTTCAGCAATCGATCGAGGTTGGACAACCCCCGGTGAGCCTACCGTCGTTGAACCACGTCTTGCATTAATGGCAGACGACCCGCGCTTTGAATTAGCCCGGGCCAACATGCTGATGACGCTGAATCGCGATCGCGAAATTGTTGGCTTGCCGCCGTTCGGTGATTACTCGCAGGTTATAGCGGACGTCGAATAAGGCACTGCCCAACTACAGCAGCCCATCCAGTCCATCGAGATCATTGATCACGCGCCAGTGCCCGCCGGTTTTTTCAACCCTTCCCTGCCATGCCTCAAGCCGTCCCAGGTATTCGCGCGGATCCATATTATCCGAGCGCAACTTGGTGACATTGAGCGCGATGACCTCGAAGCCCTCCAACTCGACATCGATGTCTCGAATATAGCCTTCCTCGAGGTCTTCCTTGAGGTCCGAAAAGATTAATATGGTCTTCTTGCCGGTGCCCTTCTCGTTGAGGAATTCCACAGCCTGCAGCAAGCCGCCGGTGATATCCGTATACGGTGCCGGGCTGGCGGTTTTCACAAACTCAGAAATTTTCTCGGCGAACAGTCGTTTCTGGCGATTCACGGCACTCGGCCGATCATCAAACGAGGCTTTCGCGACAATATCCTTTTCGCTGAAACTACCGGTATCGATTCGGGCAACAGCAAATGAATCCGTCGCATCCAGTTTCGACAACGTGTAACGAATGATTTGTTCAGCCTTGTTGATTTCCTCAGTGTAGGTGCCCGACGTATCAATCAACATAAACACACCAGTGTTTCTCGGCACGGCGTCGCCACCGCAGGCCACGAGCATCGCAACGAGTGCAACCAGGATAAGTTTCTTCACTGTCTCGCCCTCGTCATCAGCCCGTCGGTCTCGGCAGCCCGGTTCATGCGTTCCTCGAGCCATAAGGGCACGAACAATGGAATGTCATAGACCTGCTTGAACAATACGCCGAGGTACAGGAAGACATTGCCGAACAGCCGCAGCGCCAGAGCCAGTGTGCGCATCAGTGAAATTGCAAACAGGCCGACCACGGTGCGCAGCGAATGCACGAAGGTTTCGAGCGGTATCGCCACGAAGGTCAGCGCAAATGGCAGGATAAAGCCCATGCCCATCTGTGCCGCCGTGGTGATCCACATATATTGAGCCGTCGCTGTCGCACCCCCGTCACCGCGCAGCAATGCGCTGGTCGCAAGTTCGTCGTGCAACAAAACTTCGCGCATGTACGCAAGGCCTGCCTCGACGCCGGCTAGCAAGAACAGGATTGAGAACGTAATCCAGATCATGCGCACACGGGTCTTGTCTGGCAGTGCACCTATCACCGGAAATAAACGGGTTATCCGGAGCGACTCCATCAGGAACAGACCCATCGAAATTTCGACCAGGATGATGACAAGCGCGGCGATATCGGCCGTACGGAAGTTGCCAATCAGGCTCGTGCCGCCGACCATTTCTGCCATGGGTCGTGCGATCAATGAAAAGTTGATCGTAGCCCCGCCGATGGCAATGCAAAGTACAAATGCCGACACGAAAAAGTTCACCAGCGAAGACGACGACAATACAGAAACCGCTCGATCCTGTCCGTGAACGATGTCCTCATATTCCTGCATATGACGATCTATGGTGACCGAACGGCTAAGCAGGCTATCGACACTCTTGCCGACTTTGGTCAGCGTCTGTTGAATCTGCCGCCAG
Organism: Woeseiaceae bacterium; assembly: GCA_021773115.1. GTDB lineage: Bacteria > Pseudomonadota > Gammaproteobacteria > Steroidobacterales > Woeseiaceae > UBA1847. Next base: position 319,265 of record JAJFKS010000017.1, on the reverse strand, counting down.
CCCGGCCGCATCCGGCGCAGCAGCTGGTGACGCTTGCCGCTTGCCGCGTGATATGCCGACATCGCTTCCTTGTGCGCTTTGTTCAGGGAGCGATGAATGTCGCCGAGAATATTGCCGACACTGTTGCGATCTTCGGCCGCGCTCATTTTTGCTACGGCCTCGACCGCCTTGACCCAACCCGGCGGATCGGGTGGCACGTCTACGGCTTGTTGGTGATCCTTTTCGATCGAGTCGATCGATTCACTTAGCGCGCGGTGCAGTGACGAATAGTTGGCGAGGTCCTTGCGCACCGTCTCGTTGATTCGATCGAACTCGCGTTCAATGATGCGTTCCTTCGCTTCGCGACCCGCTGCAAGTAGGACATCGCGATTGCGCAGCGCAAGGTTTTTCTCCGAACGCGATACGGCCTTCGATGCGATACGAAAACTTCTGTGCAAGCCGTGTGCAGCCGCGTGGATGGTTTTGTGCGCTGTGCCGCGTACCAGGTACAGCGGCGCAATAATCAGAACGATCCAGAGTAAGGCCGAAACTGCTGGCCATGGCGTAATGCCAAGCATAAAGCTCATGATGGAAACTCCGCTGTCGTAGTTGAAAACCGTAGACCGGTGGCTTTGCGAAGCGCTCTTTCGAACGCCGTGCTTTTGTCATCTGTGTAACAAGCCTAACATTGGAGTTGGAAGCCGAAATCGATACCTTACATAAGGGAAATCAAACTGAGATCCTGCGCGCCGACAGGTAATTTCGTCATTGGACAATAAGCCCGTCCGCAGTTTTTCCGGGACCTGCGCCGCACTTTGTGGCCATCACTCGCCTTAGCATGCGCCATTCCTGGGTAGGAAAAAGATATCGCATGGGCTGGAGCCCCGCCTGGTGCGGGGTCTTTTTGATAGGCGGTACAGCGAGTGCGGAGCCGGCTGTGAAGCCGCTCTCCAGGTCAGCGACTACTTGCGGACGAGCATCACAAGTCCCGCGATGCCAGCGACTGCGCCACCAATCAGGTACATCATCGTATTGTCAGAATATTGTCCAGTGAACGCCTCAGTCATCTCTTCCATCGGTGCGTTGGTGGCATTGAAGCCGAAATACAGCGCAATAGCGCCGACGACCAACAGGACGATTCCAATCATTTTATTTTGGCTCATGGTATTAGTCTCTTCTGAGTGAGTTGAATTTCGTCAGCGATAGCTTAGCCTGATTCGGCCCCATCCGCCGCGCTAATTGAAAACTCGGCTTGGTCTGGCGAACTCGCGATACGAGACCATTCGCTGCAGTCCCTCATCCCACAGGCAACATCGGAAGCATGCCCTGATGTCCTTCAGCGAAAGCGTTATTGTCACGGGCGATTGAAGCTCGGGAATCGCCGCCATCGCTTCGGGAAGTCGATAGAACGGGATACGTACATTCAGGTGATGAATATGATGGTAGCCAATGTTGCCGGTAAACCAACGCATGACTTTATTCAGCTTCAAGTAGCTGGAAGACTCCATAGCCGCTCGACGACTTGTCCATGTCTCCGTTGGCAAAACTCGCATGTTCTCGAAGCTGTGCTGGGCAAAGAACAGATAGCTGCCGATCATCGAAGCGATTGTCATCGGCAACAAGACAACGAAAAATACGACATCGAATCCACCCACCATCCACAACACCGAAATCAGCGCACTGTGACCGAGCAGTACAAGCAACGAATCCCAGTGTCGGGCCGGATTCCTCAAGAAGGGTAGCACCGTAACGCTGAGGAAAAAGATCGTGAAGTACCCTGCCAAGATGGTCAGCGGATGACGCTCAACCCGGTAGGCTATGCGCGTCGCGAAGGAAGCGTCGCGCCACATGTCGGTGCTCATCATCGTAAAAGCGCCCATGCTGGCGGCACCAATGTTGCCGACATGACCATGATGAAAATTGTGGCTGTTGTTCCACGATCGCGGCGGCGTGAGCGCAAATACGGCGTATAGGCGGAACAGCCACCGTGCGGGTCGAGACCGCGACAAAATCGCCTTGTGCATATAGTCGTGATACGTGATGAAGGCGCGCAGCATTAACAGGGCCGACAAAACAGAAAACAACAGGCGTATTGGCCACACGGGTGCAAGGGCAGCACCGAATAGCGATGCGAGCAACATTAGGAAAGTCGAGCCGACGACCCACCAACTGGTCCTTACGGACTCAACACTGAAAGGCAAGGTTGCCTTGAAAAGATCCACGTCTGGCGTCACGTCGGATCTTGGTTCCCGGATCTCTTCGCCCATATGCCTTGCGTCTCATGTCACTATTTACCTCTGGGTATTATGTATGGACAAGTTTGCAAACATTATTCATTTTGCGCCAATCAACCAATCCGAAACTCCTCCCGGTAAGTGAGGCAACAATTGCAGTCTCGTAAGCTCGCCCCATACTGACATACGCTGTAATAGGTGTTTTGTGGCAGGATGTTACTTTTAGGGGGCGAAGATGAAACAGAGAATTACTCGTCGGGATTTCCTGAATGGCACGCAGGTCGCTATCGGCGCGTCACTCGTCGGTCCGTGGGCCGAGGTTTTTGGCACAGATGCATCAAAATTCACCCTCAGCAGCGACTACTATCCGCCGGCAAAGACCGGTCTGCGTGGTAGTCATGCGGGATCATGGGAAACCATGCATGCACGTGTTGCCGGTGCTACCTGGCCAGCCGGGGCGATCGAAGATGACTACGATCTCGTTGTAGTAGGCGGCGGAATCAGCGGCCTTTCAGCGGCGCACTTCTACCGGCACGAGAAACCCGCGGCACGAATCCTGGTGCTCGATAACCACGACGACTTCGGCGGTCACGCCAAGCGAAACGAGTTCCAGGTCAACGGAAGAACGCACATTTCCTACGGCGGTACCGAGTCGATCGACACGCCATCGGACTACTCCGCTATTTCCAGGGATCTGCTGTCGGATATCGGCATCGATTTGCAGAAGTTTTATGAGTACTTCGATCAAGGTCTTTACGACAAAATGAATCTCTCCTACGCGATCGCGTTTGATCAGGAGACTTACGGCGAACGCAAACTCGTAACCGGTTACGGCAGCACACCGTGGGAAGAGTTCGCTGCGCAGACGCCATTGAGTGCCAAAGCGAAGGCTGACCTGGTACGCGCGTTCACCGACACCCGCGACTACCTGCCCGGCCTGAACCGCAGTGAAAAAATCGCGCTACTGAGCAGGATCAGCTATCGCAGTTATCTCAAGGACTACGTAAAAGTCGATGAGCAGGTTCTCGAGATGTACCAGCGCTGGGGCATGAGCTATTGGTGCGTTGGCATGGACGAGGTCCCGGCCGTCGATATACTCGGTTACACCGATGGCGGCGGCATGCCGGGACTCGAACATACAGTGCCGCGTAAAAGTGGTCGCGGCAGCGAGCCGTACATTTTTCACTTTCCGGACGGCAATGCGTCGGTCGCAAGGCTACTCGTTCGCAGCCTGATTCCGGAGGCCGTGCCCGGCACAAGCATGGAAGACAGCGTTACCGCACGGATCGATTACAGCATGTTGGACCAGGCAGGAGCATCGCTGCGCATTCGTCTGAACAGTACCGCCGTGAACGTCGCTCACACGGCCAGCTCGAAAGCGGTCGATGTGACCTACGTGCATTCGGGCAAAGCGCACACGGTGCGGGCGAAGAAATGCATCATGGCCTGCTACAACAGCGCCATTCCTTATATCTGCCCGGACCTGCCAGAAAAACAAAAAGAGGGACTGGCTTACAACGTTAAGGTACCACTAACCTATACGAAGGTAATGGTCCCGAACTGGCGCGCATTTGCCGACCTCGGCACCCGCTTCGTTTATTACACGAAGGACTTCTACAAGCAGGTTGAACTGGATTACCCGGTATCGATTGGCAACTACCCGTTCGGTGCGGATCCGGACCAACCCATGGCCTTGCACATGTGCCACGTGCCCTACTTCGACGATATTCAAGGTCCGGAACAATGGCGCGCCGGCCGGCGTCAACTTCTCGAGACACCGTTTGCGACGTATGAACATCACGTCCGCGATCAGCTGGATCAGGCTTTGTCCGGCGCGGGATTTGATGCCGACAGGGACATTACGGCAATCACTGTGAATCGCTGGGCGCACGGATATGCCTACAACCCGGGCTTGTTGTGGGAACGGGACTACACCTCGGATGCGGATAAGCCCTGGGTGCAGGGGCGCCAGCCATACGGGCGGATCTCGATTGCGAATTCCGATGCGGGCGCAGCGGCGAATACCAACTCGGCGATTTCAGAGGCTTATCGCGCTGTGCGGGAAGCGCTGGGGAGTTAGTTGAAAAACTCTGGCTTAGTAATGGCGGAGAGGGCGGGATTCGAACCCGCGGTACGCTATAAACGTACACTCGCTTTCCAAGCGAGCGCCTTAAGCCGCTCAGCCACCTCTCCTACAAAATCCATTCAACCTCGCACCTGGCGGGATTGATTCGAATCGGCTTCTGCCGATCCTCACCCCTTCGGGGCGCGCTGCGTGCGTCTAAAACGCTGTCGCGTTTTTTCGAACCCGCGGTACGCTATAAACGTACACTCGCGTTGACTCGTCGCTACGCTCCTCGCCCTACGGGCGCACTGCGTGCGTCCAAATCGGCAAGCCGATTTGTCCAAGCGAGCGCGTTAACGTCGGGCATCCTGCCCTCCGCCCTTCGGGCCGCTACGCGGTTCAAAATCGCTTCCGCGATTTTGTAAGCCGGTCAGCCACCTCTCCGAATTATTCGCTGCTGTCCTCGTCCTTATCCTTATCCTTATCCTCGTCCTTATCCTTGTCCTTGGTGCCGCCGATCAAGACAGACGGTGGGCTTTCAATGCATTTGGCGCCAGCCGGTCGCGGCGGCGTTTCTGCCTTCGGTAATGGCATTTCCTTGAATTCTTCCAGTGGGTCAAGGCCCTCCGGAACGACAACGCGCTTACTGGGAACGACGAGTTGATATGCCTGGACTTCGTCACAGGTCTCACTAATTTTGGAACCCCAGCACGCTGAAAGGCTGCCCAGCAGCACTGCAGTCGTGATTGTTAACAAGAAACGGATCGGGGTCATGCGTGGTTCTCCAGAGCAACGCCTGCCTTCAGCATGGCGGCTCGCATAGCTTCGTGAAATCGTGCCGGGAACGGTGTCAGTGGCAAACGAATCGCGTCATCCATCAGACCCATTTGACTGACCGCCCACTTTACCGGAATCGGGTTCGACTCAACAAACAGCATCTTGTTCAGCGGCTGCAAAGTATCATCCAGTTGCTTGGCGTCATCGTAATTGCCATCCAGGGCCAGGCGACACAAACGCGCGACCTGCTTGGGCGCAACGTTACCACTCACGGTCACCACACCTTGCCCACCGTTTTCGATGAACGGCAGCACGGTAAAATCGTCGCCACTAAAATAGGCAAAGTCGCCTTCAATGAGCTCGCGAATTGCAATAAGGCGCTTGATATCGCCGGTCGCTTCTTTGATCGCCACGATTTTTTCGTGTTTGGACAGTCTTGCGACGGTTTCAGGAAGCATGTCCGCGACCGTTCGACCGGGCACGTTGTACATCATGATCGGTTTATCGACCGTATCGGCAATGACACTGAAATGCCGGTATAGCCCTTCCTGCATCGGCTTGTTGTAGTACGGCACGACGATCAGGTAAGCGGCGATGCCACTATCCGCAACGGCCCGAGACAGATCCACTGTTTGCGCGGTCGAGTTGGAACCCGTTCCTGCAATTATGGGCAATCGCCCATTGGCGAATTCGACGGCGCGATGAACCAGCTCGATGTGTTCGGATCGTGCCAATGTCGCAGACTCGCCGGTCGTGCCCGCGATGACCAGCCCGTCGCTGCCTTGCTCGACATGGAACTCGATCAGCCGCTTGAGACTCTTGAAATCGACCCGATTATTGCCGTCAAACGGCGTAACGAGGGCGACCAGGCTACCGCTAAACACATGTTGTCCTCGCCACAAATAAGGCGGCGATGTTACTGTTCATGTCCGGTGCTGGCAAGGCCTTTGCCGGGACCGGGACGCTTCGTAAGGATACCTCTAGAAAAATGTCACAACTTATTGTTATTTCGGCAGTTGGCCCGGACCGAACGGGTGTCGTTCAGGATTTGAGCAAGGTGATCCTCTCCTGTGGTGGCAACATCGAGGAAAGTCGCATGACCACACTCGGCTCTGAGTTCGCCATGTTGTTGCTGGTATCCGGCAACTGGGCAACGCTGAACAAACTCGAGCAGGGCCTCGACAAACTCGCGGCCAGTAAAGGGCTGTCGATCGCCATCCGACAAACGGATGCCAAAAGCCCTGGCGGCGATCGCATGCCCTACGCCGTCGACATCGTCAGCCTCGATCAGCAGGGAATTGTCTTCAACCTTGCCAATTTCTTTGCATCAAAAGACATTGAGATCGCGGATGTGGCGACCCGCAGTTATGCAGCCGCGCATACCGGCTCGCCGATGTTCGCCGTCCAAATGGCGATCAATGTCCCATCCACCGTACACATCGCACAACTCCGCGAGGAGTTTCTCGAGATTTGCGACCGTCTGAATCTGGATGCAATTCTGGAGCCCGTAAAGTAGGTTATCTATGAGCCGACCGAAGATTAATCGCGTCGTTGCAGACTTCAAGGCAGCGGCTACCAGTGACAAAACCATACAGCTGAAGGCCTTGCGCGGTCAGAATGTTGTCCTTTATTTCTATCCGAAAGATGCAACGCCCGGATGCACCACCGAGGGTCAGGACTTTCGAGATCTGCACGCGAAATTCAAACGACAGAATACGGTCATCCTGGGCGTCTCACGAGATAGCCTCGCGTCCCACGAAAAATTCAAGGAGAAGCAGCAGTTTCCGTTTGAGTTGATTTCGGACCCCGACGAGACCTTGTGCAAGAAATTCGATGTGATTCAGGAAAAGAGCCTGTACGGCCGAAAGTTCATGGGCGTCGAGCGCAGTACCTTCCTGATCGATGTGGCTGGCAAATTGCGCCAGGAATGGCGCAAACTAAAGGTCAGGAATCACGCTGCTGAAGTATTGGAAGCGGTGAAGGCATTGAAATAGCGGGAACACAGCGGACAGCAACCAGTCTGAATTAGCATGTTGAAAACTCTAAAAATGTACAGCTCCCTGGCGCCCCTGATCGCAGCGTCGATTTTTGTCAGCGTCGCCGATGCCGCCGAAGTCAAATTGCCGGACATGGGCAGCCCCGCTGATGCCATCCTGTCGTCGAACACAGAAGCCCAGATCGGCCGAGCCATCATGCGGGATATCCGCGCTTCCGGCGCGATGGTCGAAGACCCACTGATCAACGAATACATCAACGAAGTCGGTAGCAAGGTTGCCGCTCAGACGAACGACGGCGATCACGATTTCACGTTTTTTGTCATTGAGGACGCACGAATCAACGCATTCGCCCTCCCAGGTGGCTACATCGGCGTGCATACCGGCCTGCTCGAAGCGACACGCAGCGAAGACGAACTCGCCGGCGTTCTTGCCCACGAGGTGGCTCATGTAACGCAGCGACACATCGCACGCGCAATTCACGCCAACTCGCGTCAAAGCCTCGTGTCGACCGCAATCATGCTGGGCGCCATTCTCGCCGGCGCGGCGAGTGGCAATTCCGATGTCGCGCAAGCCGGTATCGCAGTGGGTCAAGGCACAGCCATACAACAACAAATCGATTTCACCCGCTCCAACGAGTATGAGGCCGATCGCGTTGGTATCGCCGCACTGGCCAATGCAGGATTTGATCCTTATGGAATGGCGTCGTTCTTTGACGTGATGTCACGTCAAAACAGCCGCTCGCCGGACGAACGCGCGCCACAGTTCCTGATGACCCATCCTGTGACGACCGCGCGTATCGCAGAAGCCCGAAATCGCGCGCGCGACTATCCGCAGATTCGCAGCACAGACTCAATCAGCTACAAGATCGCGAAGGTCCGCAGCAAAGTCTTCGACTTCGATACATCGAAGGAAGCTGTTGCCTACTTCGAAGATCGCCCCTACCAGAATCAGAATGAGACCGAGCGCTATGGCAGGATGCTCGCATACCTGCAGGATGGCGAATACTGGAAGGCGCTGGACATCGGCGACTACCTGATGAATCGCAACCCGAACGTTATTGCCTATCACATTGCACTCGGCGAAATTCTGGTCAAGGTTGGGCGTCAGGACGACGCACTGAGAGTGTTTGAAAACGCATTGAGGTTGTTTCCGCGAAACGTGCCGCTAGTCGTTGCCTACAGCGAACGATTGCTGGAACTTGGGCAGCCGCGGCAAGCCCATACGATGTTGCTCGACCTGTTGAACAACGTACTTCCGACGCCGAGCCAGGTTCGCTTGATTGCGCGTGCGGCCAGTGAAGCGGGTGAAAGTGCCGAATCACTCTATTACCTGTCGGAGTATCGCCTTATGATCGGCGATCTGATTGGCGGTATCACTTACTTACAACAGGCGCTACGATTGCCCGAACTACAGGAAATTCAGCGTATCCGATTCGAAGCACGAATCGACTTTATTCGTGAATTCATGTCTGAAGAACAACTGCGCCGCCTGCACCAGGCTCGCTCTACCGGCGTTGCAGCACGCAACAGGAACTAGCATGAAAAGCACGCATGTTTTAGCAACACTCGTTATCGGATTGTCGATAGCCTTGTCGGCCTGTACCACCGTTCCGGCCGGCCAACGCGTCGCAAGCGATCCGTGGGAACCGATGAATCGCACGCTGTTCCAGGTCAACAGGTCAATCGACAAGGTGACAACGAAACCACTGGCACGTGGCTATCAAAAAATCATTCCGTCACCGATAAGAAACAGTGTGTCGAACTTCTTCCGCAACCTCACGACACCCAGTTCAGCACTGAATAATTTCCTGCAGGGTAAACCCAAACACGGTTTTTCAGAGTTCGGCCGATTTGTTTTCAACTCCTCGCTCGGGGTCGGAGGCCTATTCGACATTGCAAGCGCGAGCGGCATGGAAGAGTATCGAGAAGACTTCGGCCAGACAGCAGCCGTTTGGGGGGTACCCAATGGGCCCTATGTCATGCTGCCATTGCTTGGGCCGCAAACACTCCGCGACGCCTTGATGATGCCACTCGATGCACTGGCCCAACCTCTGTATCACTACAAGAATACGTCGGTCCGGGACAAATTGATCGTATTGCAGATTATTGACCTACGGCAAAGTCTCTTGTCCGCCGAGAAATTTCTTGAGGATTCAAAGGACCCGTACGTCACATTGCGCGAATCCTATTTGCAGAACCGCCAGTTCGAAATTTATGACGGCGATCCGCCGCCGGACGATGATTTCTTCGAGGATTTTGACGAAAACCTCTAGGCCATCGGGCTTTATAAGATTTCCGGTGCCTCGATAAATCCGGCCCAGCGCTCGCCGCGGGTCAACAACCCGTCCACTTCGGTTGTTTTCGCAATCGCCATTACCCGATCCGGCATGCCGGAAAAGCGAATTTCACGCACGGTATGATTTGCCCAGGTCACCCATTCCAGCAGCAATGCAAGTCCCGCCGAGTCACTTTGTTTGACGCCGGAGAGATCGACCTCGATTCGGGTATGGTCCTCGAACGGGCCTTCACTCGCCTGCAGTATTTTCTCCGCCGTATCGAAGCTCATATTGCCGGACAGTGCAAAGTTGCCGTCACCCCGATCCTCAAGCGAAAAATCAGTCACTGGCGGCCGTACCCGCGCTACTGTTGATTTCGCTTTCGAGTCTTTCGATCACCGCGTTGAGGCTCGACGAACGAATTTCCGAATCGAGCTCCGCGCGAAAATTTCGGACATAGGAAATACCCTCGATCACGACGTTAAACAAGAGCCAGCCGGCGTCGCGTTTGACCAGTTCGTAATCGACAGAAACTTTTGTCCCATCAACTAGTTGCACAGTACTTCTAACCTTTGTTCTAGGTTTAGAAAGGTCGCCACGAAATGGCGCAATGCTCACCATGTCCTGCTGGAACTCGAGCAATCCATCAGCGTACTTTCGCACCAGTGCCTGGTAGAAGGCCTCGATGAATCGCTCCCGCTGCTCTGCATTGGCGCTACGCCAGTGCTTGGCCAATACCACCTGTGCGGCAAATTTCCGGTCAAAACGCGGCAACAAAATCTCGTCAATCAGTGCGTACAGCGCGTTTCGATCTGCCGCCAGTTCCTCCTGGCGGCCTTCCATCTTGGCCGCAAACAGCTCGACAGCTTCTTCGATCACCTGGTTCGGCTCCAAATTGCTTTGCGCGTTCGTTGCCGCAAACGGCACCGCACAAAACAACAACGACAGTAGTATTGCCTTCATTCCTCATCTCCTGACTGTGAACCCACAAGGAACTTGCCGATAAGGTTCTCCAATACGATTGCCGACTGAGTGAAATAGATTTCACTGCCTTTTTCGAGATAGGTGTCCGAGCCACCGGCTTGCAGGCCAATGTACTGGCTGCCCAGCAGGCCCGCTGTCAGGATGCTCGCGTCGGAATCATCGGGAATCTTGTCGTACTTCGCATCGATGACCATCGTAACCTTGGCATCCAGTGATTCAGGATCGAACACGACGCTGGTCACTCGCCCGATGGTAACGCCTGACATAGAAACCGGCGCCCTGCTTTTCAGGCTTCCAACGTTTTCGAAACGTGCCTCAACCTCAAAAGTATCGGATACGGAAAAACCGTCGCCACCGGTCGTTTGCGTTGTCAGAAAAAACAGCGCGGACATCCCGAACAGGACGAAAAGACCAGTACCAATTTCTACAGAACGTGTTTGTTGCATGAAGCCCCCTAAAGCATCACTGCCGTGATCATGAAATCCAGAATAAGCACGGCGATCGCTGAAATAACGACCGTTCTGGTTGTCGCGCGGCCGACGCCCTCGGCTGTTGGAACCGCATTGTATCCTTCCCACACAGCGAAAAGGCTGGCGACGACACCAAAAACGAAACTCTTGATCACGCCCTCATGTATGTCATCAATATCGACCGACAACTGCATTTGCTGCCAGAACGCACCAACGTCGACACTCAACAGGTCGATCGCCACAACATGGGCACCAAACAGGCCAATACAAGTGAATATCGCGACCAGGAACGGCATCGCAATCACGCCACCCAGAAATCTGGGCACCAATACGCGACGAACCGGGTTCACAGCCATCATTTCCATGGCTGAAAGCTGATCGGTAGCCTTCATCAGACCAATTTCCGACGACAGCGCGGTTCCGGCCCGGCCCGCAAAGAGTAAGGCAGTAATGACCGGCCCAAGTTCCTTAATTAGCGCCAGCGCGACGACAGTTCCGACCGAATCTTCTGCATTGAATCGCGCCAGGTTCGCGTAAGCCTGCAGGCCCAGTACACCGCCGACGAAAAAACCACAGACCATGATGATGACCAGCGACAGGGCCCCGGCATTGTAAACCTGCTTGACGACGAGTCTGGGTCGCCTCATTAACACGCGCGGTGAATACCGGAGCAGGCGCAGGAAAAATAGCTGAAACGCGCCAAATGTACGAACAAACTCGTGCGCCGTATTGTAGATATCCCGAATGAGCGCCTTCATTCGGTATCCCGCCCAAGCAACTGCTCTGCGTAGTTGGGCGCCTCAAAATGAAACGCCACCGGCCCATCTGCCATGCCGTGCATGAACTGCCGGACCAGCTCTGAATTGGCGGCATGCAATTCGTCCGGGCTGCCGCTGGCTGCAACTTTTCCGTCAGAAATCAGGTAACTGCAGTCTGCAACGGTCGAAACTTCGGCAACATCGTGGCTGACGACAATACTGGTGATTCCCAGGGCATCATTCATGCGCCGCACCAGCCGCACGATAACACCCATCGAAATTGGGTCCAGACCGACAAACGGCTCGTCATAAATCAGGATTTCCGGGTCCATGACCATCGCGCGCGCCAGCGCAACGCGTCGGGCCATACCCCCGGACAGCTCCGCAGGGTGCATGTCGGCGGCACCGCGAAGTCCAACGGCGTGCAATTTGGTTAACACCACATGGCGAATCAGGCGATTAGACAAATTAGTGTGCTCGCGCAAAGGAAAAGCGACGTTTTCGAATACATTCAGGTCCGTTAACAAGGCACCGTTCTGAAACAGCATGCCAAAGCGCTTACGCAATTCGTACAGGCCGGTCTGATTCAATGTCGAAATATCGACGCCACCGATGTGGATCGTGCCGTGCTGCGGAACCAGCTGGCGTGTGATCAGACGCAATAAGGTCGTTTTTCCCGTTCCGCTGGGACCCATCAGGGCAGTAACCTCGCCACGCTTGATGGTGAGGTTGAGATCCTTGAAAATTACGCGAGATCCGCGTGAATACATAAGATCGCGGATCTCAATCAAATTGTCAGATGCACTACCCAAATCCGGTCCACCACGTTTAAGGACGGCAAAGCATAGCAAAAAGAACCTGCGGCAATGCACGAATATCGTGCTGGGTATGGCCACGCGGTTCAATTAGGACTAAAATAGTCCTTTATCCGAGGACCAGCGGAGCCCGGTGTGCTCAGAATCAGCAAACTTACAGACTACGGAACCGTGTTGCTTGCGCATCTCGCAGGCGATCAGGCGGCCGTTTGCAGTGCCGCCGACGTCGCCAGCGCAACGGGCATTGCCCTGCCGACGGTCAGTAAATTGCTCAAGTCGCTCGCTCGCGCCGGCCTCGTTGTCTCCACTCGCGGCAGCAATGGCGGCTATCAGCTTTCCCGCGATGCGGGCCAGATCAGCGCCGCCGATGTCATCGATGCGCTCGAAGGGCCTGTATCCATCACGGAATGCAGCGGCAGCGAGAGTCGCTGTGAACACGAGGGTGTCTGCAATGTCGGTGGCGCCTGGCAACGCATTAATGTCGCGATTCGCAACGCACTCGATGAGGTAAGCCTCACCGACTTGCTCCCCAGCAATCGCCCAGCCCCACGATTTCGTTTTAGTGGATATCCGATCAACATCGAAAAAAAGGAAGCCTGACTTTAGGGCAGCACTCATCCATGTCATCAGAAAATATTGAAAGCATCGTAAACCGTCGCTACGAACACGGCTTTATTACGGATATCGAAAGCCATGGCTTGCCGCCAGGTCTTGATGAATCCGTCGTGCGCGCGATTTCCACGCTGAAGAAAGAGCCGCAATTCATGCTCGAGTGGCGACTCCAGGCCTACCGCCAGTGGCGCGAAATGACCGAACCCACATGGGCGCATGTGCACTATCCGCCGATCGATTTCGAGGGGATCTCGTATTACTCTGCGCCGAAGTCCGATGCAGACAAACCACAAAGCCTTGACGAAGTTGATCCGAAGCTTCTGGAAACTTACGACAAGCTCGGCATTCCGCTGCATGAGCGCGCGCGCCTTGCCGGTGTTGCCGTTGATGCCGTTTTTGACAGCGTATCGGTTGCGACAACTTTCAAGGCCAAACTGTCCGAGGCTGGCGTTATATTCTGCTCGTTCTCCGAAGCGGTTCGTGAACACCCGGAACTGGTACAGAAGTATCTTGGCAGTGTAGTGCCGCGGCGTGACAATTTTTACGCAGCACTGAACGCCGCAGTTTTTAGTGACGGCTCTTTCGTTTATATCCCCAAAGGTGTCCGCTGCCCGATGGAGCTATCGACTTATTTCCGGATCAATGCAGCCAATACCGGGCAGTTCGAACGTACGCTGATCATTGCGGATGAAGGCAGTCACGTTAGTTATCTCGAAGGTTGTACGGCCCCCATGCGCGATGAAAATCAGCTGCACGCTGCCGTCGTCGAACTGGTCGCGCTGGAAGGTGCAGAAATCAAGTACTCCACGGTACAAAACTGGTATCCAGGTGACGAGAACGGCGTTGGCGGCATCTATAATTTCGTAACCAAACGCGGCGACTGTCGCGGCGATAATTCGAAAATCTCATGGACACAGGTTGAAACCGGTTCAGCCATCACCTGGAAGTACCCGAGCTGCTTGTTGCGCGGCAACAATTCGGTCGGCGAATTTTATTCCGTTGCCGTTGCGAACAATATGCAGCAAGCGGACACCGGCACCAAGATGATCCATATCGGTGCGAATACCAGCAGCACAATCGTCTCCAAAGGTATATCGGCCGGGCACGCACAGAACGCCTATCGTGGCCTTGTTAAGGTCATGCCGCAGGCGCACGGCGCGCGCAATCACACGCAATGCGATTCGCTGCTCATCGGCAAGAACTGTGGCGCGCACACGTTTCCGTACATGGAAATCAAGAATCCTTCTGCAAAGATCGAACACGAGGCGACGACCTCCAAGATATCAGCTGACCAGTTGTTCTACTGCCGGCAGCGAGGTATCTCCGAAGAGGACGCGGTCAACATGATTGTCAATGGCTTCTGTAAAGAAGTCTTCAAGGAACTACCTATGGAATTTGCCGTCGAGGCGCAGGCGTTGCTGAATGTCAGCCTCGAGGGTGCCGTCGGCTAAGGAACCACAATGTTAGAAATTAAAAATCTGAAAGTGCGTATCGGAGATACCGAAATTCTTCGTGGCTTGTCGCTGTCCGTAAAGGCCGGTGAAGTGCATGCCATCATGGGTCCAAACGGATCCGGAAAAAGCACACTTGCGCAAGTAGTCGCGGGACACGAAGACTATGTCGTTACCGCTGGCGATGTCACCTACATGGGTAACAACCTGCTGGAGCTTGATCCGGAAATTCGTGCTCGTGAGGGCATCTTTCTGGGGTTCCAGTACCCGGTCGAAATCGCAGGTGTCAACAACGCCTACTTGCTCAAGGCCGCGGTCAACGCGAAGCGTCTGCACCAGGGCCTTGGCGAAATCGATGCGTTTGAATTCCTGAAGGTCGCACGCGAAAAAATGGCAACTTTGGGTATGGACCCGAAGTTTCTCAATCGTGGCGTAAACGAAGGCTTTTCCGGCGGCGAGAAAAAGCGCAATGAGGTCCTGCAGATGGCCATGCTCGAACCGCGTCTTGCCATTCTTGACGAAACGGACTCGGGTCTTGATATCGACGCACTCAAAGCTGTAGCTCAAGGCGTCAATGCACTGCGCAGTCCAGAACGTGCCATCGTACTGGTCACTCATTATCAACGACTACTGGACTACATCGAACCTGACCACGTGCATGTCTTGTCCGAAGGCCGAATCGTACGCTCGGGCGACAAGTCGCTCGCGCATGAGCTTGAAGAAAAAGGTTACGACTGGCTGCGTGAGGTTGCCAACGCATGAAACAGCAGAACCTTGCCATCAATGAGCTTCGCGAGGCCGTACTCCGCATGCCGGCCGACAGGCTGTCCGCGACGCGCACGGCGGCAATCGCCAGCCTGAAACAAAACGGTTTGCCGACACTGCGGCATGAGGACTGGAAATACACGGACCTGCGCCCGGCCATTGAGATCAGTAATCAATGGCTGGCGGCAGGCGCGAACAATACTGCGAGCGACACCGTCGCCGACGCCATCGCCACCATTACCTCCTCACTTGATGCAAACTGGTTGCTAATAACGAATGGTGTCATTGATACCAGCCATTTTGATCGGGGTGCCAGCATTGAAATTGCTCGATTTAGCGATACGTCGGCACCACCCCTTGCCGACAAACCGCTCGCTGACCTCAACGCTGCGCTGCTCAATGACGGGTTGAAGATCCATGTTCACGCGGCAACCGAAAAGCCACTGGGACTGTTGATTATTGATGCGGCCGACACTGGCGCAAGCGTTTCTCAGGTGAATATCGAAATCAAAATTGCGGCAGGATGTGATGCCGAGCTTATTGAGTATCAGGCATCACTGGGTACACAGGACAGTTACTGCAATTCAATCATTTCCATGCAGGTTGAAGAATCGGCCCACGTCAGCTACGTGCGAATTCAAGACCGACGTATCGGCCATACGCAGACCGCGCGTCAATCCATTTCGATGGGCGCCGCCAGCGACCTCAATATGGCGTCCTACGATCTAGGCGGTGGCCTGATCCGCAACGATCTCGATATCGACCTGAACGCACCGCATGCGAATGTCGTGTTCAACGGGCTGTATCTGGCCGGTGACGGACAACATATCGACAATCATTCGCGCGTGGACCACCGCGTTGGCCCGGCGTCCTCGTCGCAAGAATATCGCGGCATTTTAAACGGTCGTTGCCGTTGCGTCTGGAACGGCAAAGCTATCGTCCACAAGGGCGCCGATGGCACTGATGCGAACCAGTCCAATCACAATCTGTTGTTGTCCGACCATGCCGAAATTGACGCCAAGCCGGAACTGGAAATCTATGCGGACGAAGTCAAGTGCAGCCATGGCACGACCGTCGGACAACTCGATGAAACCTCCCTGTTCTACCTGCGCACACGCGGACTCGATCGCCGCCAGGCAAAACAGATTCTGACGCACGCTTTCGCCGCGGACCTGGTCGGCAGAACTCCGATCGACATGACTCGCGATACGATCACAGCACTGGTTGGTGCTCGGCTGGCCGTACTGATCCAGGAAGAACTGCTGTGAACCTGCCGCATAGCCAGCCTGTTGCCGACTTCAGCGACTACCGCGATGACTTCCCTGCCCTGCAGCAATCGGTTAACGGACAGCCGCTTGTCTACCTCGACAGCGCAGCTTCGGCACAGCAGCCGAATGCGGTCATTGAAGCGGTTGCGAGTTACCAGCGTGAAGATCACGCTAACGTACACCGTGGTGTTCATACACTGAGCCATCGTGCGACAGAGTCGTATGAAGGCGCCCGCGACAAGCTTTGCAATTTTATCAACGCCAGTAGCCGCGCCGAGATCGTACTGACCAGCGGCACGACGGAATCAATCAACCTGGTTGCGCAGAGTTTCTGTCGTCCGGTGTTGAAACCCGGCGATCAGATCCTGATTACCTGGCTGGAGCACCACTCCAATATTGTTCCCTGGCAGCTGGTTTGCGAACAAACCGGCGCGGAATTAATCGTGGCGCCGATCAATGATCGTGGTGAGGTTGAACTCGATGCGCTGTACGAGTTGATGACCGAGCGCGTGAAGTTACTCGGCATCGGCCACGTCTCGAACGCGCTTGGCAGCATCAATCCTTTGCGCGATATCATCGGGCACGCGAAACAGGCCGGCATCACAGTACTGGTCGACGGCGCACAGGGCGTCCCTCACATGAGCGTCGACGTCCAGTCACTGGGCTGCGATTTTTACGCGTTCTCAGGTCACAAGATGTTCGGTCCTACCGGAACCGGGATACTGTGGGGCCGCGAGCAACTGCTTGAGGCGATGCCGCCCTACCAAGGCGGCGGCGACATGATTCTTGAGGTCAGCTTTGAGCAAACAGTATTCAACGAGCTGCCGTATAAATTCGAAGCCGGCACACCGAATATTTCCGGAGTCATTGGGCTTGGTGCGGCTGTTGATTACCTGTCGGGCATCGGCATGGACTCGGTTCTTGAGCACGAGAAATCCTTGCACGCCTACATGGTGACGCAGTTGGCAGCAATTGAGGGAATACGTCTGGTCGGCACCGCCGAAAACCAGGCGAGTGTGCAGTCTTTCTTGCTGAATGATATTCACCCACACGATCTCGGCACCATTCTCGATCATCAGGGCGTTGCAATCCGCACCGGGCACCATTGTGCGATGCCTTTGATGCAGCGATTCGGTTTGCCAGGCACCGCCAGGGCATCACTGGGTCTCTACAACGACCGCGACGACATTGATCGACTTACGGGCGCACTTGAGAAGGCGCGGCAGGTCTTTGCATGAATGCCGCTGCCGACAACCAGGACCTGCAGGAATTGTATCGGGAGCTCATTCTCGATCATGCCAGGAAGCCGCGAAATTTCGGCCGTCTGGACGCGGCAACGCACAGCGCTGAAGGCATTAATCCGCTGTGCGGTGACAAGCTGCGGCTATATCTGCGCATTGATTCGAACGACAGGATAGCGGGGGTCAGCTTCGAAGGTTCCGGCTGTGCGATTTCACTGGCGTCTGCGTCATTGCTGACAGAGGCCGTCAGTAACCTGCCGGTCGCGGATGCCGACGCCTGTTTCAGCACGGTGACACGACGACTGACGCGGCAACCTGAGAATCCGGCAGCGACGACGACGGCAAACCTGTCAAAACTGAAAGCCCTCGACGGTGTTCGTGATCATCCCTCAAGAATCAAATGTGCAACGCTGGCCTGGCATGCGCTGCACGCCGCTCTGCATCAGCAGTCACAGGCAACAACGGAGTAAGGACACCCATGTTTGGCCACACTAACGAACCCTTCACACTCACCCGCGACGTCCCCGCCGTCATCATCCCGGCCGGCGAAGAACTGACGCTGCGCGAGGGAACCAGCGGCTTTATCACGCAAGCGCTCGGTGGCAGCTTCACCGTCTATGTCGAGGGCAACCTGTTTCGCGTCTCAGGCATTGATGCCGATGCCTTGGGCAAAGAACCGGTTCCGCCGCCCAAGATACCGGAAAACGCCACAGACGCCGATATCCAGGCGGTAATCTGGGAACAGTTGAAAACCTGCTACGACCCTGAAATTCCAGTCGACATCGTTAATCTCGGCCTGGTCTACCGTTGCGACGTCACACCGCTCGGTAACGGCGACCGCTCGGTCGCCGTCGAAATGACACTGACGGCTCCGGGTTGCGGCATGGGCGAGGTACTGGTTGCCGATGCGCGGGAGAAAATCGCTATCATTCCGACAATCATTGACGTCTCGGTTGAATTGGTTTTTGATCCACCCTGGAATGTTGGCATGATGTCCGAGGAAGCGCGACTGCAAACAGGATTAATGTAGAGTTTAAGTAATAGCTATAAGCTAATGAAAACCTTGACCTTAGTAAGACACGCGAAATCCAGCTGGGACGATTCCACGTTATCTGACCGGGAGCGGCCTTTGAACCAGCGCGGCGAGCGAGACGCACTGGAGATGGGCCGGCGCATCGGTGGTCACGGCATCCGACCGTCGCTGATTATCACCAGCCCGGCACAGCGGGCCTGGGAAAGTGCACGCATCATAGCCCGCGAAATCAACTACCCAATCGAGTTCCTGCAGCGTGAAGCCCACCTTTACCTGGCGTCTTTAACCGCGCTGCAGGATACCCTCGTAGCCCAGGATGAAGGCTTCAACAACGTGATGATCGTAGGACACAATCCGGGCCTGACGAGATTTGCTAATTTCCTGGTACCGGGCCTTTGCAACAACCTGCCAACAGCAGGCGTGGTTTCGGTCACGATCGAAAGCGACGACTGGAGCCTTTATCAACGGCCGCCGACAACACTTGGCGTCTACGACTACCCAAAGCTCAAGATCTAAATCAGCACTCCGGTACGTTCACGGCAAGTCCGCCTTTGGAGGTTTCCTTGTAATGCGCTGACATATCGATGCCGGTCTGGCGCATCGTCTCAATGACCTGATCCAGCGTAACCTTGTGCGTGCCGTCACCGTGCATAGCCAGTTGCGCCGCATTGATGGCCTTGACTGCCCCCATCGCATTGCGCTCAATGCAGGGGATTTGCACCAGCCCTCCGATCGGGTCGCAGGTCAAACCGAGGTTGTGTTCCATACCGATTTCAGCGGCTTCCTCGATATGATCGTTCGTACCACCCAGCGCCGCTGCCAGACCGCCTGCGGCCATCGAGCAGGCAACGCCGACTTCGCCCTGGCAACCCATTTCCGCACCCGATATCGACGCATTGGTCTTATAAAGCACGCCGATTGCGCCCGCGGTCAGCAGGTAGTTGCGGGTGCCCTCCTCGTTGGCGCCCGGTACGAACTCCTCGTAGTACATCAGGACCGCCGGAATGATGCCAGCGGCACCGTTGGTCGGCGATGTCACGACGCGCCCGCCGGATGCATTTTCTTCGTTGACGGCAATCGCGTAAGCATTCACCCATTCCATGGCCTGCAACGGTGAGGCAAGCGTGCGACTCAGGAGTCGCTTGTTCAGCTTATGCGCACGGCGCAGGACCGACATTTTGCCCGGCAACACGCCTTCCGTCCGCAAGCCACGCGCGACGCAATCGCGCATCGCCTGGCAAAGCATTGCGATGCGCTGGTCGACCTCTTCCGCCGGACGCCACGAAGTCTCATTGCGATAGACCAGTTCGGCAATCGTCAGTTTGTTGTCAGCGGCACGCTGCAACAATGTCGCGCTGGTCTTGTACGGTAGCGGTGGCTCGCCTTCTTGCGCGAGTGGCTCCGGCTCATCATTGTGTGCGATAAACCCGCCGCCGAGCGAGTAATACAGTTCCTCCGCCAGACTTTCGCCCGCTGCATTTTTCGCTATGAATTTCATACCATTGGTATGCCGCGGCAACTCGGTCTCGAAGTTAAAGACGAGATTCACCTGCGGGTCAAAGGGCATTTCCCCAATGACCGGCACATCAATACGCTTTTCGCCGTGAATCTTTCGCAATCGACCTTCAACAGAGTCCGGATCAATGCTTTCGGGTGTCAGCCCGCTGAGACCCAGCAATATTGCGGAATCGGTACCATGCCCTTTCCCCGTCCAGGCAAGCGATCCGTGCAGCGACACGTCAATATTTGCCACCTCGCTGGCAATAGCGGACAGGCTATCGACAAATGCGCGTGCTGCCTTCATTGGCCCCACGGTGTGAGAGCTGGACGGACCGATGCCAATCTTGAAAATGTCGAAAATGCTGATCGTGCCCATTAGTCGCCCGCCAGTGCCAAAAGACTCGCGTTGCCACCGACGGCGGATATGTTGTTACTCACCGTATATTCACTCGCGAAACGCGGCAGGTAATGTGGCCCGCCGGCCTTGGGCCCCGTGCCCGACAACCCACGACCGCCAAACGGCTGCACGCCCACAACAGCGCCAATCATATTGCGGTTTATGTAGATGTTGCCCGCGCCTGACAGTTCAGCGAGTTTTACGGCGCGCGAGTCAATGCGACTGTGTAATCCCATTGTCAGACCGTAGCCGGTTGCATTGATCGCGTCGAGCGTCGACGTCAGATTCCTGCTCTTGAAGCGGAGCACATGCAGAACCGGACCGAAAACCTCGCGTTGCAAGACGTCGACGCTGTCGATTTCAACCAGGGTCGGCGCAAAAAAGGTGCCAGCCTTGCTGCTCGACGGCAATGCGCAGCGATGCAATATTTTTGCTTCCGACTCCATGCGCTTGACATGCGCCTCGAGGAGGCCACGTGCATCCTCGTCAATCGCGGGTCCAACATCTGTATCGAATAAGGCCGGATCGGCAATGGACAATTCATCCATGTGGCCGACCAGCAATTCGATGACACGCGGTGCGATTTCTTCCTGCAAACACAGCAGTCGTAATGCCGAACATCGTTGCCCGGCACTGTTGAATGCCGAGAAAACACTGTCGAGTACCACTTGTTCAGGTAACGCAGAACTGTCGACAAACATTGCGTTCTGGCCACCGGTTTCTGCGATAAACACCGCGATCGGGCCGTCACGATTCGCGAGGGACTTGTTGATCACTCGTGCGGTTTCAGTTGACCCGGTGAATGCGACTCCGGCTACACGTGGGTCTGCCACCGCATGGCCACCAACACGTGCGCCATCACCGGGTAAAAAGTGCAGGACATTCGCCGGCACGCCAGCCTCAAGCATTAGCTGTACCGCACGGAATGCCACGAGCGGTGTTTGCTCCGCCGGCTTCGCGAGCACGGCGTTGCCCGCCGCCAAAGCCGCTGCAACCTGTCCGGTAAAAATTGCCAGCGGGAAGTTCCACGGACTGATACAGACAAATATGCCACGGCCGCGCAGGCCTAGTGTATTTCGCTCGCCTGTCGGTCCGGGCATTACACTCGGCGCACCGAATTGCTTGCTTGCCTCTGCGGCGTAATAGCGCAAGAAGTCGACGGCCTCGCGAAGTTCGGACAGCGCGTCCGGCAGCGTCTTGCCAGCCTCTTTGACACACAATGCCAACAACTCGGCCGTGTTGTCTTCGAAGAGGTCCGCAGCCTTGTTCAGTATCGCCGCACGCCTGTCCGCCGGGGTTCGGTCCCACACGACCTGACCCTTACTGGCAACGGCCAGTGCATCATCGACCATCGATGCAGTCGCAAGCTGACAGTCACCGACGGTCTCGGAATTATTCGCAGGATTTTCCGAAATGCTTCTGTCACCCGTCTGTAACTTGCCATTGACGATTGGTGCTGCGCTCCAGGGCTTCGGCGATTGCTCATCCATCGCTTCCAGTAACGCACGCCGAACGGTCCGGTCCGGTAAATTAATGCCGCGCGAATTGCGGCGGACCTCGCCAAAAATATCGGCGGGTGTGACGATCTTCGGGTGAGGCTGACAATCGTGTTCACGGGTCGCGGCAATTGGATCTGCGACAATGTCATCAACTTCGATTGACTCATCAACAATGCGATTCACGAACGATGTATTTGCACCATTCTCCAGCAATCGTCGGACCAGGTATGGCAACAGGTCCTCGTGACTTCCAACCGGTGCATAGACGCGACACGGACGGCCTATTTTCTCTTCGTCGACAACTTCGGCGTAGAGCTCTTCACCCATGCCGTGGAGTCGCTGGAATTCATAGTCTCGATTCGAGCCTGCATAATGCAGGATGCTCGACAGCGTGTGTGCATTATGTGTCGCAAACTGAGGATAAACATTGTCGCTCTTTGTCAGCGCCTGCCTCGCGCAGGCAAGATAGGAAACGTCTGTGTGCACCTTGCGTGTAAATACCGGGTAACTTTCGAGGCCTTGCTCCTGACCACGTTTGATTTCAGTATCCCAGTAAGCACCTTTCACAAGGCGCACAGGAATGCGTCTGCCAACATCGGCACCGAGGGCATTAATAAACGTTAGCGCAGAACGAGCGCGGCGCTGATAGGTTTGTAGCGCCAGACCCATGCCGTCCCAGCCATCGAGCGCCGAATCACGAAATGCTGCCTCGAAAACGTCCAGCGACAGTTCCAGCCGATCAGCTTCTTCCGCGTCGACCGTCAAGCCAATGCCGGATTCTTTGGCGCGCTTAGCAAGCTCGATTACTTTCGGCACGAGCTCCTTCATGACGCGTGCTTCGTGAGTATAGAGATAGCGGGGATGCAACGCCGACAGTTTCACGGAAATACTGGCTGCAGAAAAAATATCGGCCGGTGCATTTTGCGGACCATTTCCGATCGCCTCGATCGCGTTGTTGTAGCTGTCAAAGTATCGCGCCGCGTCGACTCCAGTCAGCGCTGCTTCGCCGAGCATGTCGAACGAATATCGGTAATCCCTGTTTTCTTTCTTGACAGAGCGTTTCAATGCTTCACCGATCGTCCGACCCATCACGAACTGGTGGCCCATGATGCGCATGGCCTGCCGCATAGCGGTACGCACAACCGGCTCGCCAGCACGGCTCGCAAGCTTCTGCAGTACCTTCGTGGGGTTGCGCTTCGCGCTGTCGTCGACCTTCAGTAACTGACCGGTAAGCATGAGCCCCCATGTCGATGCATTAACGAACAACGAGTCGCTAACGCCCAAGTGGTCTTCCCATTTGGCGGATGTGATCTTGTCAGCGATAAGTTTGTCCGCGGTATCGGCATCCGGAATGCGCAGTAAAGCCTCGGCAATACACATCAGCAACACACCCTCTTCCGAGGACAGGTCATATTGCTGTAGAAAGGCTTCGATACCACCTTCTTTCTCAGCGTCACGCCGTACCGCTTGCACCAGCTTTGCCGCGGTCGCATGGATTTTTTTTCTACCAGACTCACCCGGATCGGCGGCGTCTGCCAACTCACGCACCAGTGCCTGCTCGTCGCTCAGGTAGAGGTCGTGGATGCTGGAAATCCTGCCTTCCCGGGCAGCAGGCTGATCTGAAAAGCGCATGAATTGACTCCGAAGACCCGCTCACAGGGCCGAAAAATAGAGACACAAGGCGAGCGATTATAGGATATTAAGCGCGTCGCAGGCATCGGTATTGGAGGCAAATCGATATATAATTTCCGGCCACTCAATTGCTGGACACGACCGTGCCTGAAGCATTTCTCAAATCACTCGCGACGCAGACCGAGGCGCTCAAAGCCGAGGGACTCTTTAAATCCGAACGCCTGATCGCCGGCCCGCAACAGGCGGCGATAAAAGTTCGCAGTAACGGGACGACGACAGAAGTTCTGAATCTTTGCGCCAACAACTACCTTGGTCTGGCCAACCACCCCGATGTCATTGCTGCGGCGCATAAGGCCCTCGACGACTTTGGCTACGGCATGGCCTCCGTGCGCTTTATTTGTGGCACACAGACAATCCACAAACAACTCGAAGACCGACTCAGCGCATTCCTCGGTACCGAGGATACGATCTTGTATCCGTCCTGCTTCGATGCAAATGGCGGCCTCTTTGAGACCATTCTCAACCCAGAGGACGCCGTCATCAGTGATGCCTTGAATCACGCCAGCATCATCGACGGCATCAGGCTCAGCAAGGCAGCGCGTTTTCGATATGCCAACAACGACATGCAGGACCTCAAAACTCAGCTGGTCGCCGCCAGCGAGTCGAAACATCGACTCATCGTATCGGACGGCGTCTTTTCAATGGATGGAACCATCGCCAACCTTCAGGGTATCTGCGACCTCGCTGACCAGCATGATGCATTGACGATGATCGATGATTGCCACGCGACCGGGTTCCTGGGTGAGCACGGCCGTGGTACGCATGAGTACCGAGATGTCATCGGGCGTATTGACATTATCACCGGCACGCTGGGTAAAGCCCTTGGTGGTGCATCAGGTGGCTACACTTCCGGTCGTGCCGAGATCGTTGGCTGGCTAAGGCAGCGGTCACGCCCCTACTTGTTCTCAAATTCTGTCGCGCCGATGATCGCAGCATCGTCCATCGCCGTTCTGGACCTGCTCGAACGTGATAACTCCCTGCAACAGCAACTGCACAGCAACGCAGCGTATTTCCGTGCGAAGATGACCGAGCGTGGATTCGACTTAAAGCCCGGCGAACACCCCATTATTCCTGTTATGTTGGGCGATGCCAGGCTGGCGTCCCAGATGGCTGACAAGTTACTTGAGCGAGGAGTCTATGTTGTCGGTTTTGCTTTTCCAGTGGTCCCGAAAGGACAAGCGCGAATTCGGACGCAGATGTCAGCGGGACTGTCAAAGGCTCAACTCGATATTGCGATCGACGCATTCACTGCGGTCGGCCGTGAACTGAAAGTCATTCGCTAGCGGCCAACCGCTTCACAGCTCGCTGAACCCATCAATACTAACTTGTTGGACCACTAGGAAACATGATGAAAGCACTGGTAAAGGCGAAAGCCGAACGCGGCATCTGGCTTAAGGACATCGACAAGCCGGAGGTCGGCCACAATGACGTCCTGATCCAGGTCAGGCGAACCGCAATTTGCGGCACGGATATTCACATTTTCAAATGGGATGACTGGGCAAAAGCCACGATCCCGGTGCCACTTGCCGTCGGCCATGAATTCAGTGGGCAGATCGTCGCCATGGGTGAAGAAGTCCGCGGCTTTGCGATTGGTGATCGGGTGTCGGCTGAGGGGCACATAACCTGCGGCGTGTGTCGTAATTGTCGCGCTGGTCGCAGGCATTTATGCATGAATTCGTCTGGTGTCGGCGTCAATCGACCCGGCGCATTCGCCGAATTCATTTCGGTGCCTGCATTCAATGCCTTCAAACTACCGGATTCGATTAGCGACGATATGGCGTCGATTCTGGATCCTTTGGGCAATGCCACGCATACCGCCTTGTCTTTCGACCTGGTGGGTGAAGATGTACTGATCACTGGTGCCGGTCCCATTGGCGTGATGGCCGTTGCAGTCGCCAAGTATGCCGGTGCACGTCACGTCGTGATTACCGATGTCAATGAATATCGCCTCGATCTCGCCCGAAAAATGGGCGCGACGCGTGCGGTCAATGTCAGCAAGGAGACCCTTGATGATGTAATGAAAGAACTCCGCATGGAAGAAGGTTTCGATGTCGGCATGGAAATGTCTGGCAACCCACAGGCATTCCGCGACATGCTACGAACGATGCATCACGGCGGCAAAATCGCAATCCTCGGCATTCCGCCGGAAGAAACCAGTGTCGACTGGAATCAAATCATCTTCAAGGGGCTGGTGCTCAAGGGCATCTACGGCCGCGAGATGTTTGAGACCTGGTACAAGATGTCAAGCATGCTGCAGAGCGGACTCAACATTGAACCGATTATCACGCATCACTTCCCAATGGACGAGTTTCAACCTGCTTTTGAACTAATGGAATCCGGTCAAAGCGGCAAAGTCATTTTGCACTGGAACCAGGCCCTGTAGACACCTAGTCGACCTCGCAAAAACAGTGTGAGTAAACGCCTTTCGGATCGTTGAATTTCGACAATCCGGCGAGCAGCTGCTGCAGCCCATTGGCGAAAGTCTCCAGCGCATTGGGCGCGTCCACGAGCGTCGCAATTTCAATACCGGTGCTCTTGGCAACAGCCAGAAAGTCGAGAATCATCTGTTCGGTCGGCGACAATTGAGGTTCGATCAGTTTCTGTCCGTAGCCGGAGCCCGACAATCCGGCCAGCTCGGCCGCAGCTCGAATGGCGTCGTCACGCGTGCCCAGTTCATCGATCAAGCCGTTCTGTAATGCATCGCTGCCACTCCAGACCTGGCCCTGTGCAATCGTATCCACAGCCTGCTTGTCCATCTGGCGTCTGACGGCGACACCGCTGATAAAGTCATCGTACGTGTCATTGATGATTAGCTGGAACAAGGCTTTCATGTCCTCCGACATTTCGCGATCAGGGCGCAATTGCCCAACCCACGGCGTTGTGCCGACGCCATCCGTGGCGACGCCGATGGCCTGCATCGTGCGCTGATACGTGGGAAACATGCCGAAAACACCAATCGAACCTGTTACTGTGGCAGGACTCGCCATGACCTTGTCCGCCACGACGGATATCCAGTAACCTCCGGATGCTGCGACACTCCCCATCGAAGCCACAACCGGTTTTCCGGCCGCCTTCAATGCCTCAATTTCCTGTGCAATGACCTCGGACGCGAACACACTGCCGCCCGGACTATCTATACGCAATACAACCGCTTTGACCGAATCGTCAGCAAGTGCCCGGCGAAGTAGCAAAGCCGTCGAATCTCCACCAATGGTGCCGGATGGTTGCGATCCGTCAAGTATTTCGCCCGCGGCGACGATTATCGCGACGTTTTCGTCCTGTGCCGCGTCGCCGTGTAAAAGTCGCGCCTGTCGAAGGTAATCGGCGGAATGAACTGCCGCGTAAAGCGTACTGTCATGCTTGTCTTCGCCCGCTATCGCTTTCAGCGTTTCGCGAATTTCGACGTGACCCAAAAGTTCGTCAACCAGTCCTGCCTCTCGCGCTGCGATTGCAATGTCGCCGCCCGACGCGCTGGCATGGGCGACCATATTCTGCACGAAATCGTCGACGCTGCCTTTGGCGAGGCCTTTCGCCAATTCAACGTCCTCGAGATACATCGCCCAGAATTGATCAATCAGTCGGGACCTCGACTCGCGATCTTCGGGAGACATATCCATGCGCGTGTACGGCTCCACGAAGGATTTGTGTGTACCGACACGAAACACGTTCCAGTCCAGTCGCAACTTGTCGATTGCATCCTTGTAGTAGGTCCGGTAGCCGCCGTAACCACGAACAAATACCATGCCTTCGGGATTCAAGTAGACGTTGTCGGCGTGTGCTGCGAGATAATAGGCAGCCTGGCTGTATATGTCGGCACTCGCGATGACCGGTTTGCCCGAGGTCTGGAAATCATCAATTGCCGCCGCGATCGTGCGCAACTTGCTCAGTCCGCCGCCCCCCAGTGCACTCATTTCCAGGTGCACCGCCACAATACGATTGTCGGTTTTAGCGAACTCCAGCGCGTCGACCAGATCCTGCACCAAAGTCTGCGCCACGGCATCGCCGAGTAGCTCCGCAAGCGCACGATCATACGGGTCGCCCTGCAGCTGATCGACCAAGGTCCCGACAGGTTGAATCAGCAGAGCCGCACGTTGCGGCATGAGCCCTGGTGTAGCGGAAATTGTGCCAAATAGCACCAGTACCAGCAGCAGCAACAGCAGCAAATGCAGAATTTTTCGGACGCCGTCGAGACCGTGCCATATCGAGGAGAGAATTCGGACGATTATGTTTCTGCTACTCATGCTGCGCGATTCCTGATTAATTAGGCTCAAAACTGATTCTATAGAGTTTATCCGCGTGGTCATCACTGACCAACATCGAACCGTCGTCCAGGATCAGCAGGTCGACGGGACGTCCGTTCACCGACTCCCCCTGCAACCATCCCTTGGCGAACGGTTCGTAGGAAACAATCTCACCATTGACGAGCTCCAGCATTGAGACTTGATACCCTACTTTCTTGGACCGATTCCAGGAGCCGTGTTCCGCAATAAACAGACGCCCGCGGTATTTTTCCGGAAACTGCGTTCCTGTGTAGAACTTTAGTCCGAGCGCTGCAACATGAGCACCCAATTTGCGCGCGGGTGGCCGATAGTCGCTGCATTGCTTGCCCTTGCCAAACTCGGGATCCAGCAGCTCCCCGGCATGGCAATACGGAAAACCAAAGTGCTGTCCGGCCTCGGTCGCCTGGTTCAGCTCATCTGCGGGCAAATCGTCACCCAGCATGTCGCGACCATTGTCGGTAAACCATAATTTTCCGGTATCCGGATGCCATGTGAATCCCACCGAGTTCCGGATCCCGCCAGCGTAAGTCTCACGATCCTGCCCGTCAGGTTTCATTCTCTCTATGGTCGCATAGCCTTGCTCGTCGCAAATATTGCAGGGCGCGCCGATACTGATATAGAGATTCCTGTCCGGCCCGAAACCAATGTAACGCCACCCATGGTGTCGATCAGATGGCAGGTCAATGTCCAGCACTTCGCCGTCCGGAACATCGTCAAGGTGTGATTCGATATCACGGTAGCGCGTTACCTTGTCGATTTCGGCAACGTACAGGTCGCCGTCCAGCATCGCGATGCCGTTAGGCACGTTGAGCCCTTTCAACAATCTAATCGTTCGTTGACCGTTGTCGACGACCGCGTAGACCGACCCACCACGTCGATTCGACGCGAAGATCGTGCCCTTGTCACCGAGCACCAGGCTGCGAGCATTCGGTACCGAGGCGTACTCTTCGATCTTAAAGCCCGGCGGCAGTTCAATGTCCTCAAGCGCCCAGCATTGAACCGCAAGCAGACTCATAGCGAACATCGTAAGTATCTTTTTCATCAGCGTTCTAGTCTCCGAGGAAAATCAGTGACAACTGCGGCAAGAATGTAATCAGAATAACCGAAAGCATGAGGATTATCAGAAACGGAAAAGTAGCCGAGTAGACATGCATGATCGGCTTCTCGAACCGGTAGCTGGCAATGAACAGGTTCAGACCAACCGGAGGTGTCAGGTATCCGAGTTGCATCGCGGCCAGGAAAACGATCCCCAGGTGCACTTCGTGAATGCCATAGCCTGCTGCTATCGGCAGTATCAACGGAACCACCAGAACAATTGCTGAAAAAATATCCAGTATCGCGCCCAGTATCAGCAGAAAGAACAGCAACAGGATCAGGAATGTCGTCGGGCTGCTAACCATTTCTGCAACGATCGCGAACAGCTTTTGCGGTATATCCGCATCAATCATGTAACTGGTTGACGCAACCGACACAGCCAGGATGACCAGGATCCCGCCAACCAAGACCATCGAGGAGCGCATGATGCGCGGCAATTCGCGCAACGGAATTTCGCGCAGTATCAGGACTTCGACGATGACAACGTACAACGCTGTAACAGCCGCTGCTTCAGAAACGGCAAAAAAGCCGGAGTAGATACCGCCCAGCACGACGATCGGTAGAGGGAGTTCCCAAATCGATTCACGCAAGGCCGCGCCAACTTCGCGCATCGAAAACGAGCTCAACGGCTTACGGATCGCTCGGTTGATCCACAAACTGTAGCCGGAGAGCATGACCAGCATCAGCAGTCCGGGCAGGATGCCCGCCAGAAACAGGTCTTCAATCGAGACTTCAGCAACGACGCCATACAGGATGAGCGGCAATGACGGTGCGAACAACAAGCCGAGACTACCCGCTGAGGTCACGAGCCCCAGGTTGAATTTGTCGCCATAGCCATCTTGCTTCAGCGCTGGATACAAAATGGCGCCAAGTGCGATAATGGTTACGCCCGATGCGCCGGTAAAGGCTGTAAAAAACGCACAAGCGGCGAGGCAGACAAGAGAAAGCCCGCCCGGCATCCAGCCGAGCATCGCACCCGTCAAACGTACAAGTCGTTTAGGTGCATTACTTTCGCTTAGCAGGTAACCCGCAAATGTGAACAGTGGAATGGCGGCCAGGAAAGGCATGCTGGCAATACTCTGTACTTCGATCGCCATGATCATCAGATCGGATTCCTGGCCGTGGAAACCGATCATTGCGCTCGCCGCGATGATGGCGAACAGCGGCGCACCCAGAATTGCCAGCAGTGCCAGCACGAGACTGAAGAGAATCACGCGTCGACCCCGGGCTTGCCGGAAAAGAGGCTGTCACTAGCCTGCTTAAGTGACGTGACCAAAAAGCGGTATGCCATTAATGCAAACGCAGCCGGCATTATCGCGTGCGCAATCCACGCGGGCAGATCGACCAGCACGGTATCCTGGTATTCGATTTCGATCTGCAGATAGCGCCAGGCATGCACGGCGATGACGGCACACACGGCCGCCGCAAATAAATCGACGAATACCCGAACCACCTTGATGATGGTCTGTGGAAGTATGTGCGACAGGGCGTCGATACGAATGTGTCGATTTTCACGGCAGGCGGCGATCGAACCGACCAGCGCGAGCCATAGAACCATCAGGCGAATCAACTCGTCAGCCCAGCCAAAACCGGTACCAAAACCCTCGCGCATGATGATCTGGCCGACCGCCAGGATCATCATCGCGGATAACATCGATACCAGCATGATGGTCTCGAGCGCAGTTCCTGCTTTCTCGAGTCGTTGCAGTACGTTCCTGATGGTCACGCTTTATTTATTCGCCGGCAACGATATTCTTGCTGCGATACTCGTCGATAAAGCCGAGCATTTCTTTATAAAGGTCCAGAGGGAACGCACCCTTCTCGCCCTGACGAAGATTTGACTCGAGCAATAGATTACGAACCTTGGCGACTTCCTTTGTGTCTAACTTGACCTCTTTGACGCCACTCTTGATCAGTGCGTCAAACGCTTCCCGGTTGTCGTCCAGATTGATCAGGTCAAAATGCTTGTAGGTCGCGGTCATCACTTCACGCACAACTGCTTGATCCGCTTCGCCGATTCTATCAAACGCCTTTTTGTCGATCGCCATGAAGCCAAGCGTGTAAACCAGTGGCACCTGCGTGACGTACTTTATTTTGGTATGCCATTGCATGATCAGCGCGACCATTGGCGGAATGGCAATTATGTCGATAAGCCCGGTTTGCAGACCCGTTAGCACATCCGTTAGCGGCAGCGTGACCGGACTTAATGACAATGCCTCCATCGAGGCATAGCTTATTGGATCACCCTCAGGTACCCAGACTCGCTTACCCTTGAGGTCGGCCAGCGTTTTGACCGGTGTGTTCGACATGATGATGGCGAATCCCGAACTCGCAAAGCCGAAATTGACGAAGCCGGCATCTTCCAGTCCTTGCTGCAGTCGGCTATCGAGGCGACTTCGTACATAGGCCGCTTCGTCGGTCGAATCAAACACCAACGGCATGCCGTACAGATTCAGAGCGGAATATTGAGACGCCAGGGCAGATGGCGTAAACGCGCCACCTTGCAGTTGGCGAATGCGAATCTGGCCCAACACTTTCGCGTCGTCACCCTTTACACCGCCACCGTAATACTTGATCAGAACCCGACCATCAGTGCGTTCACTGATTGTCTTCGCACTGACACGCATATCGGCCATCCATTGAGAACCTTCGGGTGTCACCGTTGCTATTTTCAACGTGACCGCCATGGCTGGCACGCTGAACAACACGACAATCAAAGACAAAAATAAATTTTTCATAACGATTTAATCCTGTGACCGGGCGCCCAGCTGCCCGACATTGTTGCCCAAATTTGTATCAAAAGTATTCATCTGCCTCGCTAAGCAAGGTGCGGGCCTCTTCTTGTGCCATGACGTTACTCAATACGTAGCCGTCCTGATAAGGGTCCGCACTTACAACCTCCTGGAGGAGCCGGTCATGCAGTTTCCGTTTGTACAAGAGTTTCGCGTAGCCTTTCGCGAACTCCACCTTGGCGCTCAGGTCCTTGCCGTCGGATTCAGCGATTGCGCGTTCGAAAAAGACCCGGGCACGTTCTGGCTCACCACCGAGCGCAGGTGGCCGCAGCGTCAGTAGAATCCCCATAAAGGTGTACACACTGCTATCAACGTCATCACCACTGATATCGAGGTAACGATTCAACAGCGCCTCAATTTGCGGCAGCTCTGCGAGCGAATTCCAGTCAGAACTGTGTGCCCGCAAATACGCCAGCGATGAGAAGCCGTAAGCGTACAGGTAGCCTGCCTGTTTTGGACGAATACCGTCCAGAGTCGCGACGAAGTCATCGTAGGTCATGGAAGGCCAACGGCAGGATGGCTTGTACGACTCACACATCGCGGCCAATCCGTATCGCCGGGCTCGCGTTGTGAGTCGCGAAGCACGAACAGAGTCGGTCGCAAATACCGCGCCATACGTCGCGTACAATTTGGCACCGGCCGCGAGCAATTTAGCACTATCCGGACTGCCTTCAATCAGACTGTCAAGCGTCAACAGGAGCGTTGGCACACCGTCGCGAACCAGTGTCGGGTCGTCCTGATTGAGCACCGCGGCCGTCAGATTGTCCGAAAAACCTGTCGCTGCATTCGACACCAGGGTCGAACAGGCGCTGGTTGCCAGCGACAATGCGGCGATGAAGAACACTCTTTTCATAACACGAAGGACCCCGGACCCGGCAATTGGTTCAGCTTTAAGTGGTTAATTGCGAACAGGTCGACTGATTGGTCCGCATTATAACGAAAAAAGCCCCAGTCACTTCCGTGACCGGGGCGATGTTTTCATGATGAAAATCAGATCTTTTCTTTGATTCTCGCGGCCTTGCCCGTGCGTCCGCGCAAGTAGTACAACTTCGCGCGACGTACGTCACCGCGACGTTTGACCTCAATTGAGTCAACCACGGGGCTGTAGGTCTGGAATACACGTTCAACACCTTCGCCGTGTGAAATCTTGCGAACGGTAAAAGACGAGTTAATGCCGCGATTGCGCTTGGCAATGACAATGCCCTCAAACGCCTGCAGGCGCTCTCGGTCACCCTCTTTCACTTTCACCTGTACAACGATGGTGTCGCCGGGTGCAAATGCCGGAATCTCTTTTCCCATCTGCTCGTTGTCGATCGCTTCGATAATTTTGCTCATTGACTTTGCTCTTTCAAAAATTCGTCCAGCAACACCTGTTGCTCGACATTCAAATCCAGTTCATCCAGCAGCTCGGGCCGCCGCAAATAGCTGCGCCCCAAAGCCTGCTTGTTTCGCCACCTGGCGATTTCAGCGTGATTACCGGATAACAAAACATCCGGAACCCGCTTGCCCTCGATTACTTCCGGTCGTGTGTAGTGCGGATGATCCAGCAGGCCATCCATAAATGAGTCTTGCGCCGCTGACTCATCATCACCCAACACACCCGGTAGCAACCGTACTACTGCGTCGATTACCGCCATCGCTGCAATCTCACCGCCCGAAAGCACGAAATCGCCCAGCGATATTTCCTCGTCGATGTGCGTCTTGATCAATCGCTCATCGATTCCTTCGTAGCGCCCTGCCAGAAAGATTATTCCGGGCAACGCAGCCAATCGTTTTGCCATCGCCTGATCAAAAACCTGACCCTGCGGCGACAGGTAAACTCGTGGGCAAGCTTCGGGCATTCTGCCCTTGACTGCCGTCAACGCATCCGCGACTGGCTGGAACTTCATCACCATGCCGGGACCGCCGCCATACGGCCGGTCGTCCACGGTACGGTGCACGTCTGTCGTATGATCGCGCGGGTTCTCGTATTCGAGCGTGATCAGATTTCGATCTCGTGCCCGGCCGACAACACCATATTCGCCGATTGTGCTTACCATTTCCGGAAACAGACTAACGACAGCAATGTGCATCAATCAGTCCCATTCCCAGTCGACGCTGACGCGCTTTTTTGCGAAATCAACGCCTAAAACTATTTTGTCTGTCACAAACGGTATCAAGCGCTCCTGATCACCCGTCAAAACCATCACATCGTGTGCGCCGGTTTCGAGCATGGACTCGATCGTGCCAAGTACCGTGCCGTCGACGTGAACGACTTGCATTCCAATCAGGTCGGACCAGTAATACCGGCCGTCACTGGGATCGGGCAAGGCATCCCGGCTGACGCCGAATTCGGCGCCGACCAGGGCTGCAGCCTGATCCCGGTCATCGATGCCCTCAAGACGTGCGATAACCGATTTGCCGTGTCGCTGACCTTCAACCACCTTGGCGGATTTCCACTCACCGTTCTGGCCGAGCAGCAATCCCTGATAATCCAATACTGCCTCGCGAGGGTCGGTATATGAAAACACCTTGACCCATCCCCGAACTCCGAACAGGCCGACAACGCGACCCAGAACAAGCGGCTCGGTAGCCAACGAACTAGCTGCTGACGGCCGCCTTGCGGTGTTTCTTCAGCAGGGACACAACACGATCTGACGGTTGTGCACCCTGGCCTACCCAATAATCTACGCGCTCAAGATCAATACGAAGATTCTCTTCGTGCTCCTGACCGACTGGGTTGAAGTAACCAAGACGTTCGATATACCGGCCGTCACGTCGATTACGCGAATCGGTGACCACCAGGTGATAAAAAGGCCGTTTTTTCGCGCCCGCGCGCGAAAGTCGAATACTTACCATTACAATTCCGTTAAAAAATCAAAGAGAGGCAGACACGCCTTGACTCGAGCTGGCCCGAGTAGACGGCGCATTGTACGGGTTTTA
This sequence comes from Woeseiaceae bacterium, assembly GCA_021773115.1. GTDB lineage: Bacteria > Pseudomonadota > Gammaproteobacteria > Steroidobacterales > Woeseiaceae > UBA1847. Next base: position 284,364 of record JAJFKS010000017.1, on the reverse strand, counting down.
CAGTAAATGTGAAGCGTTTCGACTGCGTTAATTCTTAAGTTTTTCGGGGGTTTATGAGAAAGATACTCACTCAGGCCGCTGCTGGCCCGAATTCGAAGGAAAATTACGTGATTTTCTAGCCAAATCCCGGCGGCATCCCGCCGCCCGGCAGGCCCCGCATCATCTTCTTCATGCCGCCTTTGGACATTTTTTTCATCATTTTCTCCATCTGCAAATGCTGCTTCAAGAGACGGTTGACGTCCTGGATCTGCTGCCCGGCGCCACTCGCGATACGTTTTTTACGCGAGCCATTAATGATCTTCGGGAATTGCCGCTCGCCCGGCGTCATTGAGTTGATAATTGCAATCTGGCGACGAATCTTCGCTTCGTTGCCCGCCTCCTGCAGCGCAGCCTTGTTCACCTTGCCCGGGAGCGGCAACTTTTCAAGCATCGACGCCAGGCCGCCCATGCTCATCATCTGTTCGAGCTGATCACGCAGATCCGTCAGGTCGAAGCCCCTGCCCTTTTTCAACTTCTTCGCGAGCTTCTCGCTCGTGTCCTTGCTGACTTTCTGTTCGATCTCCTCAACGAGGCTCAGGACATCACCCATACCAAGAATTCGTGACGCCATGCGATCCGGGTGAAAGGCCTCAAGCGCATCGAGTTTTTCCCCGACGCCCATGAAGCGAATCGGCTTGCCGGTGATTTCCCGCACTGATAGCGCGACACCGCCTTTCGCGTCGCCGTCAGCCTTGGTCAGCACAACACCGGTCAGCGAAAGACTCTCGTTAAACGCGCTGGCGGCATTGACAGCGTCCTGCCCCGCCATACTGTCAACAACAAACAGCGTTTCGTGCGGCTTCGCCCGCTCATGAATGGCCACGACCTCCTGCATCATGTCAACATCGACATGCAGGCGACCGGCCGTATCCAGAATCAGTACGTCGGCGAAAGAACGTTGGGCTTCATCAAGCGCTCGCTCGACAATACGAACCGGTTGCTCGCTGGCATCGCTTTGGCAATGCAGCGCACCGACCTCGCCGGCCAAAGTCTGCAGCTGCAGGATTGCAGCGGGCCGATGGATATCGACACTCACCAGCATGACTTTCTTCTTGTCGCGCTCGATCAGTCGTTTGGCAAGTTTCGCAGCAGTGGTTGTTTTTCCTGCGCCTTGCAAGCCAGCCAGCATGATGACGACCGGTGGCTGTGCACGAAAATCCAGCGGTTCCGATTCGCTTCCCAGAATGCGCACGAGTTCGGCGTGGATAATCTTGACGAGTTCCTGACCGGGCGTGAGGCTCTTGCCGACTTCTTCGCCAACTGCACGTTCACGAATTCGCTCAATGAAGACTTTGACAACAGGCAATGCGACATCGGCCTCCAGCAAAGCAAGCCGAACCTGGCGCAAGGTATCTTTGATGTTGGCGTCGCTGAGGCGGCCTTTCCCGGTCAAGCTGCGGGCGGCATCCGATAGACGGCCACTGAGATTGTCAAACATGCCGGGATTCTAAACTGTCAGGACGGCTCCGCGCGACAGCATTTGGATATTTTTCTCCGGCGCCGCTGCCAGAACCTGGCTGAAGATACGTTTTTCTTCCCCAGGCTTCATTCCGGTTAGCCAGATTTCCGGTTTGTGTTTCAGACGCTTCAGGTCCTCAGTCAGGGTCTTGGGGGTGTAGTGACCTGCAAGAACAGCGAGTTCCTGCATTTCGTCCGGGAACGATACTTCGATAACGAGCACTTTCAGGTCATCACAGGCATTCAATACCGGCCACAGCGTTTCATTGGTCTTGGTGTCGCCGCTGACAGCAAATACGCCACCCGAGTTCTGCACGGTGTATCCCAGTGATGGCACGCTATGCATAACGTCCACGGCGTAGAAGTCCCGGTGGCCGATCGTGATCGTATCGCCCGGTTCGCAAACACGGTAACGCAGCATCGGATTCGCGGCATTCGGTAAATTGGCAAAGTCCGGCCAGATCACATCATTGAATAGGTGATCCTGCACAGCACGCAGCGTTTCTTCACGTGCGTAGACCGTTAGTGGCGTTTCAAAATTTTCGTCGAACAGCCGGTCAACAAGCATCGGCAGGCCAGCGATATGGTCCAAATGTGAATGCGTGAGGAATACATGGCGGATTGAATCGATGTCCTCGAGCGCAAGATCACCAATTCCGGTGCCTGCATCGATCAGAACATCATCGTCAACCAACAAAGCGGAGGTTAGCGCTCCTGCGCCAATACCGCCGCTGCAACCAAGCACGCGAATTTTCATAGATGGAGGGTTCTCTTGACCTACGCCGTATGGGATGATTAAGAGCATCCCAACTTAGGTTAGTGCCTACCGGGTTTCTGTGTCTGAAATCACAATTTTCCTGCTGTACCTGTTAGCTGCCTTGAGCTTTGCCGGTACGCGCCTGCCGCGCTTCACTGCGCAGGCTAATCTATTGCTGATTGCGTCCTTCCTGATGCTCGCAATTGGCATAGTGCTGCACAGCCAACATCTCTACGCGACAATACATGTTAATCACGGACTTAATCTGTCGATGGCGAATACCGCATCGATGATTGGCCTTGAGCTGGCACTGATTGCGTTGATCGCGGCACTCGAACCGACATTGCGTGGAATTAGCGCGGGGCTACTAGTGCTCGGTGCCCTGGTTGCGCTTGTGACCCTGGCTGACAATTCAACGGCAGGCAACACACCAATGACCTGGCAGATACGCGCTCATGTGCTGTCGTCATTGCTGTCGTATGGCCTCATCACTGTCGGTGCAATTGTCGCCTTATATGCGATGGTTCAGGAGCGGCGGTTGCATGCTCGTAAACTGTCCTCAGCCAACAGCCTGTTTGCGCCGCTCGAAACGACTGAACGCTTGCTCTTCGGCATTGCGGGCGCTGGCTTTGCGGGGCTCGCACTGTCAATTCTTTCCGGGCTGGCTTTTGTCGAAAATTTATTTGCACAACATCTGGCCCACAAGACCGTCTTTTCGATTCTTGCGCTTGGCGTATTTGGAGCGCTGCTCGCAGGACGCTTCTTCGCAGGATGGCGCGGTCCGAGGGCAGTAAAGCTGTACCTGGGTGGCTATTTGCTGCTTTGCCTCGCCTATTTCGGAACCCGGCTCATCCTGGAGCACCTCAACCTCAGCTGGAGTTGAGAATAGCGTTCTTGACAGTCTCCGGGTTGACTGGTGAACTGACTGTATCGATTGAACAGGAGGTGCCCTTCTTTTGGGCGACGACATACCGCTAGCAGGCCTACTCGGCGTGCTTTTTGTGCTGCTGCTACTTTCCGCGTTTTTTTCTGGCTCGGAAACAGCACTCATGAGCCTCAATCGCTATCAGCTCCGTCACAAAGCCCAGGAAGGCCATCGAGGCGCGATGCTCGCAGAACAGTTGTTGCAACGGCCCGACCGCATCATCGGCCTGATATTGTTGGGCAACAACCTCGTCAATTTCTCGGCTGCATCGCTGGTAGCCATAATCGCATTCAAAATCGGCGGCCAGCCGGCCGTAGCAATTGGCACAATTATCCTGACCCTGGTTGTGCTGATCTTTTCGGAAGCCGCACCTAAAACACTCGCAGCCATGCACCCCGAACGCCTGGCATTTCCAGCCGCACTTATTTACTACCCGTTGCTCAAGCTGACCTATCCGATCGTCTGGCTGACCAACGCGGCGTCAAACGGCGTCTTGTTTCTTTGTGGCGTGCGCAGTCAGGACAACGATTTGCAGTCGCTGACCAGAGAAGAGCTCCGAACCGTTGTTTATGAAGCTGGCGCCAGGATCTCTTCGCGCTATCAACAAATGTTATTGAGTATTCTTGACCTGGAAAAAGTCACGATCGACGATGTCATGGTGCCGCACAATGAAATTATCGGCATTGATCTAGATGACGACGAAGACGAAATTGTCAAAATCATTTCTGAGAGCCAGCATACGCGGCTGCCGGTTTATCGTGACGACATCGACAATATGATTGGCATTTTGCATCTACGGCGACTCGCAAATCTTGCGCATAGGGAGTTCAACAAGAACCAGATTCAGGATCTGTTGTCCGAGCCCTACTACGTTCCCGAGGGCACGCCATTGAGTAAACAGCTGGTGCAGTTTCAACGACGACGCGAGCGCATCGCGATGGTGGTCGATGAATACGGCGACATCCAGGGTGTCGTCACGCTCGAAGATATACTCGAAGAAATCGTCGGAGAATTTACGACCGACCCAGCCGATGATGAAAGTGACGTCGTCAAAGACGGTGCCGATACCTATATCGTGGATGCGACGGCAAACATCCGTGAACTGAATCGGTCGCAGGACTGGGACTTTTCAACGGACGGCCCGAAAACGCTCAACGGCCTGATTGTCGAAAACCTGGAAACTATTCCGGCGCCAACGACCTGTCTGAAAATTGATGGCTATCCAATCGAGATTGTGGAAACCGACGAGAACCGAGTGCGCACTGTGCGTGTGGGGGCCCGGGATCCGGATGCGGTGGAAGACCAGGAAGTACGCTAAAATGCTTCATCCAGCGCTTCGCTGAGCCTTCGAACGCCGACAACTTTTATGCCATCGGGAATGATCTTTGGCACATTTCCCTTCGGCACAATGGCAAGCGTAAAGCCCTGCTTCGCTGCCGCAGCGATGCGTTCGGTGCCATAACGCACCGGTCGAATTTCGCCGGCCAGGCCGATTTCACCGAAGCAAACCATCCGCGACGGCGCTGCCTTGTCGCGAAAACTGGAAACAATCGCAAGCAACGATGGCAGGTCGACGGCCGTCTCACTGATTCGAAGCCCGCCGACGACATTGACGAAGACGTCTTCGTCTGTAATTGATAGAGAGCCGTGACGTTGCAATACGGCGAGCAACAAGGATAAGCGATTCTGGTCAACACCCTGGGCCAGGCGCTTTGCGTAATTGCTGTTGCCGTCCGCAACCAGCGCTTGTATTTCGACCAGCAGTGGACGACTGCCCTCCCAGGTCACCGATACGACACTGCCGGGTTCATCAACTGATTCGCGCGACAGAAAAATTGCGGATGGATTACTCACTTCGAGGAAGCCTGTTTCCGTCATCGCGAACACGCCCATTTCACCGCTCGCGCCAAACCGATTCTTGACACTTCGAATCATTGAATAGCGGCTCGCTGGGTCACTTTCAAAATACAGCACAGTATCGACCATATGCTCGACCACTCGCGGGCCGGCAATCGCCCCTTCTTTGGTGACGTGACCGATGATGAAAACTGCAACATCGTTTTGCTTCGCAAACTGCACGACTTTGCCAACACCATCACGCAGTTGTGCGACCGAGCCAGGTGCCGATGGAACGCCGTCGCTGACCATCGTTTGCATCGAGTCAATCACCAGCACTTTCGCCTTGCACTGGCGCGCTGACGACAATACGTTTTCAATCGATACATCGGCCAGCAAATTCATCGACGATGCGTCAAGGCCGAGGCGCAACGAGCGCTGTCCAATCTGGCGTAGCGACTCCTCACCGGTGGCGTAACAAACGGGCACGTCCTGCATCAACTGGGCCGAAACCTGTTGCAACAGCGTTGATTTCCCAACGCCGGGATCGCCGCCGAGCAATACCACAGCACCCGGCACCAGGCCCCCACCGAGAACACGGTCAAATTCCAGAAAACCGGTGCCATGCCGAAATTCAATGTCGCCTGGCAAGGCGTCCAGCGTCGTTGCCGGACTGGACGACGTCGATTTCGTCGCGCTGATGGAGGTTTCCGTGAGCGTATTCCAGGCCGCACAATCCGGGCATTGCCCGGCCCACTTGAGACTGTGGGCACCGCATTCGGTACATAGGTAGGCGATTTTGACCTTAGCCACGGTGGTCGACCTCACAGGTGCTGGCAATGAAAAGGAACTCGCGCGCGGCGGACAATAAGCAAATGACAGCGAGATTATAAGTATTTGTTTTGTAAGGCTTAATGGAAATACCCAATGCCATTTTCGCGAACCGCAGGACCATAATTGTTAAATTCGCGCATTCTGGCCGAGGCCAATGATAGCACCGCTTCCAGAGGCTGTATTACATAAAAAGTGCCAACCCTATCTCATTAAGGGTGCTGACATTTGCCTATACTTTCGCCATTAAAACAGGGACATGACCTACTTTGGACACGGCGGCACAACAAAAACGCAATCGAATTATCGCGCTTTCGTTCGCCAGCATTTTGCTGTTGCTGGTGTACGGGCCCCTGGCGCAGTGGTTCACAGCCGCCGATCGCCTGGTCTACGACCAGCTTGCCGGCGGTATGCCCAACCAGGCGTCTGAGAATACCTATATTGCGAGCATTGATGGCTCGCGTCTGAGCCAGGATGAACTGCTCGATAACTACGGCAAAGTCATCGAGTCACTGCAAAAATCAGGCGTACGCCGAATTATTCTGGCAAATCCACCCGAAATTTCTGTAACGGACGAGCTACCGGCATGGAGCGCGCTGCTCGGCTCGGGCGCCCGAGTCTACGTCCCGACTCGACACCGCCTGTCCGATGTAGCCAGGTCGAGTGGCGTTGTCGCTGTGCAAGCCGACACGGACAATATCCTGAGAAAATCGGTGTTGTGGCACTTCAACGGCGGAGTGAAATCGCCGTCACTGCCGTTGGCCGTCAGCTTTGACAAGGCGGCGACTGAACCCGCCGGAATGCTCTCTGCCGCGGACGAGTACATCTACTTTTCGAGCTACGTGGAATTGCCGCGTATCGACATTAAGAAGCTCCTGCAGAGCCAGCAGGTAGCCTCGCTCAAGGACGCAACGGTCTTCGTTGACTCGGATATGCCATTCACAGGCGCAACCAGTGTTCTGCCATCAGGCCAGTTCGTCACCGTATCGGAAGTGATGGCGACGCTGCTGGCCGACCTTGAAAACGATCGCACGATTGCGACGCCGGCAAGTATCCAGGCGCTCGAGTACCTGATACCTGCGATGTTGGCGATTGTTGCTGTGCTCTTCCTGCCCGACCGAAACCGCCGCGATATTGCCGTCCTGACTGTGACGGTAATCGCCATACTGCTGTTGCTCGAGGCTGCACTGCTGTTCGGCTTGCATGTACGAATCGACCTCGGGCGTCCCATTCTTATATTTCTCGGCGTGGCCATCCTTAGCGCCTGGCTGGTCGTCGACGTCAAAAAGGCTTCAGGTGATGCGTTTCGTAAAGGCAGCGACTTCCTGGCGGCTGGCCGTCTTGAGCCCGCATTCGCGGAATTTCGCCGCTGTCACCCCTCAGAGACAATAGCCGCGGTCATGTACAAACTGTCGCTTGCCTTCGAACAACAAGCGAAACCGGAACGCGCCGAAGCGGTGCTGGAATGGATGAAGCGTACGCAAGGCACGCTGACGATGCCGGACGCAGGTGCTCAGCTGGCCAAAGGTGCACCGGAGCGACTGGGGCGATACGTCATTGAACGCAGGATTGGCCGTGGCGCAATGGGGGCGGTTTATCTCGCCAAAGACCCTCGTATCAATCGTGCCGTTGCGGTCAAAGCCATTCCGATCGAGAAAGAATTCGAGGATGAGGAACTCAAGGAGGCGCGGCTACGATTTTATCGCGAAGCCGAGTCGGCCGGACGCCTCACGCATCCGAACATCATTACCGTATTTGATGCGGGCGAGGATAAGGGTCTTGCCTATATCGCCATGGAGTATGTGCCTGGCATACCGCTACGGGATTTTACCGATCCGAGACGACTTCTGGCGCCCAGGCGCGCCCTCGAACTCGCCGCATCCTGCGCTGGAGCCCTCGATTACGCACACAACCAGGGCGTCATTCACCGCGACATCAAGCCCGCCAATCTGCTCTACAATCCCAAAGACGGCACAATGAAGATTAGCGATTTCGGCGTTGCCCGGATGACGGACAACAATAAGACCAAAACGGGAATCGTTTTGGGCACACCAATGTACATGTCGCCCGAACAACTCGGTGCAGAAGATTTGACTGGGCTCTCGGACTTGTTTTCACTTGGTGTTACTCTATACGAGCTCTTAGTGGGTGAGGTTCCGTTCAAAGCAACGAACATTGCGGTCTTAATGACAAAAATAACAACTGATGACCCTGCACCGGTGTCCAGTCGACGTGCTGGCATACCGCCAAGCGTTGATGCCGTCCTGATGAAGGCACTGGCAAAACGCCCACAAGATCGCTTTTCTTGCGGCGCCGAGATGGCTATTGCATTGCGAAATTGCGCAAGAGTTTCCTAAAAGAACCCACCTATGACACTTCGCGGAAAGATTATGTTTGCCGAACTCACCGACACCGGTCGTGTTCGCGAGCACAACGAGGATGCCATCGGATCGGATGGCGACATTGGCCTGATGGTTCTGGCCGACGGTATGGGCGGCTATAACGCGGGCGAAGTTGCCAGCGGCATTGCAGTTCAGATTGTCTCGGACCTGGCTGCCGATGGGGCCAGTCGCGAGGAGCGCGGCGACATCGACCCGCACAGCGGCATGATGCGACAGTCGATCGTACTCAGAGACGCGGTCTATCGCGCCAACAAGATTATTTACCAAACGGCACAAAGTCAGACGCACTGCGAAGGCATGGGCACAACCATCGTTGCCTGCATGTTCTACGACGACAAGGTCTCAATCGCACATGTTGGCGATTCACGGGCCTATCGGCTGCGCGGCGGCAAACTGGATCAGGTCACACTCGACCATTCACTGCTGCAGGAACTGGTTGATCGGGGATTTTACTCGGCCGAGGAAGCACAACGCTCAACCAATCGTAACTACGTCACCCGCGCACTGGGGGTCGAACCTACTGTCGAGGTCGAAGTTCACGAGTATGAGGTGCTTCCGGATGACATTTATTTATTGTGCTCGGACGGTCTCCCTGACATGGTCGAGGATGACGATATTCACTTAACTATCAGTACTTTTAATGATAGTCTTGACGTCGTTGGTCAACAGCTGGTGGACCTGGCTAATGATCATGGTGGGCGTGACAATGTGTCGGTAATGCTTGCTCAGGTTAAGGAAGCCTTCCCGGCAAAAAAGGGCCTGTTTGCGAAGATTGCTGGTCTATTTCGTTCCTAGGCTGTGTGCTAGGAGAGCATCAAATTAAGAGCGAGAAATCATGGCAAGGTTAATACTTAGTCTCGACAACCAGGTCTTGGCTGAATACAACATGTCCAAGGAACGCTACACCATTGGCCGCCTGCCGGACAACGATGTTCGCATCGATAATCCAGCGGTCAGCGGACATCATTCACTGATCATCAATATCCTGAATGATTCCTTTCTCGAGGATTTGAACAGCACCAATGGCACCTACGTCAATGGCAAGCTGATCAAGAAACATGCCTTGCAACACGGTGACGTCATCACGATCGGTCACCACCAATTGCGTTTCTCCGACCAACAAATAAATGAAACCGAACAGGATGAGTTTGAAAAAACCATGGTCATTCCGGCCGGCCAGCAAAATGCTGACCAGCTCGCAAAAGCCGAAGCTGCGGCCGAGAAAGCAGCAGCTGTCGCCGCCGCAGAGATTGCAGACAGTAACAAGAAGCGTGATTTCTCAGACGACAAATCAGACGCCGCCGCCGCGGTAAAACTGGACCCTGAAGAAGCTGCAGCGCTGCAAGAGAAACCCAAAGCACCTAAACTCGAGGAACGGGTCGCGCACACTGAAACCTCGCACGGTATTGATCCGGCGAATGCGCCGAACGCACTACCGCTCGCGAAACTACAGGTGCTCAGCGGAGCGTTTGCCGGTCGCGAACTGGAACTGACCAAAGCGCTGACGACTCTCGGTCGACCGGGTGTTCAGGTGGCTGCAATCACTCGCCGCGCCGAGGGCTACTACATCGTGCACGTTGAATCCGGTAAGGACGGCGATTACCCGCTGGTAAATGGACAGCCAATTGGTGCGCAAGCTCGCAAGCTTCAGGACAATGACGTCGTCCAGCTGGCAGGTGTGAAGATGGGATTCTTTAGCGCCTGATCTCAGGCGCTACGGCTCTAATCAACGATCTCGCGTACCGCCCGGTTCATTTCGTCACAGACACGTCTGCATGTGGTCGCGTCAGCCCAGGGCGCGAGTTCTTCTACACTTACTGGTAGCCCCCTTCGGGGAAGTCGTTGTAGGTATCCGGCACCCAGTTCTCGAACTTGGTGTAGCGACCAACAAACGTCAGTGGAAAGTCACCGATTGGGCCATTTCGTTGTTTCGCGATCGCGATGTCGGCGACACCTTTTCGCGGTGTGTCCGGGTTATACACTTCTTCGCGATAGATGAAGACGATGAGATCCGCGTCCTGCTCAATTGCGCCCGACTCACGCAAGTCTGACATGACCGGACGCTTGTCGGTACGTTGTTCGACACCTCGATTAAGCTGCGACAATGCGATTACCGGGCATTCAAGTTCTTTGGCCAGCGCTTTGAGGCCTCGCGAAATCTCGGATATCTCGGTCGCACGATTCTCAGTCGACCCGTGCACCTGCATCAGCTGCAGGTAGTCAACGACGATCAGGCCAAGGCCATGTTCGCGCTGCAGGCGTCGCGCGCGAGCTCGAATCTCGCTCGGCGCGAGACCCGGTGTATCGTCAATATAAATTGGTGCCTCGGACATTAACTGCACGGCAGTATTGATCCGCGACCAGTCTTCGTCGGGAAACTTACCGGTTCGCAAATGCGTTTGATCGACACGCCCCAATGAAGAAATCATGCGAAACGCAAGTTGTTGCGCTGGCATTTCCATCGAAAATATCGCGGTGGGTACTTTTGCACCGATAGCGGCATTCTCGGCGATATTCACGGCCAAAGTCGTTTTGCCCATCGACGGACGGCCGGCAATGATAACGAGATCACCCGGCTGCAGGCCGGCGGTCAACTTGTCGAATTCCGTGTAGCCGGTTGAAACCCCGGTGATGTCGCCATCAGATTGATGCAACAAGTCGATTCTGTCCACCGCCGCGGGGAGAATGTCCTTTAAAGACATGAAACCCTTGCGCCCACGATTGCCCTTCTCGGCAATATCGAACACCATTTTCTCGGCGTTCTCGAGCACTTCGGCGGCAGTTCGACCGTCAGTCGTGAACGCGCTGCCAGCAATTTCATTGCCGGCGCTGATCAACGCACGAAGCGTGGATCGCTCTCGCAGAATTTTCGCGTAGGCACGAGCATTCGCCGCACCGGCGGTTTCATTGGTCAGTGTTGCCAGGTATTCGAGGCCGCCGGCGCCATCGAGTTCGCCGCGTCCATCCAGATGTTCGGAAACGGTCACAACATCGCAAGGACTGCCACTTTCAATCAGGTTGGCGATCGCCGTAAATATGAGGCGATGGTCTTTGCGATAAAAATCATCGCTAATGATGACGTCGGCAACTTTGTCCCAGGCGAGCGCGTCGAGCATCAAGCCACCGAGAAGCGATTGTTCCGCTTCTATGGAGTTGGGCGGGACTTTGAGGCGCTGTTCAGCCCCGCCGTCGATCCTGCCGTCGTCCAATGCACGGACCATTCGATACCATCCCCTGTCAGCTTATTCTCTGACTCAAAGGTAACATACCACCAAGCCTTCGGCAGCCGCGTTTAAGTGCGCTGCTTAGTCGGCCGAAACGACCCGAACAGTCACTTCGGTGTCCAGGTCAGCATGCAAGTGAATGCCGATTTTGAATTCGCCCAACTCATGAATCGGGCCATCGGGCATGCGGATTTCACTGCGTTCGACCTCGACCTGGATCGCTGCAAACGCTTCTGCGATATCGATCGGGCCAACCGAACCGAAAAGCTTGTCTTCGCTTCCCGCGTTCGCCGGGATCACGAGTTCGACGCCGCCAATGGTTTTTGCGCGTGCATTCGCTTTCGCGAGCTCTTCAGCGGCTGCTTTCTCAAGCTCAGCTCGGCGCGCTTCGATTTGCTTCATGTTCTCGGGCGTTGCGAGTGCCGCTTTGCCCTGCGGAAGCAAATAGTTGCGACCAAAACCCGGCTTAACCGTCACCAGATCACCAATACCGCCTACATTTTCAACGCTTTCCAGCAAAATAACGTTCATTTTTCGAACCTTTACGTTTTAGTAAATCGACGCCGGAAACCAAACCATGCGTCCGAATAACCTATCAATGCCAGCACCATTACCAGCAAAATCTGCAGAAACGGCAACAATACGTATACCGAAACCAATGCAAAACCGGGCAAGTAACCCGCACCGCGCAGCCAGTGCATGATTGCAAGTCCCTGCATCATAAACATCGCGAACATGATGAACGCAATATTCTGAAGCCAGGCCGCGCCGATCACAAATGCCAGCAACGAAGCCAGTGCCATTGTGAACGCAATCACGCGCCCGAAATTCATATCCCGAAACCGCCCGAAATCGGAGGTCTCGTGCGGCAACTGGCGATAAGCCCAGTAGCCGCTTAGTACTGCGACGGTAAACAGCATCCAGTAAACCAACACTGCCGATATCGTCATCACCTCTGCGGTCAGCAACGTCGTGTCCAGTTGCAGACCGTTTTCGTTCACTATCTTTATCATCGCGTCCAAATACGGCTGCCAGAATGCCGCCGGATCCGGAACGGCGATCTGGAAAACCAGCATCGCCGCAATCGCCACAATGACTGACACCTGCAAACTGAATGTCAATGATCGCGTCGCTACCAACACATTGCTTAGTAGCATTGCAGGCACCCAGGTCCCCACAATCAAAACCAGTACCGATGCCATCGTACCGCCAACAATCAGCGTTGCGGCACCGAGGATCGCCGACGCGATCAAGGCGCTGGTAACTGCCGACCGATTCCCTTTCGCCAGTACCAGCAGTGCCATAATGGCACCGCTCGTGACTTGTGGGGCTGGCAGCAACATCGTCACCGCCAGACCAAGAACGGCGTTGTGCGGCCGTGCGAGCAGCCATTTGGCTATCGCCTGCACGAAAACCCTAACCCGAACGTTTAGTGGCGATCGGTGTACGGCAGCAGTGCGAGGAAGCGTGCACGCTTGACTGCCGATGCCAGCTGACGCTGGTAGTGTGCTTTGGTACCGGTAATCCGGCTCGGTACGATCTTGCCGGTTTCAGTAACGTAGGCTTTGAGCAGGTTAAGATCCTTGTAATCGATCTCGGTGATGCCCTCGGCGGTAAAACGGCAATATTTGCGTCTGCGTGAATAACGACTCATAACAATTCTCCTTAGGCGCTGCGTACGTCAGCAGTCTTGTCTGTGCTGTCGGCACCGCTATCGTCTGATGCAGTTTCTGCAACGTCTGCATCCGCGTCTTGCTCGTCAGCAACGTCGGCCGGGGCCTCATCGGCAACATCCGCCGGGGCCTCATCGGGAACATCCGCGGGGGCCTCCTCAGCGGAACCGTCTTCAGCAACGGCCTCCGTATCAGCCGCTTCGCTGTCGGCAGCCTCAGATCGCATGGCTGCCTCAGCAACAGCCTTGGCGTCACGGCGTTGTTGAGCTTCCTTTTCCTTCGCTTTTTCTTCAGCCACCGCCACTGCCATCGGCGAAGCTTCGGAGACGGCATCGTCACGCACCATCACCAGGCTACGCAGGACGGCGTCATTAAACTTGAAGGCGGTTTTGATTTCTTTGACCACATCGAAATTGCACTCGATGTTCATCAGTGCGTAATGTGCTTTGTGGATTTTGTTGATCGGGTGCGCCAGCTGGCGTCGGCCCCAATCTTCGCTGCGGTGAACTGTGCCACCGGATTCGGTCACCATGCCCTGGTACTTTTCAACCATGGCAGGAACCTGCTCGCTCTGGTCCGGATGAACCAGAAACACTATCTCGTAATGCCTCATTGTTGCCCCTTTCGGATTGTAGCTACCCGGCACATCCGGTGTAGCAAGAGGTGAATACCCGCCTTTATTGGCGGGAGGCGCATCCTACGACAGGCTTAAGGCAGGCGCAAGGCCCTTTGCCGCGCTATTTCATAGAGGCAAACGCCGGTGGCAACTGACACATTGAGGCTTGAGACAACACCCTGCATCGGCAGACTGACCAACAAGTCGCAGCGCTTGGCGATTGCGGCCCCAAGACCCGTGTGCTCGCGTCCCATGACCAGCGCCACAGAACCGGCAAGATCGGCCTCAAACAGGCTGGAATCCGCCTTGTCGCTGGTACCAATAATTCGAACACCGTAGTCCGACAGCCAGCCCAGAACCCGGTTCAGGTTGCCCACCGTGGCAAAAGGGAGTTGCTCCGCGGCGCCAGCCGCGACCTTGCTGACCGTGGGGCTTAGTCCCGCGGCGCCATGCCGGGGCACGACCAGCGCGTGGACGCCGGCAGCATCGGCGGTGCGCATACAGGCCCCCAGATTGTGAGGGTCCTGTACACCGTCAAGCACCAAAATCAGCAATGGTGCGCCCTCGCCGGACTGCAGCCGCTGCTCGACCAGGGTGCGGAGTCCCGCCTCGTCCAGAATCGTGCTGCGCTGCACTTCGGCAATGATACCCTGGTGGCGTGCCTCACCACTCATTTGCATCAGGCGTGCCCGGTTCGCTGGCTGGAGTTCGATTCCCGCCTTCTGTGCCGCCTTGATGATCGCTTCCACACGCGGATTCGCTGTCTGATACTCGGCGAAGATTCGCCGTATCCCCGATGGATCGGTTGCCACCATCTGCTCAACCGATCGCAGACCGGTGATGTACTGTGCCTTACTCATCGGCGACGACTTTTTCCACTCGGTGGCCGACCCGACGGCGCCGACCGGGTCTCCTCACCCACCGGTCGAAAATCAATCTTTCGCGTATCCATGTCAACCTTGTGAACCCGGACACGCATCTCGGCGCCAAGGCTGTAGGAATGACCACTGCGTTCACCGACCAGGCGCTGCGAACCTGCATCATATTTGTAGTAGTCGTTCGCAAGACTCGTTACGTGAACGAGGCCATCGGTCATTAACTCGGTGATTTGTACGAAAACGCCGAAATTGGTTACGCCGGTTATGACGCCATCAAACTCCTCGTCCAGGTGGCCTTCCATATACTGGCATTTGAGCCAGGCCTCAACGTCTCGCGTTGCTTCCTCCGCGCGCTTCTCATGCGCCGAGGTGATCGCGCCGAGACGCTCCATCTCTTTCGGACTGTAATCGTAATGCCCTGGCTTGCCACCACGGATGATGTGCCGAATGGCGCGATGTACCAGCAAATCCGGATAGCGCCGAATCGGCGATGTGAAATGCGCATACGATTCCAGTGCCAGCCCAAAATGGCCAACATTGGCCGGCGAGTATTCCGCGTGTGTCAGCGACCGCAGCATGGCCATCGTGATCGCCGCACTGTCCGGCCGGTCTTTGACCTGCTCAATAATCTGTGTGAAATGGTGCGGTTCAACGTGATCCGGATGCGCAACTTTTAGTCCCAGTGACACGAGGTACATTCTGAGGTCGTTAAACCGGTCCGGGTCCGGTTTGGGATGCACACGGTAGAGGCCAGGGATCCTGTTTTTCTTCAGAAATTTTGCGGCTTCAACGTTGGCGGCAATCATGCACTCCTCGATCAGCCGGTGCGCATCATTGCGAGGGACCACTTCGATTCGGTCAATCTCCCCGTCCTTGTTCAGCTTGAACTTCGTCTGTGGCAGATCAATCTCAATCGCGCCGCGGCCAGCTCGTGCTTTGGCAAACGCCTTGTACAAATTTTGCAATTCCCTAACCGATGCCTGCAGCTCCGTCGGCACCGATGTGCTGGACTTTCCCGCCAGAAAATCGCCAACCTGGCTGTATGTCAGCCGTGCTTTAGAGCTCATCACGGCTTCGAAGAAGTTTGCTCGCGTGACTTTGCCATCATGATTGACACGCATGTCGCAAACCATACACAGCCGATCAACCTTCGGGTTGAGCGAGCACAAACCATTCGAAAGGACCTCTGGCAACATTGGCACTACGCGATCAGGAAAGTAGACCGAGGTGCCGCGAATCGTCGCCTCCTTGTCCAGCGCTGAGCCGATGGCGACATAGTGTGCAACGTCGGCAATAGCAACCAGCAAGCGCCAGCCCGAATCAGTCTTCTTGCAATACACGGCGTCGTCAAAATCGCGCGCATCCGCACCATCGATGGTGATGAGATCAACATCGCGCAGTTCAGTTCGTCCGGCGTGTGACACGCTGGTGACCTTGCTGCCAAACCCAGCGACTTCTTTTTTTACGCCGGCGGGCCACTCGAATGGAATCGCGTGCGCATGAATCGCGATATCCGTCGCGATGCCTTTGTCGCCGGGCTTGCCTATGACGGTGACGATTCGGCCGGTTGCCTGTTCGACCTGTGTCGGGAAATCCAGAATTTCCGCAACCACCATGTCGCCGTGTTTCGCTTTCGCTGCCTCGCCCTTCGGAATCAAAATACGATGCGATAATTTCGCATTGTCGGGGACAACGATACCGATGCCGCGTTCACGGATAAATTGTCCGGCGACTTCCTGCGTGCCACGTTCCAGCACATCGACGAGTTCGCCCTCCGCCCTGCCGCGCCGGTCCAATCCCTTGATACGAATCGCGACACGATCGCCATCGAACAAAGAGCGCATTTCCCGCGCCGACAAATACACGTCATCCGCGTCACCGTCGTCGCGAGACACAAAACCGAATCCGTCCCGATGGCCACTGACGGTGCCTGTCACCAGGTCAAGCTTCGCCGTGAGGCAAAATTCGCCGCGGCGATTTTCGAGAATCTGGCCGGCTCGAACCATGCCCTGCAAACGGTCGATCAACTGCGAGCGCATGCGTTGACCCTTCAGGGTGAAGGCCTTCAAGATCGGCTCCACTTTCAAAGGCTTACCAACATCTGTTAGAAAGTCTATGAGCTCATTCTGGCTCGGAATGGGGTGTTTGTAGGTTTTACCAGCGAGCTTCTTGCCGGTCTTTGACGTTGCCGCCGACCGAGCTTTGCTTTGGGTTTTTGAGGACTTGCCTGGCAAGTGATATATCTCCGTGAATAAAGGTTAGTTGCTGCAATTGACAGACCGCGGCCGCTTTGAGTACAGTGCGCCACCCCGCCGTGCTG
This sequence comes from Woeseiaceae bacterium, assembly GCA_021773115.1. GTDB lineage: Bacteria > Pseudomonadota > Gammaproteobacteria > Steroidobacterales > Woeseiaceae > UBA1847. The sequence continues at coordinate 267,405 of JAJFKS010000017.1, read as the reverse complement.
CGATTGTACGCGGTTTTTGTCGCTGCCGAGGTGGCGGAATGGGTAGACGCACTAGTGTCAGGTGCTAGTGGGCCTATGTAATACGTGATGAAAATCTACCAAAGATTCACGTGCTTACATAGCCGGGTCGGCCACGGGCAATACGCCCGGTATGGATTTTGTCGTATCTGCGGTTTGAAAGTAAGATTGAAAACCTGATTGGAATGTGAAATGCCCAGGTGGCGGAATTGGTAGACGCGCCAGCTTCAGGTGCTGGTCTACGTAAGTAGGTGGAGGTTCAAGTCCTCTCCTGGGCACCATTCAAAACAAACACGTGCGCTACGCCGAATATCGATCTTTGTTGCGTTTCGCCCAGGTGAACAAAACTACGAAATTTGGACCTTTCTGACTGCATCCTGCTGATCAATTTGTAGTGCTCGCGTCACACGCTTGTATTCATGACGAACGTCATTGGCAACCAGGCATGCCGTTTCCAGGTCGCCCGCATAACAGAGTTGCTCAAGGCGAGCACAAAATTCCACCAGCTGCGTGGCGCCGACATACGTACAACTCGATTTCCAACTGTGTGCCGCCATGCCCACACTTTTCAGGTCCGCTAACTCGAAAGCATCGTCCATTTGTCGTTCGAGCTTGTTTGAGGTCTCCAAAAATAGCGTGATGAACTCATCTCGTTGATCCGGCCCGCCCGGTTCCTGCCATTCCTGAACCGTGTCCTCGAACATACGCCAGTCGACGGGCGTTTGAATCGCTTCCGGCTCCTCCAATTGCGTGTCAATCAGATCCATTGCAGGCGCTTGGCCCTGGCCCGCTGTTACTCGCTGACCACGCTCCCGCAGACTGGCTAAAAGTGATTCATTCAGTTGCCGCAACGTAAAGGGCTTGCTCATGTAGTCGTCCATGCCGGCATCCATACATCGTTGTCGATCTGTGGACAATGCATTCGCTGTGAGCGCGATGATCGGGGTCGCACTTAGCTGGTGTTCCGATTCCCACTCTCGTATGGCCCGACTCGCCTCGTAACCATCCATTCCCGGCATCTGGCAGTCCATCAGTACGACGTCAAAAGTTGAGTTTCTGAATAACTCCAGGGCCTTGCTTCCGTCATCTGCCATCGTAGCCCGTCCACCCAATTGGGCCAGCATCCCTTTCGTTACTGCTTGATTGACGGGATTATCCTCCGCCACGAGGGCATTAAATTCGCTCGGTAAGGCCGTTTCCTCCGGCACTATTGCAACCGATGTGTCCGGTAACGACGGCCGTAATGGCAATGCAGTGTCGCACTTGGCCCAACGTGTCGTGAACCAGAATATTGAGCCTTTCCCGGGTGTGCTGTTGACGCCAATTTCTCCACCCATTAGAGCCACGAGTTGCTCGCAGATTGACAGCCCAAGGCCCGTCCCCCCGTATTGTCGCGTGGTCGAGCCGTCCGCCTGCTCGAACGAAGCGAAGATCTTCGATTGACTTTCGGCCTCGATGCCTACACCCGTGTCTTCGACTTCGGTTCTTATGATGATCGCGCCATCGACAGCAGAGACGTCAGTCATTCGCACTATGACTTCTCCACTTTCAGTGAACTTGACTGCGTTGCCAACCAGATTGATCAGAATTTGCCGAAGTCGATTTGCGTCACCGCTCACCTCAGTCTGTAGCCCGACTGGAATTTCGCTGCGCAATACCAATCCCTTGCTTTCTGCCTTATGCGCCAATAGCTTCAAACTCTCCTCAACGGTCTCCCTAAGGTCCAGCCGTGCGATGTCCAATTCAAACTTGCCCACCTCAATCTTGGACAAATCCAGAATGTCATTGATGATGGCAAGGAGCGACTGCGTGGAGTGAGAAACCATCTCCGCGTACTCGCGCTGCAAATCGTCTAAACCCGATGACAGAAGCAATTCGGTCATGCCCATTACCCCATTCATCGGCGTCCGTATCTCATGGCTCATGTTGGCAAGAAACTGGCTCTTTGCCCGGGAGGCCTCGATCGCGGCATCACGGGCGCCTGCTGTCTCATCATTCGCCTTGACCATCGCAGTCCGCGCGTTTTCCAGTTCTTTGACAAGCGCATTGAATTGCCTTGTCAATATGCCAATTTCATCGCGTCGCTTCGATACTTCGACACCTGCCATCGCCCCAGTCTCTCGCATTTTACCAATATGAAGAGTGAGGCCCGAGAGCGGCAAAATTATGAGTTTTCGCAGCGACAATGCGCTGATGGCCAGGTAGAAGAGGCTGGTGAGCGCCAGAAACCCTAAGGCAGCAGTCAGCGCCTGCGCTCCGGCCGCCGATATATTTCTTGGCGTAATCACCTCAACGACAAACGCCACTTCGCCGTCGATATCGCGCAAAGTACGGTAGACCGCGATGTCACGACCGTGCTGGCGTTGTCGGGTCTCCACGGGTGTCGAATCAAGCGAATCCAGAGTGTCACGAAATTCCGCGGGTATTTGTTCTGAGTCTTTCGCAAACAGCCTGAAAACTACACCGAGTTTCGCTTGCAATTGCTGCACTCGCGATTCGCTTAGATAGCGTGAGAGAACAAACGATCCAACCGGCGGGCCAGACGCATCGCTTCGAAGGACCGGCGCTGACACAACCAGTAGTGCCCCGACATTGGTACGAATTATCGCGGCTGTCCCGCTACCGCCGTTCGCACTGACGTTCAGCTTGTCCTGCAAACTGGGAATTTCACTGACTGGATAGTTCATCCTCAATTCGTTCAGATTGGCCAGGCTGTCACCGATCCCCGCGACGGAGTTACCCAGCTTATCGAGAATGCTTATGCCGTCAACATCCAGACTGGCGAGCTGTGCGGCGGTGAGGTATTCCTCGACATATGACTCGTCACGCTCTTTCAAATACTCGTAGGTCTCGTTCCACTGCGAATACTCACGATTGAGTCTTTGCATTCCGTCTAGCTGATCGTGAATTGCAGCATCAACTCGCGCCAGGTTGCTCGCAATCTGCTCGTTCTCCAACTCAACAAAAGTGCTGTAAACCGTGGCCCGCAATACGACATAACTCAACAAAAATGACACCACGGCCGCAGCACATAGAATAGAGATTGTTTTGCGGCTCAGCGTCATTCGCATGTGTCTCCAGGGGTTGGCTGCCAACGAACGGGACAAAGCCACAGACGTCAAATAACATAATGTCGGGTAGGATTTGACCACACTGGAACACGATGTGCTGTGTCGTTAATCACACAAAGACCGCGACGGTCGACCATCCCTCCTGACCTTCAGAAGTGAATGCGCCTGGGAAACCGACGGAAAACGCGAGATTCAGGGTCATACCATTTAAATTTACAAGATGCGGAAATCTGCCGTTTCGGCCCCACTGGGATTCGTTGCAGCTACGCTGAACAAATCGGAATTCGCTTCGTTGCAGCTACGCTGAACAAATCGGAATTCGCAGCGTAAATACCGACCCCTCACCTACCACACTGCTTGCTGACAGAGAGCCACCCAGGAGTTCGGTTAATTTTCTGCATATCGCCAGCCCCAGCCCGCTACCGCCATAATTTCTGGATGTCGATACGTCCACCTGGCCAAAGACGTCGAAGATCTGTTCCAGCTTGTCACGCGGAATACCGACGCCCGTATCCGTAATCTCTGCAATGAACTGATCGACCCCACCCGCAGTATCCCGATACATTCGGACTGTAACTGTGCCATTTGTCGTAAACTTCGCCGAATTGGAAATAAGGTTGATGATGATTTGTTTAAGTTTCGTGTAATCAGTATTCAGGCTTGCCTGCGCAAATTCCATTTGCATCACCAGTTTGTTGCCATTTCGTGCGAGTAACGGCAATACCATGTATTCGAGCTCTGAGAGGAATTGTGGTAGCGAGACAAGCTCGCTGTAAACATCCATTTTACCTGCTTCGATTTTCGACATATCCAAAATGTCATTAATCAGATTCAGCAAGTGCGTGCCACTGCGGCGGATCTTACCCAAATCTTCAAGCCTGCTTTCAGCGTCCGCGTCGGGCTCTTCTATCAGCAAATCGCAGTAGCCGATTATGGCGTTTAATGGCGTACGCAATTCGTGACTCATGTTTGCCAGGAAATCGCTTTTCGATTGAGTTGCCTGCTCCGCGCGCGCAGCGAGAAGTCGGAACTCGAGTTGCCTCGACACTATTCGCGACAGTCGCGCAAGTGCGTCTTTTTGCTCGGGTGTCAGTTCCCGGGGGACGTCGTCGATAACGCACAATGTGCCAACGTTGTAGCCCTCCGGCGTCGTTATCGGCGCCCCGGCATAGAAATTGAAATGCGGTCCACCCGCAACCAGAGGATTGTCGTAAAATCGCACGTCTTTGCGCGCATCGGGTACGTGAAGTATCTCGGTTCCATGAATCGCGTGCGCGCAAAACGCAATGTCCCGCGGTGTTTCATTGATATCTATTCCGAGTTTCGACTTGAACCACTGTCTGTCTTTATCGATTAGTGTTATTAGCGCAATGGGCGTCTGGCAGATGTGTGCCGCAATTAATGTTATATCGTCAAAAACGGCTTCGGGCAGCGTGTCCATTACGTCATAGCTTTCAAGCTTGGCAAGTCGCTCAGTTTCATCTGGAGTTGGAGGCGCTGCAGACATCATATTCCTTTAAATGAGCCGGACCGGCCCGACGGTATAGTACGTGAAAAGCCGTGTCGTAGATCGTTGCATTGACATAAAGCGGGAGCCCCGCATCACAAGTGTAGCAGCGTCAATCTCGATGCCGAATTATGTGCCAAAAGCTATCTCGAGATGTGCATCGCTCGAGAACCTCACGAGTCGAGTTGATCATTCCCTGCATGTCGTAACTCCAGAGTTTTTGCCAGGGCATCCGCCCGAGCACGATCCAGTCGACAACAAACACGACGCTGGCTGGCATGAAGTGCATACTGATGGAACCCCGGCCGTCGTTGGGTCCATGGTATCGGAGCTCCACGGTGGTTTCGCCGGGTTGAACCGTCATCGCGTCGTCAAATGTCAGATTGGGGATGACCGTCGCTGCCCGGGTCCGGGCAAGGTCCTGCCGGGCCAGTTCGTGCGCTATGAAATCGACGCCCGGCGCTTTGAAAACCTCGCCACCGTAAACGTGATCGCTGTGGTTGTGACTACAGATGACGTAGCGTACAGGCTTGTCGAAGCGGGGCGCCAGCTATGGGTACTCAGCGCTTGTTCACGCCATGTATTCCGTGGGACAAGCTCTCCAAGAGCGGCCGAAATCAGAACTCCGCTTCTTCATTGAAGCGGAGTTCGCATTGGCTTTTGTCGCTATCTCCCAGAAGCACCTGCAAGCTAAAAACTTGCGGTGAATCTTGCGTAGTAAAAACCACCATTGAGGCCGTACGCGAGCCCACGCATCGGAAATTGTATGTTGCCGCGGGTAATGCCGGCAATTACGGAGTCGGCCGCTACTTTATTGGGTTCCTCATCCAGCAGGTTATTACCACCGACCGCGATTTGGAGATGATCGTTGATGCGATAAGCGAGTTCCAGGTCGACTAGCAACGCAGAGCCCGGACTGAGTGAAGTTTCATTATTGAACGGAGCACCTTCGGGGATGCCAAGACCCTGTTCTGTGAAAAATGAGGTGGTTGTGTCACCGATGTAATTCAAGCGAAGTATCGAATTCAAATTCTCGCGTTCCCAATCGAACGACAAATTTACTCGGGTTTGCGGCTGACCTGTCTCGACAAATCTCCTTGCTGGATCGGGGAAAAGCAGATCAGGATCGACCCCGACTGGCGCGTTGATAGCTTCAATCGTTGTTTCGTTCAGGTTGACGGCCAGGGTGGATGTCAAAGAACCACTCCAGAGATCGGTATCGTGGCTAATGACGATATCAACGCCGGTGGTCTCGGTATCCGTCGCGTTCGAAAAGAAATTGGCCTGGGATATCAAATTATCAACAAGGAAAGCCTGTGCCGCCGGAACTGCATCAAGCTGGGATGGCGCCAACGGGCTGCCCAGAACGATTCGGTCATCAATGTTTATCAGGAAGCCATCAACCGTAACGGTGAGATTATCCAGCGGCTCCCAAACAAAACCGCCTGAGAAACCTGTGGATGTCTCGATATCCAGATTATTGATGCCAAAGAAACCTGGAAACGCCGAGCCCGTTCGAGCCAGCAGTGTTTCCGTGAGACCCGCGGCACCAACGTTGGTGGTCACGAATTCCAGCGATAATTGTTGCAGGCTCGGTGCGCGGAATCCTGTCTGCGCAGCACCGCGAATAGCGAACGTGTCCGTAAACTCGTAGCGTGCGCTCACTTTACTGGTCAGTTCATCACCGACATCGCCGAAATCTTCATAGCGTACTGCAACACCCAATAGGAGCTGATCGGTCAGACTGGTTTCGCCATCGACATAAATAGCAAAACTGTCGCGGCTGAAGCTCCCGGCCGATTCCGGCCGGAAGCCTGGAAACGCCTGAAACCCGCAAGTCGCGGGGGTGCCGGTGGAGGTGTCGATTGGCTCAAAAGTCACCGGGTCAACACCCGCACCGGGATCCACGATGGAAGGTATGAACGCGTTCGAAGGACTGAGGCCGCAACTAAATGATGCCAGCTCCCCAGGCTCAAGTGCATAGTCTTCGTCTCGATATTCAGCCCCAAACGCAAGATACAGCGGATTATTCAAGCCAATCTCGACCTCTCCGGCGATGTCCAGATTGAAGGTCAGTTGTTCAAACGTCTGACTGCCGGAAAACCCGCTTGTTGGGCCCGCATTGGCGGCAATCTCGGCGTCTGTGGCGCCGGGGTTACGGTTGAGGAAATCGGCCGCAATTGACGCGTTAATCGTGTTGGTAGTCCCGAAATCGTAGTCGTTTTCACCGTACACGGCGCTGAGGTCGTAGGTCCACGAATCAGTCAGGTTGCCGCGCACACCCCCCGCGATGGAAAAGTCCGTCGACTTGTTGGTATCGCGAGGCAAGAACCCCTCGGGAAATACCTGCGGCACCGATCGGTCGGCCTGGTCGGCGAATCGATAAAACCCGGCACCGAGTGCCTCGCTCTCAGAGAAGCCACTGAATCCGTACAATTCAGCCGTATCGCTGAGCTGTATACCGGCGTTTGCAAAAAACCCGACAAACTCCGTATCACCATCGCCATGCCGAAAAATCTGCCGGCCCGGAAACTGCGGACTGTTCGCTGCCCGATTGGTCGGATCACCTTCTCTGTACTCAGCGCTTACATTCAGAAAGCCGGATGAGCCCAGTGGCACGCCGCCGTTGGCCTGAAACTGCAAACGCTCACCATCGCCTTCGAATGTCTCGCCGACAAGACCGTTCACACTGAATTCGTTGACGGCATCTTTAAGCTCAATGTTGACGACACCGGCAATCGCATCGGAACCGTATTGTGCTGCGGCTCCGTCGCGCAGTATTTCGATACGCTTGATCGCGATCGACGGAATGGCGTTGAAATCGGTGCCTGCCGCGCCCTCACCAACGGTGCCGGACAGCCCCAGGAGTGCCCGCGTGTGTCGACGTTTGCCGTTGAGCAAGACGAGAACCTGGTCCGGGCCCAGTCCGCGGAGGGTTGCAGGGCGGAAAATGTCTGAGCCATCCGATATCTGCGTGCGACTGAAATTAAATGAGGGCGCAAGACGTTGCAGTAGCTCACCGGTCTCAAACAAGCCGGTATTCTTGCTGACTTGTGCCTCACCGATGATGTCGATTGCGACAGTCGTTTCCGTAACCGTGCGACCCGCAACACGGGTACCAATCGTAACGATTTCTTCGACTTCGTCCGCTGCGGAAATTGTCTGTGAAAATGTCGGGCTGGCGACGAGTAGTAAACCCAATGCGGTGCTGCAAACCGTCGCCTTAATCGCACGCTGCCTGCTGAAACGATGTTGTGTAGCGTAATTGTTCAGATAATTCGTCATATGTCGCCCCTCGTTGGTCTTCTCATTGGCCTTTCGATCAGCCCCGCGTGAAGCAATAGGCCCACGCCGCATCATCGCAAGCTTATAAAAGTTACTATGTATATACAAGTCTAGTCATATTCCTGTGAATCCGGGTCGGACTCATACAGAAAACATAATGATGACAACAGCAATCGGTGCAATGACGCGGCTAAGCACGCGCCATACCGAGTACATGTGGCTGTCACTACCGAATTCGGCCATGCTCGTCGCCCGTTTGAGACCCCAAGCCGCGAATAAGGCAATAAGAAGCCCATTGAGCGGCAACATGAGATTTGCAACCGAGAAGTCGAGCAGCTCGAATATCGTCTTGGCACCGACAAGCGGCAGGGATTCGTCGGTGCGCACATCGGCCATCACGTTAAAGGACATCGCGGCGACTGCACCGATCAGCCAGGCAACTGCAGCGCTGAACATCACGGCACTCTTGCGTCTGACACCCCGTGCTTGCAGCCACCCCACCACTGCTTCAAACGTTCCTACCCCCGTCGTTAGCGCTGCAACGAACAGAAGAATGAAAAACACTGAGCCAACGATATAGCCGCCCGGGATCTGGGCGAAAGCGGTCGGCAAGGTTAGGAAGACCAGGCCGGGGCCTCCACCCGCGTCCAGCCCAACGGCGAACACGATTGGAAATATGGCGAGCCCCGCAAGAAGCGCTACCAGCGTATCTGCGGCACAGATCGCTGCCGCCGTTTTGGGAATCGAAACCTGTTTCGGCAGGTAGGCCCCGAAAGCCATCAATGCACCAAAACCCACAGCAAGCGAGAAAAACGCCTGACCAACGGCCAGTAATACACCCTCACGTGTCAGTTCCTGGAAATTTGGTCGGAACAAAAATGTGACTGCGGCTGCGAAATCGCCATAGATTACGGCGTAGAACACCAGCCCAATCAACATCAACAAAAGCAAAGGCATTACTGTCTTCGATAGCCGTTCGATGCCCCCGTGCAGGCCACGGCTGACGACAAACGCGCAGCCAACGATGAACGCTGTGTGCGCTAATATTAGCCGCGCCGGGTCCGCAAGCAGCGAGTCGAATCGTGCCGAATTATCCGCACCGGCTTCGAATCCGCCGCTGCTTGTGAATGTGACCGCATAATCCAGCACCCACCCTGCAATGACCCCGTAATAGCCGACTCCGACCAGCGGGACGATGAAAGAAAGATAGCCGATTGCACCCCATGCCCGTCCCGCGCCCTCCGAGTTGATGAGCCCGCGAATAGCGGCCTCGGATGCTCCGCCGCCACGCCGACCGACGATAATTTCAGCGATCATTATCGGCAGCCCGATTGCGGCAACAGCCGCCAGGTACACAAGAACAAAGGCGCCGCCGCCATTCTCACCTGCAAGAAACGGGAATCGCCAGATATTTCCGAGACCCACGGCCATCCCGGTTGAGGCGAGAAAAAACATCATCGGCGAACTCCACCGTGGATTTTCTCTTGTACCTGTAGCCCGTTCACTACCACTCATAAGTCCTGCCTCTTTCTGGGGGGATTTAATTATTATATACTTGTCTATACGTTTTAGCTGACCGTGATGAGCAGAGAGCAGATTTTCAGCGTCAGGCACTTGACCGGTATAGAAAGTTTTACAATTAAACGTGTCATGAATTGCGGGCGACACCCTGCGGTCAAACTGATAACACTTTAAGGACAAGCATTGACCAAACCAAAACAGGCGATCCCGATCTACAAACGGGTGAAGCAGCATATTCTGGAGCGCATCGCGTCCGGCGTGTGGGGTCCCGACGAACAAATACCGACGGAAAGTGAGTTGGTCGAAATGTTCCAGGCATCACGCATGACGATCAATCGCGCGATGCGTGAGCTTACCGACGAGGGATTTCTTTCTCGAACAGCGGGCGTTGGCACTTTCGTCGCCGATCGGCGCACTCACGCGCACCCACTCGAGATCCGGAATGTCGCGGAAGATGTGCGCGCTCGTGGCAATCGTTACCACGCCGTGGTGGCCGAGTTGACACAGGTTACGGCCGATGAGCAATTGGCGGCCCAATTTGGCGTACTCCCGGGTTTCAAACTGTTTCGATCAGTTCTCGTTCACTACGAAAACGACATTGCGATCCAGCTGGAAGACCGTTACGTCAATCCGGTGATTGCGCCGGACTATCTGCGGAATGACTTTGGGGAGACGACGCCCGAAGAGTATTTGATGGACGTCGCTCCGCTGCAAAGCGCGGAGCATGTCCTTCGTGCGGTAATGCCCAATTCACTTTCACACCGGCTGCTAAGTGTCCCGACGGTCGAACCCTGCCTGCTCATTGTCCGACGAACCTGGAGTAGTGGCATTGTTGCTTCGTACGCGGAAATTTGTCACCCGGGATCACGTTACGAGCTTTCTGCGCGATTTATTCCTGAGAATCGGCGCGGTGCAGTGGCACAACTGAAAATTGTCGACGGTATCGGCCCTCGAAAGAACCCGACAAATAGATGATCTGCGCGCCGTTAATTTTCACTCCACGTATCCGTACCACACTCCGCAGCGAGATAGCGGCAACTATCGTTTTTGCAGGAATATTCAATGAGCTGGATTAAAACAATCGTGCCGGAAGACGCACAAGGACGGCTGAAGAAAATCTATGACCGCATTGCCGGCACTGGTGGGCAGGTGGATCATGTTTTGCAGGTTCACAGTCTTCGCCCACACACGCTTGAAGGCCATATGGTTCTTTACAAAAATGTCCTTCACCATTCCGCCAACACATTGCCGGTTTGGTTTCTCGAGGCGATTGGCGTCTATGTCAGTCATCTGAACGCCTGTGCTTATTGTGTTGAGCATCACCTTGCCGGCATGAGACAACGCCTTGACGATAACAAGCGCGCCGACGCCATTGGCGAAGCATTGTTAGCCGATCAACCAGATGCCGTCTTTTCAAACGCAGAATTGCAACTCATGTGCTACGCCCGCGCACTGACCCTGGAACCGTCAAAACTTTCCGAGTCCGTTGTCAGTGATCTACGTGCGGCCGGTGTAACAGATGGCGAAGTGTTGGAAGTAAACCAGGTCGTTGGCTATTTTTGTTATGCCAACAGGACTGTCCTTGGTCTTGGAGTATCAACTGACGGAGAGGCACTCGGCCTATCCCCAAGCGACTCCGAAGCCCTCAACGACTGGAGACATCAATGAATTTTCATCACGACACGTTGACCGAATTGAACATCGAGAAATTCGCGTGACGGACCATGGGCTGCCCTACAATACCGCGCGGTTTAAGAACAAGAATTATGATCAGCTCCGCTTTCCAGGACCCAGGCCGGGGGAATTGGCGCCCGACTTCAGCTTGCAAGACATCAACGGCGATGAGGTAAAGCTTTCCGACTTTAAGGGCAAGTCGGTCGTCATTGAAACTGGCTCGATTACGTGCAGCATGTTCGTGCACTGTATTCCCGGAATGAATGCCTTAAAAAAAGAGTACCCCGACGTGGAATTTCTCGTGGTATACGTTCGTGAAGCGCATCCCGGTGAACGCACGCCTCAGCATCAGGCAATTAGCAGCAAGTTTGCCGCCGCGAAACGTATGGTCAGGAAATACAATGACCAGCGACGGGTGCTGGTCGACTCGCTGGACGGCAGCATGCATAAGGCCTACAGCCTGCATATGCCAAATATCGTTTACGTCATCAACCCTGAGGGTATTGTTATCTATCGATGTGATTGGGCCCATGCTGCAGGTGTAAAAGAAGCACTCGACAACCGCGATACTCTGCACTACCGCGAACATGCCGACACCGAATTGCTTACAGGCCGACCGCGATGGAAAGCCATACTCGTGATGCTAAATGGCGGGTTTCTCGCCCTCTGGGATTTTATCAAGGCCTGGCCGAATTTCGGTCAGATACATCGTGAAGTTGACGAATATTTCGATGAACACGGGCGGCTTAAGCCCTAAAACCAGCGATTATTTCGACCGTAGCATTGCATATCACCATGATCTTATTGACTAACTGAGGTTGCTATGAAGTTTCATTCAGAGCCGTATAGTGTCGGCCATCGAGCCGAACAAGCTCCCACCCCACAAGAGTTCGAAGTGGGCCCATTCAAAAAGTCCAGGCCGCCGGAACCACTTCGGTTTGAGGTCAATCTGGTTGCAGAGGCTCATTCACGTCAACAAAAAACCGGCACCGTGCAGGTTAATATTCCAGGCTTCAGTCCCGTAACCTTATATTGCGACGAACAACCGCCCGTCGGGGATGACGCTGCCCCACCACCGCTAGCATTTTTCGCAGCAGGAATTGGCTTTTGTTTGATGACACACCTCAGCGATATTCTCACCGCACGAAAGATTCGTGTAGCCTCGTTGCGACTTGAACAGCGAATTCGATTTATGACGAACCTGGGGAGCATGCGCGACCTAGGCCACACGACCGAAGGGCAGTGCGAGAAGGTTGAGACTCACGTCATTATTGAAAGTCCGGAGCCCAGAGACAAAATTCAAGCCTTGCTGGATGAGGCTGAAGGGTCCTGCATGGCTCACCATGCGTTACGCAATCCAATTCCGTGGTCGACTCGATTGGTCTATAACGGCGATGAGATAGACAGCCGTGAAGGTTGACCGGGAAGCATTCAGCAACTGAACTTGCGGATACAGCTTGACGATGGCCCGTCGCAGGACCATTTTTGATTGAATTGCTTGGCGCGCGCCAAGACAGCGCATTGCGATACGAATGCTATTTCCAGATGTGCACCGGTCGACTTCCTGCGACGAAATGGCGATACTGCGCCGCCCGACTGTCAGTGAACACGTAAATGATGTTTCGAAACGTACGCTATTACCGTATCGGAAGCGGTTGGCCCAAGTCTGAAGAACTGCTGTCAGAGGCTTTGCGAAGCGCTGAATTCAAACCTTGCGGACCCATGACCGAACGCAGCTCAGGCTGGGTACCGGTTTTTGCCGAGGCAGGAGACTCGCTGGCGAGGCGAGTTAACGGCGTAGACCTGATTCACATGCGCAGTCAGTCCCGGGTGCTACCGCCGTCGGTGATCAAAGAAGAGTTGGAGGCACGAATCGAAGACTACTCCAATCGCATGAAGGAGGCGCCAAGTCCGCGAGAGAAGCGTCGTCTAAAAGCCGAGGCGCGCGACGAGCTGATGCCGAAGGCGATGCTCAAATCCGACCGCACCTGGGGCTACTTCGACCCGAAGGAAAACCTCATCGGAATCGATGCACTACAGGCTTCGGTCGCTGAACGGTTTTTGCGACGTTTGAGCGCCGCAACCAACATTGCCAACGTACGGCCGTTGCAATTCAACAAGCCAATTGGCGAGTTTTTGACCCGTATTTTTCTTGGCAATGCGCCCGGTCAGTTTGCCGTTGGCCGCGAATGCAGAATGCAGGACGCCGCAGACTCCGGCTCCAATGTACGTTGGACGCATTTCGACCTGAGTGAAAAAAGTATTCGTAATCATGTTGCAGAAGGCATGCGCCTTACCCATCTCGCCATTGAGTACGACAATATCCTGAGTTGCGTGATTGATCAGGACGGCACCATCAGCAAGCTACGCTTCCTCGGCATGGATGACGACAACAGCGACGAACTGGAACCGCTGGCTCGCATGGACGCTGAATTTGTGCTGATCAGTGGAACGCTACGCCACATGATCAATGACCTGAAAAAGCTGCTGAATGGCTTCGCCTGATTGTCGCCGACAGACGCACTCGCCTGGCTGATATACAATCGGCTACCCGTCTGGAGTCGTGCGATGTTGCTGAATACCGCCTTGCGATATGTTCGTGTCATCGCTTGCGCTTACCTCGCGGCCAGCACGGCAATGGCAGCAGAAGAATCCCCACCGCCTCTGCCCGAAGCGGTCTCGAATAACGCGGTCGCGTCGCTGCAACGAGGTGATATTAGCTATATCGCAAGCTTCTCCGGAATCGCGAGCGGTCTCAGTCATTCCGAAATTCATGCGCAAACATTCATCTTCCGCTCGGACCGTACTTAGTGGCAACGCGCGCCCGATGTTCCCGGTGGTATGGGCCGGCTCGCGTCCGTTGCGGTCAGCTCTCAGGATCGATACATCTATCTGATCAGCGGCTGGCACGACTACGGAAACGTCAACCTCGTGCAGGTATTCGATACCGACACGAACAGCTGGGCGCAAGCAACGCCAATACCCGGACACTCCTTATTTGGACATGCAGGTGGAATCGTAAGGAATCAGATGTTGTTTTGCGATGGCGTGATGATCCAGTCGAATAGATCTGGCCCCCGAGAGTTTGTAACAAGCAACGAATGTTTTCTGGGCGTCATCAACGATGACAATTATCGCCGCATCGACTGGCATCCGGTCGATGCACATCCTGGCCAGCCTCGCTATCGTATGGCGGCTGCCGGAATTGACGCGATGAACTCTGTCGCTTTTGTTGGTGGTAGCATCAATCCCTATAACTTTAGTGGCATCGGATACAATTCCTTACCATCCGAACCAAGCGCCGAAACGCTGGTATTCGATCTGGGCCGCAAGGCATGGACGAAAATTGATAGTCGCACACCATCGTCAATGGACCATCGTGGCCTGGTGCAGTTTAAAAACGACTGGTACACCGTTGGTGGCATGCTCGGCCATCAGACCATGACCGGCCGGGTTTTGTCGCGGCCACTGGAAACTCGCGAATGAATAAGCACATTTTCGAATCCATCCAGCCTGAGACCGGGAAGTAGTCGCTGATGGGACGCTGGCGCCCCCCTGCTCCAAGTTCGTCGCCGTATATTACGCCGGCGGGCTTTGACGCCCTGCAATCTGAGCTCGCCGATCTATGGCGTCGCCGACGGGATGTCGTAAAAGCGCTCGCTGCCGCAGCCGCAGAAGGTGATCGGTCGGAAAACGCCGAGTATATCTACCGTAAGAAAGAACTCGGCGGACTGGACCACAGAATTCACTATCTGCAAAAGCGGTTGCCGACTCTCAACATCGTGCGCGATTCGCCCGAAGGCGATTCGATCTACTTCGGAGCGACGGTCGAGTTGCGCGACGAACGTGGCACAACGTCAAGCTATCGAATTGTCGGTCCAGACGAGACCGACGCCAAAAGCCAGGCCATCAGCATGGACTCCCCGCTCGCCAAAGCGCTCCGAACCAAGCGC
Organism: Woeseiaceae bacterium; assembly: GCA_021773115.1. Lineage (GTDB taxonomy): Bacteria > Pseudomonadota > Gammaproteobacteria > Steroidobacterales > Woeseiaceae > UBA1847. The sequence continues at coordinate 252,376 of JAJFKS010000017.1, read as the reverse complement.
GTCGGGGACGTCATCGTCGTCACGACCGGCGAGCGAGTTGCAACCCTGAGTGTCCTGTCTATTCACTATTAGCGCAAAGCGCCACACTCCGTTTGACACGGCGGAAGGCGTGCTCTAATTTCCCTTACCAGATGGTGCTCCGAATTTGGGAGCTAAGAGGGAACCCGGAGAAATTCCGGGGCTGTACCCGCAACTGTAAGTTGGGAGATGCTGGCCAGCTAGCCACTAGGACGATCAATCCTGGGAAGGCGGCCAACGTCAACGATCAACAAGCCAGGAAACCTGCCATCGCGTCGTTCGTCCAAGGTCGGGTTAACCTGCAGGGCCGGAATCTCACTTCCCGTGAAACGACATGTGGTTGGCTCGTCGCGCTGCATTGTCAGTGAAGCCGCATTCAGTCGTTTCGATGTGTCCGCATTCGACGTCCGGACATTGGGAAAATCCAATGAATAAGTATTTAACCGTGGGCATTCTCAGCTCCTTGTTGCTGGCTGAAATGGCCATCGCCGAGAGCTCAAATGCTGCCGTCGACGATGACATTATCGTCTACGGCGTACGCCTGGATCAGCCGCAGTCGGTCATCGGCTCGAGCGTTTATGTCATCACGTCCGATGATATCGATGCACTTGGTGTCGACTATGTGGTCGACGCCATCGCGTCAGCGCCAGGAGTTACTGTCAACCAGAACGGCAGCCAGGGAGGTGCAGCATCTGTTCGTATTCGTGGTGCCGCGAGTGCACAGACTTTGGTCATTGTCGATGGTGTGGTGGTGAATGATCCCAGCGCACCGGGGGGCGGATTTGACTTCGCGCGGCTCGATCCTTCAAATATTGACCGAATTGAAGTCCTGAAGGGACCACAATCGACGCTTTGGGGAACTGACGCGATGGGTGGCGTTGTGAATATCATCACGAAGCGACCCGGCAACGGCTTCGGTGGAAATCTCTTCGCACATGGCGGGTCCTATGGCAGCTTGCGTGCTGGCGCCTCGATTGGCGGCAGCGGCGAGCGATTCGATTTCCGCATCGCGGCAGTTCACAATTCAACTGACGGTATCTCGAAAGCGGATGAGGCTAACGGTAACACTGAAGATGATGCTTACGACGCACTAAGCATCAGTGCGGCTGGCGGCGCAGTGATTGGCGATGCTCGTTTGCAGGCAACGATTCTTTGGACCGACGCTGATGCCGAATTCGACAGCTTTTCCTTCGGCGCACCGGGGAATGTCGCCGATGGCGACGAGCTCAGTACCACGGAAGAACTTGTATCAAACCTTTCGCTGCAATTGCCACTGTTTGGCGGCAAGCTGGATAACCTTTTTCTCATTGGATACTCGGATATTGATCGACAAAGTTTTGCCAACAGCCAGCCCGGATTCGGCAGCGAGGGCAATCGAACGATCTATCGTTATCAGGGCACACTTACGGCCAACGAAAGTAATCGTATCGCGTTCGGCATCGAACGCGAGGACAGTGAAGCCAATGATATCAGCACGTCGATTGATGGATTGTTTGCGCTCTACGAATGGCGAGCTACTGAAACACTAACTGTGACAGCAGGCCTTCGCAACGATGATCACGAACAGTACGGTGTTGAGACGACGGGCCGCGTCGCAATCGCATTCAATCCACATGACCAGCTAACGCTGCGCGCGAGCTGGGGCGAAGGATTTAAGGCCCCAACACTGTTTCAGACAACATTCTTCTGCTGCGGCGCCAGCGAAGCAAATGCCGATCTCAAACCGGAAACTTCAGAAGCCTACGATATCGGTGTCACCTTTCGAAGCGCCGATGCACGCGGTGAAATTGGCCTGACTTACTTTGCACAGGACACGGAAAATCTTATCGATTTCGCCTTCGCAATTGGCGCCTATGAAAATATCGCTTCGGCGACTTCCGATGGCATCGAACTCAGTAGCCAATACCGCGTCAACGACTGGCTCGAAACGTCGATGAACTTCGCATGGATCGATGCGAAAGATGGCGCAGGAATCGACCTGATTCGTGTGCCAAAACAATCCGGCGACCTCAGCCTGGCTTTCAATCCTGAAGGGCGCTTCGCCGGCACCCTGTCGATGCGTTACAACGGCGAAGAGCAGGATCCCAACGGCACTGTCGGTTCCTGGACACGCGTCGACGTCTCTGGCCGCTACTCATTGAAGGAAAAACTTGAGCTGTACGCTCGAATCGAAAACCTGCTGGACCGGCAGTACCAACAGGTTATCGGCTACGGTACGCCGGGACTATCGGGCTACGTCGGCGCCCGTTTAAGCTTCTAGGCGATGCCTGGTCACCGTGCTATTGCCGTACTGCTTGCGCTAATCATAAGCGGTACGACGCTGGCAGACAGGATACCAACGCGCGTCGTCAGCCTCGACTACTGCGCCGATCAATTCCTGCTCAAGATGCTGCCCGCAACCCGTATCCTGGCTTTGTCGCCAGATGCCGATAAGCATTTTTCCTATATGCGTGAGCGCGCCGCGGGGCTCACGACCGTGCGGCCGCTTGCCGAGGATGTGCTGACGCTGCAACCCGATCTCGTTGTTCGCTCCTACGGTGGCGGTCCACGCGTAGCGAGCCTTCTGAGCCGTGCTGGCATCGATGTCCTGCAATTGCCGTATGCGAACAGTCTCGCTGAAATCCGCGCAGCAACCTTAACAATCGCTGGCGGCCTTGGCGTTCCAGATCGGGGTGCCGAGATAGTCGCGGAGTTCGATGCGCGTCTGGCCTCGATAGAAACGAGCAATCCCCATCGCCAAGCCCTGTACATGACACCCACTGGCGTTACGAGTGGCCCGGGAACGCTGGTGAACGAAATGCTGCTGACTGCCGGGTACAGCAATTTTGAAGAGAGCGCCGGGTGGCGTTCGCTGCCACTCGAACGCCTTGCCTACGAACAACCTGATTTGATTGCCGCCGCATTTTTTGATGTCGATACAATTCGGCCAGAACTCTGGAGCCCGATGCGACACCCGGTTGCCAAACGGCAATTGACGGATCGGCCGACAGTGATGTTACAAGGTGCCTGGACATCCTGCGGTGCCTGGTTCCTGCTGGATGCCATTGAGGCATTGGCCGCGAAATGAAGTCCGGACATTTCCTCATCGTGCTTGTGCTCGCTTGCCTGACGGCCATACTCGCTGCATGTCTGCTTGGCTCAACGCCGATGGGGCTGTCGCAAGTCATTGCCGCTTTGCTGGGCCAATCAACGGACGCAGACAACATCGTCGTCTGGGAAATTCGAATGCCGCGAGCGCTCGCCGCCTTCGTTGTGGGTGCCGCACTCGGAACCAGCGGTGCAGCATTGCAGGGGCTGCTGCGAAATCCATTGGCGGAACCCGGTGTCCTCGGCGTAACGGCTACATCGTCGCTGTTCGCAACTTTCGCGCTCTATTACGGCCTGGCAGCTAGCTCGCCCTTTCTATTGCCCGTGTATGCGATAGCCGGTGCACTCGCGGCGACCGCCCTGCTCGCTGTCGCCGCGATTCGAATTAAATCTGTCGTCACATTGATACTCATCGGTGTTGGCCTATCCAGTTTTTCTGCATCCCTTATGTCCTTGCTGCTGAATCTCGCACCCAACCCGTTTTCACTTGCGGACATGATGAACTGGCTGCTGGGGTCCGTCGCCAATCGAAGCTTTCTGGACTTGCAGACAACGGTGCCTTTCATCGCGCTCGGGCTCGCAATTCTTTTCGTCACGCGTCGCGGTTTATCGGCGCTTACTCTGGGCGACGAGGCAGCGAGCGGCGTCGGCCTTAACTTGCACCGACAGAGAATAGCCGTCGTCCTTGGCGCCGGGCTGGCGACCGGTGCGGCAGTCGCCCTCGCCGGCGCGATTGGCTTCGTCGGCATTGTCGCACCGCACATTGTCCGGCCGTTCGTAAATTACGACCCTGCGCGGAGCCTGTTGCCCAGTGGCTTACTGGCCGGGCTGATACTGGTTCTGGCGGATATCGCAGTCAGGCTCATGCCCACAACCACCGAACTGAAACTGGGCGTGGTCGCGGCCCTGATCGGAGCACCGGCATTCATCTGGATCGCCATGCAAAGGCGTGTGACGAATGACTGAACTCGTCGCACAAAACCTTTCCGTTTTCGCCGCCAACCTAAGTTTGCTTGGCACGGCCTCACTTAGCTTGCGTCCCGGTGAACTGGTTGCGATTCTCGGCCCGAATGGCGCCGGAAAAACCACACTGCTGCGGGCGATGCTCGGGCTGCTCGATGCATCTGGGGGGAGCTCGCTGCTCGATGGTGAATCCACCGCCACACTATCGCCGGGTGAGCGTGCCAGAAAGATTTCCTACCTGCCGCAGCGCCGCCCGCTGGCCTGGCCGAACCGTGTCATTGATATTGTCGCGCTTGGGCGCTATGCACATGGCGCCGCACTGGGCCGGCTTGGGCCGATGGATGCGGCCGCAGTCGATGACGCCATTGATGCCTGTGACCTCCGCTTACTTGCACACCGGAACGCTGACAGCCTCTCCGGTGGCGAGCTGGCACGCGTCCACTTCGCACGTGCGCTTGCCGCGAAAGCGCCTTTGCTGATCGCCGACGAACCCGTTGCGGCACTAGATCCGCGCCATCAGCTGAGAATTGCCGAGTTGATCCGGTCCTTCGTCGATTCTGGCGGTGGCGCATTGGTGGTGTTGCATGAAGTCGCGCTCGCCGCGCGCATTGCTGACCGGCTGGTGTGGATGAACGGCGGAAAAATTATTGCAGAAGGAAGTCCGCGTGCTACCTTGACCGCCGAACTTATCAAAGACATCTACGGTGTCCGCGCCCATGTGTGTTTCGATGCGCACGGACCGGACGTTCGAATCGAAGGAAGCCAGGCTGGTGGAAAAATTTGAATTACTGCAAGAATCGAACGGCGACACGCTGCGCGTAGCGAAACGCGGACCCGACCTGCTACGTTTCCCGCTGTACAACAAAGGCACCGCATTCACCCACGATGAGCGGCGTACGCTCGGTATCGAGGCCCTGTTGCCAGCAGAATACAATACTATTGATCAGCAGGCCGAACGCATTTTTCGGTCAATTTTTGACAACCGCGATAATATTGGCCGGCATATCGGTCTTGCGATGTTGCAGGACCGAAATGAGGTACTGTTTTACAAGCTGCTCAGCAAACATCTCGAAGAAATCATGCCTATCGTCTACACACCGACGGTCGGCGAAGCGTCGCGGTACTACTCTCGAGTCTTTCGTCGCGGTCGTGGATTATTTATTACACCGAATTACAGGGGTCGAATTGAGGAAGTGCTGCGCAAGGCGGCGCCCTTCTTTGACGTCCGGCTCATGGTCGTTACGGACAACGAAGCCATACTCGGCATTGGTGACCAAGGCGCCGGTGGCATGGCGATCAGTGTTGGAAAGCTGGCGCTGTACTGTGCAGGCGCCGGAATTCACCCGGCGCAAACTTTGCCGATCAGCCTTGACGTTGGCACCAACAACGAAGAACTTCTGAACGATCCGCTTTACCTTGGTTACCGCAAAAAGCGCTTGTCGGGTGACGCCTATTTCGAACTGGTCGCCGAATTTGTTGCCGCAAGCAAGGCAGTATTTCCGAAGGTCGTCATCCAATGGGAAGACTTCCGCAAAGACAATGCGCTGCGTATTCTCGATCGATTCCGGGCGATCGTGCCGTCGTTCAATGATGATATTCAGGGAACTGGCGCTGTCGCATCGGCGTGCGTCCAGGGCGGCTGTCGAATCAACAATACCAAATTTGAAGAAAGCCGTATCATCGTCTACGGCGCCGGCGCCGCGGGCCTCGGAATTGCGCGCCAGCTTCGACAACAGTTGTCGCTCGCGGGCTTCGATAAGGATGCGCAAACCGCAGCCGTTCTGGTGATGGACAGCCACGGTGTCGTCAGTGACCGCCGCGATAATCTTGATGCCTACAAGCAGGAATTTGCCTGGCCCGAAGAAAGGGTTGCGGAGCTCGGCCTAAGTGACGAGGGACGCAGGAGCCTTGCAAACGCCATTGATGCCTATAAAGCAACGGCACTAATCGGCGCCTCTGGTCAGGGCGGTGCGTTTAATGAAGATGTTGTCCGTGCCATGGCTCGAAACAGCGAGTATCCGGTCATCCTGCCAATGTCGAACCCAACCTCAATCAGCGAGGCGGTTCCGGAGGACGTTTTGAACTGGAGCGATGGCAAAGCCCTGCTTGCAACCGGGAGCCCATTCGCGCCTGTCGAAACCGCGCATGGCAAACGGCTTATCGGCCAGGCCAATAACGTATTCGTTTTTCCGGGCATCGGACTGGGAACAATCCTCAGCGGCGCTAGCTCAATCAGTGACGGAATGATCAGTGCATCCGCGCTGGCGCTGGCGCGCTGCTTGAACGATACGGACATCAGTGAACGTCGCCTGATACCTGACGTTTCGCGACTGTGGGAAATCTGTGGCGATATCACGGTTGCCGTGGCGCTGCAGGCTGTTGACGAAGGGCTCAGTAGCGAAGCAATGAGCGAACAGCAGATTCGTGAAAGAGTCGCGTCGATGCGCTGGAAACCCGACTATCCACACATCGAAAGTACTATTGAGGTCTAGGCTGCCGCCTTGATTCGCCGCTGTACTTCGTTAAACAGGTCCTCGCGAAGGCCAGCCAGCTTGAATAACTCGACCACCGTGAAAAACGGTGCAGCCAGGCTCGCCTGAATCGGGTGTTTGACCAGCACCGGTATCGACTTTTCAACAGCATGGCCGATGAACTGTGCGGCATAACCGCCGAAGAAGCAGCCCGCCGCGATTATCCAGCCAGCATTACCGGGATAGGAACCGAGATCGACTGCCAGCAGCAGTAGCAAATACGCCCCGACGCCAAAAGCAATAGCGAACCAAATGTCCAGCGTCAGGTAGAACAGCATGAATCCCAACAGCAACAAATGTGCGCCGAGTATTTGCATCCCGGCAACCTGAAAACCAACCCAGGTCAATGGAATCAGAACACCGACCATGATCATCGGGATGCCAATCATATGAACAAGAATATTGAACGGGTGTTGGTGCGCCGCCGCATAAGCAATCAACATAGCCATTAGCTTGCCGTCTGAATTCATCGGTCCACCCAGAGTAGTCCCAAGTCGAATTTAGCACAAATTCCCGGCATTCAAGTGCTTGTGAGCCAATTCTGCGAAGTCATGACCGCTTATTTTCGGCACGTCAGCGACAATTTAGACGAGATCGCTGTAGATGAAGTGCTACGAATGTGCCTAGAATAACAATCTTGTCTCTAGTCACCGCCCGGAGTCTTCAAATGTATGAGTTGTTAATGGGTACGCTGCTCATACTGACCATCGTCTGGCTGGTCATTCGGGTTCGGCGCAACAAGGTCGAAGATCAAAAAAACAAGAACTGCGAGGTGAAAATTCGCAGCCCATACCAGGCTGTGGCGATCAAGTATTCCGAAAATGCCTGCGACGCCGCAAAGGCGATGACTGGCCGTCGCTTTCTATCAAGCGCTGCGCCGCGACTACCGTTGCCTGAATGCGATTACACAGACTGCCGTTGCCAATTTGCCCACTACGACGACCGACGCGCTGGTCGTGACCGACGCAGCCCATTCGCGCCCGCCGGGCCGACCGGAAGCACTGGGTCCTTTGAAACTGAGCGGCGCGACAAGATTGACCGGCGAAAGAAAAGCAACTGATAAGGACGTTTTCTAGTAGCCCATATCGGCAACGACTAGCTGGAAGTTGTCGAGCTCCGCTTGTGCCTGCGCGCGAACGTGGTACAGCTCTTCAATCTCGGCTTCAAGCTCGCCGGATCGCTCGGCGAGGTTCTTTATTTCCGCGAGTAAGAATATACGCTGCTCCCGGGTCGTTTCTATCGCGACAATTGTGGCGCCGTGAGCAATGATTTTATCCTCGTTGCGATCGATTTCGTGCTTCCTGGCGTTAATTGACGAATCCGCATGATCCACAGCGGAACGCAATGAGTATAAGTGGTGCCCGGTGTTGTATGCGTCAAGGAAGTCGCCTTCGAGTTCCACCCGACATACGCCGTAATAGCGGCCGCCGTTAACGCCCACACTAAATCCTCGTCCGGGCTGGCAATATTCATTGAGGCCTTGTGCACGACCGCTCTGATAATCCCCAAAATCGGCTGTCACGCCGTGCTTGGCACAGGCCTTGCGGTGTTTGCCGAAATTGTCGCTGGTGTAGCCGCGCGATCCATCTTCGTAACCTATTGCAGACCAGTCTGAAGCGAGGCATTCATCGCTACTCATGCCCGCGCAGCCACTCATCGCTGCCGCAACGACAATCAGGGCGAATAAATGCAGTTTGTTGTTCATGACGTACTCCGGTCAAAGCTGTTCGCAAAATATGCTCCCATAGATACATCCGCCTGGCTGAACCGGAGCTTAAAAAATTGAAGTAGACCCGACTCGGTCACAGCACAATGTGACACCCGTCACAGAGTCGTCGATGAACCGGGGCTACGCTCAATGAGCAGCCATGGAATGCGGAGTCGGATAGATGGATCTTGAAGCAATCAGCGGTGCGGCAACCGTCGCATTGGCGAGCACTATTATCTTCTTGCTGATTGCCAAAACCTGGAGCGCCGTGAGCCGAACCATTGGCTCCACACCAAGTTTCTCAGATCGCATCATGCATGAAGCGGCGCAACGATTTCGTGATGAGCTTGATCGCCTTGCCCAATCGAAAGCGATCTATCTCAGCGGTGCGTTGGTCTTTGCGGTGCTGTTCGTTGCCGCGTATGTACTTCAAGCCCAACATCTGTTCACCGGCTATCCGTCCTGGCAACTCTATGGCCAACTCGGCTTCCTGACACTCGTTGGTGTCTATGCGGCCTATCGGCTCGTAAAAACTGCGCTCGCACAACATCAAGTCCGGTTCCAGCATGACGCCGATGTTGCGATCGGTCACCAACTGCAGCAACTTTCGGCTAGCGGGACGCGAGTGTTTCACGATGTGGCAACTTCAGCCGGCGTCGTCGACCACGTTATTATTGGGCAGAAAGGCTTGTATGCAATTAACGTCGTCGCACGTCGCTGTTCACGACCCACTCACGTACGATTACGTGAAAACCATATCGAGTTTGCGAACGACATGGTCGACCTGCCAATCGTTGGACTCAGCGCCAAGGCGGCCCGATTGCAAAAAGAATTCCGCCAACTTCTCGGGCACAAAGTCCGTGTCAGATCGGTGATCGCGATTCCTGGTTGGGAAATTGGCGAGCAATCCAATGACCAGCACCTGCTCGTTAATGAGCGAACGATTGCCATGCTAAGTGGTTGGAATGACAATACCGACCACCTGATGAATGAAGACGTCAACTTGTTGCACCAGGAACTCACCGCACGCTGCGCTCGCACCTAGCCAGCGCAGACCTCACTATTCCGGTAAGCGGTATTTGTGTATGAAGCTGGCAGTCTTGCCCCGCAGCCCGGTCTGTCCCCACAGGTTCATTTTGTCGTCTTCCGGGTTCCTGTAGATGTTCGGCGCCTCGCCTGCAAAATCAAATCCTGCACCCGTAATATTCGTCTCTAGGCAATACTCTCCGCCGCCTTCAGGAGTTGCTGTTTCGCCTCGTCAAACTGTCCTGCTGCTCGCTTCAGGTAGGCTTCTGCCTCTTCGTCATAACCGTCCGCTGACGCCGACCAGACACGATTGATGTAGCGTTCGCCCGTCGCAAAATGACTCATGATATCGGCGTATGTCTGTAGGCCGAACAAATGCACCATACTTTCACGCGCATCGGCGAAACGTCGCAGGTCTTCGCGAAGCTTGAGATCAATCCGGTCACGCAGCACAGCACCTTTTGTCAGGCCATCTTCGTTCAGCTCGCTGAGGTCCTTTACGATATTGGCTATCGACTCGCGTAGTTCCGTGCGGTTTGACTCCAGGACCGTGTCAGATCGAGCCAATGCGTTTACCTGCCGCTTGTAGATAAACAAGCCGATTGCGGCCGCGACCGCCGTCGTTCCGAAAAGCATCCAGTTAACGTTATCAACGTCCAGTGACGTGGCAAATGCACCGCCAAGGAATCCGGCAGCAACCAGAAAATAGCCGAAATTTTTCATCAGTCCTCTCCGTTTCTACGAAGTTGCTACGATTATTGCCGCATTGCCGACACCCACAAGGGCCTCGCCCACAATCAGGCCGGCGGCAATGGGAATGCCGACCTCCTCGCTCCAGGTCTTGCCTTTGACGCGATCACTCAATTCGCGCGCCAGTGTTCCCAACGAGTAGGTCAGTACAATATTGAACGGCAGGTAAAAGCCGAGGCCAACCGTGATGCCCAAACCACCCATCAGGGCCGACAAAATTCCGCCGAGAATCGCGCCAGCGGCATATTTCTGCATTGGCACATCGCCGCCCATAATACCGTCGATCGTACTTGCCAGAGCCTGCGCCTGTGGTGCCGGCAGCTTTTCGCTACCCAGTCCATAGCCTTCCGCGTTCTGCAGTACAAAGATCACACCAATAACGACGATTGGGCCCAGCCATGCGCCGGCGAATTGTCCGATTTGTTGCATGCGCGGCGTCGCGCCAACGAGGTATCCCGTCTTCAGATCCAGCATCAAATCGGTCGCCTGCGACATCGCAACACTCGTTGCTGCACCCACCATGATCGCCGCGACGATTGAGTCGCCTCGTTCCATTCCGTGTGTGACGATGATCAGCAGCGTGATACCAACGAGTGTCATGCCCGACAACGGCGACCAATTCGTGCGGCCGATGGCTTCCGAAAGGATGATGCCTGACATCCAGATCCACAGCGTCCCCATCAATGCCATCGAAATGCCACGACCGAGACCCACCGACTCAACCGAGGTCACGGCCATGAACGTCAGCAAGATAAGCGCGCCGCCAATGGCGAAATACAGCAGCTTGATTGGTAGCTCGTCATTCGAGGCTGATGTGGCAACCTTTGACGCTTTTTGCATGGAGCGAATCGCACTGCTGATCAACGGGAAAGCCAGAATGACGCCCATGATCGCGCCACCGATCAGCATGCCAATCCCCAGGGGACGATACAGCAAAAGGCGAAGCGGCCCTGGCGTGTTGATGACATCGCCAGCGGCATCCGCCGGGAAACTGCCGGTGACAGACAGCAATGGCGATATGAACCAGTAGGCCACGAAGCCGCCGATAATGAATGCGACACCCCCGCGCCCCGCAATGAAGCCCACACCGATCGTCATTAACGACAAGTACCAGATGCCGTTCATGTATTGCGGCATGTTGAGGATCGCGCCAAGATTCCAGTTGTCTACACCGGTTTTTATTGTGGCGACATGCACACCGGCGCTGATCGCAGCTGCAATCAGTAGAACCATCGCCTTGCGCACGCCGGCCCCTGGCGATTTTAGAATCGTCGCAACTGCAACGCCGCCGGGATAAGTCAGGCGTTCGTAGTCGATCATGTGCTTGCGAAGCGGAATGATGAATGCGATTCCGAGATAGGCACCGGCGATACAACCGAAGGTTAGAAGAACGGGATCGAAACGATCACCAAAACCGAGCAGAAATATTGCGGGTACCGAAAACATCATTCCCGACGACGCGCCGTTTACACCGCTGGCGATGGTTTGCACAATATTGTTTTCGACGATGCTCTTGCGGCCGAAGATACCGCGTAGAATGCCGAAGCCGAGAATGGCGGCGAGTTCTGAGCCTTCGATCGAAAAGCCGAGTACCAATGCCGCATAGCCGATAGCACCGGCGAGTATCACACCGATAAACCAGCCGACGATGAGTGCAACCCAGGTTAACTCCGGATACGGGCGACCAACACTGGTATCGCTCATGAACAGACTCCCCTCTTCTTGTTTTGCGATGAGCCTATCACAGCGCCTGTAAGTGTGTCGCTAGCGTATCCTTCTGCAGTACCTCAGAGAACTCATCGGCCATTTGTTCGCACGCTTTGACACATGTCCACCGCGGCGATCAAACTCAGTGATAGCAGCCAACGGGTTTCTGACGCCAGCGGATCGGATTGCGCAGCCGGATGCTGCAGCGATCGTGCGGATCGTCGAGGGGTCAAATCTGTGCATTTTGATGGATTTAAGGGCACCCGCGCCCACTTTGAATGTCAAACAGAGTAGTTTCAGAAAATGTCGAACGTATACGGGCCGCGAAGTGGTGAGAGCGGTTATTATAGGGGCATTACAAGATGCGACGGTTTCAAATATGACCCGGTTGTTGTTGCGCACTTTCCTGACTCTGTCTTTTCTCGGTATCAGTGCACTCGGTATCGCGGATGGTGATGAGCCGCCGGTATTCGTAACAGCCTCCGGCATCGACTCAGGCAATTGTCAGGACGCGGCTTCGCCATGCCAGTCAATCGCCTATGGGCTGACTCACGTCGGCAAAAACGCCCAACTGAGAGTCGGTCAGGGTTCGTTCAAACTCAACAATGCCGCGGACATCGTCTACCTGTTGAGTGGCGCCATCGACGTTCGTGGCAGTTACGCGGCCGGTTCTCGCTCGACGCTGATTGGCGTACCGCCGGAATTCGCACCGCAACTGGAAGCCCGGGGCTTCACGGTCATAGTTGATAGCAAGGATCTCTATCGTGACGTGGTTGCGTCGCAGCAGAGTGTTCAGTCCAATACCGCCGCGACCGTCTGCTCAGGGGGATTTGCGAGTGTCTTTCCCTGTAATAAAGTCGACTTGCTGTCACATATCGCGGACCGAACACCCGGTGCACGAGGTGCCGACATCTGGGGCTTTTTGGATCTCAATACGCATCGCGAATATGCAATTGTCGGGTATAGCTCAGGAACCGCGGTATTCGACGTAAGCGATGCCGAGAATCCAAAAGAAGTCGGCTTCGTGAACGGGCAAAACACGACCTGGCGCGATATCAAGGTTTACCAGTTCTGGAATGCGGCAGACGGTCGCTGGAATGCACATGCCTATGTCACTGCCGACAACGCATCGGATGGTCTCGTCATCATCGATTTGAGCGAATTGCCGCAACGCATTTCGCGACTGAACTACGCGAGCGACTTTAGGGCCGCGCACAATGTGTTCCTGACAGATGTCGACTACGGCACTGGACTCGCGCTGACCGCCAACCATGCACCAAACCTGATCCTGGCTGGCTCCAATTTAAGCGATGGTCGTTTCCGCGCTTATTCACTATCAGATCCATCATCGCCAGCATTTATCGCTGCACCGGCGACACCGAACGATCAGCCCGGCGACAATCGGCTTTACATGCATGACGCAGCGTCGATGCAAGTAACTGATGCGCGTAAAGATTCGCAATGCGTCAATGCCGGTAGCCGCGATCACTGTGATGTGTTGTTCGACTTCAATGAGTCCAGTCTCGATATCTGGGATGTCAGCATCGCGTCGGCCGCCGTACGCCTGAGTCAGCTGCCGTACAACAATTCGTCATACACACACTCCGGTTGGCAAACCGAAGACCAGCAATATGTTTTTGTCCAGGATGAACTGGACGAGCGAAACCGCAGCTTGCCCACCACACTTCGTGTCATATCAATCGCCGACCTGACCGCACCGGTGCTCGTCGGTAGCTGGACGGGACCGACAATGGCCATTGATCACAATGGCTTCGTTCGCGGCAACCGTTACTACATGTCAAACTACGCACGCGGTCTGACGATTTTGGATATCAGCAATCCGGCCAGCCCGAACGAAGTCGGTCGTTTCGATACCTATCCTTCATCCGATGCAAACGGTTTCCCGGGCAACTGGGGCGTTTACCCCTTCCTGCCAAGCGGCAACATTGCCCTGAGCGATATCGATAGCGGCTTCTACATGGTCTCTGACAACACGCGCGACGTGCCACAGGGACAATTGGTGTTCTCCGCCTCATCGTTCGGTGCAGATGAGACTCAATCCCTCAGCCTGACCGTGCAGCGTGTTGGCGGTAGCCAGGGTGCCGCCAGCGTCGGCTGGGAACTGCTGGCAGCGAATGGCAGTATCGGCGACGTATTGGGCACCAGCGGCGTTTTGAACTGGGCTAACGGTGATGCTGGCGACCGGACGATTAACATCGGCCTGACGAATGATGGTGTAGCCGAAGGACTGGAGCGCGTTTTGATTCGTCTGATCGCGCCGACCGGTGGCGCGGCTCTCGCCTCGCCATCACTTGCAAGTGCCTATATCAGTGATCCGGGCGACAGCGGTGTCGTCGACTTTTCCAGCACGATACTCGATATTCCAGAACGCTCATTTGGCACAGCCGTTGCTGTCATTCGCCGCAGCGGCAGTGCGGTTGGCCCGCTGAGCGTTGATTACAGTGTAACTGCCGGTGATGCGAGTGCTGGTATCGACTATTCGGGGCCGGCCGCCGGCACGCTGAACTGGGCGGACGGCGATGCCAATCCGAAATGGATCGAATACACGATCACCGACGACGGCAGTGGCGAAGCCAGTGAATTCTTCGATATCGAATTGAGCAATGTGATGGGCGGTAGCATCGGTGCCAACAATGCTCTGCGTGTCAACATCATCGATGGCACTGGCACCAACAGTGCGCCCAATGCGGTCGCCGGCGGCAGCCAGACAGTCACTGCCGGTGCATTGGTTACGCTAAATGGCAGCGCATCGAATGATCCCGATGGCGATACGCTGACCTACAGCTGGTCACAAACGACAGGTCCCGCGGTGACATTGAGCAACGCGACGTCGGCAACGGCGAGTTTCACGGCGCCATCGGTTACTTCGGATACCTTGCTGCGATTTGAATTGCGAGTTACCGATACCAACGGACTACTGGACACCGCGACCGCCAATGTCACTGTTGCCATCAACGGCACGAGCGTGGGCGGTGGCGGTGGCGGCGCATTGAGCCTTTGGGTGCTGCTTGGCCTTGTTAGCCTCGGCGCCGTTACTCGAAGGGGTGTGTCTTGACGATCGTTTGTTCACGATCCGGTCCGGTCGAAATGATATCCACCGGTACGCCGGCGAGCGCTTCGATTCGCGCCAGGTAGTCGCGTGCCTTCTGCGGCAAATCATCGAATTGGGTTATGCCGACGGTCGATTCCTGCCAGCCTGCCCACTGTTCATAAATCGGCTTGCACTCGGCGAATCGATCAACGACGACGGGTAATCCGGCAATTGGCTTGCCGTCAATGGTGTAGCCGACACAAATCTGAATGGATTCCAGTTCGTCCAGCACGTCAAGTTTGGTGACACACAGCCCCGACACACTGCTGTTGATAATGGAACGACGCAGCGCGACAGCATCAAACCAGCCACAACGGCGCGGCCTGCCGGTGGTCGCGCCGAACTCGGCTCCGACTCTTGCCAGGTGTGCACCCTGAGCGTCGAACAGCTCTGTCGGAAACGGGCCGGCCCCAACACGCGTCGTGTAGGCCTTGACGATGCCCAGTATGTAGTCAAGATGACGCGGACCCACACCCGTACCGGTACTCGCGGCTGCGGCGACTGTGTTGGACGAGGTGACATACGGATAGGTGCCGTGATCGACATCAAGGAAGCTGCCCTGCGCGCCCTCGAACATGATGCTTTGATCGGAGTCGGCGAGATCCTGCAAGATCTGAGTAATATCAGCCGTCAACGGCGCAACAATCTCCGCGTAGCCGAGAGCCTCATCCAGTGTCCTGGCGAAATCAACGGTCGGCACACCAAAGTAATTTTTCAAGAGAAAATTATGGTAGTCAAGGACTTCACCGAGCTTGGATGCGAAGTTTTCCCGTACAAAGAGATCGGAAACCTTCAACGCACGACGGGCGACCTTGTCTTCATAAGCCGGACCGATACCCCGACCGGTAGTGCCAATTGCGCCACCGCCGCGACTTTTTTCACGAGCAAGGTCCAGCGCAACATGGGACGGCAATATCAACGGGCATCCGGGACTAATCTTCAGTCGCTCGTAAACCGGTACGCCATTTTCAATCAACTCGTTGGCTTCGGTCACCAGCGCGTCAAGTGACAGCACCACGCCGTTGCCGATCAGGCATCGAACACCTTCACGGAGAACGCCAGAGGGAATGAGATGCAGCACCGTCTTCTTGCCACCGATAACCAGCGTGTGACCGGCATTGTGACCACCCTGAAATCGCACAACTGCTGCCGCGCGATCTGTTAGCAGGTCCACAATTTTTCCCTTGCCTTCGTCACCCCATTGGGTACCGATGACAACTACGTTTTTTCCCATGGTATTCCCGCTTGTCTTAAGACCCTGCCCGGCCGACTAGTTACGGATCAGAAACAAGGTCAATAGCCCAACGATCATCACAACCAGACTAATTGTCCGGATCTGATTGTCGCCCAGCTGTGCGATTTGCGCTACCAACTCCCGATATTTTTTCGGCGAGATGAATGGCAGCATGCCCTCAATAATGAGAACCAGCGCCAGCGCCGTAAATATTTCGGTGGCTATCGTTTCCCGCCTGACTGATTGAGGTAGCGGAAAAACTCGTTGTTGGGGTCGAGCACGAGCAAATCGCCGGGATTGCCGATCGAATTCTTATAGGCGTCGATACTTCGATAAAAGGCATAAAACTCAGCATCCTTGTTATACGCATTGGCGTATATCTCGGCAGACCGGGCGTCACCCTGACCACGAATGATCTGACTCTCGCGATTGGCGTTCGCCAATATGACCGTACGATTTTTATCGGCCGTGGAACGAATGAGCTCGGCCGCCTCCTGACCCTGTGCACGCGTTTCGGTTGCCAGCTGCGCTCGCTCCGCTCGCATTTGTTCGTAAACGGATTCACGAACCCGGGCAACGAATTCCACCTGCTTAACACGAAAATCCACAAGTTCCGCACCAAGGCCTTCCGCTGTCGGGATGGCCAGCGCAAGCATATCGCGCATCAACTCGACGCGCTGCACTGAAATCGCCTCGCGCGTTGATCGCTTACCGAATTCCGTCACCACCGAGTTGCGAATAATTTCACGAAGTCGTGCAACGGCTTCCTGTTGCGAGCCACCCGTCGATGTATAGAACTTAACAGCATCGACAATGCGCCATTGCACGAAGAAGTCGACTGTCATGTTCTGCCGGTCAAGCGTGAACACTTCCTGTGGCGCGTCATCAATCTTGAGTATACGGCTTGGAAACTTTTGCACCGTTTCATAAACCGGAATTTTCCAGTGCAATCCGGGTTCGTAATTGGATGCCACGACCTGACCAACACGAAGCTTGATCGCGAGTTCTCGCTCATTAACGGTAAACGCGGACAGGCCGACGCCTACGGCGATCAGGCCAAAAATCAAAATTACATTAAAGCTCTGGTTTTTCATTGACGCACCCTCCGGTCGCGATTGTCGGTTCGTCCATCATTGACTGTTTGTGGGTTGGTCCCATCGCTGCCGTCAACGTTGCTGCCCGAAGTGTCGAGGGGCAAAGTACCAGCACGTTTCATCAATTGTTCTACAGGCAGATACAAGAGGTTTCCGCTACCTTCGCTATCCAAAATTACTTTGGCGGAGCGACCGTAGACTTCTTCGATTGCATCGAGGTACAGGCGATCTCGAGTTACACGAGGGGCCTTCGTATATTCTGTCAGCAGGGCCTCGAATCGCGCGGCGTCACCTTCTGCGCCGGCAATAACCCGCTCCCGGTAGGCCTCGGCATCCTGCAATATTCGCTGACTTTGTCCGCGGGCTCGAGGCACAATGTCATTCGCATATTTTTCGGCTTCAAGCTGATAGCGATCACGATCATTTCTGGCGCGTTGCGTGTCGGCGACCGCATCTTCAACACTCGACGGATAATTAACCGAGTTGATGTTGATTGACGTCACCGTCAGCCCGGCACCATAGGTCAGCAGTGTCTCCTGCAGCTCGACCATGGTGCGTGCCGGAATTTCTTCGCGACGTTCACCAATCAGCGACGCCAGCGTACTCGTGCCGACTACACCCCGTAACGCGCTTTCCGTTACATCATTCAATGTCTGGTCGGGATCTTCGACCTCGAAGCTGTACTTGACCGGATCCGTCCGGCGATATTGCACCGCAATGTCGATGAATACGTACCATTCATCTGCCGTCAACATTTCCTTTGAGAAATTGAAATCATTGACCTCGAGGACGTTGACCACGTCGACTGTCTCGATCGGAAATGGCCAGTGCCAGCGCAGTCCAGGCATCGTTACCGGCTGGGTACTCGAAACCGGCACGTGTTTGCCGAAGCGCTGCACAACACCGCGCTCGGCTTCATCGACACGATACAAGCCGCTCAGTGCCCAGGCGATCGCGAGCAAAACGACGAGCGCAATTCCGCCGGCGCCGCCGGCACCACCGGCGCCACCGCCACCACTTCGGCCCTTGCCGAGAATGCCTTCAAAGCGCTTTTGCCAGTAACGCGCAATTTGATCGAGGTCGGTTGGTTGATCGTCGTCCCGTTTCCACGGGTCGCGACCATTGCCGGGTTCATTATTAGCCATAGGTTTTTACTTCTACTCGTTTGCTGCAGTTGCTGCCGCCGCCAGATCGGGCGTCGGCTCCAGTTGTTCGTCCGTTAGATTTTCATTCTTTAGAAATCGTCGCAAGTCCTTTTCCGACAAGCGCAGATCGAGTGTCCAGCTACCATCTTCACCGATGGCCTCCTTAAGGACAGCCCCAAGCTCAAAAAGTTTGGCGCGTTGCCGTCCCTGCGCGGCCGCAAGGCGAATCCTTCGATATGTCTTTTTCTGGCGCAATCGGTTTGCAATCGCGTCCTTAAGCATCGGCAGGCCTTCTCCGCTTACTGCCGACAGCCACACCGCTCGCCCACCGCCTTCGTGATTATTGGTCACGCGTGGCTTTCGATCCAGCTTGTCAATTTTATTGTACACCCGAATTTGCGGCACCTGATCCGCATCCAGCTGTTTCAGAACCGAATTCACCTGCCGCACACGTTGCCAGCGATTTGGATCACTGGCATCGATCAGGTGCAGGATCAGATCAGCTTCGCGCGCTTCCTGCAACGTCGATTTGAACGCGGCAACCAGTTCATGCGGCAAATCGCGAACAAATCCAACCGTATCGGCCAGCACAACATGCTCGCTATCCGAAAGATCGAGCCGTCGTACTGTCGGATCCAGTGTTGCGAACAACTGGTCTTGAACGTAAACCCCGGCATCCGTCAGCGCGTTGAACAACGTCGACTTGCCCGCATTGGTATAACCAACCAGGGCGACGGTTGGTGTCTCGGCCTTCATACGGTTGCGGCGATTCATGGCGCGCCGCGTGTCGACTGTTTCAAGGCGCTCGTTCAACTGCCGGATCCGGTTTCCAATCAGGCGGCGGTCCGTTTCCAGCTGCGTCTCACCCGGTCCGCGAAGGCCAATACCACCTTTTTGCCGTTCAAGGTGGGTCCAGCCTCGAACCAGTCGTGTTGACAGGTGCTTGAGTTGTGCCAGTTCCACCTGCAGCTTGCCCTCAAAACTTCGTGCGCGTTGTGCGAAGATATCGAGGATCAGACCCGCACGGTCCAACACCCGGCACTTGAGTTCACGTTCCAGGTTGCGTTCCTGACTCGGACTAAGCGACGCACAGGAAATCACCAGTTCAGCATCATTTTGCTGAATCAGCGCTTTCAGGTCTTCGACTTTTCCCTTGCCAATGAAATAGCGCGGATCCGGGCGTTTTCGAGTTGAAAGCAGCTCAGCGGCAATGATGGCGCCCGCTGAAATTGCCAACTCGGCAAACTCCTCGCGTTCGGACTTTTCAGGTAGGCCGTCGGGACTCGCATGGACAAGTATTGCTCGCTCGCCACTTTGCGGTCGTTCAAACAAATACCACCTCCCGCCGAGGCAGCATCTCTGCAAATTTACTCGTCGCCTTCTCCATCGTCGTCATCCGGCATTGGAAGGCGAACATTTCTGGACGGCACGACAGTCGAAATTGCATGCTTGTATACCATCTGATTAACACTGTTCTTCAGTAGGACCACGAATTGGTCAAATGAATCCACTTGACCCTGTAATTTGATGCCATTTACGAGGTAGATGGAAACCGGGACCTTTTCCTTTCGCAGTATGTTGAGGAATGGGTCTTGTAACGTTTGCCCTTTAGCCATGATTGGGTCTCCTTATTCTTGATTTTATCTCTTGTTAAATTCCGCAGTCCGGTGGCGCCGGTTTGCCCATCGCAGAATTCAGCCTAAGCGTTCGAAAAGTCTAGCACATCGTTGTGGATTTCAGCCCAGATGTTGCGCCAGATGACTCGATATGGAGCCGATCGCGTCCGCTTCAAGCGGATCCTGTGCAAACACCTCATTTTCGGATCGAAGCCAGGTCAGCTGGCGCTTAGCCAGCTGGCGCGTGGCAAAAAGGGCCCTGTCCCTCGCCTCGACCGCGCAATAGTCGCCGTCGAGGTAAGCCCAGAATTGCCGGTAACCCACTGAACGCATAGAGGAACTGTCGCGACTGAGGCCTGGGCGTGAACGCAGCGAGACGACTTCATCGGCGAATCCACTGGCAATCATCTGATCCAGTCGCTGCTCAATCCGCTGGTGCAAAACAGCCCGCGGCTCAATCTTTAGGGCGATCCTGATAAATTCGAAGTCCTGTGAGACCCCGGGGCCCGCACCTTGCCACTCACTGATTGGTTTGCCACTGAGCCGAAACACTTCCAAAGCCCGCTGAATTCTCTGACTGTCATTCGGGTTCAGCCGCGCCGCGGCGTCCGGATCAACCGAGGCGAGCGCTAAGTGCATGGCCGGCCAGCCGCTTAGCGCTGCCTCCTCATCGATTTGCGCACGAAGCGCCACATCCGCGGGCGGCAGATCGGCCATGCCTTTGGTCAGCGCGCGAAAGTACATCATCGTGCCCCCGGCGAGCAGCGGAATCCGGCCATTCGCCAGACTTGTATCGATTGCTTTGCGCGCGTCACGGACAAATTCGCCGGCCGAGTAATTTTCCTCGGGATCGCGAATATCGATTAGCTGGTGCGGCGCACGGCGCAAGGTCTCGGTGTCCGGTTTCGCAGTTCCGATATCCATGCCGCGATAAACGAGTGCGGAATCAACGCTGATGATGTCGCAGGGAAAGCGTTTGCTGAGGCTGATTGCGAGTTCGGTCTTGCCCGACGCCGTCGGCCCCATCAGCAGAATCACTGGCTTTTTCACTCGCGCGTCTCAGCGTCCACGCAAAAACAAGCGGTCCAGTTCCGACATCGACACGCTCGTCCAGGTCGGGCGTCCGTGATTGCACTGGTCGGCACGCTCAGTGCGCTCCATTTCACGCAACAGTGCGTTCATTTCATCAATCGTCAGCAAGCGGTTGGCACGCACGGAGTGATGACAAGCCATCGTTGCCAGGTAGTCGTCGCCGGCATCTTCGATTCGATTGCTTTGTCCCGCCTCCGATAAATCCGAAAGCACGTCACGAAGCAGCGACTCGACATCCGAGTCCTTGAGCAGCGCCGGAACTTCTCGCACCATCACGCTGGTCGGGCCGGTTCTGTCGACAACAAGACCGAGATTGGCGAGTAAGCGACCCGATTGTTCAATAAGATCTGCCTCGCTTTGTGCAATCGATATCGATTCCGGAACCAGTAGCGGCTGGCGCACCAGTTTTCTGTCATCAAAGCTTTTTTTCAGTTTTTCGTAGGTAATACGTTCATGTGCAGCATGTGTATCCACAATAACGAGGCCATCTTTATTTTCGGCAAGAATGTAAACGCCCGCCAATTGTGCGACTGCGAAACCCAGGGGAGGAACTTCAGTTGCGTTTTCAGGGACATCAGCCAGCGACGGAGCCGTTGCCATAGCCCTGTACGCCGCTAAGGTTTCCCGTACACCCGATGTGCTCGGTCGAGACTGGAGCGGCATCGAACCCTGATGAAAAACAGATTCACGCGTCATCGGAATCGGCGCGACATTGTGGCCGCCGGGTCGCGTGTCCTGTAACGCAACGCTGACAGACTGTGACACCACACCGTGCACACGACGACCATCACGAAAACGGATCTCGTGCTTCGCCGGATGCGCGTTGGCATCGATGCTGGCAGGATCCATTGTCAGGTTGAGAACATAGGCGGGATATCGCCCATGAAACAAAACGTCGCGATAAGCATGCCGAACCGCGTGTGCGAGCGTCTTGTCGGTAACGCTGCGACCATTCACGAACCAGTACTGCATATCCGGCTGGCTACGGTTGAAGGTCGGCAAACCGATCCAACCAAACAATGCAATGCCCTCGGCCTCGCGTTCGAGCACGACACATTGCTCGGCGAATGCATCACCGCAGATTTTCGCGATACGCTGGCGTTGCTCTTCAATCGACTTCGCAGCCGGCGTCTGTAACACGACTCGCTGATTGTGGGACAGTGTGAATCCGATTTCCGGGCGTGACAGCGCCAGCCGCCGAACCCATTTCTCGATATGGCCAAATTCTGTGCGTTCGGTGCGCATAAATCGGCGGCGAGCGGGCGTGTTGTAGAACAGGTCGTGCACTTCGACCGTTGTCCCCGTCGGGTGTGCGGCCGGAATCGCATCGCAGATTTTTCCGCCGTCGGCCTCGACCCGCCATGCAGAATCCTGATCAGGTGTTCGCGAATAAAGGGCGAGGCGCGCGACCGAGGCGATGCTCGGCAATGCCTCTCCGCGGAAACCAAGAGATGCCACGGCTTCCAGATCGTCCAGACTTGAAATTTTGCTGGTCGCGTGGCGCGACAGGGCGAGCACCATCTCGTCCTTATTGATGCCACCGCCATCGTCACGAATACGAATGAGTTTTTGCCCGCCGGCAACAACATCGATCTGCACAGTCTGCGCGCCTGCATCCAGACTGTTCTCAACCAGTTCCTTAATGACGGAGGCCGGGCGCTCAACGACCTCGCCGGCTGCAATCTGGTTAATCAGGTGGTCTGGGAGTTGCTGGATTGGCATCGAAGCTGCCTGAACGGTTAATCCGGTATTTTTTCAAATCCGCGTGCAAAAGTCTTGCCCGGACTGAATTCCGCCTGGGTCTTTCTCTGGAGTTTGCGCTAACCGCCGGTGAATACGGGGATATTCAGGGTCTGACCGATGCGAATATTGTCGGTTGACAGCTTGTTGGCGCGCCGAATTGCGGCGGGACTGACATTGTAGCGCTGCGCGATTTCGGAAATCGTGTCGCCGCGTGCGATCACGTAACGAACCTGCTTCGCCGGTATCCGGCGAAGGTCCATCGCGATCCGCGTGTCGGTCGGCGGGTTGGTGTAATAATAATCGCGAATACCGCCAAGAATTGCGCTCGCCAGGCGCCCCTGGTGTGCCCGATCGCGCAATTTGTTCTCTTCTGACGCGTTTGAAATAAAGCCGGTTTCGACCAGGATAGACGGCATGTCGGCTGACTTCAGCACGATCAATTCCTTCTGCTTGACCGATTTCGTGTGCATCTTTGCGACGCGGCTCATCTGTCCACTGACCTTGCCACCAACATCGAGGCTGGCGCTGAGTGCTGCG
Source organism: Woeseiaceae bacterium (assembly GCA_021773115.1). Taxonomy (GTDB): domain Bacteria; phylum Pseudomonadota; class Gammaproteobacteria; order Steroidobacterales; family Woeseiaceae; genus UBA1847. The sequence continues at coordinate 229,013 of JAJFKS010000017.1, read as the reverse complement.
TTCTGCGACAGGTCGAACAAAACTGACGCGAGAACCTCATCCTTATCGTGCAAGGAAACGCCGCCAACGCTGACGGGTGCTCTTTCTCGTTGCTGCATCGTGCGCGCTGCTTCCTTGCTCGCGCCGACAAGATTCAAGGCGAATACCGATGCACCACTGGCGCTGCGGTTCTTGAATGCATCCGCGTGAATGGAAACGAAAAGATCCGCTTTGGCTTTGCTGGCGATGGCCATTCGGTCACGGTGTTCGACGAACACGTCACGATCGCGAATCAATACCGCGCTCATACCGGGCTCGGCATTGATAATGCGTGCCAACTCCTTGCTGATATCGAGCGCAATGTCTTTTTCTTTCGAACGTCTGCCCAGCGCACCCGGGTCATGTCCGCCGTGGCCCGCATCAATTGCGATAACGATGTCACGCCCAGGTCGATAGCCTTCGGAGGCACGTTTGACGGGCTCGAGGTTGCCCGCGCGTTGCAGGTCAATCACCAGCCGGTCGCCGTATTGTGAATTGGGACCCGCGGCAAAACTTCGTGAGCGAACACCTTGCGTCAGATCCAGAACAACCCGGAGCTGACCGTTTGAACGCACCGCGCTGCGAATAGAGCGGACGCTGCCGACGCCGTTGGGCAACTGCGTCAGGTTCTTTGCCAGCCGGCTGTCTTTCAGGTCGATAACCAGACGATCAGGACCGCGCAATGTGAAGATATTGTGATCAACGGACCGGCTCAGATCGAGGACAACTCGTGTTTTGTCGTTTTCTGACCATATCCGGACATTTTCGACCGTTGATCCGGCATTTGCCGCGCTGCTGTACAGCACAATCAATAATAGCAATGTCAGTCGCAATGGGGTCATCGGAAAACGTCTCAGCCCTGGCCGGATTATGTTTGACGAGTATACAAACCTTGGGCGAAAAACCAAGAGTTTTCGCTTCAATATTATGAGGATACCGGACTTAGTTAATCTTCTGAATCAAAGCTGATCCGCGTTCGCTGATCGCGATTATTCGGGCCGACCGGCCCGTCGACTCAAAACTGAGCTCAATCTTGAGGTCCGCGGTCGCCAGGAGTCCCGGCGCCCGCTCCGGCCATTCGACCAGGCAACAACCCTCGTCGAGCTCATCGAAACCGAGGAAGTACAGCTCGTCCTCACTTGAAACTCTATATAAATCAATATGATATATGAACCCCGATGCCAGGGCATAGGGCTCGACCAGCGTATAGGTCGGGCTCGGCACAGGTCCCTCATGGCCGGCTGCCCGGATAAATGCCCGGGCAAATGTCGACTTACCAGCACCTAATTCACCACAGAGGAGCAGCGTCCAGCCGGCGCGATTAGCCGGCAGGGCGCGATAGACTGCGTTCGCCAGCGCAATCGTTGCGGCTTCGTCAGCGAGCTCAAGCTTCATGGATTGGCGACCTGCCGCAGCGCAAGGATGACATCGGACGCGAGCATGCCACGCTCGCCGTCTGCCGCCGCCAGATCACCAGCCAAAGCGTGCATTTCGACGCCAATGGCCGCTGCATCGCCCAGCTCAAGCCCTTGTGCTAACAGGGCCGCAATTACTCCAGTCAGTACATCACCCATACCGGGAGCCGCCATTCCGGGATTGCCTGAGGTCGATATCCACGGCACGTCACCGGCAGCGGACACCAGCGTCCCGGCACCCTTCAGGACAACCACACCACCGAGCTTTTGTTGCAAGTCGGCGAGCGCTTTGGGGCGGTTGGCCTGGATGTCGACCGAACGCAGTGACAACAGTGTCGCCGCCTCGCCCGGGTGTGGCGTGATGATCCGGGCTGCCGCTCGCGTGGGTTGTGCGGCGAGCAGGTTCAACGCATCAGCATCCCAGACCGCACGACGCTTGTCAGCTCTGACCGCGCGATAAAGACTCTCTGCCCAGGTCGACTGACCCAAACCGGGCCCAAACGCAATAACATCAGCCGTATCCAGCAGCGAAAGAAGCTGCTCACCACCGGCGACTCCCCGGCACATGAGTTCAGGTCGGCCGCCAGCGATCGCAGCGGCGTGCTCGGGATGCGTGGCGACGCTGACTCTGCCGGCACCGGCGCGTAACGCCGCTTCACCACAGAGCCGCGCCGCGCCCGGCATGCCGCTGCCACCACCAATGACCAGTACATGGCCGAAATCACCTTTGTGCGAGCCACGAGAACGTGGCGGCAGATGAGCACGGATCATGCCCGCTTGAATTCGCCGATACAGGGCCTTTTGTCGGACTTCAGCGTCCGTATCGATAGCCAGGCCCGCGAAGCTAATCCTGCCGCAGTAGTTCGGCCCCTCACCGAGGAACAGGCCGGCTTTAAGGCCGACAAATGTCGTCGTGATGTCTGCCCTGACCGCGCAGCCCATGACGGCCCCACTGTCAGCATGGATTCCAGTGGCGATATCCAAAGCCTGAACACTGGCCCGATGTGCGTTGATCGCCGCAACGGCCGCAGCGAAATCGCCAGCGACCTTGCGCTGCAATCCGCTGCCGAGTATCGCGTCAACCAGCAGTTCCGCAGTGTCGTCAAGTTCGCCGGACCAGGGAAGCACCACTCCGCCCTCCGCAATGAAGTCAGCGTAGGCTGTCGCCGCGTCACCACTGAGCGTGCCCGGATCGACCAGCGTGACCACCGAGACAACGAGGCCATCCCGGGCTGCCAATTGCGCGAGAACATAGCCGTCGCCACCGTTATTGCCGGCACCGCAAGCAATCTGCCACCGTTTCGCCTCGGGGAATTCGCTCCGCGCAACCTCGAATGCAGCAGCCGCCGCACGCCGCATCAACGTGTATCCGGGGACACCCTGCTCCTCAATCGCGATACGATCCAACTCGCGGACTGACGCAGCTGAGTAAATGTTTGCGGGTAAGGGCTGCATCGTGACGATTATACTGTGGCCAGGGAAGGAACCAACAGTGACGATATCGACAATTGCAAGTAAGGATCTGCGGGAGCTGAAGGGCGCCATCGTCGATTGGTGTGCCGAACTCGGCTTTCAAAAGTGTGGTGTCAGCGACATCGATCTGAGCGAAGCTGAAGATCGCCTCACCGAGTGGCTCTCACTTCGGTTCCACGGCTCGATGGACTACATGGAACGTCACGGTAGCAAGCGCAGTCGCCCGCAAGACCTTGTCCCTGGAACACTGCGAGTCATTTCCGTGCGCATGGATTATCTGCCTGAATCACAAGACAATGCGAAAGCACTGCTCGATCACGATTCCACTGCGTACATATCGCGGTACGCGCTGGGCCGCGACTATCACAAAGTTCTGAAAGGACGACTGCGTGCCCTGGCACGGCGCATCGAGGAAAAAATCGGACGCTTCGGTTACCGGATTTTTGTCGACAGCGCACCAGTACTTGAAAAAGCGATCGCCGAGAAAAGCGGCGTCGGCTGGATCGGCAAACACACCAACCTGATAGATCGCGACACCGGCTCCTGGTTTTTCCTCGGCGAGCTGTACACGGATCTCCCCTTGCCGGTCGATGAGGCCGAAGTTTCGCACTGTGGATCGTGCGCAGCTTGTATCGATGTTTGCCCAACCGACGCCATCGTTGCACCGTACAAGCTCGACGCACGCCGCTGCATCTCCTACCTGACGATCGAAAACAAGGGCTCGATTCCCGAAGAGTTTCGCAAAGCGATTGGTAATCGGGTTTATGGTTGCGACGACTGTCAGCTATTTTGTCCGTGGAATAAGTTCGCCAAGCCATCTGCCGAAGGAGATTTCGCGCCGCGTCACGGACTCAACGACGCAGAACTGACCGATCTGTTCTTGTGGGACGAGCAAACCTGGCTCGATAAAACAGAAGGTAGCGCCATACGCCGAATCGGGCATGAACGTTGGTTGCGAAATATTGCGGTTGCGCTCGGCAACGCAAAGTCCAGCGACAAGGTCCTCGCAGCACTCGTAAGCAGAAGAAATGACAACTCACCGTTGATTGCAGAACATGTACAGTGGGCAATACAACAACACCAATATCGAGACCCGGAGAATTTGAATGTTTGAAGCACCCGAATCGGAATACCTGGTTCCCTTCGACGGCAGCTTCGATGTTGCAAAGTCCAGCACAACTGCGCTGACCGACGGCCATCTGCACAAAGGCAAGCATCGCCGCAAGACAGTAAAAGAGCTCAATACGCTGCAACGAATTCTTATGGCCGGCGATCGACGCGCTGTACTACTCGTGTTTCAGGCTATGGATGCGGCGGGTAAAGACAGCACCATCCGATCGGTAATGCAAGGCGTTGATCCATCGGGCTGCCAGGTATTCAGCTTCAAAAAACCGTCATCACACGAACTCGATCACGACTTTTTGTGGCGCACCACAACCCGCTTGCCCGAGCGTGGCCGGATCGGAATTTTTAATCGCAGCCAATACGAAGAAGTGCTGGTGGTGCGAGTGCATCCGGAAATCCTGACCTATCAGCGACTGCCCGGCGAAATCAATCTTGAGACCATTTGGGAGGATCGTATGAGGTCCATTCGGCAGCAGGAAGAACACCTCGCGCGCAATGGCACGGTGATCCTGAAGTTCTGGCTGAATGTCTCAAAAGAGGAACAAAAACGACGCTTCCTGGCACGCCTCGACAAGCCCACCAAGAACTGGAAGTTTGACGCAGGCGATGTCAAAGAACGGCGGCATTGGGATAAATACATGTCCGCCTACGAAGCCGCACTTAACGCCACATCGCGCAGCTGGGCACCCTGGTACGCGATACCCGCGGACGACAAATCCTACATGCAAGCACGCGTGGCAGAAATTATTGTCAGCGCTCTGAAAAACATCGGCCTTCAGTATCCTGTTGTCACCGACGCTGATCGAGTGTCGTTTGCAGAGGCCCGCGCCGAGCTCGAAGCCGACGACTAGTGATGCCCGTCACATTATTGGTGGCTTTTACGTAGGCAAATTTGTGGTCTGGTCGTTGTTTATCTGGTCTAAAACGCGCAACAATTCCATGCTTGCTCATGGAGTTAGTTTTGCCACAATCTCTTGCCACCAATTCAGACTACAAACGCTCGCTGCTCGATAGTCTCGAGCTGTTCAAGGGCGTGTTGCCGAATGATGTGAACGAACTTTTGCAACGATGCGAACGACGTGACCTTGCTGCAGGAGAACTGCTGCTTTCACCCGGCGCGAAAAACGAGTACGTGTACATTGTTCTGTCGGGAAGTTTGAACATCCATGTCGGTTCACCGGACACTCCGGTTCTGGCCACTATGGAAGTCGGCGCCTGCGTTGGTGAAATGTCCATTATTGAAGACCGCGACCCATCAGCGTTTGTCATCGGTGCCGAGGAGGCACATCTGCTGCTGATTCACCAATCTGTTCTCTGGAAAATGGTCGATGCCTCGCACGACTTTGCAAAAAACTTACTTATCGTTCTGTCGGAACGCGTACGCAGCCACAATCGTGTTATTGCCGACAGTTTCGGCGAATTAAAAAAATTCGAACGTCATGCAACGACTGACGCTTTGACCAGCCTCGCTAACCGCCACACGATGCAAGACCTCTTCCCATTAGAGATTCAGCGCTGCATCGAAAAAGAAGAACCGGTAACGATGATGATGATCGACGTCGACAACTTCAAACAGTTTAACGACATGTTCGGACATATTGCCGGGGATCGCGCGTTGTCAGCTGTATCCAATGTATTGCGGTCACAGTTTCGGCCGAATGATTTATTGGTACGCTATGGCGGCGATGAGTTCGCCGTGTTGTTGCCCGGCGCATCGAAAGAACAAGCTCTGGAGATCGGCGAGCGGGTTCGCCTGGCTGTCAGTGGCAGCACCAGCGACGGCAGTGATTCGTTGATCCAGATACCCGTCAAAATCTCAATGGGTGTCGCTGAACTGGCACCGCGCGGCGATCTCGATTCGCTGACGCGAGCTGCGGATGCGGCGCTGTATCGTGCGAAGAACGCAGGACGCAACCTGGTCTCTGATTAAGACTTGCTACACGTCCTAGATCGTAACGATCAAATTGTCGATCAGGCGTGCATTACCAAGCTTCGCGGCAACCAGGATAACCAACTCATCACAATCCCGATCCGGGCTCTCAAGATTCAGTGCACGGCGAATTGCGAAGTAATCGACATCGAATCCCGCCTCCGAAAGTTGCCTGGCAGATGCTGCTTCCAGCTCGTCGAAATTTCGAGCGCCACTTTGCAGTTTGTCACCGACAGCGACTAAAACCTCGTATAACAGCGGCGCGATAGCGCGCTCGTCGTCGGTCAAATACTGATTCCTGGAACTGAGCGCCAGCCCATCATCGTCGCGAACGGTTTCGCCGGTAATAATTTTGATCGGTAGACACAAGTCCAGTGCCATATGCCGTATAACCAGCTGCTGCTGGAAATCCTTTTGCCCAAACACCGCAACATCGGGGCGAACGATACCGAACAATCGCGCCACAACGCTTGTGACGCCGTCGAAATGCCCTGGCCGGCTTTTTCCGCAAAAGTTTTCGGTAATACGCGGTACGGAAATCATCGTCGCGTCCTCCACACCAAATGGATAAATCGTTTCGACGGCAGGCGCGAAAATAAGATCGGCAGAGATTGTTTTCAAACGTCGAGTATCCTTTTCCAGCGTACGCGGATATTGCTCGAAATCCTCATCCTTTCCGAATTGCGTCGGGTTGACGAAAATGCTAACGACCACTCGTTCCGCATTTTCGCGTGCCAGCTCGACGAGTGACACATGGCCCGCGTGCAGGTTACCCATTGTCGGCACCAGCGCGATGTGCTCGCCCTCATCACGCCATTCGGCGAGCTGCTCATTGAGCTCTTCTTTGCTATTAACAACTTTCATAATGAGTAAATGCTTTAGATTGCGATCCGGTCCGGATCAGGAAAAACAGTGTTCGGGCGCAGGATAGTCGCCCGCTTTTACTTCTTGTACGTAAGCCTGAACCGCAGCCAGCGGCGAGGTAAAACCCGATTGATAGTTTTTGACAAACTTCGGCGTTCGTCCCTGCGTGATATCCAGGACATCGTAAAGCACCAGAATCTGCCCGTTGACATCGGGGCCAGCGCCGATTCCGATCACCGGCACATCCAGGGCCGAAGTGATCAGTTTACCCACTTCATTCGGTACACATTCCAGCAACACGATATCCGCGCCGGCGTCCTGCAGGCGCTTCGCTGCGGTCCGCATTTCCTTGGCTTTGTCCGGCTCACGGCCCTGGACTTTGAAGCCACCAATCTTGTGCACCGACTGTGGCTTCAAGCCAAGGTGTGCACAAACCGGAATATCGTGACGCGCGAGGTGTTCGACAATGTCCACCTGATCATCGCCGCCTTCCAGCTTGACCATCATTGCGCCGCCCTCTTGCATCAGGCGCACCGCGTTGTCGAGCGCGATACCGGGCTTGGTGTAACTCATAAACGGCATATCGGCGACCAGGAACGCTCGCCGCAAACCCCGGGCAACATTGCGACAGTGATAGACAATGTCATCTACGGTCACAGGTACTGTCGTGTCGTGCCCCTGTATCACCATACCCAGTGAATCTCCGACCAACACCAAATCCGTGCCGGCGGCATCAACCAATGCGGCGTAGCTCGCGTCATAAGCAGTAAGACAGGCAATCGGCTCGCCATCCTGCTTCATTTTGCGAAGTGTTGAGACATTGACCGGGGGTTCCGGCATGCCACGTTGTTCAAGCTGTGTATACATAAGCGCTGAGAATATCAGGCAAACGCGGCGGCGACAGGATTAAAAAAGTGTCGCCCACCCGTGATGCGCTCAATTTGCTGGAAGAGCTGCTGATAGTCGGCATCGCTATGTACCGGATCAAACTGCGATGCGTTCACGATCAACAAAGGACCATCGTCATAGTTGTGGAAGAACCGCGAATAGGCCTCGGTCAGGCGCTCGAGGTAGCTGCGCTCAACATATCGATCATAGGCCATGTCGCGCCGCGCCAATCGTTGCAGGATTGCGTCGACCGATGCCTGGAGGTAAATGACCAGGTCCGGCACCGGCGCTTCGACGGCGAGATTCTCCGCAATCTGGTCGTAGAGCTTCAATTCCTCGGTGTCGAGGTTGAGTTCCGCAAACAAGCGGTCTCGGGTGAACAAATAGTCAGATATTCGCACTGACGAAAACAGGTCGGGTTGTCGCAGCTGTTCGATCTGGCGGGCACGCGCGAACAAAAAAAACATTTGCGCGGGCAAGGCGGCAGACTTTCCATCGCGATAGAAGCGTTCAAGAAACGGATTCTCCTCAAACTCTTCCAAAACAAGATCGCCGGACAGGCTATCAGCCAGTCGCTTCGCCAGCGCGGTCTTGCCAACGCCTATCGGTCCTTCGATCGCGATGTAGCGTGGCGCGCTGGTTTTGGTATTTAGCTGACTGACGGTCACTGGCTTCCTTTATCCAATGCGTGAAATATTAGGTTCATCAAGATTGACTTGCAGTTTCATGACCTTGCCCAGTCCGGGAACGCTGAGGGCCGGCGCGATCTCCTGCAGCGGCAACAATACAAAATTTCTTTCCGCAATGCCCGGGTGCGGCACTGTGAGCTCGGGATCATCCATGCGCTGGTCTGCGTAAACCAGTAAATCAAGATCCAGGACGCGCGGCCCCCACCGGACATCGCCGCGTTCCCGGCCGTGCTCCGCCTCAATGCGCTGCAATTCGCGCAGCAATTGCTCGGCCGACAACTGTGTCAACACGGCAGCAACGGCGTTGACGAAATCCGGTTGCTCCACGCCACCAAACGGCGCCGAGCGATACAGAGACGACTGCCGTATAAGTCGAGTGTCCGGAATCGATGCCAATCGTTCGAAAGCGCTTTCCAGTTGTCGCGCCGGGTCGTGCAAGTTGCTGCCCAGGCCGATGTAGGCGGGAAACCAATGGCCCTTGGTCTTGCTCACGACGCCTTGGACGATTTCCGGCGTCGCCGGCGACGTGGACGACCCTTTCCGCTCGGCTGGGAGTGCAATTCAAAACTTTTCGCACGCTCATCAGGCGATTGCGTTTGCACTTCCGTCCAGAATTTCGCGAGTTGCGGGTCGACGAGCCCAACTTCAGACTGTAGCAGCATGAAGTCGTAAGCGGCCCGAAAGCGGCGGTGCTCAAGTAAGTTTAAGGCACGTTTGCCGCTAACGGTTGTGAATCGTGGCTGTAGCGACAACATTTCGCGCATCGGCACGGTGAATCGTTTGGGAATAGAAATTCGGCGCTGTTGCTGCGAAACGATCTCGTAAGACGCGAGGTTGAGTGACTGCGATTCAGACATCTTCTCTTCCGCACGTCGGATCTCGGCCAGCTTCTTAACTGGCTCCCAGAGAAAAACGCCCAGCAAAAACATCGGCGTAACAGACTTGCCATCAGCAACCCGCTGGTCAGAGTTTTGTAAGGCGGCGCGAACAAAGGTGAGAAAGCCGTCCTGTTCGCGCAATTCCTGTTCGGTTGCCGGAAATAACTCGCCAAACAAGTCGTGCTTGCGCAAGAGATCAAACGTGCGTTCGGCAAACCCGGACTGGAACAGTTTAAGAAATTCATCGAACAGCCTGGCCGCCGGCACATTCGTGAGCAGACTGGTCTGGCCGCGCATTGCCTTGGCCACAGACTCGTCGATCGTAAAGCCCAGCTTGCCGGCAAAACGTACCGCACGCAGCATGCGAACGGGATCTTCGCGCAAGCGCTGCTCGGGGTCGCCAATCAGGACCAGGCGCTTGTTTTGGACATCTTCGAAGCCACCGACGTAGTCCCAGATACTGAAGTCGGCGATATTGTAATAGAGCGCATTGCAGGTGAAATCACGTCGCCAGACATCCTCGTCAATGGTGCCATAGACGTTATCCCGCAGGATGCGCCCTTCCCGGTCATGCGCCTCATCGTCGTCCTCGTGGTTCGCCGACGAGCGAAAGGTCGCGACCTCAATGATTTCGCGCCCGTAGCGAATATGCGCTAAACGAAAGCGTCGCCCGATCAAGCGGCAATTATTAAATAGCGATCGAACCTGCTCTGGCGTGGCATCGGTCGCGATATCGAAATCCTTTGGATGCAGCTCCAGCATCGCATCACGCACACCGCCACCGACCAGGAATGACTGGTAGCCGGCCTTGTGCAGCCGATACAACACTTTCAGGGCCCCTGAGGATATTTCGTTCCGCGAGACGTTATGGGCGGGGCGCGGGATAACCGTTGGCGCCGCAGACCCGGGATTGCCGGTATTTTTCAAATTATTTTCGCTTGAGGTAAGAGATTGCGTCCGTATAATAGCAGCCCCTGCACAGCCGGGGTAAAACTCCGCTCCCTTCGTCTAGTGGTTCAGGACGCTGCCCTCTCACGGCGGTAACAGGGGTTCGAATCCCCTAGGGAGTACCAAACAAAAAGGGGTCAGTGCCCGCTCGGGCACTGACCCCTTTTTGTTTGGTACTGCTTTTGGCGGACTTGAATCACTGGTTCGATAAAACGCGCCAGCGTTTTAGACGCGCGAAGCGCGCCCCGAAGGGGCGAAAATCGGCCCAAGCCGATTTGAGTCAATCCCCGCTCACTATGGGGTCAGACCCATTTTCTATTCACATCTGAAGTTGAGTGGAACGCAACAGATTTCATATTCTTTTTCGCATTAAAACTCGATGAGAAAAATGTTTGCATCGGCTCGCCGCAACATCTCTTCCTGACTGAGTTTCGATTTGTTCCAGTCAACCAAGGCATCCTTTTCTTCCGACACATGAAACAGCAACAGCGTATCACCGATAATTTTGAAACTAGTCGGATCCAGAGGAAGAACCTTTCCGTATGCCAGACTGTATGAGCATGCACGATGGCGTGGTCGGTATCGATCAGGGTTCTTCTCGAAGATCTCGATCTGCGCTTTGGACGTCAAGAAATAGGTTTCGCCACGATGTTCGACAGCGAACTGCGGGGACCCGTGTTCAGCTTTGTTTTCAATGAAATAGCTGACCGGGCTATATCCCCCTATCGCCGGCGCATCCAGGGTGGAGTCGGCCATTGCAATCGAATTGAATTGGACAAACAATAGAACGCCAAGAACTGGCAGTAGCCTCGAATTACGCATTGATCCCGCCCCCTCTGTAAATGAATATCATAGTGGACAAGACCATGAACGTCGCGCTTTTGTTTCATCGGGGGCCGAAACAAGTCCGACTCAGACGCATTGCGTTCGTGCAAACATGAGAGCCAGCATGAAAAACCCCAAGTTCGGCAGACTGATTACGAAGATCAATCTCTACCCGCCCTTCCTTGGCATGGGTATTCGTATGAAATCTCACCGGGACGATTTCACACGCTTCGACGTCGAGCTCAAATCCCGGTGGTACAACCGCAATTTGTTCGGCACGCATTTTGGTGGCGCGCTGTATTCAATGTGCGACCCGTTTTACGTTTTTATCGTGACGATGAATCTCGGCCCTGGCTACATCGTCTGGGACAAGACAGCTGCTATCGAATTTCTTAAACCTGCAAAGGGGACCATTCTCGGCATATTCGAAATTGAACAAGAGCGGCTCAATGAAATGCGCACCGAGGTCGACAAACTGGGAAAAAGCACCTATCACTTCACAACGGAATTAGTCGACGAAAGCGGACAAATCGTGGCGCGTGTCAGCAAGGAGGTTTACGTACGATCCAAAGCAGCGCGACGTTAAACCCGCTGCTCCGACGCCGATGCCATCGGATCTAATAAAATATATCCGCAAGGATCATCAGGATTCCGAATTGTCCGCCCTGCCAAAAGACTGACCGAAGTCCTGGCGGGCCGAAGGCATAGGCAGGAATATAAAGACACCGGGAAAAAAAGAACAACCATGCACCCCAATTCGACAGTTCACCATTTACGTCGGCGGCGTGCACCACGAACAGCGCAGCGGCAAACTGCGGAAAAATTTCCAGGAGATTTCGGTGAGCACGAACAACACGCCCCGTCATGCCGGTTACCTCAAAGGGCGTATCTCGCGGGCCAGCGACCCATGCGGCGCCGGCCTGCCTTAATGTCATTACGCTTTGCAGACCAATCTGCACGACGGCCAAAAGCAGCGTTGCGACTAATGCCCAAAGATCACAACTCATCATGACTCTGCCTCCCTGTGAAAGTGAATCGTAACTGCCACTGATGCATGGTCGGTTCTCCACACGATCGGTCATTGACACCTGGGGACTTTATGACTATATATATGTTTTAGTCAAATAGTTTTTATGGAGCCGCGGTGCCACGTGCCTTTAGTGACCAGGAAGAAAGCAGTATTCGAGACCAACTGCGGAGTATCGGCAGTAAGTTGTTCGCCGCGCAGGGCGTTTCAAAGACCAGCATTGAGCAGATCACGCAATCAGTGGGCATCGCCAAAGGCTCGTTCTACAAGTTCTATCCGACGAAAGAACTGTTGTTTTTTGAACTCCTCGAGTGCCGCCAGAATGCTATTCGTGCACCGTTTCTCGATAACAACATTCCCAAACAGAAACGCACCCGGGAGCATCTGGAACAGCTCGTTTCAAAGCTGTTTACGCAACTTTGTAGCGACCCGCTGGTGCAATTGATGGGACAGGAACGAGAGATATTGGCCATCCGGCGAAAAGTCCCTGTCGATACGTTGATGGCACACCAAAAGGCGGACCAGGAATTCCTGGCGCGACTAATTGAGCGATGGAATCATGCGCAGGCTGCGCCCGAACGAGACAAGGTCGCCGCCTGTATGACTCTGCTTGTACTCCTAAGCCTGAACCAAGAGTTTGTTGGAGAACGGCTGCTGCCCCATGCAGCGGCCGCCGCCATCTGCAGCTTGGTCGATTGCTTCTTTGGACCGAAGATACACGCTACGGGGAAAAGCCAATAAGCGTTTCACGAACGAAATAGTTTTTAGGACTGGGGGAATCGCAATGAACGACAGTCAATCTGACCGCACGATAAAGACGCTGTTTCTGACGGCGCTATTTCTGCTTGCAGGCGCTTGTTTGGCTACGTCTGGCGAGAATGCAAACATCGCATTGTCCGGCCTCGCCCGAAATTGGGAATCTCATTCGCCCGAATTCGGACAATTGGAAGTCACCGACTGGCTGCTACGAAAAGGTGGCTGGAAAGAGTTCAATCACAATGTTTTTTTCGCGTGCCGATCAATTCGGCAGCGCAAACAAGAAGCTGACGAACGGGGACAATCACATGGAAAAGGTTACGGGTATTGGTGGAGTATTCTTCCGCGCGAGTGACACCGCAAAAACATCACAATGGTATGCCGACAATCTTGGCATCAATTTGCCACCACAAGACTATGGAGCCGAACCCTGGCAACAAGAGGCGGGCGCGACTGTTTTTACGCCCTTCGAGAATGACACCCAATATTTTGGTGATGATCAGCAACAATGGATGATCAACTTCCGGGTGCGTGACCTGGATGCCATCGTCGCGCAATTGAGAACACAGGGAAACAAGGTCGAGGTTGACCCTGAAATCTATCCCAACGGCCGTTTTGCCCGCACACAAGATCCGGAAGGAACACCAATTGAGCTATGGGAGCCGAGCGAGTAGATCCGCTATCGAGCCTCCAGCCAGTGCCAAGATGCTAAGCTATAGGCTTGTCCCGTCATTGATGAGCTCATGAATTGAAAACAGCCTACGAGGCCTCCAGCAATATTGAAGCGCACCTCGCCATGCACCAGCTGCAGCAGGCCGGTATCGACGCGCGAATCGAAGGCGAATATCTGCAGGGCGGCATCGGTGAGTTACCCGCCATCGGCAATGTCCGCGTCATTGTCGATGAACGGGATTGGGCCGAAGCTCGCACGGTGATTGCCGATTGGGAAGCCGCCGATACCGGGCAGGGATCGATTGCGAGCTCTAGTATTCGGCCTCAAATTTTACCGACCGAAGAGCCAGACCCAGACGCAATTTAAGATCTTCATCGCGAAATCGGACCTCATCACTGCTGAACGGATTGTACATTTCGCGCATGACAGCCTGAGAAACGACCGACCAGGAACGCGCCACGAAATCGGTGCCATAGCCAATGGATGAATACCTGAGTCGGTCGCGATCTGGATAACACTGCGAGATGAAGCCGCTCAAGCAGTAATCACCATTACGGTTGCCGCTGATCCCCCAGGATACCGGAAGTCCGGCATTCCGTATGGCCGACGTGAACGCCCGGGTCACCGTTTTCGCCGTGTGCTCGCACACTTCGAGGTCACTCTTGCCCAGGTTGATCGTCCAGGGTCCCGAGCGTGACGGCCCATAAAGCGCGGCCGTTGAGACTTCCGAATAGATCACTCGCGCAAGTTTTGCGCAGCCATCAATTGCGATCAGTTTATTTTGTGCCTGCGGCTCCGCGCCTGGCAACATGAGCACCGATGCAACGATCAGTGCGGCAAATATCCTTTTTGCCATCGTCCTTCTCCTTTGCTGGTTGAAGCCAAAGCATCGGACGATCAGCGAGATTCGAACAGCGCCAAATCTCGCCGATTTGTCGAGAAGTACTTACAGGTAGGACATAACTGCCACTGCAAGTACCCAGATTGCCATGACCGCAGCTGGCAGCAATGACATCATGAAACCGACAGATCGATTTGCCGGATCCTTGCGGTAGGCTGCGCTATAAATGAATCGACCGACGAGATAAACGGTTCCGAAACCGGCCGCCCATAGCGGATTCACGTAGTTCGCGAAGATCCACATGACCGGAATCAAGACGATCAATTGCTCCAGCGTATTCTGGTGCACACGATTCGTGCGCTCGAACAGCGGATCGCCGGTCATTGCCGGCGCTTTGATGCCACTTGTGCCCCTGACGCTGCCAACCTGAACGCCGAAATAAATGTACTGAACCAGCGCCAGTACTGTAACGATGACTACTGCTTCCATGATTTTCCCGCCCTTGGTTAATTTTGAGACTTTTCAGTGACTATTGTATGACTTTTGGGCGCTGGCCATTAAGATGCTCGAGATATGGTCGGCAACCCTTTGAAAGATCTTCGCACATTTCTGTTCGGCAAGGTTTTCGGCCTTGAGCGACATGAGTACGTCGCTGTTGCCTGGTCATTCGCCTATTTCTTCTGTGTGCTATCGTCGTACTACGTATTGCGCCCCGCCCGTGAATCGATGGCCGTTGGCAGCGGTCCGGATACGATCCCCTACCTTTTTCTGGCGACCTTCCTCGTCATGATGCTTGTAACGCCCATATTCGGGTGGGTGACGTCTCGTTTTCCAAGGCGTGTGTTTCTGCCTTGGGTTTACCTGTTTTTCATATCAAATATTCTGATTTTCTGGTTCATCTTCGGCCGCATGCTCGAAGAGCAACAGGATAATGTCTGGCTAGGTCGGGCGTTCGTAGTCTGGCTCAGTATATTTAATCTGTTCGTCGTGTCCGTATTCTGGAGCTTCATGGCGGACATCTATACGCGCGAGCAGGGACGTCGGCTGTTTGGGTTCATCACTGCTGGCGGCAGCATCGGTGCGTTAATCGGCTCGGCGGCAACGCTATTTATTGTCGTAAGAATTGGCACGCACAATCTGTTTCCAATTGCTGCAGCATTGCTCTTGGTCGCGGTGATTTGCATTCATCAACTTCGCGACTGGGTCTCACGCGAGCACGAAGGCACGAACTCGCAAACCGCTGAGAGCGAAAAACCGCTGGGCGGTAGTGCATTCGCCGGTATTACCCATATCAAGGGATCAAGGTACTTCATGGGTATCGCCGTTTCGTCTGTTATTGCGAGCCTGCTGGGAACCGCCCTGTATATTTTCGCGGCGCAGCTGGTCGAGACCTCTATTCCCGACCCTGACTTCCGGACGGAGTTCTTTTCGCGAATCAATGTCTTCTCAAATACCTTCGCCCTGGTTGGTCAACTGTTCCTCGTTCGGCATGTCGTTGGTCGAATGGGCGTTGGTGTTTCCCTGTCCCTGTTACCCATCGTCTCAATAGCGAGTTTTATTCTGCTGGCGATCGATCCGGTACTTGGTGTCGTCGCTTTCATGACGTGGGCGCGTCGCGGGCTCGGTTTCAGCTTTAGCAAGCCAACAACCGACATGCTCTATTCGGTCGTGACGACCGAAGAAAAATACAAGACGAAGAACTTTATCGATACCGCAATTTACCGTTTCGGTGACGTCATCGGTTCGTTTACGATTAAATTCATGATGGGACTCGGCATTTCCGGAGTTTCGATCATAATGCTGCCGTTCGCCATGATTTGGGCAGCTGTTTCAATCTGGCTCGGCCGCGATTATCGGCGACAGGCCCGATCCCTCAAAGATAGTGGAATCGCATGATTCCCTCGACCAGCAAGACGCATCATATGATCGACAGTATTGGAGCAGGAATGGGCGAGTTGCCCGACGCTGCGACGCGCAAACGCATGACCAACTTTCTCTCGAGTCTTTAAACAATGCAAAATACCCGCCTGCTCCGCCGCCTCGGCGCGATGATTTACGACAGCTTGCTGCTGTTCGCCTTGCTAATGCTTGCCGGAACGCCTTTCGTGATCGCGCGCGGTGGTGAGGCGGTGCCGCCATCCACTGACCTGTTTTTTCGGCTGACAATGTTTTTCATCATCTATATTTTTTACGTGGGCTTCTGGACACGCTCAGGACGCACCCTGGGCATGCAGTCATGGCGACTGCAACTGCAATCAATCGACGGCCGTGACATCAGCATTGGCAAGGCTTCAATTCGCTTTTTCGCTGCATTGTTGTCATGGGCACCGGCCGGTCTTGGTTTCTTATGGTCACTCTGGGACAAGGACAAATTGACGTGGCACGACCGCCTGAGTAAGACGCGGATTATTCACTATCCCAAAAATGCCGCTAACGAATCCTCGACAACGCAAACAAAGTAACTGCCGCCAGCACCACGGTTGGCAACCAGGTTACGACAGCGGGATTCAGATTAAATACCTGACCCGAGTTCGCCAGTGTTTCACTGGCGAGATAATACGCGAGACCAATAATCACGCCGATCATCAGGCGTCCGCCTGCGCCGCCGGAGCGTAATGACCCGAACACGAATGCCAGTGCCAGAACGGGCATGATCAGTACCGTCGCAGTTCTCGCAACGCGGAACCAGAATTCCGTTTCGTATTTGCTCGCATCGAGATCATTGCGTTTCAGATAGTCGATATAGCCGCGTAATTCGCGAGCGGACAGGCTCAGGGGCTTGGCCAGCGAACTGCCCAGCAAGTCGGAGTTCACCTCGAAGGTTTCAACAGATCGCGATGTCGCGATGACCTGTACGCCATCCTCCCTGAAGTGTGTCTCGCGCAGGTTTTCCAGAATCCAGTTATCGTTATTGTCGATACCGGAATTCTCGGCGACGGAAATGGACTCCAGCCGGTCACCGTCGAATTTGTATAGGTACAGACTACCGAACTCGAATTCAGGACTGACTTTCTGCAAATGCAAATACGTCGAGCCATCCTTCACCCAGGCTTCATCGCCCATGCGATCATCATCTTGTTGATAGCGCGATTCCATTCGCATGTTGCGCGCGAAGAAATCGAGCGGCGGACCGATAAACTCACCCAGCAGCCCGGTTAGCACCAGCAACACACCGCCCGAAAATGCCACCATCCCAGCCAATTCCTTGACGGACAAACCGGCCGAACGCATGACAATGATTTCGCTGTTGCCCGCCAGTGCACCCAGACCGAGTAAGGATCCGATGAGCGTCGCAACGGGCAACATTTCAAACGCCAGGTTGGGCAGGCGTAACAAGGTATAGAGAACGACCTGCGCAGTTTGATAGTCGCCGCGCGTGTCATCCAGCTCGGCTATAAACTCGAACAGGCCAGCGAGCCCCAGCAATACCACTAAGACCAGCGCTGTGCTGCTCAGGATCGTACGCATCATGTACTGGCTGAGAATCCCGGTCATCGGAAAATCCGTTTGTGCATGCCGTTCTGCACCGCCAGCAGACCCAGGGCGAACGCCAGCACACAGCCGTGCACCCACCAAATGCCCAGCATCGGCGAAATCGTCGACTGTTCGACCCATGCTTTAGCCGCGCTCATCATATTGAGATATACAATGAAAACCAGCAGCCCGACAGCGAGCCGACCGTAGCGACCAGCCCGAGGCTGGCTACGGCTAAGCGGAACGGCAAGAATGGCGAGAATCACGGTGGCAAGCGGCACACTCAGCCGCCATTGCCATTCCGCAATATGCTCCGGATCGCCTGAACGCAGCAATTTCAGAAACGACATGACACGCGGTTTTTCCTCTGGCGATTCGAGGCTCGGCAATCGATAAGGCACACCGTGCTCGGCGAATTCGATCACGCGGAATTCCGAGGTGCCTGGCACGCCTTCGTAACGACGCCCGTTGTGCAACACCAGCAGCCGAATATTCGGATCGTCCGACTCCACCATTTCACCCAGCTCGGAAATGACCACTTCGACGCCACCATCCTCCACGCGGCGCTGCATGAAAACCTTTTCCATACTGCCACTCGCGGTCACGCTGCTGCCGTAGACAACAGCCCGATCCGGGCCGAACATCGTGAACTGACCCGGCTCGATACTGGCAAGGTCAGCCTCGCGACGCGCTTCCGCGCCAATCCGGTCAACTGTGATCAATGCCCAGGGCCCGCCCGCTATCGATAGCCAGGCCACCAGCAGCGTCAACGGCAACATCAACCAGGTCAACGGCCGGTAGATGCCGGATGGCCCGACTCGACACGCCATCATGGCCGGCATCTCGCTGTCCCGGTACAGCCTGCCCAGGGCCAGCATCGTGGCTAGAAAAAGTCCAATCGGGATCAGAATGGTCAAATACTGCACCGCTGACAGGCCGATAACGTCAAAAGCGGCATTCTTCGGCAGTTTTCCTTTGGCAACGTCGCCGAGAACGCGTGCAAACTGATTGGTCAGCAGGATCAGCAGCAACACGACGGTCACACCGAGCCAGCTCGAGGCGATCTCGCGGAAAATGTAGCGGTCCAGGATTCGGATCATCAGGGTCCGGGAATGACGTAGCTGTAGATAGCTGAAACAGTTAGACTACCGCTTTTATTTTGTCCGTGACAGCCCTCAACAATAACAAGGCAGACGAAGGGATTTATGAAATATTTTACAACCACTAGCAAGGCATCCGGTCGCGCGGCCGATTGCGTCATCGTTGGCGTATACAATCGCGGCAAACTAGGCGCTGGCGCCGCCGATATTGATGCCGCCAGTAAAGGCGTCATCCGTGACCTCATCAAATCCGGCGATATTTCGAGCGAACAGGGCCGTTGCACCGTCCTGACTCAGGTCAATGGCGTCAAGGCCAAACGTGTCGCAGTTGCTGGTCTGGGTAAGTCCGGATCATTCGACGCCATCGCCTTTCGAAAAGCCGTTGCTGCGAGCACCCGCGCGCTTCGTGACACGAAGACCAAGCAGATTCTCAATGCACTGACGCTCGAACCCGTCAAAGCCTGCAGCGCCTATTACATTGCCCGCCATTCAGTCGAAGCCATTTCGGACGTGCTCTACGAATTCAATCAGATGAAAAGCGGCCGAAAGAAAGCGCCGATGCCGTTAGCAAGCATTGGTCACTCAATTGCGAAGTCTGGCGATGCGGCTCAAACAACTCTCGGGGCTGAGCATGGCGACGCGATCGCAAACGGCGTTGCCCTGGCGAAAGATCTCGGCAACCTGCCATCCAACATTTGCACGCCAGGTTACCTGGCGCGCACCGCGAAAAAACTCGCCAGCGGCAATGGCAAGTTGACGACGCAGATTCTCAGCGAATCCGACATGAAACGGCTCGGCATGGGATCGTTGCTGTCGGTTACCGCGGGGTCCGTCGAGCCCGCCAAATTCATCATCATGAAATACAAGAACGCTGGCACTGCTCGGCCGTATGTCCTGGTCGGTAAAGGCGTGACCTTCGACAGCGGCGGCATTTCCCTGAAGCCAGGCGCCAGCATGGATGAGATGAAATACGACATGTGCGGCGCTGCCAGTGTTATCGGCACGATGGCCGCGTTGACCCGCATGAAATTGGCGATCAACGTGAATGTTGTCGTACCTGCGGTCGAAAACATGCCGAGCGGCACAGCAACCAAGCCAGGCGATATCGTCAAGAGCATGTCGGGACAGACAATTGAAGTTCTGAATACTGACGCCGAAGGCCGCCTTATTCTGTGTGATGCACTGACTTATTCGAAACGCTTCAAGCCAGAGGCCATTATTGATGTCGCGACATTGACTGGCGCCTGCGTCGTTGCACTCGGTAATCATCGTTGCGCGATTTACGCCAATAACGACCCATTGCAAGACGACCTGTTTGCTGCAGCCAATCGCTCGGAAGACCTCGGTTGGCCGATGCCATTGGGAGAGCAGTATGCCGCTCAACTAAAGAGTAACTTTGCCGACATGGCGAATATCGGCGGTCCGGGCGGTGGCTCGGTGACGGCAGCCTGCTTCCTCGGCAAGTACACCGACGGTATGAACTGGGCGCACCTGGATATCGCCGGTGTTGCGTGGAAATCCGGCGCACAAAAAGGCGCGACCGGCCGACCCGTGCCGTTGCTCTCCGAGTACCTGCTGTCAAGTGCCGGCGCCTTGCCCTGACTCGTACCGTGTCACAAGTTGATTTTTACGTGCTCGAGCGTGTCGATGAACATGCACGCAATACTCTCGCCTGCAAACTGGCCGAGAAGGCATGGCGTCTCGAAAACTCGATCCACATTCACACGATGAGCCAGGCCGAAGCCGAGCACCTTGATGAATTGCTGTGGACATTTCGTGATGGAAGTTTCGTGCCGCATGAGCTGGTCGGTGGTGACACTAACGCCCCGATAACGATTGGCTTCGGTGATGTTGCGGTCGAAGCACGAGACTTACTCATCACACTCTGCGATGACATACCGTCATTCGCCGAGTCCTTCCCGCGCGTGGCGGAACTCGTCACATCGGACGAAAACTGTCGTGACAAGAGCCGCAAACGTTATGCCATTTACCGTGACCGTGGTCACACACTCGAAACGCACAAGATCTGATGAATAAGTCCTACCAACCTCAGGAAATCGAACAGCGCCTTTACGAGCGCTGGGAAGAACAAGGCTACTTCGCGCCACAAGGTAACGGCGAGCCGTATTGCATCGTTATTCCGCCGCCGAATGTGACCGGCACATTGCATATGGGGCACGCCTTCCAGGACACCATCATGGATACGCTGACCCGCTTCCATCGCATGAAGGGGCATCGGACCCTGTGGCAACCCGGCATGGATCACGCCGGCATTGCGACGCAGATGGTTGTCGAACGGCTGCTGAATAACGAAGGCATTTCCAAGCGCGATCTCGGTCGTGAGAAATTCATCGAACGGGTCTGGTCCTGGAAAGAAACATCGGGCGGCCAGATCGCCAGGCAAACACGCCGGCTGGGCGCCTCCGTTGACTGGAGTCGCGACCGTTTCACGATGGACGAAGGCCTTTCGGAAGCCGTTCGAAAGGTATTCATACAGTTACACGATGAAGGGCTCATCTATCGCGGCAAGCGTCTCGTTAACTGGGACCCCGTGTTGCACACCGCGTTATCCGACCTTGAGGTTCTGTCGGCCGATGAAGATGGCCATCTTTGGCATTTCCGCTATCCGCTGGCATCCGGGAAAGGCTACCTCACCGTTGCCACTACCCGACCAGAGACCATGCTCGGCGACAGCGCGGTAGCCGTACATCCGGACGACGAACGATACAAGCATCTCGTCGGCCAGGAAATCGTGCTGCCGATCGTCGGTCGACATATTCCGATTATTGCCGATACCTACGTCGATCCCGAGTTTGGTACCGGCTGCGTAAAAATTACGCCTGCGCACGACTTTAATGACTACGAAATTGGCAAGCGCCACGATCTGCAAATGATCAACATCCTGACTGACGACGCGGCGCTGAACGATGAAGTTCCTGACGTCTATCGGGGTATGGATCGATTTGTTGCACGCAAAGCCATTGTTGCCGAAATCAAGCGACTCAAATTACTCGACAAGGTCGAAGACTACGTTGTCAAGATTCCTCGCGGCGATCGCAGCACCGCGGTTGTCGAGCCTTACCTGACTGATCAGTGGTACGTTAAAATCGAGCCGCTGGCTAAGCCGGCAATCGAAGCAGTCGAATCCGGACGCATCAAATTCGTTCCGGAGAACTGGTCAAAGACCTACTACGACTGGATGTACAACATCCAGGACTGGTGCATTAGTCGCCAACTCTGGTGGGGACACCGTATTCCAGCCTGGTACGACGAGGACGGAGCCGTCTATGTCGGTTATTCCGAAGACGATGTCCGCAAAAAACACGACCTCGGCGATCGCAGCCTGCGGCAGGATGACGATGTGCTCGACACCTGGTTCTCCTCTGCACTATGGCCCTTCAGTACCATGGGCTGGCCAGAAAAAACTGCAGCTCTCGAGGAATTCTATCCGGGCAATGTGCTGGTCACTGGCTTCGATATCATATTCTTCTGGGTCGCACGCATGATCATGTTCGGCCTGAAGTTTATGGACGATGTACCGTTCCGTGAGGTTTACATCCACGGCCTGATCCGCGATCAGGACGGCCAAAAAATGTCGAAGACCAAGGGCAATGTTCTGGATCCGATTGACCTGATCGATGGCATTGACCTCGAGTCACTGGTCGAAAAACGCACCAGCGGCATGATGCAGGATCATCTTGCACCAAAAATTGAGCGCGCGACGCGCAAGCATTTTCCAGGCGGCATCAATCAATTCGGAACCGATGCCCTGCGCATGACATTCGCGTCCCTGGCGACAACAGGCCGTGATATTCGCTTCGACCTCGGACGCATCGACGGTTACAAAAACTTTTGTAACAAGCTGTGGAATGCAGCGCGCTACGTCCTGATGAACACCGAGACACTGGATGACGGTGACGCGGAGTTCAGTGCGGCGGATCGCTGGATTAAGGCGCGATTGAATCAAACAAGTAACGAGCTGCATCAGCATTTCAAGACCTATCGTCTCGACCTTGCCGCTCAGTCTGTTTATGACTTCACATGGCATGAATTCTGCGACTGGTATCTCGAACTATCGAAACCCATTCTGCAATCCGAAGTCGCATCGCCCGCATTACAGCGCGGAACACGTCGGACACTGATTAAAGTGCTTGAGGCGATTCTTCGCCTGTTGCACCCGCTGATGCCGTTTGTGACAGAAGAAATTTGGCAGCAGGTCGCCGAACGTGCTGGAATTGATGGCGATACAATCATGCTGCAGCCCTATCCGGAAGTCTCTGACCAAACCGACGAAGCGGCGATTGCGGATATCGAATGGGTCAAGCAATTTATTCTCGGCATACGTCAGATTCGCGGCGAGATGGATATTTCACCAGGCAAGCCCTTGCCGGTAATCTTACAGGGTGCCACTGCACTTGACCGACAACGTGCCGATGAGCAGATCATATTGTTACGACGTGTCGGTCGTGTTGAGTCGGTAACGATCCTTAAGGACGGTGACGAGCCACCCGCAGTCGCCACCGCGCTGTTGGGCGAGATGCGCCTGCTGGTCCCGATGAAAGGATTGATTGACGTCGATGCAGAGCGTTCGCGACTCAGCAAGCAGCAGGAGAAAGTCAGCGTTGACCTGAAACGCAGCACGGCGAAACTCGCAAATGAGAAATTTGTGAACAATGCACCGCCGGAGGTTGTCACACAAGAACGGGAACGCGTTGCAGAGTTCGAGCGAACCATCGCTCAACTGGGCGAACAACTCGAGAAACTGGACGAACTCGCCTGACGCCGATCGTATTCTGAGCACTGCATCACATTCTGACGCGGATCGGGTGCAAATGAATCCGGTATCGGTGACGATACCTGTTGGAGGATGATCGAATGCAGCGCAGCAGCACCGTAGAAAAAATACCGAGCAACGTAAGTGCCCAGCGCGACGCGCTTGAGAGCGCACGAAAAACGCTCGGCACGATAATTCTTGGCAAGGACGATCAGATCGCACTCGCCCTGTCCTGCCTGCTGGCTCGCGGCCACCTGCTCATCGAAGACCTGCCCGGACTCGGCAAAACCATGCTGGCGCAGTCCCTGGCGCGAACGCTCGGACTGTCATTTCGCCGCATTCAGTTCACCAGCGATCTGTTGCCCGCCGACATCATCGGTGTCTCGGTCTTTCGGCAGGATCGTGGCGAGTTTGAATTTCAGCCGGGTCCGGTGTTTTCGCAACTCATCCTTGCGGACGAAGTGAATCGCGCGACGCCAAAAGCGCAGAGCGCACTACTCGAAGCCATGGAGGAATTCCAGGTTTCAGTTGACGGCGAAACGCGGCCACTGCCGACGCCCTTTTTCGTCGTCGCGACGCAAAACCCCGGCGACCAGATCGGAACCTTTCCGTTGCCTGAGTCGCAGCTTGATCGCTTCTTGATGCGCGTTGCCATCGGCTATCCGAACGAAGCCAGCGAACGTGAACTCATTGCCGGCGCAGACCGGCGCTCAATGATCGATGAGATCGAATCGATTGCCGGCCCGGAAATGCTGCTGGAGTTGCAAAGCTCCGCTCGCAAACAGGCCGTCAGCGAGCCGTTGATCGACTACGTGCAAGCGCTGGTCCGTTTTACGCGAGCGTCGGCGGATATCGAAACCGGTCTGTCACCGCGCGGCGCGCAGGCACTGGTTGCTGCGGCTCGGGCGCGCTCATTTATCGAAAATCATTCGGGTGTATTCCCCGACGATATTCAGGCGGTATTTCCGTCCGTTGCCGGGCATCGCTTGAAACCCGCAGGCAGCACCCGCTTCAGGAGCCCTGCCGAGCTTTGCCAGCATGTCCTCGATTCAGTGGCAATTCCCTAGGGAGACTCTGACTAATTTGCATCGCACACGTTATTGTCAAATCGTTTGCGGCGCGACACGTGCCGCAGCGCGTATTGGGGATACGGGCAAGGCGCGCAACAAAGCGGCAGACGATTTGACAACAACCCTATTTCTATCAAGTATTTACCGAGGGACGGCCGGGTGGCGGGCGCGGCCGCGTTACTCGTCGCTCGAGTACATACAGTACACCACGTTCCTCCTGCCTTGCCTCGCCCGCCACTCGGCCGTCGTGTGCGATGCAAATTAATCAGCGTCTCCCCAGGGCCCTTGAGGGCCTGCAGCCAATGCGATTCGCGCAGCAAATCCGCGACCGCGCGACGGCAGCTGTGCGCCGCTGGGCGCGCAAGCGCCAGGGGACTGATGCGACAAGCACCACCTTACGCCCGAGGCGGGTTTATATTCTGCCCACCGGTGTGGGACTTGTGTTTGCCCTGATGGCATTCGCCATGCTGTTGGGTTCGATGAACTACAACAACAACTTGTCCTTCGTACTGACGTTCTTGCTCTCCGGTATTGGTCTCGTAACGATGCACCAGTGTCAACGTAATCTGGTCGGACTGGAATTGACCTTTGCCGGAACGGAACCTGTTTTCTGCGGACAATCTATCCGCTTTCGTATTGCCGTTAGCAACCCGTCAAAGAGCGCTCGCTACGGCATTCGTATTTATCACGACAAAGCGCAGAGTGACGTGCACGATTTGCAGCCAGGCGAAAGCAAGGTATTTATCTTGCCGATGGCTAGCCACCGCCGCGGTTGGGCCGAGCTTGATCGTTTCGGCGTCCGCACACTGTTTCCGTTTGAGTTGTTTCGTGCCTGGGCCTGGCTGCATATGGACCTTCGCGGCCTCGTTTACCCGACTCCGAGCGTTGACGCACCCGAGCCGCCGGCGACCAGCGTTGCGCACGGCCATCGTCAGCAGGATGCACGCGGCGAGGAAGATTTCGCCGGCCTGCGCCGCTATCACGTCGGTGACTCGCCCCGCCATATTGCCTGGAAGGCCTACGCGCGCAGCGGCCAACTTCTCTCCAAGCGCTTCGCCGGTGCAGATACGAGCAGTCAATGGTTCGTATACGATGAAATCGACGTCAGCGATATTGAAGAGCGGCTATCGATTCTGACATGCTGGGTCGTCAATACTGATCGAACCCTGCAGGATTATGGCCTGAAACTGCCCGGCATTGAGTTCCCACCGGCGCATGGCGGCGAGCATCGTCGCCGATGTCTGCAAGCGCTGGCATTGTTTGGGGAATCACAATGATGCGCGCACAACCGAGAGGCACCGATGGTTCCTTGCTGAGCAGCCTACCATGGACGTTGGCCGCCCTCGTTGTCGCGCTCGCACCGCACGTACCCTACCTTTCCTTCTGGATAAGCGGCGCATTTGTCTCCTGCGCGACCTGGCGATATGTCATAGAACAGCAGCGCCGGATGCTGCCGTCACGGTGGGTTCGCGGTGGCCTCGCATTGTTGTGCTTTCTTGGCGTATTCGCGAGCTATTCGTCGATCAGTGGCGTCGGTCCAGGCTCGGCGTTGCTTGCGATTATGGCAGCTTTAAAATTACTGGAAACGCGCAAGCGTCGAGACCAGTTTGTACTGCTGTTCATCAGTATATTCCTGGTGATGTCGTCGCTGCTTCGCGAGCAATACCTGTGGTCGCTCCCGTACCTGGTCTTCGGCACATTAATCATCATGACCGCCTGGTTACGCATGTCGGCCGTCGAAAGCGAATCCGCCAAACAAAGCCTCAGAACAGGCGGACGCCTGCTCCTGTATGCAGCGCCACTGGCGATCGCGATGTGGGTTTTGTTTCCGCGGCTGGCAACGCCTTTTTGGTCCGTGCCAATTGACACGAGTCGCGCCGTAACCGGGCTGAGCGATACGATGAGCCCTGGCGATATCAGTTCTCTATCGCAATCCGACGAGGTCGCGTTTCGTGTGCGCTTCGACGATCAGTTACCACAACCGAAAGACCGCTATTGGCGTGGCCTGGTCATGACGAGCTTTAACGGCCGCACCTGGAGAGGATCGGAGCCTCGCATCGCAGCACCAGCAGGCGAGCAACTCGAATTTGCCGGTCAGGCCTATTCCTACGAGATTACCCTTGAGCCAACGCAACAGCAGTGGGTAATCGCGATGGATATGCCCATGGAGTGGTCTCTGGAACGGACTTTCATGGGACCACATCAACAATTATCGCATGTGACCCCGATCGAGCAGCGCGTCGCCTACAAAGTCGTTTCCTATCCCGAATACCGGGTGCAAACCGGACTCCCGCGCATATTCCGCCGCTACTATACCGAGCTTCCGGACGACAGCAATCGTCGTACTGCAAGCTTGGCCCGGGAAATGCGCCAGACCGTCGCAAACGATAAGCAATACATTGATGCGGTGCTGGCCATGTTCCACAACGAAGAGTTCTTCTATACATTGCGGCCGCCAGCCTTGGGTAGTAATTCGGTGGATGCGTTTCTGTTCGATACACGGCAGGGTTTTTGCGAACATTATGCGTCCGCATTTTCCGTCATGATGCGAGCCGCCAGCATCCCGTCGCGCATCGTGCTGGGTTACCAGGGTGGCGAAGTAAATCCACTTGGCGGACACTTGATTGTTCGCCAATCCGATGCGCATGCCTGGGTCGAGGTCTGGCTGGAAGAATCTGGCTGGCGACGAGTCGACCCAACCGCTGCTGTTGCACCCGAACGAATCGAATACGGCGCGCGTGATGCTGCGCTGGACGGCATCGGCATTTCATGGGGCTTTTCGGCGCCATCTCGGCTGCTGCAAAATTTAACGATGACCTGGGACATGCTGAATACAAAATGGAACGACTGGATTCTCGGCTACAGCCCGGACAAGCAAAAGACCTTCATGGAATGGCTGGGCATGGAAAACCCGAGCTGGCGCAAAATGCTGTTGACGCTGGTCTTCACTGTGATTGCAACCATCCTCGCAATTAGTGCCTTCATGATGCTGCGCTATCGCCCAGCGAAGAAAGATCAAGCCTCAATTCTCTACAAGCGTTTCATCAGGAAAACCGGCGTTGAACGGTACATTGGAGAGACAGAGCAAGAATTTGCAGCACGGGTTATGGCGCAATGCCCGTTACCGCCGGCAGCCATTCAGGCAGTGACGGATGCCTATCTCGATGCACGTTACGGAGCCAAGGTCGCGGGTGCGGTAGAGAAGCTTCGAAAAGCTGTCGCTGCTATCGCCTAAAATTCCTTCGCGACGGCTGCAACAACCGACTCCAGGTTTGATCATGATGCGTGTGGCGGAACACGCACCAGGGCCAGCAAAAATGCGCCCGCCAGAAATAACGGCATCAGCGCTAGCAGAACCCACTTGGGATCATCTGATAATAACGCCGCAATGGTGACCATAATGGGTCCCAATACATGCGCGAATTTGGTACTCATGCTGTAAAAGCCAAAAAACTCACCCGGTTGTTCCGCAGGAATCAAAGACGCGTAAACCGAGCGGCTCAGGCCCTGAACGCCACCCTGCACGGCGCCGATCACTGCTGCCATGATGTAGAATTCCTGCACCTCGGTCATCTGGATTGCCCACAAGCAGGCGCCGACGTAGGCGGTCAGCGCAAAATAGATTCCTTTCCTGGCACCAAAGCGATGTGCGAGCACGCCGTAGACCATCGTGGCAGGGAAGCCAACGAAGTTCGATATCAGCAATGCCATCACCAAGTCACTGTCCTCGAAACCGAGGCGTTGCCCGTAGTTGGTTGCCATGAAAATAACCGTGAAAACGCCGCCAATATAAAGCCAATAGCCGCCCAGAAAGATCGTGACGTTTCTGTACTTACTGATCGCGAAAATGGTGGAACGGAGTTCAGCGTAAGCGGCCCGAATTGGGTGACTTTGAACCTCGTTCGGACTGTGCTTTTCCTTGACGAACAGCAACAGAGGAACCAGGAAAATCAGCCACCAGGCGCCAACCGAAATAAAGGCATAGCTAAATGCCTCGGTGCTGTTTTCGAGCCCGAAGGTTTGCGGCGACTTCAGCATCCACAGATGCAGTGCGAGCAATACCGCACCACCCAGGTAACCCACTGAAAATCCGAGCGTCGACACCATGTTGTAGTTGCGGGGCTCGGTGACGTCAATAATCAGCGAGTCGTAGAAAACGATAGAGCTGTAGTAACCAATTGAAGCAACAAGATACAGCGCTAAAGCGGTCGGCCAATCGCCCTGCCCGACAAAGCCGAGCCCACAAGTCGCAAGCGCACCAAGCAGTGCAAATATCAGCAGGAAACGTTTGCGATAGCCACCGGCATCCGCGATTGTTCCCAGAATCGGCGCGGATAGAAGAACGATCACACTTGCCAGAAAGGTAATCGAGCTCAAGCGCACTGTGGTGTCGGCACCGCTGCCATCACCGACCCAGTATCGTCCCAGCATTAACGGAAATAGTACTGCGAGTACGCTCAGCGCAAATGCCGAGTTAGCCCAGTCGTAGAACGCCCAGGTTATGACCTTCTTGTTGAATATTCGCGACGCCGGCAATGCCTTACCTCCGACAAAGAACTGTTCGCTAGTGCTCTCGCGTTGCGCGGAAAGTGATATCCGGCCATCGTTCCTCAGTCAGGTTGAGGTTGACTCTCGTAGGTGCAATGTAGACCAGACTGTCGCCATGATCCAGCGCAAGATTGTCATGTGCCTTGAGTTCGAAATCACTCAGCATCTTCGCATCGTCGCATTCAACCCAGCGGGCAGTCGCGACATTGATAGCCTCAAATTGACATTCAACGTTATATTCATCGCGCAAACGGTGGGCCACCACCTCGAACTGCAAGGGCCCGACCACGCCAAGAATCAGGTCATTGTTGCGCATTGGCTTGAACAACTGAGTGGCACCTTCCTCACACAGCTGCGCAAGGCCCTTCTGCAGCGACTTCAGCCGTAGCGGATCTTTCAATACCGCGCGTCGGAAAATTTCCGGGGCAAAATTGGGAATTCCGGTAAATCGTAAGATCTCGCCTTCAGAAAAACTGTCGCCGATATTGATCGTGCCGTGATTATGAATGCCGATGATGTCGCCGGCATACGCCGTTTCAGCATGCTGTCTGTCTGCGGCCATAAAGGTAATGGCATCGGGAATCTTCATTTCTTTGCCAGAGCGTACATGCAATGTGCGAATGCCCTTTCGGTATTCGCCGGAACAAATTCGCATAAATGCGATGCGATCGCGATGTGCCGGGTCCATGTTTGCCTGAATCTTGAAAACAAACCCCGTCATCTTTTCTTCATTCGGTGCGACGTCGCGCTGCTCGGCTTCGCGAGCCAGTGGCGGCGGTGCGTAATTCACAAACTCGTCCAGCAATTCCTTGACACCGAAGTTGCCGATAGCCGACCCAAAGAACACCGGCGTTTGCCTGGCGGCAAGGTAATCTTCAAGTGACAATTCAGGGCAGGCACCCTTGACCAGTTCGATCTCCTCGCGAAACTCGTCTGCCCGGTCGCCCAGCGCTGCTGTTGCTTCATCGGAGTCGAGACCCTCAATCAGGTACCGGCCGGAAGCTTTTTGGCGACCTACCTTGTCGTAAAGATAAATCTTGTCCTGCAACAGGTGATACACGCCCTTCAAAGACCGTCCCATGCCGATTGGCCAGATAATTGGCGAGCATTCAATCTTCAATACAGACTCGATTTCATCGAGCAGATCAATCGGTTCGCGTCCATCGCGATCCAGCTTGTTAATGAACGTCATGATGGGCGTATCGCGAAGTCTGCAAACATCCATCAGTTTGATCGTGCGTTTCTCAACGCCTTTGGCGCAATCGATCACCATAAGCGCCGAATCGACCGCCGTCAGCGTGCGATACGTGTCCTCGGAAAAGTCTTCGTGTCCCGGTGTATCGAGCAAGTTAATAACGTGATCGTTGTATGGAAACTGCATGACCGATGAGGTTACCGAAATGCCGCGCTGTTGCTCGAGCGCCATCCAGTCCGACGTTGCATGTCGATTCGCCTTGCGACCCTTAACCGTGCCGGCAAGCTGGATCGCGCCGCCATAGAGCAACAGCTTCTCGGTGAGCGTCGTCTTACCGGCGTCCGGGTGCGAGATGATCGCAAACGTACGTCGTTTGCTGACTTGTTTGTCGAGGTTCGGCATTACAGTGAGAAGACTTCAGAGGCGGCGCAGTCTAGCCGAATCCCGGCGCGCGCGAAACTCCGGCTTCAATTGTCGATGACGAGCTTCTTGGCCAATACCGACGCGTCCTCACGACCTTCCCGTGCCTGGTAGTAAGCCGGTCGTGCGGCAATCTTGTGAAACCCCTTCTTCTGATAGAGATGGATTGCCGTCTTATTCGACGGCCGAACCTCAAGAAAAATCTCGCGAACCGAGGCTGAACGAGCCCGGTACAGCAATTCGTCCAGCAACCTTTCTCCGTAACCCAACGCCCGATATTCCGGGTCAATACAAAGGTTGAGGATATGAGCCTCGCCGGCCGCTACGGACAGAATCGAGTAGCCCGAAACTCGGCGCTCACGAATCAGAACGACACATTGATAGCCTGCGAGCAGACAATCGCGGAAAACGCCGTGGCTCCAGGGAAACTCATAGCTGCGGCGTTCGATATCCGACACCATCGCCAAATCGTCGTGATTCATATCGCGAATCGTTGTTGGCGGATTCTCCATCGGCATAATCATGCCGCCACCTCTGAACCCAATTGCTTGGCGAGACACAGGTCGTGCCAGACCTTGCGCTTCTGCGACGGACTGCGAAGCAGGTAGGCCGGATGGTAGGTGACAACCAGCGGCACACCCTTCAGATCGTGTCGCCGCCCTCGCATGCGTCCTACCGGCTCGTCGCTTTGCAACAAGTTCTGTGCCGCGATCTTGCCAACCGCCAGAATGACTTGCGGCTGTACCAGTTCGATCTGGCGTTCGAGGTATTGTCGGCACGCGGAAGCCTCACCTGGCTCAGGATCGCGATTGTTCGGTGGCCGGCATTTCAGCACATTGGCGATGAAAACGGATTCGCGGCTGAGCCCGACCGCCCGCAGCATTTCATTCAGCATTTGCCCCGCTCGCCCGACAAACGGTTCGCCGCGTCGATCTTCCTCCGCACCCGGCGCTTCGCCAATGATCATCCAGTTGGCGTCTTGCTTGCCGGCGCCGAACACTGTCTGTGTGCGGCTCTTCGACAAGGCGCAGCGTGTGCAATCGGCAACACAGCGCCGCAACTCATCCCAGTCCATTGCGCCCGCCGCGTCCGACGCAAGCGCAGCCACCGGCTCGGCCGCATCGCGCGGCAGCCATACGTCAATTCCCATGGCCTGCAAATAGGCACGTCGTTGATGTTCAGGGTGGATCATTTTTGGACCGGGGCTCTTGCTTGAGCGTAGAGTTTGCCACGGCACATCGCGCTTTTCACGGCCGAAATCACGGGCAACAGCTTAGCGCAGGCTGTGTATGCTGCCGATCAGGTCAACGCCCGCCCGGACCGTCTGGCCGGCTTCGACGGAAAGTTTTCCGTCATTCGGCCATTGCACCTCAACAATGCGTGTCAGGCGCAAATAGGCGCACCGCTGTCCTTGTCCGAGACGCTCACCAAAGCCTGCAAATGCTTTGGGCGGCAGCCCAAAACGATAACCACGAAACTTCAGGCTTACATCGACGCCTTCATCCGTCTGCAGCCACATCGCTTTCGTGCCCAGATCTTTGACGATGCCCTCAACCGGGCTGCGTGCCGTGTAGGTTCCAAGGCTGTTGATCGCGATGACCACTCGCAGCACGGCCGTTCCCATATCGCCGGACTCAAGCGTGCCGACCTCCAGCACTTCGCCGTCAACCGGGCTGAGAACCCCCAGCGCGACCGAGGGTATCGCACGATGCGGATCCTTGAATACGAAATACAGCACGACAAATACTGCCGCGGGTGCCAGTGCGAACCATGGATTGGAGTAGCGAATCAGCAAAATAGCCGCCGCGACCATGACGATTAGCAGTGGCAGGCCTTCCTCGGCAACAAACGGGTTTCGACGACCGTACAATCTGGCATCCCTGCGAATAAAAGACTGTGGACCTTCCGCTGCTTTGGCTTATCTGTCAATACGGTTAGAATGCGCGCCTCGTCACTTTTAGGGCACTTTTGCATGCGCTTTTCGGAATTCGGGCTGACAACACTCAAGGAAGTCCCATCAGATGCTGAGATCATCAGCCATAAGCTGATGTTGCGCGCTGGCCTCATTCGCCGGCTGGCTTCGGGACTGTTCACCTGGATGCCTCTGGGTTTGCGCGTATTGCGCAAAGTCGAGGCCGTGGTTCGCGACGAAATGGACCGGGCCGGGGCGCTCGAACTGCTGATGCCGGCGGTACAACCGGCCGAGCTGTGGCAGGAATCCGGGCGCTGGGACCAGTATGGGCCGTTGTTGCTGCGCATGAGCGACCGGCACTCCAGGGACTATTGCTTCGGTCCAACGCATGAGGAAGTGATCACCGATATCGCGCGTCGCGAGTTGCGCAGCTACAAGCAGCTGCCGATCAATTATTACCAGATACAGACCAAGTTTCGCGACGAAATTCGACCGCGCTTTGGCGTGATGCGCTCGCGGGAATTCATCATGAAAGACGCCTACTCGTTCGACATCGACAAAGCGGGAATGGAAGCGTCCTACCTGCGAATGCACGCGGCGTACATGTCGATCTTCGAACGTCTGGGGCTGAAGTTTCGCGTCGTCGATGCGGACTCCGGCGAAATTGGCGGCAGCCGGTCGCAGGAATTTCATGTGCTGGCGGATTCAGGCGAAGACGCAATCGCCTACTGCGACGCGGATAATTACGCTTCCAACATCGAAACCGCGGCGACGTCGCCGTCCACAGCGGGATACCCGGATGCCGCCGAGGAACTGCAAAAAATTGCAACGCCTGGCGTCAAAACGATTGAAGCCCTATGCAAATTCTTAAAAATTGACGCATCCCGCGTGTTAAAAACACTCATTGTCGATGGTGTTGATGGCCCTGTGGCCTTGATACTCCGGGGTGATCACGAGCTGAATGCAGTTAAGGCGCAAAAAATTCCGGGCGTCGCATCGCCGT
The DNA here is from genome assembly GCA_021773115.1 of Woeseiaceae bacterium. Lineage (GTDB taxonomy): Bacteria > Pseudomonadota > Gammaproteobacteria > Steroidobacterales > Woeseiaceae > UBA1847. The sequence continues at coordinate 195,167 of JAJFKS010000017.1, read as the reverse complement.
TGACCATGGCAACACCCGAAGCCATCGTTAAAGCAACACGTTCTGGTCCCGGATTCGTCGGTCCGGTCGGACTCGAGCTGCCGGTTCATTTTGACCACGCAACGCTGGGTATGAGTGATTTCGTCTGTGGCGCGAATGAGAAAGACATGCATTTCATCGGCGTCAACTTTGGACGCGATCTCGATGTTTCGAAGACCTTCGATCTGCGCAATGTGATTGCCGGCGATCCGACGCCGGGTGGCAGCGGCACCTTAAGCATCGCGCGGGGTATCGAAGTTGGCCATATATTCCAGCTGGGAAGCAAGTACAGCGAGGCCATGTCGGCCACCGTGCAAGATCCGGACGGTAAAAACCAGGTGATGTCGATGGGTTGCTACGGCATCGGAATTACCCGCATCGTCGGCGCGGCAATCGAACAAAATCATGACGAAGCGGGCATCATCTGGCCCGCTCCGCTGGCACCGTTTGACGTGGTCCTGGTCCCAATCAATATGCAGCGTTCTGAGGACGTTCGAGCAGCGGCCGAGGCCTTGTACCAGGAGCTCACGAGCCAGGGCCTTGACGTTCTGCTGGACGATCGTGATGCACGACCGGGCGTCAAGTTTGCGGATGCGGAGCTTATCGGCATCCCGCATCGGCTCGTCATCAGCGATCGAAGCCTGGCGGCCGGCGAGCTGGAATATCGTCATCGCAAAGATGCGGAATCTCGTAACTTGAAACGTGAAGATGCTCTCAAATTACTGCAATAAACTGCTGTAAGCTCATAATTTACCAAACAATCCTGATACTATAACTCCAGCCATGACGCCCCTTAACCCGCCCATTTGCGCATTCCTTGTCGCCGCCAGTCTTTGGGCGAGTACTGTGCTGGCTGAGGCCCCGCACGACCCCGAATTGCGTGAGGCATTGCGCGCGGCGGCCAGCGACACGCCCAGTTTCACAGACCGCTTCGATGCCGAAGTCTGGCTGACGGACATGTCGCGCCGGCTGCAGCGGCAGGTTCAGGATCCGGAAGAGCGCATCAAGATATTGAAGCTCGTGCACATGGAAGCCAGCCGGGTTGAATTGCCGCCCGAATTGATACTTGCCGTGATCGAGACCGAAAGCAATTTCGATCGCTATGCTATTTCGGTCGCGGGTGCCATTGGGCTGATGCAAATCATGCCGTTCTGGCTAAACGAAATTGGCAGGCCGAATGACAACCTCTTGCACATCGAAACCAACCTGCGCTACGGCTGTACCATCCTGCGGTTCTATCTTGACAAGGAAAACGGCGATCTGCGCCGAGCACTGGGTCGTTACAACGGCAGCCTCGGGGTCCGAAAATACCCCAACAAGGTCATCAACAAGCTCAGCAAGAAGTGGTTTAAGGGATAAGTTCAGCGTCAGGAAATTGTGAATGCGTCGAGTTCCTGGAATTCAGCGCTGGTCTCCGAAACCCCGCTAACCCGCGCCAAAGGCGGACCCTGGCCCAGCCAGTGCCGTAGCGCGTCAAGCGATTCCCTGCTCCCGCAGGCCAGAACTTCGACGTTTCCGTCGTGAAGATTTCTGGCATAGCCGGTGATCTGGAGTGATTGCGCCTTCTGGCGGGTACTGTCTCGAAACCAGACGCCCTGAACGCGGCCCCTGATGGTATACAAGCGAGCCTCAAGTGCTGTCGTATCCGTTATCGCGCGGAATCCTGTTTCTTGCCCGCCTCGCGTTCCGCCGCCTTGAGTGCATCCAAGGCTTTCATTTTGGCCTGGTTCGCGTCACGTCGTGCCTGGTTGTAGGCCTGTCGACCGAGGCTTTGTTCCGCGCTGGCGAGATACTTCTCGGCCGCATCAAGGTGAAACGATGCCAGGTCGGCAGCGCCAGCCTTCCTGGCGACAGCAATGGCTTGCCGTGCGTCACTCATCTCCTGTACCGGCGGCGCCGTTTCGCAGGCCGCCAGCAAACACACTGCAGCGAGCAGCAACGCCTGCAGGGAATTCTTGAAGCTTTTGATTAGAAGTTGATTAGGCAAGGTTTTTTCGTGTTATTTGAGTGTCGGCAGCCGGTCAACGCTACCAACTGCCGCGCCGCCGCGTCAAGCGCAATTGTCAGCGCTGACGCAACGCAGCCGTCCTGCTAGAGTGCGCTTTTTCCAGCTAAACCGAGAATACGAGACATTCATGGCCATTACGATTTACCACAATCCACGCTGCAGCAAGTCGCGCCAGACGCTGGCATTGATCGACGAATCCGGCGTTGAAACCCATATCGTGCAGTACCTCACCGACTCCCCCGACGCAGCAACATTGCTCGACCTGTCGCGCAAACTCGGCCTGCCCCTGGCAGAACTGCTGCGTCGCGGTGAGCGCGAATTCAAAGAAGCAAAAGACCTGCCACCGCTTGATGACAATAAAGCGCTTGCCGGCTGGATCGCCAAACATCCGATCGTTCTCCAGCGCCCCATCGTGGTCGATAATGAAACCGGTCGTGCCGTTGTTGGCCGGCCGCCGGAAAATGTCCTGGCACTGCTACCGTGAGCATTGATATTCTGGTGTTGTATTACTCGCGATACGGCGCGACCGAAGCGCTCGCACGCGAAGTTTGCCGGGGTATCGACTCCGTTAGCGGATGCTCTGCACGACTGCGCACCGTGCCGCCGGTATCGGCCGTTTGCGAAGCGACTGAATCTACGATTCCTGAATCCGGTCCACCTTACGCGAGTGTCGAAGACCTTTCTCAGTGCGGCGGGCTGGTGATGGGAAGCCCGACAAGATTCGGCAACATGAGCGCGGCACTAAAGTATTTTATTGACTCGACCGGGACCGACTGGGTGAAAGGAACCTTGGTTGGTAAACCCGCCGGCGTCTTTACGTCGACAAGCACAGCACATGGCGGCAACGAGTCAACACTATTGTCAATGGCGATCCCGTTGATACACCACGGCATGGTCTATGTCGGCTTGCCATTTACCGAAGAAAAACTTTCGACGACAGCGACCGGTGGGTCACCTTACGGCGCGTCCCATGTCACGTGGAATAAAAAGCCGGATGTGCTTGCGGACGATGAAAAAAGTCTTGCAGCGGCTCTCGGGAAACGCGTCGCTTCCATCGCGGTCAAGTTGGCTGCCTAGCCGATCTGCTCCATAACACTGCGCACAAACGGAATCGTCAATCGTCGCTTTGCCCGCAGTGCTTCCTTGTCCAGGGTATCAAGCAAGTCGTAAAGACTAGCCATGTCGCGGCGGCTTCGTTTCAGTAAGTACTGCGCTGTGTCAGTCGGCAATTCGAGCCCACGATGTCGTGACCGCATTTGCAAAGCTGTGACGCGTTCGCCGTCGCCCAGTGCGCGAATCTGGAACACCGGCAATTTCGCGAAGCGACTCTTCAAATCTTCGAGCTTGAAGGAACTTTCGCGCGGTGCGGCAGCGGCCGAAACCACCAGTTCGGCACCGGCATCCAGCACCTGGTTACAGAGGTCAAACAACGTGGCTTCCCAGTCGTCACGGCCCGCCACAAGATCCACATCGTCAATACAAACAATTTCCCGGGTGGCCAGACCGTCGAGAATTTCCGGACCCGCATCGGCGAACATCGACAGCGGCATGTAACTGGATCGATCGCCTGCTACCTCGCAGACCGCTTGCAGCAGATGGGTTTTGCCACTGGCCTTCGCACCCCACAGCCAACATCCGTGTCGGACCCGGTCCGAGTCCTCGCCGCTGGCGAGTTCGCTCAGCGTGGCAACGAGGGTCTCATTGCCCTGGGGGAAGAAGCTTGAGAAGACAGCGTGGTCCGCGAGCTGAAGTGGCAGCGCTAACTGGCTCATTCAATCTCCGTGTCCAGCTCGGGATGTTCTTTCAGATAGCGGTGATAAGCGAAACGAATCAGCACTGACAGAACGGCGGCCGCCGGCAGCGCCAGCAGAATACCAAAGAACCCAAACAGCTGCCCACCCGCAGCCACAGCGAAAATGACCAGGACTGGATGCAAGCCAATGCGATCACCGACCAGTTTCGGTGTCAGCAACGAACCTTCAATGACTTGTGCGATCGTGAACGTTGCGATGACTCCCACAAGGTGCAAAAGCGGGTTGGGTTCGAGTACCACAGTAAGCCCGGCGAGCCCGATACCGAAAACGAATCCGAGGTAAGGAACAAAGCTGACCAGCCCGGCAACAACTCCAATGGCGATCGCAAAATTGATACCGACGATTGCAAGACCGAGTGAGTAAATCACTGCCAGCGCCAGCATGACCAGCAACTGGCCACGCAAGAATGCACCCAGCATATCGTCAGTCTCTTTCGCCAATGCCAAAGCGGTTTCTCGCTGGCTATTGGGTATTAGTGCTCCGACATGTTTAATAAATGAGTCCCAGTCACGCAACATATAAAAAGTGAGGATCGGAATCAGGAACAGGCTCAAAACTGCGGCAGCGAGCACGCCGCCCGACTTACCGACGCCCAGCAGAATCTTGCCACTCCAGCTGCCGACCATTTCGCTGTAGCGCGCCAGGAATGCGCTGATCCCGACGTCGTCACCTGGCTCAACTTTCATCCAGCCGAGCACTGTTGGCAACCAGACCTCTTCTACTTGCTTTACGATTTCGGGCAATGCGTCGAACAGCGCGCTGATCTGCGTCTTGACAAGCGGCCCGATCAGCAACACGAGCAGACCCAGCATCAGAAACGTGGACAGAAATACGATGACGACGGCAAGCGTGCGCGGAATTTTGTGCTGTTGCAGCCGATCCGCTAAAGGATCACCTATGTAAGCCAAGAGTCCTGCCGCAATAAACGGCGTCAACACGGGTGCCAGCAAATACAATAACCAGCCAAATATTGCGATGGCAATCATCCAGTTCAGCCGCAAACTTGCCTGCATAACTTATTCCCCTGTTCTCGCCCGCCTCGACCATGACCAGACATAGTCGACGCCACTGATGACAACCGTGACCAGAATGGATGCTCCCAACACGGTGTTGGTGATCTCACTCGGCCATTCGAATCCTGCTCGGCTCATGATGAACAGCAAGAACAACAGTTCCAGCGCCGTATTTAGCTTACTGACCCGGGTCGGTTCACCCTGAACCGGACCAACCAGAAAATTATAGGCCGCGGCGCCTGCGACGATTACCACATCACGCAAAATAACCACACTGGCAAGCCAAACCGGAATGAGTTGCATATACGCGAACGTGATGAACAAACTGGCAACCAGCAGTTTGTCGGCAATCGGATCAAGTAACGCGCCGAGCCGGGTACGCCAGTCGAAGCGCTTCGCGAGGTAGCCATCTACGCCGTCCGAAAAACCGGCGAGGCAAAACAGAATGATTGCCCACGCAAAGCCACCGTTCAGAATGAGCAGCAAGATCGGTGCGACCAATGCGATGCGGAGCAGCGATATCGCATTTGGGATCCAGCTAAAAGACATTCGGAGGTCGAGTCATTTTGTCATTTGCCGCATAGAAAAAATCGAGCATCGGCGTGTCATCAAATCCACGCATGCCCGAGCTTGCATCGGTTTCCAGCAGACCGGCAAATCGCAACGCACGCCGCAAGCGTTCCGCTCCACCGCGGACATCAACCTCATAGCTGACAACATCGCCAGAAACGGCAGATATCTTGTAATGCTCAATCAAATTGACGCCGGAAAGCAGCGCTTGCACAGAACCGTAGGCATTGACGTTCTCGATACCGGAGATATTGAGCGCAACCCGTTCCAAGGGCGCATCACCTCCCACCGCAAACTCGGCCGCAAGCAAGTCTGCGATTTGGCCAACAACCCCCTCGGGCGGACCGGTCCAGGTGCGTTCAACCATGCCAAACAAGTAAGTCCAGCGGTTCTGCTGACTGCTGGAGGGACGAATTCGGCCAATCAGGATGGAGTCGGCATCGTAGCGGCGGGAAGCATCGACAATGCGATCATCGAAACCGCCCCAAATATCGCTGAAGGTGACGCCTTGCAAGTCCATGGTATCGAGCAACGGAAACGCGATCGGCAGGCCGCGTTGCTGCGCAATTTCGAGCAGCCGCTCACGCAGCAGGCGATTGCGATCAATCGAGCGCCCTTCCTGTTGCGACCGCTCCGGTTCCCCGGCGGCGATAATTTCGCGTTCACCACCGCCCCAGTCAACGGCAAGCCAGACCAGCGTCAGCGGGCGCTCACGGCCCCAAACCGTTTCGCCATTTGCGCGCAGCACGCGTTCGATCGCTTTGTCGTCAAATGACACCCAAAGGCTGTCGTTCTGGCCAGGCCTGAACTGAATGACATAAGCCGCGGGCACCGGAAACATTTCATCGATAGCTGCGGGATTGTTACTGAGTTCAAAACCGGAAACCCGGCCAATAATCTCGGCCAGCGCCGCTCTATAGGCATCTTCGCGCGGATTATCGGACTCTTTATCCATCGCTACCTGCGCCGTATAGAGCGTCGGCACATCGACAGCCGCTGCCGGGCGCCAGGGCAACAGCGAAAAAAACAGCGCAGCCAGAGCGTAAATGAGAGCATGCCGTATTGATTCGACGTTCAGATTTCTTACCATTAGTCGCAAGGGTGGTTTCCCCGTTGGTCGCCAAGCACTATTATATCGCCCTCACAGAGTATGCCACCCCCTAATGAGCAATAAACCACTTACCTACAAAGATGCCGGCGTTGATATTGACGCCGGCAACGAACTGATCGAACAGATCAAGCCACTGGTGCAGCGTACGCGGCGACCTGAAGTTCTCGCCGGACTCGGCGGTTTTGGCGGCATGTTCGCGCTGCCACCGGGCCGCTACCGGGAACCGGTACTGGTGTCCGGCACGGATGGCGTTGGCACCAAGCTCATGCTTGCCCAGCAACTTAAGCGACACGACACAATCGGTATCGATCTGGTCGCCATGTGCGTCAATGATGTCCTGGTGCAGGGCGCGGAACCGCTCTTCTTTCTGGACTATTTTGCCTGCGGAAAACTCGACAATGCCGTCGCTGTTGACGTGATCGCCGGCATTGCTGAAGGTTGTCTGCAAGCCGGCGCCGCGCTGATCGGCGGCGAAACGGCCGAGATGCCGGACATGTATTCAGATGGCGACTATGATCTCGCCGGATTCACCGTTGGTGCAGTGGAGCGTGACGCATTAATTGACGGCAGCAAGATTGCTGTCGGCGACGCAATCATCGGCATCGCATCCAGTGGCCCGCATTCCAATGGTTACTCACTTATCCGAAAAGTCCTTGAGCGTGCACCGCACGCCTTGATCGATGGTGAAGCGGCGAGCGAGCGATTGCTTGCGCCGACACGTATTTACGTGAAAGCGATCTTGGCACTGATGCAGTCTGTGAATGTCAAAGGATTGGCTCATATTACCGGCGGTGGCATTACGGAAAACGTCCCTCGTGTGCTCAGCGGAGCGCTTGACGCCGAAATTGATACCAACAGCTGGTCGCGCGGTCCGTTGTTTGATTGGCTGGCGACGACGGGCAATATTGATATCGTGGAGATGCGGCGCACCTTCAATTGCGGTGTCGGCATGGTTGTAATGGTTGACGAGAATGCCGCTTCAAAGACAATAAAAGTCCTGCAAGAGCACGGTGAATCCGCCTGGCAGATCGGCCGGATTATCGATGGCGATCCCGATTCCGACCGAGTTGTGCACTACGTTTGATGGCGAAGCCCTGTAAAACCGCAATCCTGATCTCCGGATCAGGCACCAATCTGCAAGCCTTCATCGATGCCGTTGAGCAGGGAACGCTTGAGCTCAATCTTTGCGTGGTCTTCAGCAACAACCCGAACGCTCCGGGTCTCGAACGCGCCGAAAAAGCCGGTATTCCAACCACCTGCATCCAGCACAACGATTATCCGGACCGCGAGTCCTTCGACGAGGCGCTTATTGCGGAACTTGATCGCTTCAAGCCGGACTTACTGGTGCTGGCAGGTTTCATGCGCATTCTCAGTACGCGCTTTGTAACCCACTATTGCGGCCGGATACTGAATATCCACCCCGCGCTTTTACCCGCTTATCCCGGACTGAATACGCATCAACGTGTGCTCGAATCGGGTGATGCGTGGCACGGCAGTACCGTACATTTCGTCACCGAGAAGCTCGATGCCGGACCGCGAATATTGCAGGGCCGGCTGGCAGTGAAACCAGGCGAATCGGCTGAAGAGCTGGCATTGCGCGTACAGGCCGTGGAGCATCAGATCTATCCACAGGCCGCGGCCTGGGTCGGCTCCGGAAAAGTCGTGTTTCGCTCGGGCGAATGCTGGCGAGACGGTAAACAGAGCGACGCACCGGTCATTCAGAATTTTTAAGCTCTCGGCAGCGTAACGCCAGTCTGTCCCTGGTACTTGCCGCCGCGGTCACGGTAGGACGTCTCGCAAGCCTCGTCCGACTCCAGAAACAGCATTTGGGCGACACCCTCATTGGCGTATATCTTCGCCGGCAGTGTCGTCGTATTGGAAAACTCCAGCGTTACATGCCCCTCCCACTCGGGCTCAAGCGGCGTGACATTGACGATGATGCCGCAGCGCGCATAGGTCGACTTGCCGAGGCATATCGTGAGCACCGTGCGCGGAATGCGAAAAAACTCGACCGTGCGCGCAAGTGCGAAAGAGTTCGGCGGAATGACGCAAACATCACTCTGGACATCAACAAAACTCGACTCGTCAAAGGCTTTCGGGTCGACAACCGCAGAATTAATGTTCGTGAAAATCTTGAATTCGTCCGCACAACGAACGTCATAGCCGTAGCTTGAAGTGCCATAGGACACGATACGCTTGCCACCGTTTTCGCGAACCTGTCCGGGTTCAAACGGTTCAATCATGCCCTGCTCTTTCGCCATGCGCCGAATCCAGCGATCCGACTTGATGCTCATTGGCTTCCTTCAACGACGATGTTGCCAAACTTTGAACTGTAATCGGACTTGCGCGCGGCCAGCGCCGCGGTCATGCGAATCGCAGTTGCGCGGTACGCGGCGGCAGCTGCGGAAGTCGGGTCCGACAGCACCGTTGGCATGCCGCTGTCGGTTTGCTCACGGATGCTGGCTGCGAGCGGCAAAGCACCCAGCAAGGGGATATCGAAATCGGCGACCATTTTTTCAGCACCGCCGCTGCCAAATATCGCCTCTTCGTGCCCGCAGGAGGAACAAACATGCGTACTCATGTTTTCAACGACACCCAGCACCGAAATCGACACCTTGCGGAACATCTCAAGCCCCTTGCGGGCGTCGAGCGTCGCGATGTTTTGCGGCGTCGTCACAATAACAGCCCCGGAGACCGGTATTTTTTGCGACAAGGTCAGCTGAATGTCGCCGGTTCCGGGCGGCATATCGACAATCAGGTAGTCGAGCGCACCCCACTTCGTCTGATGCATCAGTTGATTCAGGGCGGACGTTACCATCGGACCGCGCCAAACCATCGGCTGGTCGGGATTCACCAGGAAGCCGATCGACATCACCTCCAGGCCGTGATTTTTCAGTGGCAACATCGTTTTGCCGTCTTCGCTCACGGGCTGCTCGCCCGTCAAGCCAAGCATGTGGGGTTGGCTGGGTCCATAGATGTCCGCATCGAGGATGCCAACGGACGCGCCTTCACCGGCGAGCGCCAGCGCCAGGTTCACAGCCACCGTCGACTTTCCGACACCGCCTTTGCCCGAGGCGACCGCAATGATGTTCTTGATACCTCGCACCGGTTTCAAATTCGCCTGCACCGCATGCGCGGCAATTTTCGTTGTGACGCTGACATCGGCGGACTGAGTGCCGCAATGCGCACTCAATTTGGCACCGATCTCCGCACAGACCTCATCAAGAATCGTGGCAATGGGCAGCCCAAGCTCAATTTTTGCGATCACCTTATCGCCACTAAGCTCGACGCTCAGGACACGCCCGACCTCATGTAATGGCAGGCCAAAAGCTGCTAACTCAATGGAATTGAGGAACTTATTCACGTCTGTTTCTGTTGACACCGTCACACTTCGCTGGCTGGTATTAGGTAAAATTTGATTGCGAAGGATCGGCTTGCCGGAAATTCGCAGTCACATTGTAACGGAGCTTAAGGTTCTCTGAAAGCCAGTAATGGCGGGCAATGTGCAGGGTCCGATGTGGCATAATGTCGCGTTCGGGAGTAGCGGAATCGATGTCCGGGTGGCCTGAGGCCACCTGCCGGGACCGCATTGCTTGGGTTTGAGCGACTTAATCTTTGGTATTACATAACATAATAAAAAGACGGGCCGACTGAGTGGGTTTTTTCGCCACATTTCGGTCTGATCAGATCATTGGGCAGCTCATCGCCGAGCAGGATCCCGCGTCCCCGGCCGCCCAGAAACTGGTCACAAAGCTCAAGTCGGCTGGCCACAAAGCGATTCCGAAAGTTATCGATGCGCTGGCGATGTCCGACAAGACCCACACCATGGTGCTGGTCGATATCCTTGCCTCGATGGTCAATGACAAGAACCTGCCGCTGTTCAAGGAAGGTCTCGCCGATGGCAATGAGCGGGTTGTCTCCGGCACAGCATGGGCACTTTCAAGCAGCACGACGTACAACGCCAACAACCTGCTCGACTTTTTTGAAGACGAGGAAGTCTCAAAGCCAGCGCTGATTGAAATCCTGCGAGTGCATAAGCAGGACCTGAGCGTGCATGAATTGCTTCGCCACGCTTACGAATGTGAGCCGAAAGAAAAAGCGGCCATCTTCAAAATCATGCAGGAAATCCTCAAACCCGAGATGATTCCCGACCTCGTCGCCCGCATGGGGGGCAAGGATCCGGTGATCAAGATTCACCTGATGCAGCTGCTCGCCAAGTTCGACAAGACAGAGATTACGCATGCGATGGAGATGCAGCTCAAAGATCCGAACAAGATGGTTCGGGCCGCGGCATTGTCAGCGTTGGCAACGCGACCTGAGAAATCCATCAATATCGACAAAGTAGCTGCTCTCCTCACTGACCCCGATCTGGATGTACAAAGCAAAGTCGTCGATGTACTGATCAGGATTAATCATCCGAATACGGTCAAGTACCTGATACCGGCACTAAAAGACGAATCCGAATACTCGCGCCGTGCGGCCGTTGAGGTGTTAAACGAAGTTGGCAATAAATCCTCCGTCGAAGAGTTGCTCGGCGCGATCAAGGACGATGACTGGTGGGTGCGCTCCCGCGCGGGTGATGCCCTCGCCGAGATTGGCGGACCACGGGTTGTCGACTCTGTCCTGAAATTGGTGACATCGAAAGACGAAGAAATCCGGCGTTCGGCCATCGAAATTCTAAACGCGACGAAAGACGAGCGCGCTGTGGATGGCCTTATCAATGCAACCGATGACTCCGACTGGTGGGTGCGCGAACGAGCGGTCGATGCATTGTCGAAAATTGGCAGCCCCAGGGCGCTACCGAAACTGGAGTCCATGCTGGGTGCCGATCCGAAAACCGATACGGTCGTTATCCGCGCACTTGGCAAAATCGGCAACCACAAGCACATTTCCAAGATTGTACCGATGTTGCAAAGTCTCGATCGCAACGTGCAGATTGAAGCCATCAAAGCGCTCGCTCACTTAGCAGATGAAACGCATGCAGAAACGATTCGCACAGTATTGAAGAAGATCAAGCAGTCCGATGAGAACACCATCATCAATGCCGCGGATACCGCACTAAAAAGCCTCGACGACCGATATTCTGAGACGGTTATGGAAGAAAACGTGCGCGCAGAGAAAATCGGGGCGCACACCAAAACGCTGCTGCTCGACAATTCGGACCTCGAGAAATTACTGGGCGCACAAAGCAAGCAACAGGCTGACGCTGACGAAGCGCCGGCGGTTGCTGAAGCACCGGTGGCAATACCCGTTTTGGATATCGAAAAGCTCAGTCCTGGCGATGTCATCGATGGACGCTATAAGTACATCGAGAAAATCGGTAAAGGCGCATTTGGTACCGTGCTGCTCATGGAAGATGAGGTCGTCGATGAACAATTGATTCTAAAATTCTTGAATCCGAATGTTTCTTCGGACGAGGAAATGATGAAACGTTTTGTTCACGAGCTACGCTACTCGCGAAAGATCACTCATCGCAATGTCATTCGCATTTATGACTTCCTGCATTTACAGGGTGCTTATGCTATTTCAATGGAGTATTTCCCATCGCACACGTTGTCAGGCGAAATCCCAAACAGCAAACCAATGGCTCTGCAAAAAGCGCTGAAATACTCCAAGGATATGGCAACGGGCATGACGGTCGCGCATCTGGCCGGCGTCATCCATCGTGACCTCAAGCCTGCGAACATTCTCGTTAACAGCGAAGGCCTGCTCAAAATCGTGGACTTCGGCGTTGCGGCGGCGGCCAGTAGCGGCGATACGCAGCTGACGAAGACCGGCTACGTGATCGGCTCACCAAAATACATGGCGCCCGAGCAGATTCTCGGCAAGAAAGTTGACCAAACAGCGGATATCTACAGCATTGGCGTTATCATGTATGAGATGGTCACCGGAATACCGCCCTACAGCCGTGGCGATCACATGTCGGTCATGTATCAACACGTTCAGGGCAAGGCTAAACATTGCCAGGAAATTAATAAGGATTTGCCAGATGATTACGCGGAGCTGATCATTAAGGCGATGTCGGTTGACAAGACCAAACGGCATCAGTCGATGGAAGACCTGACTGAAGCGCTCGACGCAATCAAACTTTAAGGCAAGATATGGCACGAATAGACGCCTTCCTAAAACTCGGACTTGCACAAGGTTGTTCCGATATCCACCTGGCAGTGGGCGTGCCGCCGATGTTGCGTATGAACGGCGACCTTATGCCTATCAAGTTTCGTGAACTGTCCGACAACGAGCTTGACTCCTATATCCAGGAAATCCTGACGACCAAGCAGAAAGATGTACTCGCGACGGGCGATGATCTTGATTTTTCTTACGTCGCCGATGAAGGCGGGCGATTTCGCGTCAATATATTTCGCAAGGCGACCGGATACGGTGCCGTGTTTCGATTTATCCCGGGTGATGTGCCGACGCTTGACCAGCTGCACATGCCAGCCATCCTGAAGAAATTTTGTGACTATCATCAGGGCATGGTGTTGGTAACCGGCTCGACCGGTACCGGTAAGTCCACAACACTGGCGGCAATGATCGACCACCTCAATTCAACGCGTGCTTTAAACATCATTAGCCTCGAGGACCCGATTGAGTTCGTGCACCCGAGTAAGATGAGCCAGGTAATCCAGCGTGAAGTGGGCACACACGTTACAAGTTTTGCCGATGGTGTTCGGTCAGCAATGCGCGAAGACCCGGATGTCATCCTGGTTGGCGAGCTGCGCGATGCCGAAACGATTTCAATGGCGATGACGGCTGCCGAGACCGGCCACCTGGTGCTCGGAACCCTGCACACGACAGGCGCTGTGAAGACGCTGGATCGAATCATCGACGCACTGCCCGGCGAGTTGCGCGAACAAACAAAGGGATTCCTGGCAATGAGCCTGAAGGCGGTGGTTACGCAAGTTCTGGTGAAGACCCCTGACGGACGCGGCCGACGAGCAGCTCTGGAAATTCTCGTCAACAGTCGTGCGATCGCGAAGCTCATCACATCTGACCAGACACACCAGATTCCGTCACAGATGCAAACCGGCAAGAGCATGGGTATGCAAATGATGGATCAGACATTGCTCGATTTTATTAACGCCAAAGAAATAGATCCGGACGACGCGATACGCTTTGCCGTCGACAAGAAGAAGTTCCAGCGCTTCGTAACTGATACAGATCTCATCCCGATAATCGACATCGGTGACGAGTCGAAGTTGTAATGCCATGAGAAAAATTGACAAATATCTGCAGGCGGCACTCGAACAAAACGCATCCGATCTGCATTTTGTATCGGGTGACCCGGTACGGGCACGCGTGCACGGTGGTCTAAAAGCCATCATGGATGAGCGACTTACGACAGAAATCGTGCTGGAAGCTATGTCCGAGATTATGGACGGTTCGACACAACGTATGTTCGAAGAAAATGACGCGGCTGACTTCGCCTACGAAATTCCCGATGTTTCCCGCTTTCGTGTCAACGTATTTCGCCACATCAATGGCATCGGTGCCATTTTCCGTGCCATCCCGTCGAAGGCCATGACGCTTGACGATCTCAACATGCCGGATGTCGTGCGCCAGTTATGCCGGCACACACAAGGCATGATTCTTGTCACCGGCAAAACTGGCTCTGGAAAATCAACCACGCTGGCCGCGATGATTGATGAGATGAATCGCCGCCTGAAGGGCCACATCCTGACCATCGAAGATCCAATCGAATTCGTGCACACGGCGAAAAGCTGCCTGATCAGTCAGCGCGAAATCGGTGTGCATAGCAAAGGCTTTGCCAATGCCCTGCATTCGGCGCTGCGTGAAGACCCGGACGTGATTCTGGTTGGCGAAATGCGCGACCTGGAAACCATTGGCATTGCGGTAACGGCGGCTGAAATGGGTATCCTGGTCATGGGCACTCTTCACACCAACGGTGCCGCACAAACGGTTGATCGCATTATCAACTCCTTTCCGGCTGACAAGCAAAGCCACATTCGCACAATGATTTCGACGTCACTGCGTGGCGTTGTATCGCAGCAGCTGTTGCCGACCATTCATCGCCCCGGTCGCGCGGCGGCTCTTGAAATCATGATCAATACACCGGCCGTTGCGAACCTGATTCGCCAGGGCAAACTGGATCAACTCGAGACCGCGATCCAGAGCGGCGGGCGGATCGGTATGAAGACCATGGACAATGCGCTGATGGAACTGGTCGACAAAGGCTGGGTTTCCGGTCAGGAGGCCTACCAACAGGCCAACAACAAGCACAAATTCGAGAACGTCAAAGACATCGAATAATTCTTCGCGAGCGTGGCATAATCGCGCCCAATGTCACCTCTCAGAAGAAAAATACTGGTTTCCAGTGCGTTGCCCTACGCCAACGGCTCCATCCATATGGGCCACCTCGTCGAGTATTTGCAAACCGACATTTGGGTGCGATTCCAGAAGCTCCGCGGCCATACCTGTACTTACGTCTGCGCGTCGGATGCTCATGGCACGCCGATTATGCTCAAAGCCCGTGAGCTGGGTATTTCGCCACAAGATTTGACGGAAAAAATCTCGGCAGAATTTATTCGAGATTTCTCTGATTTCGGCATCGAATTCGACAATTTTTACACGACGCACTCGCCGGAAAACGAAACGCTGGTCGCTGACATCTATGGGAAGCTTCGCGACAGCGGTGATATCTACACGCGCACTATCGAGCAGTCCTATGACGAGAAGGAAGGGATGTTTCTTCCAGATCGATTCGTTCGCGGCACCTGCCCGGTCTGCAAAAGCGCGGACCAGTACGGCGATGCCTGTGAAGTCTGCGGCGCGACCTACTCGCCCGAAGACCTGATTGAGCCACTTTCCGTGTTATCCGGTACGCCACCGGTCAAGCGCGAGTCTGAGCACTATTTCTTCAAACTCAGCGAGTATGGCGACCGGCTGCGCGAATGGATGGAAAGCGCAGCATTGGACAAAAACATGCTCGCCAAACTCGAAGAATGGTTTGAGACCGGACTGCAGGACTGGGACATCTCGCGCGATGCGCCATATTTTGGCTTCAAGATTCCTGGCACATCAGACAAATATTTTTATGTATGGCTCGATGCGCCGGTTGGCTACATGGCCAGTTTCAAAAACCTGTGCGACCGCGACGCGCGACTGGACTTTGATGAGTACTGGAGTGCCGACAGTGATACAGAGCTGTATCATTTCATCGGCAAGGACATCATGTACTTCCACACGCTGTTCTGGCCGGCTGTTCTGATAGGCTCAGGTTACCGGACACCGACCAGCGTTTTCGCTCATGGCTTCCTGACCGTCAACGGTCAAAAAATGTCCAAGGCGCGCGGGACGTTCATCAACGGGCGTGCGTATCTCGATCACTTGAACCCCAATCACCTCCGTTACTACTATGCGGCGAAGCTTGGCCCGACGATCGAAGATATCGACCTCAATCTGGACGACTTCATTGCGCGCGTCAATTCGGATCTCGTCGGCAAACTCGTCAATATTGCCAGCCGGTGTGCGGGTTTTATCAGCAAGCGCTTCGATGGCGAACTCGCCGACGCACTGGAGAACGAAGAACTGTTTGCCAGTTTTGCCAACAGTGCGGAGCAAATTGCGGAACATTACGAAAATCGTGAATACTCGAAAGCGATGCGAATGGTTATGACGCTGGCCGACAATGCCAATCGCTACATTGATGAGTACAAACCCTGGTTGATGATCAAGGATGAAAACCAGACCGAAGCCGTTCAGGCAGTCTGTACGCAGGGTCTGAATATGTTTCGTAGCCTGATGATTTATCTGGCACCGGTCATTCCCAGCGTCGCCGAGAGTGCACGATCGTTCCTGAATGAGGAGCGCTGGCACTGGGACAATGCGGCGACACCGCTGCTCGGCACATCCATCAATAAATTCAAACCGCTTCTGACACGAGTTGAGCCGGAACAGGTAAAAGCCATGGTCGAACAATCAAAGGGTTCACTGACACCCACAGCCGACGCTGCGCCCGCAGAGCAGGATGACAACATCAGCATTGATGACTTCATGAAAGTCGATCTGCGCATTGCCCGGATAGAGAAAGCGGAGCCCGTTGAGGGTGCGGACAAGCTTCTCGCCCTGACCCTGAATGTCGGCGACAGCACTCGCAACGTATTCGCCGGAATCAAGGCCGCCTATGACCCTGCAACACTGGTCGGTCGGCACGTTATTGTCGTTGCCAACCTCGCGCCCCGAAAAATGCGCTTCGGCGTATCCGAGGGGATGGTGCTGGCCGCCGGCCCCGGTGGTGAGGATATTTTCCTCCTGTCGCCCGATGCAGGCGCAAAACCGGGCATGCGCGTTAAGTAAACCTTACAATAGAGACATGACCGAGCTCATCGTCATTCTTATAAGTACCGTCCTGGTCAACAACTTTGTGTTGGTCCGGTTTCTCGGCCTTTGCCCGTTTCTGGGTGTCTCGCGCAATCTTGAAGCCGCCATGGGCATGTCGCTCGCAACCGGCTTCGTATTGACTCTGTCATCGGCGACCGCCTATCTGCTGCACGAATACATCCTCGTGCCACTGGAGCTTGAGTATCTCAGAACCCTCAGTTTTATCCTGGTCATTGCGGCCAGTGTGCAATTCACTGAGATCATGGTGCGACGGCTGAGTCCAATGCTCGACCAGGTGCTCGGGATCTATATTCCGCTGATTGCGACAAACTGCGCAGTTCTCGGCGTGGCATTACTCAATGTGCAGGAATCCAATAATTTCATTGAGTCGCTGTTCTTTGGTTTTGGTGCTTCGGCCGGCTTCGCCCTGGTGCTGGTGATGTTTGCGGCGATGCGCGAGCGACTTGAAGCCACCGATGTCCCGACAGTCTTTCGTGGTACTGCAATCGCACTCGTAACGGCCGGCATCATGTCACTGGCATTCATGGGCTTCGCCGGTATGGCGAGGCCCTGACCTACCATGATATGGACCGCCGTCATCACGATTGCCGCTATCGGCCTGCTCGCGGGCATCGGCCTCAGTTACGCCTCGCGTCGTTTGCCGTCCGACGAAGGCGATCTCGTGGAACAGGTCAATGAATTACTCCCGCAAACGCAATGCGCACAATGCGGCTACGCCGGATGCCGGCCGTATGCGGCCGCCGTCGTCGAGGGTTCAGCGGCAATTAATCTTTGCCCACCCGGCGGTGATGAAACTGTTCGGCGGCTGGCCTCACTGCTCGGTCGTGAGGCAATTCCCATTGCAGTATCGTCGGAACCCTCGGTTGCCGTGATCGACGAGTCACTTTGTATAGGCTGCACGCATTGCCGGAGCGCCTGCCCGGTCGACGCGATCGTCGGCGCACACCAGCTGATGCACACAATAATCGAAAGCGAATGCACAGGATGTGAACTCTGTGTTGCACCCTGCCCGGTCGACTGTATCAGCATGAGGCCTGTTGCGTGAGCGCCCCGACCTATGACCTCGGCAAGCTGAGTGGTGGCCTGCGACTTCCGGGGAACAAGACGGAGTCGACAGCACAAGCGATTCAAGACGTTCCTGTGCCGGCACAGTTGATACTGCCGATCAAGCAACATGTCGGCGACGCGGCTCAACCCGTTGTCACGATCGGCGAGCGCGTCCTGAAAGGCCAGTTGGTTGCTGCATCGGATGGCACACTCAGTGCTCCGGTTCACGCGTCATCGTCTGGCACAGTCGTTGCAATTGAACCGTGGCCGGTCGCCCGACGCAATGGCGAAACGGCGCCGTGCATCGTGATCGAATGTGACGGTCTCGATGAGTTAATTGACGCCACCATCGTGCATCTCGATTACAAAACGCTGTCACCGCAGGAGTTACTCGCTCAAGTGCTGCAAGGCGGCATCGTTGGTCTCGGCGGTGCAGTGTTTCCGACTGCCCAGAAACTCATGCAGGCTCGCACATGCAGCATCGACCACCTCATACTCAATGGCGTTGAGTGCGAATCCTATATCAGTTGCGACGACATGTTGATGCGTGAACGAGCGGCCGAAGTGATCAGCGGCGCACAAATTCTGATGCATGCACTGCAAATCGACGTCTGCTTCATTGCTGTCGAAAGCGACAAGCCAGAGGCCATTCGGAAACTAGGCGAGGTGCTGGCCCAGGTGGAAAATGCACACATCGTGATCAAGCAAGTGCCAACCATTTACCCGTCCGGTGGCGAAGATCAACTGGTACAACTCGTCACCAATCGCGAAGTCCCGAGCGGTGGTCTGCCATCTGATGTCGGCTGTTTGGTTCAGAATGTCGGAACCGCTGCCGCGATTCACGACTGGATCATCGGCGGTCAGGCGCTAATCTCGCGCATTACCACCGTTACCGGTGATGGTGTCAACAAGCCAATGAATGTTCGCGCTCGAATCGGCACAACAATCGCCGATATTGTCGAATTCACGGGTGGCTACAACGAACGCGCGAAGCAACTGATTATTGGCGGCCCTATGACCGGCAATTCAGTCACAAGCGATCGGGTGCCGCTTGTGAAGGCGACCAACTGCATTCTAGTATTGTCCGAAATGCCATCGGCGGGCCCCGAGCTGCCCTGCATACGTTGTGGTGAATGTGCGTCCGTTTGCCCGGTGCAACTATTGCCTCAGCAGCTATTTTGGTACGCCTGTGCCGACAATGAAGTGAAATTACGCGAGTTCGGGCTCATTGATTGTATCGAGTGTGGTTGTTGCGATGTCGTTTGCCCCAGCCACATTCCGTTGACGGCCGATTTTCGAATGGCGAAGGGTCGAATTCGCGAACTCGCTGATGAGAAAGCACGCGCAGTCAGAGCGCGCCTTCGATTTGAAGCACGCAATGATCGCTTGCGTCGCGAACGCGTCGAGCGGGAGTCGGAGCTGTCTGCGCAAAAAGCGTCAGCGAAAAGGGCCGGGCCAGCTGCCATCGCCGAAATCCTGAAGCGCAAGAAGCAGGACACAGGGGACTCGGAGTAATGGAGTTCCAGCGCCGCGAAGCCCCATATCTGATTCCGGAGGTCAGTGTCTCGTCGATAATGCTGCAGGTGTTGGCAGCACTCGTGCCCGCCGCGATGGCGCATGTCTGGTTTTTCGGCCCTGGGTTTATTTTCAATCTGCTCGTTGCCGCAATTTTTGCGGTGGGTGGTGAAGCGTTGATGCTCGGCTTGCGAAGTCGTCGTCCCCAAACCGGCCTGACAGACTACAGCGCATTGGTAACAGCGGCGTTATTCGCATTCGCATTACCGTCCCTGACACCGTGGTGGGTGACTGCGACCGGCGCATTGTTTGCCGTGATCGTGGCAAAGCACCTGTACGGCGGTTTGGGCTTCAATATTTTCAATCCGGCGATGGCAGGCTACGTTGTGGTTCTGGTTGCATTTCCGATGCACTTGAACTTGTGGGTTGCACCGCGTATGGGGGATCTTGACTACCAACAGCTGACCATATTGCAATCGCTGCAATTCACGCTGACCGGCGGACTGCCCGACGCCATTTCTTTTGACGCCATCAGTCGGGCAACGCCGCTCGACGTCATGAAATCGGGACTGAACAATGCGCGAACGTCGGTCGAAATTCGGGCGATTCCGATTATGGGCGACTTCGGCGGACGGGGTTGGGAATGGATCGGCAATTTCCTGGCGATAGGCGGATTCTGGCTAATGATCCGCAAGATCATTCGCTGGCAAATACCGATTGGCGTGGGCCTCGGCCTGTTGGTGCCAGCAACCATCATGTACATGTTCGACCCGGGATCGCACGCGAGCCCCGGCTTTCACCTCTTCAGCGGCGCGACGATCCTGTGCGCGTTCTTTATCGCGACGGACCCGGTATCAGCGGCGACAAGTCCCAGGGGACGGCTATTCTATGGCATAGGCATTGGGGTGCTCATCTACTGCATCCGTCGCTGGGGCAGTTATTCCGACGGCGTCGCATTCGCCGTATTGCTGATGAACATGGCCGTTCCGATGATTGATTCCCTGACTCGCCCACACATCATCGGGCATAACGAGCAGGATACGAAAAATGACTGATCGCCCGGTCTGGAAAAGTGGCATCACGCTTGCGGTAATTGCCGGTGTCTGCACGGCACTCGTTGCATTGACCTGGCAATTGACGGCGCAGCGTATTGAGGACAACAAGAAAGCCTGGGTCGAACGCAGCTTGAAACCTGCCCTTGCGGGTCTTTTTTTCGACAGCCCGGTTACCGAGTCGATGCTGACTATTCAGCAACCACACGAATTGCCCGGATCCGAGGCGGCCATTGTGTATCGAATTTACGCAGGCGATGAACCGGTCGCTGCATTATTCATTGTCACTGCGCGTGACGGCTATGCCGGGCCCATTCGACTACTCATCGGTATTGCCATGGATGCAAGCGTGACCGGTGTTCGTGTTTTGGAGCATCGAGAGACCCCCGGCCTGGGTGATCGTATCGAAACGGGCAAGTCGGACTGGGTGTTGCAGTTTGACGGCCATTCGCTGCGCGACCCACTCCCGGACAAATGGAAAATAAAGGCTGACGGTGGCTCGTATGACCAGTTGACCGGTGCGTCGATAACACCGCGCGCGATTATCAAAGCCATCAAGGCGACGCTTATCTATTTTGAGTCAAATCGCGACACATTGTTCGCGGCGCCTGCGGACATGGCCGACAAAAGCGAAGGTGAGGACTGATGTCGAGCGGTGTTATGCATCAGTTGAGGAACGGCCTCTGGCGTGACAATCCGGGGCTCGTACAACTACTCGGCCTGTGCCCGCTGCTGGCCGTAACGGCTACTTTCGTTAATGGTCTCGGACTTGGACTTGCGACGCTCGCTGTGCTGATGGCCTCAAATGCGCTGGTTTCGGCAACACGTCGCTGGATCCAACCCGAAATTCGGGTGCCCATTTATGTGCTGATCATCGCAAGCCTTGTGACCTGCATTGAACTGATCTTCAAAGCCTGGTTTCCGGATCTTGATCGATCACTTGGAATTTTCATTCCCCTGATTGTCACGAACTGCGCAATCGTGGCGCGCGCAGAGGTGTTTGCATCCCGCAATCCGGTCGGTGCGAGCATCCTTGACGGACTCGCGATGGGCCTCGGCTTTGCGCTGCTGCTAATGGCAATTGGCGCGTTCCGGGAAATCATCGGGCTGGGAACGCTGTTCGCCCGAATGGATATGCTGTTCGGTGGCGAACCCATTCAGGGTCTTGTCCTCGCTGAACAGGGCTGGCTGTTGATGGTCCTGCCGCCGGGTGCGTTCTTCAGTCTCGCCTTGGCGATTGCGGCCAAGAACGTAATCGACCGGCGCCGACTGGAGTCAAAGTCAAAGATTTCGCGGCGAGCACGAAAGCTGAACCGATAAGGTTTCATGAATACTGAAAAACGCACTGCAATCTATAGAGTTCTGCGCGAACACATGCCCGCGCCGACGACCGAATTGCGTTACAAGACGCCGTTCGAGCTGCTGGTTGCTGTGATTCTCTCAGCGCAGGCAACCGATGTCAGTGTCAACAAGGCCACCGACTTGCTATACCCGGTCGCGAATACGCCGGAAGCCGTATTCAAGCTCGGCGTCAACGGACTGAAGAAGTACATTCGCACGATCGGTCTTTACAATACGAAAGCGGAAAACATTATAAAGACCTGCCGAATCCTGGTGGAGGACCACGGCAGCGTTGTTCCACGTACTCGGGAAGAACTCGAAGCACTTCCCGGCGTCGGCAGAAAAACGGCGAACGTCATTCTCAATACCGCATTTGGTGAACCCACCATCGCAGTCGATACCCATATTTTCAGAGTCGCGAATCGCACCGGTCTGGCGAAAGGTAAAACGCCGCTGGAAGTCGAAAAGCGACTGGTCAGGATGACGCCGGATGAATTCAAGAAAGATGCACATCACTGGCTCATCCTGCACGGGCGATACGTCTGCAAGGCGCGCAAGCCCTTATGTTACGAATGTCCGATTATTGAGTACTGTGAATTCAAGAAGAAGGTGACCGCATGATATTCAGCCAGGACCGCGACGAGCTTCGTCGGATGTACAAGGACGCCTGGGGGAAATTCTGCAATCGCACGCCGCTGACGCCACTGGAAAGTCAGATCGCTGCTGTCGTGGAATGGCATCCGGAATACCACGAGGTACTCACCAACCAGGCACTCGACCAGGACTACACCCCAGAGGGTGGCCAAAGTAATCCGTTCCTGCATATGGGACTGCATCTTGGCGTACGTGAGCAGCTTGCCACAAATCGGCCGGCGGGTATCCAGGCAGTTCACAAGGCGCTGCTCGCGAGGCTGGGCGACCCGCACGCGGCAGAGCACCAAATGATTGACTGCCTTGCAGAAACACTGTGGGAGGCGCAAAGTCAAAACAGCGCACCAGACGAACAAAAATACCTGGAGCGCCTGCAACGCCTCAACGCCTGAGACCTGTAATAATTACGCTGTATCGCAGGTCTGCTCAGGTAACTCAAAACGGGGTACTCATGAGTAATCGACAATCACAATACCCGGTACAAGGCGCAGGTCTTGGCCTACGGCGCCCGATTGCCGACAAATTGATGGCGGATCCGCCATCCGATATCGACTTCATGGAAGTGGCGCCTGAGAACTGGATCCACGTCGGCGGCGCGCTTGGCAAGAAATTGCGGTTTTTTACCGAGCGTTACCCGTTCCTGATTCACGGGCTGTCACTTTCCATTGGCTCGCCGGCGCCCCTGGACGAACAACTCGTTCGTGACATCAAGGCGTTCATGGCCGATCACCAAATTCGTCTGTACTCGGAGCATCTGAGCTATTGCGGCGATGACGGCCACTTGTACGACCTGATGCCTATCCCATTCACCGAAGATGCCGTCAAGTATGTGGCGGGACGCGTGCGTCGTGTGCAGGACATTCTTGAGCAGCGCATAGCGTTGGAGAACGTGTCCTACTATGCACCGACAGATTCATCAATGAGCGAAAAGGAGTTCCTGCTCGCCGTCCTGGAAGAGTCTGATTGCGACCTGATGCTGGACATCAACAATATTGTTGTAAACAGCATCAATCATCACTATGACGCCGATGCATTCATGCGCGACATGCCAGCTGAGCGCATTCGATATTTTCACCTTGCCGGACACTATGTCGAAGCGCCCGACTTGCGCATTGATACACATGGTGCTGCGGTCGACAACCAGTCCTGGCAGTTACTCGCTGATGCGTACAGGCATTTTGGACCCGTTCCAACACTACTCGAGCGAGATTTTAACTTCCCGCCAATGGACGAACTCCTCGACGAAGTGCGTCGCATTAAGCAGCTGCAGAATGACATGCAATTAATGAAGTCCGCCAATGGTTGACGATCGCACGTTTCAGGATAAGCAGTATGCGTTCGCCGCCCATATTCGTGACCCGGATCATGCGGTCGCGCCGGGCGATATAGAGGATCGCCGCATGGCGATCTACCGAGAGTTGTTTTTCAACAATCTGTCCAGCTTGCTAGCCACATTTTTTCCGGTACTCCGAAAGATTCTCTCAGATAGCGAGTGGCGCTTAACCATCCGCGAGTTCATGAAAATTCATCGTGCGAAGACACCCTATTTCCTGCAGTTGCCCGAGGAATTTCTCGCGTTCCTGCAAAACGAATACCGTGGCCTTGATGAAGTGCATCCTTATACAACTGAGCTCGCCCACTACGAATATGCCGAACTGGCACTTCGGGTATCCCCCGACGAAAACGACCTTACCGGAATCGATCCCGATGGCGACCTGCTTCAGGAGACACCGGTTAAATCGAAATTGAGCTGGGCATTCGCTTATCACTACCCAGTACATCGCATCTCGGCAAATTTTACCCCCGCGGCGCCACTTGAACAGCCAGTCTATCTCGCAGTGTATCGGCGCGACGATGATAAAGTCCGGTTTCTCGAATTGAATGCCGTTTCCGCGGCTCTACTCGATGCTGTGGAAAACAACAGTACTGGTCTGAACGGTGACACGCTTCTTCGTCAACTCGCGGACAAGATTCAATACCCTGATGTCGAAGCCCTGATTAAACATGGTGCGGATACGCTAAAAGAAATGCGGCAACTGCAGATACTAATTGGTACACAAAAAAACGCTTAGCGGAGAACAAAATGCAAAATCTTATAAAACTCAAGAATCAGGTTGTCGGGATGTTGACCCCGGCCGGTGATTTCGTGGCGTTATTGCCGATTCGATTGTTGATGGCCTACGAGTTCGGCAAGGCGGGTTTGGGGAAATTTGGCGGCAAGAACTGGTTCGCCAATGTTCAAGACAATTTTCTCTTCCCGTTCAACCACGTTCCGGTTGAAATCAGCTGGTTCATGGCCACCTGGGTCGAGATTCTTGGTGGATTTTGCCTTTTCTTCGGCCTCTTCACACGATTCTGGGCTTTCAGCCTGGTGATCGTTTCAATCGTCGCGATTTCCGGCGTGCACTGGCCGGACGACTGGAACAGTCTTTCCGAGTTGTGGAAGGGCTATGCAATTTCCAACAAGGGATTCGGCAACTATCGAGTTCCGCTGCTATTTATCGCAATGCTGTTCCCACTGATTTTCAGTGGAGCGGGCAAGCTCAGCGTTGATCATTTTCTCGCGAAGCGATTTTCGTAAATCATGAATAGCGCCTTCAACCTGGTTCAGACCTTATCGTCGATCTTCGTCTTCGTTGTTGGCGCTATCCTGCTGGTGATCGCGGTGATCTTTGTCATCGACATCACGCAAACGACCCACACCGTACGCCGAAACTTTCCAGTCATTGGTCGATTTCGCTATCTGTTCGAGCGTATTGGTGAGTTCCTTCGGCAATACTTTTATGCACAAGATCGCGAGGAATTGCCGTTCAATCGTGCGCAACGATCCTGGGTCTACCGCGCCTCGAAAGGAATCGACAGCACCGTCGCATTCGGCTCGACGCTGAGCCTAACGCCGCCGGGCACTCCCATTTTCGTCAATTGCCCGTATCCAACGCTGGAAAAAGATTCGGCGCCCAGCGAACCCATGCTCATCGGCCCGTACGCGCGCAAACCGTATGAGGCCAAGTCATTCGTGAATGTCTCTGCGATGAGCTACGGCGCATTGTCAAAGCCTGCGGTTCGGGCTTTATCGCGTGGCTCGCGAATGGCCGGCAACTGGCTCAACACCGGCGAAGGCGGAATTTCACCCTGGCACCTCGAGGGTGGCTGCGACCTTGTGTATCAGATTGGCACTGCGAAATACGGGGCGCGTGACAAAGACGGAATGCTCTGCGATGACAGGCTCCGCGAAATTGGCGAAATCGAGCAGGTCAAAATGATCGAACTAAAGCTTAGCCAGGGCGCCAAGCCCGGCAAGGGTGGCATCCTGCCTGCCGAAAAGGTCACTGAAGAAATTGCCGCGATACGCGGCATTCCAGTGGGTGAAGCATCAATCAGTCCGAACCGACACCCGGAAATTAATTCTGCCAATGACTTGCTCGATATGATCAATCGGATACGAGATGTATCAGGTTTGCCAGTCGGCTTTAAAGCGGTGATTGGAGCATACAGCTGGCTTGATGATCTGTTTGAAGAAATCAAACGGCGCGGTATAGAGTCAGCACCGGACTTCATCACGGTCGACAGCGGCGACGGCGGAACGGGTGCAGCACCGATGAGTCTGATCGACAACGTTGGGCTCACAATCAAAGAGAGCTTGCCACTCGTTGTCGACATGCTGAACACACACGGTCTGCGAGAACGAATTCGCGTTGTCGCGAGTGGCAAGCTGATCAACCCATCAGAGGCCGCCGCGGCGCTTTGCATGGGCGCAGACTTTATTAACACTGCGCGCGGATTCATGTTCGCGCTTGGCTGCATTCAGGCCCTGCAATGCAATAAGAACACTTGCCCGACCGGTATTACGACACATAACAAACGACTGCAGCGCGGCCTCGTGCCCGAGAACAAGGCAGAACGCGTCAAACGCTTCTCCGAATCTCTTCGCAAAGAGATTGGCATCATTGCGCACTCTTGTGGTGTCGCCGAACCGCGGGGCCTGCGGCGATACCATTGCCGGATCGTGCAGGAGGACGGCCGATCCATCCCGCTCAACGAGCTTTACCCGGACATCGGCACTACTCGCTAGGCGCTTTTTGCTAGTATCAGGCTAGCAATGGTCAAATAAGAAGAACCGTTTGGCGAATTCAGCAGGCGCAGCGTCATTGCGCCGTGATATCGGAATTTTCGGCGCATCTTTTCTCGCACTGAATGCGATGATTGGCGCGGGAATATTCGCGCTGCCGGGCAAGATCGCCGTCAATGCGGGTTTACTCACTCCCTGGTTGTTCCTGGTCGTCGGCGTCTTATTTCTCGCTATCGTTCTGTGCTTCGCAGAACTCTCGAGTTACTACCGCGGTACGGGTGGCCCGGTTCTGTACGCCAATGATGCCTTCGGACCGCTTGCCGGTTTTAGCACCGGATGGGCAATCTATCTGAGTCGTGTGACTGCATTTGCAGCAAACGCCAACGTCATGGCGATCTACCTTGCATCGCTCCATGACGTGTTCGCCGGCACGCTGGCTCGGACAGCCATTATTGTAATTGTTACCGGCGGCCTCACGTGGGCAAACGTTGCGGGAGTTCGTGACGGCGTACGGACCATGGCTGTGTTTACCTTTCTCAAGGTCACGCCGCTGCTGTTGATGATTCTATTCGGACTCCAATACGTGACAGGATCGACCCTGTTGCCCGCAGCACCGCTCGCAATCACCGAGCCGGGAAGCACCGTGTTGTTGCTGATCTACGCCTACGTCGGCTTTGAGACGATTAGCGTGACCGCGGGTGAAACATCCAGCCCGCGTAAAACCCTGCCGCTGGCCTATGTGGCCAGTATTCTCGGCACAGCGCTGCTGTATTTTTTCATCGTTCTCATTTTCATCTCGGTGATTCCGGCCGAAAACTACAGCTCCGGTACACTGATCGACGTTGGTCGCGCGCTCGCGGGCCCAACAGGCGCGGTCGCAATGACATTGGCGGCTGTGTTCTCAATCGGCGGCAATCTGTCCGGATCGATCCTGGCCGCGCCAAGACTCATCTTCTCAATGGCCGAAAATCGGATGTTGCCGGGCTGGTTCGCACACGTGCATCCGCGTTATGCAACGCCTGACCGATCCATCCTGGTGAGCGGGGGCATGGCATTAATACTCGCGCTCAGCGGCTCATTTGTTCAGCTGGCAATCGCGAGTGCGGTCGTGCGACTGCTGGGGTATATCGTCTCAATTGCTTCGCTACCGGCGATACGTCGACAGGCCAGTTCGGAGGTCAGGGAAGCGGCTTTTCGATTGAAGGGAGGGCATCTGATTCCCATTATCGCGCTCGCGCTTTGTTTCTGGTTACTGGCCCAATCTTCATTACAGTCCTGGATTGGCGTCTTGATATTGCTCGCCATCGGCTGGCTCTTTTACGCAATCGAGTATTGGTCAGCAAGCCAGCGGCACAAGAAGTAAAAATTCGCCAAAGCAAATGGTGTGGCGGTCACATTAACGTCGACTCAGAAATATTTGTTGTTGCTTCATTTGTAACATCTGCTGCTCGATAACCGGCCCAAAACAAAAGGTACAAGCAGATTATTTCGATGAAGTAAATCGCTTCGATCGCCCAGGTCTATTACACTAGTCTACAACTAGCCGACGCGAATCGAATTTGCGGCACTGCACAATTTTTTAAGACTGAGTCGGGGAAACTTAGTGAGATCATCCGGCGGCGAGTACTATGTGGGTTTGGATCACGTCAGGGCGATGGCCGCCTTCGCCGTTTTCGCTTGGCATTTCATCCACATTCATGGCGGTCAATTGTTGCAGCCATTGGCGTTTCCTCTATCCATCTTCACCGAGGGTCATACCGGCGTTGCACTATTCATGACCCTAAGCGGCTATATTTTCGCAAAGCTCTTGGACGGTCGCGACATTTATTTCGGTAAGTTTATTTGGAACAGAATCATTCGGCTGGCGCCGCTGCTAATTATTGTAATTGGAGCTAACGGAGCCTGGATACTGTTATTCGGTGGCGACGTCGTCGCCTACGCGAGAAGAATAACAGCCGGATTCCTGCTGCCGACCTGGCCAAATGGAGGATGGTCGATTGCGGTTGAATTGCACTTCTACTTGGTTCTTCCATTTCTGCTCGCTCTTGTCCGAAAGTCGAGATTCTGCTTGATAGGCGTTCTACTTGTCGCAATTTCGTTCCGAGCAATCTGGTACTACCAGACCGGCCAGGTACAGTCGCTTGCGTATTGGACAATCGTCGGGCGGATTGATCAATTTACTCTCGGTATCCTCGGCTTCCATTTTGGGCACCTCCTCCGTGGTCGGCACGGTTTCGCAGTGAGCATACTTCTCTCATTTCTCGTTTTTTACTGGTTCTTTGACCGAGCAGGTGGGTTTTACACGATGACTACCTACCCCTCTCCAAGCGCATTATGGGTGGTGATGACCACAATTGAAGGATCAGCATACGGAATGCTGATCAGCTGGTACGACACTTCATTTCGGTTTAGTGGGAAGCACCCCGTATCAAAACTATGGGCGTCTGTTGGGGCATATTCGTATTCGATTTACCTACTGCATTTTTGGATTGTTTTTCGTGTCGCCAACTTTATCAACAATCATATTCTGGATCTTTCCAACCCATATATCGCACTGCTGGTCGCACCGTTAGCGTTTATGCTGATGATTCCACTGGGCTACCTAAGTTTCAACTTTATTGAGACGCCGTTTCTCAGGTACCGGACCCGATACTTGAAACCACGCAGGTTGGGCTGAACAGACTAAGCAATGACCGGAAAGAGGCAGTGACCGTCGTTTTATCGTCGATCCAAGACCAGTTGTCGATATTCAATTTAATCGACCAACCCGATTAAGCGGAGTGACAATTTTCCTGCTGCTGACGGCTGTCCTGACGGCTGAGTATTTTCGGACAATGTCGGCCGGATCAAGTACCAAGCAACGCAGCTAGTGCTTCTTCGGCATGTACAGATCGGTGAGCGTGCCGTCCATCGCTTCCGCGGCGAACGCAATGGTCTCAGACAGTGTCGGGTGAGGATGAATCGTCAGGCTGATGTCAGCCGCATCTGCGCCCATTTCAACCGCCAGGCAGACTTCTGAAATCAAGTCGCCCGCACCCGGTCCGACAATGGCGCCACCGAGTACACGCCCGGTTTTTTTGTCGAACAACAGCTTGGTGAAGCCCTCCGGACGTCCGAGCGACAGGGCGCGACCGCTTGCCGCCCAGGGGATCTGTGTTTTCTCGTACTCGATACCGTTGTCCCTGGCTTCAAGCTCAGTCAGCCCTACCCAGGCGATTTCCGGATCGGTATAGGCGACCGACGGTATCGCCCGTGCATCAAAGTAACTTTTCTCGCCCGCGATCACCTCGGCCGCAACCTTGGCTTCGTGTGTTGCTTTGTGCGCCAGCATCGGACCACCTGCGAGGTCGCCAATTGCGAAAATATGCGGCACATTGCTGCGCATTTGCTTGTCTACGGCAATAATGCCGTGCTGATCGACAGTGACGCCGGCCTTGTCCGCATCAAGCGTGCCGCCGTTCGCGCGCCGACCGATTGCGACCAGGACACGGTCGTAAATGCCCATCGACGGCGCTTTGTCACCTTCAAATTTCACTTCAATGCCGGGGGTTGTGGCCCGCATGCCGGTTACCCTGGTCGATACCATGATCGCCTCATAACGCTGCTTCACGATTTTCATGAAGGGTCGCAGCAAGTCCGGGTCCGTCCCCGGCATCAGGGAATCGGTCAATTCGACGACACTGACGTCGGTACCGAGGGCGCTGTAAACACAAGCCATTTCGAGGCCGATGATGCCACCACCGACGACGAGCAAACGCTTGGGCAACGGTGCCAGTTCGAGCGCGCCTGTCGAATCCACGATGCGTGGATCGTCCGGCAGACCCGGCAACATGGCTGGCTCAGAGCCAGCTGCGATAATGCAGTGTTTGAAATCAAGCGTTTCATTGTTGTCGAGACGCAGTCGATTGGGTGACTCGAACTTCGCCTCTGCGTTCACGACGCGAACCTTGCGTTGCTTGGCAAGTGCTGCCAAACCGCCGGTCAGCTTTCCAACAACTTCGTTTTTCCAGCCACGAAGTTTCTCGGCATCAATTTTAGGCGCACCAAAACTTACTCCGTGGTCGGCCATCGCCGCTGCATCGTCGATCACTTTTGCGGCGTGCAGCAATGCTTTCGACGGAATACAACCCACGTTCAGGCAAACGCCACCTAGAACGGGCGCGCGTTCAATCAAGACGACATCGAGGCCAAGATCGGCAGCCCGAAACGCAGCGGTATAACCGCCGGGGCCGGAACCAATAACGACCAGTTGCGCCGCATACGTCGCATCGCCGCTGGGCGCCGCGTCATTCGCCGCGACGATTTCAGGCGCCGACATATTCCGCGTTGTTTCGACGCTTTCAACCGGCGCTTCCGGCGCAGCTTCGCTGGCTTCTACCTTGGCGATCAGACTGCCGGTCGAAACTTTGTCACCAATCGCGACGTCAACCGAGATAACTTTGCCCGCAATGTCTGCCGGGATGTCCATCGACGCCTTATCCGTCTCGACGGTGATCAGCGGATCTTCAACAGCGACCGTATCGCCAACTGCGACCAGTACTTCAATGATCTCCACGTCCGCGAAGTCACCAAGATCCGGGACCAGCAGCTTCCTGGTATCAGCCACTACGGAATCGCCTTCAGCAGGGAATCAATATCGGCGAGCGTTTTGCCCAGGAAAGTGGTAAATCGAACGGCCTGTGCGCCGTCGATGACGCGATGATCGTAAGACAGCGACAAAGGCAGCATCAGGCGTGGCACAAATTCCGAACCATTCCAGACCGGCTGCATCGTCGATCGCGAGACGCCCAGGATCGCAACTTCAGGCGCATTGACAATCGGCGTAAACGCGGTACCGCCAATGCCTCCAAGGCTTGATACCGTGAACGATGCACCCTGCAACTGCGGTGCCTTCAGCTTGCCTTCGCGCGCCAGCGCTGACAACTCGGCGAGTTCAGAAGCGAGTTCGTAAACATCTTTCGTGTCGGCGTCGCGGATCACCGGGACCATCAGTCCCTGCGGCGTATCGGCAGCAAATCCGAGGTGACAATACTTCTTAATTATCAATTCACTAGCATCATCTGCTAAAGAAGAATTTACCTTTGGAAATTCCTGCAAGGCCGTCACGCAGGCCTTCATAATAAAGGCCAGCGGCGTCAAGGAAATACCGCGCTCTTTCGCCGGTCCCTTGAGTTCCTGGCGTCGTGCTTCGAGGTCTGTGATATCGGCGAGGTCGTGCTGCGTGACATGCGGCAAATTGATCCAGCTCGCCTGCAAGCGCGGACCGGAAATCTTCTGGATGCGCGTCAGCGGCTGGACTTCGATTTCCCCAAACTTGGAAAAATCGATGTTCGGCGTTTTTGGCAATCCGCTGCCCGGTGACGCAACAGACGACTGCCCACTCAGAACTGCTTTGACAAACGCCTTGACGTCGTCGTGGACAACACGTTGCTTGGTACCAGTGCCGCTAACCTGTGCGAGGTTCACGCCAAGCTCACGCGCCAGCTTTCGGACCGACGGGCTTGCATGTGCTTTGGAAAAACTTGCTTCGTCGATGGATGGCAGCGACTGCGGTTTGGCGGCAGGCTGAGGCGCTGCAGGCGCCGTCTTTGCAGCAGGAGCTTCCGCCGCAGCCGGAGGTTTTTCCTCGGATGCTTTTGCAGGCGTATTCGCTGCCGCGACTGCATCGATAACGGCGAGCGCCGAACCTTCGGAAACCGTATCGCCGACTTTGACCAGAACCGACTCAACCGTACCTGCAACAATGGCGGGCACATCCATTGCTGCCTTATCCGTTTCGAGCGTGACCAGCGAATCTTCTACCGCTACAGTATCGCCAGCCGATATGTGAATTTCGATGACTTCGACACCATCAAAATCACCCAGTGCCGGAACTACAAGTGTTTGCTTGCCAGCGGAAACTTCCGGTTCGTCCTGGGACGGCGCGTCGGCGGCCGCAACCTCGACCTCCGGCGCATCAGGCGATGATGCCTCGGCCGTCGGCGCATCAGGCGGTGATGGCTCGGCCGTCGGCGCATCGGCGTCGGCCGTTACCGTCATCTTGCCGATCACGACGCCACTCGAGACCGTGTCGCCGACCGCGACACTCAGCTCGTCAACCGTGCCATTCTCCGGCGCCGGAATGTCCATCGAGGCTTTGTCCGTTTCGACCGTAATCAGGCCGTCCTCTCGTTCCACCCTGTCGCCGGCGCTGACAAGAATTTCGATGACTTCCACATTCTCGAAGTCGCCGAGATCCGGAATCACTATGTCGATTGTATTCGCCATCTGCGCCTCACTCCGCCTACAACGTCACCGGATCGGGGCGATCCGGATCAATGCCGTATTTCTTGATGGCCTCTGCAACGGTCTTTTGGTCCAGGGCGCCATCATCGGCAAGCGCCTTAAGCGCGGTTACGGCAATGTAATGTCTGTCGACCTCAAAGTGCTGACGCAACGCCTTGCGGGCATCGCTGCGACCATAGCCGTCGGTGCCTAAGGACACAAAGCGTCCCGGTACCCAGCTTTGAATCTGATCAGCAACGATCTTCATATAGTCGGTCGCCGCAACATATGGGCCGGGACGATTGTCGAAACACTGCTCGACGTAGCACTTGCGCGGATTCTCACCCGGGTGCAACTGGTTCCAGCGATCAACTTGCAGCGCGTCGCGTCGCAGCTCGTTGAAACTTGTCACGGACCAGATATCAGTCGGAATGCGGAAGTCTTTCATCAGTAGCTCGGAGGCTGCAATGACCTCGCGCAGGATCGTACCAGAGCCCATCAGCTGCGCCCGAATCTTGCCTTGCCCGCCAACCTGCAGCAGGTACATGCCACGCAAAATGCCGTCCTCGACACCGGCCGGCATCGGCGGATGCACATAGTTTTCGTTCATGCAGGTGATGTAATAGAAAATATTTTCCTGCTCGCCGATCATGCGTCTGAGGCCGTCCTGAATGATGACAGCCAGCTCATAGGCATAGGTCGGATCGTAGGAACGACAGTTCGGCACTGTCGATGAGCTGATCAGGCTGTGTCCATCCTGGTGCTGCAAGCCCTCACCTGCCAGCGTAGTGCGGCCGGCGGTGCCACCGATCAGGAAGCCGCGCGTCTGTTGGTCCCCGCCAGCCCAGATAAAGTCACCAATACGCTGAAAGCCAAACATCGAATAGTAAACATAGAACGGCACCATCGGCACATCGTGATTCGAGTACGCCGTGCCTGCGGCGGCCCAGGAGCAAAATGAGCCAGCCTCGTTAATGCCCTCATGAAGGATTTGGCCTTTCTTGTCCTCGCGGTAATACATCAGTTCGGCCGAGTCCTGCGGTTCATAGAGCTGACCGGTGGACGAATAAATGCCGATTTGCCGGAACATGCCTTCCATGCCAAATGTGCGCGCCTCATCCGGAACAATCGGCACGATGTGCTTGCCGATCTGCTTGTCACGTATGAGTGCCGTCAGCATGCGTACAAACGCCATCGTCGTCGAGGCTTCCCGTTCACCGGTGCCCTCGAGCTGTGTCTTGAATGTCTCCAGCGCCGGAACCTTCAATGAGGTCGATTTTGCACGGCGCGCGGGCAGGAAACCGCCCAGCGAGTGGCGACGTTCCAGCATGTACTCGAGTTCAGCGCTGTCCGCAGACGGCTTGTAGTACGGAACACTTTCGATGTCTTTGTCAGCGATCGGAATATTGAATCGATCACGGAATTTCTTCAGTTGCTCGATGTCCAGTTTCTTTTGCTGGTGAGCCGTATTCTGGCCTTCGCCGGCAGCGCCCATGCCAAAGCCTTTGATGGTCTTGGCCAAAATAACGGTCGGCCCGCCCTTGTGCCTGGTTGCCGCGTCATAAGCTGCGTAGACTTTTTCTGGGTCGTGGCCACCACGATTCAGGCGCCAGATGTCGTCGTCTGACATGTTTGCGACCATTGCCGCCGTTTCCGGGTCCTTGCCAAAGAAAGTATCGCGGACGTATTTGCCGTCCATCGATCTGATCTTCTGGTACTCGCCATCGACCGTCTCTTCCATGATCTGGCGGAGTTTGCCGTTCTGATCCTTGGCCAGTAGTGGGTCCCAGTTGGAACCCCAAACCACTTTAATGACATTCCAGCCGGCACCACCGAACGCGGCTTCCAGCTCCTGGATAATCTTGCCGTTACCGCGGACCGGACCGTCAAGTCGCTGCAGGTTGCAGTTGACGACGAACACCAGGTTATCGAGGCCTTCACGAACCGGCATCGTGATCGCGCCCATCGATTCCGGTTCGTCCATCTCACCGTCACCGAGAAACGCCCAGACTTTGCGATCGCTCGGTGGCACCAAGCCGCGATTTTCCATGTAGCGCAAGAAACGCGCCTGGTAAATCGCCATCATCGGCCCCAGTCCCATGGATACGGTTGGGAACTGCCAGAAATCCGGCATTAGCCAGGGATGCGGATACGACGACAGCCCGCCACCGCCGACTTCCTTACGGAAGCGGTTCAGCTGCGCTTCGCCGAGGCGGCCCTCGAGGAACGCGCGTGCGTAGATACCCGGCGACGAATGCCCCTGGATGTAGATCATGTCGCCAGCCTGCTTTTCAGAGTCTGCACGCCAGAAATGGTTGAATCCCACTTCGTACAATGTGGCTGAAGAGGCGTAGCTCGAAATATGGCCGCCGTATTCGCTGCTCTGTCGATTCGCCTGCACCACCATCGCCATTGCGTTCCAGCGTATATAGGCCTCAATACGCCGCTCCATGGAGCGATCGCCCGGGTACTCCGGCTGACGCGCGGTTGAGATCGTATTCAGATAGGCGGTATTGGGTGTGTATGGCAAATACGCGCCCGATCGACGCGCGTAGTCGATCATGTGGTTGAGCAGAAAATGGGCTCGCTCGGGTCCGTGTTGCGCCAGGACTGAGTCGATCGACTGCAACCACTCAGTGGTTTCAATCGGGTCAATATCATCAAAAGGATTAAACTTGCTCATACAATTGTCCAATTAGCGGGCACCAGAATTCAGTCTGGCGTGTCGCGTGTATTCATTGGGGTCTCCTGCTAGGATCACCGCTCTATTGCACCGGACCGTGCGATTATCGCTGCGGCGATCATCTTCAGGGTTTGAGCTCGCAGGGTCAAGTCTGACGCGACCATTTAAAAGGTATCAATTTGAACTCGCCCGATCTAAGTAATCCCCGCATCTTTCAAACGCTTGGTCGTGTCGATGCAAAGTCGCTCGAGACCTGCGATCAGTTGCTTCTGATACTACCCTTAAAGCCTGCGGCCAAACTTTTCAAGCAGCTCCCGGACGGCTCGAAACTGCAAGCTGTTTTGCGCGGTTCGGCCGAGGATTCGACGCCGGCTTTTGTGTCACGATTGACGAACCTGAAGCAGACACTGGTTATCGGCGGACGACTCAAACCGTCGGCCAGCGCGTTTGAGCAGTTAACACTCGGGCGCAAACTCGTTGCGGCCGCGACCAACGACAAAGCGGGAAGCCTGGGGATCTGTGTACTCGGTTTCGATACCGCCGAACAGATCACCATCGTTAACAACATTCTCGCCGCTGCACTGGCCGCCGCATTTCAGCTACCAACCTACAAGTCGAAAAAGCTACCACCGACCATCAAGAGTCTGCGCCTTATCGGTATGCCAAAACGCGTCGATACAGCACGAACGGAAGCCGAGGCCGCTGGCAATAATCTCGCCCGCTGGCTGACGTCCATGCCGCCGAATAAGATGGATGCGCTGCATTACGCGGAGCTCGCGCGAAATATCGCAAAATCCCGCGGTTGGTCGTACAAGCGATTCGCAACGAAAGCATTAACGAAGCTTGGCGCCGGCGCATTTCTCGCTGTCGCCCAGGGCAATGATGATGACAGCGCCAGCATTATTCGATTGCGCTATCGGCCCGGAAAAAAAACCACCCGGGCGGACCTCGCGCTCGTCGGCAAGGGCATCATTTTCGATACCGGCGGCACGAATTTGAAACCGTTTTCATCCATGCTCGATATGCACGGCGACATGCAAGGCAGTGCTGTTGCGCTGGGTATCCTTGTTGCCATTACAGAACTTGATTTGCCGATCGCTGTTGATTGTTGGCTTGCGCTAACTGAGAACCGGACCGGGCCAAATGCCTATAAGTCTCGCGACGTCGTGACTGCAGCGAATGGCAAGACGATTCAGACCATTCATACCGATGCAGAGGGTCGCATGGCGCTTGCCGACACACTGGTCCTCGCAAGCCGCGACAAGCCGGGCATTATCTTCGACTATGCAACGCTGACCGGTACCTGCATCAGTGCCATCACAACCCGCTACTCAGGTGTCTTCACCAACCGCGCGCAATTGCATCCGCGACTTAAACGCACTGGCCAAAACAGTGGCGAGCGCGTCTGGCCGTTCCCGATCGGAGATGAATTCCTGGAAGAACTAAAGTGTCATAGCGCCGATCTCCGCCAATGCTCACCGTCAGGTGCTGGCGATCACATTCTTGCGGCAAGTTTTCTGGGAGAATTTATCGAGAACGAAACACCCTGGGTGCACATGGACCTCAGCGCAAGCGACTGTGACGACGGATTGGCACATATCGCATCCAAATTCACCGGCTTCGGCGTTCGTTATACGATGAGCGTTATTCTCGATGACGAGCTGTACAAGGCGAAGACATAAGTGAGCAATGAAGCAGGTATGGCCGGCCGCTTTCGCGGTTTTCTTCCGGTGGTTGTCGACGTCGAAACTGGCGGTTTCAATTCCAAAACGGACGCATTGCTTGAAGTTGCTGCCGTTCTGCTGGCGATGGATGAAGAAGGTTTACTGCATCGTATTGAAACCGTTCGCTATCACGTCAAACCGTTCGAAGGTGCCAATATGGAGGCAGCGTCTCTGGCAGTTAACGGCATCGATCCGCACCACCCTCTACGACCCGCGATTGATGAAAAAGATGCCTTGCAGAGAGTCTTTCGGGAAGTCCGCCGATCCGTTAAAGAGAATCGCTGCAGTCGCGCGATATTGGTCGGGCATAATGCACACTTCGATCTCGGCTTCATCAATGAGGCGATCGGACGGTCAGCGATCAAACGCAATCCGTTCCACCCTTTCAGCTGCTTCGATACCGCCACTGCCTGCGGCATCGCGTTCGGCCAAACGGTACTGGCTCGCGCTGTCGTTGCTGCCGGGCTGGAATGGGATGAAACACAGGCACACTCCGCGTCATATGACGCGGAAATGACAGCCGATGTTTTTTGCGAAGTGGTTAACCGCTATCGCGATATTTTTGAAGGTGCGCGGCGCGTCGATTAGCACCGCAAGAAGTATCAGGCGTCGAGTAATTTTTTCAGTTCGCCGGAATGATACATCTCGACTACGATGTCACAACCACCGATCAGTTCGCCTTTGACATAAAGCTGCGGGAACGTCGGCCAGTTTGAATAGCTCTTCAGACCCTCGCGGATTTCCTGATCCTCGAAAATATTCACATAAGAAAACGGCTTTCCGATGGCATTCAATGCGGCGACGGTCTGGCCGGAGAAGCCGCACTGCGGAAAGTCCGGTGTTCCCTTCATGAAAAGCAATACATCATGAGCCTTGAGCTGTTCTTCGATTCGTGCGCTGATATCCACAGTTATTCCTGTTCAATTCAAATTCGATTCGACCTCTTAATGAGGGCGATTTAATTTTCTACAACTATCTGGTTGCTTACGGTCTTGACTCCGGCGGTCGCTTTCGCCAGCCTGCCGGCCTGTTCCCGCGCAACGTAACTGTTGACAGAGCCCGTCAATGTTACGTTTCCAGAATAGCTCCTGACACCCAGATTATACGCCGCGATCGTTGCGTCCGAAGCAAAATGCTCGTGGATTCTCGTCGCAATTGCCGAGTCCGCACTTGCCGTGGTTCCGGTTCGTACCGGTGCTGAGGATCCGTTGCCGAGCACCATCGCGGTGCAGCCCGAGATCCAGGCCAGTGCCAGAAGCAATAGCAGAATTCGCATGTCAGTCTCCGTCCAGTGGCCGGATTGTAACGTCATTTGTTGCCTTGCGAACGGCCAGATCGTCAATCAGCCGCCACTGCTCGTCGACCGTCATCAGGGACCAACTCGAAATTTCCGCGAGCGTGCGCTGACAACCCAGACAAACGCCATTGTCATCGAGTGTGCAGAGCAATACGCATGGCGACAAGGGGCGTTCGTCTCCAGGTCCATTTTCAGGCTTATCATCGGCTGTCATTTCGTTTTTAAATCAATCCCTTACGAATTTTTCTCATTTTCGGTCCGCAGTCTCTATAATACCGTCTGCGCTGGGGCGCAATTACTCCAGATCCCAATAAATAAAAACGTCGGAGAAAACAAACAATGAATCCGCTAAAAACAGTGGCAGGCACAATTATCGGCGGCATCGTTCTGGCCGTCATTATCGCCGTAGCGACCTCGGGAATACACTTCAATGTGGGTAGCCTGATGGTCTGGATCCATGTCCTCGCTGGCA
Organism: Woeseiaceae bacterium; assembly: GCA_021773115.1. Taxonomy (GTDB): domain Bacteria; phylum Pseudomonadota; class Gammaproteobacteria; order Steroidobacterales; family Woeseiaceae; genus UBA1847. The sequence goes on along the minus strand of JAJFKS010000017.1, from coordinate 156,156 downwards.
TTACCTGGATCGGCATCCTCTACTATTTCAATTTTGTACAGGTGCCCGCACTGGCGGACGCCGCAGCTGATGACGGCGGACCGGGTGGCGCTGGAATCACCAAATACGTGGCACCTCGCGCCCTGTGGTGGTTCCGTTGGGGCGCTGCTGCGACCTGGCTTTCCGGCGCAGCCTATCTCGCACATCTGGGTCGATTTCACCATGCGTTTACGCTCGGAATGGGCAATGGCGGCACCCAGCAGGACATGATCATCGGCGTTGGCGCCTGGCTTGGCACCATCATGCTGTTCAATGTCTGGGTTCTCATCTGGCCAAACCAGAAAAAGATTCTCGGCATGGTTGAGGCCAGCGATGCGGAAGTCGCCAAGGCGCGTGCGGTAGCATTTGCGGCGTCTCGTACCAATACGCTGCTGTCTATCCCAATGTTGATGAGCATGGTCGGCTACGGGCATGGCGGTTTCTTCCTGTAAAAACAATTTGATATCCTTCAAAGCCCGGCTTTCCAGCCGGGTTTTTCATTTGCGGCATGCGGCCTAACAACGAACAAAAAACTTCTATCGGACCAAGCGTTGCCAACGCGCTTCGCGAAGACGTTGGCAGCGGCGACCTGACAGCATCGCTGGTGAGCGCCGATGCCGTGGTGGGTGCAAGCATCATTGCCCGCGAAGCGCTGATTCTTTGTGGACAATTCTGGGTTGATGAGGTTTTCGCGCAGCTTGACGATGACATCGTTGTTGACTGGTACATTGGCGACGGCCAAAACGCCGACGCGAACGATCTCATATGCAAACTGACTGGCCCTGCACGCGCATTGTTAACCGGTGAGCGGACCGCGCTCAATTTCCTGCAGACCCTTTCAGCAACGGCGACGACAACAGCGCGTTACGTACGGGCGGTCGACGGCACCGGAACACGCATACTGGATACCCGCAAGACCATCCCGGGCCTAAGGCTCGCTCAGAAATACGCCGTTACCTGCGGCGGTGGTCTGAATCATCGCATCGGCCTGTTTGACGCTATTCTCATTAAGGAAAACCATATCAAGAGCGCCGGTGGCATTGGTGCCGCCATCAGGTCCGCAAAGGCGCTCGATGCTGGAGTATTGATCGAAGTCGAAGTCGAGTCACTCGACGAATTTCGCGAGGCACTTGATGCCGGAGCTGAACGCATTCTGCTCGATAATCTATCGAATCAGGCCTTGCGAGACGCTGTCGCTATCAATCGGGAGAGCGGCAACCCCGGTGCCGAACTCGAAGCTTCCGGGAATATTACGCTGGACTCGATTCGGGAAGTTGCAGAAACCGGCGTCGACTACATTTCAACTGGTGCGATTACCAAAAATATTGATGCGATCGATTTATCGATGCTGTTCCGGATCAGCTGACTCAAGCGACCGCGCGGGTAACACGTTTCGGCTCGGAAACACCGTAGCCTTGTGCATAGTCAACACCCATACCACGCAACATCGTGATGATTTCTTCGTTTTCGGCAAACTCGGCAATCGTCTTCTTGCCGGTCAGGTGGCCAATCTCATTAATGGACCGCACCATTTCGCGATCGATTGGATCGTGCAGAATTTCTTTAACGAAACTGCCATCGATCTTGAGAAAGTCAACAGGAAAATGTTTCAAATAACCGAATGACGACAAGCCGGTACCGAAGTCATCTAGCGCAAACATGCAGCCGAGCTCCTTCAACGCGTTGATGAATCGATTCGCTTGTGAGTAACTTGCAATCGCCGCGGTCTCGGTAATCTCGAAACAAATCTTCGTCGCATCGATGCCACTCATCTGAAACTGGTCAATAACAAACGGCAGAAACTTTTCATCGCCAAGACTCTGCCCGGAAAGATTGATCGAACAAAGCGCGAGACGCTCACGCTCATCCGCTTCGGATACCAGCCAGCGGAACGCAGCGCGAATCACCCAGCGATCGATATTTGGCGTGATACCGTATCGCTCTGCTGCTTCGATGAACAAGCCAGGTGAAATGATGCCGCCATTTTCATCGCGCATTCGAAGCAGTATTTCATAGTGCGCTCCGCACTCCTCTATCTGCAGGGGCTGAATAGTTTGACGGAACAGCTCAAAACGGTCTTCTTCCAACGCGTTATTGATGCGTGCAGCCCACTGCATTTCGCGGCGGCGGCGCATCAAGTCAATATCATTCTCCTGGAAGCTGTGGATGCGATTCCGTCCAGCTTCCTTGGCTGCCGCGCAGGCGCTGTCGGCGGCGCTCAACAATGCGGCAACATCTTCGTTGTCTGCCGTGATTGGCACGACGCCGATACTGACTCCAAGGCGGAAATTACGCTCTTCCCAGACGAACTTGTAATCGCCGATAGCCATACGTAGCGTTTCCGCGGTATTCATGGCCTCTTCCAGACTGCAGCTCTCCAGCAATACGCCAAATTCGTCGCCGCCAAGCCGCGCCAGCGTGTCGCGCCAGCGAATTTTGGATTTCAGCAATGCACCAAGTTGCCCCAGCAATGCGTCGCCGGCACTGTGTCCACAAGAGTCGTTAACAATCTTGAACTGATCGAGATCGAGATACAGCAAGGCATACGATGTTTCGCGTGCACGCGCGCTCTTAAGTGCACGCTCCAGACGATTCTCAAACTCGCGACGATTGACCAGTCCGGTGAGAATATCGTGGCTCGCGTGATAGCTAAGGCGACGATTCAGCTCACGTGACTCACTAACGTCGTGGAAAACGAGAACTCCGCCAGTAACACTGCCTTTGCCATCACGAATCGGTGACGCCGTGCTTTCAATGTACAGCTCATTGCCGTCACGCCGAATCAGCAACGTTGGGCGAACCGATTTGATGGCCCGGTCACGGCGTATCGAAACGGCCAGGGGGTTTTCGAGTGGCTCACAGGTCTCTTCATGGAAGCCGCGAAAAATCTCGTCGATAGAGCGGCCGCTGGCATCATCAACTTTCCAGCCCGTCAAATCTTCGGCGACCGGATTGATGTATTCAACATTACTATTCGCATCCGTGGTTATTACGCCATCGCCGATGGATTGTAATGTAATTTGCGCGCTTTCCTTCTCACGGAATAAGGCGTCTTCGTATAATTTGCCTTCGGTAATATCGACCTCTACACCGAGTAGTCGCAACAGCCGCCCGTTGCCGTCGAGTATTGATTTGGCTCGGCTCTTCATCCATCGCCAGTCACCGCTTTGATGCTTCATGCGGTGTACGGATTCGAAGAAAGGTGCGTCGCCCTCCAGGTGCTGTCGCATCTGTGACTGTACACGTGCGATATCATCGGGATGAACCAGGTGATACCAGTCGAGCATCACATTTTCGTCTTCCGGGTCATAGCCCAGCATTACTTTCCAGCGACGTGACAGATTGATGCGTTTCGTCTCACCATCAAAATCCCAAATACCATCATTCGCCGTCAGCGCGACGAGTGTGTTGCGCTCTTGTAATTCTTCGAGCAGTTCGCGATCCCGGACGCGCTCCAGGCCAACCGATAGCGACGAACCAAACAGCTTCATCAGCAGGTGCAGATTGGCGTCCCAGCTGCCGACCGCTCGCTCATTGGCGATGCCCAGAAAACCTGCGATTTCATCCTGTACAGAAAAGCCGATAATGAGTGCGGAGCCGATATGCAATTCATTCAATCGGCCCAGTTCACCCGTCGCTGATTTTGGGCCACCGACCGTGTCAGCAACTTCAATCACTCGCAAGTGCCCGAGGCGTTTGCACAGCCACGGCCAATCATCAAGTTTTTCACCTTTGAGAACGCCCGGACTGCACTGTGCGAAGCCATTGCAGAATGAAAATACGGTCTCAATCTTAGCGCCATCTTCACTGATCAGCGCGACAAATGCTGCATCTGCGCCGGTGGCCTCCGGCAGCTCATCGACGATCGCCTGGACTTGTTCGAAGTAGGTATGCACGTCCAGGTTTTGCAGACCCACGGCAATCTTGGTTTGCAGTGCGTCAACCGCACCGCGGGTTCGCTCCCCGGCGCGCGGGCGCCGGTGGTGAATCCCCGTTGAAGTGTGCGTGTCGGACGGATCTGTCATTACGGGAAAACATTTTGACACGATGTTGATGGAATACAAGCTAAGTCGCTGTATTTTTTTGGATTATGAGCTGCGTGCCCGGACTGTCATAAGGCCGGATTCGCCGCATTCGTCAACGAAAATCCTCTCCGGGCGTTGTTCGCTCTAAGAAGCCACACATTCACTCAAGGAGAGACCCATGAATGCCAGCAATTCTTGCCTGCCACAAGCGTCAGCGCTAACGAAGTTTATGATCTGGATGACGATGCTGCTAACGCTCGCCATTTTGTCCGCCTGTGGCGGCGGCGCCGGAACCGCTGACAATAATCTGCCCGTCGTCAACCTGGAGTGTGACCCGAATGACTCGAGTACCTTCTCGGAATGTGGCACAGTTCTGGTCGCATTGACGGATGCCGATGGTGACTTCGTCGACTACAGCGTTGACGTACTGTCATTGACTCTCGAAACGGCAAATGGGCGCATTGTCGAGACATTGCCGCAGAAAACGCGCATCAATTTCACTGACTATATCGATCTGACTGAACTCGTCGCGATTGCATCGATTCCGCCGGCAACCTACGTGTCTGGCACGATCAGTATCGACTACAGCGACTCGGAAGTTTTTGTTGAAGACGGTGATGCGTCCAAGGCTGCCGTCGTCACCGATCTTGATGGCAATGCGTTAACCCAGACGGAACTCAAGATTCGCCTGTCCAACCGTGATCAATTGACCGTGGTACGGGGCCGGTCCGCTTTGCTGCAGCTCGACTTTGACCTCGAAGCATCGCATACCGTCGATATTGTGCCGACTCCTGCAACTGCCGCGTCCGAACAGTTCATCGTGGCTGAAGTCTCGCCGGTTGACGAAAAGGATATTCGCGTACGCGGTCCTCTCGCTAACGTTAACCAGGACGAGATGAGCTATACAGTCGCGGTTCGCCCGTTCCATGACCGGGTTGGCGATTTTGGCCGCATGAAAGTCTTCGTGACCGACGACACCGAATTTGAAGTGAATGAAGGGATATTCTTAGGCGTTGAGGGTCTGCGTGCATTAAGTGCCGCTGGCCCTGGCACACCGACGATCGCGGCGGGAAGGCTGACCACCGGCGATCGGAAATTCACTGCCAATATTGTGCTCGCGGGATCAAGCGTTCCGGGCATCGATCGGGACGCCGTTCGCGGCAACGTCATCGCTCGCGATGGAAATTTCCTGACAGTTCGCGGCGCGACCATCATTTCAACCGACCGACGTGCGCACTTTCATGACGATGTGCTTGTCGAAGTCGGACCGAATACCAAGGTATTCAAAGACGGCCACCGCGTCGATGATTTGAGTATCGATGCGATTTCAATCGGCCAACGCGTCACGATTCGCGGCAACAACATGCAATCGGCAAGCGACGCGCTGTCGCCGCAGATCCTGTTCGATGCAACCGAGGGTGCGGTACGCATGCATGTCACGCATTTGCTCGGAATGGTGAATACCGTTATGCCGGGACAAGCTGACATCACGCTGCACGGCATTGACCGACGTCGCGTGCAAATCTTTGACTTCACGGGTACCGGCGTTTCAGCCGATATGGATGCGGACCCGGACAATTACGAGCTCGCAACGGGTGTATTGCCGCTGGCCAGTTTCGCGGCAGGCAAGCCGATCGTCGCCCGGGGCTTCCCGGCCGCGTTCGGCATGGCAGCACCGGACTTCTTCGGCCGCACAGTGATCGACTACAGCGATGTGCGCAGCGCGCTTGGAGTGGCTTGGGGGTCGACCGGTACGGTGGCGCCATTCACAAGAATGGACATCGACGGGCTGGCGCTCGACAACATGAATCAAGACATCGATCAGCGCCACTACATCAGGCAAGGCCCAATTCTTATCGATCTGACTGAACTCGATTCGAATACGAGCATCGTGCCGCGTATGAACGATCGCAGCCTCTATTACATCAAATCAGCGGATAGCCTGCGCCAGTACTCGGACTTCGGCGACTTTGTCACCGACCTGACCCTGAGTCTGGACGGTGCGACCACCGCACGCTCAATGCACGCCCGCGGTCATTACGATTCCGAGACGAATACGCTCACGGCGTACAAGATTGGCGTTTACTTGCTTGAGCCCTGATCAAAAAGCGGCATGGCTCCCCTGCCCCGGCTGCCATCATGGCTCTGCCCCGCTGCCGAAAGGTCGCGGGGTTTTTCTATATTGGCGGGCTACCATTTCAACGACGTTAGGGGTCCGTCTAATGGCCATCCTTCACCTTCCGCAATGTCCTTGATGTCAACAATTCGATCACCGCTATCAGGGTGTGTCGAAAGGTAAGCAACCAGTTTGACAAGCGAGTCGTCTTCGATAGCCCAGCGTTCAAACAGGCGCCAGGACTCGTTCACATGACCGTACTCAGCGTGCACCACACCAAGGCCGAAGACATCGGCCTTTGACTCCTGGCGGCGGCTGAAGCCGCGAAGAGTGAGATCCGCAACGTTGACACCGATACCCGCGACGTCACCTCCTGTTGTCGCCGCAAAGAACATCGATAAAACAATACCGCGACCGAGCGCACGCAAATGATCCCTGTTCTTGAAGTGACCGAGCTCATGTCCCAGCACAAACGCGAGTTCATTTTCGGATTCAATCTGGTCAAGCAAGCCTCGTGTCACAACGATCAGACCACCGGGCAGCGCCATGGCATTGGCGAATTCCGAGTCATCGATTTCGACACGAAATTGATACGGCGAATCCGGCCAATGTGCCGCCAGTCGGTCGACAAGCATTTGGGTCTCATTTAATCGTTCATCGGTGTGCGCAACAGTCACCAGATCCGCCGGTAGCCAACCGTCAAACAGCGCCGCCTCGTCTTCTGCAGACACGAAAGCCAGGGCGATCTCAACGAGGAAAACCAGCGCAACCGCGATCAATACAAAGATTGTTGCCAGGCCAATAATCAGCGTCGACGCTTCGACCAGCGGATGTGTTTGGCTGACATTGATGCCTTCTGCCGGTTGCCGGGCGACAAACTTCATTGCGAGTTCGCGAACCTGCTGGCGAACTTAACCGCCGTTCCAAACGCGAGCATTTCGACACCCGCAATGCCTTTGCCGTTGCCACGAGCGTTGGCAAGCCGAGACGTCTCGAGGCGAACATTAAAGATGGCGTCAAATCCCTGGCTTTTTGCCTCTTCAATCATTCGCAATACGGCTTCACGGCGAGCGCGATCAAGTAGTGGCTCATAGGCCTTGATGCGACCACCGATCAGGCCGCGCAGGCCGGCAATGACGCGTTTGAAATAGTCCAGGGACACGACGATGCTGCCCGACACCATGTCGGAACGATTGACCCGCCAGTCATCGGGCATAGTGTCGAAGGTAACCACCGGAAATGTCTGGGTTTCGGCTTCCCGCTCACGAATGCTCTTGAAGTGCATTTTCTCAATGAAACTGCCGATGAAATAAGCAAGCAACAGAACAAAAATCGGCAACCCGATATTCATGGCCAGACTGACTATTTGGAATTTCTCTTCCATTTTATTCGACTTTTACGGCGGTACCGTAAGCGAACAACTCGGCAGCGCCCTGTGAAATCGAACTCGTCGCGAAGCGGACATTGACGACCGCGTTGGCGCCCATAGATTCCGCTTGTTCAATCATGCGATTGGTGGCTTCCTTGCGAGAGTCCTGCAGCAACTCGGTATAGCCTTTGAGCTCACCGCCGACGATGTTTTTCAATCCGGCCATAATGTCTCGCCCGACGTGCTTGGCGCGCACCGTATTGCCGGTCACAACTCCATAAAACTCAACGATGCGACGGCCTGGGATTGTCTCGGTGTTGCTGATAATCATTTGATCCCCTGATTCATTGTGAGAGTCGATATTTGTCCCACATAGTAGCACCGTCGTCACGTTTTCAGGATCTAATTGCGCCCCGTAAGCCACTTGGTGATAGCCTGATGGCGACCTTTGGAATTTCAGGACAGGCATGAACAAACCCGCTGAACCAGGGATCTACCCAGTCATCGAAGAACGAATTAACGTGCTGTCCCATGCCGTTGGATTGCTGCTCAGTATTGCGGCGCTGGTGTTGTTGCTAATTAAAGCAAGTGGGGCCCTGCAGACCGTCAGTGTCGCCATATTTGCGTCGAGCATGATTGCACTTTATGCGGCATCGACGATTTACCATCATGCAGGTCCCTCGTCATTCCGTTACTGGATGAGAACGGTGGACCACGCAATGATTTACGTGCTCATTGCCGGGAGCTACACACCGTTTACGCTCCTGGTTCTGAACGGCACGCTCGGCTGGTCGTTGTTCGGCGTGAGCTGGGGCATGGCATTGGTCGGAATTATCGTGAAGTTGTTTTTCACGGGTCGTTTCGACAAGACTTCCACGGCCATGTATGTGTTCATGGGCTGGATAATTGTTTTCGCCATTAAACCACTCATTGCGAATTTGGCGACTGCGGGATTGATGTGGCTTTTTGCCGGCGGCATCGCCTATACGGCGGGCGCCTTATTTTACAGTTTCAAACGATTGCCATACGGACACGCCGTGTTTCACATTTTTGTTATTGCCGGCAGTGCCTGCCACTTTGTCTCTGTCTATTTCTTCGTACTCACCCCCAGTAATTCATAAGGACCACCCTTCTGCAGCGCCCGCTGATAGGCGGGGCGACGATGGATGCGCTCGAGGAAATCCGCAAGTTTCGGGTGATCGTTTCCAAGGCGGGTTCTGACCGCTGCGGCCTCGATCGGAAAGCTCATCTGAATATCGGCTGCCGTCATCGTCTCGCCACAAAACCACGGAGATTGATTCAGCGTTGCCTCCAGAAATGCCAGGTTGCGTTTCACGTTGGGGTCCAGGTACCCCTGGCGCACTTTTGTGGCGATTCCTTTCGCGATAGGCCTGGCAAAAAACGGCATCGGTGCCGACTCAATGCGAGCGACAATCAACGACGTTAACATCAGCGGCATCAGCGATCCCTCGGCGTAGTGTAGCCAGTAAGTGTAGGCTCTTTTTTGTCTGTCCCCGTCCGCTGGTTTGAGTTTCCCGTTGTCATACTTGTCGACCAGGTATTCAATGATTGCGCCCGATTCTGCCAAGGTAATTTCATCGTCGGTCACAATCGGTGCCTTCCCCAGCGGGTGCACGTCGGTAAGTTCTTCGGGGGCCAGGCTCGTTTCGGGATCGCGCTTATAAATCTTGAGTTCGTAAGCGACACCAAGCTCTTCCAGCAGCCACAAGATGCGCTGCGAGCGGGAATTTTCGAGATGATGAACGGTGATCATAGGTGTTTTTCCGACGCGAATTCTTGCCACAGGGAAGATTTTCGGCAAATTCTAACATCCGAATTAGGCCGACGGGTTTGCCTTGGCTGGCTCCACCCGGGGCACCCAAATTCCATAGATTTGACATAATTCCGGCGAATCGGACCAGCATCCAGCCACTCGGCGCCTCGCCGTCTGACCCGTAATCAGCAATTATTTTTCTCACAAGAAATGGCTCTATCTAGATGATAAACATAGTAATTCATGCCGTACTTCTGAGCAATTTACGGATACTTTCAGGTGTCCTGCCGGTATCGGCCGTCTGCCTCTTACGCCAGGACGGCAGGCGTCAGGCCTGTGCTTTCTGGCCCTGATTGGGCGATAACACGCGGCACCGGCCGAATAACATAAGTGACCAGATTCATTGACTTACAGGTTCCCGGGGCTATACTGCCCGCAGCTAGAATGATCGGCTGAATTTATGTCCACCATTACGAAGTTCCACAGAGTACCTCGTCCTGATCTTCATAAGTTTCAAGCACATCTCTTGCGTAACCGCCTTCGAGAGAGGGCAATAACTTTTGACTATTTATGATTAGAAAAATGTCTACAGTAACTGGAACCGTAAAGTGGTTTAACGAAGCCAAAGGCTTTGGCTTCATCGAGCAAGAGTCAGGTCCTGACGTATTTGCTCATTTCAGCAACATCACCGGCAGCGGATTCAAGACACTGGCTGAAGGCCAGAAAGTCGAGTTCACTGTAACTGACGGCCAGAAAGGTCCTCAGGCAGAGAACATCGTTCCGCTCTAGTAGCGAAACGAAGCTGAACAGAAAGGCGAGGTCTTCGGACCTCGCCTTTTTTTATGGTGGTGGAATCTTCGTTGCCTGCCAGGCGACTACTTGCCAGGCGCCGTCGCGCCGCAGGAATGTGCCGGTATTGTAATAGTACTCGGCCACCGCCGTATTATTCGACCTCGGCGTGCCGACCAGTTTGAAGGCCACAATGGCGGTGTCCCCATATACACGGATGTCAATTTCGGTGGCCGAATACACCGTGTCCGGCGGTTCGTCTGACGCCTCAGCGTTTTCATAGCCGGACAGGATATCTGCTTTGCCAAAGCGCAGACCCGCCGAAGACGTGTAAACCAGGTCGTCCGCCCAAAATGAGGCGTGGGCCGCCTCCGTATTCGAATGCTCCAGGAATGCATTGAGCACGTCGGTGAGATCATCGATATCGGACGCAAAGCCTTGCGTAGAGGTCAGTATTAACAGCGTCAAAAAACTTGTAAGTCGAACGATGATCTTCATATCAGCTCCCTTCTTTTCACGTATTCTAGCAGCCTGTTGAAACAGTATTTGGGGGCTCAGATAAATGCACAGCACTGCGATCAAGGCGCGTCTCGCCGTACAGGTCGGGCACCTTTACAAGAGGCGCAACGCAGAGCGCGGTGCTGTGCATTTAACCCGCAGGGCGCGTCAGAGACGAGATTCGGCTTTGTTGCAGTCTTTGCGAAGGGTCCCGCCCTGGGCGGCAGCCTGCGCCGCACCGAATCTCGTCTCTGAGCGCGCTGAGCCCTCAAATACTGTTTCAACAGGCTGCTAGGCGCCAATGGCCGACAACAACAACTCAAGCGCCGGCTTTCTGCAACGAGCTATGGGCGTATTTGGTTACAGTCGACGTGCACTGGACCTCGTCTGGACAACCAGTCGCCTTTTGACCGTAAGCCTCGCTGTGCTTACGCTGGTCGGCGGTGTTTTACCCGCTGTCATCGCCTACATCGGCCAGCTGATTGTCGACGGCGTGGTTGCCGCAAGCCAGGCCCCCGATCCGGATACGCGTGGGCTTTTGCTGCTGGTCGGACTTGAGGCCCTCGTTGTGATTGCTGTTGCTGCGACGCAAAGAGGTATCTCGGCGAGCCAGTCGCTACTGCGCGCCCTTCTCGGCCAACGCGTCAATGTAATGATTCTCGAAAAAGCAATGACGCTTGAACTCGCACATTTTGAGGACTCGGAATTCTACGACAAGCTGACCCAGGCACGTAGAGAAGCGTCGAGCCGGCCGCTGAGCCTGGTGACGAAGACATTTGGACTGGTCCAGAATCTAATTTCGCTCGTCAGCTATTCGGTCTTACTGTTTGCGTTTTCGCCATGGGCCGTCGCTATCCTGGTCGCAGCGGGCCTGCCGTCTTTTTTTGCAGAAGCCAAATTTTCGGGTGATGCGTTTCGCCTGTTTCGATGGCGCTCCCCGGATACGCGCATGCAGCTCTATCTCGAGACCGTGATCGCACGCGAAGACGGCGTCAAAGAGGTGAAACTGTTCCAACTCGGACCGCGCCTTTTGCAGCGCTACCGCGACATTTTTCGAAAGTTGTTCATTGAAGATCGCAAGCTCACAATCCGGCGCGATACCTGGGGGTTCATACTCGGCCTCGTGTCGATCGCCGCGTTGTACGGTGCGTACGGGTGGATCGTTGTAACGGCAGTTGCTGGCACCATTACACTCGGCGCGATGACCATGTACCTGATACTTTTCCGCCAGGGCCAGTCCGCGGTTGCCGCAATCCTCACCGCTGTCAGCGGCATGTACGAAGACAACCTGTACCTTTCGAATCTGTATGAATATCTGGAACAACCCGTACCTGACCGACCGGGATCTGCGGTCAGCGGCCCGGAACCGGCTCGCGGTCTTGAGTTCGACAATGTCTCATTTAGCTATGCCGGTGCAGACAAGAAGGCGCTAAACGGCATTAGTCTGCAAATCAAACCGGGGGAAAGCCTGGCCCTGGTCGGCGAAAACGGTTCTGGCAAGACGACGCTGATCAAGCTGCTGACACGCCTTTATTCGCCCACTGAAGGGCGAATCCTGCTGGATGGACTCGACCTTCAGGAATGGGATGTTGAGGCGCTGCGGCGACGCGTCGGCGTAATTTTTCAGGACTTTGGCCGTTACCAGTTTTCAGTCGGCGAAAACATTGGTGCTGGCGATGTGCGATATATCGATGACAAGGAACGCTGGGCGGCAGCGGCCACCACCGGCCTCGCCGCACCGTTTATTGAAGAGATGCCAGACAGCTACGATACGCAGCTGGGCCGTTGGTTTAAGGGTGGGCGGGAACTCTCCGGTGGTCAGTGGCAGAAAATCGCATTGTCGCGCGCATTCATGCGCAGTGACGCCGACATCCTCGTACTCGACGAGCCGACGGCCGCGATGGACGCCTCATCAGAAGCTGAAGTGTTCGAGCACTTTCGAACCGCAAGCGGCAACAAGATGACGATTCTTATATCGCATCGATTTTCGACAGTAAGAGCCGCCGCGCAAATCGTCGTCATTCATCAGGGCGAAATTCTGGAACGCGGCGATCATGAAAGCTTGCTTGCCGAGGGCGGCCAATACGCACACCTGTTCAACTTGCAGGCACGCGGCTATCAATAGGCAGCGGTCGCGATTGGCTCATATTGCTTTCGAGTGACAATATGGGCGCTCCAGTTCATCTGCATTTTCGATATATGTAAGAATACCGTCAGGTAACTTTCAAAATGACTTTTCACAATGTTTGAAAACGGGCAAATCGCCGCACCTCTCATAATGGCGCTTACAATCGGCATCAGTCTTTTGGGATTGTTCCAGTCGCCGCGAATAATCGACCTGTGCCTGTTTCGCCCCTATCACTTTCTGCGTGACCATCAATACGACACCATGATTCTGAGTGGCTTTGTGCATGCCGATATCGGGCACCTGCTTTTCAATATGTTCACGTTCTATTTTTTCGCGTTTCCGATGGAACGCTTTATCGGCACGGTCCCATTTCTGATTTTGTATTTTTTCGGATTGGTCGTCAGTCACACCTGCACCTGGTACAAGCATCGCAACAATTCGGGCTATGCGTCGCTTGGTGCATCGGGTGCAATTTCCGCAGTACTATTTGCGTACATCGTTTACTTCCCGACGACGACACTAATGATCATCCCGATACCGGTACCGATTCCGGCCGTCCTTTTCGCGATTGGCTATGTTGCCTATTCATACTGGGCCTCAATGCAGAATACCGGACGCATCAACCACGATGCACATTTATGCGGTGCGATAAGCGGCCTGGCCTTCGTCGCGATCACAGATCCGGGCGCCTTCGGTCAGTTGTTCTCTTAAGCGCTTCAAGCTGGTAGGCTGTAATTCAAATTCCCACTGGAAACAAAGATGAAAGTATTTCTTGCATTACTCACGCTGGCTTTTGCAATGACCGCGAACGCCGCCAACGAAATCGATGACAAGGTCACGGCAGCACTCGCAGCAGAGGCTCGCCCACAAGCCGATCGCGACCGTGACGACAATCGCTTGCCGCTTGAGACCTTGAAGTTCCTCGGCTTAAAAGACGACATGCGAGTTTTGGAGTTGCTACCAGGTGGCGGATGGTACACGCGTGTACTCGCACCGGTACTTGCCGAGAATGGGAAATTTTACGTCGCACTCGGTACTGACCGGGTCGCGGAAAATCTTGCGGGCAAACCTGGCTTTGAGAATGTACAGGTCTTGCAGACCAGGGAAAATTTGCGGCGACCTGACGGCAGTCGTTTTTACGCAATGGATGATTTCGAATTCGGCGTATCGGACCTCGATATGGTGCTGACTTTTCGTAACCTGCACAACTTCGATGAAGCGCCCCGGAAGATCATGAATCAGCAAGTCTATCAGTCACTTGCAAGTGGCGGCCTGTACGGTGTCATCGACCACACGCGGCGCCATATGGAAGCGCTGAATAACGAAAACCGCCGTCGAATTGACCCGGTTCTCGTTATCAAGGAAATGCTGGAAATTGGTTTCGAATTTGTCGGCTACTCTGACCTGCATTTTCGTGCTGATGACGAACTGGAATACGAAGTCGGCCGCCGTTCAGTCAGCGGCAACACGGATCGATTTACGTTGCTGTTCCGCAAGCCGTAACGCTGTTAACGCCTGCGACGGAATTCAATTCTCGTCAACGGCCCAAGACAGCCGGCCGGATACGGCGTTCGCATCATGCTTGCAGTTGCTGGGCTGTTTTGTTTCGCGCCTGAAGTGAATCAGTATCCTGGGGTCGCTCTTGGTTGAAGAGAATTCCGGGTGCTGAAGGATCGCTGATGATCGGTGCAATGCTGACCTTCCAGCTATCCCGCAACAGGCGCCTGAGCGTTTTCATATGCGATACTCATGGATCTATGTTGCGTTGATGGGAGGTATAGTCACACGATGGCAAATCCTTGGAGTCTATTACTTATCGCGCTGATGTCCGGCGGTGAAATGAACCTTCAGCTGATCCTCGACGAAATACGGATCGAGCAAGATGTGCCGGGTATTAGTGCGGTCGTAACGAACAGGGATGAGGTCGTTTTCTCCGGCGCCAGCGGCAAGGCTGATCTGGAAACGGGGCGCGAAATGTCACCGGACACGATTCTCTACGCAGGGTCCATAAGCAAGATATTCACAGCTGTATTGGCACTGCAGCTGGTCGAAAATGATGAGCTCTCGCTAGACGATGTCGTGCCCGGAATTGCAGCGCGTTCAACGCGCCCAAGCCCGACGATTCGTGTTTCGCAGCTGCTTACCCATACGGCCGGGCTCGACAGGGAGGGAAATTTTGACTATTGGTTTAGCGCCGATTTCCCGGACGATGCGGAACTCGCCCAATATCTTGCAGATTCAGACCTTCGTACACCGCCAGGCGACTCGGTTCACTATTCAAATATTGGCTATGCGGCGCTGGGCCCGGTAATTGCACGTGCCAGTCATCAAAGTTATGACAACGCACTTAACGATCGCCTCTTGAGACCCTTGGGCATGAATTCATCGGGCACCCTGGACCCGGGTGACGGTCTTTCCGCCGGCTACTCGCCGCCAAATCGGGTCATCCCGAATGCTGATCGACCTTTCGCCGGACTCGGCCGCTATGTCGGTTCACGACGGATACGCGAATACCACAATGCGAACGCAATGACGCCGGCATTCGGAGTCTTTACCAGTGCCAACGATCTGAGTCGGCTTGCGCGCATGTTGCTGGGCTTTACAGGCAACGACCTGCTATCTGCTGATATGCGATCACAACTTGTTACTGCTCGCGCGGGCAATCGCGGGCTTGGCACCCGGCTTGGCACTTTCAAGGGACGACGGGTCGCACGTCACGGCGGCTGGTTCGCCGCTCATCGCACCCATTTGCTGTTGGACCTCAGTTCCGGCATCGCAGTCGTTGTCTTGGCCAACAGCGATAGCGCGTCGCCGGAAAAAATTGCGGAGGCACTGCTCGATGGCGCATTAATTTCCGGCTCGAATGAATCTGAATAAGCCTGGCAAAGAGCACACTCGGTCGTATTATGCGGCGAGCGTCAACGAAGTCACGGCCTACCCGCAATTAACGGATCACAGGTCAGTGGATATATGTGTGGTTGGCGCCGGATTCACGGGCGTCGCAACAGCGCTGACGCTTGCTGAGCGAGGTTTTTCGGTCGCACTGCTGGAAGCCAATCGCGTTGGCTGGGGCGCATCAGGCCGAAATGGTGGACAAATGATCAACGGCGTCAGTGGCCTTGCGAAAATCCGAAAAAGACACGGCGACAGCATTGCCGACATACTTTGGGACATGAAGTGGCGTGGCAACGACATCATTCGCGAGCGAATTCAAAAGTACAATATTCAATGTGATTTAAAAGATGGCTTTCTTGAGGTCGCACCAAAAGCATCACAAATTGCGTACTTCGATGAATACGCCGAAGAGCGGCGCCGGCACGATTTCTCCCATGAATATGAAATCTGGGATCGTGAGAAAACCCGTGCAATGCTCGGCACCGACGCTTTTCACGGCGGTTTTCTCTGCAAGCGCGATGGTCATTTGCATCCACTCAATCTATGTATCGGTGAGGCGCGCGCCGCACACGATTTGGGCGTGCAAATATTCGAGCAATCGCCAGTAACGGGTATCGAGCATGGTTCACGACCAAGGGTAGCAACCGGGCAAGGCTCAGTAGAGGCCAAAGCCGTCATTCTTGCCGGAAATGCCTACAGCCAACTCGAACCGGAGCATTTGTCGAATCTCGTATTCCCCGCAGGAAGTTACATCATTGCGACCGAGCCCTTGTCGGACGATGTGATTGAGGAAATCAATCCTCTGGATGTCGCGGTCTGTGACGCAAATGAAGTTGTTGACTACTTCCGCCTGTCAGCGGACAAGCGCCTGCTGTTCGGCGGCGCGTGCAACTACTCCGGACGAGAGCCGGACAGCATTCAATCGTACATTCGGCCGCGCATGTTGAGGGTCTATCCCAGGCTAAAGGACGTGCGCATCGACTTCGAATGGGGCGGCAAGATCGGCATTGTACTCAATCGCATTCCCGCGCTTGGGCGCATTAACGACAACGTCTACTACTGCCAGGGCTATTCAGGCCATGGTGTTTGCCCAACTCATTTAATGGGCGAGATCATGTCCGATGCCATTGCCGGGACCCTGGAGCGCTTTGACCTTTTCGCGAATATTAAACATTTCCGCCTCCCGGGTTCACAGTGGATCGGAAACCAGATCATTGCACTCGGGATGCTGTATTACAAAATCAAAGACCGCATAGGACGCTGACTGCGCAATGCAGTTCGTCAGTTCAATTGCTCAGATTGATCGGCATTGTAAACAAGCTTGCCGCCCAACATCGTCGTCACCACGTTGGTCTTGTGAATGGAATAAACGTCGATGTCAAACAGGTTTTGATCGAGCACAATCAGGTCCGCTTTTTTACCAACCTCGATTGAACCGATCTCATGTTCGAGCCGCAATTGATAGGCGGCGTCGAGCGTGAAACCGCGAATCAGACTTTCGAGACTCAACCGCTCAGAAACCAGGGGTTGAACCGCTGCATCGGGGTTTCCCGGTTGCTGGCGCGTATGCCCGATTTCGATTTGTACGACCGGCGACAGCCCCAGGGTGCCCGCACCACTGGCCGGAAAATCGCTGCCAAACGTGAGTTTGGCGCCGCCCTCTGCCAGGCTCCTGTACCGCCAATAACGCTGAAACTGGTCGTCGCTCACGAACTGTTTGCCGTAGGAATCGTAGGATGCCCACAGAGGCGTACTCTGCGCGATGACATCCAGCTCACCAAAACGGGGAACGTCCTGATCAATGATGACCTCCAGGTGGCAAATCGTGAATCGACTGTCACTGTCCGGAATGGCTTTTCGCGTCGCTTCAATTGCGTTCAGGGTTTCGTGAATCGCACGTTCACCCAGTGCATGAATATGCACATCAATATTTCTGGCCGCGGAGCCCTTGATCATTTCGGTGAGCTCTGCCTCGGTAAAAACGGTCTCGCCGTTGTTACCCGGCTCGCCCTGATAATCTTCAAACATCGCGGCCGTGCGGCCTTCGATCGTGCCGTCATCGGGTATCTTCAGCGTGTTGTAGTGAAACGAATCGCCTTTCACAACTTCCCGCCAGCGCACCGCAGCATCAACATTGGCCTCCGGGGTACGGTCCGGGCTTGCACGCACGGATCCCACCAGGCGTAAGCTTAGATCGCCATTGAGCTGAATCTGACGCAAAATCCCCACAACTTTTTCCGGATCGTCGCTGTCACCGCTGGCATCGAATGCCGCGGTCACGCCATAAGCATTCATGATGTCAACAATGATCCCGACACCCTCAATGGTCGCCGCGTCGTTAATCACATCCAGCGCATCCATCGCCATGCCAGCGGTACCTTCGAGCAAATAACCCGTCGCATCGCCGTGTTCATCACGTTTGTAGTAGCTGTATCCGGGAACCGGGTCAGCGGTGTCCTGAGTAATATTGAGCACCTGCAGCGCCGCCGTATTCGCCCACGCGCCGTGAAAGCCTTCATCCATGATCAACACGGGCCGGTCCGGCACGATGACATCGATGAGCTGCCGCGTTGGGCCTTCGCGACCAAAAGTCGTGGCCAGAAAGCCATAACCGAAAATCACGTCGTCGTCCGGATGTAGTTTCGCGAACTCATCGATTGCCGCTACCCAGCCGTCGACGTCGCCCTGCGTCTCCAGAGATAGTGCCCGTGCAAACGCGCCGCCCTCAATAGGATGGACATGCGTATCAATAAAACCGGGCAGCATCAGTTTTCCGCCGAGGTCGTAATGGACGGTGTCATCGCCAGCGAGTGCCAATACGCCGGCATTGTCGCCAACATGGACGATCGAATCACCAGTGATTGCAACGGCCTCCGCCCAGGCCTGTTTCGGGTTAACGGTATAGATCTTGCCGTTTGTGAATACTGCATCAACACCCGGCCGCTGGCTATCACCACAACTCGAAAGCAGCAACAATACGCAGCAATACAGTACCGCCATGGCTCGTATTCGGAAATTTTGCATTTGCACGACTCTTTTTTCGTTTGATGACATTCTGGACAATGACGACTTTAAATTAGTGCAAGAATTCAAGCCTGCTTTTACCGCTACGACCACGCCGGAGCAAGCCGATGGAAACTCGACTCACAGCTCTATTATTCACCATGTTACTGCTGACTGCCCGCAGCAAGGCACCACAGGCTGTGTCGGTCGAGGAAACCGACCAGGAATTTCCGGGGAGCTCCGCCTGCCACGACTGTCACGCGCCGCAATACGCTGGTTGGATGACTTCCGACCACGCGCTGGGCATGGGTGACGAGGCGATCAGCGTACCAGGCGTTGCCGGTCGCGGACTAAGGCCGACCTCAGCGCAACGCGTCGCCGCGCGCCAGAACGTCGCTATTTTTCGCTTTTGCCTGCCGTATTGTTCTCGAGATAAGTCTGGTCATCGAACGAGGCCTTGTACTTGTCGAGGATTTCAATGCCGCGTTTTGGTCGGATAGTTCCGCCGTCGATCTTCTGCTTGATTAAGCCCTGCATGCGCCGTTGCAGGTCGCTTGGAAAATATTGCACCTGGGCCAGCATGTCCTGAACCTTGGCGCCGGGAATGACTTTTTCGATCCAGAAATTGCCGTCTTCTTCTGCGGAACCATAGATGTGTGCCTCGGTGACACGGCCGAACAGGTTGTGCGCATCACCCATGATGTCCTGGTAGGCACCCATCATAAAGATCCCGAGGCGATACGGTTCACCAGGCTTGAGTGTATGAAGCTCGATGAATTTCTTATCCTCATTTGAGGATACATATTGAGTAAAGCGGCCATCGGAGTCGCAGGTCAGGTCCACAAGAATCGCGCGCCGCGTGGGACGTTCGTTCAGCCGTTCGAGTGGCGCGATCGGAAATGGCTGTTGAATTGCCCAGTGATCCAATACCGACTGAAAAACAGAAAAATCCATGAGGTACTGGTCAACGAGCAATTCCTGTAACTCGTCGTATTCCGGCGGAAGTTGATCTGCGTTCGTGGCATTCAGGAGTCGCAGTACCGCCGCACAACTACTCCAGTACATGCGTTCGATCAATGCATTCTGTCGCAGCGACAGGAAGCCCATGCTGAACAGCGTTTGCGCCTCTTCGTGAATCTCGATGACTTCGTGGTAGGCCTCAATCAGTCGTGTGACGGCGCTGTCAGTTGCGGCCGGGGACCGCAGCCAATCAAGCAAATCATGGAGTTGCTGCAAGCTGCGATGTGCATCATCCGGAAGTGAAACATCAGTTTCGGCACGATCTTTCTGGAAAGCACCAAGCGTTTCAACGACAAGCATTGAGTGATGCGCCGTCATCGCACGGCCACTCTCGGACAACAAGATTGGATGGGGCACGTCGCGATCATCGCAAACGTCTTTGATCGCCGACACAACCGCGTTTGCGTATTCCTGCAGTCCGTAATTGATACTGCCTTCCTCGAAGCCACCGGTATAGTTGACACCGAGGCCACCGCCGACATCGATATAGCATATCGGCAGACCCGTCTTGATCAACTCGGCGTAGGTCTGCGCAAGTTCCCGTGCGCCTTGTTTTAGTTGCGTGATAAAGGAAATCTGGCTACCGAGATGAAAATGCAACAACCTAAGCTGATGGCCGGTCTCGCTCTGTTCGAGATGCTCAACAATTTGCATGAGCTCCGGCAAAGAAATACCGAACTTTGACTGGTAACCGCCCGAGTCTGCCCACTTTCCGGCGCCCGCTGTCCTGAGACGCACACGAACGCCGAACTGTGTCGCAACGCCGCGCCTGTCTGCAAGCTCAATAAGCTCTTCAAATTCCGCGTACTTCTCCATAACTGGAATGACGTTCTTGCCCAGTTCCTGCGCGTCGAGTATCAGGTTCAGCATCTCCCGGTCTTTTACGCCGTTGCAGATCAGTGGCGTTTCGTCTGACTCCAGGTGTGCCAGTGTCGCAATAAGCTCCGTCCTTGAGCCGCACTCCAAACCTAAACCGTAGGGTCTGCCCGCATCGAGAACCTCCTCAACCACCTCGTGCAGCTGATTCACTTTGATTGGGTAAATCGAGTGGTAGGAATTCTGATAGCCAGCGTCGCTGATTGCGCCAGCGAACGCCTCATTCAGTCTCTGTACCCGGACGCGCAGCACGTCCTGAAACCGCAATAGCGCCGGAAAGCGCACGTTGCGCTGCTGCAATTCGGCAATAACGTCGGCGATATCGATCGCCAGAGTGTCATCACCGAACGGCCGTACTTCGACATGACCGTTGTCATTGACCGCGTAAAAGCCATCGCTCCATGCGTCGATGCCGTAAAGTTCAGCCGCGTCCTCAGTGGTCCAGGTAGTCATTTGAGCTAGTGCTCCAGTGTGTATATCGGAGCGAGTGTTTTGCTCAACAGCGCAATGTTACGCGGCATTTGCTGATCAGTGCAATCGACGTGACTATCGAACTAAATAAGCCTTCGCGCGCTGCTGATATAGGTCACGTGTTCACCGGTTTGCACCAGACCGTGAGCGCGGTCGTATCACAGAGCGTCATGGTCACCGTCGGATCGGGCACGTCCATGTTGAATTCAAGCAATCCGAAATTATTGCTCCGCGAGCTGACTTGTCGTAATCGAATTTCCGGGTGACGCGCGATCCAATCTCCTTTTTCGAGCTTTTGTGCTAACGGAGAACTGACGAGCTCATGGAGATCGCAACCGCCATATTCCGACCACGGAATACAATTAAATTCGCCCACATGAGTATCCTCTGACAGTAGCAACACCCCCCGATATTTGCTCGTGGGTGATAAAGTCGAACAAGGCATTACGCTCACAAAGGTGAGAAGACCATGCCTCACCTGCCGGTCCCTTCGACGTGCTCCAGCCGCTGCCTGACAGCAGGACTTTAAACGGCGTTTCGCTCTTGGAGAGCCTGTTTGTCAGTCATTATGTGTAGTCAAAATAGGTACCCGGGTTGTCGGCATGACCGTAGTCAGGATTCGGCGTACTCACCAATCCAATCAAGTAACTTGCAACTGCACGATTCTGCGTCGGGCTGACGGTGAACTGAAATGCGACCTTGGTCGGCGTTCCGTGCCTCACAACACGGATCGATTTACATTGTTTTCCCAAGAACCAAGGTGTCTCGGTCAGTCGGCAGGCGATATTCAACCGCGGACCCACTGAGCGGACAAACGAAAGCCAGTTTACAAGCGGCCAGCTGAAGGTCGGCGCCGTCAGTTGCACCTGTGCCATACAATCTGTCGCCGACAATCGCGTAGCCCAAGCCCGAGAGATGGCGGCGAATTTGGTGCTTCCGGCCGGTTTCGATCCTTACATCCAGTAACGACCTCGCTCCGTCATCATCCGATTCCCGGAACGAGAACTCGCTGATCGCTTCCTTGCCGTCAATCGCCTGTTCTATGCGCAGCGGCTTGGGCTGAGACGAAAAATCACCATTCACCAACGCACGATAATGTTTCGTAACTTCGCGATTGCGAAATAACCCGGACAACTTCGCCGCCATTGTTTTCGTATGCGCCACCAAGATGAGTCCGTTGGCCGCGCGGTCGAGTCGGTGCACGGTAAAAGCCGGTCGTTCGGGTAGCAAGTGTCGTTCGGCCCAGCGAGCGACGGTGCAATGGTCACCCCACTTCGAGCCTTGAGATCGCAAACCGAAAGGCTTGTTCCAAACAGAATAGTCGCCTTTGTCGGCGATTAACTCGGGTTCCGGGGCATGCTCATCGAGAATTTCGGTGTCGTAATAGAGGTGAATCTTATCGCCGATTCGGAGCTTGCGTTTTGCCCGGCGCAGTCGTCGAGTGTTGGCACCACGGCTTATCCATACAGCGCCTTTTTGCATGGCAAGCTTAATTCTTTGTTTTGGCAGCTTTGTGATTTGATGAAGCAGGTCAACCGGGAGCACCTCGGATGTTTCGACGAGTTGGTGGACTTCGACTCTGCTGGAGGTTCGGGTCATGAGGTGATTGTAGCTTGGAACGCATGGCCCGGTTGGCTCGATCGGCCGTCGAAGCTTTTCCTGTTCCGCTCAGGTTGTTTGGTCATTTTCGCGCTCCGGCAGAAGACCGCTTGCGTTCGTCATGGATGCGATTGTCGATCCAGTCGCCGGTTCAATTTTGACCCTGTTTTCGACTACACTGTCTGCCTTGCACGTTGCAAACGGGGTGACCATGGGTCGGCATGTACACATTTGTTCCAGTGCCTCGCGCGTCATCCTGATGCTGATCGTCACATTGGCATGCGCTTCCTGCGGCGGAACGCCCCGGACTGACCTTGCGCGCC
Source organism: Woeseiaceae bacterium (assembly GCA_021773115.1). Lineage (GTDB taxonomy): Bacteria > Pseudomonadota > Gammaproteobacteria > Steroidobacterales > Woeseiaceae > UBA1847. The sequence goes on along the minus strand of JAJFKS010000017.1, from coordinate 133,252 downwards.
TTTACGGAACACGCGGCGGTAGCATCGAACTGCCGCCGGTCGTTGTGATTCACGGAGCGCTTGGAAGTCAACTGAGTGATTCGCAGACAGGCACACAAGTCTGGCCGGGTTCACTGCGAAGTATCGTTTTCGGCAAATACGAAGTTCTGAAGTACGACATCGACCCGGACAGCCTGACGCCGGTACCCTCGCGTTTGGTACCGAGCGGTATTGCGAAGAGTGCTTGGGGTGTGGACTTCTACGGCCGTATTCTCGAGACACTCGAACAGGCTGGCGGCTATTCGCCCAGCCAACCGGGCGCGCCGGCGACGGAAGGCGAACAGCGATATTACGTCTTCAAATACGACTGGCGTCAAGACAATGTTGAGTCTGCGCGGCAGCTTGATGCGTTCATCGACAGAATTCGAGACGATTATCGCGACCCGCAATTGAAGGTTGATGTCATCGCACACAGCATGGGCGGTTTGATCACCCGTTACTACATGCGCTACGGCACGGTCGACGTGCTGGATGACAATGACTTCCCGGTGAACATGCACGGCGCCAGCCGCATTCGTCGAGTAGTATTATTGGGTACGCCAAACCTCGGCTCCGTCGGCGCATTGCGGACGTTGATCAAGGGGTACAAGATCGGCCTCGGTCGTATTCCGCCAGAAGTAGCGGCGACCTTTCCAAGCACCTACCAGGTCTTGCCACACGCGATAACGAACTGGTTTGTCACCCTGGATGGACGACGTCTGGATCGCGATCAATTTAGCGCCGACAATTTCTGGCAGCGCTTTCGGTTCTCAGTATTTGACGAGCAAATGAAGCAACGGATTCGTCATTCCTACGAGAATGTCGACAAGGCAAACGAATACCTGGCCTTGCTGGAGCGCTACTTCCGCAAGCACATTGAGCGTGCACGGCGATTCAGCTGGTCACTATCGGTTCCCGCCCCAGGTGCGACAATTCGCTACGTCGTAATGGGGGGCGACTGTATCTCGACACCTGCGCGTGCGGTTGTAGAACCGGATAGGGGCGACTGGGCGCTACGGCTTGCTCCCGGTGAAATTAAGAAACCATTACCCAACATAGACTACGAACGATTAATGCTGGAGCCGGGCGACGGGACAGTGACCAAAGCGTCACTGCTGGCGCGACAAACAACAGACCCGACGGTCGCACGGCATGCCTACAGCGATTTTCCCGTCGACTATCCGATTTTCCTATGCGAGCGGCATAGTCAGCTCACCGGCAACATCGATTTCCAGAATAACCTGTTGCATGCACTGCTCAGCGTTGATCGGTAGTCGGTAGTGTCGGTAATCGGCGATGTGGTTCGCCAACGGGCGCCAGTCCAGCTGAGCACTGGGAGGACTGCGGGAGCATAGCCTGGCGCCAGCCAGCGAGATCGGTGTGGGTTTGAATGACGATTACTGTTAATGGCAATTGTCATTCAGACTTTGGCTGTGCCTTTGTCAAGCTTCGCGTACGCAAAGCCCAGTACAGCCCCATAAATTACAGGTAACATTAAGGTCATCACTGGTGCAGCCAGGCCCGCGCCAATACCCCTGCGCATATTTGTCATTTCTGCACCCTCCGTTTTGAATCGATGGTCGTACTATTACGTTCTTGCCAGTTCAAGCGACAATCACTTCATGACTGTCGTTGTATACTTAGTTGCCGCGTCCTCGCAAAAGGTTACCAACCGTCATGCAAACCCGAGAGATAGTCGCGAAGTGAACTTCTCAAGTAGATGCTTTGTCAGGATAGCCTGAGGTATCTTGATGGTAATGGCGTACCAGAATAACGAAATGAACGAGTCACCCGATACGACGAACCAGGCCGGGACCGACCGCGTGGTTCCAGACGATCATGCATTGATCGACTGCATGCGACAGGGTGAGAATCGTTGCTACGACATTTTTGTGCGCCGGTTCGGTTCCAGAGTACTTGCCGTCACGAAGCGCTACCTTCGTTCTGAAGCCGATGCCGCCGACTGCTTTCAAGACACATTCATTGCGGCGTTTAATAATATTGACCGATTTGAAGAGCGTTCGTCACTGGGAACCTGGCTACGCGCAATTACTGTCAACCAATGCCTGATGCACATTCGCACGAACGGTCGCCGCCGAGAAGAGTCCATTGATCATCTGCTGCCGGAATTTGATGAAAGTGGAAAAAGAGTTGCGTCATTTGAGCCTGCAGGATTTGTAGATGCCGGTGAGAGAATCGATCAATCGCAGACCAAGTCTGTTGTACGCAGCAAGATTTATGAATTGCCGGATGACTACAGGACAATCTTGTTACTGCGTGATATTGATGGATACTCAACACAGGAAACCGCCGAGAAATTAGGTATCAAGATTCATGCCGTGAAAACTCGCCTTCATCGCGCTCGATCGGCACTGAAAACCCTCTTGCAGCCCGAATTAGAGCGTCTGAACTGACATGCTGACCTGCAAGCAATTTGACGAATTCATGATCGATTTTCTCGAGCGCGACCTACCGTTCCGCGAAAAACTGAACTGCTGGTTGCACCTGAAAATGTGTCGAGATTGCAAGAAGTATGTACGCCAGTACCAGCAGACGATCGCGTTGGGAAAACAGGCTTTCGACGATCCGAATGAGCCGGTACCCGACTTTGTTCCGGACGAACTGATCAAAGCAGCCCTGGCACATCGGCACAAGACCGACTCGGATAAATAGCTTCGTTGTTTTCAGGTTCGCTGTGCCTGCATGACACTGCGCGCTAATCACACCAGTAACCTTTTTGAGCTCACCGGCAACTATCTGGTGGGCCGGACGAATATTGCATGAAGAATGTTCGCCCGCAACTGACCAAACAAAAGGCTACAAATCGACAATGGCGACCTGGAACAAATTCAGTTCAGCGAGGAAACTTATCGGGTTCTCGATGCTAATGCTCGTGTCCCATACGAGCCTGGCGGAACCATCCGCTTCGCCTGTGGATCCATTGCATGCATTGGACCCGTTCGACAGACACGAACCCTCTGCGGTCTCAATCTCCCATTTGGCGCAGTCGACCACAGGCACCCAAATCCAATCTATACCTTTTGACCCGGAAGACACGGATCTTTTTAAACTGCCGTTGATTGGCGACCTTAGCCGTATCGGTTTCCGGACGGCGACAGCCGACGGCGGCCAGTTTGAACGCCTGAATCAATATGCTTTGTTCCTCGACTTCAGTTTGCCGATGTCGTGGTTGCCCTGGCCCGATGTGACGGCCGACCCACGCATAACACTTGAGCTTGGGCGATTTGAACTCGGCGACGAAGCTCGAAATTTTGCATCACTAGGCCCGGCAATACGTTTTACCAATCAACGCTGGCGACTACCCATGTTCGTTGATGTCGGCCTTAGCCCGACAGTTATCGACGGCTCCCGTTTTGGCGGCAGAGATCTCGGCACATCATTGAACTTCACCTCCCACATTGCGCTCGGAATGCGGTTTGGACGGCAGAACGCGCATGCGTTGAGCCTTCGCTACCAGCACATCTCAAATGGCGGTATTAACCACACCAATCCAGGAACCAACATGATTGGTCTGGACCTTGTATTCTGGTCGGTGCGTTAATCAGGAAGTGTCATGGTTGGATGTACTGGCTGTAGCACCCCTTGCTAGCGTTAATCTGGTTTCGCGTTGCCATTCCAGGGCAACATCCGGGGAATCATGTTGAAGAGTACTGAAGAATGCACTGTTACCAACATCAAAACCGAGCCGCAGTCGCAGTTTGCCGAAACTGTGGAAAAGCTGTGTGTGCCGATTGCTGTGAAGTTTCAGGGCAAAGAGTTGCGTGTAGTTCAGTTTGCAAAGACGCACTGCAACTGGAATCACTCGTTCAGGAGCGCCTGAAACAAAGCCTGGGAATGGGGCCCGGAGTGAATATTCCGGTTTCTGTTTACAGCTACGCACTTTTCGGCCTGATACTCTTAGCCGTCGGCCTCTATACGTCAATAACCAGGCTACAATTCGATTACTTCACATTCGCGATGTCTGCTGTGTTTTTTGTCATGGCCGCGCTTTCATACCTGCGATTTCGAAGTTCGTGCAGGACATGTTAGAAACGCACGGGCGACAGATTGACGACGGAGTTACTCCGTGACATAGCGCGCTTTTCGCTTCGCACCACGGTACTGCTCGGAATAAATGTCACATGATGTATAAGATCCTGGTTCAAAACTGCATGCTCGGTCTGATTGCCCTTCAGGCGACTATCGCCACGGCTACAGAATGCCCGCCCGCCGCCGGTGTTGCCGTGCAGGTGCTCGGCTCAGGAGGGCCCATAGCCGATGACGCCCGTGCCTCGTCGGCATACCTGGTCTGGGTAGACGGTACCTCACGTATACTCATCGACGCTGGCGGCGGCGCATTCCTGCGCTTCGCTGAAGCGTCGGCGCAATTCGAAGATTTGGAGTTCGTCGGCTTGAGTCATCTGCATGTCGATCATTCCACCGATTTGGCCGCACTGCTGAAATCAGGGTACTTTTCAAGCCGAAGTCGCGAACTAATTATTGCTGGTCCCACAGGTAGCACCCTGTTTCCCGGGCTACGATCTTTTCTCGACCAGCTTCTGGACGAGAACAATGGTGCGTATCGATACCTGTCCGGCTACCGGAATGGCGACGGCGGTTTGCCGCGGCTGCTGGCGACTGAGGTCGGTGGTGCAACTGCCGTAACTGTGTTCGACAATCTGGCATCACAGATTCAGGTCGACGCGATTCGGGTGCCACACGGAATTGTTCCAGCACTGGCTTTTCGCGTGCGTATTGACGATACCGTCATTGTTTTTGCCGGTGATCAGAACGGCAAGGACCCGCGCTTTGCGAAGTTTGCGGTGGACGCGGATGTATTGGTGATGCACATGGCCGTTTCTGAGAGCACATCCGCCGCAGCGCGCCAGCTTCATGCACAGCCAAGCAAGATCGGGAAAATTGCCGGCCGATCGCGCGCAAAAATGCTTATCCTCAGCCATTTTATGGCCCGCAGCCTCAGTATGCTTGACGACAACATAAACATCGTCCGTGGCCGTTATTCAGGACCGGTCATCGTCGCCGAGGATTTGCTATGCCAGGTTGTAACGCCTGATTAGTGCCGGGCTACACGGGCTCGCACTTGAGAAACTCTTGGGTTTCAGTTCAGCTTTCCATTCCAGACCGCCGCGTTCACGTAGCCGGTGAGCGTTACCTGTTTGCCGTTTCGCAATACGACCATTGAAAAGGTTTCGTTTGGTGAGAGAGTACTTAGCTCCGCCCTGATGGTGGAGAAATCATGTGGCGAAGTGCAGCTTGCCCCCTGAATTGACAGGATGATATCGCCGCCGAGCAAGATATCGCGGTCAAAAAGCCTGGCGTGAACAGAGCCCCCAAGAAGGCCCGCCCGGTCGGCAATCGAATCGCTTTGTACGTGCTGGACCAGGAGGCCACCACCTTGTGCCACGTTCAGGCTTGCAGCGAACTCAGGCCCTAGAAAGACTCCCTCGAAGCCTGTCCAAAACATTGAATTTTCGAGCAATATTCGTCTGGTCGGATTAATCGCCACAGCAAAGCCAATACCATCCGAGCCACCGCCGCGCGATAATATCGAGCTAACAATGCCAATCACATTGCCGTCCAGATCGAACAACGGACCACCCGAATTTCCCTGGTTGATCGCGGCATCGGTCTGAATGACGTCAACCAATTCGCCTTCGGCGACCTGCCCGTTATTCACGCGTCCACTGATATAGCCCACAGACAAGGAGTGTGCCAGACCAAACGGCGCACCGATCACGATGACTTGTGAACCGATTTTTGCCGTATCGGAATCGCCAAGTTTCGCGACAACCAGATTGCTCGGCGTCGACTTTAGTTTCAACAATGCTATGTCGGCGCCCTGATTTGACGCGACGACGTCCGCTGGCAATTTCACTCCGTTCGCAAGTGTGACTACTATCCGATCGGCAGAATGTACAACATGCGATGCGGTAAAAATTCTCCCGGACTTGTCAACGATGACACCGCTACCAACCGACCCGGTTCCCGCCCTGGTATCAATACCGTGTATTGTCACAACAGACGGCTTTAGCTTGGAATACAAATCGCTTAAATCCTTACCAGCCCTTGCCGCTGATGCGCTATTGCTTGTCAATCCGATCAAAAGCGCGAGCCATAGGACTGTCAGTCTTGTATAAATCCCATGCGTTCCGGCCGTGACATCGATTGTAGAATTCATAGTAGTGTTTCCTTATGCTCCATTGCGACGCTTATCGATATTTGCGTCGTTAGCGACTATGGAGAAATCGGCCGGCCCACGCGGCGATAACTGCCCCGACGTATTCGGCATCTGAAGCCTTGCTTAGCAAGTGATCAGCCGTATCCAGTGAAACAAAACTCTTTGGATGTTTCGCGGCCTGAAATATTGACGCAGCTTCTCGAATCGGTACAAGCTCGTCCGTTGGTGAGTGAAATACCAACAATGCCTTCGCAAGACTTGTGACCGCCTCATGCAAATTCTGAGACGAGATATCGTCGAGGAATTGCTTCTTTATCGTAAATTTTCGCCCGGCTAGCATCACGTCGCCGACGCCGTGTTCGCGAATGGTTTCCAGCTGACACTGAAATTGCTTTGCTACGTGCTCCGGGTCGGCCGGCGCGCCGATTGTGACAACGCCAGTGGCCTCTGGAACCTGCCGTGCGGCTCGAAGGACGGCCGCACCGCCGAGGCTGTGGCCGATTAACAGCGCCGGTGCCTGAAAATTCTTGCGCAGAAAATCGGCGGCCGAAACCAGGTCTTCAACGTTGGACGAAAAATTTGTGTTCGCGAAATCGCCATCGCTGTTTCCGAGTCCGGTGAAGTCAAATCGCAATACGCCAATTTGCCGAGCCGCGAGAGCTCTGTTGATCCTGGACGCTGCTGTAATGTCCTTGGTACAGGTAAAACAATGTGCAAATAAAGCATATGCCAGGACATCTTTTTCCGGCAACTCGAGCATGCCGGCGAGATCAAGGCCATCCTTATTCTTGAAACTGACCTTTAGTCTTGGCATTTGCATGTTTCTCCGGTCCGCTGCCACGAAACATGGCAGGTACTAGCGGTGTCGCTCAACGCGCGTCCAAAGGCACGAAGTTTCTTTGTAATTCGCCAACATAAAGCTGCCGAGGGCGACCTATTTTCTGACCGGTGTCACCGCTCATTTCGTTCCATTGTGCGACCCAGCCGGCGGTGCGTGCAACAGCGAACAAGACAGTAAACATCGATGTCGGGAAGCCCATCGCTTTGAGAATTATTCCTGAATAGAAATCAACATTGGGAAACAGCTTTTTTTCAATGAAATAGTCGTCATCAAGTGCTATTTGTTCAAGCTCCATCGCTAATGCAAACAGCGGATCATCGCGAACCCCCAGCTCGGTCAGCACCTCTTCGGCGGATTCCTTCAGAACCCGCGCGCGGGGGTCATGGTTCTTGTAGACACGATGCCCGAAACCCATCAGCCGAAACGGATCGTTCTTGTCTTTAGCACGTCGCAGGAACTCTTCAATGCGATCCTTGCTACCGATTTCCTCCAGCATCTTTAGAACAGCTTCATTTGCGCCGCCATGGGCCGGGCCCCAAAGCGAGCTGATTCCCGCGGAGATCACTGCATAGGGATTCGCCTGTGACGAACCGGCCAATCTGACGGTCGATGTTGAAGCATTCTGTTCATGGTCTGCGTGCAGGACGAATATCCGGTTCATAGCGCGAGACAGGACCGGGCTGTTAATGTAGGGCTCTGCCGGCACAGCAAATGTCATACGCAGGAAGTTTTCGGCATACGACAACGAATTCGAAGGATGTACGAACGGCTGGCCGATGGTGTACTTGTAAGCCATGGCGGCAATTGTCGGCATTTTTGCAACCAATCGAATGGAGGCCATTCGGCGCTGCTCTGGATCAAAAATATCCAGTTTGTCGTGATAAAACGCCGACAGCGCTCCAACAACACCCACCATTACGGCCATCGGATGCGCATCGCGGCGGAAGCCCTTTAACAGAGATGCCAGTTGATCGTGGAGCATGGTGTGGCGCGTCACCGACTCCGAATATCGACTGAACTCCTCAGCATTCGGCAACTCTCCAAACAGCAGCAAATAACACACCTCCAGGAAATCCGCTTTTTCAGCCAGTTGATCGATCGGATATCCGCCATGTAGCAGTACGCCCTCACCGCCGTCGATATAGGTAATTTTCGAGTCACAACTCGCCGTCGATGTAAATCCGGGGTCATAGGTAAAGCAACCGAACTCGGCGTAGAGCCTTCTGATATCGATGACGTCCGGACCTTTAGTTCCTCTCATAAGAGGCAGGGTAACTGTGTCGCCGGAATTGTTGTTGGTAATTGTAACGGTGTCAGCGGTGTTGTTCACTGTGATCCCCTTGTTGCTTGGCGCCAATCCTGGTTGCTGAACCTGATATGCAGAAAACTACGCTTTTGCAACCGAAACGGAACAGCATCAAAACGGTTGCCCAACAGTAGAACGACGATCGCCGAAAAATATTACTGCAGATGATTTATCGTCGAAAGATCGGCCCGAACTGCTGGCATACCGTCGGCACCGTGACTGTTTGTAACCTTTCCTTGCTGACCGGCAACTAAGCCATAACTCGGGAGGTTTCTTCATGTCTCATCGCACCCAGTCCTTACCAACACGATCCGGATTACCACATGCGATTCGGGAATTTCGCTATCACGAAAGTTCACGGCAATCGATCGGCCTCCTTCTGGCGGTGTGGTTTGCTGTGGTGGCTCAACCGATTCCGTGGCTGTTCTATTCGGTAACACCGATTCTATTGTTAGGTGTCGGTATTCGGATGTGGGCTTCTGGCTTCATCATCAAGAATCGCGCGTTGGCCACAAATGGGCCGTACGCCTTTGTGAGGCATCCGCTCTATGTCGGCAATATTCTGATCATCATGGCATTCGGTGCCGCATCCGGATTATGGTGGACAATTCTTGTTGCCGTCTTGTTCATTGCCTTCTTTTACCCGACTGCGATCGAGTACGAGGACCGCAAGCTATGCAATATTTTCGGTACCGCGTGGCGAGAATTCGCGGCACAAACACCGGCCCTGGTCCCTAATTTCAGGCGACCACGCTCAGAGTCTGGCGGTGGCCGCTGGTCACTTGAAAAAAGCCTCTCCAGCAATCTTGAGCTTCTTGTAAGCGTTTTCCTGCTGTCCTGCTTTTTCTACATCTATTCCGGCCTGTGAATCAACTCACCGTCAACGAGGACGAGGTACTCAACTGCGTCAGAGACGGTCACCGTTTAGAAACCAGCGGCAACCAGGCCCGCATTTACGTCGGTTCGATTCAAAATCGAAAGGTACTGATCAAGGCAGTAACGACCACTGGAATCGCGTCGCGAGTGTGTCGCTGGCTGTTGCGCCGAGAGTATCGCGTCTATCAAGCCCTGGATGGGGTCAGCGGCATACCCTGTTGTTACGGCCTTTTTCAGGATCGCTTCCTGGTGCTGGAGCATATCGAATCGCAAACCATGCGAAATGCTTTCATCAGAGATCGCGCCAGGTTTTTCGAGGAATTCAAGTCAATCATTGAATCGCTGCATGAAAGACATGTAACACACGGCGACTTGAAACGAAAAGACAACATTCTGGTCGTCAACGGGGAGCGTCCCTGCCTGGTTGATTTTGGTGTTTCCACGATTCGCAGGCGCGGACTGCATCCCATTCACAAGTTCTGGTATGCGTATTCACGTCAGCACGACTACAACGCCTGGGTCAAACATAAGTACGGCGGACGTCTACAAAACATTTCACAAAAAGATGCCGAGTACTACCGGCCAATGCGGATTGAAAAATTAGCCCGGCGCATCAAGAGATTCTGGACCCGCGTCAAGAATGGCATGAAAGGCATTCTGACGACTATCTCCGCAAGCTGACCGGGCTATCTGAAATTGGGTGGTATTCAGGAGGTCTTGCCGACTACCCACAGACTGTCATGATCGCGCAGCAGATACAGCGCAAAACAAGCGGCGAGCATCGGCCATGCGGCGAAGAACAGCCGACCTTCAGCCGGGTTCAGGTACATTTGAAATGGCGCAAGCGTCGACACTGTATGGAACACCAGGATCGCCCCGTAGGTCCAGCGTCGCAGAAGCCCGAGGACGAATCCGATGAGGATTGCCATCTCAATAGCGCCGATCGCGTAAATGACCATCGTCCCCATGCCTTTCATGGCATAAAATTTCTCAAATACAGCTGCCGCATGTGCGGGATCGAGAAACTTGTCGAGCGTCCACACCAACATGACCACAAAAATACTGAGGCGCATTGCCAGCAAGGCGATGGGTAAGCGATTTTGTTCTTGCATTGTTCTCTCCAGGGTCGTGGCACCGTGGTACCAAACTAAGGTTTCCAAAGACCGGATAGGCTAGCAGACCAGGTGTTGTAATTGCAGCAGTAAACCATGGTGATAGCAGTCCCGTATCGAGGCGCGTTGGGTCCAAACCCGTTACGCTGCCGATCGTCGCGAGTCGCGTGAAAGAACCCAAAGATACGTGGCGATATAAGCACTGCCCCAGACTATGCCTGGAAGAATAGCATTGAATATTTCCGGTGTGGCGAGCGCGTAGTGTATCGCCAATGGGATACTGATCATTACCAGGAAGCTAACGGCGAAACTGCAGAGCACCCCTTGCACACCGCGCCCGGCAAACGAGAACACATTCACAACGGTCCTGCTGACGATCCAGGTGGAAAACAGTGCGTATGTCGCCTGCCCCATCCCGGAACGCAATGTTACGATCGGCCCATACTCTCTATTGACGAACGCTGCCCATCCGCCGAATACCAACGCCGCCAGCAGCGGCGCCAAGTCGAATAAGCGCCTGGTGATTAAGTGGCGACTCGACTGCGACATGATTGTCGTGAAGCTATCGTTTCTGGTGCGCGCGATTCATCCACTTTGGCATCGCTGTCACGCAGGTAGCTTGCCGTCGCCGGCGCATGACCGATACCAGGGGCGTGTGTGACGCCATGCTGACGCGCTAGCAACGCCGCATATGCCGCGTGATGAATTGTATGATTGACCAGGTACAGTAATTCCCGATTCGTATTGCTTTGGAACTGCTCAGTTTCCGTTTGCAGACAGGAAATTTCCGAAACGACGGTAATCGGTACTTCGTCGAAGGCGGCGGTCTGTAGCCAGGTAATAAGGCCTTGAATCTCCAACAAACCAAGGTCAGATCGTCGCTCCAGTACACTTTCTCGGCGGCGCACATCATAGTCAACAGTGCCGCTGATAACGCCCGCCTGGAACGCGCGAAAATGGTCGGCGATGTGGCGTACGTGCATGCCAATACCCGTCGTTGCATACAAATCCGCGGATGCTCCGACTGTATCCTCGACAGAGACAATCAACGAACGGACCTGATTCAGAGCCTCAACCGTTACATCACGCAGCCTGGACATCTTGCCTCCACCTTTGCAGAAATGACTCGCTGCCCTCTTTACCGAGGTAGCGAGTCAGATATTTCGCCGGAGCTTCTCGTAAATCCACAATGACCAATCCATCGAGGGAATGATTGAACCCAGTGTTGACGGCGAAAGACGCGAATCGTCCATTGAGCGCCAGGTAATGGCGCAACAATATTGGTATTCGTTTGCCATGGTCCAGGTTGCCCAACAATTTATTGATGACTGCGATATTGCTCAACGATGCGAGCACATCTGCGGTCCATAACTTTCCCGACACTTTTAATGGGGCCTGCGGACGCACTTGTTGCTGCCATTCATGACTTACAGAAAAGTTTGTCATCATCGCATCAGCGAGAAAAGCACGGGCAAGTGTTGAGTATTGTCGGGAAATGCTGACCGCGCCAAACAAAGTGTGGTACCTGGGGTTACGAACCATAAACGTCCCGATACCACGCCATAACAAATCGAGCGACTTCGGATGGCGTTGATAGGGTAAGGTCACGAATGATCTACCCACTTCGATCGCATCACCCAGCTGACTGATAAATGACTTGTTAAATTTATACAATGTGCGGGTATATAGGCAATCCATACCATGTTCAACAATGATTTCGTCAACTTTTCCAACGCGATAGGCGCCGACGATCTCCTGCTTTTTCTTGTTCCACGCCCAAAGATGCCAATAATAGGAATCAAAGTTGTCGCTGTCGAGCTCCTGACCAGTACCCTCATCTACCGTGCGAAAGGTTCTTTCCCGCTCGACGGCGAGCTGGTGCATGAAACAGCCTAATGCATGATAAGGGGCACAATAAACGGCAAACACATCGTCGTCTATGAGCCGATAGGGCTCGAGGGTCGCCAGTTGTTGCTGCAGCTCTTGCACGTCGATGTCTGCGGCGATGGTCGTCACAGTACGATGCGGTGTATGACCACTTACGACATCCGGGATTGGTGCCAGCAAATCTGTGCATAAACGCAGGTAACGGGTAACGTCGTCGGCGTCACCCAGTTGATCGATATCTCTTACGGTGAGCAATTCACCGGCCGATGCACGCACAACACAGTCTTTTTTGTTCGCCAACTCCCGCGGCAAGAGATAGGTGCGCAAGCGCTTGTGAACCAGGCCCGCAAGATAGAAGCCGAGACTGTTACGCGCATCGATACGCACCGGCAAACAAGAGGCACGATAGCGCCGCGCCAGCCAACCCACGAGACTATTCCATTCGTGGTCTTCGATACAGAATTTTCGCGGCTTGATACTCGCCACCAAACCCGCAGGGAAAATCAGCAACGCTCCCGCTTCATTGAGATGTCGACAGGCCGCTCGTATACCTGTCGCGTTCTTGCGTGACGCATTGCTGCTTAATACATCCAGGCCGATGAATAGATCAGCGAATTCCGGAATGCGCAGTAGCATCTCATTTGTCAGCACTTTCGTATCACTACGAAATTTTAACAACTCCCGGGTCAACAACATTCCTTCAAGCGCCCCGAGAGGGTGATTGGCGACGACAATAAGGGGACCTTCTGCAGGGATTTGCTGCAATGCCGTCGCGTCTTGCCAGGCAAGACTTGCATTCAGTGCACCGAGCGTGTGCTCAAGGAGCTGCTCGCCTTGCGGTAAACTGCCGTCGCGAGCGGAATCCAGCCACGAATCATAGATTGCAACAAGCGGTTTTAAACCCGCAAGGCGGGTTGCGGTTCGATTGAGGAGCTTGCCTTTGATGGGCAACCTGATCGGGTGGTTGACAATATCATTCACATTCATCTAGTCCGTCAATGGGTAATACTTTGCCAGTCTCTTTTCGTCTCGCCAACGTTTCAGAACTTCCGAAATTTTCGGCGGCTTGTAGCCACGATTCCGATTTAATGCACCGAGTTCAAACAACGTACGGTACTGCCAAAGCAAAGTCTTGAATGCGGTCGTTAAGCGGGTCCTTCGGTCCCAAATATGCAAGGACTCCGAACTGGCCGAGTTGATCTCAAGGATTTCGATATCCTTACCTTGCCCAAGCCCATCGATATTCGAAAACTTGACGTCGAGGCGACCGTAGTAGAATTCCGGTATCTGAGACATCAGTCGATCAATTCGTTCCGTCAGTTCCGCCGTAATCAGGTGTCCGCCATCTCGAAAAATAGCGCCGCGACAATGGCTGATTGAAAATACCAACCGATACACATTGCCGCGACCTATGACTTCACCCAAATTCGCAGCGTGTCGTTCCGCATACAGATGTTGCAACTCCCCCGCCCGGCTATCTCTGGCGATGAGTTCCGATAATGTGCTCACTCCATCACCAACAACATGCGGACTGTACTTGAGAGCCAGTGATACGACGCGACCCTTCGCCTCGCCGGGGCGGCGCACATAGAAGACACCCGCTTCCGCCTCCCAGCTCGCCAATTTTTGGACAATAATATCGGTGCCGTTCGGGTAATAGCACAGATAGTCCTCGAGTTGCCGTCGATCATGAATCAGCTTCACACCCGAACCTCTGCAACCGATGTCCGGTTTGCAAACGAACGGATACTGTATTCCACGGTCGATGGCTTTCATCGTCAGCTGCTCGGTCTGGCTATCCGAACTCTCGCCGCTGATCCGATGCGTCACCCAGGGCAAGATAGCCTCCGCACAGCCGCCTGTGGCCTGACGAAATATCACACTCTTACCAACCCCAACCATGCCTGAAACCGGCAGCATCGGGTTGGAGATCAGCGGCAATGTCAACGACCGGTAGCGCACGGCCAGAAACAACCACTGCAGTACTACGGGTATATACATCACCCACATCGGCCAAAATTCAAAAAACGACACAGCCCTGCCACCATGTTGAAGCGGTGGCATGCCGGGCGCGACATAAGCATTTTTCAGTCCCAAATTCGTTCTCCGATGGAGACATGCGTTGCCCGCCACTGCGCACGAGTCGCTAATGCACCGTGGATCAAGTCTCCATATGTAGATAGTGTTGCCACAAACTTAAAAAAGGTTACGGATCGATGCGCTAAGACGGCACGATCGGCTGCGTACCATTACCTGTGGGGTCCGAATTGCCCCCGGGTATATCGAGATATTTGCCGATGACCGGGTAGGCGGCCCGTAAACTCAGGAAATCCGATCTCTGCAGTACCAATAGCTGTGTGTCCATGGTCGCCGTTAGCGTCCCTCGGGCCAGGGTGTTGTCAACCATGCTCCGCTCACCCCAATGCTCCCCCGGCCCAATGACGCGGACGATATCGTCTTGTCCGTTTTCACCGGGTATTCGCGATTCCATCGCGCCGCCAATTACATTGTACAAGCCATCGACTGTCTGGCCGGGTCTGCATATCACGTCACCTTTGGCATAGTGTCGGCACCGCGTCGCCATGGCCGGCTTGTTCGCGATCTGCACGATGCTGCGCGGCAAAAAGTAGTCAAACAGCCAATTGAGCGCGACCCGCAGTCGGGTGGAAAACCCTGGCAACATGCCGATGTAGAGACCGCGCCACATCAGCCACGCGAAAAGACCGGACAAACGAAAGCCGAGCAGCTCCGCAACGGCTTTGTAATTGCCGATTGACGCAAATGAGCCCTTGGGTTCATAGGTGAAGGAATGTAAATCCTCACCTTTTTGGGCGGCAACAATATTTTTCGCCACGAATTGTGCCTCACGCACTGCGAATTGCGCTGTTGGCGGCGCGTACTTTACATCTCCATCATTGACAGTCGGCATTGGAATTAATGCGGCATCTCCAACGCACCAGATATCGTCACAGGCTTGAACTCGCAAGAATCGATCGACGACAATTTTGCCGCGCTGTAATTCAAGGCCGAGATTTTTTGCGAAATTATGCGGGCCACTTCCTACAGTGGTAACGAGCGTATCTGTAGCGATCCTTGTTCCGTTATCCAGATAAAGGTGATTTGCCGTTACGGATACGACCTGGGTCCCCAGCACGACCTCGACATTCCGATCCTGCAGCTTCCTTTGTGCATACATTGCCAGTTTGGCTGAGAGTTCCGGCAAAATTCGCTCGCCACGCTGTATCAACACCGCTCGGATATCGTCGTCATTGATATTGGGGTAAAACCTCAGCGTGCGGCGAATCATCTCGACCAGTTCCCCTATCGTTTCCACGCCGGAAAATCCGCCACCGGCGACAACGAATGTGAGCAAGCGCTGGCGGACATCGGGATTTTCTGTGATATCCGCATGCTCCAGGCACCGAATGACCTGATTACGAAGCTCATGCGCATCAGCGAGGCTGCGCATGGGAAAGCTGTGCGCGGCAAGGCCGGGAGATCGCGACATATTTGTTTCCTGGCCTATGGCTATAATCAGATGATCGTATGCAACGGTTTGTGGAAAACGCCGGGTACCCTGCAGCAGGCTGATGGTTTTCGCGCTCTTGTCGACACTCGTCACCTCTGCCATGCGAACCTTGACGCCTGGCAACATGTAACGTAGCGGTGTTACTGCGTCAGGGGCGCTGATCGTCCCGGAAACAACCTCGGGTAACAGCGGCTGAAATACGAAATAGTTGGTCGCATTGATTAGCTCGATCTCAAAATTTCCGCCACCATAACGGCGCAGAAATTTCGCTGCGAAGGCACCGCCAAAACCACCGCCGATGATCACAATTTTTGTTCTGTCGCTTTTCATTCTCGGTCTGCGTTACAGCGCTTAATGAACGTTGATTGCTCGTTCCGTTATAGTGAAATCCCGGTCGATCAGAACCATCGAATTCGCCGTAACCTTCGTCCAGCCTACGTCGCTACTCAGTGGCTCGGAAGCAACCAGCACGGCCTTTTCCGTCTCAGATCCATCTCTGATGTGGCAAACGCCATCAACGCAATCATAGGCCGACCCGGTGTGCAGATAAAGTGAATGTGGTTGCTGGTGACCGGGACTTGCGTAGCGTGTAATTACGCTTGATTCACCGTCGGTGAGAACGAGATTCAGCATCGATGGCACATTAATGCCACGTTCCATTTTAATTGCCTCGACCGTCGCCATTGCATCAACGAGCGAACTCGCCATTCCTTCAATCCTGGAATTGCCGGTGTACTGACCGTACCTGTCTGCGAACAGCGCAAATAGGTGTTCCGAGTCGGTAGAGCCCGTCAACAGATTGAAGGCTTCCTCACCGAGGCTGGCCTGAAGCGATCGTCGAATCGCCTGGAAACCTCCAACTTCGCCATTGTGCGCAAAGGTGAAGCGGCCCCACGAAAATGGGTGGCAGTTGACATGACTTACCGGCAGGCCCGGAGTGGCTGCGCGGATATGCGCGACAATACATGGGCTACGAACAACAGACGCCAGATTCGTCAGATTCTGGTTGTTCCAGGCGGGCGTCACATCTTTAAAAATTGCGGGTCGATCCGTTTCTTCGGGCACATACCAGCCAACGCCGAAGCCGTCACCGTTTAACGGTTCCTCGCGCTCCCGACTGTGGAAGCTCTGATGAATAATTGAATGTGCCGGCTCGGTTATCAAAGAACTCAAGCGAATGGGTACACCATGATAAAATACGAATCTACACATCCTGTTCGAGCCGACCTTTGACTAAGACATAGGTAAAGACAGACCCGAGCAATCGACAAAAACTTACAGAGACCATCGCATTTATTTTGTCCCTGGTACATCCGTAGCGTACGGATTTAACCGCAGGACGGAACTGTCGGGCATTCGAACTGTCGTAGCAGTGTGACTCAATTTTCGACAAATCGTCTCATCAAGTTGCTGCCTCTTTTCTTTCTGATGAGTTTGCTGTCCACGGCTGATGCCGTTGCAGCATCGATGAACGGTTTTGTTCTGGATGACGCGCTGGTACCACAGGATCAGATACTGCACGGTGGCCCGGAGCGGGACGGCATTCCATCGTTGGACAATCCCACATTTGTAAGCCGTGGCGACGCGAAATTCCTGCGTCCGAAAGATCGAGTTTTGGGCATTGAATTTGACGGCGTAGCGCGCGCTTATCCTGTACGTGTTCTCAATTACCATGAAATCGTAAACGACTCGATTGGCGATCAGGCAATCGTCGTTACCTACTGCCCGCTTTGCGGCAGCGGCATGGCATTCTCGTCAACGATCGATGGAGAAACCCTCGAGTTTGGCGTTTCTGGACTCCTGTACAACAGCGATGTGCTGCTCTATGACCGCCAGTCGAACTCCTTGTGGTCGCAGATCAAGAAAATGGCGGTGACCGGCCAAATGAAAGGTACCAGGCTCGACGCTATTCCGCTGTCAAATACGACCTGGCGAGAGTGGCAGGCGCGTCACCCGGACACGCAGGTGTTGTCGGTCGATACAGGCTACCGTCGCAATTACGCAATCAACCCCTACGGTGGCTATAGCCAGAGCGGACGGCTTTACTTTCCGGTGAGCGAGGAAAATTCACAGTTTGGGCGAAAGTCAGTGATGCTAGGCTTGGAGATTAATGGCCAATTTAAGGCCTATCCCCTCGCTGAGCTCAGGAAAGGCCCGCGGCAATTCACGGACGAGTTGAATGGGCAGCGCTTCGAAGTGCGCTATGACCGCAAGAATCAAACTGCCATGGTTATTGACACAAAGGGCGAAGAGCTACCAAGTTTGCTCGTGTTCTGGTTTGCCTGGTACGCGTTTCACCCTGATACTGAGATCTATACAACAGACTGAAACGGAACGAAGCTACACGCCAATCCGCGTGCTTTATTCTTCCGGCTTTTCGCTCCAGTTCAATTTTTTGAGGTCGAATCCGCGCTGGATAGTCGGTTTGATTGTCGCAAAGTACGGAGAAAGATCAAAGTCACGCGGCGCGAAAAGGCTATGGTGTCGAATGTGCAATATCTCTCGTACAGTTTCATGACATTTTTCGCAGTCTTTCTCGGAAAGCATCTCAATATTTGGCAGGATCGGATAAGCCACTGATTGAAATGCCTCGGCGATTCGTGTCGAACAAATCGCGCGCGTTGGATCGCCACTGCCGAGTGCCAACATTTTCCGGCGCCATTGGCTTGGTACTGGAGGTGTCGGAATCAGGTAGCGGGCCAGGTCGATAACATTTTTGAGATCGTAGTTCATTCCGATGCTGTCGAGCATGAACTGAGCAACCTTTTCTCGACCCTCCTCGTCCAGGCCCACAGGGCGACAGATTCGCGTATTGAAGCCAGCGTATTTCGACAGCGGTATCGCAATGACACCGTTTTCCAGATCTGCTTCGACCACTGACCGCACTTCAGTCCCGGTAAATTCCGGCGAGTCGATGCGTCCCACATAGATCGCAGCGTGAGACCAGGTCGATTGGGTCAGGTACTTTACTGCGGTGCTGAAGCGTTGATTGCCTTCAACCAATATCACGTCTGCGACTTGCAGCACCGATTCAAGTGTCTCGATCGAACTAATCGCAAAGGACTCGTATTTTCGAACCTTGCCAGTCAAATAACGAACCAGAATATTCGTCAGCTTCTGTTTAAGATATTCATTTAATACCATCTATTTCGTATACCGAGAATAAAAAGCATTGGTGACAACGTAATGGCGAACAAGAAAAACGCAACAACTACCACCGTGACATCGCCTATCGAAAGGCCGACCTCGCGTGCCAGAACCATCGTTGGCAAGAGCGCCTCAGGAAGTTGATCGAGCACTCGCGCCTGACTGCTGGGCGGTAGTCTCGCTCGCCGTTTCAAAAAACTGGACAACAGATCGCCGAGCATCGAATACGCGCCAACCAGCGTGCCACAAATTGCGGGATGACCGATGAGGATTGCAGCAGCAGTCGTCAATGAAACCGCCGCCACAATGCCACGAATCGTCTTGCTGCTCCCGAAGAGAGGCCTTCCGTCCGACAATATGAGTCCAAGGTCGACCGGATGGTCAAGTCTGTTCCGCATAACACGTGTGGCGAGAATGGGCGACGCATTGGCGACTATGATCAGAAAGACAAGATCGACGATACTCATGTCAGACTGATGTCACCGGGGCGACGGAAATCGGCGAAATTAGCGCTGCAACCCGAAAGGAAAAACTAAACGTAAACTTCTTCAATGCTGATGCTCCTGACCGGCCAATAATGCTGTCTTGGTCTCCCTAGTTCGATCGCCTGTGAGACAGGGCGGCCTTTATCAGTTCCTCTGGTACGAAGTCCGGTACGGGCTCATCCGGAGAATCGAATGCGATTTGGCCGAGCTTAACGGCTCGTTTATAATCACGAACGAAATCGGCACACTCTCTGCACATTTTTACATGTAGCCAGCACATGAAGTTTCGCCAGACAGGGAGCCCCTGTTCCAGGTAGTCAACCATGAAATCATCGAATTCTTTACACGTCAGCATGATATTTCAGGCGCTCCATTTCGGGCTTTAGTAATGCTCCAAGTGCCGTGCGGGACCGGTGTAATCGCGTTTTAGCTGCTGTCACACTAATGCCTAATATAGTTGCGGCCTCTTTCGTTGAGTAGCCATCAATATCTCGCAACAGCAGCATGACTCGGGACGTATCCGGTAACTCAAGTATTTTCTCACGCACGAGTTGCTTCATCTGCGCCGTATCTAACAACTCGTCAATCTGACACGACCCATTCGAGCTGCAGGAATCCATTCTGTTGCCTTTCTCATCGAAAACCGGCAACAGGTGCTCGATCGAGTCTTCCTGCCTGCGTCCTTGTGCTCTGATCCTCATCAGGCATTGATTGATCGTTATGCCTCGGAGCCAGGTGCCGATCGTAGAACGCTGTTCAAATTTGTCAATGCTCTTAAATACCGCCAAAAAGGTGTCCTGGAAGCAGTCCGCAGCATCTGCATCAGACCGCAAGTACCGTTTCGCAGTCGCCAGCACCTGTGGTCCGAAGCGACGTACGAGTATTTCGTAACAGCCGTTATCGCCTGCACGGAGGCAGTCGAGCAACTCTTTTTCGCTGCTGTCCAAATATTCTGATTGTGACGTGCCAGCCGTTGTTGCAGGTTTGGCTCGGCTGATAGCGCTAGTCGCTCTTGCCATGCAGTTTCCTCCAGACTAGCTAAGACCGGCTCAACACGCAGATTGTTTCAACCGATGTGATAGCAGCCACTGTGTAACCTTTCGCCGGTTAACGGCAACCAAGTGACAGAGGAATTCTAGCTGGCCTCGCAGCAACAAATGAAAGACAACAACTGTAGGTGAAATGTCCTTTGACCATGCTAAGCCACAAAAAGCCGCCCAACATCATTGAGATTCAGGATGTCCGTTACTCTCGAGGAAAACGGGCCATATTTGACGGCCTGAACATGAATTTTCCCCGCGGTGCGGTCAGCGCCGTCATGGGCCCGAGTGGTACCGGGAAAACGACTCTACTCAACTTGATAACGGGACAGCTGGTTCCCGATGACGGTGCTGTATTGTTCGATGGCAAAGTCGTTTGTCCCTGTTCTCGACACGGGCTGTACAATACGCGGCGACAAATCGGTGTGCTATTCCAGGATGGCGCACTGCTGACCGATCTAAACGTATTTGAGAATGTCGCATTTCCGCTTCGGGAGCACACACGCCTCCCGGAGCAACTCATTCGTCAGATAGTTCTGATGCGGCTGAACTCGGTCGGTCTTCGCGCTGCGTGGCAACGGATGCCGTCTGAATTATCGGGTGGCATGGCGCGGCGTGTTGGACTTGCGCGTGCGCTCGTGATGGACCCGAAACTTATCATCTATGACGAGCCCTTCACTGGACTGGATCCCATTGCAGTGGGCGTGATCTTGCGACTAATTCGACAAACCAACGATGTCCTCGGCATCACCAGCATCGTGGTCACGCATGATGTCGCCGAAGCCGAAATGCTTGCGGATCTGATTTTCCTGATTTCGGAGGGCAAGGTTGTTGCAAGTGGGTCCCCTCTGGACATGCAGCAGAAGGCCTCGAGCATGGTGAGACAATTCATGCAGGGACTGGCGGATGGTCCGGTACCCTTCCATTATCCTGGTACCAGTTACGCAGATCAGCTGCAGACGATGTCGCGCACATGACCAGGTCATTGCAAGCCTGCTGGGTCAGTTTTAGTCAATTTGCGGCCACCTTCGGTGGCTTCCAAATGTTTACTTTGCGCTTGTTGCCGTACTTGCCGAGGGCCATTCTCCGACCGCGGCTCATCACTGAACAGATCTACTCGCTCGGCGCCCTGTCCCTTGTATTGATCATGTTCGGCGGCTTTTTCGTCGGCACTGTGTTGGCACTGCAATCGTATAGCACGCTGTTGGAATTTGGGCAGGTCGATGCCCTTGGTGCATTTGCATCGGAGGCATTGGTGCGCGAACTGGGCCCAGTGGTGACAGCATTACTTTTCGCAGGTCGGGCTGGGAGCGCGGTTGCATCCGAGGTTGGTCTCATGCGCGCCACGAATCAGCTCGCAGCAATGGAGCTCATGGCCGTAGACCCGCTGCAGAGAGTCATCGTACCGCGCTTTATCGCAGGCGTGGTCTCTGTACCCTTACTCGCCGCAATTTTTTGCACGATGGGTGTCCTCGGTGCTTATCTCGTCGGCGTTCACCAGTTGGGCGTCGATGCCGGTGCGTTCTGGTCGCACATTCAGGATCGAGTTGACTTGTTTGACGATGTCGGCAGTGGTCTGTTCAAGAGCTTTGTATTCGGCGTGTCAGCAAGCCTGATGGGCGTCTATGAAGGTTACTACGCAGCGCCTAATGCTGGCGGAGTCAGTCGCGCAGCGACGCGTACGGTAGTCATTACGTCCGTATGGATTCTGCTTTTCGATTTTGTCTTGACCGGCATGACAATGCCTGGAGTTTGATATGAGCACTGAAACACGCGCCATCGATATCGGTGTCGGCCTCTTCATCCTGCTGGGCCTTGGCTCGGTGGTTTTTCTTACATCGCAAACACTTGGGTCGAGCGGTCTGTCAGACAGTACAAGCTACACCCTGCATGCCCGCTTTGATCATATTGGTGACCTGAAGGTTCGGGCTCCTGTTGCGCTCGCAGGTGTAACCATTGGGCGTGTTTCACAAATCAGTGTTGATCCAATGGATTACCAGGCGAGCGTCGAACTTCGAATCGATAAGACATTTGACCAGTTGCCGATCGATACTTTCGCCAGTATCGCGACGACCGGCATTCTTGGCGGAAAGTACATCGAACTTGGGCCCGGCGGTGATGAAGAGTTCCTTCAGGATCAAGGCGAGATCGAGTTTACACAGTCGGCAATACTGTTGGAAAACCTGATCGGCAAATTCATGGTCAATGGAACGGCCGACAAGGATGACTAAAATGTCTTTGACGGACCTTGGTGACGGAGACTTCGCGCTTCAGGGTCGCGTTAGCCTGTCAAATGCTGGGTACGCTCTGACGGCTGGTCAGGAACAATTCATTCACTACGAGAGCATCACGGTCAATATCGAGCAGGCCGACTGCGCCAGTACCGTCGGCATGGCATTGCTACTCGAATGGTCGACCTGGTCGCGCGCCAATGGCAAGAATATTTCCTACACCAATGCATCCAGCCGCTTGCTTGACATGGTGACACTCAACGACGTTGAAGATCTGATGCAGCTTACGGAGACTGTCTCATGAGAAGTTCATTAGTTACGCTGACATTGTTATGGCTTCCATTGCACGTATGGGCCGCGTCACCCAACGATGTGATTGTCGAGGCATCGCAGTTGCTGTCACGGCAACTTGAAACCCGCAAGGAAGAGCTTTCAAGCGATAGACAGGCACTATATGCCGCCGTAAATGCCATATTATTACCAAGATTCGATCGCAAGCTGGCAGCTCAACTGGTGCTGGGAAAGCATTGGCGGACGGCCAGCGATTCGGAAAAAGCGCGATTTATTGAAGCCTTCTATCTCACACTTTTGCATCGCTATGCGGATGGTGTGTTGGAATTCGATCCCAGCCGAATGCAGATCTTGCCGTATCGCGGCGACGAAACCAAAAGCCGAACTTCAGTGAATACCAAGGTTCGACTCGACGACGGCAAGGTGGTATCTGTGAATTACAGCCTCATAAAGCGTGCCGAGGAATGGCAGGTTTACGACGTCGTGATTGAGGGAATTTCGTATGTCAGAAATTTCAGGGCCGAACTCGATAGCGAAATCGGCTCCGGTACACTTGAGACCGTCATAAAACGCCTCGAAGCTGAGGTCGGCACCGGCACCACCGCTGCTCCTGTTCTTCCATAAGCAGTTCGTCGAATAGATCATCATCACCATTCGGCGGATTACCGTCGTGTATCAGGAACGCACGGTTTTGCACGTATGGCCCATCCGGCACTCCCCATTTTGCGAGTGTCTGCCCGGAGTCTTCATCGTGTTGCTCGAGTCCGGCCAGTGTCGCTACATCGAACAAGCCCCCGATACCCACTGTACTATTGAGTACCAGGCGCCCTGTGTCGCCTGGCGCATCGCGGCCTTTCCCTTGCAGAAGATCGTTGACGATGATCAGGGGTCTTTGAAGATTGCCGAAGAAGTTCGAAATAGCTTCCTTTGGCCAACACATTCAACGCTGTCGTCATCTGAAACAAGGCAGCTCCGACCGGTCCCACCCAATACTGTTAGTTGCCGTCGGTCAGGCAAAGCTTACAAAAACAGGATGTAACCTTTTTGCTGCGACCGGCTACTAAGGGGAGCAGCACTTATTTCGGCCGGCCATGAGTTCCAACGGTAAACCAACGGTAAATGATGGCCGGTCCTTATCGAACTCGCTGACTGGCGCCAGTTTTCCCCCGAATTTGAAAGCCCCCGCTTTCCTGGCGCCCGTTGGCGACCTATACCGCGAATAGGGGTATGGTTGCTACAACTAACTTGCATCACACGGTGAGGAACGAACATTGCAGGCTGAAAACTTCAAGCGCATCTTGGTCTCGGCAGGCCCGGCCATTGGTGATATCTTGCTCGCGACACCGCTGATCCATTCCTTACGAAATGCCTATCCAGACGCCGCGGTTGACGTACTGATCTTTGACGGCCAGCAGGAGATACTGGACGGCAACCCGGATGTAACTGAAATTATCACGGTGGCAAAACATCCTGACCTGAGAGGATATGTCACCCTGCTTCGTCGAATATTCCGGCGCTATGACCTCGCCTTATCAACCAAATGGACAGACCGGGTTGTCGCGTACGTCATCCTTGCCGCTCGCTATAGGGTTTCTGTGGTGCCCGCCAACCGCGATGGCTGGAAACGATGGTTAATGCATGGCTCAGTGACTTACGACCCTGCCGATACGCATACTCTCGTACTCGACAACCAACTGGCTGGCTGCCTCGGAGTTCGACCTTCGTATACTTTGGTACCGCCCACCCGAGCAGCGGGTAGCAGGCCGATTGATCAGCGAATCCCGAAGCACCTGCGCGGCAAACCGTTCGCCATATTGCACTTGAATCCCGGACTGCCATTCAAGCGCTGGACGCTGGAGGGTTGGGCGGCGGTCGCTCACTACCTCAATAAGCAAGGCCTGCAGATAATTCTGACGGGTCACACAAATCCCGACGAACAACGTTATTTGCGGTCGGCGCTGGAACACATGCCGCCACAAACCGTCGATCTGTCGGGCAAGCTGCGCCTGGCCGAAGTCGCAGAGTTGCTCGCGGCATGCAGCGTATTTGTCGGTGTCGATACCGCCGTTACACACCTCGCTGCGGCGGTTGGTGCTAAGACGGTAGCGCTGTTTGGTCCGACAAACGCCCGGGTCTGGGGACCATGGCCGAAAAATTACGCGCAAGATACCTCGCCATTCGCTGCCGACGGAACCCAACGGTCCGGTAATGTCCTGGTGGTCCAACAATCCGATCCGTGCCCACGTTGTTCAACACGTATTTCGGACCGCCAGGCTTGTCGGGACGAGGATTGTGTCTTGATGTCGAATCTCTCTGCCGAGCAGGTTATTGACGCGATCCGAGTGATGTGGTCCACCGGCCCGCACGAGTCAGACCTTGGCACCAGTGGCGTTGCCCGCAGCATGAATGAGCGGCTGACCAATGAGATGACGGAGGTGACAAGCGGCGAAGGGTCATAAGCAGCTGTCAGCGCCCTCTTTTCGAACATCGTTTACTGCTGCTCGTCCGTAACCGAATCAGTCAACTCTATGGATGCAATCCAGCCAAAGGCCAGCGCCAGGTGCAGTGTGGCTGCGATCCGTTGCGGCACGGTGTCTGAATCCAATTCCTCGGCCAGGCATTCACTTGCCACGGCCAATTCTGATGCGCGGGTGATGGCGGCAAGAACAGCATAGTTGTCGGATTCCAACGCAGCCAGCATGGGTCGATACTGTTCGCCGCGCCAAAGGGCAACGTAGCGGATCGGCGCAGCTTCCAATTCAACGCCCTCCCCATTTGCCAGCCACACACGCTCGGCATTGCTGCCAAGCGCTAGCAAGGCGAGCGTGGGCATCAGTCGGATGTGAAGCGATGGCCATTCCTCTGGTGTAAAAGCCTGCAGTTGGGGCATATCGGCGGCGTTAGCATCTGGCCCATCAAAAACATTCAGCGCCGCCCACTCGATGGCGGCGAGATCACCCAGTGTCGGGGATTTTTCAGCACGCAACCAATCGGCGAACTGATGCCCAAACCGGCGCAGACTGGGTGAACCTGAAGGATTAGCCAAGGCATAGTCACCGGCACAGCGCGCGAATTTTTTCTTGCCGAGTATTTTCTCAGTCACTGGAAAGTCGTGCGCAAGTGCGGCTTCGAGTCGAATGAAGTACGCGTTGCGATACACGCCGAGCCTGCCGTTGGAACCGGTGCGACCGACCGATCGAACCTGCGCCGCCAAATCCTCCTCATGGTGCCCGCGATACAGGAACCCACGAAACTGTGTTTGGAAATGACTCAGGCGTGCTGAACTCATGATGCGATTCCGGCCGCATGTTGACGGACGTGCTCGACCTCCCCGAGCAGCTCAGCCAATGTCGGAATGTTGTCGTCACGCTCAATACAAACCGGCACCGGCCCATACCGGGTGCGTGCTGCATCATACAGATGCCAGACATCTCTCGACACCGGGTGATCGTGCGTGTCGATCTTGAGGGCACCATGAGTACTATGCCCGGCGAGATGATGTTGTGCGACCCGCTCTGCTGGAATGGCGTTGAGGTAGGTCATGGGATCAAAGCCATGGTTGTGCGCGCTGACAACAATGTTGTTCAGGTCGAGTAGCAACAAGCAGTCGGCGCGTTCGGCAACGGCAACGAGAAACTCCCATTCCGTCATGCTGCTCCAATCGAATTCGGCATAGCTCGACAGGTTTTCAATCAAGATCTGTCGGCCAAGCGTGTCCTGCACCTGGGCGATGCGATCCGCCACATGCACGATCACCTCTTCCGCGTAGGGCAGCGGCAGCAGATCGTGCAGGTGATGACCGCCGTGACGCGTCCAACACTGGTGGTCCGAGATTGACAGAGGCTCAAAACGCTCGATGAGGGTGGTCAGCGCTTTGAGATAGCTTTTATCGAGTGGGTCGGTACCGCCAAGGTTCATCGATACGCCATGAAAGGCGATTGGGAAATGGCTTCTTACGTCGTCCAGGACCGCTAGCGGTTGACCACCGGGCACCATGAAGTTTTCCGTGATCAGTTCCAGCCAGTCGACGGCAATTTCACCGCAGCGGGCATCAGCGTAGAACGCCGGACGCAGCCCAATCGCGCACGGCGGAGCGACCGGACCGTGTACTTTTGGTGCAGCTGAACTAGCGTCGCGCAGGATCACCAGCCGAATCCGCAAGCAGTTCACCGCCGCGTGCATAGCACTGTTTTTCCGGCACGTATATATATCCCTGGCCCTTGCAGTCATTTTGTGACGTGCAGGCATTGAATGCCGTGGTACAAGCAGTGGTACCTTTGCACTCGTTGATGCCCCAGCAGGCAACCTCACCGGCTTCCGCCTGCGGAACCAGCACATCGACCGACTTATACATGCCGTAGAAGGCACCCGCCGCGGCGACACTGAGCGCCGCACCGGTCATCGCGCGCCGTTGCAGCTTGGGTGTTGAAGCTTTCATTTGGCTCGCCGGGGCCTCGCAAACGGGGGCCCGTCGACCATTGACATAGTCCCACACGCTTCCGGCCACCAACACGGTCAAGCCGACATACACCGACCATGGCTGCGGGAATATACCGGTAACCATCAACCACAGCCCGGTTGCTCCAAACGCCACGCCGCCAAGCGACAACCAAAAAGGAGCCATCCGGCCATGCTGTCTCGAAGAGCGATACAGCAGCCACAAACTGAATCCCGCGAAACTGACGAACAAGGGAAAGAGATAGGCGTCATGGACAATGAAGCCGAGACCCACGGTACCGAGCGCCGCGAGCACCGCCGGGATGCCCAGGCAGCAGGCTGCCGCGACGCCGGCACCGAATAAGCCGGCAAATTGTTTTAAGAATGCTTTCATCAGAGGCTCCTTAGCTCGCTGAATTGACGTTCATCGATTAACCCGCACAGCACGAAAGCTGCTTCACGTCTTTGAAGAATGTCTGCGCGCAAAGCTTCAGTCCTTCCACCATGGTGAGGTAGGGAAACAGTTGGTCCGCCAATTCCTGCACCGTCATGCGATTTCGAATTGCCAGTACCGCTGCCTGGATCATTTCACCGGCTTCCGCCGCCAGAATCTGTGTACCGATGAGTCGATCGTTGTCGGCATCGATCACCAATTTGACAAATCCGTGTGTTTCGAAATTCGCCAGTGCCCGCGGTACGTTTTCAAGTTTGAGTGTTCGACTATCAGTATTGATATTGGCCTTTTGTGCCTCCGCCTCAGTGAGCCCTACGGTTGCGACCTGTGGGTCGGTGAAGATAACCGCCGGCATCGCAGAAAGGTCCAGCGCCGCATCGCCACCTGTCATATTTACGCTGGCACGCGTACCAGCCGCGGCCGCGACGTAAACAAATTGAGGTTGCGTGGTGCAATCACCGGCTGCATAGATGTTTGATGCGGACGTTCGCATATGATCATCGACGACAATGGCACCATTCGTCGTTGTCTCGACATTGGCGGCCGCCAGGTTGAGGTCCGCCGTGTTCGGCAGACGGCCCGATGCGATCAACAGCGCGTCGCTGCTTATTGTTTCACCGCCAATTGTTGTCGTGTATACGCCGTCACTGAAGTCGATGCGAGACGCGCTTGTCTTTGTGAGTACACGCATGCCCTCGGCCTCAAAGGCTTTCGCCAACTCGTCACCCAGCGCCGGATCTTCCTGGGACAGCAGCTTGGTACGAGCCAGTATCGTCACTTCCGACCCGAGTCGGCGATAGGCCTGGGCAATCTCCACCGCCACCACGGACGAACCGATGATGACCAGGCGTTTCGGAATTGAGTCCGCGAACAGCGCCTCGGTCGAGGTCCAGTACGGCACGTCCGCCAGACCGGGGACATCGGGTATCGCCGGGGCCGAACCCGTCGCAATCAGGATTCGGTCGGCACTTACGGTCTGGGTGCTGCCGTTCGCTTGCGTAAGCAAAAGCGTCCTCGCATCCTGAAACGCTGCGCTGCCGCGGAGTAGAATGATTGACTCGTTGCCGGCGAGAATACTCTCGTACTTCGCCTCGCGTAGTTCATCAACACGCGCGGTTTGTTGCGCGAGCAGCGCACGGCGATCAATCGCCGGTTCATGCTTCTCGAGGCCGACGAATGGATGCGCGCGTTGCTGCTGTGCAAGATGAGCACTGCGGATCATGATCTTCGAGGGTACACAGCCAACATTGATGCAGGTTCCGCCAATGACTTCGCCACGTTCGATCATCGTGACCGTAGCACCCTCCTCAACCGCTTTTAGTGCTGCAGCAAACGCACCTGAGCCGGTTCCCACGATGGCAATGTGCAAGCCGCTGCCTTTACCCGCAAGCACCTTGCCGTCGTCATCGAGTACGGTGCCTCCGTAGCCATTGCGTTCCAGTGCACGAAGTAAGCGACTGACCGGCACGTCGTCCTTTGCTGTGATCTCCGCCCGGCGTGCATCAAAGGACACACGCGCATCAACACCCTGCAGTGCGTTCAAAGCTGCTTCTGCGGTTTGCGCGCAGTGATCGCAGGTCATGCCTGAGACGCTGAGACTAATGGCTGTCATATCATACCTCTGGTCATTGGTTCTTAAGATAGCGCCTATGCGCCATTCGGTGTCGCCGGAAAACCGACGTTTGTGGAAGCCTCGGCAATCTTCTCGACGGTTGTGCGTGAGTCATCAAACGTGACCGTGGCGATCTTCCTGTCAAAATCGACCTTGGCGTCAATGACACCATCAACGCGTTTCATCGCTATGCGCACGGTCAAAGGACACGTCGCACAAGTCATTTTCTCAATGGCAATGGTTGCGGTCGTCTCGTCAGCCAATGCCGGCGCGCCGGGGCCAAGCAGCCCCGCTAACAGTAGAACCCATACGGTAGGTTTCATCACAAATCTCCTATAGAAAAAGCGGCACAATAAAATTCACACTCAGGGCCAGTACGATCAACGCCGTTGCAAGCCACAACGCGAACTTCACGACGCGATCCGACTGCGGTGACACACAGTACGAGTCGTCCTTGCAATCTTTTGCAGCCTTGAAGTAGACGTACCAATAACCTGCGCCAAGAAACACTAAGGTCGCCGCGATGAAGTAGCCCTGATATGGGGCGAGAGCTGTCAGATTCCCCATCCAGGCGCCGCTGACACCCAGCGTAATTAGTAGCAGTGGCGCAATACAGCACGACGAGGCGAGGATCGCTCCAATAAGACCGCCCGCCGCTACCAGTCCTTTGCGACCGGCGCCCTGATTTTCCATTGTGTCCATGTCCTGACCTTGCATTTCATCCAGCTTGGGCGGACTATAAAGGCTGTAGTGACTACAGAGTCAAGCAATCAATGGTCCAATCGATGGATGAGTTCACAATTGGCGCGCTGTCTGAGAACACCGGCGTCAAAATCGAGACGATCCGGTACTACGAAAAGAGCGGCATCATGCCCAACCCGCCGCGAAGTGCGGGTGGTTTTCGTATGTATCGCGAGGAGCATCTCAATCGCCTGCGCTTCATTCGTCGTTGCCGCCAACTCGGCTTTTCCATGGCCGAAATTGAAGGCTTGCTCGGACTCGTCGACAATCACGGCTACACCTGCGGCGAGGTGCGTTCACTAACCATGGAACACGCTGACATGGTGAAGCAAAAGATCAAGGATCTAAAACGCCTGGAAAAAACGCTTCGAAGCATTGCGGCGCAGTGCACAGGCAAGGAAGTTCCGGAGTGCCCAATTATTGATGCCTTACAGGACCCGAACGATCAGCTCGCGTTGCAGTCGTAGGATCTATACCCATCGGATTGACAACTATGGCGACGACCGATCTAAAACTTGACGAACCGGGATCGCTACCACGACCCGGCCCGATTGGGCGCAGCGCGCGTCTTGCATTTGGAGCGCTATGCCTCTCTTACGTCGTTGCTTTGGTCGACGTGTCCGGAGACCTCATCACCGACGACGGCCAAATAAGATCGGTGGTCTGGAACGGTATTCTCATCGGTCTGTTCCTGGTCAGTTACGTCATCAATATCGGCTTCTCGCGTGCATGGAAAAAATGGCCGGCACTGTTTAGCACCAGCGCATTCCTGGTGGTTGGCGTTATCGGCTACATGAACGAAGGGACCGTTGAAACGACTCTGCTAGCCCACATCGTTTGGGGCTGGGAGCTGTACGTGTTTTCGCACTTGGGTATGGCGTTCATTATCTCTGCATTGATCGCCACGCCCGGCTGCGAGATGCGCGCATTCCACGACTTGTACTCGCGTGTGACGGGCGTTCCGACAAAAGAGCATTACTGTCCGGTCGGGCCGCTGCACCCTATTGATCGATGGGAAGCGGGCCGCTCTTAGCGAGGCCATCGTATCCAGAGTGAAGCTGACGCAAGAGAAAATACGGCGAGAATGTAACCTTTTTGATTGTTGAGGCTACTACTAGCTAACAAGATGATTTTGATCGGCCATCAATCCAGATAGTCAACGATGGTCAGATGCAACCGAATTCGCTGACGGGCGGCAGTATCTCCCCAAGAATGAAAGCCCTGCTTTCCTGGTGCCCGTTGGCGAACCCTTTTTCTGAATTCGATCAGAACCTGTTGTTCTACGCTCGGCTGGCTTCTATTCGATGAGACGTTTGGCCTCGTCGGCAATTTCCTGCAGCGCGGTTTCGCTGAACACGCCCCGGCCGAGAACCCTGATTGCCACGATCAATGCCAATAAAGTCTTGGCTGAACCCTTCGGATCCAGACTCTTTCGGATTTCACCTCGTGCCTGTCCTACTTCGATGCAGCGCCGGAAAAACGCCTCGATCCCTTTGACGCCCCTGGTGACGATTTCCTTTACCTCTTCGTCATGGGTCGAAACTTCCAGCGCGGTATTGAACAGGAAACAGCCCTTGTGATGCTGGTCTGACTTCGTTTTGGCAACGATTGAATCAAAGAATGTCGAAATCGCCTTTTTTGGATCATCCAAAGCTTCCAGTCTGGCCAGCATCGCCTCACGATCAACGTCGTACTTGAGGAGCGCCTTGACGAAAAGTGACTGTTTGCCGCCAAAGGCGTTGTAAAGACTGCCGCGGTTGACTCCCGTGCCTTCGATCAGGTCAGTAATTGACGAGGATTCGAAGCCTTTCTTCCAAAACACCTGCATGGCCTTTTCGACCGCGATGTCTTCATCAAATGATTTTTCCCAGGGCATCGTGCTCTCTCTGTCTGCATTCCTGACTTAGGTTTTTATACCATGTTTATTCCACTCGATACAAACTATACGCTCTAAACTCTAGGTGCCCGCCACAAGCCACTGAATGCCTATGTTGCGCAATCTGCTGACAATTTTGGTAATTCTGAGCATTATAGCGGATTCGTCCGCTACAATAATTTGAGAAACGTGTTGACTGATCAGTGTAGATCACGTTAGTCTAAACCGATCGGTATAAACCAACCAAAATCTCAATCGGAGACCACCATGACTGAATTTACCTTGCACAACGAAGACACCGCGCCTGAGGCCGCCAAATCGATGCTGGCCGAAGCGAAAAAAACCAACGGCATGATTCCGGGCCTCTACGCCGTCATGGCCGAAGCCCCCGGACTGCTCGAGGCTTATCAAAAAGCTGGCGATCTGTTCATGAATTCCAGTTTTGACGCCGATGAGATCACCGTGGTCTGGCAGACAGTCAACGTCGAGCATGCCTGCCATTACTGCGTTCCCGCCCATACCGCCATTTCAAAGAGCATGCAGGTGAGTGACGACATTTCGGATGCACTGCGCAATGAAACAGCGTTGCCGAACGCCCGACTGGAAGCCCTGCGCACATTCACGTTGAATGTGGTACGCAATCGCGGCAACGTTGATGACGAGGCCGTACAAGCCTTTCTCGATGCCGGTTTCACCAAACGTCAGATCCTGGAGGTCATTCTCGGCGTTTCTCAGAAAGTGATGTCGAATTACACCAACCACCTCGCCAATACGCCGGTGGACAAGCCTTTTCAGAAATTTGGGTGGCAGAAAGCAGCATAACGCGCTTCAATTTGTGGCAGCCTGCCGTCCCCCTGCGGGCTGCCACCACTTTATCGGGGACTTCAGAATAACAAGGACGGAGAGAGTGATCTCCTGTCTGATCGCAGCGGCATACACGCACGTTAATCCGAAGGTCCCCACCGAATTCCCGCCATTCTGCTATAAACTTCCTGCATCGACGTTAATCACGCTGCTTCTGGTCGCGATGAATAGCCACTTGTACCGAAATAGCCGGAGCGTAAGCACCCAATGAAATTTTCCTCGAAGTCGGCATCGCCGTTCTTATTGATCGCAATCGCACTGGCTGCCTGTGCACCTGGCGAGGCTCCGCAAGCACCGCCGCCTCCGCAAGTAAGTGTTGCTAATCCATTGGCGGCACAGATCACAGACTGGGACGAGTTTACCGGACGACTGGCGGCAGTTGAATCGGTCGAAATTCGGGCGCGAGTCAACGGCTACCTGCAGTCGGTTAACTTTAATGAAGGTTCGATGGTCACCAAGGGAGACTTGTTGTTCGTAATCGATCCACGACCTTACGTCGCAACATTGAACCAGGTCGAGGCAGAGCTGACACGCGCAAGAGTACGCCTGCAATTGGCGAGCAATGACCTGGAACGGGCTAAGCGATTGCATGCCTCGCGTGCGATTTCGGAAGAAGAACTGGACAGCAGAACCCAGGATCATGCTGGCGCTGTTGCCGCGCTGGAAGCAGCTCAGGCAGAAGTCGAGTCCGCACGACTTAACGTCGAGTTCACCGAAGTCAGAGCGCCGATAAGCGGTCGTATCAGTCGAGCTCTCGTCACTGACGGAAATTTGGTTAACGGTGGGAGTGCGGGTGCGACGTTGTTGACCACGATCGTCTCGCTCGACCCAATCCACTTTTTCTTCACTGGCGACGAACAAATTTATTTGCACTACCAGCGCCTCAATCAGGCCGGTAGCCGTCCGAGCTCGCACGGTGCTGCAAACCCGGTGCGACTCCGGGTCGCCGACGAAACGGCTTACGCACATGAGGGCTTCATGGACTTTGTCGACAATCGAGTCGACGAAGCGACCGGTACCGTCCAGGGCCGAGCCGTATTTCCGAACCCCGATTTGCTGCTGGTACCTGGCATGTTTGCCGAAATTCAGTTGATCGGTGAAGGACCCTACGGAGCGCTCCTCATCCCGGATGAAGCGATTGGCGTCGACCAGGCGCAGCAATTTGTCTACCTCATTGACGACGACAATATCGCACGACGGCGCGTGGTCGAAACGGGCCGGCTCGAGGCCGAACTCCGCATCGTGCGCAACGGTCTGTCGAGTGATGACCGAGTTGTCATCAACGGGATCCAGCGTGTGCGCGCCGGGGCGCCGGTGACACCTGAAATGGTGAAGCTGAAAGCACATGAATCACCACAAACGACCGGGGACTAGTAATGAAATTTGGTCGTTTTTTCATTGATCGCCCGCGCTTTGCATCCGTACTATCGATTCTGATCGTACTGGTCGGGTTGCTGGCATACGTGAATCTGCCAGTCACGCAATACCCTGAGATCGCACCGCCGACAATTGTTGTCAGTACGGTGTATCCAGGTGCAACGCCGGAAGTCATAACCGATTCCGTCGCAACGCCGCTCGAGCAAGAAATCAACGGCGTCGAAAACATGCTGTACATGACCTCGCAGTCGACTGCGGATGGCAGCATGTCTTTAAGCATTACATTTGAGTTGGGTACCGATCTGGATATTGCTCAAGTGCTTGTGCAAAACCGCGTTGCAACTGCCGAACCGCGCCTGCCGGAAGAAGTCCGGCGACTGGGCGTCGTCACCCGGAAAAGTTCACCGGACATGATGATGGTGATTCATCTGTTGTCGCCGGATAACACCTAC
Organism: Woeseiaceae bacterium; assembly: GCA_021773115.1. Classification (GTDB taxonomy): domain Bacteria; phylum Pseudomonadota; class Gammaproteobacteria; order Steroidobacterales; family Woeseiaceae; genus UBA1847. The sequence goes on along the minus strand of JAJFKS010000017.1, from coordinate 98,477 downwards.
GACAACCTTTACATCAGTAATTACGCACTGCTGCGAGTACGGGATGTGCTGGCACGCGTCGAAGGCGTTGGCGACATAACAGTATTCGGTGCACGTGAGTATTCCATGCGCGTATGGCTGGATCCGGAACGTCTCGCATCGTTGGACCTCACAGCGGGCGATGTGGTCCGCGCACTGCAGGGGCAAAACGTGCAGGTTGCGAGCGGCGCCCTCGGTCAGCCACCCATGCCGTTTACGAATGCCTTTCAGTTTACCGTCAATTCGCAAGGACGCTTTGAAGACCCGGACCAGTTTCGAGACGTCATCGTCAAGACTGGCGACGATGGCCGCCTGACTCGAGTTGGCGATATCGCGCGTGTTGAACTCGGCGCACGAGACTACGGCAGGAGTAGCTACCTGGATGGTAAACCCGCTGTTGCCATTGGTGTATTCCAGCGCCCCGGAAGTAACGCGCTTGAAACTGCAGACGCGCTGAAGGAAACAATGGCGGCGCTATCCGATGACTTTCCGCCCGGCCTAGAGTACCGCATTGTCTACAACCCCACGGAGTTCATTGAGGAATCCGTTAGCGCAGTTTACACAACGATCTTTGAGGCCGCCATCCTGGTTACCCTCGTCATCGTCCTGTTCTTGCAAAGCTGGCGCGCGGCGTTGATTCCAATCATTGCAATCCCGGTATCGTTAATTGGTACCTTTGCGGTTATGGAGGTGGCGGGATTTTCCCTGAATAACCTTTCCCTGTTCGGCCTGGTACTCGCGATCGGCATCGTCGTCGATGATGCGATTGTTGTAGTCGAAAACGTCGAAAGAAATCTCGAGCGCGGCATGTCTCCAAAGGAAGCCGCTCGTATCACGATGGATGAAGTGGGTGGGGCATTGATATCGATCGCGCTGGTATTGAGTGCGGTCTTTATCCCGACGGCTTTTCTTGGCGGCATTTCCGGGCAGTTCTTTCGGCAGTTCGCGCTGACCATTGCGGTTGCTACACTTATCTCCGCATTTAATTCATTGACCCTGAGCCCGGCCCTTAGCGGCGTGCTATTGAGGTCCAAAGACGCTGCGCCCACGCGCTTCGGTCGTCTCTGGAACACCGCACTCGGTCCGATCTTTCGCGGATTTAACTGGTGTTTTGATGGCCTTCGGGATCGTTACGTACGAAGCGTCGCCCGGGTTGTGCGCCGTCCGGCATTTTCGCTCGCCGGTTTCGTCGTGTTGCTAGCGCTTACGGCATTCATGTTGATGCGTATTCCCGCGGGTTTTATTCCGGAACAGGATCAGGGCTACGTCATTGTCGCCGTTGAACTGCCGAAAGGCGCTTCATTACAACGCACAGACGCAGTCGTACAGGATGCAACCAAGATCATCTTACAAACGCCAGGTGCCGGACACGCTGTTGGTATTGTTGGATTTTCCGGTGCAACGTTTTCAAGCGCAACGAATGCGGCGGTCATTTTTGTACCAATGCGCCCGTTCAGTGAGCGCGACAGTGGTGAGACGTCTACCGCCCTCGTTCAGAACCTGTGGGGCGTATTGGGGCAGATTCGCGAAGCACAATTCTTTGTCATCGCGCCACCGCCGGTACGCGGGCTGGGTCGAGGTGGCGGCTTCAAGATGCTGGTTCAGGACCGTAGCGGACGGGGCCTGGAAACTCTGGAAGCTGCAACCCGCGACCTGATCGCGGCAGCCAACCAGACGCCTGGGCTGCAACAGGTCTTCAGTACCTTCGGTTTGTCCACGCCACGGTACTACCTGGATATCGATCGTACGCGTGCCGAAATGCTCGACGTTCCGGTCGAAAATATCTTCGAGACACTGCAAATACAGCTCGGTTCAGCGTACGTGAATGACTTTAACCTGTTTGGACGCACCTACCGCGTAACCGCACAGGCAGACGCTCACTATCGGCTGGAGCCGAATGACATTCTGAAACTGCGCGCACGCAGCACGAGCGGTGCGATGGTGCCTTTGGGCTCCGTCGTCGAACTGACGCGAACCTCCGGGGCCGACCGCCTGGTACGTCACAACCTGTATCCGGCCGCCGAAATACAGGGTAGCGCAGCGCCCGGCGTCAGCAGCGGCGAAGCGATCGCGAAGATGGAACAACTGGCAGCGCAGATACTGCCGGAAGGATTCGGCACTGAATGGACCGAGATTGCGTATCAGCAAAAGCAATCCGGTGGCGCCGGTTTGTTAGTCTTTCCTCTCAGCGTTTTGTTCGTGTTCCTGCTCCTGACAGCGCAGTATGAAAGCTGGTCGTTGCCGCTGGTCATTGTCCTGATCGTGCCGTTGTGCATCCTGTTCGCATTGCTAGGCGTGTGGGTTGGCGGCATGGACAACAATATCCTGACACAGATTGGCCTAATCGTACTGATAGGGCTGGCCGCGAAGAACGCGATCCTGATCGTCGAATTTGCGAGGCAGAAGGAAGTCATCGGTCAGGATCGGTATACCGCCGCGGTTGAAGCCTCAAGATTGCGCCTGCGACCTATCCTGATGACTTCATTTGCCTTCATTCTGAGTATGGTACCGCTGATGATCGGCAGCGGCGCCGGCGCCGAAATGCGCCGTGTCCTCGGTACCGCCGTATTCAGCGGCATGCTCGGGATCACCATAGCAGGCCTGTTCCTGACGCCGGTGTTTTACGTTGTGATTCGCGGATACGTTTCCCGCGGTGAGCTAAAACGTCAGGCAACGGAGACAGCATTGTGATGCGGCACCCTGCAGTGCTATTGCTCACGATGATTGTGGCGGCTGGCTGTGCGGTTGGGCCCGACTACATGCCACCGGCAACTGACATGTCATCGACCTTCGAACAGGCAGAGGCCGGGAATTTCGACGCCTTGCAAGCCGACGCCAACTGGTGGCGCTTGTTGCAGGATCCACAGCTCGATGCACTTATCGAGCAGGCAATGCGGGAGAATCACGATGTCAGAATTGCCGCGGCGAACGTCGCCAGGTCGCGGGCATTCCTCAGTCGGGGCCTGCTCGAACGCTTCCCGATCGTAACGGCACAAGGAGGTGTTACCCGACAGGAAACAAGCATCGCGATTACCAGCTCTCCGAGCGGCCGCGACAATACCTTCTATGACGCAAGCCTCGACGCAAGCTGGGAGTTGGACTTCTTTGGACGTGTGCGCCGTGGCAATCAGGCGCTTGCGGCAGACTTTGAGGCGACCCTGGCCGACCAACGCAATGCTTTTGTTGTCGTTGCCGCCGAGGTCGCGCGAACGTATATCGAATTGCTCGGCAGCCGCTACCGACTGCAGGTCGCGCGAAGAAACGCCAGCAACCAGCAACAGACATACGCGCTCACGAAAGCCTTGCTCGACGGTGGACGCGGCACCGACCTGGATCTTGCGCGTGCTCAGGCACAACTCGAATCAACACTCGCGACAATACCGCCACTGGAAGCGGACATTGTTGCCGCCTTGAATCGACTCGGCGTGTTGGTTGGGCGTGAACCGGCGGCCCTGCAGCCTGATTTTGCGCTGGGGGACAGTTTGCCGGCATTGCCTGAGCAATTGCACATCGGTGCACCAACGGAACTGTTGCGACGTCGGCCGGATATTGTTGCTGCGGAACGGCGACTGGCGGCTGCCACAGCACGTGTAGGCGTTGCGACTGGTGATTTGTTTCCGCGTGTAACCGTCGCTGGATCGGCAGGCTATCTTGCAACTGATCGATCCGACTTCGGCAACAGCGGTACCATGACCTCATCGATTGGACCATTCCTTAGTTGGCGCGCCTTCGATCTAGGTCGGGTTCGAGCCGGGATCCGTGCTGCTGACGCTGAGACGGAAGGACAGCTGGCGGTATTCGAACAGACAGTACTCAGGGCATTGGAAGAAACCGAGAACGCGCTGTCCCGGTTCGCGCGCAACCGGCAGCGTCTTGCGCACCTGGGTGTTGCTGCCGAAGCAAGTTCGAAGGCGGCCGACCTGGCCAATGTGCGCTATCGCAATGGCGTTGACAGTTTCCTCAACGTACTGGATGCCGAAGCACGCCGGCTTGAGGCCGAAGATGCATTGGCACGCAGTGAGACAGACACCGGGCTGGCACTGGTCACGCTTTACAAAGCGCTCGGCGGCGGTTGGGAAGTGATAGCCGAATGATGCGTCTGAAGTCGCACAGCGCAAACCAATAAAGCTTGTCGCTAAACATGGAGATTAAGTAGTGAATATGATTGGATCAAAATACGCCCGCCTTTTCACGCGGGACAACTTACTGGTGCTATTGGCAGCTGGCGGCATCGGAGAATTGGTACTCGAATTTTTTTCGTGGTGGGCAGTGCCGGCCGCGCTCGGCAAGCCCATGCGGCCCGATATCCTGGTTGCCGACATTGCCCGGTCATTGCTGAATATTGATATTTCCGTTGTTCTCGCGGCGACCATTCACCTGGTGCTGGGAGTCTTGATTTTCCCCCTGCTGTTCGTCGTAGCGCGCGCTGTGGTCGGTTTCAAGGCGACGCTGATTCCCGCCGCGATTTACGGAGTTGTTCTCTGGGCTGTCGCGCAAATGATTCTCGCACCGTTGGCGGGGCGACCCTTCATGCTGGGATTGATTCCCTACACGTGGGCCTCGCTTGTCGGCCACGTTCTGTATACGGTCGTGTTCGCGTATGCCATTGTCAACCTGTCTGAAGGCGCGGTCGGGCGTTCAGATCGCCACTTAACGCACTCTCTTGCAAGGCAGGTGGATTAGTATTGAGCTACAGCGTCGCTCGCTGGAAACGTCGCCATAAGGCGATAGTCCAGCGCGTCGTAAGTAACGCTTGTGAGCCCGGCTATGGCCGGGCTCACAACTTCGCTCGCGTTGCCGCTTGCCCGAGTAGCACACTGTTCGTCGATTTTCTTCGAAACTACGCCTGATTCTTGCGTCAACCCAGACATTTGTTCACTCCTCACGGTTGCTGGTATGGGAAAGGCCAATTTGACGGATACGGTGCCGGGGTCTCCTGCCTGATCCGGATAGACCTGATGTCATTGTGCGATCGTGTAAGCACTTGCAAAACCGGCGCAGTACAAGTTTCTGAATCCCTAGAATGATTGAATCAGACCGCCGTGTCCATGCGGAGTGCTGCTTAGTACGTTGTGGTCAGCACGTAGGGCTATCCGGCTGGCAACTAAGGTCTTGCAATCAGTCGGAGGCGCCGAGTGATTCAGCCGCAAGCTTGATACGAATCAATTCGGCTAGCGTTCGCACGCCAAGTTTTTTCATGACGTTAGCACGGTGAACCTCTACCGTCCGCTCACTGATTCCGAGATCAAACGCAATAAGCTTGTTCATGTCACCGTCCGCGACACTCTCGAAAACCGCTTTCTCCCGGTCCGTTAGTGAGTCGATTTTCGCGGCCAAGTCGTCCCGCACAATGGTTCGCTTTCGTCGGACAAGCTCCACATCAAGCGCTTCGTTTATTCGATCCAACAGGTCCTGTTCACGGAATGGTTTACGAATGAAGTCCAACGCGCCTCGCCGCATCGCCTCGACCGCCATGGGGATATCGCCATGACCGGTAATGAATATTATCGGCATATCCGACCCTCGTTCATTCAGTATCTCCTGCAACTCCAGGCCTGACGTCCGCGGCATGCGAATATCCAAAACCAGGCAACCTCTCCTGCTCGCGTCGTAGGCTTCAAGAAATTCTGCAGCAGAGCCATATGCCTCATTGGGTTGGCCCACTGTTGCAAGCAACATGCCCAAGCCATCGCGGATACCTTCATCATCGTCGACAACAAAAACTGTCTGCTCTCTATCCATTCTGGACTCCTTTTTTTATCGCCGGCAAAGTAAACGTAAAGGTAGCCCCACAGGTTTCATTATTCCGAAACACGAGTTGCCCTCCGTGCGCTGTTATGATGGCCCGGCTGATCGGCAAGCCCATACCCAGTCCCGTACTCTTGGTTGTTGAAAACGAGTCGAACAATCGTTCAGCGACTTCGCCTGACACCCCACACCCGCTATCTGTCACTCTAACTTCCAGGTAGCCGTCGTCACGCTGGTGTGTACTCAACTGAATGGTGTTGCCATTGCGACAATCCAGCGATCGCATTGCATCCATCCCGTTTCGCAACAGGTTCAATACAACCTGGTGAATCTGCACAACATCAACGCTGACGCTCGACATTCCCTTTCCCAGCATCAACTCGATGTCGATATTACTCGTTCGTGCATCGACCTCCGCAAGCACCACAACGTCCTCGACCAGGTCGTTCAAGTCGATAGTCGTCTTAGCACCTTCCTTGCGCCGACCCATAGTCTGCATTCGTTCGACGATCGCACCTGCACGTCGGGAATGTTGGCTTAGTTTGTCGAATATCACTTTGAGGCGGTCGAATTCGCCGGCCTCGAACAGGCGTTTACCCGTTTGTGCGAACAAGGATATCGCGGTCAGTGGTTGATTGATCTCATGAGCCATACCGGTTGCCATTTCGCCAAGCAATTGTAGCCTGTCCGCATGCGCCAACTGCTCATATTGCCGGCGGATCTCTGATTGCGCTTTTAACTGTGTAGTAAGATCGGCGACCTGGCTGATAATCAGGTTTGGCTGGCCAGCAGCGTCGTGTGTTACGGCATTGACAACACTGACATCAAGCACCGAACCGTCTTTGCGCACGTATCGTGTCTGCTGAACGTAGGTGTCAATTTCTCCCTGCCGAACCTTCGCCATGAATGTTGTGATATCACTGCGATACTCGGCTTCAGTAATGTCGACCACCGTCTTTTTTTTCAGTTCCCCTACCGAGTAGCCTGTCATCTCGCAAAAGGCGCGATTGGCTCGCTCGAATGAACCTCCGCAATGGTAGGTAACAATACCGATCGGTGCATTATCAAACGTTACGCTGAGCCGCTCGCGCCTTTGTCGCACCTCTTCTTGATAAAACTCTTCTGATTCCGCAAGTACACTGGCCGAAATCTTTAGTGGCGTAATATCATCGATGTAGCCCTCCAGCATCTGCGCGCTTCCATTGTCAGCGTCGATGCCACAGCCCTGCTCCCTGACCCACTTTTGCTGTCCGAACTTGTCGATAATCCGATATTGGATATCGAATTGTTCACCTGCCGCCGCCGCTGCGTTCACCGTGGCTCTCGCAGCTTCCAAGTCATCCGGATGGACAAGGTCCGCCCAACCGAAGCCCGTATCCATTACCGCCGATCGCTTGTGCCCAGTGAGTGCCTCGCAACCGTTACTGACAAATACCATCGTCCAGGGCCGATCGTCTGCACAACGATACGCCATGCCTGGCAGATTATTGAGCAGTGTCTCGGTGAACCGTCGCTGCTCAGTCAGTTGCGTCAAGTCCTGGGTGATTTCCTGAAACTTTTTCATAGCGTGCCGCAAAAACGAAGTACGTAGTATTGTCGCACGCCCGGACTGAGGTTCAACTGCGGGCTTGCCACATTGACCAAGCCCGGCTTTCGAGCGTCGCTCCCGAACGAAGACCAAAAGCCGTATTCCTACGGGGTTGCCACATCGAGTCGCGGTAATCACCACTATGGCGTGGTTTACATCTGGCTTATTCTTCGATATCGAGGCTAGTTTCGAAACGACGAATCATGAATTTATCGGATTAAGAGATGCAGAAATTTCCACACCACTATGCAGTGACAGCCGCGGCAAACCGCGATGACAATGTTGACCTGACGAGTGAGGGCCTGCCCCGTATTGAGTCCGCGCCGCCCGCAGAGTTCGGCGGTCCGGGCGATCGATGGTCACCGGAGACACTTTTGATCGCGGCAGTTGCCGACTGCTTCGTCTTGACGTTTAGGGCGATCGCCCGCGCATCGAAGTTCGACTGGATATCTTTACAATGCGAAGCCGAAGGTACCCTTGACCGGCTTGAGAATACTAGCCAGTTCACTGAAATTACCTTGCACGCTGTCCTCGATGCACCACAGGGAACGGATGAGCAGAAGGCAAGCCGCCTACTCGAGAAAGCAGAACACGGATGCCTGATAACAAACTCACTGAAGTCAAGCAGCCACTTGAACGTCAGCGTGCGAGTCGCAAATTGATGCAATATTTGCGCATCAATATCGCGCCGTTTCCGCGACGCTAATCCAATGAGTGCCGTGTCAAGCATGCTGTTTCTTGCGGGTATGGGCGCCGATGATCCTGCGGCGCTCAACCAGGCTATTGCGGTGGCCGGAATTAACCATGCAAAGCTGACGGTCGTTGGCGTTATTGATGACGTCGAAACGATCGAGGCGAAGGTTCTGGCCGGCAAGGGGTTTCGGGAAGTTATCCGCGAGGTTCACCAGTATCAACACGATTTGGTTGTTAAGCGTGTCGGGAATGTTGAGCGAACTTCACCGTTTTTGGGCAACACAGATCTGAATTTGCTACGCCATTGTCCCTGCCCCGTGTGGATCATTAAATCAACCCAGCAACATGGCTTCGACACAATCGTTGCCGCTGTGGACTACGACCCGGAAGATCAGAAAGTGGACGAGCTTAACGGCGCGATTCTCGTCATGGGTACCGTCGGTCGAACGGGTATTCCAGGTTTGGTCATTGGCAATACTGCCGAGGCCATCCTGAACCAGGTTCATTGTTCGATTTTGGCGGTAAAACCCCCCGATTTCGTCAGCCCAGTGAGCGAAGAAAGTTGAGCATTTCGGTAAAAACAGGCGGCAAACGAATTGTCGTGGCTTCCGGGCTGTCAGGAGACTGATCCCATGAGCCAATGTCACCACGCAATTACGGTCAGATTTGATCAGCTAATTGACTTGAGTCGTCGTGTGACGCTGGTCGAACGCTTGCAAAGATTACGCGGCGTGGTCTCTGCAATTTTCGATTCGAGTGACGAAAGAAATCTGACGGTCCGACTTCAGGAAAATAGCCTAAGTGCAATCACGTTGCTCGACTACCTGACACTGCAAGGACTGATTGCGACCGTGGCCAGTCCGCAATTGGCGGATTCGAAACCCTTTCTAGCATCTCGGTGATGATCTGGGCCAGTTCGTCAGATGATGCCGCCCGATTCGTCATCATAGGCTATTCGCCGTCCCGGCAACTCGGGTGATTCCTGATGTCCAGGCACGCATTGTCCCCTAATCAACCCAACTAAGGGGTAACCACAGTCGATTAAGCGCTACCCCGAGTGGCACATGACCTAAACTTTAACGAGAATTAGTGTCGACGAGTCAGTCGGCTTAGATGCGGCTAGCTCATAATCTCGATTGCGCCCGATGGCCGCAATCGCGGGACAATCTCTCAGAGAATCATCCGTCAGGTGAAACATGAACGAAACCCCTATAACTATTGTGCAGTCAGATTATCAAACACTCGAACGCCTATTGGACACGAGTTCCGATCGCACGTTGCCGGGCATTGGCATGCTGCGTGATGAATTGAATCGCGCCAATATCGTTGACTCTGATGAAATCAGCCCGGATTATGTCACGATGAATTCGACTGTTGAATTTGTCGACGATGAAGCCAACAAAACCTATCAGATGACCCTGGTTTATCCCGACCAGGCAGGGTCGCCGGGTACCGTATCGGTGCTGGCACCTGTCGGAAGCGCTCTACTGGGTCTCCGCGTTGGCCAAAGTATCCGCTGGCAAGTTCCTGGAGGACGTCAACTTCGGCTCCGTGTGGTTGCGGTAACAGGACAACCGGAAGCGGAACGCCGAACGCAGGCAGCGGGTTAGATCAACAGTAAGGTAATTTGCCAATGAAGCCTATCTCGAAACTTCTTGTGGCGGTGCACGGTACCTATGACCGGCCATCGATGATTTCGGAAGTTACTGCGGTTGCAGGACAATCCGGAGGCCAAGTGACTTTGCTCGGAATCACCGACCCGCCGCCGGACGATCCGGAAACCCAGGTTGCGCTAGCCAATCTTTACGAATGGACCACAACCGTGCAGTTACGAGAGCTAAACGAGCTGCGTGCGGAACTGGCGCAAGCTGGGGTCTCTGCATCTGTAAAACAGGCAGCCGGCAAGCCATATGAAGCGATCATCCGAGCAGCGGTTGCGGGAGCCTACGACCTGGTCATGAAGCCCGCCGCGGAGGACGCCGGGAAACTGAACTTCCTGTTCGGCAGTACCGACATGCAACTGTTTCGTCTGAGTCCTGATCCGGTGTGGATCTTCAAGCCCGCCCCCGAAAAAAAGCTGGCAAGGGTCATGATTGCAGTCGATCCACTCGCCTTTGATGAAGAAAAAAGCGCGCTGGCAGAAAAGGTACTTCGATGGGGAAAAAACGTCGCCGAATTGCTGGGCGCCAAACTACACGTGTTACACCTGTGGGACCTCCAGCAGGAATTCACGCTGCGCAGTCAGGCCGGTCCGCGTTCTGTCGAAAGTTTGTTGCAAGCATTGGAGCAACGACATCGTCAATGGTTGGACCAGGCGATTGCGCAAAGTGGCATTGACGCAGACAAGATCACGATACATTTTCGAAAAGGCAATGCCGAAGAGATGATCCCCTCAATTGCGCAAGCCCAGAAAATTGATCTGTTGGTAATGGGCACAGTGGGTAGAACCGGGATTCCAGGTTTCTTCATTGGCAATACAGCCGACTCGGTTTTGCGCCAGGTCAATTGCTCTGTTCTGGCGATCAAACCCGACGGATTTCGTACACCGATCAAGATCTGAACCACCGCGGGATTGCCGGAAGCTCCATTACTTGAGAGGATTGAGCCATGGCAAAAAGAAATAGACTTTCACAAGTGGTTCCGAAGCGGGACACCATTCAAAACGCCCCCTGTTCTCAGGGGCCACGACTGCGATGAGAATTCTGCCGAAGCTGTTTGAGAACAACCGCCGCTGGGCGCGGGACATGGTGGCGCACGATGCTGGCTACTTCGCGCGGCTGGCCGATCACCAGAAACCCGAATTTCTCTGGATCGGTTGCTCGGACAGCCGCGTCCCTGCCAATCAGATCGTGGGTCTTGACCCAGGAGAAGTCTTCGTCCATCGCAACATCGCCAATGTTGTCGTCCATAGCGACTTCAATTGCCTGAGTGTCCTTGAGTTCGCTGTCGACGTGTTGAAAGTCAAGCACGTGATCGTGTGCGGACACTATGGCTGCAGTGGGGTCAGAGCCGCCGGAGAGAACAATCACCTCGGACTGATCGACAACTGGCTGAGGCACATTCGCGACGTGAGGCAAAAGCATGACGCGATCCTATCCAGAATTACCGATGAGAGCGAGCGCGCGGACCGGCTCTGCGAACTCAATGTTGTCGAGCAAGTGCGCAACGTGTGCCATACGACCGTCGTGCAGGAAGCATGGGAACGAGGCCAGGAGTTGTCGGTTCACGGATGGATCTATGCCGTCCAGGACGGGCTGATCAACGATCTTGATGTCACGACGACGAATCAAGCAGACATCGACGAGGCCTATCGAGTCGTCACGAGTAAAGACTCGTAGCCGCGCGACTGTCTACGGAGTAGACGCAATGCAGGTATCGAATGGTACCGTCTCTCTTTTCGCGGTTTCGGCAAGCGGCATATCTGTGGTTTTTGCAAAATTCTCGGTCGCACTCAATCATCAGTTGATGATTTTGCTTCAGGAATATCAATCGGCCGCGCCGAGAATACTTTCTCGCCGGTAATCATCGCTGAGACCAGGCCATTTCTTTCTCGAATTTCCGTAACGACCACGCCAACAACGTGCAGAAAGATCAGGGCCATCAGTGCGTAGAAATTATACTCATGAGTTGTGATGAACGGTTTCCGAAAGCGCCGCATCTCATCATATGCGGCCGGATCCACGGCGTCTTTCGATCCGGGCGTTAGCATCGCGAGCTTGTCCGGGTCGCCTTTCGTTACCCACTCTGCGATCGAGCCACCGAACGGCGGTTTGTAAAGGTCAGTGCCGGCAAGCACCAGCCCCGTAACGGCTTGGGTCAGGAGCGAGATCAGCAGAAACAGCACCATAATGCGGCCCAATGGGTTGTGGCCCAGGTAGTCCGGCGCCTTGCCTGCCGCAAAGCCGCGAACGTATTCGCGCAGTGAGCGCGTGTAACCGGCGCCGAAGGGCAGCAATGCTCGCCAGCGGGCGCTCGAGCCCCCAATGAAGGCCCACACGAAACGCCAGCCGAGATTTGCCGCGAAGACGTAGCCCACATACGTATGCAAGGTCTTCAAAAGAACTTTCCCGTCCGCACTCACGCCGAAGGATTTCTCGTTCAGAATGGCCAGGCCAAACACGGCGAGCCCGATCACGCACAGGACATTAATCCAATGAAACCAACGCGTAGTGCGATCCCAGGCCTTGTAGCCTGTTTGCATTACTTGATTGTTCGCCTGATCATGCATCGGGGGCTCTTTTCTTGCCTCTGTTCGGTTGAAAAACGGGGTCGGAGAGTATCCGACCCCTAGACATGAAAGGCTGGTATGGGGGACTCAGCAACCTTCATTTATCCTGATGCGATTATCGCGACTACGGAAAAATGCTGGAATTCGCTATTCTACGTAGTCACTTGTGGTCAGCCACAAGGACTTTTGGCACAAATCCGCCTCCATTCACATTGCAAATGATTGCCGCGAAGTTAAAACGCCGCATCAATGCCGATGAGAACGTAATTTTCCTGGCTCAGATGACCCGTAGAGTACTGGCCGGTCTGCTGCACGTCATCGAGCAGATCGACATTCGCCTCGATGACGCCTTTCACATTGCGCATGAAGTAATAGGCAGCAGCAACAGTGACGGTACGCATTTCCAAACCCTCATAGATCGTATCGGTGTTTTTGAAATCACCTGCATCTATGTGATTAACCAGTCCCGAAAAAACCCACTTCTCACTGTGCACGTAATCCACGCCTGCAAACACGCCGGACCAGTCGTAGTCGGTACCCGGGTCAATGAAATCCGCCCAGCGGTTCCACAGGTATTGGCCGAACCAGTACCATTTTCCGTTGAGGCTGCCCGATACATCGACACCGGCAACCAGTTTATCGGTGCGGCGGTTGCCGGATTGCATACCGGCCGGTCCGGTCGCGTTCATTTGTCGGCCCGAGAGGCCGAACAGGCCGACGGACACCGGTCCCACATCGCTGCCCAGACGGCCGAAGACACTTTTTTGCGTGTCATTGTCAAAGAGTCGGTCCGGCCGGCGGTAGCCCGGACTGTTAATGCTGAAGTTCTGCTGAATTCCATTGCCATTGACAATGCCCAGTGACACATCAATGTCGCCGAGGCCTTTGCCGAACAGTATGCCGCGGTCGTAGGTGATGCCGGCCGCACGATACAGCATGAAGTCCTGGAAAGTCATTCTCACCTCACGCGGGAACATCACGTCCGATACCTGAAATTGGCCAAGCATCGCACTAATGCCGGTATCGAACAGGTCGTTGTAGCTGAACCAGGCATCTTCAACAACAACCTCGCCGTTACCGCCCTTCTCCGCAAAGATGGCGTAAAAATAGTAGCTGATTTGATCGCTGAGCGGTGCGCTGGACAGTAGCTTGACGAGGTAGGGGGATTGAAAGTCCAGCCGGGAGTCCGCCTGGACGTCGCCACTGACAGGATCAATGGACTCGCCGTCACGACCCTGTATAAATGCCTGCATCCGCATTGCCACTGGCAATGATTTTGGGAGCGCAAGGGTATCGTCACCGGTAGGGACGGTCAGTTGCTCCCAGTTAGGCAATCGAAAATTCATATCGTCAGCAAATGATTCTCCGAAGTTGTTGAGTCGCGGGTAGGCGGCGTGGCAAACGCTGCAGCTTACCCCGTATTCCCGAGCAAAGGCCGGCATGGCATTGGCCGGTGTATACGCGCTACTGAATATAAGCAGTGCCAGCAGCAAATTTCCGCTTGCAAGATTGAAACGCGACATACCATTGCTCCAGATCAGTTGTTGTCCGCGGAAACGTTGCCAAGTGCATCGGACTCGGGCAATACGGGGATTCACGTAGCGTCCCCGCGCCGTGCGGAGCCTCATCGACCACAGCAACAACCGGCATTGTTGTTAACAGCCGTTGGCGTATATCGCCGACTGCGATCCGTGCTTACGTAGTAGTCCTGATTCCAGGCTATTGTGGGATATCGTACCGTGCTGTTAATCCCGCGTTCCCTGCGGTCAGGTCGGTTCTGCAATGGCAGTTCCATGATCTCGGGAGATGTGTCGATGAAATTGATGAAAGCCACCGTGTTTGTAATACCTGGCCTGGATGGACACCAGTCACAGTGTGGTGGGAAACCCCTTGGCGGCTGGCTTGGATGACATTGAAGAAGCGTATGACCTTTTTGCAAATAAACGCGATGGCGTACTGCAAATCGCAATCACGCCGTGACAGGATCTTTGAGATGACCGGAATCCGTCGTGCCACAAATGCGTATCAAAAAAACTGGAGTTTCGCATGAACGATATCAAAGAGAATTTCGAGGAGTTCACCGAGGACCTTGAGGAAATGGTCGAGGAACTCAAGGAGCGGCGTGATGAGTTACGCGTAAAGTTGCACCTTGCCAAAATGGACGCCAGCGACGAATGGCAGGAGCTCGAGCGCAAGTGGTCGAAGTTACAGGCTAAAGCGAAAAAGCTGAGCGGTACGACGGCAGAGTCGTCTGGAGAGGTTGGCGCGGCCGCGCGGCTTTTGGGTGAAGAAATTAAGGCCGGGTTCAAGCGGATTGCCAAACAATTGTAGTGGTTACCGGGACGTGCCGAAATTCGCTGTTCTATGTAGCCGCGTCAGGACACATCGGCAGTGCCTGATTATTCAAAGCACTGTGCGTTTCCGTTGCGTGACGAGCTGCTGGCCTGCTCGCGCATTGCGAATTGGCCCACCCTTTCTTCGAGCGAGGCGGTTTCGATGCCGCCTCGCCCATTGCCTCAGGCGAAGACAATGAATTCGGCTGCTTGACGATCAATAGCGAGCAATCCGAGCGAAATACGACGGCCTCGGACGTGTTTCCGATCAATACACCGGACAGGCCGGAACGAGCTGCAGTACCCATAACGATCAGCCCTGCCCCAAGTTCGCGGGCGAGACCAGGTAGCACTTTACCGGGATTGCCCTTGAGGACGTGTAGCTCCGGAGAAAGGTAGTCATTAGCGATTCGCTCAGAGTCGGATTGGGCTGCATAAAAAGCACTCCGAAGCCACTCCGATCGATTGGCTGATTCACGTGCGACCATTCGGTCAACGTCCAGGTCAGATTCAGCGCTGCCTCTTGCTCGCAGATGCCCCTCCCCAGTCAACGTCCACGCGTGCATAACGTGTAAGGGACGGAAAGTCGCAAGGGCAATCGACCGCGCCACCTGCAAAATGTGCTCATTGACCGGGGTGCTGATTACACCATCGTCCGGCATGTCCAGCGCCGCGACGACACAACTATCGTCCGGCAGGTCTGCGACGTTAACCAGCCAGATGGGACACGGGCAACGTCTCATTAGCTCCCGGTATTTACGCGTGACGGAACCGGCGCGCACTACACGCCGACCCGCGATCGGCTTAATGACCAGATCATAGAGTCCATCCCGAACCAGCCGCGGAATTTCAATATGTGCTCTGCCGACCAGAACCTTGGCGTCAATAGAGAGATCGCTACTATCGACGGTTCCAATCAAGACCTCAGCACGTTCGAGCCTTGCAGCGACTATCGAATCAGTCAGTTCGCGAGGTGTAATTGCAGTAATTAGCCGTCGGTAATCGCCAGGAATCGAATCGACCACATCGCAAACTGTAAGTCTTGCGTTTTCTTTTCGCGCGAGTTGGATCGCGCGCTGCAGCGCCAACGCGTTGCCGGCGTCCGAATCCAGTGCGAGCAGAATATTTGAGAATCTCATAAATGTGATACCTCCGCGATCAGACTGCATCGAGCCCTGCTCAGCAGCAATGGCTGAAGGGGTTCTCGTAGAATCGAGCGTGAGGACGCCGCACGGCGTCGTTTCTGGCGGCGGGCTTTAGCCGCCAACGTTTCCTGGTCCGCCACGTCAATCGTCTCCTGTGAATAACGCGACAGGTATTATTCACCTAACAACAAGACTTATGAATTGGGAGAACCCATTAGCAGCCTGTGGCCAACCCGTAAGACCTTGGGTGTACGATCCGATTGCGCCACTAATTTATTGCGCAGACGATGCGTTTAACTAATCTGTACCATGCCTGTCGCTCGCAATGCGCACGCTGGCATAGGTTCAGGTTGCCTGACGACTAACAATGAAAAATCTGAACGAGATAATATTGTCTCGACTGTGTTTCGGCGCGCGAAACCGGATAGTCCTGTTCGCGCCGCGGCCCCCATGACAATTAGCCCTACCCCAAGTTTCTCAGCAAGATCGGGTATGACCTTTTTCGCATCACCGTTCACGACGTGGACCTCTGGTTTGATTTTTTCGGTGGCGGACTGCCTCGTGCCTGATCGCAGCATGGCAACCGTATCCTGCAACCAGGTTTTTCGATTGGCCGCTTCGCGAGCCAGTATACGATCAGCTTCCAGGTCTGCCGCCGGGTTACACTGCGCTCGAATATGCCCCACCCCAGGTAAATGCCACGCGTGGAAAAAGTGCAGCGATCGGGATTCCGCGAGAGCCATGGACGTCGATACCTCTACGATGCGTTGATTGAGCCCGCTATCCAAGCCGCCTTCAGCCGGCATATCCAACGCCACGAGGATGCATTTGTTGTTATCTTGTTCGGCAACGTTGACCAGCCAAACCGGACACGGGCAACTTCTGATCAATTCTCGGTCTTCTTGCACGCCCGAAAAGAATCGCAAGGCGTGGCGGCCGGCAAATGCTTTGACGACGAGGTCGTGTCGGTTCTCACGGACCGCACGAGTAATTTCAAGGTGCGGTTTGCCGACCAAGAGCGTCACAGAGAAATCGAGATCGCCCGCGCCGTTGCTCGCGGCCAATTCTTTCATCCGCCTGATTTTGCTAGCCCGAACCGCATCGGTCGACAATCGCACAGTGCCGTTTGTCGAATATCGAGGGACTTCCGTCACAATCGAGTCAACCACTTCAGAGATAGTAAGCTTTGCTCCCTCGGTCCGTGCGAGCGCGGCGGCGCAGCGCAAGGCGACTGCCTGGCCCGGACGCCGGGCATCGTGTACGAGCAGTATGTTGGAAAATCTCATGAAGCGAACTCTCTCCATTGCGCCATGTAATCCTGTTTGCACTTAGGGCGCAGTATGGACGAGTTCGATTTTGGTAGTGATCCGGGGTACCCGGCAAGTGATTGTGGTCAGCCCGTAGTCGATCTTCGGTACAGAAACTCGGAGAGGCGCATCTCAGTCTTTCATGATTCAAACCAGTCCGGATTTCTATGAACAAATTTTTGAATCCAGATGTCTATGAAGGATCGGCGGTCGCGTTTCATATACCACCAGCCCAGAGTACTGATGAAAGCGGCACCTATCGCGTTCACGATCATGTCCCACATCGTATCCGTCAAGCCGGAAGGGTCACCGAACATCGCCTTTTGCATGCGAATACCTAAAATGCTGTCCATGGAAAACTCGAAGATTTCCCATAACGCACCGACAGCAACAGCGAACATGAAGGCAAAGAAAGCAACAAACCGTGGCGTCATGGAAAAGGCAATTTTCTCGCTTGCATTGAGTACATAGACCAACAAGAACCCGAGAATACCCATCAACAATCCGGATGTGCTATGCAGCGCAATGTCCCACCACCAGATCTTGTCGTAGTAACTTCGGACCTCTCCCAAAAACAGCGCAGAGAAAACGAACAGCAGCGCAAGCACCTGAAATTCAGCCGGAATCTGCACCGCAAGCCGGTCGCTGAATACCGTTACAAGGAGAATTAGCAATGCAATGGTCAGTATAAGAAATGCACTGAGCCATTGCCCTTCGGAAATAACCACAACGAGATCGATCGTCATCAACGAAACGATAACGAAAACAATCCCTCGCTTGATCTTGGTTGCAGCGTCCAGTTGCTTCATCGAACCCTCATGCTCTGTAACGCCACTGTATCAGCGAAGTCACTGCGCTGTTCAGTCGGCGTTGAAAACTGTTTCAATTTGAGATCTGTAATTGATCGACGTTTGAGGCCCGAGTCACCCGTCACCGTCCACCGTGTCCACGACGGGCCGGTAGCGCCAGTTCCTCACATCTTGCACCACTTCATCGATCTCATCGGACGGGACATTGAGCAGTTGCAATGCCGCGGCACCCAGTTGCAGGCTCGCCTCAATGGTTTCCGGATAGGCGTGAGCGGCACCTGCCGCCAGCAGCCTTTTGCTGGTTTCCAAATCGGGCGCGCGAACGATCACCGGTACTTGCGGGCATGCTCTCTGCAGGTAGGATATCGCGCCGAATGCGGTAGCGGGCTCGTCAATGGTGATCACCACCAGGGACGCGCGCTCGACGTGAACGGAAGACAGCAATGCAGGGTTGGAGATATCGCCAAACCATACTGAGTGACCATCCGCCCGTCCCTTTGCTACCCGTATTGGATCCGCGTCGATGGCAACAAACGAAATATTACTCGATTGCAGCAGGGTAGCGACGGCGTGACCGAATCGACCGTATCCGCCGATCACCACCTGTCGTCGTGGAGATTCCGATATTTCCAGGCTGTTCGGCGCTACCTCGCGCTCGGGTCGAACCAAACGGTTGGAGATAGCGACATTGAAACGGATCAGCACGGCACCTGCGATCATCGACAACAGCACCGAGGTTATCGCGATCTGGCCCAGCAATAGGTCGATTACGCCCGAGTCCATGGCTATGGCAACGAGAGCCAGCCCGAATTCGCCGCCGACGCTGAGCATCAGGCCGGTTCGCCAGGCGACGCGGCCGTGCACACCGATCATGCGCACCATTGCCGAAACCAGCAGCGTCTTGCTGGTCAGAATGAGCAACGCACCCAGTATGCTCCAGTACCAGATGGACGGTAGCGAGGCCGGGTCGAATCGCATGCCGATTCCCACGAAGAACAGGCCCAGCAACACATCCCTGAACGGGCCGATGCTCGAAGCAACCTGATGACGGAACTCGGTCTCGCCGAGCATCATACCGGCGATAAAGCCCCCGAATGCCAGCGACAGGCCAAAGCTTTGAGTGGTCCATGCGGCAAGCAATGCGACCAGCAATACGGCCAACGTAAACATCTCGAATGAGCGTTGTTCGGAAATCAGGTGAAAAAGTGGGCGCAGTAACCAGCGTCCCGCAAAGAACAGGAGTGCGAACGCAAACGCCGCTTTCGCCATTGCCCAGCCGAGCATACCGGCCAGCACGTCCGCGCCGACTGACAATCCCAGGACCGGAATAACCACGAGGAAAGGAACGGCGGTTACATCCTGAAACACGGACATCGCCAGCCCGAGCCGGCCGTGCCGACTGTTCTCCTCACCCTGCTCTTTTAGAAGACTGGCGATGATGGTCGTCGACGACTGGGCGAAAACGGCGCCGAAGACGAAGGCGATCGCTGCTGGAATCCCCAATAACCACACAACGAGCCCAACGAACAGCGTTGTAAATGCGACTTGTCCGCTTCCCAGCCCCAGAATCTGGTGTCGCAGCGCGTACAACTGGGGGAGGGAAAAATCGAGGCCGATCGTAAACATCAGGAAGACGATTCCGAAATCCGCCAGCACTCCCAGTTCCGGCATCGAGACGATCGGCCCCATCGTATGCGGCCCGAGCACCACGCCCACCAGCAGATAACCCAAGCTGGTGGGAATGTGTAGCCGCTGAAACGTAACCACAACTGCGATTGCCACAGCCAGTAGCAGCAGCACTTGCGCAAAATTATCCATTGTCCTGCGGACCTGCCGGTATGTTGGGAGATCACACAATCTAAACTTCGGCGATGCGCGTTGCAACGCTCGCGGCGACTCATACCTGGGTTGGGCTTATGCGAAAGACTGAGGATGAAGCCGGGCCAATTGCCAGCCAATGGTCAAGCATTGGTCAGCGCATGCCGAGCGTGCCACGCGTCGTCTCGGCTCAGCCTGGCTTACCATCAACACGTCGTCGTGTGAGTACTGGCCAATAGGCTGTCAGGAAAACCGCGAAGGCAAGGGTCCAGATTATCCCTGACGCTATCACTGCGGACCGATAGAATTCAGCCGGAATCGAGCCAGCAAACACCCGGATAATTGCAGCCAGCTGCAGCAGGGAAAAAGCAGCGATTTCCAGCGCTCCTGCCCGTAGCGGCCGACCGGTGTGCCCCAATGCGCTGCGCATCATCATCGCCAGCATGAGACTGCTCATGGCGCCGATCGTCAGTGCATGAACAGCTGTGGCTGTTGGCAGCAAACCAAACTCGGCCAACATCCTCAGCGCCAGCGATAGCGGCAGCCATGCGTACGCCACTGGCAACATCACAAGCAAAGGCTGTGAAATCGTGCGATGCGGCGCCCAGAGTGCAACCCGGATCAGGTGCGACAGTGCACCCAAAGCGAGAATGGCAATCCACAAGCCTTTAGGCATTGTCCACCAGGGGCTCAGGACGCCGGCTATTGTGATAACAATCAGTGAACCGATTGCGACAAACTCGATGCGTGAATCGCGGCGAACATTTGCGGTCGGTATTGCATTGGACGTAAAAGCAGGAATGACCCGCCCACCCATGATCGCAATCAATACGGTGATGATATCCAGTGCCAACTTGTAGGCCGTATTCACCAACACAAACGCCAGTACATCCATATTGGCCAGGTGAAACACCAGATTTGCGATCGTCAACGCAGCAATAATTACGAGTACTTTGAAATTCCGCTTATTGTGACTTTGCCAGATCGGGATTGCGACGGCGACGCCGACGGCGGGCAGGAATAACAAGTCAAGCGCCGCGGCCACCGGCAAAGGACCAGTGAGAATCAAAATGCGTCCGGCGACCCATAGCAGGAATAGCCCGGCAAGCGCCATGCCTGTCGGAGTGGGCAATCCGGTCCAGTTGCGAACAGCCGTTAACAGAAAGCCGGCGATTACAGCCGGTGCAAAGCCGAAGACCATTTCATGCATGTGCCACGTCACGCCATTCATCGCGGGCAGTACGGATAAGTAACCCGCGTACCAAGCAACCCACAATGGCAACGCCACCACCGCAAAAACCGCTGACCCCAGGTAGAATGGCCGAAACCCCAGCGCGAAAAACGGCCAGTTACCCATGCTGCTCTTGCCTGTCGTTTCGGCCGAGCTACTCATCATTCTGGCCTCCCGGCTTGGGGGAGAAGTGCTCCGGATACTTGTGCTCTACGTGCTCCCAATTTTTCCAATCCCCAGGCGGGTCCTTCATCTCCGTGATAACCGGCCATTTCAGTGAAAACTCGGCATTGACCGCCAGCATCTTTACCTGGTCGGCGGGGAGTTCGTCTTCGGAATAGATTGCGCCAATCGGGCACTCTGGCTCGCACAATGTGCAGTCGATGCATTCATCCGGGTCAATGACCAGCATGTTTTCGCCTTCGTGGAAGCAATCCACCGGGCAGACCTCGACACAATCCGTGAGTTTACACTTGATACAGGCTTCACTAACGACGTACGCCATTTGTCAGCCTCCGACCGATCGGTTCGTGATACCAGTTGCAGATATTCGCGTTCGCGGCAAGCCGAGATTTACCTGCAATTTCCAGCGTGGTTGAATGAGATCACGCAGCGTCACACCGTTGAGCCGCTCGAGAAAAGCAGACAAAGCGGCGTTCAATTCTCCTGCAAGAACACAGCTCGGTTCAATTCGACACTTCGATGTTGACGAGTCGAAGCATTCGACCAGATTAAAATCCGGCTCGAAGTCCCGCACGACCTGGCCAACGCAAATATCCGCCGCATCATGCGCCAGCTGAAACCCTCCGTTGCGGCCCTGTACTGTCAGCAGGTACCCATTGGAGCCCAGCTTGTGAACGATTTTGGAAAGATGGTTGCGCGAGATGCCGAAGCTGGTCGCAACCTCGTCTATGCGGACCAATTCACCACTTTTCAGGCCGACATACATCAGCACCCGGAGCGCATGGTCTGTGTACGTCGTTAGTCTCATCTGAACAACCTCAAATTGGCCTTCCAAATTAAACATGTATCATTTATATATGTTTAAATCAAGCCTCACGATAGGCTTACTGGCACACTCGGGGTCTCGAATACGCGGGCGACGAAACCGTACGATTCATTGGGGACATTAAGTGCTACATGAACATTCAGTCCACGCCAGAGATGGGCACAGAACAGGCTGCCCTAATTTAGTGGAAAGAACGGAATTGGCAGGATCTGCGGAAGTTTGTCAAAACTCCCACTCGCCGCTTCCGCTTACGTCGGAGCCGAATTTGGTTTCACCGAGAAGATTGAGCGTCGCCAACCAATTGCCGATCGGTTTTTGGATAAGTGGACCAACTTTAAATTCCCACTCATCCACTGCCCGGACTTTCTCCAGTTCCGTCAACAGACCGAAATCTGCGAAGTACTCGCCCTGCTCGCTGAGCTGAAATTTTGCCTCGATCTCCAAAGCCTCGAGCGCATAGTCAGCATTCGCGCCCTTCTCAAACACCAGGTATCCCTCGACAAAGACTCGGGGCGCAATACCGTACCCGACTCCAATTTTGGATTTCTGCGCGCCATCCCAGGATGGATCGTTATCGTCAATATAATGGCCCCGCAGCTCCAACTCGATCTCACCAGGTTCGACATTCGGTCCATAAACTTTGTCGACACCGGCATAGGCGGTGTTAGCAATCAGCAAGATCGTGCCAGCGGCGAAATATTGCAGTTTCATGTGTTGGTCTCCTAATGCTTAAATCGCGCAGACGATTCGGCGGATTGCCGTCCAATGGTTCGCATACCCAGGGCAATGAGTCCGAGCGTCGCGACATATACCGCTAGCTGTAACGGTGCGGGTGTCGCCTCGTACCCGGCAAACGCATGCATGAACTGGCCGATAACTGAGTCAGGCGGAAGTATCGAACTGCTGTTCCACAAGGGCATCTGATCCGGAAGAACACCTGCCTGCATCAGGTAACGCACCGCCTGTGATGCCATGCCAGCGGCGAGCAACAAAATCATCCAGCCGGTTGCCTTGAAAAGATGGCGTGTTGGAATTCGCAACAGCCCGAAATAGATAGCGGCACCGAACAATATTCCGACTGCAAGCCCGGAAAGTCCGCCGGTCAGCAAGGTCGCGGCGTTACTTCCACTCGCCGCCACTCCGTACAAAAACAACACCACTTCGGAGCCTTCACGCAACAGGGCGACTGCGACCAGGATGCCGAGAACGTACAAGGGTTGTTCACCCGATTGGACGCGACTGCCAATAGCTTGCAAGCCGCTGACCATACGTCGGGCGTGTTTCGCCATCCAGATGTTGTGCCAGGCAAGCATGAAAACGGCGATGCTAAGAACGGCGGCGTTGAATAACTCTTGCCCTATGCCCTCGACAGATGCGGCAATGGCCTCGGCAAAAAACGCGACTAACGCGGCACCGCACAATCCCACAATTGCGCCCACAACAATCGCTGCTCCCCGCCGCTGGATCCCGCGACTGGCTGCAAGCACGATGCTGACCACCAGCGCGGCTTCCAGCACCTCACGAAACACGATTATTGCAGCGGCATACACGACGGTTTCACCTGTCAGCCAGTCGCACGCCTACCTGGCGATTAGACGGCCTTGCGCCGTGTCGGCATGGAATTCGCCAAAAAATGGATACTCGCCCGCCCTGAGTGGACCTATGTAGATCGTTGCGGTACTGCCGCCGGCGATAATTTTCTCTCGACGCAATTCGTAGCTTTCAAATTCTTCTGCGGTTGCGTCAAGATTATGTATCAGCAACTTGATTTTTTGACCGGCCGGTATTTCGACAACGCTGGGCTCAAATCGGTGCTCCCGAATCACGATTTCGAACTCGACCAGCTCCGCATGAGCCAAAAATGAACCCAATACCAGCCCCGGCAGTAGACCCATGAGAATTTTTTTCGGAGAAAGTGCCATGACCAGGTTCCTCTCAAACGTCATAATTCGTCACGTTAATGCGAATGAGAATCATTATCGTCCCTATTTTCTCGATGGTCAAGGGGCGTGGCCCTGGAACTGGTCAACGGGACCGAGCCATATTCTCGAACCAACATTCAACTCCACTTATGCCATCATCGCGATAACAGGCCGAAGGTGGGAGCGAATAAATGACACTTGTATCCGCAATCGTATTGCTATTTATGGTTATCGATCCGTTCGGCAATGTCCCCTTCTTCGTTTCTGCTTTAAAGGACGTCGACGCATCGCGACGTCGAATCGTAATCATTCGCGAACTCGTCATAGCGTACGCGGTGATGGTCGTGTTCCTGTTTCTTGGCCAATCGTTCATGCAGATCCTCGGCATTTCTGGCCCTGCGTTGACGATTGCTGGCGGCGTGATTTTGTTCCTTATCGCGCTACGGATGGTTTTCCCCATTCGTGGTCGAAACTCTCAAGAGGAAATCGCGGGCGAGCCGTTCATCGTGCCATTAGCAATACCGTATATTGCGGGCCCGTCAGTACTTGCGGTTGAGCTATTGCTGATGAGTAACGAGCCGTCGAGATGGCTCGTGTGGTTGCTGGCTATTACTGCTGCATGGGCCGGGACTTCAATTATCGTTCTGTTCGGAAGCCAGGTTGCCGACCGCCTTGGTTCTCGCGGTCTAATCGCGATAGAACGGCTCATGGGTATGATACTGGTCGCTATCGCGATGCAGATGTTTTTGACGGGCGCAGATATGTATTTTGGCCGAGGATAGTCTGTGATCAAAGCGAAATACCAGTCCTAAAAACGGCATGATCGCGCTAACGTGACGTAGACCTATTTGCTGAAGTGAATAACGCTTCGGATGCTTTTACCTTTGTGCATCAAGTCAAAGGCGTCGTTGATATCATCAAGGCCCATCGTGTGAGTTATGAAGTCGCTTAGCTTGAATTCGCCCTGGAGATAACGTTCCACATAGTCCGGTAGTTCGGACCGGCCCTTGACGCCACCGAATGCTGACCCACGCCAAACACGTCCTGTGACCAATTGGAACGGACGCGTGGAGATTTCCTGCCCGGCACCGGCCACGCCGATAATAACGGACTCCCCCCAACCTTTGTGGCAGCACTCCAGTGCGGAGCGCATGACATTGACGTTACCGATACATTCAAATGAATAGTCGACACCGCCGTCAGTCAGTTCGATGATGACATCCTGTATCGGCTTGTCGTAGTCCTTGGGGTTGATGAAGTCGGTTGCGCCCAACTTTCGAGCCAGATCGAATTTGCTTTCGTTGATGTCGATCACGACGATTCGACTGGCTTTCGCCATCGTGGCTCCGATCACCGCCGACAAACCGATGCCACCTATGCCGAAGATGGCAACGGTCGCGCCCTCTTCGACTTTGGCGGTGTTCATCACAGCACCCATACCGGTGGTGACACCACAGCCGAGCAGACAGACTTCTTCGAGCGGTGCTTCGGGGTTTATTTTGGCCAGAGAAATTTCCGGCAACACCGTGTATTCCGAAAATGTTGAGCAGCCCATATAGTGGAAGATTGGTTTCCCGTCTTTTTGAAACCGGCTCGTGCCATCGGGCATCAGTCCCTTGCCCTGGGTTTCACGGATTTTCTGGCAGAGATTGGTCTTGCCGGATTTACAAAATTTACACTCACGGCATTCGGGCGTGTACAGCGGGATGACGTGATCGCCTACAGCAACACTCGTCACGCCTTCGCCAATGGATTCAACAATGCCGCCGCCTTCATGACCGAGAACGGCGGGAAAAATTCCCTCGGGATCATCGCCCGAAAGGGTAAAGGCATCGGTGTGGCAGACGCCAGTTGCGATGATGCGCACGCGCACTTCGCCAGCTTGCGGCGGCATTACCTCGATCTCTTCAATCGAAAGCGGCTGGTTGGCGCCCCACGCGACGGCTGCTCTGGATTTAATTGTGTCTGTCATCATTTCTCGCCTTGCGGTTGAGCTCGTGAATACATCTATCGGTGTTCGGCAACATCGTCTGCGGTAATTATCGGCGCATTGTTGCCCCACTGGGTTCGTTCGTGATTGACCACGGCAGCGATCTCTGCATCGCTCAGTATGCCACCGAAAGGCGGCATGGGCGCCACGTACGCAACACCGTCGATTACTTTTCCGGATAACCCGTGCAATACGGCACCGATATGCTGTGCCGGGTCCGCATCGACCACGACGGCGTTATTCACCAATGGCGGAAAAACGGACGGCAGACCCATCCCTGAGGCCTGATGACAAGAGGCACAGTTGACGCCGTATACCTGCTCTCCCAATGCGACCCACGCCTCGGCCGTGCCGTTCCCGCCCGCCGACGGTTCGCCGCTGGCTTGCGGCGTGGCAGCCCGTTCGATTGAAGCGCCCGGTGGCATGACGGAGTCGATGTGATTGCTAAATTCGAAGGACAGATACCCGGCACCCCATGCCAACACAGTCAGGAACAACACCCACGCCCAGGTAGGCACGGGCACGGGCGTTTCCATGCGTCGTGGCTCGAACTCGTCGCCAGCACGTGCACCATAAGCATTCGCCAGTATGCCCACCTGGCCGTGCAAGGTGTCACCGTCCACAATACCGTGCACGGCGATGGCCGGACCATTCTGCACATTGAACGACATGCGCCGCTCGCTGATACCTTTACCCTCATCGATCGCCCGAAATCGCAACTGATGTGGCCCATCGCTCAGCAATTCCGTGTCGAGGCGAAACGTTTCCGGCGGTACCAAAGTCTGAAAAGGGGTATCGTCCTGATCGAGATAGATTTCAATCCGCATGAGCGCGAACCTCCGTATCGTCTTCGAGAATTCGGTACTTAATGTGCTTTGTATCCTGTTCCCCAGGCCAAAGCGTCTTCACGATCCCCTGATAAAAGGTGTACACGACGATCACGGTGGCAATGCTTACCATCAACCAGCCGAACACAAAACCGCCTTCACTGCCGTCGAACCCACACAAGGCAACGAACAATTTAATGTAGTAATGAATGGTTTCCATCATTCCACCTCAGCCTGCTTTAGCGACTGCAGGTAGCGAACAATATCCATTGCCTCTTGTTTGGCGATGACGGCTTGTCCATCCGGTTTAAAGGCTTCGGGTACCGGTACCACTATATCGCCTTCGTCAGCAGCCGCCTTGGTGTCGAAGAACCACGGATAACTGGGCATTACTGACGTACCGACCACGGCCCGGGGGTTATACAGATGGATGAGATTCCAGATTTCCGATGGTTGACGCACGCCGACATTTGCCAGGTCCGGACCGGTGCGCTGCGTGCCAAGCAATGGTGGTACCTCAAGTGCGTAGTCACCGGGTACAGAGCCTCGACCGTAGGGTTTGTCCACCGGCAGGTCCCGGACAAATTGCGTGTGGCAATAGCCACAGCCCTCTTCAAGGTAAAGCACGCGGCCGCGTTTTGCTTCATCCGACAGTTGCTCAATTCCCGACAATGGCGGCGTGCGCTCTGCCTCGAAGGCGGGTAGTACCGCGATCACGAGGCTCAAAATAAGAAACAACAATGCGGCAATGCCGATCAGTTGATTGTGTTGCGTGTGCAGACTCATGCCGTCGCCTCCACCATTTCACTCGCCGGCGGCACCGGTAATGGCCGCATCGCCCACAGGTTCACGAGGAATACAATATGGCTAAACACCATCATGAATCCTCCAATTGACCGCCAAAGCCACATCGGTGCAGCCGCATCCACAGACGCGATGAAGGACTCACCGGCCACCCAGCTGGTTCCCTGAAGAATACCGGCGATCGAAATCGAGACGACGTACAGGCTGCCGCCGAGGAAGGCCAGCCAAAAGTGAAAGCCAATTGCCGCCTGCGATGGGCCACGACCCGTGATCTTTGGAATCAAACCGTAGACAAATCCCCAGATGCAAAAAGCAACAAAGCCGTACATTGCCAGATGCGAGTGTCCGACCGTGAAATTGGTGAAATGCCAATAGATGTTCGCGGATCGAAACGCTTCGATAGTGCCTTGCGTTGAAGAGAGCGCGTATCCCCAAACGCCGACCAACAGGAAAATAATCGCGTAATCGCGCCGAACGCGTGACCACGAACCACGAGCTGTGAGGAAAAAATTGCCAAAACCCGCCCACACCGGAACCATCATGCCAACGCTGAACAAGATGGCGGTCGTTTGTATCCACCACGCGACCGGACTAAAGATAAAGTGATGCGCGCCAATCAGCGTATAGAAAAGAATGGCCGTCCAAAAAGCCAGCACACCGAGCGCGTAAGAGTAAATCGGTTTGCCCAGCATTCGCGGCAGCGCGTAATACGTAATGCCAAGCACCATAGGTGTAAACCACATACCCACGGCGTTGTGCATGAAATAGCCCTGAATGACAATATTGCCCATACCGTTCTGATAGAACGGCAGGTAACCAATCACGACAATTGTCGCTAACCAGCAAAACGCACCCATGATGTACCAATTGGACACATACACTTCCGGCACCTTGCGCCTTGCGATGGTTTGGTATGCCGTATAAAAATTGCACAGCAAGCCGATGGCATAGAGCACCATGATCGGTGTAAGAATCTCCCGATATTCCTGCGGACCTCGAGTTAGTCCGACCGACAGGGTAATCACCGTCAGGACCATGCAAATATTCCACAAGATCAGGCCGGCGCGCGCGAATCCGGGGCGGTAAAGCGACGTCTTGGAAGATCGCGATATGACATACAGCGCAACTCCCATTAATGCCATCGATGACCATCCCAACAACACAACGTTAGTATGAATGGGTCGAGTGCGACCAAAAGACAGCACTGAATACTCCATCGCCTCCGGCCAGTACAGCTTTATTGCCGCGATCAAACCATAGGCTGTACCAACAACTAACCACGCCGTCGCGGACACAATGTATGCGAAGACCAATCGCTTGGTACCCACCTCAAGCCCGGCGCGCGTGCTGTGAGCCTGATCAGATTGGCTCATTGGATAAGCTTCCTGAATCGTTCCTGTTGGAGAATATCTTGGACATGAGTGACTATTTCCTCACTGGATTTTTCAAACGGTATGAAGTCGATAACCCGGCTGGTCGGATCCACGACATAAATGAGCGATGCATGCGTAAGTTGATAGCCCGACGCAGTCGATGCGGGAACATCTTGCAGTACGGTCTTGAACCGCGCTGCCGTGGATTTGAGTGCGGTACGACTACCGGTCAGGCCTATGAAATCATCGTGAAAATGTTCCAGGTACGTCGCCACTCGGTCAACATCATCGCGTTCCGGGTCGACCGAAATAAACACTGGCCTGACATCGCCTTGGTAGCCCGCGTCGTATAGTGACTGTGTTACCAGCGTGAGCTTACTCATCTGCGTTGGGCAAATAGCTGCGCAGCTGGTAAATCCAAAAAACACTAACAAATGCTGGCCAGCGAGGTCGTTGTGCGTGGTCTGTTTGCCGGTCTGGTCCGTGAGCACAAAGGCCACTCGTTCATCACCATCGTCATGATGCAGAACGCCGAATACCACGCTGGTCGCAATAACACCAACAACGACTGCCAGCAAGATCACGGCACGCAACCACGCGCTGCCGTTCATTTATCCACGCTCCCGAATATGCAGAGGTGGCTGATCTGAAGCGTCCCACCTTTGCCGTCTCAATAATTGTTTGTCGGCCACA
This sequence comes from Woeseiaceae bacterium, assembly GCA_021773115.1. Classification (GTDB taxonomy): domain Bacteria; phylum Pseudomonadota; class Gammaproteobacteria; order Steroidobacterales; family Woeseiaceae; genus UBA1847. Next base: position 68,941 of record JAJFKS010000017.1, on the reverse strand, counting down.
TACATGTATCTATTATACCTTTTTGCTCCGGCCAGTGAACAAATCCGAGCGAAGTTCGCATTGCCATAGCTCGATGCGAGCGTTACCCAATTCGCCTAGCCGATGAGGCGCAAAAGCTGGCGTCGATTTTTTGTCAGGTCAGCTACCGTATAGCTGTCCAAGACTGACATGAATGCCTTGGTCGCCCGGTTGAGAGCCGTCTTTAGTGTGCATTTATTGGTCAATGGGCAATCAAATGCCACGCAATCCACGACGTTGAGCGTGGTTTCTGTTGCCCTGACAACCTTCCCAACGTTGATCGTGCTCGCCGGGCAACCCAGCCGAATTCCACCCCCACGCCCCTGAACAGACTTGACGTAGCCCAGCCCCGCCAGGTTGTGAACGACCTTCATCAAATGGTTTCGAGAAATATTATGAACGTTGGCAACCTCGGATATCGTCGACAATTCATCGGGGTTGAGCGCCAAATGCATCAGCACCCGTAAAGAAATATCCGTCTGCTTGTTTAAATTCATCGAATGCATTCTCGCGCTCTGACGCCACAAAGTCGAGCCCAACAAATCATGCAACGCCGTAGCCGCACAATCGCCTTCATCATGATGGCAGCAGCGGTGGTATTCGAGACTATGTCTTCCATACCGGCGTTGTCATCCTGGAACAGGGCACCCATTTTCATCACAATCATTGGAAAATGCGGGAGCACTGGCGGTCACTTGATTCACGGGGTCTTTTTCAGCGATAAGCTCGCTAATCTGGGCACCAAGCGCCAAATCTTCTTCGCGGCCAAAAAGCTGCCTGCGAATAAGCCCTTCCGCATCGATGAGTATCATTGTCGGCGTACCTTCCATCTGATACTCCGACATTGTACTGGGGATTCGAGAATCTCCCATTTGACGGTCAATTCCGACTGGGAAATCGATTCTATATTCGTGAAGAAAAGCTCTGAGTGCGGCTTCTGTTCCCTGCGCGTCCTTGTGTTCGAAGACCGTTTGTAATCCAAGCACAACGAGGTCGGACGGGCGAAAATAAGCGCGGACTCGCTTTGCCTGCGGCAAGCTATGCGAGACACATCCCGGACACAGCATTTGAAAAGCCTCAATAAGCACCACTCGCCCACGTAGTGACGCCAACGTCATCGGCTCGTTGGTGTTAAGCCAGGTGCTTACGTCTAACTCAGGTGCAGATCTCATCATCATTGGACTGAAATGGTGCCTTTAGTTTTCAATTCAAAACCCGTTTGAGCATATCGACGCAGATGTAGAATTGCAAGATTCGTTTCGAGTCAATACTAAAAAACCATCAATGACAAGTACTGATTTCGAGGCCTACCTGACGCTTCTTAAAGAGATTCCCCCGGTGCGGGAACCTTTCGCTGTCTCGTGCATCTTGGGAGTACTACCGGATAAAACCGCGTGCCGCTACGGCGCCTGGAAAGCAAAAGGAAATCATCATGTCCACAAACGACAAGCAACTCGCACCAGCTCGGCGGCGTTTCATGACGCAGGCCGGTGCACTGACATTCTCCGGCGTGGCGGTTGCCATGCTCGGCGGCCGATCAACCGCCCTGGCGGCCGGCACGACTGATGAGGCGATTGAGCAGGACGTTCGTATTCTCAATACCGCCATCGCCGCCGAGCACGAGGCCGTCGCGGCCTACCAGCTCGGTGCCGAAAGCGGCCTGTTGGAGCCTGGCGTGCTGAAAGTGGCGGTCACATTTCAGGGCCATCACAAGGAGCACATCGACGCACTCGCCAAGGCCGTTCGCAGTCTGGGCGGCACCGATGTTCATGCGCGCAACGAATACAATTTCCCCGTCGACAAGCTCAAAGGCCAGTCCGACGTGCTGCAGTTTGCCGCCGGGCTTGAGCGCGGTGCTGTCAGCGCGTACGCAGGCGCGATTCCGCTGTTCGGTAACCGTGATTTATCGGCGGCGGCGGCCAGTATCCTGGCCGACGAGGCCATGCACTGGGCCGTGCTCCGAAACGCACTCGGACTCGACCCGGTCCCTGGCGCTTTCTTCTCCTGACTCCTGGCGCGCCGCCCCCCATGCTCATGACGCGCCACCCTGCGGCTGCAGCGATACTGGTAGCGATAGTACCCCTCGTACTGTCGTTGTCAGTCGCTGCCACGCCACCGGTCGACCTTGCCGCCGGCGAGGCCAGTTACGCCAAGTGCATGGGATGCCATTCACCCGAGTACAATCGTACCGGACCGCTGCATTGCGGTTTGCTCGGACGCGAATCTGGCGCTGTTCAGTTTTTTGACTACTCAGAAGCAATGCGCGGTGCTGGTCTCATCTGGAATGCCGAAACCCTGGATCGTTTTCTGGCTGCGCCACTCGAAATGGTGCCGGGTACATCGATGGGCTTTGCGGGTATCGCTGATGATGAGGAACGCCGCAATCTGATCGCGTGGCTTGCGACCCTGAATTCGTCATCGGACGAGTGCCGTGAGGTATTATCACCCCGAACCGGGAGCCCTTGATGGTCACTGTAACTGCCGCAAATCCGGCATCCTTTTCACACCTCAGCGATGACGTCATCCTTGCGCGCGTCATCGGCGGCGATCTCGATGCGTATGAAGGCATCATGCGTCACCACAACCAGCGTCTCTTTCGCATAGCCCGCAGTATCGTCACTGACGACGCTGAGGCGATGGATGTCGTACAGGAAACCTTCATCGTTGCCTATGAGCGACTGCAAGAACTCAAAGACCCCGCGGCGCTGCCGGTGTGGCTCGCCAGGATAACGCGTAATGCCGCATTGATGCGGCTGCGGAAGAGCCAAAGGTTGCACTATATGGACGAGCCCGAATTCGACAATGTATTAAACCTGTCAACGGCGATTAAACGGCCGGAGCAACCCGAGACGGCACTGGCGAACACGCAACTGCGTCAAATGCTGGAAAAATTCATCGACGAATTGCCCGATGCCTTTCGTGCCGTCTTTATGTTACGAGCCATCGAACAATGCTCGGTGGCGACGACAGCCGAATTGCTGGAAATAGAAGCCGCCACAGTCAAAACTCGATACCACCGCGCGCGCTTGCTGTTACAGAAACGGCTGATGACATACAGTGATTCGATTAGTGTCGCGGTGCATGAGTTCGCCGGGCACCGTTGTGACGCCATCGTCTGCAATGTATTGAAAAAACTACACTCGACTTACCGGAAATAAGGAAGCGTCAGCTACCGGCACCGTCTTTGGGTGGATTGAAAGCAAACTCGATCCGGTTGCCGCTCGGTTCGCGAATTCGTAGCCACAGCTGGCTGAGCCACGCGGGTTCGCATTCAGCACCGATTCTGGCCTTAGCCGCTGAGCATTCGCTCTCGCCCGGCGTTTAGAACTGTCGCCCAAAGATTTTGCAAATAGCCGCCTGGATCAGCACGTCCCGCGACCTGGGCATATGCAACGACGACTCCGGTAAAGCCATCCGTTTTCCACTCCGCGCCGCCCGGCAAGTCCAGGTCGGACAGTCCCTCGGGTGTCGGGTAGGCCGTTATATAAAAGTAAGGTTCGGGAATACCGGCATCGCCAAACGTGAAGCCGAAATTCATTTGTTTGTCCGAGTATTCTTCGTTGGAAGGGTCCTGCCCGGGAATTTTTTCTCCGGGCAGCCAAATCATCGACATATCAAAATGGTGGGGCCAAAGTTGAATCGGACTCGTTTCCTCAGCTATGCCTGCCCGAAATGTCTCAAGTTCTGCCGCAACGTCCGCCAGAATCTGCCCCAACACGCCCGCTGCCGCGCAAGAATATCGGTCGTCGCCGTTGTTATCACGTTCAGCATCGACGATCGAATCGATACTCTCGGCATTCACGCCGCAAGTTCGCAAAAAGTCCACCAGTGATTCCGCAAACGAGAGAGCCGATTGGCCTTCCAGTACAACATCGAGGGTTGCGTCGCTGTTCGATCGTGCAGCACAGCGGCTCGTGTTTAAATCGAGCACGAGCTCGAAGTCCTGGGTGCTACGGACGACTCCTGTCGACAATCCCTGGAGCGCCGGCCTGAGACTTGCGTGCCACCAATGTTTTCTTTTTGGGCGGCAGGCCTTGAGTACGTCTCCCAGCACGCGCGCATACCCGTGTACGGAGTCGCGCGTCGCCGCACTTGCTTCAATATTGATTGGTGGAAATCGATTAGCGCCCATGTCCAACTCCTCCGAATTCAACACCGGTCAATTCGGCAATATCGCGCTTGTACGTCGTCAAATCGTCAATCGAGAATTCACCCAGATGGCGGTGTCCCGCGGCACGGGCCAGCACTTTCATCAATTCGACTGACGAATGAAAGAATCTGGCGAGCCGCTCGGCAGCAAGATCGACTGGCAGGCGATCACGAAGGTGTTTCTTTTGCGTCGCAATGCCAACCGGACAGTTGTTGGTATGGCAGGCCCGCATGCCGAGGCAACCAATAGCTTGTATCGCGGAATTGGATACCGCGATTCCGTCTGCACCGAGAGCCATCGCTTTTGCAAAATCTGCGGGTGTGCGTAACCCACCCGTGATGATGAGCGTAACGCCCTGCACAGAAGTTCTATCGAGATGCAGTCGCGCCCGCGCCAAGGCCGGCATCGTCGGAACTGAAATATTATCTCTGAAAATTAACGGTGCAGCGCCGGTCCCGCCGCCGCGCCCATCGAGAATAATATAATCCACACCGATCTTGAGTGCGGCATCGATATCCTTTTCGATATGCTGTGCCGACAATTTGAAACCGACGGGGATTCCACCCGTTTTCTCGCGCAACTCTTCGGCAAAGTCACGATACTGGCTGAGCTCCGTCCAGTCCGGGAATCGCGCAGGCGATATCGCTGGCTCACCTTCCGGCAAATTACGCACAACTGCGATCTTGCCCTTAACTTTCTCTCCCGGCAGGTGACCGCCGGTGCCTGTCTTGGCGCCCTGCCCGCCTTTGAAATGAAACGCCTGCGCCTTTTGCACTTTTTCCCAGGAAAATCCGAAGCGTGCCGATGCCAGTTCATAGAAGTAACGCGAATTCGCGGCCTGCTCTTCGGGTAGCATTCCACCCTCGCCCGAACAAATTCCGGTACCCGCCAGCTCCGCACCTTTCGACAAGGCAACCTTGGCCTCCTCGGACAAGGCACCGAAACTCATATCTGAAACAAACAGGGGAATATCAAGCTTCAGCGGCTTCTTCGCGTTCGCGCCAATGACAAGATCAGTCGCGACAGTTTCATCGTCCAACAACGGCAGTTTATGCAGCTGCCCCACGACGAACTGCAATTCGTCCCACATCGGTAATTCATTGCGAGAAACGCCCATTGCCGCCGCCGGACCGTGATGTCCGAACTTGCTGAGCCCCTCGTTCGCTAACTTGCCAATAAATTTGACGTGCGGTTCGTCGTTCGTTCCGGTGTGATCCTGGAAAGCGCCCTGGTAGGCGCTGCGGTCATAGGGCTGAGGATGCTTGCGGGCCCAGGCTTCGATCTCATCCTGGTCGACAAATACCAGCCCTTCCTCGATCCATGCATCGAATTTTGGCAGGGTTTCGGAATTGTTGTATTCACTTATGCCGGTATTGATCCTGTAATCCCAGCCGTGAACGCCACAGATGAGATTGTCACCATCCACATGACCATCGGCCATCAATGCGCCACGATGCGCACAGCGTCCATACAAGACAGAGACTTCGTCATCCAAACGAACAACGACCAGATCAACGTCTGCGACGAGCGCATGTGCTGGAATCCGATCATTCAATTCGTTCCACACAGCGATTTGCGTCTTATTCATTATTTTCCCCAGTGTTTGACGTTTCTACTGGTGCCATTCCACCGCGTAGCGGCAGACCCGGAACCATGTGTGTTTCTTCGCAGTCACCCATGCGACCGGCGAGACGCCCGTAATATTTCGCGTATGGCCCTGCGGAAATACCGTGCAGGAATACACTGAGGGCAACCGTAATCATCGTTACAGCCAGAATTTCGTGACGATGTGGAAATTGCGACTCTTCGAGGATCAACAGTACAAAGAGAATCGACGCAATACCGCGCGGACCAAACCAGCCGAGAAATAGCCATGAATGTGGATGAAGCCCTGCGCCCAATAACGATAGCGCAATTGGCAGCATTCGAATCACCGTAAGACTTAATAGTGCGTAGCCGAACATGATTGGCGAGGCATGTGCAAGACCTGCTGGTAACAGTGCTATGCCGAAGATAAAGAACGTTAGCAGCATTAGCAATTGTCCCTCTGACTCCATGAATTCAAACAGAAATGTACAGGCACTGCGTATCGAGTTTCCGAACACCATGCCAGCGACAAACGTCGCGATAAAACCGTTGCCGCCAACAACCTCGGCCAGCGTGTAGGCCAGAATGGCCAGCGAGAGAATACTGATGCCCTGAGATGAATCGCCCATCCAATGCTTTGTCGCCGCTATATCGATCAGTCTCGCCCCAACAAACCCGACGACTATTCCGACCAATGGAGCCAACGTGACCTGCAGGATGCCAAATCGCAACCAATGCACGGAACCGGTGGAATCAAAATGTGCACTTGCGAGTGCCGCCAGTAGCAGGACAGCCGGCAATGCAATCCCGTCGTTCAGACCACTTTCGATATTGATTGTTTGTCGAATTCGAATCGGCACAATCTTGTCCGAGACGACCGCTTGCCCGAGTGCTGCGTCAGTGGGTGCCAACAAAGCGGCGAGTAATGCTGCCTCCCAAAACGAAAAACCCGGAAAAAGCAAAGCAGCGACCAGAGCGCCCAGCAACATCGTCAAGGGCAAGCCGATCAGCAGCATGCGTGACGGTAGATTGTGATCCTGGCGGACGCGTTTCAGATCGATCCTCGCGGCATCGCTAAACAACACCAATATCAATGTCAATTCTGCGACGAGATGAATCGCCCCATGCTCCGCATTCACCTCTGAGAGGCCAAATCCGCCGGGGCCCGCTAGAAAACCGATGACAGCGAACAGCAACGGCGCGGTCAGGATGGTCTTCGACAGCTTTCCCGATACCAGCGAGTAAGCCAGGAAAACGGCGGTGATGGCTGCGATTAGTGTTAGATCCATGTTGAGAGTCCCGTCGTGATCATGAGCTACGCGACTCACAGCTTACAGATTGTTCCGAACAGGTGGTTTACTTAACCGTTCGCGCCGGACAAGGTGTTAACTATGTGTCCAGTATACTGCGAATTCGGCTTCCGTATATCGCGGTGTAAAGTGCGGCCGTACGAATACGGCCGCGCAAGCAGCGGCGCTAATTCGCCGCCAAGAAGGTGCTGCCAACCTTCCGGTTTAGGAAGTCACGCATCAGATCAGCAATCTCCTGGCCGTGCGTTTCCAAAGCGAAGTGCCCTGTATCGATCAAGTAGTACTCGACGTTTTTCAGATCTTTCTTGTACGGCTCAGCACCCGCAGCAGGAAAAATTTCGTCGTTCTTTCCCCAGACGATCAACGTTGGCGGCTCATTGTTGCGAAGGTATGCTTGCCAGGCGGGATACAGCGGTGGATTTGACCCGTAGCTGTAGAACATCTGCAACTGAATGTCCTGATTGCCCTCACGATCCAACAGCGGCTGCACATGCCCCCAGGTATCCGGGCTAACCGACTCGACGTTCGATACACCGTTGGTGTACTGCCACTTCGTGGCGCCAAGGGTAGTCAGGAATCGCAGGGCATCGTCGTTAGACATCGCGGGTTGTTTGTAGGCAGCCTTGACGTTCTTCCAAAAGTCGTTGTCGAGACCCTTGTTGACGGCCTCACGATCCTTCCAGTATTCCTTGATCGGCTCCCAGAAGTTGTTGTCGATGCCTTCGTTGTAAGCATTGCCGTTCTGCACAATCAAACTTTCGATTCGATCGGGCTGCGCTGTCGCAATACGAAAACCAACGGGTGCGCCGTAGTCCATCAAATACAAACTAAACTTCTCCACCCCAATCTTGTTGACGAACTTTCCTATGAGTCTCGCCACGTTGTCGAACGAGTAGTCGAACTCATTGACAGCCGGCATCGAACTAAAACCGTAACCGGGATAATCCGGCGCCACGATGTGATACTGGTCCGCGAGCTCAGGGATCAGATCCCGGAACATGTGTGAGGACGTTGGAAAGCCGTGTAGCAACAAAATCGTAGGCTTGTTCGGGTCGCCGGCCTCCCGATAAAAGATGTCCACATCTTCTACCGTGATTGTGCGGTAGCTGACGTTGGGCACGTTCTCGGCGCGTGCCGCAGATTGAAAGGACGCGACCGCCAGCAAGGCAAAAAATAGCCATACCGCTGTCTTGTTGATGTTTAGTGTTGTCATGTTCGTACTCCTGGGTCGATTAAATTTCGGTTAGGCCGTTACCGCCGATACAGTTACAGGCAACGGATCCGCTGCGAGTGCGATGCGCAGCAGCCAGTGTGCATTCGATGTCAAATGTTTCATGTCATTCTCCCTATTAAATTGGCGTTTGTACTACTTGGCACTGCTGATCTTTTGAACGGCCTCTTCGGTCGTCCAAACAGTGTTTGCGATAAAGCGAAAATTGATTAGCGCAGATTCATAGCCGTTGCCTTCCTCAACGATTGCCGCAGCCGTCGCATCGGAAACTACCGCTACCTCGAAACCCTGCTCCATCAGTTCGCGCATATGCGACTCCGTGCAGAGATTCGCAGACATGCCACCCAGGATGACCTTGTCAATGCCACGTTTACGTAGTTGAAGAACCAGATCATTCGTTTCAGGGCCATAGATCTTGTGCGGGCTTGATACGACAGTTCTGCCGTCATCGATGTACCGCTTGTACTGCTCTAACCAGTCGGCACCGGAGCCCACGAAACCGTCGCTCGTCAAGGCACCTTTTCGATCAAACATACCAATGCTGTGCATGAGTTTTTCGAGCGCTCCTTCAAACTGCCAACCATGATCGGTCGGGAAGTAGTAGTGCGGCGATACAAATACCGGCATGTCATTGTTCTTCGCCGCCTTAAACAGCGAATCGATGTTCTCCACGGTGTTGTTGTCCGTAACACTCTTACCGACCACGCCCCAAGTCACACCCTTTGGGCTCAGAAAATCGTTTTGTGGATCGGTGATCAGCAATGCTGTACGCCCTGGGACAATCTCCACGCCCGGGTCGGGCAATTGTGCGTTCGCGTTAGCGGCAACGAGTGATAGGACAACAGCTGTCAGTGCCAGTCGTATAAACATGGTCTTTTCCTTTGTGTTAGTCATTTCAATTCAGCGTCCGATTCGCCGATCGCTTTCCGTGATCGGAATGTCGTTTGCACTCATGTCGCGGCGACTCAGATAACCGTCCGCGTCAAATTCCCAGTGTTCATTGCCGTGGCTTCGATACCATTGGCCGGATTTGGTGTGCTGCCATTCGCACTCAAAGCGCACTGAAATTCGATTGTCGGTAAAGGCCCAAAGCTCCTTCATCAGTTGGGAGTGCGATTCAATCTTCCATTTGAGCTTAAAGAAGTATTCGATCGCCGCTCGACCTTGAAATGAGTCTTCGCGATTTCGCCAAACACAGTCCGGTGAACAAAATTGCGCAACTTGTTCCGGATTTCGTGTATTCCACGCGTCTTCAGCAGCTTGAACTTTTGCGAAAGCCGATACTTGGGTAAAAGGTGGAATAGGGAGTTGTTGCATGTCAGTCCTTGCTACAAGCACTGGCGCTGGTGAAAGTCGACATACGCCGCGAGAGCCTGCGGAATTTCATCCAAACCGCCGTCGGCGTACGCGCGATACGCTTCTAGTGCGTCAAACTGATCCAGGGCCGGAACTGCGCCATAGGTTGAATCCGGATAAATTTCGCTGAGTGCAAGGCGCACGTCCGCGGCCGTGTATGTATTCGCTTCAGTCCTGTCCCTCATCGCATTTCTCCCGTCGGTGAGTTAGTAAATCTAGGCCGTAGTTGCATAATTTCTAGGCTGAAGATACGTTTTATGCGTTATTCGATACCTAGACAAACGACGATTTCTCGCGCAGACTTAGAAAAACTAAGGTAATCCCATGTCCCGGAGAATTTATCCGCTAAATGCATTGCGCGCGTTCGAAGCTTCCGCACGCCATCTCAGCTTTGTGAAAGCGTCTGACGAGTTATCGGTAACGCCGGCGGCCGTTAGTCATCAGGTAAAAAAATTGGAGGCGTATCTGGGCCTACCGCTGTTCCGGCGCCGGGTACGTGGTTTGTTGCTAACGGAATCCGGGCAGCTGCTGTCGACCGAGTTACGTGAAGTATTTCTCCACCTGGACAAGGCCATGGAGCGCGTCGTGGAAAGCGACTCGCGCGGAACACTGACTTTAAGTGTGGCCCCGACTTTCGCTGTTATGTGGCTGATCCCGCGGTTGCAGAAATTTTATAAGCTACATCCGGATATCGACGTACGAATCTCAACCGGACTTGGGTTGGTGGATTTTCAGCGCGATGACTTCGACGCGGCAATCAGATTTGGCAGTGGACGGTGGTTTGGCCTGGAAACAATTAAGCTCTTCGACGAATCGGTAACGCCAATGTGTAGTCCGCGTCTGCTTGAGGGACCCGATGGGCTAAAGAGTCCTGACGATCTTCGAAAGCACGTGCTACTCCACAATCATTCGTTGGACTATGACCCTGAATCGCCAACCTGGGAAAAATGGCTGGAAGCGGCGGGCGCAACCGGTGTGGATGCATCGCGAGGCACACATTTCAGCTTGCCTGACCACGGATTGCAGGCGGCCATCGATGGTGCGGGCATCGTACTGGGTTGGCGTTCTCTCTCAGCGAAAGATGTCGCGGCCGGCCGGGTTGTGGAACCCTTCGACCTCACTATGTCATTGGGGTCCAGCTTCTACCTGGTCTATCCGGAGGCGAACTCGCTCAGGCCGAACATCGCGGCGCTGCGTGATTGGTTAATGCAAGAGGTCCGCCAGAGTTAATTGGGGCCAGCCCGAGTTTTAGAATCGAGAAAATCGAGTCGATCCCTTCGGTAAATGATGTTTTCTGGATTGCTTGAGTCTTGCGATATTGATTCCCGCTGAGTCATGCATTGTTCAGAAAACCAAAAATGGACATCAAGAGAGAGCGACTCGTTTCGCCAGAAATTTCTCCTGGCGTATCAGTCCGAAAACGTCACCGGATGAAGCGGTCGCCGATCAACCGAAAAAGAAAAAATGTCGGCCCGTGAATAGTGCCCACATACATCCAGTGACCGCCTTGCGCGCCGTGCATCTTCCTTGTCTATCTCTGCGTACAGGATACCTTTGTCGCGATTGAGTGGCCCTGCAACTACCGTTCCCATTGGCTTCACCACAACGGAATTGCCGTCATTGATCCATTCCTCAGCATCAAACAGCTTCTCGCGTTCGGGAAAATCATCCGGCAGGTCACTGAAATGCAGCGCGGAGGCCGCGCCGATCACCCAACAGCCCGCCTCTTTGGCTATATGGCGCATAGTTGACAACCAGCTGTCGCTTGCATCCCACGTAGGTGCCACATAGATGTCAATGCCTTGGGCATAAAGGGCATACCGAGCCAAGGGCATGTAATTCTCCCAGCAAATCAGTGATCCTAGCCGCCCTGCCGGTGTGTCGACAACTCGAAGCCCTGTGGCATCACCCATACCCCACACCATGCGCTCTGCGTTGGTGGGCATCATTTTGCGATGCCGATTGAGAATTTCTCCCTCCGAGCTGATGATCACGACTGTATTGAAGATGGTGGTGCCGCTGAATTGGCTGTCGAGCTCGTTGATACCGATGACAATCGTCACGCCATGTTCGGCTGCTGCGTCTTGCACCGGCTGCAAGTCTCCATTGGCAAGATCAATCGCGTTGTCGCGCAATCGCGCGTGAATTTCGGTTGAAAGTTCAGAGTCTGCGCCGGGCCGAAGCCGCCAAATCCAAGCCGGGTAACCGGGCAAGTATGACTCGGGGAAGACTATCAGTCGCGCACTTTCTGCGACTGCTTCTTCGATGGCATAAAGCGCGCTCTGAATTGCTTTTTGTCGGTCCAGCAAAACTGGAGGCTTCTGTATAATGGCAACTCTGGTGATCACAAGCGTTCCCCGGAAGTAGACTCGGCTGGTGCCACTCTACCCGAATTAGCGTGTCCATCGAGTTCCGAGGTGCAAAACCGATCATGCTGCAGCGTTCTGCAACAAGCCAAGTGTGTACAAAAGCACCGCTACCATCGCAGCCGCGGTCCGAACGTGGTTCCACATCGTCCAGCGGACCAGGTAGTGGTTCCACAATTCAACCGCGCCAGGATCCGCGGCGGACACAGCGGCCAGCTGGTCGTTCATCGGTACATTGCCGAAGATCGTTACGAGAAATGTACCTGCGAGGTAAATCGCTGCTCCTCCGATGAAGAACATCGCCGATGAATGGCTACCAACTTGCAGCACCAGAACAACCACGGCGACCGATAACAACGCGGTTCCCATGAAAGCGCCCAGGAACGAGGGGTTGATAACGACGACATTGATCGACTGCATCGCCGCGATACCCTCCGAAGAGGGCACGCGCGCGAGGGCCTTCATCACGAAACTTGAAAATGCAAAGAAAACCCCGCCGACGGTCCCGGAGCCGATCAGCGCCAGTATGGCTGTAAGCGTTGTTACTGAGTTCATCTTGTGGCCTTCTCACTGGGAGCATTCAAATCACCTCGAGCAGCGATGCGTGTGCCAACGGTGGATTTACGATGGCGAGCAAAGACCAGCAGACAGACTAATCCAATAGCGATCTCGAACATGGCTGCACCCACAAGTCCGCTGTGCGGAATCCCGTCAATTGCCATGCTCAAAAGGCGAGACACGCCGTACGACAGATAAATCAACGACGCCATACCAAGTGACGCGACGGTGAGCTCAGTCCTGATAACCCCGGCCAAAATCAGTAGTCCCGCTATGAGCAACATACCTGCCGGGGCTTTCAGCTCGTTGGCAAGACTCACATCGGTGCCGGTATCGATCCCGTAGCCCGCATAAAAGGCATCTGGCGCGAAGAGAATTGTGGCTGCGATGCCAGCTGCGAGTAGTCCGCTTATCAACAGTAGACCTTTAATTAGGGTTGAACTGAGTCGAGTCATGTTTGCAATATTTTTTGTCATTGGTCTTCTCCTCTGACGAGGTAAGGGCTAGTCAAGCGGCCGCTTTCCAGACATCGGTCGCAGCGATCTCGCGTGCATAGTCGGAAAACTCTCTTGGCGGTCGCCCGAGCACGCGCTGGACTCCATCGGTCAAGTAGGCATTGCGACCATCAAGTACCGTCGAGAAAAGATAGTCCAACAGCCAGATAAGGTCCTTCGGTGCGCCCGATTCGGCAATGGCGGCAGCGAACACCTCTCTTGGAATCTGGACGAACTGCACATCCCGACCGGCGGCGCTGGAAATCTCCTTCGCCAACTCCGCGAATGTGAGCATGCGCGGTCCCGTGACTTCATAGATTTCGTAGGTGTGTCCTTCCTCGGTTAGTGATGCAACCACGACGTCTGCAATGTCGTTTGCATCAACGAATGGTTCTGGAACATCTGCGGCTGGTAGCGTGATCACGCCATCCAGAACCATGCCGAGAAATTCGCCTTCGGAGAAGTTCTGGTTGAACCAACTCGAACGAACGACGGTCCATTCGACACCGGCTTCCTGGATGATTCGCTCACAAGCTTGCGCCTCCTCCTCGCCACGTCCCGACAGCAGCACCAAGCGCTGGACACCCGACGCGACTGCTTTCTCAACGAATGCACGAATCGTGTCAGTGGCGCCTGGAATAGCCAGATCGGGTGCATAGGTAATATAGGCTGCGGTGACACCGTCGAGAGCCGTGTCCCAGGTGCTCCTGACATTCCAATCGAATGGCAGGTCGGCGGACCGGGACCCAATGCGGAAATTAACCCCACGCTCCTTAAGTCGATCGGCGACGCGGCGCCCGGTTTTGCCAGTACCGCCCAGTACGAGCATTACGCCGGCAGCGGATTTGTTGCTGTGTATTTCCTTATCCATGGCTCTCTCCTGATGATTGGTTGACGCTATTAATTGGCTCGATTTCTACAATCACCTACGCTACGCGTGGACCATCTGGATAAACATTCTCAGGACGTTCAATTTCATACGCATTCGTCTAATATGAGCCGATGGATACGTTAGGTGGATTGCTGGATGCACCGCGCGCGCGTGGTGCGTTCGCCCTCCGTACAGTGATGAGTTCGCCATGGTCGTTGAGAATACTGGCCGAATCGCCAATCACGCTGATCGCCGGCGTGTCAGGCGATACGTGGCTTATACCCGACGATGGTGAGGCGGTGAGGCTCGGACCGGGGGACATCGCCGTTACTCGTGCACCGGATCATTACAGTGTTGCCGACTCACCCACAACGCCACCAACCGTGGTGATACACCCGGGTCAGCGCTGCTGCGATCTGGACGGTAATTCTGTGCTCGAGCAAATGACTCACGGCGTACGAACATGGGGCAACGACCCTGACGGTTCGACGGTCTTTCTCGTCGGTGCCTACGAGCACCTTAGCGACATCAGTGATCGCTTGTTGCGTGCCCTACCGCCAGTGTTATCGATGTCGCATGCCGACTGGGAGTCCCCACTTGTTCCTTTGCTTCGCGACGAGCTCGTCAAAGACGAACCGGGACAGGCAGCGGTACTGGATCGAATACTTGATCTGTTACTGACCGCCGTGCTCAAAGCATGGTTCGCGCAACAAGATTCAGATCGCCCGGCATGGTGGCGCCATCAAGGCGACCGAATCATCGAGCGCACGCTGCGCATCATGCACGATGATCCCGCTCATCCGTGGACGCTGGACAAGTTGGCCGCAGAATCAGGCGCATCCCGAGCTTCACTGGCGCGTCGCTTCCATGATCTCGTGGGCGAGCCGCCTATGACCTTTTTGAAGCATTGGCGAATGGCACTTGCGGCAGACTTATTGTGCCAACCGGATGAAACAGTGAGTACCGTGGCCGAGAAGGTCGGCTATTCGACGCCGTTCGCGTTTAGTGCTGCCTTCAAGCGCGTCCGCGGTCTTAGCCCGCAAGAGCACCGGGCGGGCGCCCATTACTGAACGAAAACACAAATTTCACGATAAAATAGACCCGGAAAAAATGAGAGCAAGATGGAGACCAGCAATTGAATTACACGATTAGGAATCGAAATCCAAGCCCCTGGCGCAATGCTGTCCGAGTGATTCTCCTTACCGTGCTCGTTGCAACCGGTAGCGCATGTCATCAGACTGATGAGGTCAGGCGCGGTACTGTATCAATCCCGACACAAGCAATCGTGACCGAGATCGCTCGCTTAGAGAAAAATTCTGCCGATGGTGTTGAATACAGCGTCTGGCTTGGCAAGCCTAATGGTGAAGTCCAGTACCAGCACAATGCGAATCGTGTACGACCGGCGGCAAGCGCTATCAAGACGGCTATTCTGATTGAATTTCTCAGCGCACAAATTGATTCCCTCGACAACCCGTTTGACGCTCTGGACGCGATACTCGACAACCCAAAAAGCCCCGCCATTCGCCACTTCGATGCCGAACAAAAGGCCGATGTTCAAAAGGAACTTCGGGGCTTGACGGTACGACAATTGGCGGAGGCGATGATTCACAAAGAGCATATCGAAACGAACGCCGCCTATAACGCAGCAGCCAACGTCATCATCGAATATCTCGGTGGACCAAAGGCACTTACCGAGCGTGTACGGCAGCGATTTCCGGCAGCACCGGGACTGCAGATTGCGCGTTACATGCTGGCCGATCGAAAAACGCACGCCGACAATCTGCTGACAGCCGCGTCGCTTGCAACGGTGCTGCGATTCCTTGCACAAAGTACACCGGCTGACGAGCTGCATGCTGCGGCTCGTAATGTCCTGCTCCTCGAGACCGATGCAGAACGCGGGGATCACTATTACAAGGGTGGAACGCTTACCTCAGACCCACAGGTTCGCATCGAAGCAGGATGGTGGGATTATCGCGGTGCGGCTTTTGTTTACGTGGTCATCGCAACGCGGCCCATGGCCGCATCCAGTGCGGAAGACTTCGAGCAGCTTCATTCGAACCTGGGTGAGCTGTCACAAGTTGTTCAAAGCGCCGGTTTCCGCATCCGGGATGCAGCTGTGCCTCAATAGCACTTCGCCGCTTCTGTCGTCCGTCAAACGACCTTCATCGATGACGAATTCGCCGTTGACCAACAGATATTGGACTCCACGGGCCAGGCGTTCGGGGTGCTGGTAGTCGGCTGCAGGTTCGAATTCTGAACTGCTCCATACGGCAATATCCGCCTGCATGCCTGGCAACAGTCGCCCCCTGTCGCACAGATTAAAAATCTCGGCGGTCAGCGCGCTGCTCTGCCGTACGAACTCTGTCAGTGTTAATAACGATCGACGTACAACGTACATTTGATATTTTTCAGGAAAGCTAGCGTATTTCCGGGGGTGCCCGGGTGACCCATCGGAGCCCGTCACCACCCATGGTTGCACCATGAACCTTTCCACATCCTCTTCTTGCATGACGAATGACGCAACCGATGGATCGCCGCCCAGAATGATGGCCACAGCGCTGTCGACAGGCGTCTTCGACATCAGCTTCGACACCTCCGCCAAGGTCTTTCCCTGCCATTTCGATTCGCTTGTAATCAGCAATGCATCGGGACCACCCCGGCGTTCCAGGTTGGCTTGCATCCGCGGTCGAATTTCTTCAAGGATCGCTGCATCCTGTAGGCGCAGCAACATGGCGTCCCGACCGCCGTCCATTACTGAGCGTGGCACCAGCGCGCTGGCGAGATGCGTTCCGGAGGCGAGCCAGGGATACTGATTGGCGCTGATTGCCAGTCCCTCGGCGCGGGCTGATCGGATGCGTTCTATTACATCCCGGCTTTGACCCCAAACTGCCGGTCCCAGTGCCTTGATGTGAGAAATATGCCCCGCCACACCAGACTGCCTGCTTATTTCAATGATTTCGCTGATTGCATTGACGAGACCAATGGAGTAATCGCTTTCGTCACGAATGTGGCTATCATGCACGCCGCCATAGTCGGCAACAACACGCGCCAATTCAATTATCTCATCAGTCTCGGCAAAGCTTCCCGGAGCATAAAAGAGACCGGTCGATAGCCCGAGGCTGCCGCTTTTCATCGCCTTGCCAAGCACCCTTTTCATCTCGGCCAGTTCATCTGCCGTCGGTGCTCTGTTGTCCGAACCCATAGCACGACGTCTGAGTGCGCCGTGCCCGGTCAACAGGCCAACGTTGGTGCCAATGCCGTTTACGGACAATTGATTTTGCAATGCATCAATGTCCGGGTTGCCCCCGCCGTCATTGCCGATGATTACGGTCGTCACACCCTGATAAAGATAGGCCAGGTTGGCGCTCTTATCGGGAGATAACAGGTCCTTGCCTGCGTGAGTATGCGGGTCGATAAAGCCGGGGGAGACGATCAGAGAACTGGCATCAACAATGCGCTTTGCTGGCAGCGATGTGCTTGGGCCGATATAGGCAACCACGTCTCCGCGAATGCCCAGGCTCAACGCTTGCGGCTTCCCTCCTGTTCCGTCGACCACAGTACCATTGATAATGAGAACATCCAGGGCATCGGATGGTTGTTTGCACCCAGAAATTAGCGGCATACAAACCGCAATCAGAAGAACAATTCGCCGCGTCGTTTTCACACCAGGTTTCCTTTATGTCGACAGCTTCTGACCATGATTCCAGAGCTGCCTCGACTGCAGGCGCCTCCCGAATTGCGACAAGCTCAATATCTGGCTGAATCCAGGCACCCTGGTATTGGCTTTAGAATGCGTAGCCCAGAGACACGTACCAGTACCTGCCTCGATTGGTGTGTAATGAAGTGCTATATCCGGCAGACGTTCCTACGAGGGGCGGCTCTTCATCCGTCAGGTTGTTGATTCCGACACGAACACTACCGCCCTCAAGTCGGCCGGTTTCGAACCGGTAACTTCCCCATAGGCTGACGGTCTCGAAAGCATCGACCTTCATGAAGCTACTGATTTCATCAGCCTCTGATCCGGAGAGCCCCTGATCGATTTCAATGAACTCGGAATCGTCGACAAAGGTATCAAAGGTTTTGCCAACATAACGATACAAGAGGCCTGCCCCCCAGGCATCTCTACGCCAGTCCAGCGCGAGCTTGCCGCGATACTTAGGGCGACTGGCGCTTGTCTCAATCTGTGAGCCGATGGTCTCGGCCTCCAGATCTGTTGGGCTGACAAACGTCAATCCTTGCGCATTAACGGCCTCGATCTGTGCCAATAGCGACGCGACCGACGCAGACGGTATCTGATCAAATTTTCGCAGGTACGCTACGTTGGCGTCGACGGAGAATTGCCCCCACGCACTGTCCGGAAAGTCATAGTAGAGACCAAAATCCACGCCCTCGGTGGTCCTCGGTTGCAAATTCAGGAAAATGTCCTCGACAAAGCGAACGCCGCCGACCGGTGCCAGGTTGGTGCCGTTAGCCGCATTGAAGGCGGCCGCGTCAAGAATGTCCTGGGCATTCGGATCAACTCGCACAACGGCAGGGTTGAAGCTGCCGTCGAGGCGCAGCACCGCATCGAGTGCCAGGTGATTGTTGCGTCCAAATAATCCGACGATCCCGTCCTGCTCAATTTCCCACCAGTCGACTGTAACGGTCAGGTCCGGAGCAAAGTTTGGCTGGAATACAAAACCGTAGCTCAGGTTTTCGGACTCTTCGGCTTCCAGCTGGGAATTTCCGAAGCGGTTGCTGACGATCGTTTCGGCACAGGCTCCAGCGTCAACCGCTCCTGCTTCCTGTGCGGCACAGCGCACCAGGTCTTCAACGTTGTTACTGAATCGTGACAATACATCCAGGTTGATGGTCTCAAGATTCGGTGCCCGGAAGCCCTCAGAGTAGGCGGCACGGATCTTGAACGATTCGAACGGCGACCACGCCATAGCGATTCTTGGTTTTGTAATATTCGCGTCATCGAGGTCTGAGTAATTTTCCCATCGCACGGCAAGCTGCACATCAAGTGCGTTAACGAGCGGCACCGCCATGTCGGGCGACACCAGCGGCAGTACGAGTTCTCCATAAGCAGAGATCACATCGCGATCGCCATGCACGTCCGGTGTCGCGCTGACGCCGGCGAGATCACTGTCGAAGAATTCCATCGTCAGTGGATTGGTAAACGTGATCGTTCCATCCAGGCGGGGATCGCGATCATCGTCAAATTCTTCGGTGCGGGCCTCAACCCCGAAGGCAAGCCCAGCGTCACCGCCAGGCATCGAGAACAAGCTGGCTGTGGAGACTTTGAAATCCACACCAGAAAGCTCGGTCTCGGTCTTGCGATTGACGTCGACTTCAAAATCGACGCTTTCCGGAGAACTGTCCGCCAATCCATTCCAGGGGTTGTAAGCCGTCGCATCGGTACGCGATACAGCTGCGTAAAATAATGAGCGAGACACTTCCAAACCGCTGTCATTGGTCTCGGCAAATGACGTGTAAGCCGCGCTCTCCCAATCCCAGTCATTCCAGGTTCCGCGCAAGCCGACCAGATAACGTTGCGATTCGGTATCAACATTACTGTGCCGGTTTCCGGCTTCAGTGATTCGTGAACGCTCAATGAGAATGTCATAACCTTCCGCTGGCGCATTACTGCCGGCCAGCCGGTTCGGGCTCCCGATGGGTCCAAATGGATTGTAGTAACTACTTGCAGGAACGACCATATTGTTGACGTCGCTGATGACCTGGGGACCGGCCTGCTGCGTCTTCAGATTCGCGTCATAAAATGAAACTTCGGAGAAAAACTCCAGGCCGCTGTCAAACTCATGCGTCAGCGTACCGAAGAAGTTAAGACGCTTGGCGTCGCCTGAAATTTGCCGTCCAGTACTGTTCTGGTCAAATCGCAACGGCCTTGAGACATAGAGATCGTTCACCTGGATACCGTTGCCCGTCGAGGTGCTATTTGACGTTAGTGATCCGTCATCTATTTCCAGGCCGGTCGCTGGATCGATGAGGATGCCACTCTGGCTGGCGTTGGGAAAAATGCCAGCCGGCTGATAGTGAAACTGCCCGGAGCTTGAGGTTGCATTGGCGCCATTGATCTGAACTCGCTCCCCATCGATTCCGATGGAGCTGGTCGGATCGGCGACTCCGGCACGAAATTGGCCCCAGGGCGTGAAACTGGACAAATCAATCAAACTGGTATCGCCCTGAAAGCGAAACGGCGCAAGCAGTGTGTGGTCGGCGGATCGAGAATAGCTGCGGTCACTGGCATTCATTCCGTTGCGATCGTAGCCACTCGCGAAAAATGTAACATTGGTTCGTTCGCCGGCGCCGAGCGTAAAGCCGCCGTGGATCTGTAAGGTTGCCTCGTCAAGGCTTGTGCCCTCGGAGCCGCCGTAGCGAATGTTTGCCTCGAGGCCTTCGTAGCTGCTGTCCAGCACCCAGTTGACTACGCCGGCAACAGCATCAGAGCCGTAGATGGCCGAGGCACCGTCCCGCAATACCTCGACTCTTTCTATACCAAAAGTGGGAATGGTGTTTTGATTGACAAAATGAATCGGCACACCATTAACTGTCGTCGAGCTTGGATGCACAACCATGCGGCGTCCATTGACCAGCGTCAGTGTGCTGTCGGCGCCCAGCTCGCGGAGATTAAAAGATGCGACATCACCGCGTACGCTGTTCGACGATGTGGACGCCTCATCGGCGCTGAATTCGATGCCACCTGCCTGCGGAATCGCCGCCAACAACTCTTCGGTCGAGCTTGCACCGACAGCCAGCAGGTCATCCTTACTGAGTGTCGTGACGGGCAGGTTCCCGCCAATATCAAGGCCCTTGATGTGCGACCCGATAACGACAATCTCTTCAATCGCCTCGTCGGCTGGTTCTTGCGACCAGGCTGGTTGATTCCAGGCCACGCCAAGCAGTAACAGTATCAGTGTGATTCGATTCATCGTATCCCCCGGGATTTGTGCTGTAGATCGGATTGTTCACCGAGCTTGGATAGTAGGACACCACGACAGGAAAAAACTATTGAAGAATTTGCGGTAAACGATAACCGGTGGTTATGGGGTCTTACGGCTCAACATCGATTTGAGTTCGGATTGAAAAGCGAGCAGAAGGGCCTTGCTCGGAGCGGACAGCGGCACGCTTTCCGGCCATAGTGCTTTGATTTTGAACGAGAGCGCCGGCTCGAGAAAATGCAGGTCCACGCCGTCAAGGCCGTTGGAGCGGGCCGTGACTTCGTCCACAATGCTGACGCCGGCACCTTGAACGACCAGCGATTTTGCTATGTGGTAAGTACCGACCGTGGCGATTGTGTTCCAGCGGACCGCCGTCCGATCAATGAGACCTCGCAATAGCTGCCCGAGCGGTCCTCGATCATTCAACCGCACGAAAGGCATGTCAGCCAGGACTCTCGGCGACAAGCGTTCACCGGTTTCCGAAAGCCAGCCTTTGGGAGAAAGAACAACGAATTCAGCGCTGCAAAGGATTTTTTCAACCAGACCCGGGACTGCGGCCCGTTCGAAAACGACACCGAATTCTATTTGCCGATTGATCAAACCTTTGGCAATCTCGGAGCAATGGCGGGTATTTACGGCTACGTGTACGTTTGGCTGATCACGCAGGAAGGTCTTGATCGTTCGCGGCACGATTTCCTGTGAGAATGCCGGGGTAACGGAGAACCGAATATTGCCCGCGCTGCCGACATTGAGGTTTTGTGACAATTCACGAAATTGCCCAAGGCAGTCATAGACATTTGCCGCCTGCTGAAAAAGTTGATGCGCCTCCGGTGTCGGGACCAATCGTCCCTTGACCCGATCGAACAAGCCAAAGCCCAATTGCGCTTCGGCGAGAGAGAGCATTTTGCTTACCGCGGGTTGAGAGATGCTCAGGAGCTCGGCCGCAAGCGTCACGGAACCCGTTGTGTAAACGGCGTGAAACGCTTCGATATGTCTCAGGCGCATTGGGACACCTCAGGTTTTCGGCTGCACATTCGCCAATTCCACCAATTATCGCTTTCGCGCAGTCTGCCATAACAGCGCCATAACAACATCCAGCGCGCGCATAGCTGGTAGTTATGATCGACGCAAGAATGATCATTTGAGCGAAGTTGCCAGCCCTCAGTACTATCGGTGTATTCCTTTCGCTGGACAAACTCATGCATGTGGTCGTAATTGGAGCCGGCGTCATTGGCGTTACCAGCGCCTATTACCTGTCGCAAATCGGACACTCGGTCACGGTCATCGATCGAGCATCGCAGGTCGCCGATGGTGCCAGTTATGCCAACGGCGGACAATTGTCATACAGCTTCACCGATGCGTTAGCCCGACCCTCCTTTCTAACCAAAGTACCAGCATTGCTGGCCGGCAACGATCGCGGCTCGAAAGTGAAGGTGCGGCCATCATTATTGCCCTGGGCACTGCGCTTCGTGTCGCAATGCACGAATCGACATGCCAATGACAACACGATCGCCGTATTAAAGGCGGCGTTGCGTTCGGCGGTTCTGATGCAGGAACTCCAGTCAACGCTGCCGTTGGAGTTTTCGCATCGCGCGGCCGGCAAGCTGGTGTTACTCACTCAGGCAAAGGATATCGGCGCCGCGGAGGATGGTATTCGCCTCAAGGCAAAGTACGGTGCAGAAATTCGACTGGTCTCTCGCGATGAGGCGCTCGACATTGAACCGGCGCTGGCCCGATTTGCCGGCAGCATCGCCGCTGCAATTTATTCGAAGCAGGACGCCGTCGCCGACGCATATGCCTTCACGACACAAATGCGCAGCTGGCTCGAAACCAATCATGATGTGAAATTCCTGCTCGGAAACGGCGCCGAACCGCTCAGAGTCGATAATGGGCGAGTCCGTTCTGTCGCTTGTGGCAACGAGGTCATCGCTGCTGACGCGACGGTCGTTTGCAGCGGTGCATGGAGTCGTGAATTGCTGCAGCCCCTCGGCGTACGGCCAAGCATTTACCCCGTGCGCGGTTACAGTCTGACGCTACCGACCACCAAAGACTCACCGCAAGTCAGCGTGACTGCATTGCGTGAACGCATTGTCTATAGCCGTATCAATGGTCAGGTTCGCATCGCAGGCTTCGCGGACTTCACGGGCTTCGACACACGCAATGACGCCAGACGAATCGGCGTGCTTCGCGAAGTCGCGGCGGCCACCGCGCCGAGCGCCGCTGACTATCACGCGCCTGATCAGCGACAATGGGGCGGCTTCCGCGCATTGACCCCTGACAGTAAACCGATCGTTGGGCCGACCCGGATACCCGGACTCTTTCTCAACACGGGCCATGGCATGCTGGGCTGGACCCTGGCATGTGCTTCAGGTGAAGGCATCGCACAGTCCATTGCCCATTCAGCTCAATAGGACACCACCGCATTGCGAAACATAAGAATCTATACGCTGTTTCTCGCCAGTTTCTGGCTCGTTGCATGCGCATCCTCAAGCCCTTCGGTTCCTGCCGGCACACCTTGTGTCGCCGCGTCATTCAGTGTCGTTGACAGTTTTCCGGGCGCACGGCGCGGCCGTTGCGACGTTCGCGGCGCCGACCACGTGCGGCTTACGATTCTGCCGGAGGACACTGGCTACATCAACCCGAGCCCCTGGTATGCGTTCAAGATCGTTCCGACTCAGGCAGGTCGTGCTACGGTCACCTTGAACTACAAGGTTGGCAAGCATCGCTACGAGCCCAAGATGAGCTTTGATGGACTTGCCTGGACAAGCATTGATGCCACGCAGGTCACGATCTCGAACAACGAAAAGCAGGCAAGCATAAACGTAATGCTGGACACCCGAACGGTCTGGATTTCGGCGCAGGAACTGATCACGCCACCGATTTATGATCGCTGGAACAACGCGATCGCTGCGCAGTATGACGTGCAATTGAGTCAGCTCGGACTATCGTTGCGGCAACAGCCTATTCATGTGCTGCGTAGTGAATCTGACTCGCCCGATGTGCTGTTCCTCGTTGGCCGGCAGCACCCGCCCGAGGTAAGCGGGGCGTTCGCCTTTTTCGCCTTCTTTGAGGCGCTGATGGCCGATACCGATACGGCCAATGCATTTCGCGATCGCTTCGACATTGTCGCCATTCCGATGCTGAACCCGGATGGCGTTATTGGCGGGAATTGGCGCCATAATTCTGGCGGCACTGATCTGAATCGTGACTGGGGGCCATTTACACAGCCAGAGACACAGCTGATTCGTGACCTGCTTGATGATATGGACGCTACTGGGCAGAGCATTCGTTTATTTCTGGATTTCCATTCGACGAGGCGCAACGTGTTCTACACGCAGGATGACGATAATCCCACGCGACCTCCACGCTTCACCCGCACTTGGCTCGCGAACGCAAAACCGCGTGTACCGTTCTACGATTTCGCCAATGATGAAAATCCGACCGACAAGGTGGGTGTGTCGAAGAACTACATGTACTCGCGTTACAATATACCTGCGTCAACTTACGAAGTCGGCGATGAAACTGATCGCAACGCAGTGCAGCGCGCTGCTGCTATGTTCGCTGATGAATTGATGAAACTCATGCTGCAGCCTGACCTGTTCGAATAAAATGAAAGACCGAATGCAAATAGTTAACGGCAAGTACTCCTGGATCTGGCTGCTCGTCTTCTGCGCCATTGTCACCTGGTATGCGGCAGGACTCGACCCGGCAGTCGTCGAACAACGGGGGCATTACGGCGTCCTTTCGCTGGTACCGGCGCTGGCAACGCTCGTCATTTGTTTTGTGACTCGAAACGTTATTTTTGCTCTGTTCATGGGCGTGGTGCTGGGCGGTCTGGCAACAGCACAGCCAAACATCATCGAACATTTCCTGATTCCAAGCATCGGCACCCCGCGCTTTGCTGAAATATTGCTGGTCTACCTCTGGGCGCTCGGTGGCCTGTTAGGAATGTGGAATCGCAATGGCGGCGCCTATCAATTTGCACACTACATCTCTGATAATCACGTGAAGTCGCGTCGCTCAGCGTTATTCTTTGCCTGGCTGATGGGCGTTATTTTTCATCAGGGAGGTACGATCAGCACGGTACTGACAGGAACGACTGTACGGCCGGTCGCTGATCGCGAAAAAGTTGCGCATGAAGAACTTGCTTATGTCGTCGACTCCACCGCATCGCCGATTGCGACCATCATTCCGTTTAACGCATGGCCGTTGTTTATCGCGGGATTAATTGTTATCCCTTCGACCAGCCACTTCATCGCCGATAGCGACGCGGCAGTGCGCATGTTCCTAAGCGCCATTCCATTCAACTTCTACGGCATTATCGCGGTGGTTTTTACGTTATTGTTCGCGCTCGACAAGCTGCCCTGGATCGGCTCGAAGATGACCGCTGCGCGCAAGCGTGTGATCAAAACCGGACAGCTTGATCATCCGGATGCAGAGCCGATGCTCTCCAGGGAGCTGTTGAAACAGAACGTACCCGAGGGCTATACACCCTCGATGATCGACTTCTTCGTCCCAATCCTCGTCTTGTTAGGCGTCTCGATCATTCCTTACCTGCTGACACGCACGCTGATGATCTTTGAAGCGTTCGGACTCGCGTTGATCAGCAGCATGATACTTTCGATCGTCCGTGGCATGAAAGTAACTGATGCATTTGATGGTCTGATCGATGGCATCAAGGGTGTCACTGTCGGCGCAATTATTCTCGCACTGGCCGTGACGCTTGCAAAGGTCAGCGAGACGCTGGGCGCATCAGCGTTTGTGATTGCTTACACGTCTGACTTCCTCACCAACGTGCCGTTCATTCTGCCGGGCCTGCTTATGCTGATTTGCATGCTTGTTGCCTTTTCGGTGGGATCGTCCTGGGGAACCTACGCGGTGGTATTCCCGATTGCGTTGCCACTGGCATATGCTATCAATCCCGATCCAACCTATATGTTGCTCACGTTCGGCGCGATCATGGGTGGATCAGTATTTGGCGACCAGTGTTCACCGATTTCAGACACAACCATCCTGTCGTCCCTCGCTACCGGCGCAGATCTGATGGATCACGTCTTCACGCAGTTGCCACTGGCCCTCATGGCGGCAGGTATATCGATACTCCTCTATACTGGCGCGGCATTGTTCTTCGTGGGGTAACGCTCTGCAAGCAGATCGTCAATACCTCGATGACTGAAATTAAATCTGTGGTGGAGCCAAACAGCGTAGCCAATTATCACAGGCGGGAATCGATGGCGCTTGTAAGTGATCATTTCCGGATTATCCATCGGTGGCTGTCAACTTGTCAGTACCGGCCGTTGATCGTCTTTGACTAAAGGACCGAAGGAAATCTTACGCCGCACTTTTTCTGAATCAAGTCGAAATCGCAGAGTCCCCGTCGCCGTAAGTACAACAGCATGAAAAATATTCAAGTCAGCAAACGATTTACCTTATGCCGTGCAAACCCGCAGGTGAATTACTCTGACTGTGATGTAGAGCGCTGAATTGCGTGATTCATAAGCTTAGTATTTCCGGTCAGCTCTTGAATCTCAATGTCTCACGCCATGTCCGAACAGCAGCCTAATTCAATCAGCGACGCGGGATATGCTCGTCGCCCCGATTCGCCCACTGTTGTCGTGCCTGCCGCGCCGCGGGTAATGGTCGTTGATGACGACCCGGCAATACGGCTGCTTATGCGCGAGACGCTGGCGGAAGCCGGCTTTGAAGTATCTGTTGCCAGTTGCGGTCCCGAGGCAATTGATCTATGCCCCGCCTTCGAGCCTGATCTGTTGTTGCTCGACATTAATATGCCATTGATGAGTGGTATAACAGCGTGCACTGAAATCCGAAAAGCCAGCGAGCGAAACTTTCCGATCGTAATGGTAACGAGCGTTGACGACGCGGTGTCGATACAAAGAGCATTCGATGCCGGTGCTAATGACTTCATCCTGAAGCCGCTTAACTGGCCGCTGTTTCAGCGGCGCCTGGACTCGATACTGGCCGAGTGGAACAAATCCCAGGTACTGGATGAAAGCAACAATCGCGTCCGGCTGTTGGAAAAAGTGGCACCCGAACAAGCCATGCTGGTGTCCAGAAGCGGTACGATTATCGAGAACTTGAAAAGTCGATCAGACACGACGCCTATAAATGCCAAGACCCGATACAAAACCCTTGACGAAGTTTTTGGTTGTGATCTCGCCAGCAGGTTCAAACAGAAAATCAGCGGTGTCCTCAAAACCCGGCGTCATAACACGCTCGAATTTGAAATTTCGAAACACGGTATGAGCAGTCAGTTCGAAGCACAGTTTCTGGTCGACGGTCGTGATCGAGTCATCGTCGTCGTCCAGGATGTTAGCGACGATAAACAAGTCGAAAGCGATATTTACGACCTCGCCTTTTATGACTCGATCACCGATCTTCCAAATGACCACTTGTTTGAGCGCATTGCGAATGAAGCGTTGATTGACGCGAGCCTGCATGAGGGCTCTCTCGCGATTGTCAGCCTGTGTTTCGACAACATATCGACAGAAGATTTGGCCGATCGCAGGACAATGCTGGCTGTCGCCGACCGCCTGCGGAACTGTCTGGACAATTGCGACAGCATTCGTCAGATGGGCGATGGCGACAGTGCTGCAAGCGTCGCGCAGGCCGACCCAAACCGTTTCTTATTCGTTCTGCACAATGTCGAGACATTGAACGACGTCAATGCTGTCTGTCATCGGATAGCCGAGGGATTCGCCAAGCCAGTCATTTCTGACTCCGGATCAATCACGATTTCACCCAGGCTGGGGGTTGCCGCCTTTCCAACGGACGGTCGAAGTTTGCAGACAGTGCAACACGCGGCTCACTCCGCTATGCATGAAGCGCAAGAGACCGGGCAAACTGTCTGTTTCAATTCGCAGGCGTCGACGATACAAAAATTCGATTTGGTTGACGGCGCGGCCGAGCTTCGGCGCGCAATGGACGATGGCCAGCTTGAGTTGTATTACCAACCCCGATTGTCGATGCCGGATGGCACAGTGACCTGTGTCGAAGCACTGTTGCGATGGAACCACCCGATGCGCGGTTTCGTGGATTTGCAGGAGGTTCTGCAACTCGCGAAATCGACCGGCCTGATTATTCCGCTAGGGGATTGGGTGCTGCGCACGGCGTGTGAAGAGGCCCGCCGCTGGCAGGGTACTTGTCAGCCCCGGGTTTCCGTCAACTTGTCGCAGCAGGAATTTGCCCGTGAAGATCTTGCGAGGCGTGTCATTGAAGCCCTTGATCTGGCAGGTTTGGACCCCGGCCGAATCGACCTGGAATTTACAGAGGCCGTGCTGCTGCGGACCCGCAACGGACTCGCGGATCTCAGGAAACTAAAAGACCTCGGTGTGGGCCTGGTGCTCGACGATTTTGGCACCGGCCACACCTCTTTGGGCAGTTTGAAGCATTACCCAATCGACGCACTCAAGATCGACCGCTCATTTGTTCGCGATCTGCCAGACAGCCAGGACGACGCGGTCATCTGCGAAGTCATCATCACCACGGCGCATAAAATGGGCATGAAGGCGGTCGCTGAAGGCGTGGAAACCCTGGCCCAGCTCGAGTTCCTTAAGGCGCGTGCTTGTGATGAGTTCCAGGGTTTCTACCTGTGCAGGCCGCTCCCGGCAAACGAGATTGGCGGTTTTCTGAGCAAGCCAGAGAAACCTTAGCGATCAAACGCCCAGACCTTGACGGTCAGCCGTGTTGTCGCACGATGCCGACAAACGCGCGCTATTTAACAGCAATTATGTGACGCAGTTCACAGTTTTACGCCGTTTCCCAACGAATCCGGTCGCAGTTTGTGCGCGACGCCTCTGGTGCAATACGTGCTCGTTATCAGGAAATCGGATTTCCGAGCACAGCAATTTGCGACGCCGCTGTCAGGGGCATGGAGTTAAGATGCGACAAAGCATTAACAAAACGAATCTGCTTAGTTTTATTACAGGCTTAGGCTTGCTTGCGGTTCTTGCACTGGCAGATTTTCCGAGCCACGGCGATTCGGAAGAACGTCCCGAAGCTGCTGCCGTTAGTGAAGTCGCGAAGGCGAGTTATATCGTGCAGGCCTCCTCCGGAGCTGCCGCTGAAAAGGCTGTCATCAACATCGGCGGTCGGGTGACCGCTACCCTGAATATCATTGATGCTGTGGGCGCCGAACTCACTGAGAAACAGGTTCTGTCTCTGCGCTCTCAATCGGAGCTCATCAAAGTCTACAAAGATGAAAAGCTGGAAGTCTCCGGATCTGTTATCGAAACCTTTTACCCATCGCTTGTCGGCGCCAACCGCCTGCATGAAGACGGCATCACAGGTAAAGGTGTGACCATCGCTGTCCTTGACACCGGCATATGGCAAGAGCCGCCGCTGCTGAATTCTGCAGACAATGACAAGCGCATTCTCGCCACGTACGACGCATTAACGGACAGTGATGATGCCGAGGACTGGAATGGGCACGGCACACACATCGCCTCGATAATGGTGAGCAGTGATCGTACCGAGTCCGGTAACTACCAGGGTATTGCGCCGAACGCCAATCTTGTCGCCGTGCGCGCGTTTGAGCCCGATGGATCGGGGACCTATCTTAATGTCATTAAGGCACTCGACTGGATCGTGTCGAACAAGAAGAAGTACCACATCAAGATCCTGAACCTGTCTTTTGGCGCACCCGCACGATCGCGTTACTGGGAGGATCCTGTTAACCAGGCTGTCATGGCCGTCTGGAAAAAAGACATCGTGGTGGTGGCGGCTGCCGGGAATGGGGGCCCCGCCCCGATGACCGTCGGCATACCCGGCAACGTTCCGTATGTGATTACCGTGGGCGCAATGACCGACAGCTATACACCGAACGACAGCAGTGACGACAGACTGGCACGCTTTTCCGCGGCCGGTCCGACCGCCGACGGCTTCGTCAAGCCGGACCTCGTCGCACCCGGTGGGCATATGCTGGGAACGATGCCGCCATACGCCTGGTTGCCGTTGCAGTACCCGGACTACGTCGTTGCACACGATCACTACTTTTCGATGTCAGGAACCTCGCAGGCGACCGCTGTCATCAGTGGCGTGTTGGCGCTGATGCTGGAAAAGGAATCAAAATTAAAACCGGACGCCGCGAAATGTCGACTGATCGCATCGGCACGGGCGGCCGTGCTGGACGACGGCAGACACGCTTACACCATTTTTCAGCAAGGCGCGGGGCGTGTGGATGCATTCGCTGCAGTGTATGAATCCAGCAAGGATTGCGCCAACCGCGGTTTGCACATCAGGGATGACCTGGAGGGTAAACAACATTTCGCAGGACTGGCCGCCGTCGATGAGAATGGCACTTATTACCTGATGGACAAATTCGGTAAACGGAACACCACATCCGACTACGAATGGACGCAGGGCTCCTTATGGCCCAGCGGTGCGCTCTGGCCCGAGGGCTCGATCTGGCCGGAGGGTATTGTCAGCAGCGACAATGTAACCGACGACGATGCCGCGTTGCTCGGCAGTGATGCTCTGCTGAGTCAGGGCGCGCTCTGGCCGCAAGGGGCATTGTGGCCGCAGGTTTCGTCCGCGCCGGTCTCGACCTATTTATGGGTACCGCAGGAATGAGTGCCGCTCAGCGCCAGACATCCGTCACGAATATCGTCCAGCATCGCGCTCGCCTGGCTTTGCACGCTGTGATCGTGATCGCGCTTGTGTACCTGGCCGGCAACCCGTCGACGCTACATGCCGCGTCGACGATGCCAATGCATTTTAGTCATGTGTCACGCGACGATGGACTCTCGCAAAATAACGTCCAGGCGATTCTGCAGGACTCCGTCGGCTACATGTGGTTTGCAACGGAAAGCGGGTTGAATCGTTACGATGGCTACGACATCAAGATCTATGCCCGCCAACGTGGCAATCCGAACGGGCTGGCCAACGATTTTATCTGGGCGATCGAAGAAGATAGCGAGCAGAATCTCTGGCTCGCCACGCAAGGCGGCGGCCTGGTTCGCTGGAACAGGGAAAACGACTCGTTTACCAGTTTCCGCCATGACCCGAATAATCCCTACAGTCTGGCCAGCGATGATATTCGTACACTAACGCTAAACAAGGATGGCACTATCTGGGTGGGAACCCGCGACCGGGGTGTTGATCTTCTGGACCCGCGCACAGGACACGCGCAGCACTTTCAGCACAATCCCGACGACGAGCGCAGCCTCAGCAACAATATGGTGTACGCATTGCACGTTGATGCATTGGGTCACCTGTGGGTGGGTACCGACGGCGGCGTCAATCGCCTGAATGCCGGAACGAATGCTTTCGTGCATTATCAAAAAAACGCAGCGGACAAAGAAAGTTTGTCCAGCAACATGGTTCGCACGCTGTTCGAGGACGGTTCTGGCGTTCTCTGGGTTGGCACGTTTGGCGGCGGGTTAAATCGATTCGACAGGGCGACGGCTACGTTTTCGCACTATCGCAACGACCCAACTGACTCTGGCAGTTTAAGCGACGACCACGTTCGCGTGATCTTCGAAGACGATGCGTATCGATTATGGATAGGTACCGCTGACGGGCTCAACCTGTTCGATCGTGCGACTGGCACGTTTGATCGCTATCGCCATACACCCGCCGACCCGCAAAGTCTGCAGGACAGCTACGTCAACTCCATGTATCAGGACCGCAGCGGATTGCTCTGGGTTGGAACACGATCAGCCGGTGTGAGCAAGTGGAATCCGAGAAGCTGGTCGCTGGGTCACTATATAAAACCCTGGTTAAGCGACACCGACATTTCTTCGTTTGCGAGTAACGATGACGGAACCGTGTGGGTGGGTACCGTTGGGGCGGGTCTTGCCAAAATCGACGAGAGCAACGATACGGTCGAACGCTATCTGAACGCAGCGGATGACGACAATTCGATCAGCGACGACAGGATCATGTCGCTGCTTATTGATCGCGATGACATGCTCTGGATTGGGACGATGACCGGCGGACTAAACCGACTGGACCAGCAAACCGGTCAGTTTCAGAACTACCGACATGACGACAATAATCCAGCCAGCCTGAGCGCCGACGGCGTGATGGCGATTTTCGAGGATCGTGAAGGGCAATTGTGGGTCGGCACTTACGGTGGCGGCGTCTCCGTTCTTGACCAAGAGAATGGCTCGTTCACGCACTTCGCCCACGACCCCGACGATTCGACCAGCTTAAGCGATCAGAGAGCCAGTGCAATATTGCAGGACGGAAATGGCGCGATCTGGATTGGAACATTTGGTGGCGGATTGAATTTGTTCGATGCGGCCACCGGATCGTTCCAGCGATTCCAGAATGATCCCAGCGACCCGAGCAGCCTGGCTGACGACGCGATCTACGCGCTGCACCTGGATAACGACGGCAACATCTGGGTTGGCACCGCCGGCGGTGGATTGGACCTCGTTGTCAAGCCCGCTTCCGGGTCAGGTGAGGTCACGTTCAAAAACTATTCGCAGCGTGACGGGCTGCCAAACAACGTCATCAATGGCATCCAGTCGGATTCGTCGGGACGCCTCTGGCTCAGCAGCAATAACGGCCTCGTAAGGTTCGATATTGGGTCAGAAATTATCAGAACATTTCACCGCGGTGACGGGCTGCAGGGTGAAGAATTCAATTACGCCGCTCACCATCGTGCGGCAGACGGCAAGCTCTACTTTGGAGGCGCCAATGGATTCAACGCGTTTGATCCGCACAAGGTCGAGGAAAGCGATCATTCACCGGTTATCGTCCTGACGTCATTTCAGAAATTCAATCAACCAGTCGTCACCGATGTTCCCTACGATCAAATCACGCAGTTTGACCTGGACTATAAAGATGATGTGGTGAACTTCACGTTTGCTGCCCTCGATTTTACAGCGCCGCAGCAAAACACTTACGCCTACATGCTGGACGGATTCGATAAGGATTGGGTTGACCTGGGCACCATGCACCACCTGACGTACACCAATCTCGACGCAGGCAATTATGTGCTGCGAGTAAACGCACTTACCGGTGACGGTATTTCGGCGAGCAATGGGCTTGCAATTCCGGTCAACGTCACGCCCGCCCCGTGGGCGACGAGTTCGGCTTACCTTCTTTACGCCTGCACAGCATTGGTGTTGTTGTGCCTGCTATGGCGCTTGCAACGCGTCAAGTTCAAACGTGAAGCCGAATACAGCCGCAGGCTGGAGCTGGACGTGGCATTGCGAACCGAGCAACTTGAGGAGCGTAACGAAGAGTTACGGGTGGCAAGTGCTGCAAAAAGCAATTTTCTTGCGCGCATGAGCCACGAAATACGTACGCCAATGAACGGCATTCTGGGTATGACCCACCTGCTTGAGATGACGAGCCTCAACGATAAGCAGGATCGTTTCGTACAGACTGTCAAGCGATCGGCTGACTCGCTGCTCAATATTATCAATGACGTTCTCGATTTTTCGAAGATCGAGGCAGGTCGCCTCGAATTGGATGAAGTCGAATTTGACGTAAGCGACCTGGTTGACGAAACGGTGGAATTGTTTTCCGGCGCGGCAGCAGAACGTGGTTTGGAGTTAATGTGCTCAACGCCGCCCGGCAAGAGGATTGCTGCAATCGGAGATCCGCTGCGGCTGAAACAAATTCTCATCAATTTACTGAGTAACGCAGTCAAGTTCACCGAGCAGGGTGAGGTCGTCATGCGCTATGTGCTCGTAAGTGATGACTCTGAAAACCTGCACCTCCGATTTGAGGTCAAAGACACAGGCGTCGGAATTCAGCAAGATAATCTGTCGCTAATTTTCGATTCCTTCTCCCAGGAAGACGGTTCGACGTCACGGCGCTTCGGCGGCACTGGTCTCGGACTTTCTATTTGCAAACAGCTTACGGAGATGATGGGCGGCGAGATTGGTGTGGACAGCACTTCCGGGAAAGGGTCCTGCTTCTGGTTCACGTTGACGCTACAGAAAGCCGGTCCGGGCTGGCTTTCCAGGGTCGTGTCACACCGACTCTCCAATTTGCGAGTCATGGTTGTTGACAACAACGACACAAACTCCGCCATCATGGCCGGCTATATGTCGGCCATGGGTATTAAAGTCGTTTTGGAAACATCGGGACGCGGCG
Organism: Woeseiaceae bacterium; assembly: GCA_021773115.1. Lineage (GTDB taxonomy): Bacteria > Pseudomonadota > Gammaproteobacteria > Steroidobacterales > Woeseiaceae > UBA1847. The sequence goes on along the minus strand of JAJFKS010000017.1, from coordinate 34,988 downwards.
CCTTAAGTCGGTTGCGGATAACAGACCCTGCCACGTCATTTGACCTGGTAATGCTCGACACCAATGTTGGCGACATGGACGGACTGCGCGCCGCAAAGGAAATCAGGGCGGTCACAAAGAACCAGCGAATGAAGATTGTGTTGCTGAACCCTGCGTCTACAGACCTCGATCGTGAGCGCTGTCGCGACGTTGGCGTAGATGATTGTTTACCCAAACCGATTCGTCAGTCGATGTTATACGAATGTCTGCTCGCGCTGACAGCATCAACCGGCTCTTTTGCCTCTCGCAGAGCTTCGCGAATGCCACCGGCAGATCAACTGGAGCCACTGACCGGCCGCGTGCTACTGGTCGAGGACAACGAAGTCAATCAGGCGGTTGCGCTTGGCATGCTGGAAGAAATCGGCTGTGAAACGGTCGCCGTCGCTAACGGTCAGGAAGCGGTTGAGCGTTGTTCAAATGAACAATTCGATGTGGTTCTGATGGATTGCGAAATGCCTGTAATGGACGGCTTCGAGGCAACGGCAGCTATCCGAAAACGACAGTCTGGCGGCCACACAGTTCCAATCATCGCCGTGACCGCCAATGCGGTGAATGGGGATCGGGAGCGTTGCCTTGCGGCAGGTATGCAGGACTACATCAGCAAGCCCATTGCGCCGAAGAAGCTCCATGAGACGCTGAAAAAGTGGTTGCGGAAAAGCGAGCCGAGCAGCATTACCAAGGGTGATCCGAAGTCGCTCGATGCGGCATCGCTGGACAGCATCAGCAAGTTGAGAGGTGTTGGCGGCGAGAAAATGGTGCAGCAGGTTGTCAAACTGTATCTATCGAGTTCGGCGAAACTGGTTGAAGAATTACGGATGCGCTTGGCCGACGGTGATCCTGAAGCCGTTCGCCAGGCCGCGCACGCGTTGAAGTCTTGCAGCCAAACGGTCGGCGCCAGTGCCATCGCGACCTTGAGTCAGCAAATCGAGGAAATGGGACGAAACGGCGAGTTAGCAGAAATAGACCGGTATCGCAATGATCTTGCCGAATTGTATCCGAAGACCGTGCTGGCCCTGCAGGCGGCAATCGAACGGGCCGCCTGATGCTCACCGACAGTGGCACCAAGCCCATTGTTGTTGTTGCCGATGACGACGCCGCAACCCGGTATGTAATCGCAAGAACTCTGAGTGGTGACGGCTTCACCGTCATTGAGGCGGCCAATGGCCGGGAAGCACTTGACGCGTTCAGCAATTCAGATCCGGACGTAGTCCTCATGGATGTTGAGATGCCCGAGATGAACGGCTATCAGGCCTGTGCGCTTATTCGTCAACAGCCAAACGGCTTGGATCTGCCGATCGTCATGGTGACCGGACTTGAAGATTCCGAGTCAATCAATCGGGCCTATGAAGTTGGCGCGACAGATTTTATCTCCAAGCCGATCAATTGGTCTCTGATTGGTCATCGGCTCCGTTATATATTGCGCAGCGCCGGAAATTTCAAGGCGCTGGTCGTTAGCGAAATTGAGAACCGTGCTTTGATCGCGGCCATTCCCGACCGCATATTCATTGTCGACGGCGATGGTGTAATTTTGAATAACGTCAACGCGAAGACTCCTGCCACGGAGTTCGCCGCCGAAGAATTGCCCGGAGACAATATTGCCTGCGTCCTGCCCGGCGACCTTCACGAGAAAATTGATCGCAGCCTGGCGTCGGTTTTATCCGGCGAAGAAAATTCCGTACTCGAATATCGAGGTGAATGGCCGGGTGACGAATCAGACTGGTATGAGTGCCGATTTGTACGCCACGGCAGCGACAAGTGCCTGGCAATCATCCGCAACATATCGGATCGAAAACTCTCGGAAAGAAAGATTCATAAGCTCGCTTATTACGACACCCTGACCGAGCTTCCAAACAGGCCGTGGTTCAAGCAGCAGTTACAGCAGCTGCTGGATACCGCCACACCGGCCGCAACCACTGTGGCCGTATTCAATATTGACCTGAACCGTTTCAAGCGCATTAACGATACGCTTGGCCTGGAAACCGGTGACGCTGCACTGCTGCAGATAGCGACACGACTATCGGAATTTGCGGAAACAGTCTCGCGCGAGAACCATGCGACGCTTTCCGTATTGGGCGTCGGTCCTGCTCGATTGGGCGGCAATGAGTTTGCTTTTGCGATCTCCGGTATTGAAGACCCGTCGAAATGTATGTCGCTTGCAGACCAGCTTCGCACAGTGATCGCCAAGCCCCTGGTGCTCGACAGACATGAGTTCGTCGTAACCGCAAGTATCGGAGTGGCAACAATCCCCCAACACGGAGCATCGGTCGAAGTTTTGTTGAAGAACGCGGAGTCGGCAAGAGATGAGGCCAAACGGCTCGGCAACAACTCGCAAAAACTCTACCGTAGTTCAATGGATTCGCGGGTTCCGGACTGCCTGAATATGGAGAACGAACTCCGCCGCGCCATTGAAAATGACGAGTTGTCGATGTTTTACCAGCCGAAGTACACGACTCAATCGCTTCAACCCGACGGCGCGGAGGCACTGTTACGCTGGTTCCACCCCGAACGCGGAGAAATTCGGCCGGCAGAATTCATTCCTGTCGCCGAGGAATCCGGCCTCGTTGTTGATTTGGGTATCTGGGTTGCGAACCACGTATGTCAACAAATCGCCTCATGGGAATATTTTGGGCTTTCGCCTGGCCCAATAGCGATAAATTTATCAGGGCAGGAGTTTGGTCTTGGCTCACCCATCAGAACATTGTCGAACGCGATTGCAAGCGCGGACATTTCTGCCTCTGCGCTGGAACTTGAAATAACAGAGACGGTTCTGATGAGCGACATCCGATCGGTCACGCTGGCACTGAGTGCGCTCCGGGAGCAAGGATTTACCCTTGCGGTCGATGACTTCGGCACCGGTTACTCATCATTGCGTTATCTGCAGAAATTTCCAATTGACGTCTTGAAAATCGACTCCTCTTTTATATGTGACGTGGAGAAAAATAACGACAGCCGCGCAATATGTACGGCCATCATCGCCCTGGCGCGCAGCCTGGGACTGAAAGTTGTTGGCGAAGGTGTGGAAAATGACTGGCAACTAGAGTTTCTGAAGCGACAGGCGTGTAACTCCGTGCAAGGGTTCCTCCTCAGTAAGCCCCTTTCACCGAATGACTTCGCTGACCAATTGAAAAGCAGATTGCTACAAGGAAGGTCCACCGATCGCGTTATCGACCTGCATTCTCGAAGTAACGTCTATTGACGCTACTGAAGTTGTCTGACATCGGCCTGATTCCATGGTCCTTTCCTCGAAGTGATGTTCTGTCGGAGACTCCAATGTTGGCCAGTCTCAGATCGGGGGAGGCAAATTGCTGGCAGTGGAGGATTGACCTATCGCGTACAAATCTGCCGACCGATAACAGATCTTTTTTTACAGGGTCATTCAAACTAGAAACATGCTGCGAATTTCACCCCAATTGGTGCATATAGGCAACGTGTAAGATAAGGTTTGGGCTCAGCGTGCAGCAGACTGAATAAACGTATCGACTTCTGCCTCGGTCGGCGGAGAGCAGCCCTTTCGGGATACGTTTATCGCAGCGGCGGCGCAGGCAAAGTCGACCGCATCTCCGAGCACGTCTTGGGAAATCTCACTAATTGACTTGTCGAGTTTGCCTGTCCTCAGAAGCGCTGCCAGAAATGCGGAATGAAACGTATCGCCGGCACCCACCGTGTCTTCGACGTGAGCGATGGGATAAGAACTTTTCTCGATCGTCCCGTGCTCATTAATCAACAACGCGCCGCCACGACCCTCTGTGAGAACCAGCATCCCGGACCCCATATCCTCGTAGGCAATCGCAGCTGCTTTGCGCGGGTCCTTGTCGAGCCCAAATGCTTCCAGATCTTCGTCGCTCGCTTTGACGATATCTGCCATGCCCAGCAGCGACCGAACCCCCGCAAGGTATGCATCAGTGTCAATGCTGGCTCGAAGCCGGATATTGATGTCGACGCTGATCAATACACCTTGTGACCGGAGCAACTCGAATAGCCGGCGAATCTTTGGCAGCTGGCTTGGTGTAATCGCGAGCGAGCCGGTGTGAAAAATTTTCAGCTCCGGTGGCAAGTTAGCCTGGATCTCTTCAAACGAGGTGTCCTTGTCCGCGATTCCCTCACGGTAAAGCCGGTAGGACGGCAATCCTTTTTCATCGATTGTCACCAGTGCAAGCGACGTTGGCCACAAGGACCGCCTGCTGTGCGGAACCACCACTCCCTCTGCGACAAGCGAATCGTGAAGTTGGTCGCCAAAGGTATCGTCCGAAAATGGCGAGAGGTAGCTGGCACTGGCACCTTGTCGCGCCAGGCCAATCGCAACGTTATAAGGCGACCCACCCAGATGTGGCCGGTAAGCGCCGTCGTCGCCAACGATAAAGTCGATCAGCGCCTCGCCGAGTACTGCAACGCTCAACTTGCCGGAACCACTTCTGCTGTCACCTGGTTGCTGCTCAGTCCCTTGCCGCGCTGCAGATCCCACCAGGCAAACACGAAGTAGATAAGCGTGCACCAGATGGTCAGGTCGTAAAACAGCTCACGATTCACGTAATAATCGTAAAGATTCGGGCTGTTGAACAGCACCCGCCATGCAAGAACGAACGGAACAAGCAATCCGATTACAATCCATACCGCCCGAATTAACGTCGTCAGGAGCGACGTGTCCTTAACTGGAGCGTGGCTTTCCTGTGTCGCGAGCCGGGCATGATACGCCTTGACCTTGCTGTCGAATTCCTGCTCCCGCTGCTCAGCTTCCGGGTAACTTTTATCAGCGCCGGCCGGCTTTGCCAACACAGTGTAGCAAATGATCGAGACCACCCAGGTCGGGAGGAACAGGTACACGAACGGTATGACGTCCAGAGAATCCAAACCGAATCCGAACACCAGGCACACCGCCCAGGTTATCAGTGCCGGCTTGTTATTGCTGACGCCCTTCAGGCGGTGCCAATTGCTCTTGTATCCGAGCCGGGGAAAGATGTGTTGCTCGGCGAATACAACGCCGCCGATTGGCACGAGGACGAGTCCTGCGTAGGCAAGAATTGGCAGGATGCTGCGGTAGATGAACGGGAAACAACTTGCAACGACAACCACTGCACCGACGGCCAGCGTTACCTTCTGGCGCGGGATTTCAGGGAATACCGCCTGAGCCGCGAGACCTGCTCGATAGAGGTTGGGGTTGGCGGTTGTCCACCCGGCGATGATGACGATGACAAAACCGGTGGCACCAAGCGCGTAGTAGGCAACATCACCGGGTGAAACGACGGCGATACTCAATTTCATAATCGACGCTGTCGCCGCTCCCATCAGGGCCGCGGAAATCCACGCCACGTAGTGACCGAACATCATGCCGGTTACGGTGCAAAGTCCGTAGACCGATTTTTTCGCGTAGCGCAGGAGTGCCATGTCGATGAGGCCGAAATGGGCAAACGTGTTCGCCGCCCACGCGAAACCGATGACCTCCCACAGCCCGATACCGGGTCGTCCTTCGGCATTGATGCCGGTAAACACGGTTGTGCCCGCCAGACTCACGAAATCGGAAAAACTCGCCAGCGTCGTGTACCCGGTCAGCGCTTCGTTCAACGAGGGGATCAGCACCATGCCGCCGGCCGTGAACATCACCATCAGCCAGGGCGTGCAAATGGTGGCAAATTCGGCCACCACATTGAAACCGTAGTAGGCCACCGCCACCGCGATCACGCTTGCGGAGCCAGCAATGAGTGCAAAGTAGATATTCGTCGGATACGGATAGATTTGCGGCGGAATCTCGAACAACACCCGAACCGCGGTTGCCGACACCGTGATCATCGCGGCCGAAATGGCCACGAAAATCAGCACGTTGGCGCCGTTGTACAGCCGCGAGGCCAGCTCGCCCAGGTTTTGTTCGATATAGGTGTAGAGACTGAGCCTCGTTTTAACCGCGATCGGCGCCGTGATAAGCCAAAAGCTCAGCGCGGCGAGCAAGTTGCCGATGAAGAGCCCGATCAGTATGTCCTTGATGGTGGCGCCCATCGCCACGAATGCGGCGCCGATGACGAATTCGGTTGCGGCTACATGTTCCGCACCATAGAGGCCAAGAAAATGAACGGGACCGTGCAGTCTGTGCTCGGGCACAGGCAGTTGTTCGTCGTCAATGTCCGCAATGTTGCTGTTGGGATCACGGATGGTATCAGTCATGTTTACCTCGTCATCTAAATTGGTTTGCGGATTATTTCCTCTATTCTTTCAGGAAGCGGGCGCGTTCCATTACTTTGCTGGTCACCCACTGTGCGTTGGCCAGCGCCTCTTCGCTCGAAATCGACCCTTCCAGCGATTTTGCGAAGCGGTGCCCGACGGCAGTCCCAATGCTCTGGAACTCCGGAATCGCGACGAACTGTATACCCGTATACGGCACTTTAGCGACGGTCGGATCGTTGGGGTCAGCTGCCTGGATTGATGCCAGTGTCATCTCGGCGAAAGGTGCCGCGTCAAGATACTCGTCATTCGTGTACAGTGAGGCTCGGGTACCCGGCGGCACGTTCGCCCAGCCTTCCCTCGCTGCGATAAACTCTGTGAATTCGCCCGATGTTGCCCAGGCGACGAACCTCCTGGCCGCATCCTGATTTTCGGAGCCCGCCGATATCGCGAGCGCCCAGGCCCAGAGCCAGTTGCTGCGCTTGCCAAGGCCGTTGTCAGGTGCGAGGGCAAATCCGACACTGTCAGAGACTCTCGATTGGCTGGCATTCGTAAGCGAGGACGCAGCAACGGTGGCGTCAATCCATATTCCGCATTTTCCGTCCTGGAATAACGCGAGGTTCTCGTTGTAACCATTCAACGCGGCGTCAGGAGGACCGTAATTGTTCAACAGCATCAGGTAGTCATTGAGCGTGTTCGCCCAGGCGTCGCTGTCGAACTGCGGCTGCCAATTCTCATCGAACCAGCGCGCGCCGTAGGAATTGGCCATCGCGGTCAGGAACGCCACGTTCTCGCCCCAGCCGGGTTTGCCGCGCAGGCAGATCCCGTAGACCTCGTTGCTTTTATCAGTAATCGCCGCTGCGGCCTCTTTGATAAAGTCCCAGCTGGGTGCCGCGGGCATTTCCAGTCCGGCTTCATCGAACAAGTCGGTCCGGTACATCGTAAAAGAGGACTCGCCATAAAACGGCGCCGCATGAAGAACGCCCATTATTGAAAGGCCAGAGCGGATCGATGGCAGTATGTCGTCGATGTCGTATTCTTCGGGCATATCGTCCAGCGGCACGAGCCAGCCCCGCTCGGCCCAGATGGGTACTTCGTATGTCCCAATCGTAACGACATCGAAACGTCCGCTATTCGTTGCGATAGCGGTGGTAACGCGCTGGCGCAGAACGTTTTCGTCCAGCGTTACCCAGTTCAGCTTGATATCCGGATTAGCATCGGTGAAGTTCGCAGACAGCGCCTGCATTCGCACCATGTCGTCATTATTGACCGTCGCGATCGTAATTGACGTTTGGGCTTGAACAAGGCTGGCGGCAAAGCCGAGAAAAATAGTCGTACCGCTCAAGAATACAGTCTTTAAGCCGTGCATTGTCCCCCCAGTGGCATCTTTCTTATTGATTGTGTAAGAGTGCCAAAAGCCAGCGTAGAGTCGTTATGGTCTATGCTATTAATAAAATATATACCATACCTGCCGTGTGCGCCATGTTGGGCGATGTACGTTCAGCTGCCGGTGCAGGAGCCAAGGCCGGCAGTCCGGCAATCGGCGCAACCCGGTGAATAGGAGGTTGCAATGACGATTAAATTGAATACCACTACGCTCGATTCGCTGCCGCCGGCGGTGGCAAAACCGTCGTACGCACGCGCCGCGCAAACACCTGGCGTTGTCCACATCGGCGTCGGCAACTTTCACCGTGCCCACCAGGCGGTCTATTTCGACGCGTTGTTTAACCAGGGTGCCGACCTCGATTGGGCGATCGTCGGAGCTGGCGTGATGCCATTCGACCAGGCAATCTACGATGCGCTCGCGCCACAGGATTTCTACGGCACGGTCGTCGAACAAACGGCCGAGCGCAGCGACGCACGAGTCGTCGGCAGTATGATTGACATCGTCCCGCCGGGCGAGCCAGCGCGACTGCATAAAATTCTCGCCGACCCGGCGATTCGCATTGTCTCGCTGACGATCACCGAAGGCGGATATTTCATTGATTCATCGTCCAGCGTGTTCGACAAGAATCACCCGGCGATACTCGCCGATGGCGCCAGCCCCGAAGACCCGAAGACTGTGTTCGGCTTCATCTGCGCCGCACTGAAGCGACGCCGTGACGAAGGCCTTGCACCGTTCACCGTGATGTCCTGCGACAATATCCCGCACAACGGAGTGGTTACGCGCAACGCGGTTGTCGGGCTTGCGCGGCTGTCCGACAAAACATTCGCCGACTGGGTCGAACAGAAGGTCGCATTTCCCAATGGCATGGTCGACCGCATAACGCCGGCCACCGGCGCGCGTGAACGCGAGTTTCTGGCGCGCGAATTCGGCATCGAGGATCGGCACCCGGTGTTCTGCGAGGACTACCTCCAGTGGGTGCTCGAGGACAAATTTCCCGCCGGCCGACCGGCGCTGGAAAAGGTCGGCGTTCAGTTTGTCGACGACGTCACGCCTTACGAAAACATGAAAATCCGCATCTTGAACGGCGGCCACGCGACGCTCGCCTACCCCGCCGGCCTGCTCGACATCGAGTTTGCACACGAAGCGATGGCGCACTCGCAGGTGCGCGGATTTCTCGACCGGGTCGAACGCGACGAGATTATCCCGATCGTCCCGCCGGTGCCCGACACTGACCTGACCGAGTACTATGCACTCGTCGCGACGCGCTGCGAAAACCCGAAAGTTGCCGACACGATCCGCCGCCTGTGTCTCGACGGCTCGAACCGCCAGCCCAAGTTCATCATCCCGTCGATCGCCGACCGGCTGGCGGCGGGTGCCGACGTCGACGGCCTCGCGCTGGTCTCCGCGCTATGGTGTCGTTATTGCCACGGCACCACCGAATCCGGCACGGATATCGAAGCGAACGATCCCAACTGGGACCGGCTACAGACTGTTGCACGCGAGGCCCGCGACGAGCCAGGCGCCTGGCTCGCAATGCGCGACGTTTACGGCGACGTTGGCCGCGACGAGCGCTTCACAGCCGCATTTGCCAGCGCGCTGAACTCCATCTGGCAGGACGGCGTCGAGACTGCATTGCAACGCTACATCGATCACTAACAGCTATTACAGGAGGTGACCCATGGACAATTCACGCCCGAATGCGAGCACCGATCACCACGTCAATGCCCGACCAACAACGACCATTGACAAGCTGGCTGTGCTCGCAGCCGCAGTTATTGCTGCTTTCTCGCCTGCGCAGGTACTCGGCGAGAAACTCAGCGAATCAGCACCTGCATACATACCCGCGGACCAGGTCAACGCGTTCCTCAATGACCGCGTAGAAATCAACTTCCTCGCTCTGCAGAATTTCCAGGCGATTCAGGCGAAACCGGGAGCATTTCGTCCGGCCGACGAAAAACAGTCCGATGGCTTCGGCCGTCTCAGAGTCAATTTACAACTCAAGTTCCACATCACAGAACACATCACGGCTGACATCGACATCGCGGAAGAGCCGAACGATTTTGGTAACAACGGCGACCGGGATTTCTCGTTTCACCAGGATTACGCGGGTATCGAGTTCGACCTGTTTGGCCTTCTCGGCAAGGCACGTGACGACGCCGACCTGAAGCTTCGTCTCGGCAACATCGGCGCAGCCCCGTTTCAGTTCAAAGGTTTCCAGGACGGTGCCGACAACCAGGGCAATGCGCTCATTGGTAACGGAATGACGGACTACGCAACCGCAGAAAACGGTATTGAACTGAGCTACAACAGGTCACTGGGTAGCGGTACGATTCGTGGTTTTACCGTTGCTGGCCATATGACAACGTCAAGTTTTGGGGAGGCATTCCAGGAGGGTCGAGGCTACAATTTCCGACTCCAGGGAGCGCTCGAATTCGCCGGCGGCATCAAAGCGGGTTTGAGTTTCTTCCAGGCCAATCAAAGCGATCAACTGATCTTTGAAAACGGTATCGCAAGCCTGGCCGGTGTGACAACCACCAATTATCGCTTCGGTGACGGTGAAAATTACAATTTCTCTGCTTCAGCTTCGAGTGAACGTGATACCCATGTTGGCGTTATGCCGGGGCTTGATCAGTCGATTGTTCAGTTAAACCTGGCGTATCAGCCTTCGCCGGAAACCAGCCTGATTTTCATGGTTGGCAAATCCGCCGATGATTTCACTTTCGCAGACGATGCAGGAAACCCGGTACCGGGCATTACCTACTTCGGCGTGAACGGAGTTGTGGATCCTAATGGCACAACTTTTGACGCAACCAATGTGGTGAGCGGCGATACATCCGTGGAGTATTTCATTTTCGAGGCACAACATTTCTTGATACCGGAGAAATTCTACCTGGCGGCGCGATACGGGGAAGCCGAGAACACATCAGATTTAATCGCACAAACTGACAACACGGTCGAGCGTCTCCAGGTAGCGGCGGGTTACTGGTTCAATGACAGGACGCTCCTGAAGGTCGAGTATGTCGAGCAGGATGAGGGTGCCAACTCAGGCGGCCAGATTGGCGCGGGATTTGACGGCTTTACGTCAGAGATCTCTGTCAAGTTCTGAGTCCTCAGCCGATATCTGTTGGCTAATTTTGCCTGGGGTTTATTTAGGACAGATGGGACTTCGGCCTGTCCTCGGTATATTCCTCGCTACGCTCGTCACCTCTTCTGGGCACACTACGGGCGTCCAAACCGGCGGTGCTGGTTTGTCGCTCGTCGGAGCGAACCTCCGAACGTTCCGATAGGACTGCCGTGCAATCGCCTAGCACGTCGCTTAGAGCATATGGTTCGAAGCCAGGGCAACTGATCCCATTTTTCTCTATAAAATCAGCAACCTAAAAACGTGCATTGACCCATCGAAACCACGGTTCAAATTTTTAACATCCTGATATTTCTGAACTCGAACTCAATCTTTGGAACAGCCAGTCAAGTGCGAATGCCCACCAAGCTGAAACCGTCCAACACCGTCTTCCCAATCGCGGTTCCACTCTCCTGATACTCATGTGCGCTGCGAAGGCTTTCAACACTCAAGGTACCGCCACGTTTGTTAACGGTCGAGACTAAGGTACCGTCATCCAGAAGGTCTGCAACGCGGTTCAGCAGCTTGTGCTGAACGTCCATGTCTTCGGTCTGGAACATGGAGCGCGTGAACATGAACTCCCAACTCAGAGAAAGAGCCTTGAGCTTCAAAGGCATGATGTCGAGACCCTCAGGGTCGTCAATGAGCGCGATGTGGCCACGCGGTTTGATCAGCGCGACGATAGAACCGATATGTTCATCCGTGTTTGTAAGTGCAGCCACATAGCGTGGCGAAATTCCCAGCGACTTCATCTCCTCGTCGAGCGGATTGCGGTGATTGACAACATGGTCGGCGCCCATCTTTTTGACCCAGGCTTGCGTATCCGCTCTCGACGCCGTTGCGATGACATTCAACCCCGTAAGCTTCTTAGCTAGCTGGATCAGGATCGATCCCACTCCACCCGCACCACCAATCACCAGGAGTGATTCGCCCTCGCCTTCACCCTCTTTGAGACCAAAGCTGTCAAACAGCATTTCCCAGGCCGTGATAGTGGTCAGGGGCATTCCAGCGCTTTCGGCGAAACCAAGTGATGTTGGCTTTCGGCCAACGATTCTTTCGTCGACCAACTGAAATTCAGCGTTCGTACCTGGACGAGTAAGATCGCCCGCGTAGAACACTTCGTCGCCGGGCTTGAACCGGGTGACGTCTGAACCAACCGCTTTCACGACCCCCGCGGCATCGAAACCCAGAATACGGGGTCCGCTATCCGGCTGCATATTGGCGCGGACTTTAACGTCGACCGGGTTGACCGAGACACCGCGCACTTCAACGAGCAGGTCGTTCGGACCGGGCTTCGGTATGTCTGTCTCGAATTCGATGAGGGCGTCTTTCGCCGAGATCGGACCTGCGTTCTTGTACGCAATTGCTTTCACTATGAACTTCCTTTGATTGGATTGGCCCGAAAACGAGACGGCACCATGTTAGCTGAAATGCTTAACTGCCGGGGGCCCGTTGTTCCGTCAATACGTTCAGCTCCTCCGCAACTGCGTTTCTCGAGCGTGTGCCCCTCGCCAGCAACTTATAAAATACCGGGACAACATAAAGTGTCATCAAGGCGCTAAGCAGGACGCCAAAGAACATCACGATGCCCAGGTTCTGCCTGCTCACCGATCCTGCTCCGCTGGCTAGCATCAGCGGAAGCGCCCCGGCTGACGTAGAAATCGTCGTCATCAACACCGGTCGTAAGCGTATGCGGGCCGCTTTTACGATTGAAGGTTCGAATTCCTCGCCGCTATCGCGCACCTGGTTGATGAACTCAACAATCAAGATGCCGTTCTTCGTCGCGATCCCGATCAGAATGATCATGCCAATCTGGCTGAAGATATTGAATGGAATGTTTGTCAGAAATAATCCGAGCAGGCCACCTGCTATTGCCAGCGGCACCGCCACCATGATCACAATCGGATGAATGAAGCTCTCGAATTGAGCCGCCAGAACCAGAAAGACAACGAGCAGTGCGATTCCGAACGTAAAAAACAATCCGCCACTGGCTTCCTTGAATTCCAGCGATTCGCCTTTGTAGTCAAGCTGCGCGGCGGCCGGAAGTTCATCGCGTACGACCTGCGCGATAAACGCGAGTGCCTCCGGCAACGTGTAATCACCGCTCAAGTTCGCACTGATGGTCACGGCGCGTAAACGGTTGTAGCGGTTTAGCTGGCTGGCACCGGAACGTTCCTCAATAGTGACGAGATTTGATAGTGGTATAAGTTCACCGGAAACCGCCGAACGCACGAATATGTTTTGCAGGTCACTGACGCTTTGTCGCTGATCTGCCTCGGCCTGCATGATGATTTCGTACTCTTCCCCGTCGACAACGTAAGTGGCGACGCGTTTCTCGGCCATCATTGATTCAAGCGTACCGCCGACGGCTTCAACCGAGACGCCAAGTGATGCCGCTCGACGGCGATCAACGCGCACCGAGACCTGCGGCTGCGTATCGTCAAGATCGGCCTGAACACGATCCAAGCCCGGGTTGTCCGCCGCCCGAGCCAACACGATATCTCGCCAGCGCGCGAGTTCTTCAAAGTTGGTTCCGCCGATCACTACCTGTACAGGCTGACCACCCCCACCACGCGATAAACCGGAACGAAGAAAGGTAAAAGCTTGCAGGCCCGGAATTCGGTTCCATTTTGCAGTCAGTTCGTCTTTTATGTCCTCCGTACGCATTTCAGGAGGCCGGTCCGGGTCGAGTGTGACGACCACAATCGCGGTGTTGTTACCGCGTCCTCCAAAACCGGGGATACGCAGGAGTCCGCGCTGCAAGACGCCAGACTCGATGTGCGTCAACATCGGCGCTTCAATGTCATCGACAAAATCAGCCATTCGGGAGAAGCTGGAGCCTTCAGCCGCCCGGAAGCTCGCGATGAAAATCCCCTGATCCTCCTGTGGTGCGTATTCCTTATCAATTTGCTCGTAGAAGTACCAGCTGGCCCCGACAACAAACAGCGTTGCACCGATCGCAACAACAGGCACACGCAATACCGACGTGAGCGTGCGGGCATAGAAATCGTTTAATCGCTTAAAGCCACGCTCAATGGCAGCGCTGATTCGCCCAGCTTCGGCGGCAGGCTTGAATAGCTTGGAACACATCATGGGGGTGAGCGACAACGCCAGCACCGTTGAGAAAATCATCGCTGCTGACACGGTCACGGCCAACTCGCCAAAGAGCTGGCCGAGATTATCGTTTAAGAAAATAATTGGCGTAAACACGGCGACCAACACCAGCGTGGTCGCAATCACAGCAAAACCGACCTGTCGCGTGCCTTTGTATGCGGCGAGTAGTGGGGCTTCACCATTCTCGATTCGGCGGTGCACGTTTTCGACAACAACAATGGCATCATCGACGACCAAACCAATACACAACACCAGCGCCAGCAGTGTGATCAGATTAATCGTGAAGCCAAAAGCGGAAAGCGCCATGAATGACGCCACAAGACAGATCGGAATCGTCACTGTTGGAATTAAAGTCGCTCGTAATGAGCCGAGAAAAAACCACAACACGGCGCTGACCAACCCCGTGGTCGCCAGGATGGTTAGATATACGGAGAGAATCGCTGCACGAATATAAAGCGAATCATCGCTGCTCGGGATCAGGTTCATGTCGCCCGGTAAATCCTGATTGATCGCATTGATGGTGTCTTTTACCGCTTCGAGTACTTCGACGGTGTTGGCGGTAGACTGCTTGACCACGCCCATCGCAACGGTGTTCGTCGCATTGGCACGAAATACATTGCGGATATTCTCGGGTGCACGTTCAACACGCGCCACTTCGCCGAGGCGCACGAGATATCCGTCGTCACCGCGTACGATGACTAATGCACGAAAGTCATCTTCGGTTTCGTAGTCGCGAGTCAGGCGCACTTGCCGTTGACGATCGCTGGACTCCAGAGTGCCCGCAGGCAGTTCGATATTCTCACGTCGCAACGCGCTCTCAATATCCTGTACCGTTAGATTGCGTGCGGCAAGTGCAACGCGATCGAGCCAGATGCGCATCGACGGGCGGCCGGATCCGAACACGTCCATGCGCGATACACCGGGTATTACATTGAATCGATCGACCAAGTAACGTTCGGCATAATCGTTCAGCGCCATCGGCGTCATATCGACGTCACTGGTCAGGCTCATGTACATGATTGGGCGGGCGTCTGAATCTTGTTTTGATACTGATGGCAAATCGACGCCATCGGGCAATCCACGCGCGACGCGACCGACGCGATCGCGTACGTCGTTGGCGGCCTGATCCAGATCGACGTCGAGATCAAACTCAATGCTTATGCGCGAGGAGCCATCCTGACTGACCGAGGACATGCTATTGATGCCCTCGATGCCGGCGATCTGCTTCTCAAGTAACTGAGTGATACGCGTTTCAACAATGTTGGCCGACGCGCCGGCATAATCAGTCGCCACGGATACGATCGGTGGCACGATGTCAGGGTATTCTCGCGTTGTCAGGTTTTGATACGAGAGTATGCCAAACGCCATGATCAGCAGGCTCAATACACTGGCGAAAACCGGTCGTTTAACAGAGGTGTCGGACAACCACATGCTCAGGCGCCTTCCGGCTCGGCGATGTCGACCGACACACCATCACGCAGGTCGACCAGGCCGAGCACTGCGACACGCTCACCCGCGGTCAAACCGGAAACTATCTCGATCAGCCCGTCCCTCCGCTGACCGGTCGTGACGGTGCGACGCTCTGCGATGTTGTTACTGTCGATGACATAGACGTATGCATCTCGGTTTGTCGGTACGACGGCCGCCTCCGGTACCGCCAATGATGTTCGGGCGGCCGTTTGTAATTCCACCGTCATCAACATACCCGGACGCAACGCCCCGGCATCATTTGGCACCGACGCGCGTACCGTAACAGAGCGGGTTATGGCATCCACCCGCGAACCAATACTCGCGACCGTGCCTTGAAACGCCACATCGCGATAGGCCGGGCTCATTGCATTCACCGTATCGCCAACATGAATTGCGCCTAGAAACAATTCCGGCACGCTAAAGTCGAGCTTTAGCGTCGACACATCGTCGAGTGTGGTGATGGCAGTTCCTGGTGTCACCAGCGTGCCGGGACTCACCTGACGAAAGCCCAACACGCCGGCAAAAGGCGCACGAATGACACGATCTTTCAGGCGTACAACGATGCCTTCAAGCCTGGCGTCGGCTATCGATAATCGCGCCCGGGTTTCATCAACCTGCGATACTGGGACGATATTTTTTTCCACCAGTTCTTCAAGCCGTTTGAGCTGCGTGCTGGCTTCGTCCCGGTCGGCCTTGGCTTCGGCGAGTTCGGCGGCTTGTTCATCGTTGGTCAACTCGACCAGCAGATCATTCTTCTCCACCCGTATGCCATCGGCGAAATGAATACGCGAAATTTTGTCAGTCACCTTGGCGGTAATAATTACCGATTCGTTGGCAAGTGTGGTTCCGATAGCCTCGACACGGTCCGCAAAAGGCGCCGCGCTGACGGTGGCCACTGTGATGGGTACAGCCCGGTCCGAGCCCGATTCCCCTTCGGTCACCAGCACAGGGGCCGTACCGAATTGCCCCATCGTCCAGTATGCGGCGCCAGCAGCGGCCACCAAGAGGACCGTAACACTCGATTTTTTCATATAAGGATTTCCAATGCGCCAAGTCGAGTATCTTAATCTTGTATTGTGACATTCTGGCGGGTCGATATCTTGCTATTGCTATGCGATCCATTGTCCAGCAACCCGCTGCCACGCGCTACTCGACAAAAGTCAAGATTACTTACAAGTGATTGGCCTTGCACATGCGCCGAATAAGGACACGAACTTTCGGGTCTATCGGCGGACGGCCACATTTTCTACATTTGAGTGCCCAATACCTGCGAAATCCGTCTCGGTGCCATCGGAGCGCGAAGCCTGCCCTCGGGGCATAACAGTTTCCGGTCGGACGATGTGTAATGCGTTTCGCCAGTGGGACCAGATCTTTGACGATATCACCCAGAAAACTCGATCGACTTGAGTTTACTGCGGTCTCACACCCTTGCTCTTCAAGACAGCCAGTTGTTGGTGCAGTAACAGATTTTCAAAAGGGAGATTTCGCCTTGGTCGAAACATGGAAACGATCGCACCAGGAAATATTGATAGCCATTTGCTCATGATCTGACTCTAACCGGCTACACGAATAATTCCAATCAAATCAACTCAGACGAATTTATGGGACGGACAATCGCCAGCGGCGAACGATCTGGTCGGCGAGCGTGCTTAGATCCAGTGCAACTAAGTCCGGTACTGGAACTCCTGACGCAGGCAGAATTGCATTGCCGGTGCGAGTTATGAGTGCACCGTAGAGACCAGCAGCTTGGGCACCGATCGTATCCCAAAGATGACAGGCGACGAGGCACAACTTCGATGCCTCGACATTTAGCTCGTTTGCCACATGGTGATACGTATCGGGGGCTGGCTTGAATTTTCGAACCTCCTCGACGCTAAACGAGCGTTCGAAGAATTCGCTGAGCCCCGCATGTTCGAGTGGTGTGGGTGATGATGTGCTCGCCGAATTTGTCAGGGTGACAAGCCGGAATCCAGCGTTTTGCAGCACAGTGAGGGCCGGGGCGCTATCGGGATGCGCCGGCATTGTAGCGAGTCGCGTTTTGAGTTCTTCGATATCGCCGGCGGCGATCGCCACCGCGTAAGTCGATGCGACCATACGTAGTGTGCCTACGGCCAGTTCGCCAAACGGTGTGTACAGACCCGACAAGGTCATGGCCTCGGAGTAGAGGATCAACTGCGCGAACCACTCTCTCATTGCAGACCGATTGCCGAAGAGGCGCTCGAACAAAGGCTCGAGAGCCGTTATATCGAGGAGCGTCTCATTCACATCGAAAACGATGGTCGAAACGGATGTGTTTTGGGACATGGGCGCGTCTCTTCTTGTGCAAGCTATTCGTCTTCAAACAAATGGAACAGGCGTAGCGGCTATATTTTGGGGTGTTTTCTTCTCATTGTCTTGTTGCGCGGCCGAAGAGATGGGCCTTCGGCCTGTCCTCGCTCCACTCCTGTTCCATAGAATTATGCGGGTGTGGCAGTCAGCCGTTGCCTTGACTGAGTGCACTCAGACTCACTGGGACGGAATTCGTGGTACTCAAGTGCAGAGCGTAGCGATTATTTCTTCTTGATAATCAAATTATTACGATCGAAGCGTGTCCCGCTTGAATTTTCTGCCTGATCGCCACCAACCTTTTTCCCTTTTCGCGCATCTAATAAATGGCGGCTGTTACCCAGCGTCGAATACCGCCGTACTCGAAGTATTCATAAGCATTAGCTAGTTCGCGAAGGAGAGCAATTTCTGAGGATCCACCGAACACTCTGTTGTTCGCATACGACACTTGTGGGAGGGGCACATGCCGCAACTGGCTTCTTTAGTGTTATAGTGATATATAGCACTAACTCACTAACAACACGTTGGGAAAAATCATGAAGCGCAAAGCCTTGTGGATGACGATCGGGGTACTGGCCGTGGCGGGAGGTGCTATTACGTTCGCAATGACCAGTCGCGACGAAAAGCTGATGGAAGTAGAGAGTGCGATCGTCAGTCTTGAAACGATTATTCAAAAGGTGAATGCGACCGGCCGCATTCAGCCAAAGACCCAAATAAAAATCAGCGCAGACGTCAGCGCAAAAATCATGGCGCTTCATGTCGAGGAGGGCCAATTTGTTCAAGAGGGCGAATTGCTGATCGAACTCGACAGCGAACGATTCGAGGCAGCAGTCGAGAGCGCCGAAGCAAACGTCCGTTCGGCACAGGCGAACGCGAAGCTCAACAAACAAAACATGTTGAAGACGGAAAAGGATTTCGACCGCGCGCGCGACATGGTCTCTCGCAAGCTCGAGTCTCAGTCTGTTCTGGACACGATGGACGCGGCTTATAACGTCGAAGTTGCACGATACGAGTCGGCGCTGGATCAGGTGTTGCAGGCTCGCGCAACACTCAAACAAGCGCGGGATGATTTGTCGAAGACGATCATTTACTCGCCGATGACCGGCACGATCAGCGACCTTAACAAGGAACAAGGTGAAATCGCGATCGGGTCTGCGTTTCAGGAAGACGTGATTCTCGTCGTGGCGGACCTGACCGAAATGGAAGCACAGGTTAATGTCGATGAAAACGACATCGTTGGTGTAGAGATCGGGCAGCATGCTGAAATCAAGGTTGATGCCCTGTTCGGTGAAACTCTCATTGGTACAGTGTATGAAATCGCGAATTCCGCAAATACCAATGATCAGGGCACACAGAACCAAAAGACCGAGTTCGAAGTGAAGATCTCCATATCCGGCGAGATTTCCCGGTTGCGGCCAGGTATGACGGCGAGCGCTGACATCAGCACCGAAACAAGAACCGACGTTGTTGGCGTACCGATTCAAAGTGTTGCCGTTCGCACGATCAGCCAGCTGACGCTTGAGGGCGAGGAAATCGAGGAAGCCGAAAAGCGCTTTAAGGCGGATGATGACGGTTTTGTCGAGATTATCTTCTGCGTTGAAGCCGATGGCTCAGTTGTTGCTCGTCAGGTTACGACCGGCATTCAAAGTGACGACATGATTGAAATTCTCTCTGGCATTGAGCCCGGTGAGGAAGTTGTCATTGGTAGTTACCGTGCTATTTCGACAGACCTGCAGAACGGTGCGCAAGTCACTATCAATAATGACGGCGATGGCGATTCCGAAAGCGCCTGAGGGGAGAGAACGGTATGAGTAGTGTCGAGAGATCAGGTGCGATTCTTTCCTTAACAGACGTTGTCAAAACCTACAAAATGGGCGATGAGAAAGTTCACGCACTCAGCGGCGTCTCTCTCGACATCGACAAGAACGAGTATGTCGCGATCATGGGGCCATCCGGATCCGGTAAATCAACGCTGATGAATATTATTGGTTGTCTGGATATTCCGACCAGCGGTATTTATTCCCTGAGCGGGGAGATGGTCGCTGACAAGTCAGAGGGCGAACTCGCCGAGATCCGAAACCGATTAATCGGATTCGTTTTTCAAACATTCAATCTGATTCCCCGTTCTGACATTTTCCAAAATGTTGAACTGCCGCTGATATACGGCGGGATGCCCAAAGCGGAGCGGCGCGACCGAACAGAACGCGCAATACAGCAAGTCGGTCTGGCCGATCGCATGAAACACAAGCCGAATGAGTTATCGGGCGGCCAGCGGCAACGTGTGGCAATCGCACGCGCGCTGGTGTTCAACCCATCCATCATTCTCGCCGACGAGCCAACCGGCAACCTCGACAGCAGGACCGGCAATGAAATCATGTCCATGTTCGATGACCTGCATGCGGCCGGCCAGACCATAATTCTCGTAACACACGAAGATCATATTGCCGAGCACGCACACCGCACGATAAGCCTTCGTGACGGCAAGATCGAATCCGATATTTCGAAAGACGAAGCTGCGGCCGCATGAAGCTGTTACAGGAAATCGTCGAATCACTGAAAATCGCCTGGAACGCCATTATTGCGAACAAGGCACGCGGTATACTTACAACGTTGGGGATCATCATCGGCATCGTTGCTGTGACAACCACGATGTCCGCGTTTAACGGCATGCAGTCGGCCTTTCGCCAGGGCGCTGGTGCTGTTGGCGCAGACGTTATTTACGTGTCCAGAATGCCGTGGATCACGATAAATGATTTCTTCTCGTTCCGAAACAGGCCTAATCTGAATCTTGCTGAAGCAGAAGCGCTTGAGGCCGCTTTCAAAGGTCACGCGATTGTAAACCCGTCGATGAATACGCGCCGCGACTTACGTTTTCGTTCCTCGACTATGGAAGGCATAACCGTCATCGGAACGACCGAGAAAATGCCCATCATTACGAACCGCATGCCCGCAGTCGGCCGATTTCTGATGGAGTTTGATGTTCGCTATAAGAAGAACGTCGTCATCCTTGGGCATGCTGTCGCTGAAGATCTGTTTGGCACGGTGAACCCGATCAACAAAGAGATAAATGTCGGCCGGTCTGTATTTCGAGTCGCAGGCGTGCTTGAAGAGCAAGGCGGCAATACGATGGGCGGGCCGGACTTTGATCGCCAGGTGGTCGTCCCGATCTCGACTTTCGTCAAGTCCTTTGGTGGCAGGCGTTTCACCGATGTGGATATTGCCGTCAAATCTCCTGAGGTCAGCGACTTGCGTGAACTTGAATACGAAGTCATCGGAGAAATGCGCAAGATTCGTAAACTGCGACCTACAGAGGAAAGCAATTTCTCGATCAACAAACTGGATTCACTGCTGGGCGCTTTCAATAATATTGTCGGTGCGGTTGTCGGCATCGGGCTTCTCATTACAAGTATTTCTTTGTTCGTCGGCGGCATTGGTGTGATGAACATCATGTTTGTCTCGGTCACGGAAAGAACGCGTGAAATTGGCATTCGCAAAGCGATCGGCGCAAAACGACGCAGCATCCTGATGCAGTTTTTATTCGAATCAGCAGCCATCTGCCTGATCGGTGGTTTGGTTGGTGTCGCGATTTCGGCTGGCGTCGCGGCCATGTTGACCGCGACCGGCACGATGGATGCGAGTATCTCGCCGGGTATCCTGATCACTTCTATTGTTATTTCAATACTCGTCGGCGTTTTCGCCGGACTAGTGCCGGCCTACAAGGGCGCGC
The DNA here is from genome assembly GCA_021773115.1 of Woeseiaceae bacterium. GTDB lineage: Bacteria > Pseudomonadota > Gammaproteobacteria > Steroidobacterales > Woeseiaceae > UBA1847. The sequence continues at coordinate 13,655 of JAJFKS010000017.1, read as the reverse complement.
GACTGGATCCGATCGATGCGTTGCGTTACGAGTAAGCGGGAATCACGATGCAGAAAATTGATACGCTACTGATGTCGCTGCAGGCTATCCGCAGCAACAAGTTACGCTCGTCGCTGACGCTCGTTGGAATCGTACTCGGCGTCGCGTCAATTATTGCTGTCATGACCGGCATCTCCGTCATTCAAAGCACGATGGAAAAAGAAATGAGCGTACTGGGTACGCAAACGTTTCAGGTACAAAAATGGCCGGCCGGTTTCTCGACGGACGAGGAGCGCCGCGCGGCGATGCGTCGTCCTGCGTTAACACTTGAAGATGCTCAGGCCATTCGCGACCACGTCAATTCGGTGGATATCGTTGGCGCCGAAATTTGGGACTTCGGCTTCAAGGCCGAATATCGAGGCGAAGAAACCAATGACACTCTGTCAATTGTTGGAGGCACGCCCGAATACCCGCAGAACAATACGCATTTCATAGGTATGGGCCGCAACATTTCCCAGATGGACGTCCGCGTTGGTCGCAAGGTTGTGGTTATCGGACAAGCGATTGCGCAGCGTCTATTCCCATTCGTCGATCCCATTGGGCGCGATATTCGTCTCGACAATCGCAAGTACAACATCATCGGTGTGTTCGATGAAAAGAAATCAGCGTTCGGTTCTCAGTACGATAACTACGTGCTGATGCCGGTATCGACCTTCCTGAATACCTATGGCAATCTCGACCGAGACGGCTTTGAACGATCAGTGAACATCACCGTACATGCGCGGACGCCAGAAATCGTCAACGATGCAATCGCGGAAACGAGAGCTGTACTTCGGCGCGTTCGTGGCGTCAAACGAGGCGAAGAAGACAATTTCGACTACTTTAATTCCGAAGGCATGATTCGCCAATTCAATTCCATGACCGCCGGCGTGAAAGCCGGGGCATTCGTAATCGGCATCATCGCGTTGCTCGTCGCTGGTATCGGCATTATGAACATCATGCTCGTGTCCGTGACCGAACGTACCAAAGAGATCGGGATTCGAAAATCACTGGGCGCAAAACCGAATTTCATTTTGCGGCAGTTCCTGCTTGAGGCGATCGTCCTCTGTAATCTTGGCGGCATCATTGGCGTCGCCGTCGGCTTCGCCACTGGCAACATGATCGTCAAGTTAGGGATGTCACCGACATTCGAGACGGTGGTGCCAATGCAATGGGCGGTTATCGGCTTGTTGTTCTGCTCGGCGGTCGGCGTTATCTTCGGCATGCTACCGGCGATAAAGGCGTCTCGTTTGAATCCGATCGACGCGCTGCGTTACGAATAATTGTAAGAAACGGTCGCTACGCTGCTGACAAGCGGTCGGTCATTAACGCACCGTCCCTTTTTCGTTATACTCGGTCACCCTAAAACAACCAAACTCTACAAGGGAACGACCATGCGCTTACGACACCTTCTGATTGGCCTGCTTGCCCTGACGGCATCTTGCTGGGCCACCGCCCAACCAAATTACCAGCGCCTGGAACTGGAGATCACAGTGAACAAGCCAGCGGCAGAAGTCTGGTCCAAAGTCGGCGGCTACTGTGATATCAGCGTATGGCTGAACCTGGATTGCGAGATCACCCAGGGCGACGGTGGTATTGGCACCGTTCGCGTCCTGAATGGAACCATTGTGGAGCCCATGACTGCCCTGACCGAGCTGTCCTACGGCTACACGCAGCCCGTGGTCGAGGGTGAGTATTACACTCTTTATCATGGCTTCATCGAAGCAAGACCCGTCAGCGAAACCACGTCCAAATTGATTTACACCGTAATGTGGGATACCTCTCAACTCAGTGAGGACGAAATTAAAGCCGGCTTTGAACGTCGCCACAATCTCTTTACAGTGGGGTTGGCGAAAATGAAGGAAATCGCCGAGGCGGAATAAGCTGCCAGCCCAGTTGCCGCTGGCCGCACGGAATGCGGCCAGCGATAGGCCTGGCAACGCCACCGAACCAGCGATACGTTCGCGTCACTTCATCGTGCCTCCAGTTCCGAACTCCTAATCGTCGTTGGATGCTTCGGCGTCTCCCAACGCATCATCGAGCATGCCCATCAGTTCGTCCCTGGTGAAATTGTATGTCTGTCCGCTGCTGAGATCGGCCAGGTCCTGCAAAATACTGCGCGCTATGAATTCCGCCTGCCGCGGGTCGCTCGGTGCAAGATAACGCGCTTTCGGTTTGTCCGACGTGAGAACTTGCAGGACGGCATCGGCAACGGGACCAGGTTCCGGGTACTGCGTGGTGTCGCCACAAAGTGTCGCGATCTCTGCGGCCAGTTCCGGCATCAGCGATTCGCTTGCGTTATCGCCTTGCTTCCGTCGACGTTCGCAATTTGATGCGGCCGCATTCGAGTTGAATGGCCCTGGCTCAATCGCACTCACACCAACGCCAACTGTTCCTAACTCGTATGCCAACGTATCCGTAAATGCCTCGATCGCATGCTTGCTCATACTGTAGACACCGTAAGCAGGTGGCGACATGATGCCCGCCATCGAACTGATGTTTACTACCCGCCCTTTTGAATCGACCAGCAGTGGCGCAAAGGCCTTGACCATTCGGTACGGTCCATAAACGTTCACGTCGAACAGGAAGTCGAGCTCCGACTCGTCTGTTTCCGCGAGCAGTCCCATCACGACGACACCGGCATTGTTCACAAGCGCATACAGACCACGACCTTCCGCCCTGACAAGCTTCACCGCCGTATCGATATCGGCCTGATTCGTCACATCGAGCCGCAGGCCTTGCATGTTCTCGACGGCGCTGAGTGTCTCAATATCGTGCTTTTTTCGGGCGCCAGCGTAGACGAAATAGCCTTCTGCGGCCAGTCGGTAAGCGATCGTTCGACCGATGCCGCTGTTTGCGCCCGTAACGAGCACGGCCTTTTGCGGTGGGGTCGCAGCAGCAAGGGTGCTGCTCGAAATCAGCGTCACCAGGATTGCCAACTGCAGCCACAGGTTGATGTTACGAATGTTGATCATTGCTGTTCTCCTGTTCTTGCTCGCACGATTTGACCTGAAGAATAGCAATTTGTTGCCAGGCACCGTTCAATCAAACTCGGGTATACGACGAATAAGGTGTAATCAGCGCTCAGCGATCCAATTCCTAAACGAGGTCCGAAAGCGGCTGCCGTTCCGTATTCTCGTCCTGCAGACCGAGCGCGAAGCCTGCACTTGGGGCACTACGGTGCGAAGTACCAGTCTCGCTTCCACTGGCACGCCGAATCGACGATCAGGAGTTCTAGCAACTCATCGATCAGACGTTCATACGGGGTCATGAGACCCTACACTCTGAAAATATAGCTATTCTTATTGCTTGCTGCGGGAGCTGGCAGGCAGGACGACAGAAGTCGCCACGGTCGAGTAGTATATGGCATCATGCGGACCAACATCCACACTAGCAAGCTCCTGCCCAGTTCATTGTTTATTGCCTTGCTTTTTGTCTGTCCGAAGTCATCGGCAGCCGATTTCAGTGGCTATGTCACTTTGGCGACCGACTACGTGAAGCGTGGTGTCACGCAAAGCGACAGCGATCCCGCCCTTCAAATTGGCGCTGATTTTAACTTCGGAGACGGTTTTTTCCTGGGTGTGTGGGGCTCCACAATCGACATTAGCAACGGCCCATCGGTACAAAGAGACATCGAACTCAACTACTACGCCGGCTACGCTTTTGACGTTTCGGATTCGTGGCAATTCTCGACAGGTGTTGTCGACTATCAGTTCCCTGGGCAAACAGGCAATTTCGACTACGACTACCGGGAATTTTCATTCGGTGCCAATTTCAAGGATCGCATTTGGCTCGACCTTGCCTATTCGCCGGACCTCTACAACAGTGGCAACTCGACGATGAATTTTGAGCTCTACGCCGAGTGGCCTGTCAGCAGCATCTGGGCGATTGGTGGCGGCGCCGGATACTACGACACGTCGAATTTGACGGGCGGCGCCTACCAATACTGGCAACTCGGTATTACGGGGTCATTCAAATGGGTTGACGTCGACTTGCGGATTCATGACACCGACAAATGGGTTCCCATTATCAGCACGCCGGACCGGGCCAAATCCCGGCTGGTCCTCAAGATACAAATCCCGTTCTGAACTCTGTACCTCGTCGTGGCATTGGTAGGCGGGTCCTGCAAGATTCAACGCAGCACAGGCATTGATCGAGACAATGGACCCACGTTCGGCGACCTGAGAGCGTTGCAATATACTGCGTATCGTCTCCGAGGAATTATCAGGTACGACAGAAAGCAACAATGCAACAACACCGCTCACATGCGCTGCAGCCAACGAGCTTCCCGATCGAAAATCGTACTGGTCAGCCGGGACCGCTACCAAAATTCGGTTGCCGGGGGCAAATAGTGTCGCATTCGACGCGCCGACTGCCGAACCGGCGATTGGTACGGTACCTACGCTGATCACATCTACCATATTCGACGGAAAGTCTCTCTGCACCGCGCCCTCAGTTGGTCCGGCGGCGATAACTACGACACCGGCCTCAATTGCTTTTTGAATCAGCCGCTCCAGCAACGGATCGTACGGGCCGCTCAAACTCAAATTCAGAACGTGCGGTGGATTTTCAAGCATGTTATCGATTGCCTTGGACAAAGAGAAGCTGTCACAGATCGCCGACTTGGCCACACCGCCGCTCCAGCACGAAACATACAGTTCAAGTGTTGCCTCCGGTGCAACACCAACGATACCCAGGGCATTATTCGATCGCGCGCCGATTATGCTGGCGATAGCGGTGCCATGATTTCGGTCACCTGGCTCCCCTCGACTCAAGAATACCCGGACACGTTGAATGCGCCCCTTAAGGTCTTCGTGAGACCTGTCAACATCACTATCGATAATAGCGATCCGAATTCCGGCACCACGAGTTGTCCGGTGCGCCGCAGGAATGCCAAGAACATCCAGCCCGTATTGCAGATTCGCATACGTGTCGTCATAGCCATCGGCTTTGCCCATGCTGGTTTCGAAACTTTGCAGCGTCTGCGCCGACTCGACGCGAACATCTGCGTTCAACGTTTCAACTATGAATTGCCGGTCTGCGCCTTCCGGCACACGATAGACAAAGCAATAAATGGCCAAGGACCGAATCGGCCAGTGTTCGATTTCTTCAAGCGAATACTTTTTCGCAATTGCCGCTGCATTGCGGCGCACTTGCCGTGCGATTGTATAGCGCTTGCGGTGCGAATACGGAGCGCCGAGGCTGGCACTTGAGGATGCTGCCGAATCATTATCAAAAGTAACCAGGATGTCTCGGGTGGGGTCCGGCAGTTCTTTAGCGACCGAAAACATTGAAAAGGAAACAAAAAGAATCGCCAGCGCACTTTTCAGTATCCGCATAACCCTCACCTCATGGGTAACTGGAGCGCTGTGAATTTCGCCGATTGTACTCCTGTCAGCGCATCAGCGTGCTCTTCGTAGTCCTTCAATATCTGCAATGTTGGCGCAGCGAGTCGCACATGCACCTCGTAGACACCTTTGTCATTGACCACCCACTTGACCGCACCGTCGAGTTGCGCCGCAATCCTGACACGCTCGGAATCGGCAACGGACTCCTCAAACTGCACTTGCAACACGTAGTCTATACCGTCCGTTGAACCCTCTGATGTCGCCGTCTGGAATAGTTGATTGCCGACGTCAGCGTCATTCTCCCGATATAGTGCCAAAATCAGAACTGCGCCAAGAATTGCAATGCTGGCGGCAACAGCGATAAAACGTGACCTAAGTGGCCGCGCGTCCGATTGCTCCCCAGGACCGGCGCCATCGACTCCGATAATATCTGCAGCCCTGGTTACAGGTTTCATTGGCGTCAGTTCACGACCGAGAACGGACGCGCGCATTTCCGCATGCATTTCAAAATCGTTCTGGCAATCACTGCAGCCTTGCAAATGTTCGCGCAGAACTGCCGCCGTCGGATCGCAAAGTGTCCCATTGACGTACCACGGAATGTTTTTCCGGAACTCATCGCACTGCCGGTTTGGAGTATAGCTAGTCATTCGATATGTCCTTTCGCCAGTCTTTGGGAACGCCACTCGCAATCAGATGTTCCTTCATGTTCTTTCGCGCGTGAAACATGCGAGTCTTAACGGTATTCGCTGGAACGCCGCTCGCGCCCGCAGCTTCTTCACAGGTCAATCCTAGAAAATACACCAGCATGACGGTGAGCTTTTGTTTCGGCGGCAATGCGTTGATACCTTGGCGGATCCAGTCTTCGCGTTCAAGGCGAGCATCACCCGCGCTGACCATAGCGTCTTCATCCTTAATCGACCGTAGCTTGAATTTTCGCTGTCTGAGCTGCGCCAGCCCTTGCCGGTACGCAATGCCGAATATCCAGGTCGACACCTTCGACTCACCGCGGAATCGCCCCGCATCCTTCCACATGGTTAGCAAGACATCATTGGTCAGTTCCTCGGCGGCACCGTGCGAACTCGTTAATCGGAACAGGAACGAGAACAAACGCGGGTGGTAGATCTCGAATAGTTCCTCGAAAGCGCCACGATCGCGTTCCGCAACGCGCTGCAAGAGCAGTACCTCCGCCGCGCACTTGTCGCTGCCCGAATTGTCTCTTTCCACTGGGGTCATATTCGCCGTGAACTACACCTTTAGTCTTACGAAAATTGCCTACTCGTGTTGGTAGGTCGGTTTTTCCGCCGAAAAGGTTCATTTTGGCGCCAAGTGAACCTTTTGCCGGATCCACACCACCCACAGTAGGTATCGGGACTGAATCATGGTGGACAAAAATTGAACTTGTCGCAATGCAACAATAATAAGACCGCTCTAATTTTCGCGCTATTTCCCGTCTTGTTAGCCTCCTGCACCGGCGGCGACGGCAGCGGTCTGCCGCCAAGGCTTCCGCCAGGTGCGTTTGGGCCGAACTTCTCCGAAATTCAGGTGAATATCATTGAGCCGAATTGCGCAACAACCGGCTGTCACCTTGGCTCCGCTGCACCGCAAGGATTGCGACTCGACAGTGCGAATAGCTACGGCATGCTCGTTGGCGTCGCGAGTTCAGAGTCGCCCTCGATTTTACGCGTGGAGCCCGGGGATCCCGGTAGCAGTTACTTAGTCCAAAAACTGGAAGGCTCGGCGTCGGTCGGTGCGCAGATGCCGTTGGGTGCTCCGCCACTACAACAGGCTTCGATTGACGTGATCCGGCAGTGGATTAGTGACGGAGCCATTGACGACCGGATACCGTCTTCGAATCCGATCAGGGTGACCTCCCTTTCTCCTGTCCCTGGCAGCGCGCTCATAGCCGCACCTGCCAATGTAATCGCGATGTTTGATCGCGAACTCGATGTATCGACTGTCAATGTGATGACGTTTCTGCTCGAAAGCAGCGGCGGCGATTCAACGTTTGGCGACGGCAACGAATCGAGTGTCACTGCAAGCAGTATCGCAACAACTCCAACGAGTGCAACATTTGATCTGACAGGTGTTGCTTTGGCAGACGATACTTACCGAGTGCGATTACCGGGCTCCGGTGCCTCCATCATTATGGATCTTGATGCCAATGCACTCGATGGTGAATTCTCGGGCGCATTTCCATCCGGCGACGGAACTGCCGGCGGCGATTTCGAAGCGAACTTTTCGCTGGCGGTACCGATCAGTGCGCCGACATTGGATGCATTGCAGGCGAGCGTTTTCGCACCGAACTGCGCGGTCTCCGGATGTCACACAGGTCCGACCGGGAATACCCTGCCCGCCGGCATGGACCTGTCCCATGCTGATGCCAGCTTTGCCAATCTTGTCGGTGTCGCGAGTATTCAGCAGCCCGCGCTGTCCCGAGTCGCTGCTGGCGATCCGGACAATAGTTACCTCGTTCAAAAAATCGAAGGCACTGCCGCCGCTGGCGGCAGAATGCCACTCGGTGGTGGCGTGCTGGATCAGGCTCTCATTGACGACATCCGCGAATGGATTGCTAACGGAGCGAATCGCTAGATGACCAACGACAGATACGTATGGCTGCTCGTAACAGCCTTGATATTGATGAGTGCTGGACAAGCCGCGAAGGCCGAACCGTACCTCGCGGTGCAAAAAGGCATGCAATGTTCAAGCTGCCATAGTAATCCGGCGGGCGGCGGAAAACGCAATGTGTATGGCAACGTATTCGCGCAATCTGAATTGGCGGCGCATCGATTAGGCGACGGCGAGGCATGGACCGGCGACGTCACGAAGTGGCTGTCGATCGGCGGTGATCTACGGGCCAGTTTCGTCGAAACTGACATCCCGAATCGCAGCGGCACATCCGATGTCGACTTTAATCGTGGCACTATCTACCTTGAGGCAAGCCTGATTCCCAACAGGCTGACTCTGTATATCGACGAACAATTCTCTCCGAACGATCTCGAAAATCGCGAAGCCTACCTGCGACTCAACAGCACGGATAGACGGTGGTTCTTAGCAGCAGGAGAGTTCTACCTGCCGTATGGGCTGCGGCTCCAGGATGACACGGCATTCGTTCGGCAAGCAACTGGCATCAACTTCGCCAACACCGACAGGGGTCTGCAAGGTGGCTTCAACTCAGGGCCTTGGTCAGTGGTTGCGTCCTTTACCGATGGCAGCGGCGCGGGACGGGACAGCGCGGATAAACAGATCAGTCTCGTTTCAAGTTACGTGAGGGCAAGGTGGCGCGCCGGCGTTAGCGTCAACACTAACGAAGATGATTTCGGCGACCGCACGATGTTTGGGTTTTTCGGCGGTTTGAAAACAGGGCCTGTCGCCTGGTTGGCAGAAATAGACAGGATCAGTGACGACATATCTCCCGGCGTAAGCACCGATGCGTTCGCGGGTTTGCTGGAAGCGAACTGGACAGTCTACGGCAAACATAATCTGAAATTCAGTTACGACTTTCTCGATCCGAATGATGATATTAGCGAGGACCACCAGGTTCGCCATAGCCTGGTTTGGGAATACTCGCCGATCCAGTTTGTTCAGGCGCGGCTTGGCTTTCGGCTTTATGACGGTATTCCACAAGTCGACGCACAAAACCGAAAGGTATTTTTTGTCGAGCTGCATGGATTCTTTTAACTTCATCGACACGACAGTTTGAACCTTTTTCTGCTTCGAGTGCACTCACTGCATAAACGGGCCTCAGCCTACGAGGATCCAACAACGAATAAGTCCGGGGAATGATCCAATGACTATCGAACGCAAATTACCGCTCACCACTTTATCGTTTCTGACTTTACTCCTCATTGCAGGTTGCGGCGGTGGCGGGGGTTCGGCTGCGCAACCACCACCGCCGCCCCCGGTGGATACAACGGCTCCGACCGTTGCGGCAGTGCAAGCTCCCGCCGCCACCGTGAATCGAACGGTGACGTTATCAGTGACTGCAACGGACAGCGTCGGCGTAACGGCAGTCCGTTTCTTCGTTGATGGCGTGCTTCTCGGCGCTGACACCACGGCACCGTTCAGTATGGCCTGGGATACGTCAGGCGAAGCTGAAGGGGATCATACATTAACAGCAGAGGCCGACGACGCAGCGGGCAACACTGGCACATCTGCCGCAGCGACTGTCACGGTTAAGAACGTGCAGGACTTTGCGATATCGGTGAGCGGCAACGAAGAAGTTCCGGCATCAGGCTCACAAGCCACGGCTCAGGCCGACCTCACGATCAATGTCGCGACCGGAGATGTCCAAGGCAATTTGACGACCAGCGGCATTACGGCGACAGCGGCTCACATTCATGACGCGTTCGCCGGCATGAATGGACCGGTACTGATCCCCCTCGCTCAGGATACCGTCGACCCGACGATCTTCACGGTACCGGGCGGTTCAACGCTGGATGCCGCTGGCGTTGATCGGCTGTTGGCCGGCGCCCTGTACCTCAACGTGCACTCGGCCGCACTGCCCGGCGGTGAAATACGCGGCCAGATTCTTCCGGATGGTTTCGTGCTGCGGTTTAGTGCGCTCACAGGCGCCGAGACCGTACCACAACTCCAAAGCAGCGCCAGTGGACGCGCGGCTATAACACTCGATCCGGCAAGCGGTACGCTTGCCATACACGCTCAGGTCGCAGATCTTGATAACGCGACGCAGGCCCATTTGCATCAGGCCTATGCCGGCGCAACCGGCCCGGTACTGGTGGGCCTGGCTATGGACATGACAACTCCCGGCCACTGGTTTGTTGAAGGCGCCGTTTTGAATGCTGCTGGGCTTGCAGCGTTCGACAACGGGCAGTTGTATGTGAACGTTCACAGCCCGGCGAACCCGGGTGGTGAAATTCGCGGCCAGGTGTTACCCGAGGGAATTGTCGTTTTGTTCTCTGAATTGTCCGGTGCACAGGAAGTTCCCAGCCTCGACTCCACGGCCGAGGGGCTCGCGACATTGACACTCGACGAAGCCGCATCATTATTAACCGTGCACGTCAACACTCGCGGTTTCGACGACGCTACCGCCTCGCATTTGCACAATGCATTTGGTGGCGTAAATGGACCGGTCGAGTTCGGCCTTACTCAGGACGGCAGTAATCCAGCCCATTGGTCCGCGGAGCAACAGCCGCTTGATGCCACGCAACTCTCAGCGGTACTTGCGGGCGGTACTTACATCAACGTTCATAGCCCGGCCAATCCGGGCGGCGAGATTCGCGGCCAGGTGATCCCGGACGGCATTATCTTCGCGTTTGGTCGCCTTGATGGTAGCCAGGAAATCCCCGCAGTTAGCACGGCGGCGAGTGGCACCTACGCCGTCACCGGCAACACGGCCGCCGGCACGGTCATCGCGCACGTCAACACAAGCGGTATCGACGATGCGACTGCTGCACATCTTCATGACGGCTACGCCGGAACAAACGGCGGCGTGGCAATCGGACTCACACAAGATTCTGGCAACGTCGCACTGTGGTCCGCGATTGACGCGCCTGCCGATGCGGCACAGCTGGCCGCGCTGAGTTCGGGTCGTTATTACGCCAATGTTCACACGCCTGCCAATCCTGGCGGCGAGATTCGCGGCCAGGTCACACCTGAATCGATTGAAGTTCTGTTCACCGCGATGAACGGCGGGCAGGAAGTACCGGCAAACATGAGCGCTGCAAGCGCTGTCGCTGCCAGTACGGTCGACCTTGATACCGGAACGGTAACACTGCATGTGAATGCCACCGGTGTTGATGACGCGACCGCGTCACATATTCATCGAGCCTTTGCCGGGCAGAACGGAGGCGTGTTGATAGGACTCGCACAAGATGCCGGCAATTCCGGTCACTGGTCCGTAACAGGCGCACAATTTGATGCGGCGGGTATGACGAGTTATCGGGCCGGTCAGCTTTACGTCAATCTGCATACACCAGCCATTCCCGCCGGCGAGCTCCGTGGCCAGATCGCGCCACCACCGGTTGAAGTGTTGTTCACTGACATGAGTGGCGATCAGGAAGTGCCGGCCGTTGTCACCGTCGCCGCAGGTATCGCGGCGAGTACAGTCAATCGCGATACGGGCGCAGTGGAATTGCACCTTAACGCGAGTGGCATCGATGATGCGACCGCGGCACACATCCACACGGCACCGGCAGGTCAAAACGGGCCGGTGCTCATCCCGCTGATACAGGACGCCGCAAACCTCGGGCACTGGTCTGCAATCGGTTTATTTGATTCTGATGCGCTCGGCGACTACAAAGCCGGCGGGCTGTATGTGAATGCGCACACACCAGCGAATCCGGGCGGTGAAATCCGTGGCCAGATCACTCCGCCCGACGCTTCCGAGTTTGACAATGTCGATCCGGTCGTCACTCTCACATCACCGGGCTCACCGTTGAGCGGCACTGTAACGCTGATGGCCGATGCCAGTGATAACCAGGGTGTCACCGTTGTCCGGTTCCTGGCCGATGGCACGACTATCGGTAGCGATACGACCGCGCCTTACACCTTCGATTGGGATACAACAACGGCGTCCAATAGCAGTATTACATTGACCGCCGAAGCGGAGGACGCAATCGGCAACACCGGTGTCTCCACTGACGTGGTCGTTACCGTGCAGAATGCTGTCGCAGTAACTTTGGGACAGATTCAGACACAGGTTTTCTCACCGATCTGTTCGGGCTGCCATTCGGGTCCCACCAGCAGCAACTTGCCATCGGGCATGAACCTGTCCAGCGCCAACGCCAGTTTCACCGCGCTGGTCAACGTTGCCAGCTTGGAGGTTGGCAGCCTTAACCGCGTCACCCCCAACGATTCGGGCAACAGCTATCTGGTTCAAAAGCTCGAAGGTACACAGGCCGTGGGTGTTCGGATGCCACAGGGAGGACCGTTTCTTGACCAGGCGACGATCGACATGATTAAGGACTGGATCAACGATGGCGCGCCGAACAACTAGCGTCTTGACGAATCAGGAAGTCAGCATCAAAGGTCGGTTGGGAGAATTGATATCGGGCGTCTTTGACGGAAATGATCTCGCCCTTGATCTGCTACTCAAGGATGCAACGACGGTGGGTTTACAAGCGGGGCAGCTTGTAATCCCCCCATTTTTATCTGCAGCGGGAAGTAGATGTTCAGCAGCTAGTTCGAGTTTTTGAATCGGCGTGATGCTTCCATCGTCCATGTTAGGCCGCGCATTATTGTAACGCCACAACCAGTCGGTCGCAGTTTGCTGTGCATGGTCAATGGATTCGAACAGATGTTCGTCGAGCCACTCATGCCAGAACGTTTATTGCAGCCGCAGCGCAGGCGAAGTCGATCGTCACAAGCGCTAGCGACGTCGGTCATCGGGAGCGTCGCTGCTGCGGCACCGCGACGCCCTCGCGAATCAAGATGCGGCCGGCAGGCGCCGTCGTCACCGACAATAAAGTCGATTAATGCTTCGCCAAGAACCGCGACCGTCAATGTGTACCTTAATCGTATCTGGCATGGGTTCGCGATGTGCGACGCCGTAGCTTCTCAACTTGTCCGTCACTATCTTCCTGAGTTTACTTCAATGTGCCGTCAATAGTCGTCTGAAGAAGCGCTTAGCAGCCCTGCCGTCGCGTCGATGCTGTAGAAATACATCAACGATTTCTCCATCCTGATCGACAGCGCGCCATGAGTAATGTCGCTCGCCATCAATCTTCACGAATACTTCGTCAACGAAAAATGTATCTCCATATCCCTGGTGTTTTATCTTCAATCGACGAGCGTATTTCGATCCGAACTTAATGCACCATAGCCGAATTAATTCATAGCTAACGGTGATTCCGCGCTCGGCCAGCAAATCTTCGACATCTCAATGACTCAAGCTAAAGCGATGATAGAGCCATACAGCATATTGAATGATCTCCGGCGGAAATCGGTGACGCTTATACATTGTGGTTGATTTTTTCATCTAACAATTACGCTTTGTCGCCACTTAACTTGTCAATACCCAATGTTCTGCTCTTCCGTATACCGCTTCTTCATGTCCAACCTCTTCCTTCAAGGCCAGACTCTAAAATCATTCTGCTACTCAAATTGGGGGAGACGTCGGTTTTATTTCTCGATCAGTTATGGAGTGTAACGGGTGGAACGCTAACCACCAAGGCGGATGAGCGCGGCGCATAGTAAAACTACGCACCCTTTAGGCTCATAAAGTTTCCGCAATTGCTTCTACTTCTTTTGAAAACTCTTCGATAGCTGCTCTGCTTTTTTCTTCATCGTAAGTCAGTAGAGTTTTGTTCGACACAACTACCTTTCCATTGA
>JAJFKS010000016.1 GCA_021773115.1 Woeseiaceae bacterium | reverse complement strand
GCCACTAACTGCCATGGCCATCGTGACCTTTTGCGGTGCGTATTGATTGGCGCCGGTACCTATTATCGGGTAAGCAGACAACACGTCATACAGGGGCGTCAAACGGTATCGTCCGCTCGCCTCAATAAATACGCTGAAATTCTTCGCATGCCCGTCAATGGCGCACAGCATCCAGAATACGACTTGAGCGCGAAAGAACGCCTGTCGGTCCGTATCTGAACGTCGAGAACCCAGCAATAATGCATTGATGTCGGCGATTCCTGGACCACCATCGGATTCGTATTTCTGGCCGGGCGGCACACCCAGTGCCTGACACAGGTCCTCTTGCGGCAGTCGCAGCCACCACTTTCCACCTTGCGCCAGACGTCGATCGAACCGCTCAACTATCAACACGCGCTGATCTTCAAAACTAGCCATCTCACACGATGCATTGTCGATGCCAAATGCGTGAACAATCTGGGCGCATAGCCACTCATTTTCTACCGACGTCGACATATCAATCTGCGTGGTACCGATTCGCCCCAACGCCAGTTTGAATAGATGCGTACTGGGTGTTGCACCCACAGGGCGATGCCATGCGTCTTCGTGCCATAGTAGCGCCGTCTTTTCCTGCGCACCGGCTACCGAGATTCGCAGCGGTTTATCGGCTTGTTGGCCGAGCGCGTTCGCCGACACCGCCGCCCGCAGTTCCGCAGCGATACCTTTTTCGTCGAGCGGCACACCACCTATTTTGCGTAAGCCATCCGGCGCCTGGCCTGGCGGCAACAGCTGAATAGCGCCGACGCAGTCTCGGCCGATCTCGGCTAGCAAATCAAATGGCGCGCTGGTTCGTGTCCCGAATCGCGTTTGTATGCGGCGTCGGATCTCCGTGCTATCGGGTAGGAGATTGTCGAAGAACGCGCTGACCGTATCACCGACGTAGGAACTGTCTGCCGGACGCAAGGGCATAGACAGGGAAATCGGTCGAGCTCCACGAGTTTCTACCCAGCTTTCGATGTACTGAAACGTTTGCCGGCCTTGAGCATTGATGCCCCAGTGGCCGACGTGGTCACCGTTCATCCACAGTTCAAGGACACGCGATTTAGTTCGCCTTGGCATACGCTTACCACTCACCCTCTGCGGCGGTCGCGTCTGGGCGTGGCTGCACCACTAGCTCCAACTCCAGCGCTGAGAGCAGCTTGAATAGACTGCCGATGGTCGCCGATTCGGTCGCCAGTTCCAGCTTCGAGATCGTTTTAGGCAACAATCCGACGGATGCCGCCGCCGATTCTTGCGACTGCTTGGCTGCCTTGCGGTGGCCTCTGAGGACGCGCCCTAATTGATCCGGCGTAAATACAGTATGGTTCATTTTCAGCCCCTCTAGGGTATATCCTCGAAATATACCCTGTGGGGGTGATAATTACAATATACCCTGTGGGGGATACTATGGGCATCGGTACGAAGAAACTATCGTTGCGAGAACGATACTCTGCAATCGAACACTCAGTGTCCTCGTCGATTTGCATTGAAATCTGACCCAGAATTTGCGCTTAAAACTAGCCCGACAGAATGGTCAGAAACCCAGCAAATGTCACGACCAGCTAGCGACCAGACGGGTCAATCGTCTATCCAAATAGACACCGGAATTAGATCCAATTTCAATGCAAATCAACACGCGGTGCTTCATCGCTCACGAATAACCTCTAACAAATGTTCTGCGGCTTCTTCACCACGTACGCCCGTGCGTTGAAGATCGACGTACACCCGTGGCCAAGGCGCCACTCGTAAGCCATCGATTTCTTCGCACAAGCGTTGGATGGCCACGGTTGGGAATGGCCGTAACGTAAGTCGACCCCCTTCAATGGGCTGCAATTCTGCCGCCTGGGCAACGGCTTCGAGGCCGACAATCGACGTCGCATCGACATACACATCGGCGCTTGATACACCGGAGAGAAACGGCGCCATCACACTGGCGGCGACACCGCCAGTGGCCACCCAGTCAATTCCCGCAGCACGCCACCGTTCCCCGGTAGTGATCAACTCAGCAACAGGATCGCGCCACATTACCCCAACTTGCAAGCTGAGCGGATCTGCTACCGTCCGTGTTGCGGCAGCATAGCTGGTGAGGAACGTATTCGGATCGTCGATGTGTCGAGCAGAATCCCTTCCACGTTTTGCCGCTGCTCGAAGCAATCCGAGATCGGTTAAGTAGCGCAGCGCTGCGGTGCAACTCCCGGTAGATAGCCCGGTGGCAGACTGGGTTCCGGCGACCGTCGCGGCAACTCCACACAGCAGCGCTTCCGCTACCGCCATTACTGCCGGTGTCCAACGCGTCAGGTATCCCCGCTCCGGCTTTGCGGGCGTCCCGGATCGGGACACAATTATGAGGCCAATGGCAATTTCGGCCGCGCCAGTTTCATCCACCCAGCCGATTCCGGCTTCGTCGAGGGCTGCCCGGGCGCCAGGCGAGAGCCGCTGCGCCACCACGATGTCGGGATACGAACGGGCGCTGTCTTTTAACAGACGTCGAATGTCACCAAGATGCCCCTCGCCAGCCCACTTGATGGTCAGGGGCTGTCCATTGACGATCAGATCGGCAGCTGCGTCGCCGGTCGGAACGGATATTTCTATAGAGCGCGGCAAGACCGCCAAAACGGTCCGTTCCGCTCGACCAGTGGCTTGGTGGCGTACCTGTGACTGACTCATAACTTAATACCTCAGTGTTTTAATATACCTCACTGGTCCACTGAGGTATATAGATTTAATGAGGTATTGTGTTTATGCCGTGATCAGACCAAATAGTGTTGATTTGCATTGAAATTTGACCCAAATGGGCCGACTATTCGCATCGAAAATCGACCCGCCTGATGTTCCCTGAAGCTTTGAAAAAGTAACTCTTTTTGCTGTGCTCGGAGGATCATTTCTTGGCTGCAAAAGGAAGGTCAATGCGGTGTGCAAATCAACATAGAGGCAGGACCGAAACGCCGAATCTGATGCTAATTCGCCAAAGGACGAAAAGAAGTGTCGGAAAAGTGTCGGAAATAAAAAAAGGGCTAACCGGAAAAATCGGCTAACCCTTTGATTTTATGGCGCGCCCGGAGAGATTGCTTCGCTGTCGTCGCTGCGCTCCTCGGTGCGAACTCCCGACCGCTCGGTTCGTAGCTCGAAGCGCCATTGTAACTTGTTGATTAATAAAGCCTAAAAGACGGCGTTCGTTGCAATTTCGCCCTACAATGCATAACGATGCACAGCTGATGTCGGAAATTTGTCGGAATTCGCGAACGCGAATCTTTATACCAAGAGCGGCTTTACATCGGCAGGTAGATACGGGCAATTAATGAATAAGCACCCGGTACTTCAGACACTCGCCTGGTACGGTCGAGAACTGGCGCAGTCGATAACACACTAGAACCTGGCGAGGGCTATTTCTTGGTAAAGCGAGAGCGATAGGTATTGCAGCGCTCCGCGATCAGCTTCGCTACATCCTCGGAGACAGGGTTCGGCTTGTCAATGCTGCGAATTTGTTCAAGCAGTCTACCCGCCATTAGCGGAATACGCGCGCGCGCCAGCGCTGCACCGAGACCCGCATCGGCGGCAAATTGGTCAACGTCCTTTGGATGGATCAACGCAGACCTGGGCTGCTTGCCAATCTTCATCGCCATCTTATCGGTCAGCTCTTCATAATAAACCGTCGAGACCAGATCATAGAGCGGCGCAAGACGGATTGACCGGTCCGACATATAGAGAAGTGAGAAGTTCTTGGCATGCGCGTCATGATTGCCGATCAGCAAATTAAATATGACCGCATCGAGCAAAGCGATCAGGTCAGGTGCCGGTGCACTTGACGCGTCGCGGATCAAGTCGAAACAAACCGCCAGGGACGGTCCGCCTTCGGATTGGTATTTAATCTCCGAGGGGATACCGAGAGCCTGACAAAAATCTTCCTGGTGAAGACGCTGTATATTTTCTTCACCATTCCTGATGCGGTCATAGCGCTCGGCGAGCAGATAATCGATGTCTTCGACTTTGCCGATGTCAACCGGCGCCGCATTTAAACCGCATGCACGCGCAAGCGTCATGCAGAACGCTTCGTTGAAGACAATGCCTTCATAGGTATCTATCGCCGGTTTAAGAACGTGGGAACTGGGCGCACTGCCGCGTGGTATGGAGATTTTTCCATCATCGATGCGGACAGCAATCTTGTCCTGTGCACCTGCCAGCGATAGACGAATGCCGTCCTCACCGGCCATGAGCGGCCTGCGTGGCAGCTCACGCAGAATTTTTGCCAGTTCGTCATCGGTAAGGTCGCGGTAGCGATCATCATCTGGGGGGATCTTTTCATCTTCTGGCAAAAATGAGATCGCTCCGGCGCATTCACCGCCGATTTGTTCGAGCATCGCAAAATCGTTTTTGTCACTGATGCCGAGAATGCGGGCGATAAGCTTGCGGTTGTCTTCCTCAGGAAGCGTTCCGCCGAAAAAACCCCTGCACTCTTTTTGGGTGAAAGTCTCTTCACGTAGTGGCAAGGAGCGGGATAACGCGATTGGCTCCGGCTTGCCGAGCCAGGACGCATCATATTTGAAGGTCATTTGCCCGCCGTCATCCTGAATCAGTTGGCCGATGAGTTCCCGGTCATAATGGACATTAAGGATACGGGCCATGCTCACCCTCCCCCGGGACTATGGGGCGAGGACAGTGTGAGGCGCAGACCGAGCGTCTTTAGGACGGTCAGGGTCTTCCCGATCTGGCATGTGGGTTTGCCGTTTTCGAGGTCGCTGATAAAGCGCATGCCGGTACCGGACGTCAGGGCGAGTTCGGCCTGCGTGAGGCCCATCGCCTTGCGCTCTTTTTTGACTATCCTGCCCAGCTCTTCCGTTGTTAATAACATTGGTGCACCCTTTTTTATTCCCGCTCGGTAATATTATCGCGGTTCGGGCCACCTGACAACAAAATATTCCCGATCGGGAATATTTACCTTCAACCGGCCGAATTAGGGCAATTTATTCCCGATCGGGAATATTTAAGATAGCCACGTGCTATTTCACGAAATTATTCCCAGACGGGACAAGGTAGCCTATACGGTGGCCTCGCTTTGGGCCTGCGTGTTGATTTGCACCGAAATCTGACCCAGAACTTGAACTGAAAACCTGCCCGGCAGAATGGTCAGAAACTCAGCGTATGCCACCACCAGACAGCGATCAGACGGGTCAATCGTCGATGCAAATAAGCACCGCAATTGGATCAAATTTCAGTGCAAATCAACAATTCGGTTCTCGATTATTCGTCACAACCCCAATTCTCCAATAAGAACTTCCTCAACCGATTCGATTCCTTTCGCCCGATGAGCATTGATGCCCAATTGAGACGCCGTCATGACGTTCTGTGCAGTATCGTCAACATAGATAATATCCGCTGGGTTCCTACCTATCAGTTCAATTGCGTGACGAAATGGCTCACGCGAAGGTTTGTACAACCCCGTTTCGTATGACAGAAAAACATGAGAGAACAACGAAAAAACTTGAGTGCTTTTCTCCTGCTGCTCCCAGTGGTTCGGGTTCGTGTTTGAAAGCAAAACGAGGTCGTGGTTGATAGCCAGTGCACGAACAAGTTCTTCGGCGCCAGGGTAGAGACTAAGTTGCCAAGAGTTCAACCGTTCCTCTGAAAAGCCGCCATCGCCCAAACCCAATTCGCGCCCAAGCCTGGGGCAGAACTCATCAGCCGACAGCGAGCCAGTTTCAAATGCGTGGACGCTTGACGAATTCAGCCAGATGTCCCAAAAGTCTTTGTTTGACATCTCGAGGCCAAGGGACGTAACGGGATCGCCCAAGTCGGCCAGAACGCCGCCTAGGTCGAACATTACTGCCGGTTTACTCAATCCATGTCACTCAGGCGCACGACTATTCCAAACCAGGCTCGCGAGGATAAGCGACACGACTGCAGATCCAATCCAAACGTATCCCGCGACTGAGAAATCGTAGTTGGATTGCCCGTCAACAATTGTTTTGCCAGCCTCAATCAGATACCCGCTGAGAATATCTTGGAGTGCAGCACCCGTATAGCTTGCCACGCCGACGATGCCAAGCGCAGTACCTGAGACTTCCTTGGAACAAATATCAACCGCCATCAAACCTCCCAAATAAACCAGCAACACGCCAAGCGCCAACCCGAAAAGTACCATGCTGGCAGTATCGATTATCGGGTCCGCCGGTCCCAGCACAAACAAGGCCGTGGCTGCCGCATAGATGACGCCAAATATCAGCGCCGGCAAATTACGGCGTCCTGCGAAAAGTTTATCCGACAGTATTCCGGAAAAAAACGTCCCGAGTACTCCGGCAATCGCATTAGCCGAAACAATCGAGCTTGCCTCGATGGTGCTGTAGCCCTTCTCAGCCTCGAGGAAGAATATGCCCCAACTGTTGATCGCGTAGCGGGTCACATAGAAAAAAGCACTCGCGAATGCCAATGTCCAAACGGCGGGTTTCTTGAAAACAGCCCACTGTTTAGCAGACATATGATTGCCACGGCGTTTGGCCGGATCGCCGCCGACGCCAGGTAGTCCGTATACTTCGGGTCGCTCGTAAAGATATCGCCAAATCAATACTGCCATGAGCAAACATGCTATACCGGCTGCTCGAAATCCCCACATCCAACCAAAGCTGGTAACAACTACCGCTGTGCCGATAAACGTTATCGCCTCACCGATGTTGTGGCTGCTGCTCCACATACCGTAGTAGGTGCCGCGCTCCTCGTCGTTGTACCAACGGGAAATCGAGACAACGCTTGAAGGCGCGCCGAATGACTGAAACCAACCATTGATACCCCACAGCACCAGAAACACCCAGAACACTGTTGTGAAACCCAGTAGCAAATTGATGGCTGCAGATACCAACAAACCGGTCGTCATGAATGCGCGAACATTGACTCGATCAGCAATGAGACCGTTCGTAAGCTTGCCGGCGGCATAGGCAAAGAACAATGCCGATCCTATGATGCCCATTTGCGCCGCATCGAATATACCCTCGTCGGCCATCGGCTTTTTGGCAACGCTAAAACTTAGGCGGCAAATGTAGTAAAAGCCATAGCCGAACGTAATACTCAGAAAGACCGACCATTTACGCCGACGCCACTCACGCGCAACTGTACCGTCGGAAACATCTCTTGCCTCGGCGGCAGCGCTCTTGGTGTAGAAACCGACAATCGATTCGATCATCGCTATCGGAGTCCCTGATCGGACAGAAAAGCGATCAATTCGCGCGGCCGGTCGGTCTGTATGATGTTGGCGCCATCGCGAACGACCTGGCCCCAATGTGCATCTGGGTCGTTCGCGGCCACCGCATCTGTATGACCTGCCGCATGGCTAGGTGAAAGCGTATTGACCCATACCCTGCCACCCATGGCTTCCATTTTCGGCGCACCGACTATCAGGAATTCAGGAGTTGAGTAGGTGATTTCATAGGCGATTGGTTCGTAAACCTCGAAGTCAGCGAGTTCGTCTCCGATAGAGGGCACACAATGAGTCTTGCGTTCAATGTGTCTTGCCGTGCACTCCCGTATTATCGGCATGAACATCGTTTTTCCGACAAAAGCCGCATCGCTCAAAATCGGGTCGTCGGGTGCGACACCCATCTTCATGACTATTTGATCCTCAACGCCGATTTCTTCTACAACGGCGAATGCGTCTCCGAAAATATCAAGTTTGACATCCAAATTGATCAGGATCCGTCCTTTAGCGAGGATCAGCGCCTCGCGGAGTGTTGGTACCTTTTCATCCGTCAAAGGTGCGTCGACACCGCTGCCACGCTTTAAGTTGAGCGCTTGCGTCGTCTCGTAGCTTGTCTCACGAATGCTGCCCGAACCGTTGGTTGTTCGATCCAACGTCTCGTCGTGCAGAAGAACTGGAACGCCATCCACAGTGAGACGAACGTCGATTTCAATCATGTCGACGCCCATTGCGATACACTCACTAATAGCCGCCAATGAGTTCTCGGGCGCGCCATCAATCCAGCAAGCGCGATGTGCGACAACCAGAACGTCGTCGTCGCTTGGTCTGGCTAACCGGTTTCGCAGAGTCTCGATAGCAGTGAGTTCACCGACTGACTCTTCGTCCACTGTATCTGTGCTGCATGCGTTTAGTAAGAACGCGACTGCTACTACGTTCAACGTCGATTTAAGTATTGCCAGTTTTGCCGCTCTGATCATTTTGCTTCCCAAAACACGTGTTATATCCCAACCTGTGGAAATAATTGATCGCACACCAAGCAAGCCCGGGGATATCAGGCGCGATTGATTCCCCGGTCTTGGCTGCAATACGAAGTGCTCGGTGTCGGCGCTAGTCGAACTTCGCCCGCACACCGAATGAAAGGAACCGACCCGTCAATCCATAAGCCCTGTTTCGATCTTTTCTTTCAGAGAATAGATAGACTTCCTCCTCGGTGATGTTTAGCGCATCGAATGTCAGCGTAATGTTATCCGTCAACGTGAATCGAACGCTTGCGTCGAGCTGTCCGTATGCGTCAGTGAAATTACTTCTCTGGTCATCGGATGCACGAACTTCGCTCAAGTACTCATCACGCCAGGCGTATGCCAAACGACCGCTGAATCGCCCTTTCTCGTAGTAGCCAATAAGGTTGTACGAACTCTCTGACTGCCCGGGCAACAATGTTGTAATCGTTTGTCCGTTGAACACTATGGTCGATTCACTGTTGGCCCAAGTGTAGTTTGCCACCACGCCGAGACCGTCGAACGGTGCTGGTAGGAAGGTAAATGGTGTCTGGACCGATAATTCAAATCCATCAACCGTCGCACCTTGACCATTAACTGGCCGTGTTACCGTATAGATCGCGTCGCTTACGTCATTGCCAGCGTCGTCAATTTGGGTTCCCGCATTGATCATGCTTTGCGAGGTCACATTTGAAATGAAACCATCCACGTTCTTGGTAAAGTAAGTGGCAGACGCCAATGCTTCCGAACCAAAGTACCACTCAAACGACAAATCAAATTGATCGGAAACGAACGGATCAAGGTCAGGATTACCAAGGGTGGCCGTGAGACTTGTAGGAGCTACGTTGCCGCCCGGCGACAGCTGAAAGAGGGTCGGACGGGTGATAGTACGAGATCCCGCAAATCGAACTAACAATTCATCCGTTACTTCAGCGACCAAATTGATACTCGGCAAGAACTCGCTGTAGCTCTGGCTCTGGCTGATAGGCGTGCCGTCCGCCAAGAATCCTTCGGACGTTTGATCCGTGTTAATGATTCGACCGCCGAAATTGCCACGAAGCACGCCGCTGTCAAAATTGGCTTGAGCATACCCCGCCAGCGTGTCCTCAGAGATCGTGAAACTATCAATGAAGCGTTGCGGCACCGCAAAAGTGCCGGTACCCACCGTCGGATCTGCAAAAAATGCTGGGAAGTCAACCGCAACCCACGTTCGACTAATATTAGACGACCCTTCCCCGTCGAAGAAGTCATCGACCGGTAACGGGATGCCGATGGGCGCTGCCAGTGGTATCTCACCAGCGGCACTGCTCAGGCGGCCATCAAATCGTGCCTGCTCTTTTTCCCGTTCGTTGTAACGAAAACCGAAACTCACATTTGACAGTGCGGAGTCGTCAAAGCTCCGAGAAAGATCGACTTGGAATGAAACGTCCTGATCGTCGACGTCAGTCGCAATCGTTCGACTCTGGTTATGGCTAAAATCACTGGGGTCCGTGAAATCAACATTGGTACCCGGATCGAGAAGATTCTCACCCGGCTGCAAACTCACGAAAATCGGATCCGTGAAGTCGAATGTGAACGTGTTGATTGCCTGATAGACGGCTCGGTTCTCAACCTCCTTTGACGATGCATCAGAAACGCCCAGCTTGACTCGAGCCTGCCAATTGTCCCGGAAGTCCCATAGAGTCTCGACATTGATCAACGTCAGATCATTTTCTGTCGGCGAATGGAGGTTTTCGGATCGAGACGATACCCCGCCACCCGTGTTCCCGTTGAGCGTCAAGTTGGTTACGCGGCCGGTCGAGTCTACGACCGGCGTGCCAACTGGTGGATGAGAAGTTCGCAGTAAACCGTCGATGGAGTATCGGGTGCGAAGTTCATCGAATTGTGCATATGCAACATCAACTCCAATCTCAAATTCGTCGGTTAGTCGATATTGCAATGCACCGGTTACACCTAGTCTCTCGCGCTCGAATTGTTCTAACAAATATCGAGGAATGAATGGGATTTCCACGTCCTCAAATTCATTCGTGCCATCGCCATCAAGATCGTAGTCAGCAAGCAACCAGCGGAAGCCCTCAACGGCGTCTTGCCGAAGATCCGATTCTGAATAGGACACACTGCCCAACAAGCCCAATTTTCCGCCCGCAAGATTTGCACTACTCGCAATCAACGACAAACGGGGTGAAGTGCCTTCACTACGGTCATTGTAGGTACCCTGCGCGTTAAACGCGATGACTGAACCGTCGCCGTCACTCGCATAATCGAATGGTCTTGCTGTCCTTAGGTCAATAGTCGCAGCCAGCCCACCTTCCGTCAGTGATGCGTTCGGCGATTTGGACAACGTTACGTTGTTGAACAATTCAGAAGCGAAGATGTCGAAATCAACACCTCGACCTGAAGTGGAGATACCCGGGACACCGGATGCGCCTGACGTGACGGTTTGGCCATTGATAGTGACGCGCGTGAATTGCGGCGCAAGGCCTCGAACGGTTACTTGTTGCCCTTCGCCCAATATTCTAGTGATAGCAACGCCAGTAATGCGTTGCAGCGAGTCCGTTACATTGAGGTCTGGAAAATCACCAATATCTTTCGCGGATATGCCGTCCGTGATGCCATCTGCGTTTCTTTTTTGCTCGAGAGATCGCGCCAGACTGCCCCTGTTGCCGGTCACGACAATCTCTTCAAGGACGTCCGACACAGTATCCTGTGCGGTCGCGGGAGACGCACTAAAAATCGCTGCCAGCGTGGCAATGAAACCTGTTTTCTTAACATCCATCGGCTCTTCCTCATTAGTGCGTTCAGCAGCTTTAATAGCCGTAATGCTGATCACGCGTTTATCGGAGAGGTCGCCGGCGAGATTCGTGCCTTCCAGCAGCAAATCAAGGGCATCAGGTAACGTGTAGCGCCCAACAACCGCATTGGCTTGCTGGGCTGCGGCCAGATCGTAGCGAAACAATCCAATTGCACCGGTAATTTCGGCCAATTGTTCTAGTGATGACGCAGCATCTTGTGACGGTATGTCAAAGTCGTAATGAACTTCTTCCGCATAGGCAAGCGACGTACAAACGACTATCGTCGTAAACACCCTGGCCAAATGCTGAAAAATTACTGTGCTGTGCCGTTGTCCCCCTTCTATCCAGCCGCCATACCTGGAGCGTCTTGGCTCTCTCGTGGCGACCCTGTCAACTAGGAAACTGGCGAAGGACAAAAAGTTGTAATAAATAGTTTGAATAGACTGTGACAATAAATAAGGCGGAGACATTATTCGGGCAATAAACTTATTTGTGACTGGATCATGACTGCCTGACTATGTTGACCAGAAGAACCGGCGACGAATATTGAACCAGACGTGGGCACGTCATCAAACCAGTACGGCCTCCGATAATTATGTTCCGGCTGAGACCACGAATTTGTCATTGGATACTCGGGTTACCCTAAGCCCGAAGTCCTTTTCCAGAGATTCAAACATTGCGTCTGTCTCGCCAACTGGAAATCGTCCACCGATAGGAATTGAGCGAACTCCGGGATCAGAGATTTCAATCGACAACGTAGTATAACGACTGATCTCATTCACCACTTGTTCGAGTGGTTCTCCCGAAAATTGCAACACTCCGTCACGCCAGGACATCATCTTGGACATGTCCTTAGCCGCAAGCAACCTCTGGTCATTGAGCTGCACGACGGCGTTCTGATGTTCATCCACCTCTTTAGAAATGGTTGCAACTTCTCCCGCTTCCAAAGTCCCGAGCGGTTCAACCAGCGCGATCTGCGCAGCGACGCTCGAATTGGTCGGCTTTGGCGGCGGTGAAACGGCAATCGATGCGAGCGAGACGCGACCTTCGGTGACCGCCACATCGACGATGTCATCTTTGATATACACCGAGAATGCTGTACCGATCGCATCAATTCGCCCGGTTCCAGCGAATACCCTGAAAGGCATATTGGCGTTCTTAGCAACTGTGAAATGTGCCTCACCCTGGAGCAGATAGATATCGCGAAAGCCCTGCGAGTAGGAAACCTTAATTTGTGTATTCGTATTCAGTAGCACCTCGGACTGGTCGATCAAGGTGACAGAGTCTTGGTCTCCAATTGCTGTGGCATAAAACCCATTCGTTTTCGCTATTGGGTCGGGGCTATACCAATAGACCGCTGTGACAACAAAGGACACGACGATGCTGGCGGCTGCCGCTGCAATCCGTCGATTCGACCAAGCGACGCGCGCCTGCGGCGTGCCGCTCATGTGCGAATGACCCAGCGGAACTGCCAACTCGGTCAGGACATTCATCGCATCCCATCCCACCGCGAGCTGACGCAGCCGCCTGCTATGCGCATTGCTCCGCCCCATCCACTCAGCGAGTTCGCTTTTCTCGTTTTTGGTCAGCGGCGTATCTGCATCAAGTCGACTAAGCCATTCCGCTGCCTGTTGGTCGATCGCCGTTTTATCTGGGAAATCTACTATTTTCTTCATAGCTTTTTCTGCCTGCTACTGAATACGCGAGTTGAGTAATTATCACTCGTCGCCGTTTCGACTGTTAAGACGCCTTGTGCGATGTATTTGGCCACGGAACTTGCCGATAATGACATTCGTTCTGCGATCTCTTTATGCGGCAATCCGTGAACCTTTCGCAGCAAGAACACCTCTCTGCACTTGTCCGGTAGTGTAGCCACCGCATCACAATATCGTCCGAGTATTTCCTGAGCCTCAGTCTCTTCGTATGCTGAAGCATCTGTTTCCATAGCTACCGAAGCGCTCGATTCTTCAAGATAATCTGTGATCTGTCTCGATTTCTTCGTTAGCTCAGTCAATGCGACGTTCTTTGCGACTCGAAATAGGAATGCTTTCGGGTGTTCGATCCCTTTCTTCCGCTCCGCCGCAAACGCGCGCAAATAAGTTTCCTGAACGACGTCCTCGATATCTTGTTGTTTCGAGAAATACCGCCTCAAGAACTTTTTTAGAAAACCGCTGTTCTCCACAAACGCCGCTGATACTGCTGACAAGCGGTGTTTTTCCGGTTTGTCACTTCTCATACACAATCCCCCTAGTAAGGAGACTGGCGAGACGTGGATATTTGTAACGGAAATCGAAAATTGTTCTTCTCACGGTCACGGAATCACAGCGTAAGATGCCTAAGCATATGATTTCTTTCGATGTTGGGCAGCACTCCGAAAATTGTGGTCCATTATGCAACGACCGACGATGGGGAGACAGCTTGGTTACTAACCATGTGACTCGCACACGTATACTGCGCCATTCGGGAAAAGCGTCGGAAATAAAAAAAGGGATAACCGGAAGAATCGGCTAACCCTTTGATTTTATGGTGCGCCCGGAGAGATTGATTCAGATCGCCTTTAGGCGATCTTCACCCCTTCGGGGCACCTTCGGCGTCTAAAACGCTTTCGCGTTTTATCGAACAGTAGCTCTCACCTTCATCCAGGTACCCAAAATGAAAAAGGGCCCCCGTTGGGGGACCCTTTGTCATTTGGCGCGCCCGGAGAGATTGCTTCGCTGTCGTCGCTGCGCTCCTCGGTGCGAACTCCCGACCGCTCGGTTCGTAGGCGTATACGTCACGAACCGTTTTCTTTTGAATCAGTAAGTTAGGTGGCCCGCCCTCTTCACTTTTGCCGCCAAACGCCGCTAGGAACCGCGAATTGCCGTCTCAACGCTACGTTTTCGTCGTGAGTGTCTGGATACTGAGGCGCGGGACATGGAGAGAAATCTAGCTTGTTTCAAGGACTCCTACAGCCGCGAACACCTCCTTCGGCGACCCCGCGGTGTTATTTTCTACTGCGAGTGCGCCGATGGAATTCCGAATAACGCCCGCCTCGACAATTAGTTCTCGAAGGCATTGAAACGCTGTCTGCAGCATCTTCCGATTGCCTCAGGAATGGCAATTCACACCCCACAGGACGACACACGCCATGACTGTCGATAGCCTCGGCAGGATTTCGCACTCCGCGCTCCGGTTGGTCTCGGCGCCTGTTGACCGACGCTCCGCGTCGAGGCGCCTCGGCTGAACCTGCTTCCTCGCTGATTCAATTCAGCCGCGCTATGCAAATGAAGCGCCCACTGGTCGGACGTTAATCTCTTTTCTAGATGGCCGCAAAGAATAGAGCCTCCGAGAAACCCGGGGTGGTTCAGAGCAATCTTCACCATCACAGAGTTCCTCTATCTTGTCCATGAAATCACGAGACGGTGTAAAGAAATTTAGATTTCGATCAAAAAAGCTCTCGGTATCAAAACTGAACGACTCAAACGAAACTATTCGTCCAGGTTGCGTGTGATGTGGATCGACCTGACCAAAGCATTTTGCAGAGCTACCCGACCCGGCTGAGAACGTGATCGATATCGGGGTGTCCGAGCAATCACATTTGCACCGATACGTACACAGCTTGACGCAATTTCGCCGATTCCCACGTCCCATGCTTTCTCTGCACGTGCATTTCACGAGAGCAAATGGATCAGTCCAACTCAACGGATTGTTTTTTTTTTAACATAAGCGTAGGTGTTGATTCCTCCTGCGAGCCCTATGGGGTCGCTCTCCAGGTACCGACCGGTAGAAGGGTCATAGGTTCTGAAGTAGTTGTAAACACACCTAAAGAAACTCGATGATATTTTCCGCAACGTACCTGTACTTTGGAACGATAAGATTTCCCAGATACTTCGGAAAGTCATTGGGGCTATAGGGGCCTGGCTGAATCTGTCGTCCGGCCAGGTCGTACGTCTCGCCGTTGCAGGCAGAATAAAAGCCGCCGAACCACTTCTGATCTCGCCATTTGCCACCTGTCGGAATGAACTCGATCGAACATCTAGATCCGGGTGACACACCGATGGCGACAAAGACACTCAAACGCTCACTTCGATATTTACCCACGGGATCCTCCGCGTCGAACACCTGAACATTCAATAGCGCCAGATTTTGAAGATCCGCTTCGTCTCTACAGACGATATAAACGGGAATGTTCGAAATATGATGTAAGCGTGCTTTTCTATCGCCAGAGCATTCAACCTCGACCGTTGACCCGCTAGGAATCTCCAACGCCGGAAACTCACTGGCGGTTTCTGCGCACGCGGCCACCAAAAACGACATTGTCGCAAACAGGACTGCACGTTTCACGAACTACTCCTTACAGTCGGCACAGTTCTCTTCTGCCCATTTTTCCAGCCCCTCTATTCCAGATCCTCGCGGATCAAAATCCCCAAGAGGCACAGGCTCATAATAGATTGGGTCATTCTTTAAATAGTCATCCGAGCTGCACCGTGGAATGAATCTAGAAATTGAACGCCGGCAATTGAAGAACCTAGCAATATCTGGCCCACCTTTTTGACCAAAAAGTTGCCATCGTTTTTCTTCATGAACGTAGCCTTCAACCTGAGTCGATTCACCGTTCGCCGTACATTCATACCTACAAGCAAAGCGATACCTTAGAAATGGCCAGTCATACTTGTCGAAATAGAATCCCCGATCCGGGTCATAATCCTTGTCAGTGGCTCTACACTTGCACAACCCGAGAGAATCGATGTATTTCATTGGATTCGCGCCAACATATGAGTAGGTGTTCGGTCCACCCAATAGCCCGATCGGATCAGATTCAAGATAGCGTCCAGTACTTGGGTCATAGGTTCTGAAATAGTTGTAGTGCAAAATTTTCTAACCGAATCGTACTGAACACACCTGTTTAACTGCAGCCCGGATCAACGCTCCTGTCACAAATTAGATGAACGATTCTCGATTCAACCTCCACGGCGTACGTGTACTCAAGATGCCCTGATTCTTCCGAATACAAACTCACTTCCCAGGTTTCGACTTTCCCTCCTCCATCTTTTGCCATTGATGCCGGAAGTGGAGGACCGACTGTGAGTCCATCCGTTTCGCGAAGCCTGTCCGCTAACACGAAAAACGCCGCAGACCTCGCATCAGGTATTTCTGTTCCCTCATACTCGATATAGTTTCCGGCAATCGGTGATACGTACGTCTTGTCGCCGTCGTTTTGCGTACTCACGGTGCTGCTATCGCAAGACGCGACCAAGAAACATGTGCAAAGGAACAAGAGGAATTTATTCGCCACAACAATCCTCCTCTGCTTCTTGTTTCAATATGATTCTTAGAATCTCCTTCATTCCGGTAGTTGGAACTTCCGTATCTATCTTGAAATCTTGAAACTCCGTTTTCAGCACCCTGAGCGACTCGAATATGCCCACAGCGGTTTCGGTTCGAAGAATGTCCCAGTACTCGTTTTGGCCTAGACAGACTTCAGCGTTACTTACTGAACTGTGGACCCCGCCGACAACTCGCTCCAGCGACTTTGTCTTTCCGGGATCGTCGGGACACTTGCATTCACATCTGGCTACGCACCGCTTCGGAACTGTTCCCTGGCTATTCGTACGAGTAGGTCGTGTGCCGGGTTCGGACTTGCAAGTACATTTGACAAGTCCGAAAGGATCAATGTAGCTGAGCGGATTCCCGTCCACGTACCCATAGGTGTTCAGTCCACCATTTAGGCCGATGGGGTCAGACTCCAGGTACCGTCCGGTCGAAGGGTCATAGGTTCTGAAGTAGTTGTAAAGAACTCGGCCGTACGACGATCGGCGACTACGTTTTCGATTTCCCCAACGCCGTCCGCGGCTTACGTTACTTCGGCTCCGACGCATTCGCCGCACAACAACTTTTTGACCCAGACGCGACTTTTCGCTTAACGCATTAGGGAGAGGTGCAAGTTTCAGTGCGGCGACCATGCTTTGCATTGTACACGTTGCGCAGCCACGCCTTAACCATTGAACGCAAGTTGCGATCACGACCACCGAACATAATGTACACGTTATACGCAATCGGCATGCGCCGGCTGCGTACAACCCACATTATGTGTCAATGGCCGCCAGGTCCCCTACAAGGGTTCAGGGTGTCGATTCACCATCCGCCGGATGCGTGAGCGCGTGGATCTCTTTGAGCTTCACGATCGACACCTGCGTATAGATCTGCGTGGTGGATAAGTCGCTGTGACCGAGCATCGCCTGGATGAAGCGGATGTCGGCGCCGTTATCGAGCATCAAGGTCGCCATGGTGTGACGGAAGATATGGCAGGCTCCGGGTTTCTTTATACCCGCCGCCCGGATGTGTTTTTTGACGAGATCCGTGAGCCGGTTTTTGTGGAGCGGTTCGCCATACTCGTGCAGGAACAGATACCCCGCATCCGGCTCGACAACCAACGTCGCTCGCACCTCGTCACGATAACGCTCGATCCAGTGACCGGCACGCTGACCGATCGGTACCATGCGATCCTTTTTGCCTTTGCCCTCTCTGACCATCAGCGTGCCGTTTCGGGTATCAACATCATAGAGCTTTAGGTTCGTTAGTTCCGCGCGACGGATGCCGGTCGAGTACAAGGTCTCGATGATGGCGCGATCACGGATACCCAGCTCACCGTGGAGAAGCGTTTGATTGAGGATGCGCTCGACCTCGGGAGCCGTTAACAGTTGCTTCGGCAAGCGCCGATGCACCTTGGGCAGTTCAAGCTCGGAGGCCGGATTGTAGAGCAGGTAATTCTCTTTGGTCAGCCACTTAAAAAACATCTTGATCGGCACCAGCCGTTGCTGCTGCGTGGCGAACGACAGCGGTTGTCCGTCGACTTTGCGGTAGTGGTAAAGGTAGCGTCGATAGCGCTCCAGGATCGGCCGTGTGATGTCCTGTGGCTGATCCAGATCGCGCTCATCACACCAGAGGATGAACCGAGAGAGCATACGACGGCGGATCTCCACCGTGGTCTCACTCAAGCCACTCACCGCCGAGGACTCGATAAAGCAATTTAAGTAAGGCGTGATACCACTGTGCGCGATCGGATACGCGGCCGGTCGTTTCTTAAGCTTGCGTTTCTGCAATGTCATTAGTCGGCCGCTTTTGCCACCAGTGACGGTGCCGGGCCCGTATCGCTACGGTACGACGATTGGGGTTTATTCGCCGGAACAGTGCGTTCCGGCACATCATCCTGATCGATCACTGCCTGATCCTTAAGGCCGTTGGCCTTGGCACCCTTCTGACCATGCCGACTCTCCCCCGACACCACCCCGACCTGGGGCCGACCGGTCTCCGACCGGTTTGATATTGCCCCCGACTTCTTTTTATCGTAAGTCTGTTCGAGTTCAGCCACATCGATCAGGCCACTCAAGTGCGGCGCATCGATCTCGGCATCGCCGTCGTACAAAAGCTCGTAAACGAACGACTGCCCACGGCCACCGCGATGCACCAGCAAGTACTCGAGTTCCTCCAGGCGATGCAGATGCACTTTCAGTTGCGTGTTGCCCCATCCGATCGCCTCACGCACGTCCCGGCGGCTAAAGCGGAAGTCACTGCGGTTCATCGCGAGTGCAGTACAACGCTCGGCCACCCAGGTAACGATGTGCTGTAGCAGCTTGCGTGTTTGTGGTGGCAGTTCATCGAGCGTGCGACCGAGCACCTCGTGCGCAAGTCGATTCGCGGCCGCGATGTCATCCAGCGTCACCTCGACATAGCGGATGCACTGGTCGTTGTGTTCAACGCTCTTGATCACACGTTGATGCTGATGCAACAACGCGATCGCATCGATCAGTGTTAAGTACTTGTCGTGATCGCGCCGCGTGCGCGTGCGATCGGCAACGAACGTTAAGTGCTTCGCATAGGGATTGACGATGGCCAGCGATTGGATCAGGCGCTCGGCGTTCTGATGCAATGATCGGATGGATGCACGATCTTCCCGGGCGAAGAGACCGGCAAGGGTGCGGCG
The DNA here is from genome assembly GCA_021773115.1 of Woeseiaceae bacterium. Taxonomy (GTDB): domain Bacteria; phylum Pseudomonadota; class Gammaproteobacteria; order Steroidobacterales; family Woeseiaceae; genus UBA1847. The sequence goes on along the minus strand of JAJFKS010000016.1, from coordinate 11,808 downwards.
TTGCCGCTGGATCTCATGGATCGCTTCAGTCTGCTGTCTGCCTTCATCGACACTCAACACAATGCAGCGATTTAGGAGTTCCTCATCGAGATCGATGGCCGTGGTGGTGAGCATCAGCATCACCGGTCCTTCGACATGATATTCGTGTGTTTCTAACTTACCGGTCACCGCGTCCTTGCCGGTTGAGGCGATGGTGAGTTCCCCTTCAGACTGCAACAGCTTCAAGGCATAGGAGGCACTCGATGCCCCTTCTTCCTCAGCCAGGGCCAGCACCTTGTGTTTAAGGTCGGTCTCGCCCATGTAAAAAAGCGACTGCCCGGTCATCGCCGAGTACTGCGTACGATCCTCGGCGGGCACGAAGCCGAGCACGGCATCCATCAGTGCCGATTTGCCAGCCGCAGAGGTTGACTGGATGGTCACCGCGAGCGGTGCATCGAGTTTGCGCGATAAAGCCGCGAGGTAGGCGATCTGTTTGTTGGCATCCTCGCCCACCAGGCCGCAACGAGTCAGGTCACTCGCGATGCGATCCAGTAGACCGGGTGATTGCAAAAGATCGAGTGCCGCAGCAGATTCCACTTCGGACAGGATCACCGTCTTGTCTGCAGGTGATTGCAATGCCCGGATACGTTCTTCCTGCAGCGCCTCACATTTTAGGAGTAGCTTGCCAAGGTCGGCCTTGATGACCGTCTCGGTCACACCGAGCTCGACAGCAGCCTGTTTCACGAACGCCGCCCTCGGCCGCGACTGATACAGATCAAGCGTATCCACGTGCACCGCCGCTTCACCGAGCGCCGTTCCTGAGACCAGCAGATTCACCTTCATCACATCAAAGCTCAGGTTCCTCTCAAGACCCCGGATGCGATAACGCCGATCACCCAACACGATGACGATGTCGGTGTCGCTCACCTCCGCCTCGACCGGTGCCTGCGGCACGGCAGGTATGACCGCTGCGGGCAGCTCTGCCTCCGGCAGTTCGGCTGCGGGCAACACCGGTTCTTCGTCGTTCATCGCAAGCAACATTTCTTCGGATGCATCCGACACTGATTCAGCCACTAAAGGGATAATGGGATCATCGCTCGAGATTACCTCACTTGTGAGCGCCTCGCTCGTCACCGGCTTCGCTTTACCCTTGCCCAACCAGATGGCTGACCGGATCACCACGCTTAAAGATTTCGTCGCCGGTTGCACCTGGCACGCGTAGTCGTTTGCATCCATGCCCTTTGGGAAGTGGATGCGATAACAATCAAGGCCTTCGGCAATGAGTTGCTTTGCCAGCTTCTCCGCCGCCGCCTCACCGGCCTCGTCACGGTCGTACGCAATCAGCACCCTTCGGGTGTTATGCAATTTGAGAGCGGCCAGGTGATCAGCCGTAAAACCCTCGATGCCGTAACTGGCCGTCACGTTTCTAAAGCCTGCGCACCAGAACGTCAGTGCATCGATCAGGGATTCGCAGAGGATGACTTCGGGGCTGGCTTTGAGCGCCGCCGCATTCCACACACCGGCGTGCGCACCCGGCAGGTACAGATGCATCGGCGTGCCCTTGCGCAACCGGTCGTTGATCTTGCGACCGTAGACTTCCGTCACCTGTCCCTGCTCATCGAGCACCGGCATCACGAGCGAGCCGTTAAAATGCTCGTGCCCGGACGAGCGCAAGATGCCGATGCGCTGCAACTGACCCCGCAGGGCTGCACCGTCTTTACGGTTTTTCATCGGCAGGCGATAACCGAGCGTGCGATTGGCAAAGCCTAGTTTGAAGCGATCGATGGCTCCCGCATTCGCGATACCGCGTTTCTCAAGATAGGCCAGGACCTCCGGCGATTGCTTCAAGGTCTCGTGGTAATAGTCGATCACCTGGATGAGTAACTTCGCATCACCGGCATCGGCAGCCAGAGCCGTAGGGAGTTTCTTCACCGTTGAGTGTGCGGCAAGTTTGCTCCGCGCAGCGGTGCCCGACGCAGCAGCGGCTAAAGAGGGTTGATAGTCAGCCAGCAGTAGCTCCGCTGCATGCCGGAACGATACCCCTTCCGATCGCATCACCCAGTCGATCACCGAGCCACCGGCCTGACAGGCACCGAGGCAATGCCACAGATTTTGCTCTGGACTGATGACGAGCGAGGGCTCGCGATCGTCGTGGAACGGACACAGCCCCAACAGATCTTTGCCGTGGCGCTTCAGTACCACCCCCATACTCTCGGCCAAACGCTCCACCGCGATCTCGGCCTTCAGACGATCCAGTTGATCATCGGGGATGCGGGCCATAAAACGCTCCTTTCCTAAAAACCTGTCAAGGGGGTTTGGATAAAAATAACTGAGTGGCACAGTACCACGTATCGTGGTACTGTCAACCGCGTTACGCAAAAGGGAGGTTATCGTATGGGCCACGTCGATCTATTCAGGGTACCGGCTGTGGCAATCAGCAAAAATGAACGCGCGTTCTTCAAGCGGCTCGGGGCACGCGTAGCAGAGCTGCGCAAAGCTCGGGATATCACCCAAGTCCAGGTTGCTGAACATCTCGGGGTATCACAACAGACGGCCAACGCCTATGAGACTGGCTACCGACGGATTCCGGTCTCAGCATTGCCGCCATTGGCCGGGTTCCTCGGGGTATCGCTCGATGAGCTTGTAGGCGAGACAGCGCAAGCTAAGAAGCGCGGTCCCACACCTAAACTCCAACAACAACTGCAGCAGATCAGCCAGCTACCGCGTGCTAAACAGCGATTCGTTATCGAGATGCTCGATACCGTGCTGCAGCAGAGCGGGTGATTGTCAGCAACGAACAGCCGCTAAAATAATGCAGCACCAGATGCGAACGATCTTCGCGGCCTATGCATCATCGAAGTACGGCTCACCTGAAGACCAATATATCTCATACTTTTTCTGTAGCCGCTCCAAAAAGGGTTCCACATTAGATGCCAGATTTACGGCCTGTAATGAGTCTGCACCATATACATCTGGCAGAGTTTCACCCAAGCCATCGATATAAATACTGCAACCAGAAAAACCTTCTTTAATCGGAAACTCAACCTTTCGTTCGTCGACAGGATAAGGCGCACTGATACGAATAGAGAAATTCTTGCGTATGTCGCTACCCTTTTCCGAATATTGCAATTTTCTTTCAGCGATGAATTTTTCCATGTTTAGTTCACTCAATCTTGCGACATACACGCGTCATATGTGTCTTGCGCAGCCTGGAAACAAGCGAACATTTTTCTACCTTTAAGGCCCGCGCACGTTTTTAGAATGCTCTGCTTGAGAGCTTGGCATCCCTTCTCTTTCTTTGCTTCCGCATCGTCAGTCGAACATGCTTGAACTACAGTATCGATACCGTCAAGAATCTGGGGTGCAAACGCGTCGTAAAACTTCGTTCCTGCGTATGCCGACGTAAGCCCAACAGCAGCCACCGCCGCAGTTCCCGCACACACAGCGGCCTGAGGGCCCGTGCAATAAAGAGCGATCTCCGCCGTTGCCGTGGCCGTCGCCGGATCCAACCCCAGTGGGTCGGTGAAGCTCAGAGGATTCTGATAGACGTACCCGTAGGTATTGAGCCCGCCGTCGAGGCCTATTGGATCGCTCTCCAGATACCGTCCTGTGCTCGGGTCATAGGTTCTGAAGTAGTTGTAAAGAACTCGGCCGTACGACGATCGGTGACTACGCTTTCGATTTCCCCAACGCAGTCCGCGGCTTAGGTTATTTCTGCGCCGACGCGTGCGCCGCACAACGACTTTTTGACCCAGACGCGACTTTTCAGCTAACAGATGCATGCGTTGCATTGTAATCGGCTGACACGATGCACGCAGGCTTTCTTTAGCTGCCATCAACAGACGGGCCAGGGACCACTGGCCCCATGTGGCGCAGCCACTCCTTAACCGCGAGCCGTAAGGCGCGTGGCAGCGGCCATTGACACATAATGTGGGATGTACGCAGTTGCCGGTTACCGACGTGCACAGCACGACTGTGTTCAACCGGCTATTGCGTATATCGTGCGCATTATGTTCGGTGGATGCTTAAAAGCCCCTCGGGGTTGGGGGCTCGATCTTCATCGCGTCATGCCCTGCGCCGCGCTCTGCGCGGTGCGTGGCATGGCGCTCATGCTCGTACCACTGTCGATGAACGGAGGCACGACCTGTCAGCTCTCCGACATCGCAGCCCGGCGCGTGGCTTGCCGGCATCGTGTGCAACGCGCCGATGCCAGCTTGCAAGCCGCGTGACGGGCGGTAAAGAACGTATTACTCGCGATCAGCGGGATGCGTCAGTGCGTGGATTTCCTTGAGCTTCACGATCGACACTTGCGTGTAGATTTGCGTGGTGGACAAGTCACTGTGACCGAGCATCGCCTGGATGAAGCGGATGTCGGCACCGTTATCCAACATCAGAGTGGCCATGGTGTGACGGAAGATATGACACGCACCAGGCTTGTTCACGCCGGCGGCCTGGATGTATTTCTTCACCAGGTCGGTTAGGCGATTGCCGTGGAACGGCTCGCCGTACTCGTGCAGGAACAGATAACCCGCGTCGGGTTCAACGACCAACGTGTGGCGCACTTCATCACGATACCGCTCGATCCACTGGCCGGCACGTTGGCCGATCGGCACCATGCGATCCTTTTTACCTTTGCCCTCGCGCACCATCAACGTGCCGTTGCGTGTGTCAACGTCATAGAGTTTCAGGTTCGCAAGTTCCATGCGGCGGATGCCGGTCGAGTACAGCGTCTCGATGATCGCGCGATCACGGATGCCCAGTTCACCGTGCAACAAGGTTTGATTCAGGATGCGCTCGACCTCATCCGCTGACAGGAGTTGCTTCGGCAAGCGCCGATGCACCTTTGGCAGTTCCAGTTCCGAGGCCGGGTTGTAGAGCAAGTAGTTCTCTTTGGTTAACCACTTAAAGAACATCTTGATCGGCACCAGGCGTTGCTGCTGCGTGGCGAACGACAACGGCTGCCCATCGACTTTGCGGTAGTGATACAGATAGCGACGATAGCGCTCCAGGATCGGCCGCGTGATGTCCTGCGGTCGATCGAGATCCCGTTCGTCGCACCACAAGATGAAGCGAGACAGCATGCGCCGGCGGATCTCCACCGTGGTCTCGCTCAGGCCGCTCACGGCTGAGGCTTCGATAAAGCGGTTTAAGTACGGCGTGATGCCGTGGTGCGCGATCGGATACGCCTCCGGCGTGGGTTTTAGTTTGCGGCGCTTCTGCTTCATCCGTCTGCGGACTTGGCAACCAGAGGTTGCACGTCGTTACGATACGACGAGCGTGATGTATTCGCCGGAGCAGTGCTTTCGGCGGCATGATCATGCTCATCATGAGCATGACCGTTGTGGCCATTGGCCTGCGCACCGTCATCATGATGCCGATTACCCCCCGACACCGCCCCGACCTGGGGCCGACCGGACCCCGACCGGTTGGATTGCGGCCCCGACTGGTTATCGTCATAGCTGCGTTTCAGTTCGGCTACATCGATCAAGCCGCTTAAGTGCGGCGCATCGATCTCGGCATCGCCGTCGTAGAGCAGCTCATAGACGAACGACTGGCCACGTCCACCGCGATGGACCAGCAGGTACTCCAGTTCTTCTAAGCGATGCAGATGCACCTTGAGTTGCGTGTTGCCCCAACCGGTTGCCTCGCGCACGTCGCGGCGGCTAAAGCGGAAGTCACTGCGGTTCATTGCCAGTGCCGCACAACGCGTCGCCACCCAGGTGACGACGAGCTGCAACAGCTTGCGCGTCTGCGGCGGCAGTTCATCAAGCGTTCGACCGAGTACCTCGTGCGCGAGGCGATTCGCGGCCGCGATGTCATCGAGCGTGACTTCAACGTAACGCATGAGTTTGTCGCCGTGCTCGACGCTCTTGATCGGTCGTTGATGTTGATGCAACAGCGCGATCGCATCGATCAGCGTTAAGTACTTGTCGTGATCGCGCCGCGTGCGCGTGCGATCAGCGACGAACGTCAAGTGCTTTGCATACGGGTTCACAACGGCGAGCGGCTGGATCAGGCGCTCGGCATTCTGATGCAGAGACCGGATGGCATCACGGTCCGCTTTTGCTAAGAGACCCGCAAGGGTCCGGCGTTGCCGCTGACTTTCGTGGATCGCTTCGGTTTGTTGCCGGCCTTCGTCAACGCTCAGCACGATGCAGCGGTTTAAGAGTTCTTCATCCAGGTCGATCGCCGTGGTGGTGAGCATCAGCATCACCGGACCTTCGACGTGATACTGCTGCGTTTCCAGCTTACCGGTCACCGCGTCCTTACCGGTCGAGGCGATCGTTAACTCACCTTCGGACTGCAACAGCTTCAGCGCATAGGACGCACTGCTCACACCTTCTTCCTCGGCCAACGCGAGCACCTTGTGCTTAAGATCGGTCTCGCCCATGTAGTAGAGCGATTGACCGGTCATCGCCGAGTACTGCACGCGATCCTCGGCCGGCACGAAGCTAAGCACCGCATCCATCAACGCCGACTTGCCGGCCGCTGACGTGGACTGGATCGTCACCGCGAGCGGCGCATCGAGCTTGCGCGACAGCGCGGCCAGGTAGGCGATCTGTTTGTTGGCGTCCTCACCGACCAGGCCACAGCGCGTCAGGTCACTCGCGATGCGATCGAGCAGCTCGGGCGACTTCAGGAGATCGAGCGCGGCGGCCGTCTCCGGCTCGGATAACGTCACCGCCTTGGTTTCTGGTGCTTGCAACGCGCGGATACGTTCTTCCTGCAGCGACTCGCATTTGAGCAACAGCTTACCGAGGTCCGCCTTGATGACCGTCTCAGTCACACCCAGCTCGACAGCCGCTTGTTTTATAAACGCTGCCCTCGGTCGTGACTGATACAGGTCCAGTGTATCGACGTGCACGGCAACGCCGTGCGCGGCATCACCGTCGAACGACGGGCCAGAGACCAGGAGATTGATCTTCATCACATCGAAGCTCAGATTCTTCTCAAGCCCCCGGATGCGGTAGCGGCGATCGCCCAGGTTGATCACGATATCGGTATCTGTCACCTCTGCTTCCACAGACGGCTGCGGTGCCGCAGGCACCACGGCCGCCGGCAGTTCCACATCCGGCACTGATGCATCAGGTAGTTCGGCAGCCGGCTCGATTTCTTCTTTAGTTGCTACGGGTATGTCGTCGCAGTCGTCCAGCACCGATTCAAGTTCAGCGGCTAAAGAGGATATCGGTTCGTCCGTTGCCACGGTCGTGATCGATTTCGCTTGGCCTTTGCCGAGCCAGATCGCAGAGCGGATCACCACGCCTAAGGATTTCGTCGCCGGTTGTACCTGGCAGGCATACGCGTTCGCGTCCATGCCCTTCGGGAAGTGGATGCGATACGCATCGAGACCTTCGTTTAGCAGCCGCTTCGATAACTTCTCCGCAGCAGCTTCACCGGCTTGATCGCGGTCGTACGCGATCAGGACACGTTGTGTCCCATTGACCTTGAAGGCTTCCAAGTGATCCGACGTAAAGCCCTCGATACCGTAACTCGCCGTCACGTTTCTAAAGCCTGCGCACCAGAACGTCAGCGCGTCGATCAGGGATTCAGTGAGGATTACTTCCGGACTCGCTTGCAGCGCCGCTGCATTCCACACTCCGGCATGTCCGCCGGGAAGATAAAGGTGCAAGGGTGTGCCCCGGCGCAGCCGGTCGTTGATCTTGCGACCGTAGACTTCGGTGATGTTGCCCACTTCATCGATCACCGGTATCACGATCGAGCCATTAAAGTGCTCGTGTCCCGATGTCCGCAACACGCCGATGCGCTGCAACTGGCCACGCAGCGCGCTACCTGCTTTGCGGTTCTTCATCGGCAGCCGATAACCCAGGGTGCGATTAGCAAAGCCGAGCTTGAAGCGATCGATGGCCTCCGCGTTCGCGATGCCACGCTTCTCCAGATAGCTAAGCGCCTCTGGCGATTGCTTCAAGGTTTCGTGGTAGTAGTCGATCACCTGGGCGAGCAGATTCGCATCGCCGGCATCGGTTTCCAGTGCCGTGGGCAGTTTCTTCACCGTCGAGTGTGCCGAGCGCTTGCTCGTGGCAGCAGCTAAAGGTTGATAATCGGCCAGCAGCAGCTCGACCGCGTGCCGGAACGATACCCCCTCGGCCTGCATCACCCAGTCGATCACCGAGCCACCCGACTGGCACGCACCCAGGCAGTGCCACAGATTCGTTTTCGGACTGATGACCAGGGACGGCTCGCGATCGTCGTGGAACGGACACAGACCCAGAAGATCGGCACCGTGACGCTTCAGCACCACCCCCATACTCTCGGCCAAGCGCTCCACTGCGATCTCGGCCTTCAGACGATCCAGTTGATCATCGGGGATACGGGCCATAAACGCTCCTTTCGTAAAAACCTGTCAAGGGGGTTTGCTAAAAAATAACTTCGCCCGCATAATACTCCGATATGGCGTATTTACAACCACAGAACGGCACTTCCGTAAAAACCGGCGCTATGCTCGTGGACAACCTCCACGCACAGTACCGAACCATGGCAGACCGAGACGATCAGGTATTTTTCAGAGCGATGGGCCAACGCATTGCGGCCCTGCGCAAGGAACAGCATCTGACGCAGACCCAGCTCGCCGAGATTCTCGGTATATCGCAGCAGCTTGTCGCGTCCTACGAAGTCGGTCGGCGCAAGGTGCCTGCATCGATGCTGCCTGTCCTGGCGCAGACTTTTGCGGTCCCAGCGGAACAGCTTCTCGGCATGCACAATCAGGCGGCTAAACGAGGACCAGCACCGAAGCTCGTTCGCCAGATCGAGCAGATTCAGAAGCTGCCCAGAACCAAGCAGCGCTTCGTTATCGAGATGCTCGATACTGTCTTGCGACAAACGGGCTAAAGGAGACCACCATGTCATCGATTAAAGAAGCCGCTCGCAGCATCGTCGATAACCTGCCCGAGCAGGCCACCTGGGATGATCTGATGTACGAGCTGTACGTCAAGCAGAAGATCGACGCCGGCCTTGAGGCCGTCGCTGACGGTCGCACCGTGCCGCACGAGGAGGTCAAAGCCAGGCTGCTCGCTCGCAAGTCTCAATGAGGGTTGTTTGGACGGAACCGGCCGAGACCGACCTCGAGGATCTGTTTGACTACATCGCACGCGACTCAGCGATTTACGCGGAACGCTTCGTCGATCGCATCCTCGATGCGGTCGTCAAGCTTGCTGAGCATCCCCGTATCGGCCGCAAAGTACCGGAAGCGAACGCAGAACACATTCGTGAACTCATCGTGCAGAGTCAGCGCGTCATCTATGCCATCGACGACAGCAACGATACGATCAACATCCTCGCCCTCGTGCATGTTCGCCAAGACCTCGCCGGTCAAGACGCGCTTCCCTGGCGTTAATCACTAACACGCATCAGTGCATGCGTCGGTCGACAGATAACTCTGCGGCAAATACTCACTCGCCGCGATTGGCAAAAAAACGGTATGCGCTTTTACATTGCACTAGGGCGGAATGAACCAATAGATCGCGTATGGCACGGCAAGCGCAAGAACTAGGTACAACCATTCCGGCGCAGCCTTCCAGAATGAGCCATCCATTCGATAGATAATTCCAACGAAAATTAGTCCACCGAAAATGGCAACAATGGCTGCAATATAATAACCAAGTGGTTGAATCTGAATGTCACCCGTTGCGCCTTCTATCATTCCGGCAGCAGCCCCCAGTCTCTCCAGCAGGACAATCGCAACGATCACATATGCGGCGCACAAGAAAGGCGCTAGGAAGACCCCGCTAATTTTCGACTTAAGCATTTAGGTGATCTCCCAAGACTATTCTAGCCGTTCTCGAAATGAATCACAGACCGAGCGCCTTTTCGCGTTCCGCCATGCATTTTTGCACGCTCGCGAAGCCATACGCGCCGCCAAGAAGTATCTCTCCGCCAGCGATTCCTGTACCTACGTAGGTGGTAGTCGTCTTGGAAGCTCCTGCCCGGCGAAACAAGTAAAGACTTGCGACAATTCCGGGTACAGTATCTATTGCAGCATCAATGCCCTTGGCCGCTTGTCCGGCCAAACATTGTTGATATGCATTTTGTGCAGCCGCATTTGTGTTATCGGTGCCTGCAAATGTCTCCGGTTGAGGCGTCGGAGGCAATGGGCTCGACTTGGGACTTGGTTTTCTTGGCGTGGAATCTTCCGGGCACTCCTCGCTTTCGGCAAGGTTTTCGTTAGACGTGCATGGCATCCACCCGACAATAAAATCTCCTGCCCATATCGGTTGTTGGCAACCTGAGCTAGCAGATGTTGTCGCTGGTCGGTCAGTAAACACGTTGCCCGGAAAACGGTAAATCGCTAGACCAAAAGGATCAAAAAAGGACAATGGATTGCCGCCGACGTACCCGTAGGTATTCAGCCCGCCGCCGAGCCCGATCGGGTCACTCTCCAGGTACCTCCCCGTGCTCGGGTCATAGGTTCTGAAGTAGTTGTAGTGCAACTCTGTCTCGGCGTCATAGTATTGCCCCGGGAACCGCACGTTTAGTGTGACCGGATTACCATCTCCATCAGGATCATTGTCGACTGTCGCCCACCCAAACGGATCATGCATCGCAGACCATACGGAAACGCCATTGAGATCCGTCAATTCCTTGGGCGTGCCAAGGTGATCGTTATGAACATAATAAATTGCAGTACTGACTTGAGGTGTAGTGTCGACTTGCTCGAATAGCCGCACGGCATCGGCAATTGCCTTGCCGTTTCCATCGGTCACTTCTACATATTCGGCGCCATTACCAGCGAAATCATAAACCCCCAAGGATACCCACTGCGCGCTACTGCCGGTCTGATCCACGGTAGTCGTCGTCGTTGTACCGTTGTGTGCGATCGTAAAGGGAACGTTACTTGCGGCCTGGCGGTCCTTCACCCACCAAGCGAATACCTCGTAGGTTCCGGCAGTCAGCAATGGTGTCCAACGATAACTACTGCCGGTACCGCCTTCGGCAACCAAGTAATCAATACCATATTGATTATTCTTACGATCCGTAGTCGGAGTCCAGGCGCCGGTACTGCTGGTGCCTAGGTCACCGTTGTCAACTATTAGCTCTGTTCCAGATGGGCTGGGGCTTGTGGAACTGCTGGAGAACATCGCCAATAGTTGCTCATTGAAGTAAATGTATTCGACTTTGGAGATACCGGTATCATCGACCTCAGCGAGAAGTTTGCCGTCAATCCCGTATATGAATTGTGTGAATTGCCCATCGGGTAACGTTTTTGAAATTCGTTGGCCAAAACTATTGTAGGAATAATTTGCAACCGATGTGTCGCCAAAAACGGGGTTTGGTCCTTTGAATTTGACTATCTCCCGCTGCATCACACTATCAAGCCGGTTATTAGCGCCGTAAGCGTATAACCAACCCGTTCCATCGGCGCCAAGCCTACTGGTCGTATTCCCGTTGCCATCAGATAGGTAAGTCCAGTCGGTATCCGACGCTAAACGATTACTACTTGGCGAGTATTGATAATCCGTTACGACGCCATCGTTGGTCATTTGCACTCGGTTCCCGTTCTTATCATGATCGTAACTTCGAGTCCCAAATAGCCCATTTGCGTTGGTCAAGCGATTGAGCGAATCATATGAATAAGACTCGGGGTTCGTTGTGCCGACGCCAACGTCCCACTGCTTGATGTTACCGACAGGATCATACTGAATATTTGAATATTCAAGCGTGTTATATACAGAAATTTAGTTCGATTACGTACCGGCCAATTTCTGTTGTTTAGTTTGTCTCCCGAAAACGGGTTAGTGTTTTTTACCGATTGTGTGTGTGCAAAACCTGCATATCAGTGAGTGTAGCCACGCATTGATCTGCTTTTCAATGGTC
>JAJFKS010000015.1 GCA_021773115.1 Woeseiaceae bacterium | reverse complement strand
GATCCGCGCAGGTGCCCCCACCTCAAACTCGGTTAGATCGCTTGGCACCGTGCTGGCCTCAACCCAAAGCGTGGTCTCGTCGCTAATGCTGAAAAGCACACGACCCGGTTCGATCAATTCGCCAACAATGAAGGCGTCACTGAGAACAGTGCCCTGCTGTGGAGCCAGCAGATCGAACTCGCCTGTCGCCAACGCGGAGGCTCCCGACGCTAACAATCTAACAGCCTGATCACTCGTCATTCCGTAGGCCAGGATTTTCGACAATGCCTGGCGTCGCGCTATCTCCGCCTCTATGTAGCGGCGCTCCGATACGGCTGCCTTGCCTAATCCACGAACTCGTTGCCATTCGCGATCGGCAATCACGTAGTCACCTTGTGCCTCGGCCATGTCAACACTCGAAAGCGTTACCAGCACTTGACCAGGTTCGACGACATCACCGAGTTGCACGTGCCGTGATAGGACCTGCGCAGTAATCCGTGTCGTGACGCTCGCAGACTGGTAGGCGTTGACCACAACCTCGGCTGGCATTTTCACAAGCCCAGCAAGTCTACGGTGACCCGCTTCGGCTGTTGTAATGCCCGCGGCGGATCGCTCATCGGCCGTCATTTCAACAGCTGAACTTTCTTCTTCCTGGTGGCCGTGTTCGTCCTCCTGAGCCGACAATGAGGCACTAAAGGCGAGAGCCAGAATTGCGAGAGAGATTCGTCGTACGTTCATTTGAAGTGTCCTTGTATGGGTTGGAGCGGTTTGGTGGTTCATGAGCCCGCTCCCAACCAACTTTCAATCTGTCCCGAAGCAGTCATCCATTCGAACCAGGCACGCCACATGGCGCGTCGCAACTCGAGCGCGCTTTCTTCGGTATCCAGTGTTTGCCTGAGTTGGATCAGATAATCCGTAGTGCTAAGTTCTCCGGCTTCCCAGAGTCGGCGCAGCAATGCGCCCTGACTTTGCAAGCTGACGTCTCCCGTCTGCTGCCAGTCTTGCCACGCACCCTGCGAGATTCGATAGCGTTCCTGCGCGCCGAGGAATCGCGTATAGGCTCTTCGTGAAACGTCCGATAAGACCTGCTGTGCCTGGTGACGCTCCGCGCTCGCGGCAGTCACTTCATGTCGAAAGCTGTTGCGGACAGGCAGCGGAATCGTCACGTTTACGCCAACGAGAGTCTCGTCATCTTCCTTGCCACCACGCAACGTCAGCGTAGGATCGACTCGACGCTCCCGTTCGCGCAGCGAAACTCGAGCGCTTGCGACTTCCACCTGAAGCTGGGCGGCACGCACATGAGGCAATGCCATTACCAAGTCTTCAGCGGAGTCTGAGCCGATCCTGGGTGGCGCAAGTTCAGCATCGATACTCGGCCATCGGGTTTCCGGTATGTTGAAAACCAAATTGGTAACGGATTGTTTCGACTCCGCGAAGCCAGTTGCCGCAGTCGCTAGCTGCATTCGCGCCTGTGTGTAGGCCAGCACCGCAAGATCAAGCTCAATCTGGCTAGTGTCACCAGCATCAAATCTCCGCCTCGAAACTGTGGCGAAGTCGTGCATTGTTTCGACTCGAGTCGCTGCCAGAAAATTGATCTCTGACGCCGTCTCGTAGTCAGCCAGCGCAGAGAGCAATTCAACGGCAACTTGCCAGCGCACATTGCTGACGTCCGCTTCCACAGAACGACGCTCTGCCTCCGCCACTGTCAGTCTTGCGCTGCGCTTGCCTCCCCAGTCGAGCGTTTGGCTTAGCCCCAGTGCCCTGGTTTTCGAATCAGAATCCTCCGCTTCGAATTCGAGTTCTGGGTTATAGAGGGGCCGACCAGCGGCCGCTTCATAGGCCCAACTCGCGTCCAGCGCAGCCAGTGCGGCGTTGACGGTGGGATTTGCATCGACAATATCGCGGACGAATGCCGCTAGATCGGTACGTTCAGTTTTCGGCGATTGCACGTCCGTACCTTCGGTCGCAAAAGACCGCTCGATCGACGAAGCAATAGCCAGGATCGCCACAAAAATGACGGTTCCTCGGATTTTGATAGACATTGAAAAAGTCCTGCATAGCTGAGTGCAGCACCAACCGACTATGTCGGCTGGCGAGTAAGCGAGAAATCAGGACTTAGGCGTTAGGGGGTGGGGTTGGCGGGGCCATGGTACGGGTAGCGGAGCACACAGAAGGCGCCGATACGAACTCTTGAAATGTCTGTATATTCGGCAGCGATACTTGAGCGGTTACGGCGACGACATGAGCGTGGCAAAAGTGCTCACAGGCATCGCTTTCATGGTTGTTGTCGTCTGAATCGGGATACCATTCGCCACCACCATCACCTGCGTGCGCATGGTGCGTCTGGTGAAAACTCAGCTCATCAATAGATTCAGCTGCGCTTTCAACGCTCACAAAGAGCGTAGACGCAATGAACAAACTAAGGACCCAGATACGCATTTCGGCAGCGTACACAAATTCCAGGCAGCACACCAATCTCGAGTTCACAGATTTCTGAAGGAAAGTACGTATTCACGCCGCGTCAACATGGGTTTAGATTCACCCATTGCGCGGCGGACTTCGCTTCCTGAGAAACTCTATTGAGCCGGCGCTCGCCGGCGTCCGGCTCTTGGTCATGACCATGAACACCATTTATTCGACGCAGATTAACGCCTTCACGGGCCCAGTGATGCGGGCGTGCATGATAGTCGCCCTGTTGATTTCAGGCTGCGGCGGCAGCGGGAGCAACAGCGATCCTGCTACCGGACCGACAGGCACTACGCCCAATCCCCAGCTCATTATGGGCCAGGCGCTCAAGGGGCCCATGAATGATGCGAGCGTGGAGATTCTGAGTCCAGGGGGCACTGTGCTGGCCACTGGTCAGTCCCAGAACGGCAACTTTGAAGTGTCTGCCCACATTTCCGATCACGCGTATATCGAGATCCGAACCCGTGGTGGTTATTTCATGGATGAGGCTACGGGCGTCCGTGTTGATGCGTTGTCCGACCAGGGCTTACATGCCATCGTTGCCGCAGCGGACTTCTCCACTCGCGCACGACAGATCGTCCTGACCCCGGAAACCACTATCGTTGCCCGTATGGTCCGGCGGTCGATGCAGTCGGGTAACAGCCTGCAAGTCGCAATGACGCAGTCGATGGAGAATTTTCAGCAACAGTTTATTGGCGATTCCAGACCACCAGGCATGTCTGCTGATATAGATGCCATGATGCATTTCGGTGCACCACTAGCGCCTGGCAACGCGCAAGACGCGCTCGCCTGGCAACGCGCCAGAACGTTTTCTCACTACGCACAGCAAATCGGCCTGGCGCCAGGGTCAATGTTCCAACTCATGGAGGCGTTGGCACTCGACATGCACGACACTCTGCTCGATGGTCATGATGGCTCCGACCCGATTTCATTCCCGCACGCAACGGGCGGGCAATTCGACATGGCCGCGCACGACCACAGCTTGCGAATTTCCCAGGCTCGCGCGGGCACGATGCAGAGCGACTTGCAAACCGTATTCGAAGGTGATGCCTCGGCCGACTTTCGCCGCCATCTGGAATTGATGTCGCTGGACCTCACCTCATTCGACATGCTGCACCAGCAACACCGCGATGGAATATCGACCACCGCTGACAACCTGGCCGCCAACAATCTGCCAGCATTTCAACACCTGCCGGTATTATCTGATGAGGATGGCGACTCACAAAATCAGGAAGGGCATTACACCTTGCGCGCTGTTCCGGATGTGGACGTCACGATTCAGGCTCCTGGCACCAGTTGGACCACGCCGATGTACCGCTATAACGGCATGCAACTCCCACCCGTTATCCGCGCGACACGTGGCGACGAAATGTTCCTGACATTGGTCAATGAACTCGCTGCCATGTCGACTATTCACTGGCACGGCTTCAAAGTGCCGGGACCAGAAGATGGCGGCCCGACCGAACCTGTTAACCCGAATACCACGAGAACCTACCATTTCACACTTGATCAGCCTGCTGCGTCATTGTGGTTCCATCCGCACCCTCATGGTCAGACAGCCGAGCAAGTTTATCGCGGTCTCGCCGGTGTATTCCTTTTGACGGACGATATTGACCAACAGCTGCGCCTGGAGAATCGGGTGCCAGCCGACGAACATGATATTCCGATACTGGTGCAGGACCGGCTGTTTGAAGCGGAGAACTCCGGCGAACGACTACTGACATACTCTGACGACCACATGTCAGGGTTCGGAATGATGGGTGGCACCACGCTGGTGAACGGTGTCGAACTGCCCAAGCTCGATGTGGAAACGCGACAGTACACCTTGCGACTTTATAACGCGTCAAATAGCCGTACCTATGATTTCGCCTTGAGTGATGGTCGCACGTTCTACATTGTCGGCAGCGATGGCGGCTGGATGCCGCAACCGGTACAGGCGGATCACATCGTTCTGAGTGCCGGTGAGCGTGCTGCGATCATCGTGAACTTCGCAAGCGATCAACCCGGCGACCGGTTAATGTTGATTAGCCGCCCGTTCATGGGTGGACCGGCAATGGGCATGAGCCAATTCGAGTCATCCGAGCAACACGGAAGCATGGGCGGAATGGGCGGCGGCCATCACGGCGGCATGAATGGAACTGGTGAGCCGAGATTCCCCGGTGAAGGCGCCGACATTATGCGCTTTGATATTTCGGTCGCAGCCACGGACGATGTGCAACTTTATGATCGCCTGCCAGACAGCGCCGAAATCTGGTCTCGCCTGACCGAACAGGATGCTACCGCAGAACGCTCATTCGTCATGTCCTGGTCGCACACGCAGGGCGCCTTCCTGATTAACGGTAAGCAATACGACGAAGTTCGAGTGGACGAACTCGTACAGTCCGGCGCCACAGAGATTTGGGAGATCACCAACACATCTCCTGTTCCGCATCCGTTTCATGCGCATGCAATTCAGTGGCAGGTGCTTGACCGAAATGGCAGTGCGCCCTCAGGCGCCGAGCTTGGTTGGAAGGACACCGTGCTGGTGAATCCAGGTGAGAGTGTGCGGATCATTGGCCGATTTGAACCCGTCAATTATGGCCTGTACGTCTATCACTGCCATAACCTCCAACATGAAGATGCGGGCATGATGGGCCTGTTCGAGGTATCGCCATAATCGCAACTCGAGGAAGAAAGAGGCATCTGCTGGTTACCGGAATCCTGGATGTGAGCAGCCTACGAAGAACGCTAGCATGCCCATTGGCAACCAGTCCGCTGCGGAATTCCACGCGATTTACCGCGGGTGCCCAGGCAGCCTGTTTACACTGTAAACACCCGTTTTCCTGTGGATAACTATTTGCCACGTGTCGGTTCCTCCGGGCCTGATCGTTGGCATTGCAAGTCGATGCCCGTCGTCGTTCCTACGGTGCTGTTTCTAAAGCAGGCACCCATCCACCGCCCTTGTACCGGTTGTCAATTCCTTTTCTTCGACTCATGCCCGTGGTTTCGAGTAATCGCAGCCGTGGCAATCGGACACGATTGCCATCGGTGCTGATCATAACTGCATTTTTGGATCCAGAGGCATTGCCGTGACTCAATGCACCTGATCGGAAGCGCGTCCTTACTGAGCGTAGCGTTGTAAGGACGCGCGTCTCCAACTCATGAACGGTGCCGGCTGACGATTGGTCTTCCTGCGGACGGGCGAAGGATGAGGCCCTAGCCTTAGGGCATGTCGCCCTCGGTCCATCTTTTAATCACGCAAGGCAATCTTGCATCTTACAATAGTGACAAGCTTGAGTCGTCTGTTCTTGCCGCCGGGGCATCCAGCCGCCAAGCATTCTTCAGCGATGTTGTCGAATGTATTTTCGCGCGCGGCCTTCTCTTCCTGACGTTTAGCACCAGGGTCGATCGACTGGGCCAACAAGTTGCGCGCGTCCTCGCGCTTGCTGCGAGCGAGCTTCAATGAAGTATAGGGGTACGTAGCAAGAGAAAGTAGATTCTCGCGACCGTCAAACCGATACTTGAATCGCCACCAGCGCCAGCCGGCGGGGGCAACTTGCAGATAAAAACCGCCGCCATCGAAAGTTTTGTACGGCTTCTTCCCTGGCATGAGTGAGCGAATCTTTGCGCCTGTTAACACGGAGTGCGGTTCGATTCCGTCTGGGGGTATCTAGTTTTAGGGTACCTGATGTACCCCTGATGTTATCCCCAAAATTCGCCGATCCTCAAAAAACAACCTCGGACGCCACCGAACCACTTCCCAATCAATTTCAGTGACTTAGTCGCTTTTCTCGGATTACTTAGGACGTCTTCGGAAGAGAAATGGAGGCTAGGGTCGGAATCGAACCGGCGTACACGGAGTTGCAGTCCGCTGCATAACCACTCTGCCACCTAGCCCCGGCGGTCAAGCGATGCGACAAAAGATGCCGCGCCGCTGAGCAGGCGTCGAAGTATACAGCGACTGCCTCAGCAGTCCACCCGAAAAGCGGGCATAATCGGCGAATGCGAAATCATTACATTCCTACAGTAATCCTTGCTGCTGTTGCAGCCAGCGGATGCACCGAACGCTCCTTGCCAGTCTTCACCGACCCGACGCCCGTTTCGGTACCGGCCGGTCAACCCGCGGTCGGCCCTCGACTCGCCATGGGTGCCGGCGACGTCGTGACGCTGAGTTGGATGGAACGCCAGGAGGAAACGCCCTTGCTGCGGTTTTCGTACTACGCCGACGGCAGCTGGCAACCGGCTGTCGACGCGATATCCGATCCCGATATGTTTGTAAATTGGGCAGACTTACCAGCCGTGCAGCCGATAGGCGGGGATGCGTTGCTAAGCCACTGGCTCAGTTATACCGCCGATAGCCCGTACTCGTACCAGGTGCTGACATCTCACAGCACGGACTCAGGCCTTAACTGGAGCGAGCCGGTCAGCCCGCACGACGACGGCACACCGACTGAGCACGGCTTTGTCTCAAGCTTTCCTGCCGCTGCAAACACCGGCATGGTGTGGCTGGATGGCAGGCATACCCCTGACGAAGGGATGACTTTGCGCAGCGCGACAATTGGGCCGGACGGCAGCATCAGTGACGAGTCCGTGCTGGACGATCTCGTTTGCGACTGCTGCCAAACGGATGTCGCGATATCAAGCTCAGGGCCGCTTGTCGTGTATCGAAATCGCACAAAAGAGGAGGTACGCGACATCTACCTGGCTCGTCAGATCAATGGTCAATGGCAACCCGGCGTAGCCGTCGCGAATGATGGCTGGGTCATCTCCGGCTGCCCGGTCAACGGACCGGCAATCGATGCAATTGACGACCTGGTTGCGGTCGCCTGGTTTACAGCCGCCGACAATAAGCCACTCGTCAAGACGGCGTTTTCCAAAAACGCCGGCAAGTCGTTGTCCGAACCCATACTAATGTCCTCGAAAGCTCCGCTTGGGCGCGTCGGTATCGCAGCAATCGACCGATATTCCTATGTCGTGAGCTGGCTCGAAAAGGAAAAAGACGGCGGATATGCCATCAAGATTCGTGGACTAACCTCGGATGGCAAGGTCGGACTCGTTTATACCGTCGGTCGCACCGCGCTAGCGCGCGCCGTACCGCAAATGCTGCGGGTGGGTGACGAACTCCTGCTTGCCTGGACAGACGAGATCGGCGGCCTGAGTAAAGTCGTTTCCGTCAGGGTCCCGATCTCAGGCTTCTATGATTAAAAGCGTTTACGCGTAAACAAAAAGGCCACTCAAATGAGTGGCCTTTTCGGTATCTGGAGCGGGAAACCAGGTTCGAACTGGCGACCTCAACCTTGGCAAGGTTTAAATACCTGTTTCTTGCTGTTTCCTCTTGTCTACCAACCCTTGTATTTACTCACTTTCAGTATAAACTTGTTTCTTGCTGTGCAGTATCGTTTTTCACATTTTTTCACATTAAGGCCTCACTCAACCGTGACAACTTTGTCGACGAAATCAGCCAGACAAAAGCTGAAAACGCGCCCCGCTCCACATTGGCAACGGCTGTCAAAAGGCGCCTACCTTGGCTTTCGACGAGGGCCCGATACATGGGTGGCTCGATACCGAACTCGGGGCGGCAAACAAGAATACCTGGCGCTGGCTAACGCCCGCGATTTCGACGAGGCAAAACGTGCCGCCGAAGAGTGGCTGGCTGGAATGAGCGCATTGGCCACACGCTCTGTGGTACGCGGTACTGTTCGTGACGGGCTGGAATCCTATATCGAAGTCCTCAAGGAACAAGGCCGGGAGGCAACCGCAGAGAATGCCGAGGATCGATTCAGGCTGATCGTTTGGGATGACCCGCTTGCCAACATACCACTAGAGGAGCTTACCCGGCAGGACTTTCGAGAGTGGCGTGAACGGTTACGCGATGGACGCCAGAATCGGAGCGTTAATCGGCATGTTCGATCTGTCGTGGCCGGTCTGAACCGTGCCCTGAAAGAAGGACATTCGGGAAACGCGATAGCGTGGACTCTGGATCCACTATCGGATGATGCCGAGGCTGGCGGTGAGTCCACCGTGTTTCTGCTACCGTCTCAGCGAAAGGCCATTGTCAAAGCGGCCTCCCCTGCCTGCGGTCAGTTCCTGCAAGCAATCGAACACACGGGTGGTCGACCTGGCGAATTGGCCGCGGCTACCGTTGCAGACTTTGATGCAAAAACGGGCACGCTCACGCTGCGCCATAAGAAAGGCCGCCCGGCGAAGCTTCGTGCGCGGGCTGTCGTGCTCAGCGACGATGGACTTCAATTCTTTGAGAAGCTGGCAATGCACAAATTACTGGCTGCCCCAATTCTGTTGGATCCAGAGGGTCAGCCGTGGGGACGTCACAAATGGGCTGACGAGATACAGGCGGCAATCAAAGCTGTGAATGCTAAAGCGAAGAGCAAGAGTCTAATTCCATTTGGTAGCAGCGCTTATTCTTTCCGCCACGCACGCATTAGTGAATTGTTGCAAACATATGGTGTCGATCCGGTAACGGTTGCGCAGCAAACCGGTACATCTACACGCATGATCGAACTGAACTACTTCCGGTTCATTGCGCCGGCGCTACGCGAGAAGCTGTCCGCGATTGGTGGTGCACCGTGACACGCAAGCGTGAGTTAAGAGTCGCGCAACAGATACCGAGGCTCTTGCCTTCAGTTGACCCACATGGGACGACTCGGCAACAAATCCCGTCGGACTCCCTACCGTTGTAATAACTACTAGCGATAATCTGGCGTCTCGTTACCTAGCCGCTTCCCAACTATTACATAAAAGTTAGGCGTCACTGCGTGACGGCAAACCGTTGATATTATTGACTTTCCCGCTATTTTTGGCGTATTGTGAGCCCTACTCGCTAAAAACTTTTCCCTAACTTTTGAGGAATTACTAAAGAACTTAAGCAAATGCACACTGCCTCACAAATCGCCGAAATCCCGAATCCGAATCACCCGAAACCCTGTGACACGATCAAGGTTGAGCCGATTCGAACGGTGAATGCGATCAACAACCTCAAGAAGCACCTGGCGCCCTCCCCCCGAAACTTCGCGATTTTCGTCGTTGGCATCAACACCGCGTACCGAGCATCCGAACTTCTATCGATTCGTCTCGGACAAGTGCGGCACTTGCAGCCCGGTGATCGGCTTGAAATCAAACAAAGGAAAACCAAAAAGTATCGTGCGGTTACTATGAACACGACTTGCTATGACGCCATCCAGAAATTGCTTGATCATTTGGATCGCAAGGCGCTGCAGGCGAAAGATTTATCGTGGGTTGACTACGACGGGTTCCTGTTCGCCGGCCGCCAATCGAATCGCGCGTTGTCGGTACCAACGTTGAACAACTTGGTGAAGGATTGGTGCCGCAAGGTGAACCTGAAAGGCAACTACGGTAGTCACTCCTTGAGAAAGACCTGGGGCTACATGCAGCGGACAAAGCAAGACACGCCCATTCCACTTCTAATGCAGGCGTTCGGGCATGCCAGTCAGCAACAAACACTGTCATACCTATGCATCCAGGACGAAGAGATAGAGTCGATCTGCACCGCACTGGAACTCTGAACGCTTAGAACAATGGATTGAGAAAATTCACAGCGATATCGCGTGAGGATTGAGCAAATCAGAAAAGCCATCGACTACCGCTAGGAGCAAGTTAACCAAGGTGCCAACTACAGTTATTCTGAAGCCGACGAATTGTCTGATAAAACGTGCTGAAGTTTGTTGGCCTACACGAGAAATTCACACTGTTGAGCAAGAACAATGTATTTGAGAACACTAAAAATTCGAAATTTTCGTTCGTTCAAGTCCGACAGTATTTCATTTCAACCCGATCTGACTATTCTTGTTGGAGAAAACAACAGTGGGAAGAGTAACGCGATCGATGCGCTCAGACTTCTTACACCGCCTCTCAGTGGGCGCCGGGAAATTTATTGCCAGCCGACCGATATCAGATTTGGCGGTGGAACCGATTTCGAACTATCCGCCCGCTACACGGAAATGACCGACGCCCAGCAGGGACGACTTGTCTCCGCATGTACTGACATAAGAATGACGGATGCACTATTTGGCTTGTCATATGATGAGACTAAAGGCGGTTTTCCACCCCGCCCTGCTCTTTGGGCGGGAAACGCTAGTAGGAAACCCGAAGCGGGCAGCCACGACATGGTGCGTCACGTTTATCTGCCTGCCCTCAGAGACGCAAAATATGCGCTTGCCTCAGGTAACCCAACACGTATCTATGCACTGTTGAAGCACTTTCTCGGAGATGCCGATCAAGCTGAACTCACCAGAGCGCTCTCGCGTAAGGCTGAGCATGAAATTTTGAATACTATTGGGAGCTCAATCGATTTGGGTTTGGAGGTTCTGACAGGAGGTCTTCGGCAACAGGCGGCGGCACTCGGATTTTCGAATGATGAGAAGCTGATTGATATCGCGCGCGATCTTAGATTCAGCCTCGCTGATTATGGAATTCAACCCGAAGACCTAAGTTACTCTGGACACGGTTACGCTAACCTCTTATATGTTGCGACTATCGCCGTTGAGTTAGAGAAAGTTAATAATGCGGAACTCACTCTATTTCTGGTCGAAGAGCCTGAGGCACACTTGCATCCGCAGTTGCAGGCCGCTGTACTCTCATTCTTGAAGGATCGGGCAGTCAAGTCGAGAAAAACGAAAACAAACGTATCGGGCCCCGCGGGCGAAATCCAGGTAATCGTCGCGACCCATTCTCCGAATCTGACGGCCACTGTCCCGAGCAAGAGTATAGTGTTTCTGCGTTCTACTAGTTTCGAAGATGAGACTACCGCTGCATTAGACTCACAAGGTGCTACAGAAACGGAAGAGCCGGACCGTCCGCCACTAGCAAGGGAGATACCTCCCCGCCCTGAAACTCGCTCAATTTCATTGTTCAGTCTAATTACTGACGACAAGGTGCGGCGGAAAATTGACCGATACATCGATGTTACCAAAGCATCATTCTTGTTTGGCGGTCGAATGCTCCTCGTTGAGGGAATCGCAGAGGCACTACTTCTGCCAGTCTTCGCCGAGAAGATCGTGCTGAAAGGCGATGATGCGGCCCGTCGCCGCTTCCGAGTTTCTACTTTCGTGCCAATTGATGGGGTCGACTTTGAGCCCTATGTGAGGCTCTTAATCACACCCCAGAATGACATTCGGATCGCTGATAGAGTCGTAATTGTGACCGATGGAGATGGGCCTACGAAACTGGACAACGGGTTGACAGCTGGCGCCAACAGGAAGCGTATCTACGATCAACTATCTGCCACGAATAAGGCGTC
Source organism: Woeseiaceae bacterium (assembly GCA_021773115.1). GTDB lineage: Bacteria > Pseudomonadota > Gammaproteobacteria > Steroidobacterales > Woeseiaceae > UBA1847. The sequence continues at coordinate 504 of JAJFKS010000015.1, read as the reverse complement.
TACAATTTGCACGACCTATGTTAGCGAATACTCGCTCGAAACGGAGCTTATACGGGCAGGTAATAGTGACGTACTAAAAGCTGCGTATCTTGTTATTCACCCGAATTCGGAAGAAAAGTGGAACAGCGCTGTCGCATTTGAAAACGACGAGCTAGCGAAAAGCGTAAGGACGCTCTTCAAGGATACGAAGAAAGGCGATTTCGCCCAAGTGCTCGCTGAGCGAATTGAAGACGGCGCGGCATTTTGTGTACCGGACTATTTGAGGGCTGCGATAATAGCAATCGCGTCTTGAGTTTACCTTAGTGACGAATTTTGAGCCGACAGATGAGCAAGTCGCCATTGTGGAACATGATGGGCCGGCATTTGTTTCGGCTTGTCCTGGCGCAGGGAAAACTCGCTGTATCGTCGAGCGTGCTCGAACAGTGTTGGCTAAGCCTAGTGATGGCCGCGGCTTTGCTTTTCTATCCTTCACCAATGCGGCCATCTCGGAACTGCAAGACCGAT
>JAJFKS010000014.1 GCA_021773115.1 Woeseiaceae bacterium | reverse complement strand
GAGGAGCATGGCCTGTGCCCGTGTCGGGAGGTCGAAACTCCCCAATCGGGTGATGTCTTCGGAAGGAAGACGTGAAGGTAGGTTGAATGGATCCAAAGATCCCGAGCTTGCTTGCATCAACCTTTTAAGCTCTTAGGGTGCTGACAAAAGTCAGCGGGTGTCATTGATATACCGCAATGACGTCGGTGTTGAAATAGTCTTGCTGGGCAGCAATTTCGCGCAAACGCGCGCGCCTGTCAAGTCGCGCCAGGGCTGCAACTCGCGCAGCCGTCGCACTGCGACTCGTTCGGTCACCGCCCATAGAGAATCGCCAAAAAACGCACGATAACCCACAATGCGGTCGGCCCCATCCGCGGCCAGCACCTGGCACAAACCGCGGCCGGGTAGCATCGAGAATGCCCCAACGGGGCATTTGCGGGTTTCCTGCCAGTTCACAGTAATCACGCTACTGCCTGTCATGACTCAGCCGCTCCTGAGCGTTCAACTGCCAAAGAAAAGGGGCGGCCTCCTCGTTCAAGGAGGCCGCCAAGGCTGGCAATCGCTGAAGCTACGATGTCCGCCGAATTCTTGATAACTTGCATGCGAGGCACCTACGCTGCCGCGTCCGTACGATAGTGGACGCTGTCCATTTTCGCGTTCGGCACCAGGTACACGCGCTTGGCACGAACAGACAGCGCGGCAACGGTGCCACCGTCCGTCTCGTAACTGTCGTCCATTAACGAACCGATCACCGCAACCCGGCTGCCCTTGCAACACAAGCGCTCGACCTGCTTGGCGCGATCACCCCACACCTCGACGTTCAGCCAGAAGCCTTTTTTGTCCTCGAACTTGCCCTCGGCATCGGGAACCGGACGATCAAAGTAAATCCGCAAGTTGGCGACGTCGTTATTTTCGCCATCACGGGTGACAATTCTGACGTCAGGTTCCTGACCCAAATTGCCTTCGCCAATAAATTCGTTCATCGCTTGCTCCTCGAAAACCCGTAAGGAATGTCATCATCCGTAGTAATAGCAAACGCCATCGATCCAAGCTACGGGAAACGGGGGCACAAATACTGCCCCCCTTTCTCGGCGTTTTGCCCAGAAACGACCACCGCACGACAAAAAGGCAACATTGGCACCGGCGGTTCCCTTATTCGGCACCTGCAGTGGCCTGTGCGTCGGCGACGATTTGATTGGCGAACGACTCGGCGGGTAGCGGCGGCCCGTATTCCGCCCGCCGCGTTCCGTCAAGAATGTCCGGCGGCAACTCACCCCAGCGTTGCAGGGCTTCCACTGCCCTGGCAGTGCCGTACGCCATGTCGGCGCGCGAGACTCCCGTGTAGCGATAGCCATTAGCCGAGGTAAAGGTTCGGCGCACCGTCTTGCTACTACCTTGAATCAGCGCGTTGCTTTGCTTGTTAGTGAGGAGCGCCACGTGTTTCGCCGTTTGTATCGCGCAGAGCAGGTTATCAAAATCGTTAACCAAGTAGGCCGCGCGATAGGCAAATCGGTTGGAGAAGTACAGCGGCACGTGCAATGGTTTGACCGACTGTGCGACACCGTGGCTGACGTCCGCTCGCTGCGCCAGTGCCTCAACGACCGTGTCGTGCGCATCCTCGAGCGCTTCGGCGGCGGCATCGATCGCCGCTTCAATCTCCAGTAGGCATTTATCCGCGTAGGGATCGTCCGCCTTCGCGCCGTTGAAAATTTGGGTGAGCATGCCGGCAAAACCAATCAGACCAATAATGGCGCGCTTGCCATCCGCATCGTGGGCCGCGGCACGTCCAAACACCAATTGCTGCGCCAGATAGGTCTTGATCGTCAGTACCGATACGCCGCGCAGCCTCCCCGGACGCGCGGCGTAGGGCAGCGCCGTAAGCACCTGGATCGGCGATGACGGTGGCTCGCGCATCCGTTGGTCCGCGGCCAATAGGGACGGACGCTTCGCAGGCGATACAACATCGCGACTCTTGTCGTCGGTATCGGCAGACGTGTCATCCACGGCTAAGTTCCTACGCCGCGCGATTTGCTATCGACGCAACCGTCGCTGACCCAGCCGTTCGTGACCGACCAGATCACATCCAGATTGATATCGGTGCGCTCGTGGAGTTCCAGATAGTCGCGCGCACCCAGTGTCTCAAACGATCGCCCCGCCAAAATGGCCGACCACTCCTGCCATAGCAGTTGCTCTTCCTCCTCCGTCGCCTTGCGCGGACGCCCGGTGCCGGCGGTACCCCAGACGCGGCGCAAGTGTGCGTAGTCCGCGTGGCGCGTCGGCCACCATCGCTCAATCATCGAGCGAGGTGCGCCCGCGGCAATCAGCGCATTGCACAATTGTCGATCCGAACCCGCCACCAGGATTTCGGATCGTCGGCGTCGCCACAGCTCTTGATCGAATTGAACTTTGAACAGCGATTCCTTCACCGTTGTTAAACGCGCAATGTCTTCCCCGTTCATCTGCAGAAGGTCGCGAAGATCCTCAGGCTCGATGCCTAAGGCCGCCAGGGCTTTTACCGACTTCGTAGCAGAACAATGCAACGCATACTGGACCAGGGATTGGTTCAAGAAAGTCTCCGGGTTCAGGTAGCGCATATTCTTATTCTCCGTAACCCCTGTGGGCTCCACGCCGGTCGACGGAAAGCGTCGCCGGTGGCACGAGGGGTCTTGCCGTCGACCGGCAGATCGCGGCTTATCAGTCGGCAGTTTTGAGACGCCATGTGCACGGTGGTGTGCGGTGAAGGACGGAGCGATCGCGTGCCGAACGGCAGAGCGCGGCCGACAAAATCCGGACCGGGGTTTGCTTGAACCCACGAAGCATCTCTCGAAGATGCTGCGCAAATGAAGCCGTTGTTGCTTGAAACGATAGCGACCGCAACCGCCATAGTGTTCACTCCCATCGCTCTTAAACACGCGCGTGTGGGAGGGTCGTCTCGTCGATAGAACGCCGGTAGGCGCGTTGCGAGTTCAGGCGCCAATCGCCCTACCGCAATGTCGGCGTGCACCGGCCGCGTAACCGCGCCGTCGGCATCTTGTCCGCATTGCCCATCCTCTCATCGTGCGCAATTCGGCTTCATCAACCGACTCACGCATGGACTCGTCTTTAGTGCGAGCCTTGGCAATGGCGGTTCTCGGCGAAAACTATAACGCCCTTGGGTGCGGGTCAAATCCCAAATCTAGACAAATCGACCAATAATGCCGATTCGAGGGGATGCGAGCGGAGCGCGCGAATCCCTTGTTTGACAAAAATCCGTTTTCCCAAGCGGACTTCACGGCGTTCGAGGCTGCCGTGCTCGAGGTTGATTGATTGCTCACGTTGTCACCGTCAACCAGCAAGTTGGCTCTGGCACTGTTGAGAATTCGCGCAAACGCGGTTTGTGGAACCGGCGTGTATTCGTCGCATTCGTCGACCGAAAGTTGACGAGGATGGCACAAGACCGACCAGCAATCGCGCTACCGGCGCTCGTGCGGCGACCGCCACGCACCGTTCAGATGTGGCCGCCAATCCTCAAGTCTTTCGATTGCTTGCAACAGTCGCTCGAGCGTTAGCCAGTAACGGTAACGCGTCCAGCCCCGGTATTGACTCATGCGATGCTCCAAGAACCATCGAACGTGTTTGCATTTCCATTGCCACGGCCCGACGTGCCAGCGCCTCCAAATGACAGCAGCAATTCCTGCGGCGCGCTGACATTCGCGGCGAACAACGACGGAATGCCCCGGAAGAGAACGCTTGAGTAACTGCACCGCCAGGCGACCCGCCTGATCGGCGTTTTTCGGCCCACTCATCGGGACGACCCGATGTACGAAACCAGCACTGTTGTTCGACGGTGTCCCAGCTCCTGTGCTAGTACCTGTCGTGCGGCCTGATCGACTGCGGTGTTGGCGATGCGTTGACCGGCAATCACGGGCGCCGGTGCTTTGGTGAGCAGCGTGTAGCGATCACAGGCATACGCCGCTCGAAGGTCGCGCAGCGATCCGCCATTGAGAGGCTTCGCACTTCGGCTCCAGTGCTTCGACACGTAGGTCAACCACTGCGCCAGGTTCCTGCCAGCGGGCACCAAATTCGCATTGCCCTCGGCGGCACGTTCCGCGAATTGAATCGCAGCCCGTCCAGCGTCGGTTGCGGGCACCCAGCGATTGACGCTTCGACCGCGACCGCCCTTGGTACCAGCGACCACATTGATCTGACCCAACTGACCCGCTTGATGACTCGCGAGTCGCAGGTCGAGCAAGGAGGCTTCTTTACGGCGTAATCCAAACTCACGACACAACAATACGACTGCGACAACGCGGTCCTTGCCCTGGGCAACGAGGCGCTCGATGACCGGCTGAACCCGATCACGATCCAATCCAACTGGAGCATCGGTTCGGACGCTCGATCGCTGACCGATGTAGTCGCTCGGTCTGACCCACAACGCCCGATCACCGCGCAGTGATTCGAGGACCACGTTGACAGATGTCAGTTGATTCTTCGCATAACCATTGCTGATGCCCTTGCCCGCCTGCTGTGACAGATGCTCGGCAAACTGGGCCAGCTCTGAACGTGAGACGTCTCGCGCATCGCGAACACCCTGCTCGCGAGACCATTCACAGAACTTGCGCCAACGCGCCGCATGGCTGGCCACCGTGCCATAGTGTCCACCACCGAACGCGGCACGAAGTGCCTGCTTGCCCGCCCATTCCATTTGCTTGCCCCAACCAAAATTTCGTCCACCACCTACTTTTCGCACGTCCATCTCCCGTTCAAAATGCAACCACAAACTGCCCCGCAAACTGTTGAGTTTTAAACCGGATGGACCGCCGGTCGCGGTGTGGTTGCGGCAAACGGCGAATGCCATTTGCAGATACGCTCGGACCTATCTGAGCCAGGGCACCCTTGGACCGCTCGAACAAGCGGTGGGGCGAGTGGTGGCGCAACTTCTTCACGAGAAGCCTTGCCGGCTCAGTGTCCGAATTCGAGTTTGCACGCCGAGTGGCGCAGCTAACCCGTTGATAGAAAGACCAATTGCTGGCCCAGTCGCCGCCGTCTCTAAGTCGCTTCGCGATCCTAGAGACCGGCGCGGTACGGTTGTGCTGGGTCAATCAACCACAAACTGTCGCGATCGCGTTGCACCAGACTCCCGTCGCAATCCGATAACGGCGGCAGAACGCCTTGTTGATCGGATCGGTCTCGATTGCAGCACCAAAAGGCCCGACAATCGTTGGGTGCCGTTGGGTCAAAGACCCGTGCTCATGATTAACGGCAGAGCACTGGGGTGCCGACGTAGAGTCGGCGGGTGCTGGTAATCGACCAGCGGCGTAAAACTTATTCGTTGGCAACCTCGCCGGCATCGACGGGCGGCACGAACAATCGAAATGCCGCACCACCTTCGCCATCCGGCTTCCAGCGTTCGATGACGCCGTGTCGTTTCGCACGGTGCAGATACCGACGACAGCAATTCGGCACACGACCGAATCGTTTTGACATTCGTTCAAACTGCACATGCCCGCAACCATCCCGGTCCGCCAGGCAACCGAGGTACACCAACGCAGTACACTCGTTTGCGGTGAGGTATTCCTGCTTGAGATACCACAACAGAAACGCGAAAAACTCCGCCATCGGAAATTGATCATTGCTCATGAGTTGATCCTCCGGCATCGCACTCCCTCAGTCGTCGCGCCAGTTCATCGTCGTCAAGCACCAGGGCTTCGGCGACGCAAAGCACCGGGTATCGAATACGACGACCCAGCCGAACCGTGTTACGTCGCAGATAAACGATGTTGGGTTCTTGCGAACGACGCATGGTGTTGCTCAAGCTCTTGCTAGAGATATTCATTACTTCAGCCAACTGACGGTGCCGCATATACAAGCCATACATGGTTTGTAGCGCGTCACGTTCCCTATTCAGTTGACTGACCTTGTCCTGTGACATAAGAAACTCCATTCGGATCCCGACCGAAATTGCGACGCGCGAACCCGGGATCCGATTGAGAGTTTGTTGTCCGGCTGCCGCAAATAGAATGCGTTACGAGGTCGCGATCGAGTCCTCTCGGAAATCGACGATAAACCTGAAATTTGAAATAGGGGCTGGCGGCAAAACATGCCAACCTAAAATGCCGGTCAAAATCTCGCGGCGGCAAGAATTAGCGAACACGGCTGGGGCAGTTGCTTCCACAATGAAACGACGACAAGATGAACTTACACCTGCCGCACTTTGCGAAAGCACAGCGAACAATGTGAGTGCGTCGTTTCATTGTGCGGCAGAACTGATTACATCAGCGCACACTCGCACGGGCACTACAATCTAAGGGAGGGTTCAGTGACTTTTGGTCACCCGCGTCTGCTGCCGAACCCTTGAAGACGCTTGACCAACTACTAGCCTTTGGCGCAGTCAGTCGATAAAATTTCTCTATTGCCAAGCTTGGTGCAAGCTCCGCGCTCGGCTAACAATTGCAAACTATAATAGCGCTACTTGGCGTGACTGGCAAAACCGGCGCTCTGATTGTGAGTCAAACGTGGTCTTGCGTACCCTGGGGTTGGCGCGTGTTTATCCACGACGCCATCGTTCAAACTGACGAAATCTCGTTGTGTGCGCAAAGTGCTGGCCCAGGCTCTCGCCCAATCGCGTCACACCGGTGCCCGCTTCGAGTGTTGCCTGCGTGGGAACGTTCGTCGAACCCCCAGTTTGGGTTGTTTACTTCCCCCTTAAATGATGCCTCGCTATTCCGTCTTATCGTCAGCAAAAACCGAATTGATCTTGTCGAATAATTTTCGTGCCTTGGTCGCTGTCCCGGTCGGAAGGTCACTCTTCTCTTTCATACCATTGAAGCGTTTCTGCAACGCCTTCATGACAATTGCCTTGTCGAGCGACTTGGTTATCCTGCCCCGATCCTTCAACACCGCTTCTATACGCTTGCAGATTTGATCGCTACCGTCGTCGGGCAAATCAGCTTCCGCGAGATTGGTGCCGTATGCTTCATTCACACATTCGAGGTAGAATTTGGCCGGGAATAAATCTTCGATTGCGGCCTCGTTCTGCTTGATTCCTGCTGCGTCCTTCAGCATTAGCACTCGGAACTTGGATTTCTGCGTAGCAGAAAGGTCATCGAGATACAGCTCCTTTATCTTCTTCCGGGCCTTTTCGCCTTCCTCATCGGTATCCAGCAAGACCCCTGCATCAAATCCATTACCAACCATGAATCCTGCATACATTGGAGTGTTCGGCGCACCGAGCGCAGGTAGTAGGTAGATACGGTCCGACAATCCTTCCTCACCGGAATTGATTAGCACGCTCGATAGTTTGTTCAGAATAACGGCATCCTGCCCGCCTTCGACGACGAGATTCTGCCGACTACCCAGCAAGCCACTCATTCCGCCCGCGAGGTTCAATGCTGCCTCAATTACCATCATCGGCTTTTTCTGCGTACTGACCATGCTGTTGATGACTCGTCCGTGGTGTTCGTGAACTTCCATTATCCGCAACCGCTCCGGCTTTCCGAGATCTAGCATCGTGGCTAAGTGTGTCGTATAGACGGCAGTGTTAGTCTCCGACAGGATCTCAATAAAGTCGAGCAAGTCTTGATGACCCGCATGGTGTAGGTGAACACCGGGTTCGTCGAGCAACAATATGCAGTCTTCGAATTCGCCCTGGCTCGCGTGCGTAAACCGCCAGACGAAGGATACATACCATTGGAAACCGCGTGACCGGGCTTTCATCGGCACGAATGCTTCCAGACCCTTGTCCTCGACGAAGATATTCAGGTGCGGTCCGTCAACCCGTATGTCGAACTTCACAGCCTTTTGATTCCATCGGTCCTTGAATTGCGACGACAAGTGTCGCGAGGCCGCGTTGGTGTCGTACGCTCGCTGGGTCTGCTCGCCAGACTGCTTTGCGACTAGATCGTCAATGTCCAGCGCGGCAAGCTCAAGCGCGATCAGGATGGTCTCTTCTTCTTGGGTAACCTGCCCGTTGGGGTCGTTGTATCGAGCAACCAGACCCGGTAGGTCAGGATGCAATCCGTCGAAAATCAAGTAGTCGTCCATGTAGACACATTTCGGAATGCGTTTGGCAACCCAATTCCTGGCTTCTTGGGCGTTGCTGCCTTCTGGAAGTGCTGGCTCGAAGGACACATAGGTCTTGTTCTGGTAGTCCTTCCAGACAGTGGTCGTTGTCGATACTGGCAACGTGAACTCGTCAGCGTCGGCGTCTTCTTCCGTATCGTCTTCTTCCTCCGAATCGTCCTCGGCGACATCATTTGCTGGAGCCGCGGCCTCGCTTAGCGCCTCTATCTCGGTTTCATCAAGTGTGAAATTAGCGCGACATACGATTGCTTCCTTGCTCCTTTCACCCCACAGGTCAATTGGCCAATCCTCATTGAAGTCATACTCGTCTCCCGCAAACGAGTTCAACTTCGACAACGCCATGAGGACATTGCTCTTGCCACATTCGTTCTGACCTACGAGAGCAGCTACGTCATCAACATCAATCCACCCGGAGTCGATGATGTTACGGTAGTTGGTGATTTGGAATCTGACGAGTTTCATGTACTTGTTCGCTTTCGATGGCAGCGGATCTCAATTTGTTGGCGCAAGTGTCCCACAATTGGTAAAAACAGGCCACGTTGGTGACGGCGATCACCATTCTTTGTACTAGGATCTTCGCTATGCCCCGCCCTAAGTATATGAATCTTGTAGACAAATCGGTCGATGCGGCGCTCGCGGCAATCGAGATCTACAACAAGCCCAGCTTTCGATATCGCGAAGAGTCGTTTGCGATTTTGATGCTCAATGCTTGGGAGCTGTTGCTAAAAGCGAAGATCGTCAAATCCGAAGGACGACGGGCGATAGAAATCTGGAAACCCAAGACCCGGAAGGACGGCACGCCTAGCAAGCACCATGAGCCAATGACGAACCGTTCTGGCAATGCGCTCACCATCGGCGTGCGAGCCTGCTGGGGGCGCATACATGCTTACCCGACCGACGGTATCGATTCGCGCTGCATTTCCAACCTCGAAATATTGATGGAAATACGGGATATCGCCGTTCATCTGAGCCATGTTGGGCTCGGTCTCGGCAAACGCATTCAGGAGGTCGGGACCGCATCGCTCAAAAACTTCAGCCATTGCTCTGAGGTGTGGTTTGGGGCGGACCTCTCGCAGTACAACTTTTTCCTGATGCCGCTGGCATTCCAAAGTCCGTCAGAGGCGATAACGAGCATCTTTAAGGAGTCCCGCCCTGAGGCCAAACGATTACTGGAGTTCATCGCAGAACGCGAGATTAAGCACCCGATGGACGAGAAGCAGGACTTCAATGTCTGTATGGAAGTCGAGGTCCGATTCGTGAAGACCAAGGACCCTGCCGCCATAATCGTGCAGCAAGGGACCGCCGAGGATGCGATCAAGATTGCGCTAACGGAAGAAGAAATGCAGGAGCGCTGGCGGTGGAATTACCCCACTCTGCTGCAGCGCGCCCGAAAGCGGTACTCAGACTTTCTTCAAAACGCCATCTTTCATGGCATCATGGCTGAGCTGGAAAAAGACGAGAACCTTTGCCGCCGTAGGTACCTTGACCCGACCACGAAGTCGGGAACGGTGAAGAAATTCTACAGCCCCAACATATTGGCGGAGCTGGACAAGCACTACACTAAGAATTAAGGCGGTACGGAAAAGTGGTGCCGGTACCAGGAGTCGAACCTAGGACCTACCGCTTACAAGGCAGTTGCTCTACCAGCTGAGCTATGCCGGCTTCTTGCCGTTTGAATACCGTCCAAATTGAACGGGGAACTGCCGGAACGTACTGTCCTTGAGCAACATTCTGTACCAGACCGACCTGATTACAAAACAGCTGGCCCAGCCTACCCGTTTCAAATGTCTGCCACTATCTACAGAACTCAAGACCATCTTCCACCGCCAATGGCTCCGCAACACAGCGCATAGCCCCGCAATCGAACCAATAGGAAAAAGAGGGGCAAAACTCTTGCCCCACTTTCGGCTTGTAGTTGCAACAAATCGCGACTACCGTTTTCGGGTCAATTTGCGATCAACGATCGCATCTGCGACAACTTGGCTATCAAGAGCACTTGAAGCCCGACGCGCCAATAAAGGGTCGTGAAACAGGCGCCGCGGCGAATGCCGCCGACCCCACTTTATATTTGGGCTCTTTGATGTAGCCGTCGTAACCGACGCACTCTGCATTCCGACACCACTCGGGTTGGACGTGCGTACACCCTATTACGACGCCAAACGCGAACACGAAGTCGGTACCGGCAAGCTGTCGTAATCCTTGCCAACGACTCAACTTCGGCACTTCGTATCAGTGGCAAACGCCACGAATCAACGCCGATCGATCGCGCCTAAAGATACCTAAGGTAGATCTCCTTCACTCCCGCCGTTCCCTGCAAATTCATGCAGGCGGTGAATTTCTGCGGCCGTGATGTGCGGCGGCCTGTGCTTCGTACTACCCAATAGTACGCGGTGATGAAGTGAGCTGTCATCGTTTTCCGGCTCATCACCTTATTCCTAATGTATAGCAAACAAGAGGCGAAATGATCATGACAAAAACAAACATACACAGGCATTCAGGTTGCCAAGAGTGCTTGGTCTCTTCAGCCAAGAGTGCGATAGCGGTACGCTCCGCCTGGGCCGCTGACAGAAGAGATGGCGGCCTGGGAAAACGCCGGAGTTTCGCGACGCTTAACGTGGGCTCCACACGATGAGGCGCCCATCCCATGAACGTGCCGCTGCCTACCAGGCTCGTATCCTGCTTGCGGAGAACGTGCCGGAACCTCGCGGGAGGGATTACCCAAGTCACCGTGCGCGCGCAGGACATGTTGCCGAGGTTATCTGGCGACGCTGGCAGGTCGGTCCTTATCAGTCGCGATTTGAGCACATGCGTTGGTATTTGGTGGAAAGAACTGACCACTACACTGACAGCACGCGTTACCGCCACTGGCTAACGGTTCGGTTAATGATTCTGTGCCTTGGGCATGCTGGGGACTGGCTCGACCACCTCGATGGTCCATGGGTCCGCCCCACCGGTGAATCAGGACCGCTCAAAGACGGCAGGCCGATGATCGAGCCCGACTACAAACGATCTTTTGAGTAACGAAATCATGTCGGACGAGAACCTAAAGCCCACCGCCGTTTCGGCAACTCAGCTACTTCCGCGGTTTGTCCGCTTCCGAGACGCACCGTTCTATCTCGGCATGGACCGAAATCGCTTCAATGCCGAGGTAAGGCCTTACCTCACGAAAATCCCGATCGGTCGACAAGGCCTTGCCTTCGACCGACTTGAACTCGACGCCTGGGTGGAGGACTATATCTCTCGCAACGGGCGTTCCGGTCGATTGCAAGGAGAACGACTATGGGACGCAGAAAGTTGCCCGGTCTCTACAGGAGAGCGGGCATTTGGCACATCGACAAACAGATCGAAGGGCAACGAGTTTGCCAAAGCACTGGATCGGCTGAGCTTGCAGAAGCCGAGCGCTTTATCGCAAGACTGACAGAGTCTTTACGTCAGGCAAGGGTCTACGGTGTCAGACCGGAGCGGAGTTTCGAAACAGCGGCAATTAGGTTCGTTGGTGAGAACCAACACAAGCGCTCGCTGGATCGCGACATTGGCCTGCTCCGACAACTGATGCCATGGATCGGTTCGCTGCCACTGCAGCGTATCCATCGGGGCACACTCGAACCGTATGTCGATAGCAAACGAAAGGAGGGAAAGAAACCTGGAACGATAAACCACGGACTCAAGATTGTGCGACGCATTCTGAATCTTGCCGAAAAAGAGTGGATGGATGAGCATGGCATGACTTGGCTGAACCGGGCACCGAGAATCAAGCTGCTACCCGATACCAATAAACGGCAACCTTATCCGTTGAACTGGGACGAGCAGCTGCAACTGTTCTCAGCGCTGCCACCGCACCTTGCCGAGATGGCGTTGTTCGCAGTCAATACCGGCTGCCGCGATGCCGAAATCTGCAACCTGCAGTGGGAGTGGGAGGTCAAGGTGCCACAGCTTGAGACCTTTTTGTTTATTGTGCCGGGCCAGTTCGTCAAGAACGGTGATGAGCGACTGGTCGTCTTGAACGACATCGCATGCTCTGTAGTGAATTCACGGCGCGGCAAACACCGCACCCATGTTTTCGCCTACAGGGGCAAGCCGGTTACCAGGATGCTAAACAGTTCCTGGTGTCGGGTGCGAAAAGTGGTCGGTCTACCAATGGTTCGAGTCCACGACTTGAAACACACTTTTGGCCGACGATTACGAGCGGCGGGTGTGAGTTTCGAAGACCGGCAAGATCTGTTGGGACATCGCTCCGGACGAATGACCACACACTACTCGGCGGCCGAGCTGACCAAGCTCATTGAGGCCGCAAACAGTGTGTGTGAAAGAGACGGTAACAGGCCCGAATTGGTGGTCTTGCGGCGGCTAAGTGTGAGCTAGGGTCCCGCAAAACTCCCGCAAAATGCTCGGGTTGAAAAAAAGATCAAGTTGGAAAGTTTTTAAATGCTTGATCTGATTGAGAAAAAATGGTGGCCAGGGGCGGAATCGAACCACCGACACGCGGATTTTCAGTCCGCTGCTCTACCAACTGAGCTACCTGGCCTTGCCGTCTGATTGAGAGCGGATGCCCTCGAAGAGCGGGGTATTAGACCGACCGGCGCGCGCTGAGTCAAGGCGAAACTGCCGAATCCCCCCGGTTTCCGGTGCTATGCTGTGCGAATCGGGGCGTTGCAGGGTAAGGCCTTGAATTCCGAGCTATTACACGGCTTCTATCTCGGCGATCTGTTGGTCGAGCCGCTCAGCGGGCAGATCACGAGCCACGTAGGGTCCAAACACCTGCCGCCCAAAGCGGCAGAGGTGTTACTTTGCCTTGCACAGCAACCCGGAGAACTGGTCACTCGCAAACACCTGCTCGAGACCGTCTGGGGCGCGGGCCGCGGATCGGACGAGGCGCTCGGGCATGCCATCAGCGAGATCCGTCACGCGCTCGACGACCATCCGGACGACCCCCAATTCATTCAGACACTGCCGAGGCGCGGTTACCGACTATTGGCTGGTGTCGCCGCGGTTGAGACGCCACCACCGTCTGACAATGAGCTTTCTCACGAGACTGCAGACGAGCCGTCCGGTATTTGGCAGGCCCTGTTGCGACATGGCGTTGTGCAGGCCGCTGCCGCCTATCTTGTTGTTGGCTGGTTGCTCATCCAGGTCGCCGATGCCACTTTCTACGACATCGGTCTGCCGGCGTGGTCGAAACAGTTCGTCACCTTCATGGTTATCGGCGGCTTTCCACTGCTGCTTTTGCTTGCGTGGTTTCTCGAGTTCGCCGAAGGGCGCATCGAGACGGATCGGGGCCGGCAATCGGGCGGCCTGTTCAAAGGGCTCGAACGGAACTACCTCGCCATTCTCATCGCTTATGGTTTAGCCACGCTTGGTGCCGCCGTTTACCAGGCAAGTATTGGATTTGAGGTCGTCCAATCGCCACTGGCTATTGCAAGCGACAAAAGTGTGGACGACGAACTCGTCCCGGTCGTCGACAATTCACTTGCCGTTTTGAGGCTACTCAGCATCGACGGGGATGAAAAAGCGCAGGCGTTTACCGACGGCCTTAGCGAAGACATTCTGGATGGGCTTGCACGCGTACCCGGTTTGTATGTTTCCTCGCGTGGTGACGCCTGGTCGATGCCGCCGAATGCATCGTCCGACGTCGTGCGACGCCGCTTGCGTGTTGCCAACTACATTGAAGGCAGTGTTCGCGTATTCGGCGATACGCTTCGTGTTGTCGTACAGTTGATTGACACCGAGTCGGGCTTTCATATGTTCTCTCGAGGGTTTGAGCTCGATGTCGCGGGTGTGTATGACATGCAAAAGGAACTTACGAGTCTCGTTGTTGCGAACCTGAAACTCGCTGTCGACCCGTCGAGTGCTTACGTCGAAGACGTTTACGTTACTGCACCCACCAACGACGCCTACTACTTGTATTTGCTCGGAAGCGAAGCACTCCGTAACCCGCCTTCTGTTGCCAGCGTCACCGAGGCAATCGCATACTTTGACCAGGCGCTCGCGCTGGACGATCAGTATCCCGCCGCACACGCCGGACGTTGCGTCGCGTTTACTCGACTCTATGACCTGCAGAGCGACACCCGCCATATTGAACTTGCAGAAAACGCTTGCTCACAGGCGATGGCGGTGGCACCACGGCTGCCTACCGTTATCAATGCTGTTGCCCGCCTCTACCTGCACACTGGCCGCAACCAGGACGCGGAAAATATGTATCGGCACTCCCTGGATATAAACGAACAGGATGCTGTCGCATTGCAAGGTATCGCCCTGATACGACGACGCGAACAACGATTTGACGAAGCCGAGAGCCTGATGCGCAGGGCAATTGAGCTGCAGCCCGGCAACTGGATGTCCATCAATGCACTCGGCAATATGTACTTTGGGATGGGGCGCTACATTGAGGCGATCACCGAATATCGTAAAGTGGTCTATCTCGATCCCGACAATTTCACGACGCTTGGCAACCTCGCCAGTGCCAACATGATGACCGGAAACTTCGCCGCCGCCAGGGACGCCCTGCTGCAATCCATCGCCATGGAGGACAGCGCGACGTTTCGCAGCAACCTGGGCATCGCATACTACTACCTTGGTGACTTTGCCGATGCGATTGCGGCACAGCGGCAGGCCGTTGCGCTCGCACCCAATTCTGGCGGCAACTGGATGGGTCTTGCCGACGCCCTGTATTTTGGTGGCGAATTCGATGAAGCAGATCAAGCGTACAAGAGGACGATTGAGTTATCGAGGAAGCAGCTCGGGGTCAACCGGGAAGACACTGAGGCGCTCATGTACCTGGCCTGGTCGTTGGCGATGACAGGGCAACCGGACGAAGCGGCCGCTCACGCAGCGCTCGCCATTGAGATCGACCCAGCCGACCCGTACTCGCACTACTTCGACGCCATCGTAAAACTCAAACGCGGCGAATCAGCCGCAGCAATAGAGTCGCTGGAACGCGCCGTGGAGACACGCTACCCGGTGGCGATGCTGGCGGCAGAGCCTATACTGAAAGATATACGGCAAAACGCTCGTTTCATGCGCCTGCTGAAAAAAACAACTAACTAGGAGCGCAACATGCTAAGCACTACTCGCACGGTGTTCGCGGTAACAACCATCCTGTTTTTGGCTATGCCCGCGCTTGCCAATTCACACAAGTGTGCCGAGCTCTCGAAATCGAAGCTCGAAGTTGACGAGTACCACCTCGTCCTCAATGTAAAGAAGCCGTTCTGCACAAGAGTACCGGGAACGGTCCGACTTCCCATTGAGAACAAGCCCAATGCTGACCATCAAATCCAGCCTGGTGACGTTACCGTTACGCAAAAAGCGAATTCGCCGCTGACGATAAGCGGTGACAACAGTGCTAACCGGCTGGAGCTGATCATCAAGGTCACTGGTGTCGCCAAGGTTAATGAGGAGGCCGGTTTTTTGATAGCCGTCAAGGATGTCGGCGTTCTCGACCCCAAGGTTCGGGTGATCGATACCAATGCGTTGTTACAGCTGCTGTCTCAGACCATCAGCGAAGCCCTCGATACGCTGGGCCTCAACTGGGATGACGTGGCCAGTGTCATGGAGATGCATCGGGAATATTCCGACTAGAAAAAGGGCCGGGCCGGATACCAGCCCGGCCCGCTTTTCCGACCTCTGCCTACATATCGATGATTTCGGCGAGCTCAACCGAGCCGCCCGCCTCGAGGATCGGACAAGCTCGCGCTTTCGCGACCGCGTCATCCTTGTCTGAGGCCTCAAACATGCCGTAACCGCTCGCTGGATTCGCACCGCCGTTGTCGGTCACCGAGCCGTCAGCGTTGACCGTCGTCGACTTGCCGACCGGGTTGCCGCCGTCGATGACCGCGGCGCCCATTCCGCCCAGCCAGCTTCCCCAGGCATCCATGACTGCTGCCACTTCCGCCTCGGTCTCTGGGTGTTTGCCACCGTGATACACAAACAGATACTTCGCCATAGTCCTCACTCCTGTCCCAATAATGCCCCTGCGGGCGAAACTAGAGACTATTCACAGTTACTTCGGGATACATTGGGCATTTTGCGCCGGATTTGCATTACTTTATTGTGTAGACTGCACAATCCATGACCACCAGCCCACTCATAAACGCTATCCGGGGACTGCGAAAGCTCGGAGTCGTGCCGTCGGTCGCCGCCGCCCTCAAGGAGCGGGCCGACAGTCTTTCGACAGCCCTGCTGGAATCAATACTTGACGGCGTCACCGCTTTCACCGCTTCGGGAAACCCGGATATCGTCCCGGAGCTGCAGGCGCATCTCAACGATCATCTTGAAGAAGCCGCACGCTTACTGGCCGGCCACGCCCCGGGCGATATCGCCTTCGTCCGCGAGCACGCGCATCGTCGCGCGGAGCAGAAATTTCCGCTCGACGCCGTACTCGCCTCCTATCGCGGTATCCATCGCCAGCTTGCTGATGCCATTCGGGACGCCGCCATGCAGGTAGCGGATGATTCGGCCGAATTACGGCGAGTTGTCGCTGCCGCTAATGATTTTGCAAATGAGTACATCAGTGCCATCAGCACGCTCATCACCGCCGAGTATGTATTGCAAACCCGGGTGCTTGCGGAAGCCGAGGGCGACCAACGCTCCGAGTTAATGAGCATCCTGCTGCGCGGCTACGACGAATCGGATAGTCGCGCCGCGCAACTGCTGCGACGAGCAGGCTACCTGGAGCAACGCCAGTCTTACTGTGTCGTTGTGGCGCGTTCCGTTGACCCCAGGGAAATGGACAATGCACCGCGAGCACAGCGCATGGTCGACTCAGTCACTCGCACTTTGCAAAAGCTGCCGATTCGCGTGTTGGTCGGCGTCAACGACAAGCTCGTTACCGCCGTACTCTCGGGTACGCGTCGACTGTCCGGCTGGACCGCGCCACAATCCCTGTTAGCCGATCGCGTCTATCCTCAGCTTCGAACGATCGGGCCAGCCGCACTCATCGGCATGAGCACTGACAAGCCGTCGACCACGCATATTCCCGCCGCACTCCACGAGGCGAAGCTCGCCCTGGACTTCGCCCGCGTGGACGAGCGCGTCATGCCCTATGCCCGCATCCCGTTTCGCGACATGCTCGTCCGCGTCGCGTCGGAGAAGGTGCGACCGGCATTGCCTGACTGGGTTGGCGGGTTTCTCGTTGCCGACCGGAAATCTCGTGGCGCCTTGTCGGCCACGCTTCACGCTTATGCCGATAACGATATGAATGCACTGAAAACAGCCAAGGCATTGTCGCTGCATCCGAATACCGTTTACGCGCGCATGCAAAAAATCAAAGACATCACCGACCGCGACCCGCTAACGTACAATGCACTGACGGAATTGCTCCTCGCGATTGATTGCGCCATTCTCGATCCATGATCGAGCAAATCCGCAAAAACCGACCTCCCGAATTGCTTGTTTTCATTGCAGCAAACAGGCCGATGAAATAACTGTCGTCGCAATCCGGTCCTGCAACCTATACGCCACAACAGGAAAACAACATGAATGCATCCGAGCTGTTCGTTCAATGCCTTGAAGAAGAAGGCATTGAGTACATATTTGGCGTACCCGGTGAGGAAAACGCTGATTTCATGATGGCGCTCGAAAAATCGAGCAAAATCCGCTTTATCCTGACCCGCCATGAGCAGGGTGCCGCCTTCATGGCCGAGATTTACGGCCGTCTTACCGGCAACCCGGCCGGCGCGCTCGGCACGCTGGGCCCGGGTGCCACTAACCTGATTACCGGCGTGGCAGACTCCAATATGGATCGTGCCCCGATGCTGGTTCTAACCGGCCAGGGCTCGACGGATCGACTGCACAAAGAATCGCACCAGATCATGGACGTTGTGGCCATGTTCGAGCCCGTCACAAAGTGGGCGACGACTATCCTGAATCCGGACACCATTCCGGAGATCGTTCGAAAAGCGGTACGACTTGCACGCACGGAAAAACCCGGTGCAGTGCACATTGAATTACCGGAAGACGTCGCTTCCGCGCCGGCCACGGGTTCGCCCATGGTGCCACGCCGATTCCGCCGTTCGGTTCCCGACGACAAGATTGTCGATCGCGCCTTTGAAATGCTTGCAGCCGCGAAACGCCCGGTTATTATCGCCGGCAACGGTTGCATTCGCCGCCGCGCCAGCAAACAGCTTCGCGCGTTTTGCGAAAAAACCGGCATCGGTGTGATCAGCACGTTTATGGCAAAAGGCTCGGTGGATATGGATGCCGACTACTGCCTGTACACCGTCGGACTCGGCAGCAAGGACCGCGTCTCGCAGGCGATTGACGATTCAGACCTCGTCATAGCACTGGGCTTCGACATGGTCGAGTATCACCCCCAGCTTTGGAACGCGAACAAAAACAACAAGATTTTGCACGCCGATTTTCTGCCGGCGGAAATCGACGAACATTACGATCCTCAGGTTGAACTCATCGGTGATCTTGCACACACGCTGTGGATGTTGAACGAGCGCGTCGATCAACGCGGCTTGCCAGAATTCGACCTGAGCCTGCAACACAAGGTTCGCGAAGACATGGCGGCCGACTTCGCCGAACACAAGGACGACGACACGAAAGGTTGCATTCGCCCGCAGAAGGCACTCTGGGATGTGCGTGAGGTGATGGGGGCAAACGACATCCTGTTGTCCGACGTTGGCGCACACAAGATGTGGATCGCCCGACACTATCAATGTCATGAACCGAACACCTGCCTGATACCAAACGGCTTCTGCTCAATGGGCTTTGCATTGCCGGGCTCGATTTCAGCCAGCGTTGTCTTTCCCGATCGTCGCGTTCTCGCAATCTGTGGCGACGCCGGCTTCCTGATGAACGTTCAGGAAATGGAAACTGCGAAACGGCTCAACAGCAATATCGTCGTCATGGTCTGGGAGGATCATGAGTACGGACTGATTGCCTGGAAGCAGACGACACACTTCGGGCGGCACACGGATCTTGCTTTCGGCAATCCGGACTGGAAACAACTTGCGTCGGCGTTTGGCTGGAACGGACATTACGTTTCGGACTCGGCTGATTTGAAATCAGCTTTGGAAGCCGCGTTTAACGAGGATGGCCCGAGCCTGCTGGTCATTCCTATTGACTACCGTGAAAACGAACTACTGACGAAGAAGCTGGGTGAAATCCGATGCGCGATCTAATGATTGTTAGTGAACGACCGGCCGCCGGACAAGCAAGTGTTGTGTCGCCATTCGATGGTCGCGAACTCGCGAAAGTCGCGACGTCGAACATTGCCCACGTCGAGGACGCGCTCGAGGTTGCGTACGCGCTGTTTCGCGACCGCGATGCGTGGTTGTCAGTTCCGGAACGCATTGCGATCCTGACGAAGACAGCCGAGATCATGCAAACACAGGTCGAAGAACTGACGGTACTCGCGGCGAGCGAGGGCGGCAAACCCTACAAGGATTCAAAAGTTGAGGTGATCCGTGCGATTGATGGCGTCAAGCTTTGCGTCGAAGCATTGCGTGGCGATGTCGGCAAGGTAATTCCACTGGGAACAACCAAAGCGACAATGGGTCGCATTGGCTTTACCGAGAAAGAACCGATCGGCGTGGTCGTTGCCGTCAGCGCATTCAATCACCCGTTGAACCTGATCGTGCACCAGGTTGGTCCGGCGGTCGCTAGCGGCTGCCCGGTCATCGTCAAGCCGGCGGGCGATACACCGCTGTCCTGTCTGCGATTTGTCGAGATACTTCGCGAATCCGGATTACCCGATGGCTGGGCGCAGGCACTCATTACCGAAGACCTCGCGACGGCCACGAACCTTGTCACCGATAAACGCGTCGCCTTCTTCAGTTTCATTGGCAGCTCGAAAGTTGGCTGGATGCTGCGCTCAAAGCTGGCGCCCGGTGCTCGATGTGCGCTGGAACACGGCGGTGTCGCACCAGTGATTCTGGCAGACCCCTACGATGAATCGACCGCACTTGCCGCTATCGCAAAAGGCGGCTTCTACCACGCAGGTCAAGTCTGCGTGTCCGTGCAGCGTGTATTTGTACCTGAAAAGAAGGCAAAGAAGTTTGCGAAACATCTCGCGGCTATCGCAACGTTGCTGAAAGTCGGCGCACCTGAAGATCCCGATACGGAAGTTGGGCCGCTTATTCGACACGACGAAGTCGAACGTGTTGCAAGCTGGGTTGCCGAGGCGGTCACGGCGGGCGCGAAACTGATGTGCGGCGGCAAGAAATTATCTGAAAGTTGCTATGCCCCTACAGTACTTTTCAATCCACCACGAAACGCCAAAGTCAGTTTGCTGGAGATTTTCGGCCCCGTTGTTTGTGTCTACGGCTACGAAAAAATTGACGAGGCAATCGAACAGGCGAACGCACTGCCGGTGGCATTCCAGTCCGCTGTCTTTTGCGATGATATCAACACGGCAAGCGCGCTGGCGAAACGTCTCGACGCTTCGGCCGTTATGATCAACGACCACTCGGCGTTTCGCGATGACGCCATGCCCTTTGCCGGACTGCGCGAGTCTGGTCTGGGTGTTGGTGGTATCCCCTACACGTTTGAAGACATGCAGATCGACAAACTGCTGGTCATCAAGACCGAATAAAAAAAGGCCGGGCAAATGCCCGGCCAAATAATGCCTGATACCTTAGAGGGGGACAAGAAGGGTCTCAGGCAGTTTTCAGCGCGTCCGCGGCCGACAGGTAGTCGTAACCGAGATCATGCGCAACAGCTTCGTGATTGACGTGACCTGCGTGAACATTGAGACCACTCGCCAAGTG
Source organism: Woeseiaceae bacterium (assembly GCA_021773115.1). Taxonomy (GTDB): domain Bacteria; phylum Pseudomonadota; class Gammaproteobacteria; order Steroidobacterales; family Woeseiaceae; genus UBA1847. The sequence goes on along the minus strand of JAJFKS010000014.1, from coordinate 87,218 downwards.
CGGGTCGCGTGACAATGCTTCTTTCCAGCCAAGTTTCGCCAACGACTTGATAAATGGCAAAGTCGCGTTTGTGAGTGCGTAAGTGCTGGTTCGCGGAACGGCACCCGGCATATTGGTGACACAATAATGCACGACGCCATCGACGACGTAGGTCGGATCAGCATGCGATGTTGGTTTGCTGGTTTCAAAGCAACCGCCCTGGTCGATCGAAATATCAACCATAACCGAACCTTCCTGCATGTCTTTGACGTTTTGCCTTGACACGAGTTTCGGCGCGGCAGCGCCGGCCACCAGTACGGCACCGATGATCAAATCGGACTGCGGCGCCAATAGATCAATTGCGTGCTTGGTTGAATAAACCGTGTTTACGCGCCCGCCCCAAATGTCTTCGAGGTGTCGGAGCCGTGGTAACGAGCGATCAAGAATCGTGACATCAGCGCCCAGTCCAACCGCCATGTCCGCGGCGTTGGCACCGGAAACACCGCCACCGATAACCAGAACTTTAGCCGGCAACACACCCGCCACGCCGCCGAGCAATTTTCCGCAGCCGCCATTGGCTTTTTGCATTGCGAAAGCACCGGCCTGAATTGACAGTCGACCGGCAACCTCTGACATCGGCGTCAGCAGGGGCAGTGAACGATCAGGGGCGGTCACGGTTTCGTAAGCGATAGCGGTTGCGCCGGATTCGACCAGCGCTTTCGCCTGGGCTGGATCCGCCGCGAGGTGCAAATACGTAAACAATACCTGGCCGGGCCGCAACATCGCACATTCGTGCAATTGCGGTTCTTTGACCTTAACAATCATGTCGGCTGCCGCGAACACCTCGTCAGGCGTTTTGACGACAGTTGCACCAACAGCTTGGTAGTCGGCGTCTGTGACACCGATACCGGCACCGGCGTTGGTCTCGACAATCACCTCGTGGCCTTCACTGACCACTTCGTGCACGCCTGCGGGCGTCATGCCGACGCGGAATTCGAGGGTTTTTATTTCTTTTGGTACACCGATCTTCATGGCTCTCTCCAAAGCTGGAATGCGTGGTCGCCGCGGCAACAATACGCGGGATCAATTGGCGCTAGATTGCGAAATGCATGACAAACACGCCTGATTGTGCAAGATTCTGCGGAATAGTAGCCATTTAATGGTGCATTCCATCATGAAAATCGATAAGTACGACAGCTTAATCCTCGAAGCACTGCAAAACGACGGTCGCATCAGCAATGTGCAGCTGGCTGAAAGGGTCAGCCTGTCCGAATCAGCCTGCCTGCGCCGGGTCCGGGTGCTGGAGGATTCAGGGGTCATCGAACGCTATGTCGCATTGATGAACCAGGCGAAAGTCGGGCTGCCCGGCAATGTCTTCGTACACATTGGCCTGCAGCGCGAAGAGGAAAGCGAGCTCAGCGCCTTTGAAGCCGCAGTGAAGAGCATTCCAGAGGTTATGGAGTGCTACCTGATGACGGGCGAATTCGACTACCTGCTGCGCGTCGTCGTATCCGACATGGCAGATTTTGAGCGATTGCATCGTGATTCACTGACGCGCCTGCCGGGTGTGGCTCGCGTAAACTCCAGCGTCACGATCCGGACGGTACAAAAGAAAACTGAATTGCCACTCAAGCAATGAAACAGCGCAGTCCTGAAAGAATCGACCGGCTGGCAGGGTCCTGTTGATTACGGTAACGTAAAATGCAAAACAAGACCTCACAACCGGGACCCCAGATGGCCACACCTTTGGCTGACATATCCGCCGCCGCTTTGTCAGAGCGTTATCGCACCGTGCGCGGGCAAACGCTGGCATTGATCAGCGAGCTGCAAGCGGAGGACACGGTCGTCCAGACGATGCCGGACGTCAGCCCGACGAAATGGCATCTCGCACACGTCACCTGGTTTTTCGAACACTTTATCCTGCAGCAAAACCTCAGGAACTATTCACCGTTCGACCCGCGTTATCACTACCTGTTCAACTCCTATTACCACACCGCCGGCGCAATGCACTCGCGACCGAAACGCGGTTTGCTGTCGCGCCCGACACTTGCTCAGGTCCTCGACTACCGCTCCCATGTCGATACGGCGATACAGCAACTGCTACAGACAGACGGGCCGAGCAAGCCAATTGCGGAGCTCGTGACACTCGGCTTGCAACACGAACAACAGCACCAGGAATTATTGTTGACGGACATCAAACACGTGTTTTCGAGCAACCCGCTGCGGCCACCTGTTTCGCAAAGCCTGAAACGACGGCCAACGACGGCGATTGCCGCTTACTCGTATGCCAGCGGGCCAACGGGAATTCATGAGGTCGGCGCCAGCGGTGTCGGTTTCGCATTTGACAATGAGACACCGCGCCACACAAGCCTGCTGCATCCGCATGAGATTGGGCAGCGCCTTGTCAGTAACGGCGAGTACCGCGAATTTATCCGAGCTGGCGGCTACCAGACTTGTGAGCTGTGGCTGTCGGATGGATGGGCGACAGTCAATGAGCGCGGCTGGCAACGTCCGCTGTACTGGGACGAGGGCCTGGAGCAGGAGTTCACGCTCGGCGGTGACGCCGAAATTGATGACAACGCGCCGGTTTGTCACGTCAGTTTCTACGAGGCCGACGCGTTCGCTCGCTGGGCAGGCGCGCGACTGCCGACAGAATTTGAATGGGAAGTCGCTGCACAACGCCAGCAGCAAGAAGGCAACTTTCTCGAGTCGAATATCTGGCATCCGGCTGCATCCAATGGCGAGCAGTTTTTTGGCGACGTCTGGGAGTGGACCTCGTCGTCTTATTCGCCCTACCCTGGATTCCGGCCACTCGACGGCTCACTTGGCGAGTACAATGGCAAGTTCATGTGCAATCAAATGACCGTTCGTGGCGGTTCCTGTGTGACGTCAAAACTCCACATTCGAGCCAGTTACCGAAGCTTTTTCTATCCGGACGCCCGCTGGCAGTTTTTGGGTATTCGACTCGCGAAGGACAAACATGACAACTAGTACAGTAGAAATTGACGAGATCGTGGACGGCCTGTCCGGCGAACAAAAGCAGATTTCACCGAAATATTTTTACGACGAGCGTGGCTCACAATTGTTCGACGACATTACGGAACTGCCCGAGTATTACCTGACAAACACGGAACTCGGAATCATGCGTGACAACATCGACGAGATTGTCGAACTGGTTGGCAAACAGGCGAGCCTGATTGAGTTCGGTAGTGGCTCCAGCCTGAAAACCCAAATTCTGCTTGAACATACGTCAGAGCTCGCCGTCTACGTGCCGGTCGATATATCGGACGAGCACCTGCATGCGTCCGCGGAAAAAATTCGAGCGCGTTTCCCCCACGTGGAAGTGCTGCCCGTTGTTGCGGATTTCACCAAAGAGTTTGATCTGCCGACACCGATGGTGATGCCAATACGTAATGTTGTTTATTTTCCAGGCTCGACCATTGGCAATTTCGAACATGACATGGCCATGGACTTGCTTCGCGTTATGCATCACGAAGCGGGCAAGAATGGTGCTCTGCTGATTGGCGTCGACCTACAGAAGGATCCTGCAATTATTGAAAACGCCTACAATGACTCGGCCGGTGTCACCGCGGAATTCAATTTAAACGTGTTGCAGCACCTGAATCGCGACTATGGCGCAAATTTTGATGTCGATGGTTTCTCACACAGCGCGAATTATGACGCCGAGAAGGGGCGGGTCGTCATCGAACTGGTCAGTCATGCCGACCAGAAAGTCGAGCTTGGCGATACCGAGTTTGATATCGCCGATGGCGAGGCGATTCTTACCGAATACTCACACAAGTACACGCTCGACGGATTCGCCGAAATGGCGCGTGCGGCGGGGTTCAGCGTTGAGAGAGTCTGGACGGACGCGAACAAACTGTTCAGTGTGCAGTTTCTGACGCGGCAGTAATCAGGGTTTCGGTGGCACGTATTCCTTCGGCACGGCCGATCCCTCCCCGAACAGGAACTTGTCCATCTCGGCTTCCAGGAACTTGCGGGCTTCAGGCTCGACCGGCGTCAGTCGGTTCTCGTTAATCAGCATGGTTTGGTGCGCTACCCAGCGCTGCCACGCCTCTTTCGAAATATTGTCGTAGATACGTTGTCCGAGCTCACCCGGATAGGGGGCGTAATCGAGACCTTCGGCTTCTTTTTTCAAAAGGCTGCATTTAACAGTGCGTGACATCTTCACTCTTCTTTAGTTGTTCAATGAGTTTTTTGACCGGAGCCGCCAATCCGCCGGGCGGAGCGTCATCCAGTTTGTGCCAGATTCTTTCATCGGCGTCGCATACTTTACCCGGCCCGGAATTCATACGCACCACTATCGGCTGAATGTCGAGATCAAAGTGGCTAAAACTGTGGCGCAACACAGCCCATGGCTCGGTTTCGTCCGCTGCAGCGCCCAGTTCCCGGTCACACCAGTCCTGCAGCGAGCGATCTCCGAGCTCCGGCAGGCTCCACAGCCCACCCCAGATGCCGGCTTCCGGTCGGCGTTCGAGATACACCTTTCCGTCCATACTGGCGAGCAACATTGTGGTCGCGCGCAAGGGCTTTGTGGCTTTCGGCTTCCTGCCCGGGAAATGCCTGATGGTGCCTTGCTCGTATGCCACGCAGTCTTTGCTCACAGGACATGCTGTGCACGATGGCTTGCTACGAGTGCAGAGTGTTGCGCCGAGATCCATGATTGCCTGTGTGTAATCTGCGACGCGCAGCTCCGGCGTATTGCGTTCGGCCGATTCCCACAGGGCGCTCTGGACCTTGCTATTACCGGGCCAGCCTGCAATCGCATCGTGTCGGGCCAACACCCGCTTCACATTGCCGTCGAGGATCGCGTGACGCTGGCCGAATGACAGCGAAAGGATGGCTCCCGCTGTTGACCGCCCGATTCCCGGCAGCGCCATAACCTCGTCGATGCTTTCCGGAAAGCCCGCGTTGTGGTCGCTGCAAATTTTTCGCGCCGCCTTGTGCAGATTGCGTGCCCGAGCGTAGTAACCGAGGCCCGACCAGCAGGACAGTACCTCGTCTTGCTCGGCACTAGCCAGGTCTGCGACATTGGGAAATCGGCGCATGAAATTCTCGAAATACGGGATGACGGTCTGCACCTGCGTTTGTTGCAGCATGATTTCCGAAACCCAGACACGGTAGGCGTTGGCGTCTCGCTGCCAGGGGAGATCCTTCCTGCCGTGCGACTCGTACCAGTTCAACACGCGCACGGCGAATTCACTCACCGCCGATGCCTCGCGCGATTTGCTCGATGCGGTCCACTGCGTCGCCGCCATTGTTTCTCAGTTTGCGCTTGATGAAGTAGGGGCCGATGCCGGGTGGTATCCAGAACTTGGGTTTCATGGTCAGGTCATAGGTGACGAGCGTGCCGCCATCGCGAGCCGAAAACTGCCAGCTCTCGTTGCTGACGAGAAAATCGCTGGTCTCCGGGTTGGCGTATGCCCGAACTTCCTTGTATTGCTCCGATTCGATGTAACCCTGCCGCTCGAAGGACTGGCAAAAGAACAACACGCAGCCTTTATTAAGAATGTAAAACTGTGGCCGTCCGTCTGCATCCGGTTCCATGTCGCGCGCTTCGACAATGGCACTGGAAAATTCCGGTGCGTAATCCCAATAACGATACACTTCGTAGATCTGTTCAATCGACGCATCGAACCAGACATCCGACGTCATCGTGTAAACGCCCTTCTCACTGTAAACCTTGATGCTGAGTATTTCGGCGCACTGCGCGGCTGGCGCGACGCCCAACATGCAAAGAATTACGATGCGTTTAATCAATCGAACAAGCCCTTCAACTTGTCTTTGAGCCGGTCCTTGATTTCATCTTCAACCTTCTTCTTCAAAATTTGCTCAAGATCGGGCGCGACTTTTGGCGCATCCAGCGGGCCGGTAATTTTTAGCGGGATGACGGCCTCGGTAAACTCATCGAGCTCTTCCGGTGTCGCGCCTTTCAGGAACTCCGGCCTCTCCAGTACACGTGCGCTCATGTTGTAGTTGATCGTTCCTTCGGCGAGATCAATCTGACCACCACCGGTCAGTTGCATGAAGGGCAGTTCGGCATACAGGTCGTCGCTTTTCATGACTCCCTTGTTAACAACCCCGCTGACCGTCGCGGTGCTGAACGCAGTTTTTGCGGGCAGCACGGGCTTGGGTGGCTCCTCTTGTTTCAGCAATGCACGCGCACGCCGCAGCTCATACCAGAGGTCTGTCCCCTCGTAGCTACCATCTTTGAGTTCGAGCGCGATGTTACCCGACAGGTCGCGCTGGATAGCCATCATGTCACGGCCACTTCCTGCGAGAACAAAGCTACCGCCGACTGTGCCGGTCACGTTGTCCTGGTCATACATCGCTTTCGCCAGGCTCGCGAGATCCACGCCTTCGATTTTTTCGTTCATCGACAAGCTTGGCACGTTGCCAGAAACATCGATTCTGACATCGCCCTGATAAGCACCACCAAACAAGTCAGAAGAAACCGGAAAAATGCGCATCTTGCCGCCGCTGGTATTGACGCCCAGCTCAAGGTTTTCGAACACAATATTGCCAAGCGTGGCTTCTGCGAGCTTGAATGTGCCACGCGCCTTCAGTGGCGCGATCAGGTCTGTCGGTATTTCAACAGGCGCAGACTCCGGACTGCTGCCGCCACCTTCCACCGGAGGTTCCATGTAGCGAGTCAAATCGATCGAGTCGCCGCTGAGCTCAAGCTGGTAGAAACCGGCATCCGTCCTGGGAATCGACAAACTACCCGTGAAGGACGTGTCGTCGAGCTTGACGGTCAAGCCCTTCAGCTCAATCGCAGTCGATGTCAATTCCGCCGCTGCATTCATCGTCAGGCTGCTGAGGGCGGCAGGATCCGCCGTTGCCGGCGCCTCAACATCGAAGAGATGCATCACGCTTCGCGGTGAAAAAGCTTCGATGGCCACGTCGGCTTTAATGGCAAGATCGTTCGCGTAAGAAAACGCCTGCACGTCTGCGACGACGTGCATGTCGATGACCTTGAGATCAAGCGTCTCCATTGCAACAGTGGATTCGCGGGTCGACACCGTGACGCCGTCGCTGCTCGCCCGCAGGCTGGTCGGAATTGACGCAACACCGTCGAGCGAACCATCAAGCAAGAACGCGTTCAGCAGTACTTCGCCACTGTCAGAATTGAAGGCCAACGACGTGCTGATCGACATCGCGCCGCTGATACCGGCCGGTTGCATCGTGAAGTTCAGCGTTGCATCGACCGGCACGGCCGAACCGTCGTCTTTCAGGCGCCCGAGATTGAGATTGGCCCGGTCAACAACGATAAGGTCGCCCGAGCCCTGATCCCGGTAGCTGATCATTGCATCGATAATCTGTACCGAGTTGATGTCGAGCCCGCCGCTCGCAGCGCCAGCTCCGGCGGAGTCATCGCCTGAGTCCTCGGGAAACAGATCCGACCAGTTGTCATTGCCGTTTTTATCAATTTCGAGGTTGAGCCGCAGTGCGACGATGTCGACCGCACCAACAACCACTTCCTGGCGCAGGATCGCAGGCAGCAAGCGCACACTGAAACTGGCACTGTCAAAACTCGCCATCGGCTCGTCGCCAAAGCCTTTCGCGTTGCCAAGCGTCGATTTGCCAACCTGAACGGCAAGCCAGGGGAAAACCTCCAGCGAGATGTCGCCTTCGATTGTGAGTTCTCGCCCGGTCTGCTCGTACACCTTGTTCGCAATTTCCTCACGAAAATCATTCGGATCAAAAAACAGGTACAACAGAACCGCCGCCAGCAGGAAAACCGCGACGAACGCGCCTAGCGCGATACCAAAAACCTTAATAAAACGACCCATTCCGACACCTCAGCAACAGACCCGCAAGCGTATCAAATTCGAGCACAAAAAAGCCGGATAGCATGGGCAATCCGGCTTTTCCAGGGTCAGTGGGTCAGGCTATTTCTTACAGATATTCACATCACCGTTGAGCGTCGAGATCGCGACCCGAGCGCTACCGCCACCCTCTGTGAACTCAAGCTCCAGGCCCGGCGTGTACTTGCTCGTGCGCACAGGCTTCGGCCCGAAACAGTTGCGAATGGAGCCGTTAAACGTCTCAACATCGAAAGTTGCTGAGACTTCGCCCTTGAATACGATATCCAGATCTCCGTTGACCGTGTCGATCGATAATCGGCCGTTCTTGCGCAGATTGGCCAGAAACTGAATATCACCGTTTACAGTTTCCAGTTCTGAACGATCGAGTGAGCTTTCGTCGACCGTCACGTCGCCACTCACCGACTCAGCACTGACTTCACCGGACACCCGAAACAGCGTGACATCGCCGGATACCGTCGTTGCAGTCACGTCTCCATCCGCATTGTTCCCGGACACCTCGATATCACCGCTGACCGACTCGGCCTTTAGCCTGCCACCAACAAATTCCGTCGTCACGTCGCCGCTGACGGTGTGTAAACTTTGGGTACCGCCGACATCGCTTACGTCGATATCCGCACTGACCGTGCCGACGTCAAGCGAACTCTTCTTCGGCACATTGATCTGCAGATCGCTGTCTATCGAGCGACCGCTGTTGCGCGGCACCTTTACCTTGATTCGAACTTTGTCACCGTCACGTACAACAATAAGCTCCTCGACATTTCGTCCAAGTGTGCCCGTGACCTCTACGACATTACGGTTCCAGCCATTCACGGTGACCGAGCCGGCAATATTGGATACATCAATATGCCCGTCCGCCGCAGCGTCAACGCTTCTATTGACCTCTTCGGCATGTACGGCAGCCGCAAGCATCAAGGTCAGGATTACTGTTACAAGTTTCTTCATCGTTGTCTCACCATCGATTCCGCGGGCCGATCAGCCAACTAGATATCGTTCCTCATCATTACGTTTCTGGACAGACCGCTGACGCGACGCAGTAACGCGAGTTCTTCGTGATACATGCGCAGTAGTTGCTCCTGCAGCAGCGTATTTTCGGGGTCCGTTTCCAGCTCATTGTTCATGTTATTGATCGCGCTGTGGATCAACGTCAGGTTTGTTTCGATATCTTCTTTGGCTTCTGGCGACAGTCTGGCCAACTCCACGTTCAGCTCAGAAACCAGGCCGTTACGCGCGTCCTGAAAGTCGGGACCCAGCGTATATCGATTGCCAAATGCTGCCTGCTCAAAAATCATGTTCGGCGTATAGGGAATCTGTGTCGGTGCCGTATCCTTAACCGCCATGTAGGTGATCGTCGATGACGCACCAATCAATAACACCACCGCTGCTGCCTGCGCCAGCATCGGCGTCCACCGGCGTCTCGGAGGCACATCTATCGCCGCTTCAATTCCGGCCCAGAGGTCGCGCTCTGGACGGATGTCCGTCGCCAGTTGTTTCGCTGCCTGCATCAGTTTGTCGTCATTCATGCCTCAAATCCTTGCTGCTTCAATTGCTGCACCAGCAGTCGTTTTGCGCGGTGCAGCTGTGCTTTGCTTGTTCCTGCCGCGATTCCCAGCATCTCGCCGGTTTCTTCGTGGCTGTAGCCATAAACTGCGTGCAGGACGAACACGCTCCTTGCCCCTTCGGGAAGCTTATCGACGGCATCCGACAAGTCGCGCAATTCTCCGCTGTCGCCGGTCGCAAGCGCTGGTGGCGCATCGTCCGCGACGAGCGTGATCCTGTCCTGCTCGCGCTTCGACTTGCGCATTCTTCCCAATACCGAATTCACCGCAATCCGGTGTAGCCAGGTCGAAAAAGCACTATCGCCGCGAAACATCTTGAGCTTGCTCCAGGCCTGGATAAAGGCCTCCTGAGCACAGTCCTCCGCTTCGCTGACATTGCCCGTCATTCGTAAACAAACGCCATAAACTCTGTCGATATGCATCCGGTACAGCGCTTCAAAAGCGCGCTTGCTCGAACGCTGCGCCTGCTCGATCAACATCGCCTCTTCAGCAAATGCGTCTGTGCTTACGGTTGCCATTGCCTGACTATAGTCGCTGGTTTCCGCTGTCAAAAGAGCCGCCAACAGTGTTTTCTCCGTATCTAGTGGTATTTGGATGCCGGGCCACCGGGATAGGTTTGAATTCGAGCCGTTCCGGTGCGCAAATAGTGGCGTAAGCGCCTGTGTTTACATATGATTCCCCTCCATGACATTTACTCTTGTTCTTCTGGCTCTGGATAACTGATGTCGGGTCACTCCATTCTTTATCTGGGCAGTGGTGAATTTGCCGCCGAGTACCTGAGTGAGCTACAGACGCTTCCCTGCTGCACCTACCTGACTCGCTCATCGGAATTCAAACTTCCGGAAGATGCGTCTTATATTGTCGACCTGGTGTTGCTCGAAGTCGGCCCGATCATTGCCCAGTCCGGTCACACACTGTCCGAGCTGATCAATGAACTTGCTCCCTACCCGGTTGTGGCGCTAGCCCGGAGAGACCGGGAGCATCGCGGCGTTGCCGCTGTCAGGGCGGGCGCACAGGCCTATGTCTGTGTTGATGACATCTCGGTCGACGACCAGGAAACACTCTTCAACCACGCCGTTAAGCGCGGCCGCATGCAGTCACGGCTTTCAAATACTGACGTTACCGTGTTGTCCATTCTCAGGAACATCAATGATGGCGTTATCGTCGTCGATCAGGCCGGTCATATTCTTGACATCAACCCGGCAGCCCGCAGTCTGTTGGGCATCAGGCCACGCATGCAGCCCGACCCAAGCTGGGAACAGACGTTTTGCTGCGTCGACGAGCTTGGCAACAGCTACCGAAATTCTGCCGACCTGCCGTTAATGCGCGCGCGTACTGGCGAGAAATTTGCCAATCAGGTCGCAATCTATCGCTCTCCGGAACATCCGGACATCGTGCTGAGTATTAACGGCCAGGGTCTGTATGACGGCAAGCGTGAGCTAATTGGCGGTGTCATCACTTTCCGGGACGTCACCGAGAGCACGCGGCGAACAAGCGAGCTCGAAAAGCAGGCGCAGTTTGATGATCTGACCGGGCTCGCCAATCGCAGCCTGTTCGCCGAACAACTATCGCGTGCCATCGGTCGAAGCCAGCGAAAAAGCGCACCGCTAGCCGCTTTGTTTATTGACCTCGATCGCTTCAAGTCCGTCAACGACACACTGGGTCACGACACCGGTGACGCCTTATTGCGCCAGGTTGCACAACGATTGCAGCGCAATCTTCGTATCGGTGACTTCTGCGGTCGCTGGGGTGGCGACGAATTCGTCGTTTGCCTTGAAGACTTCGGTCCCGCCGGCAATGCCGCGGCGGCTGCGCAAAAGCTGTTGCTCGTATTGTCAGAAAAATACGAAATCGGCAATAGCGAAGTTTACGCCACACCGAGTATCGGTATCGCCGTGTATCCCGAGGCGGGTGAAACCGCCGAGCGACTGATCAAGGCGGCGGACGTTGCCATGTTTGAAGCCAAGAAACGTGGCGGTGGGCGGTTCCAGTACTACTCGTCATCGCTCAACACGAAGCTTGCTCAGCGTGAGGAACTTGAAGGCGGCTTGCGACACGCGCTGGTGCGCAACGAGTTCGCGTTGCATTACCAGCCACGTATCGACCTGATGAACAACCGGCTCATCGGTTTCGAAGCCTTGTTGCGCTGGCAACATCCGCGTTACGGCTTGCTACCACCGGCGCGATTCCTGCCGATTCTCGAAAGCAGCGGACTGATTCATTCCGCGGGCGAATGGGTCATCGACACAGCCTGTCGGCAACTGGCGGCCTGGCAGCATCGCTTTGAGCTCCCGGACCTGTCGATTGCCATTAACTTGTCACCACAGCAACTGGTGCACAAGCGCCTGGTTGATGTGATGTCGAAAGCATTGACTGGCACAGGGCTCGATCCGGGCTGTATCGAACTCGAGATCTGCGACGGCAGCCTGATGCAGAAGCGCGAGAGCGAACACGATATCCTGCGGCAGCTGCGCAAACTCGGTGTTCGCTTATCACTCGATCATTTCGGTACTCGCGATGTGTCATTCGAATCAATCGACAACGGTTTCATCGACAGCTTCGTCCTGGATCAGGCACTGATTGCCGACGTCGAAGATAACAACAGTCATCAGCGCATTGTTCGCGCGGCGATTGCGATGGCGCAGGGACTCGATATCGAGGTTACGGCCGAAGGCGTTGAAACAGTACGTCAGCTGGAGTTCTTAAAGAGCTGCAACTGCAATTTGGCGCAGGGCTTTTTAATCAGCCGGCCGATGCAGGCGGACAAAATATCCGCGATTCTGCGATCCGAGATCGCCGGAACCTCGCTGTTGTCACGCGGTATGCCGTAGCCCGGTCAGAAACTGGCGCGCATCGCCGCCGTTCTCCAGCACTTCAACCAGCGCAGATCCAACAATCGCTCCGTTTGCGTGCTTTCCAACCGCCGTGACATCAGCGGCCTCCCGAATGCCAAACCCGGCGCAGACCGGAATTTCAGAAAATGACGAAACCTTGTCGAGATAAGCGGCCAGGTTGCCCGGCAAGCCCTCCTCACCGCCGGTGATACCGGTGATTGTTACCGCATAAACAAAGCCCCGGGAAGCATCGCACAGAGTCTTGAGTCGTTCGTCGGGCGTTGCCGGTGTTACCAGCTGTATCAGGCCAATGCCCCGGGCATCCAGTGCGTCCCGCAAATCCTCACTTTCCTCGAACGGCAGATCGGGAACAATGAAACCGCAGACCCCGGCCGCAAGCGCGCGCTCTGCGAGTGCCTCGTAGCCGAAGGCAAGCAAGGGGTTGAGGTAGGACATCATGACCAGTGGCGCGTCGATTTCTCCCTTGACGGAATCGAGCTGTTCAAAAATCCACTTCAGACTGACGCCCTTCTGCAAGGCAATGAAACTTGAGCGCTGAATGGTCATGCCGTCGGCCATCGGGTCTGAGAAAGGAATGCCGAGCTCGACGACGTCACCAACAGAGGCAACGTCTTTCAGTATTGCAATGAAGTCCTTCGGCTCCGGATAGCCGGCGGTAATGAAGGGTACCAGCGCCGTGCGGCCTGCCTCGTTCGCAGCGCGTATTGCCGCGCTCAGTTTTTCATGCGCTGTCATGGCGGCGAGTCCTTGCTGGGTACTGAGTGAGAGTCGGCATATCTTTATCACCTCGACCGGAGTTACCGATAAGAATCCGTTTCCCCGGATTGCGCTTCGCGTACTCGCGAGCAGCGGCGTAGGCGTGCGAGGTTTCGAGCGCCGTCAGTATGCCTTCGGTCGCACAGAGTTCTTCGAGTGCTTCCAGCGCTTCGTCGTCTCTCGCGGAAATGTATTGCACTCGCCCGACGGCTTGCAGCAGGGCGTGCTCGGGACCAACGCCGGAATAATCGAGACCGGCCGATATGGAATGGGTTTCCTGCACCTGGCCATCGTCGTCCTGCAGAATAATGGTGTACGAACCCTGCAATACACCGGGAGTACCTGTCGCCAGCGTTGCGGCGTTCTGACCCAGGCCGTCACCGGTACCGCCTGCCTCGACACCGATCAGTTCGATGTCATCGCCGAGCAAGGGATGGAACAAACCGATCGCGTTGGAGCCGCCGCCGACGCAGGCGAATGCCACATCCGGCAAGCCACCTGCCTGGTCGAGCATTTGTTGCCGCGCCTCTTTACCGATCACCGTCTGCAACTCGCGGACGAGATACGGATACGGATGTGCACCGACCGCCGAGCCCAGCAGGTAATAGATACCATCCGGATCGGTGACCCACGCCCGCAAGGCTTCGTCGATGGCGGCCCGCAAAGTCTTGTCGCCGGATTCAACGGCGACAACCTCTGCACCGAGCCTTTGCATGCGATCGACATTAGGCGCCTGCCGTTCCATATCGACCGCACCCATGTAAACACTGCAAGGCAAACCCACTCGCGCGCACGCTGCTGCCGACGCAACGCCGTGTTGCCCGGCGCCGGTTTCGGCAATAACGCGTTTCGCACCAAGGCGTTTGGCAAGCAAAGCCTGACCGATCGCATTGTTGATTTTGTGTGCGCCGGTGTGTGCGAGATCTTCTCGTTTGATCCACACCTCCGCACCCCAGGCCTTGCTGAGTTGCGCCGCAAACGTCAGCGCCGTCGGCCGGCCAACCCACTCGCGAAGCTCTCTTTGAAACGTCGCCTGGAATTCGGCATCGTGCAAGTGCTGACGCACGCCTGCCTCCAGGCGTTCGAATGCCGGCACCAGCGTTTCCGGAACGTAGCGGCCGCCGAACGGCCCGAATCGACCGCGTTCATCCGGCATCTCGCCCTTGATAGCAGCATCCAGAAGCCGGCCAGCCTCGTCCGCAGCAAATAGACTGCTCATTGCACACTCTCCGCAGCGTGAGCTGCTCTGATAAATTCCCGGATCAGACCGGCATCTTTGCGACCCGGCTGCGATTCAACAGCGCTGGAAACGTCCACACCAAACGGCCGCACTATTCGGATGGCGTTCGCAACATTGCCGACCGTCAAGCCGCCCGCAAGTATCATCTGCCCATCGTTTGCGAAGTTCGCGGCGACACTCCAGTCGACGGACTCGCCGCGGCCGCTATTACGACCTTCGTATAGATAAATGCCCGTTGCGCTCGGTTCTGGCCCGCCCTCACGAAAAACCGGCCAGCATTCGATCGCATCCGGTACTTCGAGCATCTTAAAATCCTCGGCATCGGTCTGCAGCACATCGGGCTGGAATTCGCGCAATACGCTCTGCCATTCGTTGTTCGATGGATGCCGCATCACAGCAACGCGTTTTATCTTGCCGGCAACGCTTTGACTAATGGCCGCGGCGATTGCCGGCGCTACTTTTCTTGGCGACTCCGCGAACACAAAGCCGACGGCATCGGCTCCCGCATCGGCTGCGGCCAGCACATCCTCGGCCAGACTTAATCCGCAAATCTTCACCTGCAACTTCATGCTGACGCACCGGCCCTGCACATCGCGCTGATGACGGCGGCCGGGTCTGCGCTGCGCATCAGGGCCGTACCAACAAGCGCGGCATGGTAGCCATTGGTGGCGGCACGGCTTGCATCGACTGCGGTGCAGAGCCCACTTTCAGCAACACACTTCGCCGCAGGCAGTGCAGGCGCCAGGGAGCTGAGTCGATCAGGATCGACCTCGAGCGTGCGCAGATTCCGGGTATTGACGCCGATCAACAATTGATGGCGGTCAGCCCTGTCTCTATTGGCCGCATCGTCAAGCAAGACTGACGAACGCCTGAGATCCTCTTCGTCGAAGGACTCCAGCAACACAAACATTTCAAAACCCCACGCCTCCTGGAGCATTTCGCGTAGTTTTGCGTCACTGAGCATGGCGGCAATCAACAGCACGCCGCTGGCACCGGCTTTGCGTGCTTCGCGAATTTGCACCGGCTCCACCAGAAAGTCCTTGCGCATAACAGCGGTCGTCGGCACCGCGTCAACAACATCCGCGAGGTGTTGCAAGTCACCGTCGAAACGACTCGGTTCGGTTAGCACCGAGATGGCCGCGGCACCACCTGCGGCATATGCCGCGGCCCGACTGCGGCGTGCCGTTCCGGCATCGATTTGCTCGCCATTGCTTAACAAGCCTTCGGCTGGCGAGCGATCCTTGATTTCGGCGATGACATCGAAGACACCGAGCTTCAATGGCACAACGGGACGGTCGAAATCCGACGACCGAAACAGTATGTCATTGGCAGCGCTCGCTCGCTCGCGACTGCTGCTCGCCATCTTTTGCAAAAAATCGCTCATCAGCCACCGAAGTGTTGTTGCAGGCGCGTCAGAAACACCTGCGCGCGGCCATCATCGATAGCGGCTGCGGCCTGTTCGACGCCATCCTTCGCGTGCTTCGCAACACCCTGTACTTCGAGGACCAGGGAAGCACCCATCAACAGGGCATCCCGGTGCGCACCCTGGTCATCACCGTTGAATACACGCTGCAATTCACTCGCGTTGTGATCGGCTTCGCCACCTTCAAGATCTTTCGGCTGGCAGCGCTGCAGTCCGTAATCTTCGGGGCTGCGCCGCGTTTTGCTAACGTTGCCGGGCCGCACATCGTAGAGCCAGAAATCACCCGCCGGAGTCGCTTCATCCCACCCGGGTTCGCCATGCACAACAAACGCACGTTCGAGCGGCATGCCCGACAGTGTCTCGGCCATCAGCATTGCGGCCTCATTGCTATACGCCCCGATCAGCTGAAACGGTGGCGCCGCCGGATTGGTGAGCGGGCCAAGAATATTGAATACGGTACGCACAGACAGCGCGCCGCGTATCGGTACCACTGCCTTCATTGCCGGGTGGTAGGCAGGTGCGAACAGGAACGTAAACCCGGTCGCCTGCAAACAGTCAATTGCCTGTTCTTCATGCAATGGCAAGGGCATACCCAGACACTCAAGCATGTCGGCGCTGCCGGAGCGGCTCGATACCGAGCGGTTACCGTGCTTGACGACACGCGAGCCGCACGCCGCCGCTAACAGGCCGGTCCCGGTTGAAAGATTCAGGCTGCCCGATCCATCGCCGCCGGTGCCGACCGTATCAACTGTCGGTGGGCCGTCCGGAATCTTTGGATGCACTGCAAGTTCACGCATCGCCATCGCAAAGCCGCGAATCTCATCGGCCGTTTCGCCTTTCGCACGAAGTCCGGCGAGCAATGCGCCGGCGAGCGCTGGCGGCAGCTCGCCCTCAGCCAGCGCGACCATCAGCTTAAAGGCCTCCGATTCCGACAGCGGTTCGCCGTTGAGAATATTGTCCAGCATCAGGCTGTATGCCTTACTCATTGGCATTCCATACTCATAAAGTTTGTCATCAGTCGGTCACCCTCGGGCGTCAGCACGCTTTCGGGGTGAAACTGTACGCCCTCAATCGGCAGCGACTTGTGGCGCACACCCATAATCACGCCGCTGTCGGTTGTCGCGCTCACCTCGAGACTTGCCGGGAGGCTTTTCGTTTCGGCACACAATGAGTGGTAGCGGCCGACCTCGAAGGGCTGGGAAATTCCCGCGAATACCGTTTTGCCGTCGTGTTTAATGCGCGACGTCTTGCCGTGCATCAGGCGTTCGGCGCGAATGATGTTGCCGCCCTGTTGTTGCACGATGCTCTGGTGGCCCAGGCAGACGCCGAGCACCGGCACCTTGCCGGCGAACGCATCGATCATCGCGATCGAGATACCGGCGTCTTCGGGACGGCCCGGACCCGGTGAGATCACAAGGTGTGTTGGCTTAAGCGCAAGCCCCTCGTCGACACTGATCATGTCATTGCGATGCACGATCACGTCGGCGCCGTGTGCAGCGAAAGCCTGCACCAGGTTGTAGGTAAACGAATCGTAGTTATCGATCAGCAGCATGCGAACATGCCGAAACCCGGTCGTTTGCATTACAGGCCCTCCTCGGCAATCTCGAGGGCGCGCCTCAATATGGCACTCTTTGCCAGCACTTCCTGGTATTCCCTGGCGGGTACAGAGTCGGCAACGATACCGGCACCGGCCTGAAAACTGTACTCGTCACCCGCGAATACCAGGGTACGAATCGTGATGGCCTGGTCCATGTCGCCACTCAATCCGAAATAGCCGGCTGTACCGGCATACAGCCCGCGACCCACCGTTTCCATTTCTTCAATAATCTGCATTGCGCGCACTTTCGGTGCACCAACCAGTGTCCCGGCGGGAAAACTCGCGGCGAATAAATCGAACTGATCGAATTCGGCCGCCAATTCGCCTTGCACGCCGCTGACAATATGCATGACGTGGCTGTAACGCTCGATGGCACGATACGGCTCGACCTGCACGCTTCCGGGCGTTGCGACACGGCCAAGATCATTACGTGCGAGGTCGACCAGCATTACGTGCTCTGCCGCTTCTTTCGGGTCGGCGAGCAGCGCTCGCTCGTTCGCAATATCTTCATCGGTGCTTTTGCCACGTGGCAGCGTGCCGGCGATCGGTCGCAACGACGCGGTATCACCATTGAGTTTGACCAGCGCCTCGGGCGATGAACCCACAACCTGCAAGTCGTCGAAATCAAAATAAAACATGTACGGAGACGGGTTCAACAAGCGTAATGCCCGATACACCTCAAACGGCGGCACATTGGTTTTGCCGCGAAACAGAACCGACAGCACGATCTGGTAAATGTCACCGGCCGCGATGTACTCTTTGCAAGCATCGACGCGTTCGGAGAATTCTTTTTCGGTGAGGCTCGCTTCGGCTTTGGAAACCGACACGGAATTTGTCGGCGGTGGCACCGCGCCGCGCAGTAGTTCGATGACTTTTGTACGCAATGCCTGTCGTTCGGTCTCCGGGCCATCATGCAGAATAGCGACGCGACGTGTCAGGTGATCAAAAACCAGCAGTGAGGCTGGCGCAACGAATGCGGCGTCAGGGACATTCGTTTGTTTTTCAGTGTCGACGGGCAGTCGTTCAAACAGGCGCACGACGTCATAGCCAGACACGCCCACGAGACCGCCGGCGAATGGCTGATCCTTGTCAGGTTGCGGTCGTGGTGCGAGCAGCAACGCACGTCGGAGCGCGGCCAGGTATTCCTGCCGGTTCGTCGGCCGCGGTTCTTTCCTGCCGTCAATGCTTAGCGAGGACGCGTCCATACGGACTTCAACGGCATCCCCAAAGCCAAGGAACGAGTAGCGCGCGAGGCGTTCGCCGCCTTCCACGCTTTCCAGCAGGAAGCGCGGCCGAAGCGACTTGAGCTTCAGGTACGCGGATACCGGCGTATCCAGGTCGGCCGCTATGTCGAAGGGTGCTTGCATGGTTTATCTCGCGGGCATTGCCCGCTCCTACTCTTCGCGGCCATGGGCCGCTCCTACGTGCATAAAAAAACCCATCCCCGTTTTCGGCAGAGATGGGCTTCGATTTCCTTTTGCTCAGCTAACAGTCAGCCGGCAGCCCCCTCTTTTGCGGGCTGCCACCACCAGTTCAGGATGATTTGAGCATTCATGCGGGGAGTATTACCGTCACATTGCTCATCGTCAAGCCGAGGATAGGTTACAACTGATACAGCATCGGCAGGACGATCGAAAAGCCGATCCACATGATGATGGTCAGAGGAATACCGACGCGCAAAAAATCGGCGAAGTTGTAGCCACCGGCCGTCATCACCAGCAGGTTGGTCTGGTAGCCGTACGGGGTCGCGAAACTCATGTTGGCCCCAAACAAAACCGCGAGAATGAACGGCTCGGCGCTCACTCCGAGCTGCGCTGCGATACTGATCGCGATTGGCGTACCTATCGCCGCCGCCGCATTGTTCGAGACGATATTGGTCATGATCGTCATCAGCAGCATGAATGCGCTGAGAATCATCGGTGCTGGCAATCCCGAGGCAACATTCACAAAACTGATTGCAAGATAGTCCGCCATCCCCGTACCCATAAGCGCCTTGCCCAGCGCGAGCGCCGTCACGATGATCATGATGACCGGGGCGGACAATGCCCCCGCCGCATCACGCCAGCCCAGAGCACCGCTTGCAATCATCAGGCCAAGGCCGAGCAGTGCGCTGACCGCGATCGGCAAAATGCCGAACGCTGCAAGTCCGACAACGCCACCCATAATAAAAAGCGCACGCTTGGCGTGGTGCGTTTGTGGCAGCGTGGTCGCACCGTCGAGGACCAGCATTGCGCCATTTTCTTTCAGGTTCGCGATGGCGTCACTGGTGCCCTGCACCAGCAACACGTCACCGGCGCGCAGCCGGATAAGGTTTAGATCGCCCGTGACCTGCGAGCTGGGTGCGCGTGCGCGATGCAGCGCTAACGGCAACAAGCCGTAACTGTTGGTGAATCGCGCTGCAGCGAGACTGCGCAAGTGCAGCGGTGAACCACGTGTCACGACAACCTCGGCGAGGTGCTGTCCCTCTGCCTTCAGGGGCGTTTCGTCATCAATGGGATGTTCATTATCCGCGACGTTGTACAAGGTCGCGCCGAGCAGCTGTTCGTAGTGCTTCAGATTCTCGGGTGAGTCTTTGAGGAACAGCCGGTCACCGGGCTGGAGTATCACCGACGGTAGCTTCGCCAGAAACAATGTCTCGGTCCGCTGGATCTTGTCGATGCGCAGGTTGCCTTCTGTTTTGGCCAAAACCTCGGACAGCGTCTTGCCATCGGCAAAGCCGTCTTCCTTGACGTGTAACTGCGCACTGAAAATGCGCGGTGACGTATCCGCCATCGGCGGTGCGCGATCCGGCAGCATACGTGGCGCGACCAACCACAGGAACAGCAGCCCGACACCTCCGACGATCACGACCGGCAACACCCATTCAAACAGGCTGAACTCGTACTGCCCCATGTCGCGCGCAATACCGACAACGAGCAGGTTGGTTGAGGTACCGATGGTCGTCGACATGCCGCCGATGATCGTAGCGAGGCCCATTGGTAGCATGACGCCGGATACCGGAAATTTCGCACGCAGCGATGCGCCAACCAGAATCGGCATCAGCAACACCACAATCGGCGTGTTGTTCATAAACGCGCTAAGAATGGCACCGGCGACCAGCGTCACCAAAAGCGCGAGCACCGGGCGCGAGGACCATGCACGACTAACGACATTCGCAAGCGGTTGCAGCGCGCCTGTCGTTTCAAGCGCCTTGCCGACCATCATCAATGCGCAAATTGCGACCAGTGCTTCGTTACCGAAGCCGGCGAAGAAGTCCATCGGGGCGAGAACGACGTCGCCCGCCTTCTCGTACGGAACGAGCTGAAAGCCGGCAACCAGGACAATCAGGATCGCGAGTGACGATGATTCGAGCGGTATGTTGTCGCGTGTAAATAGAAATAATGCGACAGCCGTCAGGATCAGTACCGCGATTCCGTGGGCATCAGGTGTGATTGCTTGCAATACCTTGTCTCACTCAACCTACGCCAGTCGCGGCGACGATCGGTTACGTTATCCCAGATCACACCTGCTTAGCAACGAGGCCGGCACCGTCGTTACAACGAACAATGGCCGAGAGGCGCTCATAAAAGCCCTTGAAATCATTGACATTCCAGTGCTGGATGCTGACATCGCGCTGAAATGACAGCGAATCGGCGAAGCGCGTCAGGGGCAGCAGGTCCGCGTAGCGAAGATCGGCTGGATGGTTGCGGGGAAACAGGTCCCAGGGCGAGATCGTTGTCAGGTTACGATGCCGTACAGCAACGTCCTGAACCGCTTGCCGCCAGCGGCGACCCCAGCGCCGCGACTGCTTCGTTTGCATCACCAGTGCGCCCGCCTCGTCGAGTGCCGGGCACCAGTTACTGCGAGATGCGAGAAAGCGTGATCGATCATGCAACACCCGGCACGCCCAGTCCGCAAGCTCCTCCATATCGCGCAGTGTCTGCAATGCGCCCGGGTCATCGCCACGGCAGAGAACAATGTCGCCCCAGCCTCGCAATGCGATGGCGAGGCGACGATTTAGCCAGCTGTCGTACTCGACCAGCGGCTCACCCCATTCAGTCTGGTCGTGCAATTTATCGCCGTCGTCAACGGCCGCCTCAAGGGTGTTTTTGAGTGAGGCCATCGCGAGTAAGCCGTCACCGTCGGCAAAGCTCGAAATATCCACCTCCAGCGGTATCCAGGCTGAGTGGGTCGGAACCCGCATGCAGACCTGGGGCGAGAAATCGCTGGCGGTCTCCGCCGGTAGAAGCGGGCACGGCGAAGTGACAACGGCGGGATCGATGAGCAGAAACATGCTTGCATATTGCGGTCATGCCACAGTTCACGCCGCGCCCCAAACTCGGCGGCTTATGCAATTATTAGCCGCGATCACGCTTAGGGGTCTGGCACCCGCCCCTGCTCCGGTGTACCTTTCGCACCACAGTTCATGCAGCAAGCTTGAGACCGCCATGCCTTCTTTTGACGTAGTTAGTGATTTCGATTCCCACGAAGTGAAGAATGCTGTGGACCAGGCTAATCGCGAGGTCATCACGCGCTTTGACTTCAAAGGAACGGACTCCAAGTTTGAGCTTGACGATCAGGTGATCAACTTAAGCTCACAGTCGGATTTTCAGCTCAGGCAGATGATCGAAATCCTGCACCAGAAGCTTGCCAAGCGCGGCATTAATCTCGGCTGCCTGGAAGAACAAAGCCCCGAACTTTCTGGCAGCGTGGCGCGGCAGAAGGTCGTTCTGCGCCGCGGCATTGATACCGAGCGCGCGAAAAAACTGGTCAAACACATCAAGGCGGCGAAAATGAAAGTGCAGACAGCCATTCAGGGCGACAAGCTGCGCGTGACCGGCAAGAAGCGCGATGACCTGCAGGCCGTAATAGCGCTGCTCAAGGAGCACGACGTCGACCTGCCGCTGCAATACGAAAACTTCCGCGACTGAGCATTATGGATACCAGCCACCAAAAGTCACTCCGACGTCAGGATATTACATTCGAGGACAAGGACCAGTCACTCCGCGATGACGTGCGGACACTCGGTGCGATGCTTGGCGAATTGATTCGCGAACAAAGTGGCGATGAACTCTACGAATTTGTCGAGAATGCTCGGCTGCGTGCGATTCGTCGCCGTGAAGGTAATGAAAAGCCCGGCGAAGAATTGTCGGAACTGGTCAGCGGCCTGGATCCGAAAGAGGCACTGCAGGTCATTCGCAGTTTCTCAACCTACTTCCAGATGGTGAACACTGCTGAGAAGGTGCACCGTATCCGGCGGCGGCGCGATTACTTACGCGACGTTGTTCACTATCAACCGGGCGGGCTTGAGGACACGCTCATCAAGTTAAAGGCCTCTGGCCTTGATGCGGACGGCTTGCATGACCTGCTCAAGTCCCTGTTGATCGAACCGGTCTTTACCGCGCATCCGACAGAACCGACGCGTCGCACGATGCTGCGCAAAGAACAGAATATCGTCAAACACCTGGTCGATCTGCTCAACCCGACGATGACGCCGCAGGAAACCGACGCTGCTTTGCAGAATATTCGACTGCTGGCGACTGCGGGCTGGCAAACGGATGAACACCCCTCGGAACAGATGACCGTTGCCGACGAACTCGAGCACGTGCTGTTTTTCGTCACCGACGTTTTGTACCGTGCGATTCCACCGTTTTACGAAGATATCGAGAGCGCAATCAAGCGCATCTACGGTGAAGACAGCAAGAAGGTCACGGTACCGAACATCCTGCGCTTCGGCTCCTGGGTCGGCGGCGACATGGACGGCAATCCAAACGTCAACGCAAAGACCATTCGCGCGACCCTGGCTCGACAACGCGCACTGATTCTCGACCTGTATTACAACGAATGCGCATCGCTCGGCGCGAAGCTCAGCCAGTCGACGGATCGCGTGTCCTTCGGACAGGCGATGCTCGACAAGATCGAAAAATACCGCGGGATATTTCCGAACGCGTATCACGCGGTCCCGGCGCGTCACCGGGACATGCCGTATCGCGTCTTTCTGCGACTGATTCAACAACGCCTGCAAACAACCTACGACGACGATGTCTACCCCTATGAAAAAGTCGGTCAACTGGTCGACGATATTGACCTGATCGCCGATAGCCTGACCAAAAACAAGGGTGCGCAGGCAGGATTATTCGCGGTTCGTCGACTGTTGCGCCGCATTCATACCTTTGGCTTCCACCTGGTAACGCTCGACGTCCGGCAAGACGCCGAAGTGCACCGCAGCGTTATCGGCGAGTGTCTCGGTGAGCCCGACTGGGACGAAATGTCAGTGCAAGATCGAACGAACCGCCTGGTCGATGCGATATCGACGCGTGAGAGTGTGGGCCTGACCCTCAGTACCCAGGCAAGAAAGACCATTGCTGTCTTCCAGGCGATCGCTTTCTGCCGTCGTAAGTATGGGTCGAAGGCGATCGGTCCGTTTATCGTCAGCATGACGCATGGTGTTGACGACATACTCTCGGTGATGCTGCTGGCGCAATGGGGCGAACTGCACAACAAGCGCGGCCAGGTGCCACTCGACATCGCACCATTGCTGGAAACGGTTGATGACCTGAATAACGGACCTGCGATCCTCGAAGCGCTGCTCGCGATTGACCTGTATCGCGAGCACCTGCGGCGCCGCAAGAATCGCCAGATGGTCATGATTGGCTATTCCGACAGCAATAAGGATGGCGGCCTGGCCTCGGCGCGCTGGGCGCTGCAGGGCGCGCAGGAAATCATCGTTAAAGCGGCGCAAGAGCAAGGCATTGAACTGGCGCTTTTTCATGGCCGCGGAGGCACGGTCAGCCGTGGTGGCAGTAAGACCCACGTCGCGGTACTCGGTGCGCCACCGGGAACCGTCAACGGTCGGCTGCGCGTCACTGAGCAGGGCGAAATCATCAACGAGAAATACGGCCTGCGCGGTATCGCGCTGCGCACCCTCGAACAAGTGACAGGCTCTGTCGCCCTGGCAACAGCGATGCCTCGGCACCGCGGCAACGATGATCCTGAGTGGCACAAGATGATGGACGTTATCGCCGACGAGAGTCGCCGCGCGTATCGAGCGATTATTTACGAAACACCGAACTTCTACGAATACTTTCGGAAAGCGACGCCGATCGACCTGATTGAGCGCATGCGCATCGGCTCACGCCCCTCATCGCGCCGCAGCCAGAGCGGGATTGAAGACCTGCGCGCGATTCCCTGGGTATTTTCGTGGACACAAGCCCGCCTGATGCTACCCGGTTGGTACGGTATTGGCAGCGGACTTCAAAAAGCCATCGATGAATTCGGCGAAAAAGCAGTCGGCAATATGTTTCGCGAGTGGTACTTCTTGCGTTCGCTGACGGCTGACACAGAAATGGTGTTGGCCAAATCCGATATCAGCATTGCAGAGCTCTATTCCCGACTCGCCGGTGATCTGCACGATGAGTTCTTCCCAATCATCACTGCCGAGTATCAGCTCACACGCGACCTGGTACTCGGCTTCTCGGAACACGCGGCTTTACTCGACGGCGACGTCACATTGCAACGCGCCATCATGCTTAGAAACCCTTATGTCGACCCGATGAGCCTGATGCAGGTTGATCTGCTCAAGCGCTGGCGTGCCTCAGATTACGAGGACCAGGAAATCTTCGACGCCCTTCTTGCCAGCGTCAATGGCATTGCCCAGGCCCTGCAAAACACCGGATAAAGAACGGCACCACTCAAGCAGCGTCGAACCTTGCCTTGTTGTCAAGCATCCACTTCATTCCGTCTTCCTTATTATGGCTGCTCATGACATCGGCATGAGCCTCCATGTAGTGGGGACGGAGCGCTTTCATCCAATCTTCGAAGGTCTCACCTTGCGCCGTTTCGTCACACAAATCACATTTCAATACTTTCATAAATTTCCTCACAGACTTCTCAAATGCCATCAAACCACCCAAACTCGAACGTTCGATCGATCTCCATTGTCGAGCCGCCCGACAGTAGCAGCGTGATGCCGATTACTTGCGATGAATGTCGGATACGCGCGCGTTTTCATCCGGGTATCCGACAACCAGCAACAAGAACGGTCGTTCGCTTCCTGGTCGATCAAGTATTTTATAAAGAACGCAACGTGTGCGACGTGAATTAATCAGAGTCTCCCTAGCTCCTTTTTTGCAGGATGCTCCACTCATCGGTATCGCGTTCGGAAACCGCGCGGCCGCGAACGGAAATACCCGCCTCGTGTACGCTTTCGGCACGTCCGGACAGTAAGGGATGCCATGGCGCCAGGTCATCACCGTCTGCGATCAGGCGATATGCGCAGGTCGTTGGCAGCCATTTGAATGCTTCCGGTTCATCAACTGTAAGTGTCAGGCACTCGGCGACCTGCTTTGCGCGTCGTGCATAATCCATACAACGACAGGTTTCGAGGTCAAGCAGCCGACACGCGAGATCCGTGTAGAAAACTTCGCCCGTATCTTCATCTTCCACTTTGTGCATGCAGCACAGAGCACAGCCATCGCATAGCGATTCCCACTCTGGCTCGCTCATCTCCGACAGCGATTTGCGTTTCCAAAACTGATCGGTCATCGTCCAATACTCTGCGCCACTAGCCACCCAATTGCCATATGAAAGCAATATTTCTCGACTTCGCCACGATGGGCCCGGATCTCGATGTCAGCGCAATGCGCGCGCTGTTGCCTGAGCTCGAAATTTTCGATACCACCAGCAGCGAACAACTTGCAGGTCGCATTCAAGATGCGGAAATTGTACTGACGAACAAGGCGCGCTTCTCGAGCGAGCTGTTGAGCCGATGCCCTTCGCTGCGATTGATCGGGCTCACCGCGACCGGAACCGACAACGTCAATCTCGATTCGGCGCGGCAGCACGGTGTGGCGGTTTGCAATATTCGTGCTTATTGCAGTCAGTCTGTTGCTGAGCATGTTCTCGCTTGCCTGTTGAGCCTGAGCCACAATCTCAATCGCTACGATGCCGCCGTGAAACGCGGTGAGTGGCAGCTATCAAAAGACTTTTGCCTGCTATCGTATCCGATTCGCGAGCTCGGCGGCATGACACTCGGCATCATAGGCTATGGCGCACTTGGCAAGGCTGTTGAAAATATTGCGAAGGCTTTCGGCATGACCGTCATCATCTCAGCACGGCCTGGTGCATCCGCGGTCGAAGCAGGGCGTGTGTCGTTCGATGAGCTGCTGCAGCGTTCGGACGCAATTTCCCTGCATTGCCCCCTGACGCCGGCAACCGCCGGGCTGTTCGGTGCCGCAGAGTTTCGAAAAATGAAATCGGACGCGGTGCTTATCAATACCGCGCGTGGCGGCCTGGTCGATACATCGGCACTCGCCGCAGCGCTGAAAAACGGCGACATCGCGGCAGCTGCTGTGGATGTGTTGCCGCAGGAGCCGCCGGTCGACGGCGACCCTTTGCTAGACTACAGCGCACCGAATCTGATCATCACGCCGCACATCGCCTGGGGAAGCAATGAGGCGCGTCAGGCGGCGATCGACGAACTGGTCGCCAACGTTGCGGCGTTTCTTGCGGGCGAGGAACGCAATCGCGTTACCTAGTGCCTCAAGCGCCGAGGTACTGTCTTGCCCATCGCACGATCTGGCGCACCCTCGGCGAGCCGAGGTCATAGGCCTCATCGAAAGATACCCATCGCCACTCGTGATGTTCCGGCTGACCCGTCTCCGGCGAGATACCCATGACGACGTCGGCCTTTTCAGTGCGGCCCAGGTAGTAGCGCGCAATTTTGCCTTTGCTGTACGGACCGGTCTCAAAGAATCGATCGGACCATTCGAGTTGCAGATCGTCAATCCCGGTTTCCTCGAGGACCTCTCGCAGGGCCGTCTGCATTGGTTCTTCGCCCGGCTCACGAATCCCTTTCGGAAAATCCCAGTGGTGGTAGGCCCTCAACAAAAGTGTCGCCCAGCCGTCGTCTGTTCTACGCGCAACAACGAAGCCACAGGACAATTTGTACTCCATCAGGTATTCACTTCGCGCAACACATCCGCCGGGCGTGAATTCACGGCGCTGCGCGCGGCAAAGTAGCCGCTTACGCAAACCACAAGCACGCCGCCGGACACGCCGGCGAGCCATAGCATTGGACTGAACGAATACGCCAGGTCAAACATCCGCGTTGCGACCAGGTAAGCCAGCACCGATGCGCCTGCCGACGCGAGCACACCGGCTGCGGTGCCGAGTGCCGCGAACTCGGCCATGACGCCGGCAAAAACTGTCCGTCGTTTCGCGCCCAACGCCCGCAACATCGCGCTTTCAAAGCGACGCTCATCAATCGTCGACTGCACCGCGGCAAACAGTACGGCAATTCCCGCCGCGAGTGTGAACATGAACACTGCCTGCACGGCCAGGCTCGCTTTTTCGATAATGCCGCGTACCTGTTCCAAGATGGCCCCGAGATCAATTACAGAAACACTGGGATGCGCGCGCATCAGGTCGATTAGCATCGGCTGTTTTTCGGCGGCGATTCTGAGACTCGAAATGTAAGTCGTTGGCATACCGTCCAGCGCGCCCGGCGACAACACGATAAAGAAATTCGGCTGGAACGAGTCCCAGTTGATTTTGCGTATGCTGCTGATTTCCGCCTCGACTTCACGGCCGGCGATGACAAACTTCAGTCGATCACCGATGCTGAATCCGGCATTGGCTGCCGCCTCGGATTCAATCGAGGCCAGCGGTGGGCCGCGATAGCCCGCTGGCCACCACGCGCCTTCCAGCAATTCGTTACTGGAGCTCATTGCCTCGGTCCAGGACAGGTTCGCCTCGCGGTTGGCCAGCCACTTGCCGTCTTCATTCGGGTATTCGCGGTCCTTCACCGACTCATCGTTTATGCTCACCATCCTGGCGCGAACCATCGGTGTAAATACGGGCGCTTCGATTTCACTCAACTCGAATAGCTTGCCGACCGAGTCCAGCTCATGTGGCTGGATGTTAATCAGGAAATGATTCGGTGCGTCGTCTTCCAGGGTGCTCCGCCAGCCCTCGAGCAGGTCAGTTCGAACGAGCGTGAGCAGCAGCAACACCGTGATACCGAGACCGAATGCCACGACCTGCACCGCGCTATCGCGACCGCGGCGCGCGACATTGGCCAAACCGTAACGCCAGGCAACGCCGACGCCCGAGCGTGCGCGGCCTATTACAGCAACCATCAGCCTGCCAAGCAGGTACAGGAGGCCGGCGATCACGATGATGCCGCCAATCAGGATCAGCAGCATGACGGGGTCGCCAACCGAGCGGTACAGCAAGGCCGCGACGGCCGCCAGTGACAGTCCGGCGACGAAAATTCGGGACGGCGGTGGCGGCATCACGTCGTGGCGCAAAATACGCAGTGGCGGCGTGTTGCGGAGCTGAATGAGTGAGGGTAAGGCGAACCCCAGCAGTAACACCATGGCACTGCTGCAGGCGAGAATAACGGGGCGCAGTCCGACACCCGGCAACTCACCCTGCTGCAGCAGGTCGATGAGGATGCGTGACAGCAGCTCTTCAGCGGCGAAACCAACGACACTTCCGGCGACAACGCCGAGTACACCCAGCAGCAGCAATTGCACCAGCGCGACAGAGATGACGAAGCCCTGGGTTGCGCCGAGACTCTTCATCAAGGCAACGGTATCCATGCGCCGGTGCGCGAACCGGCGAGCCGACATCGCGACGGCAACTGCGCTGAGCAACAGACTGATCACGGCGGTCAGTGACAGGAATCGTTGTGCGCGATCGGCTGCGTTGTACGCCCGTTCGCTGCTTTCCTCCTGGCTTCGTACACGTATTTCGTCCGGCAATATGTCCTGAATCGCGTCGTTAAAGTCCGTGACTGCCGCTTCGTCACCGGCAACGAGCAAGGCGTAGGCAACGCGACTGCCCTCGCCGATCAGGCCGCTTTGCGATGCGTCGGCAATATTCATGATTAACGAGGGCGCAAGCGATGCAAAACCGATCGACTGGTCGGGACGATACGTCAGAATTGCCGTGACGCGCAGGTTTAGCTCACCAACGGCCAGCGTATCGCCAACATCGGCACCAACGCGCGCAAGCAGCGAACCGTCGGCCCAAACCTCTCCTGACGCCGGAATCCCGTCGACAGCTCGTTGCTCACCAAACAGCGTGTCGGCGATTCGTACCTTGCCGCGCAGCGGATAGCCATCGCTAACGATTTTGATGGTCGCCAGAGCACTGTCATCATTTTTGAAAACAACGGATGGAAAAGACAGCGTGTCGGCTGTTTCGAGATTATATTCACGCGCAAGATCACGCCATTCCTCGGGCACCGGCACCTGCGATCGCAGTCGCAGGTCCGCCGCCAGAACTTCATTGGCCTGGCGTGCAACCGCCTTACCGATACGATCCGTCAGGAAGCCAACGGCGGTTAATGCGGCAACGGCAAGCCCAACCGCCACCAGCAACACCAGCACCTCGCCGGATCGCAGCTCCCGGGAAAAACTTCTTAGCGCAAACGCGAGTGCTTTCACACGGCTGCCCGAGTGTCGCTAACGAGCTTGCCAACATCGAGCGACAAGATGCGGTCACATCGTGCAGCCAGTGCCTGGTCGTGCGTAACCAACACCAGTGTGGTCGATGATTCGCGATTCAACTTGAACATCAACTGCATGATCGTGGCGCCGGTTCGACTGTCGAGATTGCCCGTCGGTTCATCGGCGAACAGGACGGCAGGCTCCGTTGCGAACGCGCGAGCAATTGCGACGCGCTGTTTTTCACCGCCGGACAATTGCGCCGGATAGTGGCTCCAGCGCTCACCCAGCCCCACCTTTTCAATAATCTCAAGTGCCGCCGCACGCGCGTTGGACTGGCCGGCGAGTTCCAGTGGCAACATGACGTTCTCGAGCGCGTTCAGCGACGGCACCAGGTGGAATGACTGAAAGACGAAGCCGACACTCTCGGCCCGCAAGACTGCCCGACCATCCTCGTCGAGGCGCGACAGGTTCGAGCCGTTGAGCACGACATGGCCTGTGCTTGGCAAATCCAGCCCGGCAAGCAGCGCGAGCAGGGTTGACTTGCCGGCGCCCGACGGCCCAACTACCGCAACGGACTCACCGGCGGCGATCGTGAAACTGACGTCCGAAAGAATGGTCAGAGTCCCTTCCGGACTGCTAACCTGTTTACTGAGTTTGTAGGCCTCAAGGACACTGATTGCTTCTGATGACTGATTCGACATGCGAAAAATAGCTTCCCTTCTGCTGCTGTTGCTAGCCGCTGGTGCCCAGAGTACCGAAGTGCCAACTGTGCTCGTCTTCGGTGACAGCCTGAGCGCAGGCCACGGTATAGAAGTTGACCAATCCTGGGCCACATTGTTGCAAGCCAGACTCGAACAGCAAGGGTACGAACATCGAGTCGTGAACGCCAGTATCAGTGGCGAAACGACCGAGGGCGGCGTTACGCGTATCGACGATGCGCTCAGAGATTTCTCGCCGCAGCTGCTGATCCTGGAGCTGGGCGCGAACGACGGCTTGCGTGGCTTCCCGCCATCGCGAGTGAAGGCGAATCTCGAAGTAATTATTGAACGCGCCAAAGCATCCGGTGCGACTGTCGTCCTGCTCGGCATTCGCATTCCGGTCAATTACGGGCCACGTTATTCGCAAGCATTTGAAAATGTGTTTCGTGAGGTCGCAGAGGAACTGAACATAAAGTGGATCGAGTTCTTTATGGAAGGCATCGCACTGAACGATGAATTGCTGCAAAGCGACCGAATTCATCCGAACGCCATTGCACAGTCGCTGTTGCTCGATAACGCCTGGCCAATCATAAGCGCTACACTGGACGAGTAAGCCAAAGCGCGACAAACAACGAGGGGAAGGTTTTGGAAAAAGTTTGGCTCAAGTCTTATCCGCCAGGTATGCCTGAAGAGGTCCCGACTCCCCCATATGGTTCGCTTCGCGACCTGTTTGAACAAGCCTTCCAAGCATATCCCGACAATACCAGTTTTTCCAATATGGGCACGACGCTGAGCTACGCGGACATCGACCGCCTGTCGATGCAGTTTGCCTGCTATCTACAAAAAGAACTGCGACTAACCCGTGGTGAACGGGTCGCAATTATGCTTCCCAACATTCTTCAGTATCCGGTTGCCTTGTGCGGCATCTTTCGTGCCGGCCTGGTTGCGGTCAACGTGAATCCACTGTACACAGCGCGCGAACTCAAGCATCAGCTAAAAGACTCCGGCGCGAAGTGCATCATCATTCTCGAGAACTTTGCACATGTCCTTGAAGACGTAATCGGGGAAACCAAGGTCAAGCATGTCATTACAACAGGTGCCGGCGATCTGCTCAGATTTCCAAAAGGCGCTTTAATCAATTTCGTACTTCGCTACATCAAGCGTTCCGTGCCAGCTTTCAAACTGCCAGGCAAGACCAGCTTCCGACAAGCGCTCAACGCCGGCGCTGAAGCGGTACTTGACGAAGTCGATATCGGCTATGCCGACATTGCGTTTTTGCAATACACCGGTGGCACAACGGGCGCCTCCAAGGGCGCGATGCTGAGTCACCGCAACATGGTCTACAACGTTCAACAATCCATTACCTGGCAAGCCGACGCCTACGAAGGGGTCAAACCGATTGTCGCGATCACCGCCCTGCCGCTGTATCACATTTTCTCGCTGCAGGGGAATTGCCTGACGGTAATGGCGCAGGGCGGCGAAAACGTACTCATCACAAACCCACGCGACTTCGAAGGCTTTGCCAAGGAAGTCGCGAAACACCAATTCAACATGTTCACCGGTGTGAATACACTGTTTGCAGCGCTAATGGACACGCCCAGCTTTTCGAAAATCGACTTTAGTTTTTTGCGGGTCTGCATTGGGGGCGGTATGGCCGTACAGCCCGCGATCGCCAGGGAATGGAAAGAAAAGACCGGTACGTCCATTCTGCAAGGCTATGGCCTGACCGAGACGTCACCCGCGGCGATCGTTTGCCGCGTCGGCAGCGAATTCAGCGGGACCATTGGACTACCCATACCCTCTACCGACGTCATGATCGCTGGCGACGACGGCAACCCACTCCCGATCGGCGAAATCGGCGAAATATGTATTCGCGGCCCGCAGGTGATGGAGGGCTACTGGCAGCGGCCCGCAGAAACGGCAGAAACAATGCTCCCGGGCGGCTGGCTACGCACCGGCGATGTCGGTCGCATGGATCCCGATGGCTATGTATTTATCGAAGACCGCAAGAAGGACATGATCCTGGTCTCCGGTTTCAACGTTTACCCAAACGAAATCGAAAACGTCATCGTCGAAATGCCCGGCGTCCTGGAAGCGGCTGCCATCGGTCTCCCGGATGAGCGATCCGGCGAGATCGTCAAGGTATTCGTCGTACGCAAGGATCCGAACCTCACCGAGCAAGACGTCCTTGATCATTGCAAGAAAAACCTGACCGGCTACAAGCGGCCTCGCATTGTTGAGTTCCGTGATGAATTACCGAAGACCAATGTTGGCAAGATTCTCAGGAGAGCACTGCGTGAATAATCTCGGCTCGAAACTTCTATCGCTGGTGCCACTGCTACTGCTCGCAGCAGTCGTTGGCGCGGCAGTGCCCAAGCCACTCGACCCACTATGGGTCGCGCCGCACATTTTCTCTCTCGAATTTGAAAATGAACGTGTTCGTGTTTTGAAACAAACCGTCCGTAATGGCGAGAACCAGCCGCTGCATGCGCACCCGGACCGGTTGCTCGTCTACCTTCAAACCTGCGGCTGGCTCGAAGATGATGGTAAGGGAAACCGACACATGGAAGAGTTCAAGTTCGGGCAGGTCGTCTGGGCTGAGGCCGTCACTCACGGTGGTGAGAACGCCAACGTCGTTCAACAATGCCAGATCCTCGAAATCGAACTCTTGTAGCCAAAACCCCGCACCCAATTAAGGGGCGAGCGGGAATCTCTTTCGAGGAAATAAAGCGGATCTCGATCCCGCTTGACGGGACCGAAGGGAGCCATTCCTAGAAAGAGATTCCCGGTCGACCCGTGAACAGTGTGACG
This sequence comes from Woeseiaceae bacterium, assembly GCA_021773115.1. Taxonomy (GTDB): domain Bacteria; phylum Pseudomonadota; class Gammaproteobacteria; order Steroidobacterales; family Woeseiaceae; genus UBA1847. Next base: position 54,019 of record JAJFKS010000014.1, on the reverse strand, counting down.
ATTGTTACCTGACTGGCCGCGGATCGTTCCGGAAAGTGTTTATCGGAATGGCTCCCTTCGGTCCGCTTTATTTCCTTTAAACACTTTCCGGAACGCTCCGCTCCCTGGTGCAGCGGTCAAGTACGACACTAATCGTGGTATTCGGGACTCAACTCATGCACGGCATCCACCAATGCTCCCAGGTGCTCGGGTTTGATATCAGGCGTAATTCCGTGGCCAAGGTTGAAAACATGGCCCGGGCCATCTCCGTAGCTTGCGAGTGTGTCCGCAACGCCTTGTCGAATCACGTCCGGGCTCTCTCTTAGCGTTGCCGGATCGAGGTTACCTTGCAGCGCGACTTTGTCAGAAACATATTGTCGGGCGGTGGCGAGGTCTGTTGTCCAATCCACTCCCAAAGCATCACAACCCGTTTCTGCCAGATCCTTCAGTAACGGTCCAGCGCCTTTGGTGAAGACAATGACCGGAACCTGGCGGCCGTCGTGGGTTCGGGTCAGGCCGTCGATGATCTTTTGCATGCTGGCCATTGAGAAGCGGCGGAAATCGTCGGGTTCGAGGGCGGCACCCCAGGTGTCGAAGATTTGGACCGCCTGTGCACCGGCGTCAATTTGGGCGTTGAGGTATTCGATGGTGGTTTCGGCGAGGGTGTTCATCAGGCGATCGAGGACCTCGGGTGCTTCTGCTGCGAGGCCTTTGATGGTTGGGAATTCGCGACTTGATGCGCCTTCGACCATGTAGGTGCCGACGGTGAATGGGCTACCGGCAAAGCCGATGAGTGGGACGTTGCCGTTCAGTTCGGCGCGCACGCGGCGTACCGTTTCGAAGACATAGCCAAGTTTCTTTTCGACGTCTGGCACCTTCAGGTTCTTGATTGATCTTGCGTCCTGAACCGGGCGTTCGAATTTGGGGCCTTTACCGCTGACGAAATAGAGACCGAGCCCCATCGCATCCGGAATCGTCAGGATGTCGGAAAACAGGATTGCCGCATCGAGCTTAAAGCGTCGCAGTGGTTGCACTGTTACTTCGCAGGCGAGTTCCGGATTTTGACACAGGCTCATGAAGTCGCCGGCTTTTGCTCGCAGTTCGCGATATTCGGGCAGGTATCGGCCCGCCTGCCGCATGATCCAGACGGGTGTGCGGGTTACCGGCTCGCGCATCAGCGAGCGAAGTAAAACGTCATTCTTAAGTTTGGACATCAGGCACCTGTTTGCGTTTCGATGGACGCTTGCATTGCTTCTGCAGCAGCGCGTGGATTTTCCGCATCGCGGATAGGTCGGCCCACGACGATGTAGTCAGCGCCGTTCGAAAATGCCGTTTCAACGCTTACGACGCGTTTTTGGTCACCCATTGGTTTGTTGTCGACCGGCCGGATCCCGGGTGAAACCACGAGTAATTTGTTGTCGACGTGCTCACGAAGTTTTGGTACTTCGAGGCCTGACGAGATGACACCGTCACAGCCCGCAGCCAGCGCCTGCTTTGCCCGCGACAGCACCAGCGCTTCCAGATCGCACGCGAATCCCAGGTCGTCCAGATCACCACGATCGAGGCTGGTCAGAACGGTGACGCCAAGAACCTTGAGCGTGTCGCCTTTGTTTTCAGCCGCGGCTTCCATGATTGAGCGGTTGCCGTGCACGGTCACGAAACTCGCGCCTCGATCTTTTAGTTGCCGTACGGCAGATCCAACTGTTGCCGGAATGTCGAAGAACTTCAAATCGCAGAAGACTTTCTTGTCCCGTTCGAGCATCCAGTCGAGTAGTTCGAAATACTCGCCGCTCATCATCAGCTCGAGACCGATCTTGTAGAACGTAATGGCGTCGCCCAGTTCTTCGGTGAGCTCGCGGGCACGCTCGCAGTTGGGCACGTCCATGGCGAAGATCAGCCGGTCTTTGCAGGCGATATTTTTGTGTTGCACAGGCGGTCCTTGTCTGCTGGTTTCCCGCGGGGATCGAATTCTATCAGCCTGAGATGGTTTCGTGGGCCGCGATCGCGTATCGATCCGTCATTCCGGCAATAAAATCGGCCACGACGCGAGCTCGATCGCTGCCCTCGGCATTGCGGGCCGCTTCGGTGAACTCTTCCGGCATCAGACTGGCGTCGTCCATATAGGCTGTGAACAGGTCTTTGACAATCGCCTGTACCTCGCGCGTCATCGCGAGCTTTTTTTCGTGACTGTACAGATGCCTGTGGAGAAACTTCTTCAGCGCACTGTGTTGTTCGTGCATTGCATCCGACATTGCAACCAGCGGCACGCCTGCATCACGGACGCTGTCTATCGATTGCGGGGCGACAGACTTGATTCTGCGACGTGTCTCCTCAATGAGGTCAGTAACGACCGACCCGATCATGCGCCGAATCACTTCGTAGATCAGGCGCCGGTCGTCAAGGTCCGGGTAGCGCTTCTGAACCGTGTCGAGACGGTCACCAAACAGTGGCTGTTGCCGCAGTTGCTCGAGGCTTAACAGACCCGCCCGGTAACCATCGTCAACGTCGTGGTTGTTGTAAGCGATGGCGTCAGCAATGTTCGCGAGCTGTGCCTCAAGACCGGGTTGTTTTCGTTGCAGGAAGCGCTCCCCCACATCGCCGAGCATTCGGGCATTGCGGGCCGAGCAGTGCTTTAAAATACCCTCGCGCGTCTCGAACATCAGGTTGAGTCCCGGAAAGTCTGCGTATTTTACCTCAAGAACGTCGACCACACGCAGCGACTGCAGATTGTGTTCAAAGCCGCCGTAGTCGTGCATGCAGGCGTTGAGCGTGTCTTGCCCGGCGTGCCCGAATGGCGTGTGTCCCAGGTCGTGCGCCAGGCAAATTGCCTCGGCGAGTGCTTCATTAAGTTGCAGTGCAACGGCGATCGTACGGCCAATTTGCGCGACCTCCAGCGAATGCGTCAGGCGAGTTCGGTACAGGTCACCCTCGTGATTGACGAAAACCTGAGTCTTGTACATGAGCCGGCGAAACGCCGTGGAATGAATAATGCGATCTCGATCGCGTTGATATTCGCCACGATAAACCGAGGGCTCCTCCTTATAGCGTCGACCGCGACTCTGAGATTCCTGCGCCGCGTACGGTGCCAGCGAAGCGCTCACCGGGCGTCTGCGCCAACAATCTGCCGGAGTAGCTCATTATCGTAAGAGCTTGTCACGTGAGCGTCGCCCAGTGCATGCAGCAAAACGAAGCGAAGCTGGTCCTGTTCGACCTTTTTGTCCATTCCCATCGCCCGCATCCAGCTGTCGGCATCGATGCTCGGCGGTGACACCGGCAGGCCCGCCTGGGCGATCAACGCGCGCAGCCTGTCAATATCCGCATCGATGATACCGCTGAGCTCGGCCGCCATGACCATGCCAGCAGCGACCGCTTCACCATGCAGCCATTCGCCGTAGCCCTCGCAACGCTCAATCGCGTGACCGAAGGTGTGGCCAAAATTCAGAATTGCGCGTCGTCCCGCCTCACGTTCGTCGTCAGCAACAACTTCTGCCTTGATTTCGCAGGACCGCTGCACGGCATGTGCCAGTGCCAGAGGCTCTTTTCGTAGCAGCTTCTGCATGTTTTCTTCCAGCCAGGCGAAGAACTCAATGTCGCAAATTGCACCGTGTTTGATGACTTCCGCCAGCCCCGCTTTCAGTTCCCGATCCGGCAGGCTTGATAGTGTGCTCGTATCAATCAAAACGGCTCGCGGCTGGTGGAACGCACCGATGAGATTTTTGCCCTCGGGATGGTTGACTCCGGTTTTGCCGCCGACAGATGAATCAACCTGGGCAAGCAGCGTAGTCGGAACCTGAATAAACGCCACGCCACGCATGTAGCAGGCGGCCGCGAATCCGGCGATATCGCCCACGACACCTCCGCCGAGCGCAATGACCGTGGTGTCGCGGCCGGCGCCACTCTCTGCGAGGCGATCCAGTATGGTTTGCAGGCTTGCGATTGACTTATGGGCTTCGCCATCGGGCAACTCAATGCTGTGGATTGTCTTGTCGCCGAGATTTGCCCGCAGGCGGTCGAGGTAAAGCGGCGCAACCGTCTCGTTGCTGACGATCAGACAGTCGGATCCGCGCATAAAGCGCGTCAGATCGAAGGCACCGTCCAGCAAGCCGCTACCGATGATGATCGGGTAGCTTCGATCGCCCAGCTTGACGGTGATAGTGGAGTGCTTTGCCATGACGGCAGTATACCAACGTAGGGGCGCGCCCTGCGCGCGAAACAACATGTGCGCAACGTGCGCTGCTACGAAACCTGTTCGATAATTTCGTCGGCGACAGACTTCACTTTGCGACCATCGGTTAACACAACGATATCCGCAATTTCCCGGTACAGGGGGTCGCGCAACTCCAATAGGGCCGTTAGCGTCTCGCGCGGATCACCGCCCTCTAGCAGCGGCCGTTCACGGCCCTTCTGTGTCCTTGCAACCTGTTGGTCCACACTCGTAAGCAGGTAGACGACGAAGCCGCGGCCTCCGAGGCGACTGCGACTGTCGGGATCGATGACCGCGCCGCCACCGGTCGCGAGCACGACACCGTCCATCTTGCTCAAATCGTCAATGACCGCAGCCTCGCGTTTGCGGAAACCGGACTCACCCTCTTTCTCAAAGATGAACGGAATATCGACACCGGTCCGCGACTCAATCTCGTCATCGCTATCAACAAAGGACAGATGCAAGGTCCGCGCAAGATAGCGTCCAACCGCTGATTTTCCTGCGCCCATCGGGCCGATGAGAAAAATATTCCTGGGATGTTTCATTGACGATGCTTTCTCACAAAAGAAAGCCAACCCGAAGGTTGGCTTTACAGTTTATTGGAGCGCTGACCGCTTAGTAAACGCTTGCGCCTTCTTCAAGAATACGCGGCGTGACGAAGATCAGCAGCTCAGCCTTGTTATTGAGCCGTTGCTTGCTGCGGAACATGGCACCAACAAACGGGATATCGCCAAGGAGCGGTACCTTCTTGATGGTCTCACGACGCTCCGTCTCGTAGATGCCACCGAGAACAACCGTCTGGCCGTCGGCTACAAGCACCTGCGTTTCCACCGAGCGAGTGTCGATACTCGGAACCGTGCCGCCAAAACCACCCGTGGAGATAATCTCGCCAACGTTATCTTTGCTGACGCGAAGGTCCATAATGATGTTGTTATCCGGCGTAATCTGCGGGGTTACAACCAGCTCAAGAACCGCTTCCTTGAATTGGATCGTTGTCGCACCCGAAGACGCAGACTGCTGGAACGGAATTTCCACACCCTGCTTGATAGTCGCTTCACTTTGGTTAGCCGTGATAACACGCGGTGTCGAAACAATTTCGCCGCGTCCTTCAGCTTCCAGTGCCGACAATTCAAGATCAATCAGTACGTCACTCTTAAGAAGAGCCAGCGAGAACCGCCCAGCCGCATCAGCAATCGGAACGTTCACGTTGAAGCGCTCGCTCTGCTGCGGAAATTCGACTGTTGTCTGTCCGGTCGGGTCGTTTGCCGCTTCGAGAATCGAGCTCAGGTAATTATTTGAACCGACAGCACTGCCTGATGTAACCAACAGGTCGCGAGGACCAATGTTGTTGGAGGTAATGCCAAGCCTGACACCGAGGTCACGACTGAAGTCATCGTTTACGACAACAATGCGTGATTCGATAAGAACCTGCTTGATCGGAACATCGAGTGTGCGAACCATGCGACGAACGATCTGCAATCGCTCAGCGGTGTCCTGCACAAGAAGTGTATTGGTACGCTCGTCAACGCCGAGGCTGCCGCGATCCGAGAGCATGGTTTTGCTGCCAGTGCCGCCAGTGATTAGCGTCGCAAGATCCGATGCTTTCGCGTAGTTCACCTGTAAAAACTCGGAGTAGGTCGGCTCAAGCTCACTGATTGCAAGCTGTGCTTCTAGGTCGGCGGTTTCACGCGCTGCAATTTCTTCAGCCGGCGCGACCATGATGACGTTACCATTCTGGCGCATGTCCAGACCTTTCGTCGTCATTACGATGTCGAGTGCCTGGTCCCACGGAACATTACGCAAACGCAAAGTCACGTTACCCTGAACGGTGTCAGATACAACAATGTTCTTGCCCGAAGTTTCAGCCAGCAACTGCAGAACAGCACGTGTTTCGATGTCCTGGAAGTTCAGCGTCAGGCGTTGACCTTCGTATTCTTTGTCCGATGAGAACAGGCTGGATTCAGCATCTGTCGTTTCTGGCGCCGGATTGATTTCGATTGTGAATTCATTGTCCGACTGATACGCGAGTTGCTCGTACTTGCCATCAGCCGAGATCACGATTCGTGTGTCAAGGTTGGTGCGCAGCGTATCAACTGTCGTAACGGGTGTTGCGAAGTCCATGACATCAAGACGACGCATCAGTTCAGCCGGCAGACTGGTGTCCTTAAAGACCGCAACGACGCGTCCGCCTTCCTGGCGAATGTCGACTGGTGTTGATGGATCCGTCAGGTTTACGACAACGCGACCACCGCCATCGCGTGTTCGGCGGAAATCAACGCCCGAGATTGAACGGCTGCCCGGGGCGGCATACGAACGGTCGCTGGATGCTGCAGTGCTGGCGAACTGGGTGGTACCTGCACTGTAATCATCGCCGTCACCCAAGATGACGGTAACCGTGTTGCCGCTGTGTGACGTCTGGTACTGAACCATGGAGCCTAGGTTCAGCACGACTCGCGTACGGCCATTGGCCTCGGCAGTCAGCACAGTATTCAGGGGTCCTAAGTTGACGTCGCGGCGGCGCGAGCTCAGCCCCAGTGTTGTATTCGGTAAATCAAGCGCGATACGCGCCGGATTTTCAATGGTAAAGGCAAGTGGCTCGGGTGCAGTGTCGCTCATAATGAGCTTCAACTCGACACGCTGGCCGGGCAGACTCTGAACCTGAATATCCTGCAGCCGATTACCTTCCTGTGCGCTAGCCGCAGCGCCCCAGAAAAGCAGCAGCGCCGCTTGTGCCAATGCAGCCATTGTTAACATCGAATTACGACGTCCGGCTGTCGGTTTGAATTTGAACATCATTCCTATAACTCCCAGTTCCATGCAGGTGTCAGTCTGAAAGACCAACCGCGGCGTCTCTTTCGATATAGCCGCCAATACCATCAGAAATAATCTCTACCAAGCCGATTTCCGATTCAGAAATTCCCGTAATCCGTCCGTCATTTTGTCCCAGATAGTTGCCGGGAATGACACGGTGAATCAAACCGTCCGAAGTTTGTACCAGGCCATACATCGTTTCACCGATGTGCAGCGTTCCAACCATGCTCAACGAATCGAGCGGAAAGCTTTCAAGGTATTCACGACTGCGCTCGACATCCGGTCGCGGGCCGCCGCCCTTGCCACCTGCCTGTGGTGTATCCGGGCGAAACGGTGATCGCAGACCTTGCACATCGGCGACATAACTGAAGACTTCGTAGGGCGTAATTTCCGGCAGCGGTTCAATACGACCGCCGGGACGCTTCTTAATATCGTTGATGTACTGGTCAAGGTCATCGCCACCGCCGCCGCAGCCGGAAGCGCCGACGGCAAATACCGCCAGCAGCAAGGCGTGTTTGATCATTGGAGAAGTGCGCATTAGTTAGCCTCCTCGTCCAGGTAGCGGTATGTCTGAGCGGTCACTTCCATACTCAAGACATCAAAGCTGTCGCTGGATTCCGGCGTTATCGTAATGTTGTGCAACGTTACGATTCGCGGCAACGCAGCAATTCCGCTGACGAATTTGCCAATCTCATGATAGTTGCCGGTCAGGCGAATCTGGATGGGTTTCTCGGCGTAGAATTCGCGGGGAATCTCCGCCTGTGGAACAAATAGTTTTTCCTGCAGGCCGGCCGCCAGTCCAGTTTGCGAAATATCGACAATCAGGCTCGGGATTTCGGTCTCGCCCGGTAGCTGCCGCAACATGGTGCCGAAAGACTGTTCGATCTGAGCCAGCTGCGCCTTGTAGGCGTCGTAGTTGACGGCTTTCCTTTGCTTGTTCTCAAAGGTCGTTTGCAGTGCAATTTGATCCGCCTCCGCGCGCAATAGTTGCGGGCGTTTGTCTTTGATGATTGTGAAATAGATTCCAAGACCTACAACGCCGACAAACACCAGGCCGATTACGGCGGCACGAAAAGCCAGTGGCCAGCGGCCAACGTCATTGACGTCCAGACTTTGGAGGTCGTCTATCATGCTCATACGTCATCCTCCAGATCAGCGTCCGAACGAACCTGCTTGGCGTAAACGACGAACTCCGACTGCCTGGAACTGCCAGACTGCTTGGTTTCGACACGCTCAACCTCCGGGTCCGTTAGCCAGACCGAGGCATCAATCTGTCGCATCAGCGCGGATACGCGCGTGCTGGATTGCGCAATGCCCCGCAACTCAACCCGCGAACCCGTCTGCTTCATGCCCGTCAGGTAAACACCCTCGGGCAACTGCCGAACGAGTTCATCAAACAGGTGCACAATTTCCGGCCGGCTTTTCTGCAGTTGTTCGATAATTTCCATACGCGCCAGCAGGCGTTCCTTCTGCCGTTCCAGGCTATCGATTTCCTTGATGCTTTCTTCAAGGATGGCAATTTCGGCCTTGAGCCGGCTATTGCGAGACTCCTGCGCTGAAATCAATTGCGAATAAAACAGCATCGACAGCATGATGACAGCGATGCCCGCGATGACGGCGGCGCCCATGGCGATACCGAAATCCCGTTGACGTTTTTGGCGTTCCGCCTCGCGCCATGGGAGTAGATTAATACTAGGCATTAGTCAAAACTCCTCAGTGCGAGACCGCAAGCAGTAAGAAGTGCTGTCGCATCTTTGTTTACGCCCTGTGATTTGGCTTTGGATGAAATCTTCATTTGGCCGAGTGGATCACCGACCTCGGTCGGGATACCCACACGACTCGAGATGACATCCGCGATTCCTGGAATATTGGCGCAACCGCCGCAAACCAGGATCATGTCCGGCTGCTCGCGACCGCCACCTGATGCCAGGTAGAACTGCAGCGAACGACTGACCTGCTGCGTCATATCATCAATGAAGGGTTCGAGTACTTCAGGTTGATAGTTACTTGGCAGGCCGCCCTGCTTTTTCGCGCGTCCTGCATCTTCCATTGATAAACCGTAGGTACGCATGATTTCTTCGGTCAATTGCTGGCCACCGAAGTTAAAGTCTCGCGTATAAACGACTTTGAGATCCTTCAATACACTAAAAGTGGTGCTGCTCGCGCCGATGTCGACTACCGCGACTGACTGCCCGATACCACCGTCCGGAATCTGGTGACTTAACAAGCGGCAGGCATTCTCAAGCGCGAACGCTTCGACGTCGACAATTTGTGTCGTCAGTCCGGCAGCCGTTACGGCCGACTGGCGCTGCTCGACGTTTTCGGTCCGGGTTGCGACCAGCAAAACGTCCATCAGCTCCGGGTCCTTGTCGTTGGGGCCGATCACTTCGTAGTCGAAGCTCACCTCTTCCATCGGGAACGGTATGTACTGATCCGCCTGGATTTCGACCTGCCCTTCAAGGTCTCTTGCCGAAAGACTCGATGGCATCTGGATGACTTTCGTAATCGCCGCATCACCACTGATTGCGACGGCTACATCGGTTGCCTTTGCCCCTGCACGTTTAACCGCGCGGCGAATGGCCTCGCCGACGGCCTTGGCGTCAACAATGGCTTTTTAATTCACTGAACTCGGGGGTGTTGGCTCTGCTGAATATGACTCAACTCGATAGCGCTTTCCGCTCTGCGAAAGCTCTATCAATTTAACCGACGATGTCGTGATGTCGAGGCCCAGCAATGGCTGTGATTTATTGCCAAAAAGCACGTTTTTTTCCTTCTAAGTCGGTAAGTTGCGAGTCAATTCTAGGTCGGACATTAGCAACGCGATTTAACTATATATCAATAAAATGTTAAATAAAACGTGACTTTGTTCACGAACCCAGCATCCCTATAGTAATGCGTCTTGATACGCCGATTCCGTGAACCAGTCGTCGCCCCAACATCAGACTCGTTATTGCAGCGTTCAGGTTTTGCCGTCTATCATCGGCCGCCTGATGCCCCGTCTCGAGCCCTAGCCCGTAAAAAGCCACATTCCTTGCACCAGCTGAGCACCACGATAAGCTTTAATAAGGTGATCAAACGCCTTCAAAAACAGGGAGGTTTGGCTGAAAACGGCAGTAACTATGCATAATCCACCGCCAAAAAAAGCGAAACCACGTCACATAAGACGACGAAGACTACTCCGATTGGGCGTTGTCCTGCTCGGTTTCGGCGCAATCGCGTCGATTGGGGCGATCGCTGGCGTCGTTGGCGCTTATTACTACGTACAACCGAGTCTCCAGTCAGCCGACACAATTCGCGACATCCGTTTGGAGGTGCCGCTCAGGATCTACAGCCGTGACGGCCGCCTGATCAGCGAGATCGGCGAAAGAAAACGCATCCCGGTGACGTATGAAGATGTGCCGCCGCACGTCGTGCACGCCTTTATTGCGGCGGAGGACCGCCGCTTCTTTGAGCACTCGGGACTCGACTATCGTGGCTTTTTGCGCGCCTTTTCGCGCCTTGTCAGGACCGGCAATGCCTCGGGCGGCGGCGGCAGCACGCTGACGCAACAGCTCGCTCGCGATTACTTCCTGACCCGCGAACAAACCTTGAAGCGCAAACTGACCGAGGCCTTTCTTGCGATCAAGATCGAGCAGGAGTTCACCAAGGAGCAGATCATGGCGCTGTTCCTGAACAAGATGTTCTTCGGCCAGCGCGCCTATGGCGTCGCCGCATCGGCGCAGGTGTTCTTTAACAAGGACCTGAGCAAGGTCAATATCGCCGAAGCCGCAACACTGGCGGGCGTCTTGCCAGCGCCTTCGCGCTATAACCCGGTTTCCAATGCCGAAAATGCCAAAGTCCGCCGCGGTTACGTTCTCGGCCGCATGCGCGACCTCGGCTATATCACAGGCGACGAATACGACGAGGCGATGGCTTATCCAATGGAGTCGCGCCTGCACGGCGCAGCGATTGAGCTGAATGCGCCTTATGTTGCCGAGATGGTGCGCAGCCAGATGCTCGAGCGCTACGGCGAAGAAAGCTATACCGCTGGCTACCAGGTCGTTACCACGCTCGATTCGCGCATGCAGGAAGCGGCCAACTATTCGTTGCGCAATGGACTGCTCGAGTTCACCCGGCGCCGCGGATACAAAGGCCCGGTTGAACGGCTTGAGCTGACAGATGACATCCTGAGCTTGCCGGTCGATCACTGGCCCGACGATATTTTGCAGCGGCTGGACCGTTACGCCCCGGGCGGGCTGTCCTTTGCCCTGGTGACCGAGGTCACCGACAGAAATGAGGCCCGCATTCTGTTTCACGATGGGTCGGCCGCCACTATCCCGTGGAACGGATTACGGTGGGCGAACCCGTTCATCGATCGTGACAGTTTCGGGCCCGCGCCAAAAACGGCTGCCGAGGTGGTGGCGGCTGGCGACGTTGTTTACGTCATGCCGACAGCCAATGACTTCTGGGCACTGGCGCAGCCTCCGGAGGCACAGGCGGCTGTCGTTTCGATGGACCCCTACGATGGCGCTGTTACCGCACTGACCGGTGGCTTTGACTACACCGTCAGCAAATTCAATCGAGCGCGCCAGGCCTACCGCCAGCCCGGCTCGGCATTCAAGCCGTTTATCTACTCAGCGGCTCTCGAGTACGGCAACACGGCCGCGACCGTTGTACTTGATGCGCCGGTTGTCATCAGCTCATCGGAGCTTGAGGCAATCTGGCGACCCATCAACTACTCCGGCCGCTTTTACGGACCGACCCGCATGCGCGAAGCGCTCGTAAAATCGATGAACCTCGTTTCGGTTCGTCTGCTGCTGTTCGAAACCGGCATTGGAAATGCGGTTCGTCATCTTGAAAAGTTTGGCTTCTCAGACGCGACGCTGATCCGCAACGGTTCACTGGCCCTGGGTGGCGGCCAGGCCTCGCCTCTTGATATGACGCAGGCCTATGCAATGCTGGCCAATGGCGGTCATGCTGTGAAGCCATACGTCATCGATTCTATTTTTGATTCGACCGGCCAGCCGCTATTCCGAGCAACGCCGGCGGTTGCCTGTGACCCGTGTGTTGTGGATGAGTCGGCAAGGCAGTCGATTGACGTGTTCGCTGAGGATAATGATTCCGAATACCTGCTCGAGCAAATGGCTGACGTTGTGGAAACCTATCGACCGGATGCGACGGCGGCACCGGAGCTCTTCGAAGGCGTCAACGTGGCACCACAGGCCATTAGCCCGCAAAACGCATTTATCGTCCAGGACATGATGCGTGAAGTGATACGCCGCGGTACCGGCGTGCGTGCGCGGCGTGAGCTGGGCCGCTCCGATCTATCCGGCAAGACGGGTACGTCGAACGATCGGCGTGACGCCTGGTTCGGCGGTTTCAATGCCGACATCGCGACCGTCGTCTGGGTCGGTTACGATGACGACCTGCCGCTCGGCCCGCGCGAAGAAGGCTCGCGCACCGCTCTGCCTATCTGGATCGAGTTCATGCGTATCGCACTGGCTGGCGCACCTGAGCACCAGATGCCGATGCCAGAAGGTATCGTCTCGGTCAAAATAGATCCGACAACCGGTTGCCCGACGCGCAGTGGTCAGGCGAATTTTATTTGGGAAGTCTTTCGCGAAGGCAATGTGCCGGATTGCGAACAGCAAGAAGAGATTTCAGATCCATTTAATAATGCATCGGGCATTGATACAGCACCCGATACGGCAGGCGACGAAGAATCTGAACCCATCTTTTAGGCGCCATGAAAAGAAAACGCAACAGCGAATCGGAACGCGAACGACAGCTCGTGGCGCAGGAAGCCGCACGCATTATCGTTGATCACGGTGTGCGCGATTATCGCGTTGCCAAACAAAAAGCCGCCGACCGGCTCGGCATGAACAATCGCGGCTCCCTCCCCGGCAACGCAGAAATTGAAGTCGCCGTCGCGGAACATCTCAAGATTTTTGGTGGTGAATCCTACGAATATCATTTACGGCTGATGCGAGTTGCCGCGCTGTCTGCGATGGAGTTGCTGTCGGCTCATTCACCGAGACTCGTTGGACCGGTACTCGCCGGCACAGCGGATGAAAACTCTTCGGTCAATATTCACGTATTTTCCGACAGCGCTGAATCCATCGCAATGGAGCTCGCCAGCATGGGCATCAACTACAAGTCCTACGAGCGTCGACTCAAGAGCCGACGCGGCCAGGTGGAACTTTACTCGGGGTTTGAATTCCACCACAGCAACAATGCAATCCAGGTAACGGTCTTCCCGATCGACGGTATCCGCCAGGCGCCGATGAGCCCAATTGATGGCAAACCGATGAAACGAGTGGATTCAAACGCTGTGCAGCTGATGCTCGAGCACGTGTAGGAGCGGCCATTGGCCGCGATTCCTGCCGCGCCCGGCGGCTAACTCATGTCCTTGACTGACCGCATTTGTTGCCGGGCGTTTTTGGCAGCCTTGCGGCTGCCGCTGCGCTTCGCGGCCATTGGCCGCTCCTAGCGTTTTTCGATGTCCAGATAATCTCTAGCCGCCGGTCCCGTGTAGAGTTGCCGTGGCCTGGCGATCTTGGTCGAAGGATCCGCGATCATCTCCCGCCAATGCGCCGTCCAGCCAACCGATCGGCCAATCGCGAACATGACCGTGAACATTGACGTCGGAATACCAAGCGCTTTGTAAATAATGCCGGAATAGAAGTCGACATTCGGGTACAGGTTCTTCTCTTTGAAGTAGTCGTCATTCAACGCGACCTGTTCAAGTTCAAGGGCGAGGTCGAACAGCGGCGTGTCTTGGTGATCGAGCTTCTTCAAAACCTTGTAACACATCTCGCGAATGATGGTCGCTCGCGGATCGAAGTTCTTGTAAACGCGATGACCAAAGCCCATCAGGCGGAATGGATCATTCTTGTCCTTGGCTTTGTCGACGTATTTACCGATATGGCTGACATCGCCGATTTCCTCGAGCATGTTCAGCACCGCTTCGTTGGCACCGCCGTGTGCCGGTCCCCAGAGTGCCGAAATGCCGGCGGCGATGGCCGAATACGGGTTGGCGCCGGAACTGCCGGCCATGCGCACGGTTGACGTTGAGCAGTTTTGCTCGTGGTCAGCATGCAGAATGAATAACAGGTCGAGTGCGTCGGCCGCGGTCGGGTCGATTTCATAAGGTTCGGCCGGTACAGCGAACAGCATGTGCAGCAGATTCTCGGTGAAGTTAAGGTCGTTACGCGGATAGATGAACGGCTGACCGGTGTTCAGCTTGTACGCCGCTGCCGCAATCGTCGGCAGCTTGGCAAGAATGCGGTGCGAAAAGATGTCGCGATGCAATGCATTCGATGCATCCATCTCACTGTGATAGTAGGCCGACATGGAACCGACGACGGCCGATAACATAGCCATCGGGTGTGCATCGTAGCGGAAGCCGCCGAAAAAACTCAGCATGCCTTCGTTGAGCATGGTGTGGCGACGAATCGTGTTGTCGAAGGCGGCGAGTTCTTCTGCGGTTGGCAGGTTGCCGTGCAGCAACAGGTAGGAGACCTCTATGAAACTCGAGTGCTCAGCGAGCTGCTCAACCGGGTAACCTCGATACATGAGGATCCCTTGTTCACCGTCAATATAGGTGATTTCAGATTCACAGCTTCCCGTGGATACGAATCCAGGATCGTAGGTAAAGACTTTCTGCTCCCGGTACAGACGTGCAACGTCGATCACATCGGGACCGACTGTGCCTTTCCGAACGGGTAACTCCATTTCCAAGCCAGCCGGGCTTGTCAGACGGTATGAATCCTGACTCATCGCTATCCTCTAATATCCGTATAAATATCCAGACGAGCATAGCAGAGGTCCCCGGGTTCCGGGATTCTGGGAAGTCGTAACTTTAGAAACCTTTTTCGCCGAAGCGAAGGCGGTTCTAGCCCATACCGTATTTCTTGCGGAACTTGTCAACACGTCCGCCGGTATCGACGATCTTCTGCTTGCCCGTGTAAAACGGGTGACACGAGGAGCACACTTCAATGAGGAGGTCCTCGCCGAGCGTCGAGCGGGTAGTGAACTCGTTGCCACAACTACAGGTGACTTTGATGCCTTTGTAATTGGGGTGGATGTCGGCTTTCATGATCTGGCTCTCCGGAGCACGCTACTGAATTAAAAAGGTCGCGTAGGATATAGCGAAGCGGCGACCGCCGCAAGCCCCCATGTCTTATCCACAGAAGCTGTGGATAAGACTGTGGATGAAAATTGAGTGAATGCTCTAAGCCACGGTTTTTCATAGCGCGTTGTCAAAATGCCTAATTTGTGTCCATTTTCGATTATATATTTAAAACAACGACTTAGAAGCTCTTTGCAACGCGCCTAGTGAGATCAGGGTCGTCTTACACTGAATTTATAGGGATAGCTGCAGGCTTGTGCATAAATGCATAATTCGCGGCCTGCCGGTGGGTCGCTGGCCTGGCTCGATTACGAGGATCAAACTGCGCCAAAAGGTGCCAACGGCAGACCTTATGCCGGCTCCCCGGGCACCTCGGTGATGAATTCTGACTGCAGGTCATTCAAAAAACGGCCGCCGAGCTCAGTCGGCTTCCAGATTCGCTCTGAATCGCGCACGATCAGCCTGCGGCGCCTCGCATTTTCGGTCGCCATTGATAGCGCCTCGGCCGACAGGCCGGTCCGCTCCATGAACACGCTCTCGGCAAATCCCTCATTGAGGCGCAGGGCGTTGAGCATGAAGTCGAATATTAGTTCGTCGTGGCGAAGAGCCACTGCCGGGAGGCCGGGAGCGTCCGTTTCCTGGGAAACCATGTATTGCAGCGGATTGGCCGGCTTTTGATAACGATAGACGGCGCCGTCACGGCTGACTTTGCCATGTGCGCCGGCACCCACGGCCAGGTAATCACCAAAGGTCCAGTAGTTCATGTTGTGGTCACAGCGCCGCCCGTCGCGGGCATACGCCGAAACCTCGTATTGTTCATACGCATGTGCCGCGAGCAGCGCCTGACCTTGCTGCTGGATCTCAAATGCCGCGTCGTCATCGGGCAGCCCGGCGGGCGGGCGGGCATAGAACACCGTGTTTGGCTCCAGCGTCAGCTGGTACCAGGAAATGTGTGTCGGCTCGAGGTCAAGCGCGGCACGAAGATCGGCCAGCGCCATTTCGATGCTTTGTCCGGGCAGGCCGTGCATCAGGTCGATATTGACATTTTCGAAGCCACTCGACCGTGCCTCCCGCACAGCACGAGCGATGTCGTCGCTGCTGTGAATGCGGCCCAGCACCTGCAGCATCCCGTCGTCGAAGCTCTGGGCTCCCACCGAAAGGCGTGTGACACCGGCCGTACGGTAGCCGGCCGGCGAACCGCATTCGACCGTGCCCGGATTGGCCTCCATCGTCACTTCGGCGCGCGGAAGCAGCGAAAATCGATCGCAAATCGCGTCCAGCAGCTCGGCGATTTCGTCAGGTGAAAACAGGCTCGGTGTACCACCGCCCAGGAAAATGCTTTGCAATGGCCGACCATCTGCGCGCTCGACTTCGCGCCCAAGGTCTTTGAGCAGCGCATTGATATAGCGCCGTTTCGGTGCCGCATCGCCTGCCGTGTGAGAGTTGAAGTCACAGTACGGACACTTGCGCACGCACCAAGGCAGATGGACGTACAGGGATAAGGGCGGCGTGATCACGAAAAGTGTTCGCGTATCAGTGCGACAAGTCCGCGCAAGGCTTTGCCGCGGTGGCTGCGCGCATTTTTCTGCTGTGGCGTTAAAAGTGCCGAACTCGCACCACTTTCAGGGTCGAGAAACACCGGGTCATAGCCAAAACCGCCGTCGCCCTGACGGGCCTGAAGAATAGCGCCACACCATTGGGCCTCACAGATCAGTGCGGTCTCGTCATCCGGCGTTACGAACGTTGCAGCACAGTGAAACGCGGCGCCGCGCGCTGGTATCTCCACATCGCCAAGCGCGGCCAGTAGTTTATCGATGTTCATATCGTCGCTTGCGTCTGGGCCAGCATAGCGCGCCGAATAAATGCCGGGTGCACCGTCAAGCGCATCGACAACCAGTCCGGAGTCGTCGGCGATAGCTGGCAGACCGGTCGCCGCAGCGGCATGACGTGCCTTGATAAATGCGTTCTCGGCGAAGGTTTTGCCGGTCTCATCGGCATCGTCGACGCCCAGCGCCGACTGCGCGACGATGTCTATGCCGAGGTCCGACAGCAAGCGGGCAATCTCACGAATTTTTCCGGGATTGCCACTGGCCATGACGACCTTTTGCGGCATCGTATTCACGTACTGGCGTTGGCGATTGCCTCGCTTTGCGCCGCGATAATGTTCGTGATGCCGC
This sequence comes from Woeseiaceae bacterium, assembly GCA_021773115.1. Taxonomy (GTDB): domain Bacteria; phylum Pseudomonadota; class Gammaproteobacteria; order Steroidobacterales; family Woeseiaceae; genus UBA1847. The sequence goes on along the minus strand of JAJFKS010000014.1, from coordinate 36,738 downwards.
TGCGTGCGAGACTGAGCATGGCGTTGAATTCATCGTCGGTGAAGGCGTGCCCTTCGGCTGTGCCCTGGACTTCAATGAAACGACCGGCATCGTTCATGACGATGTTCATGTCGGTTTCCGCTTCAGAGTCTTCCGCGTAGTCAAGATCCAGCACGGCAGTACCCCGGTAGATGCCAACAGAAACTGCTGCGACCTGTCCGTAGAGCGGGTTCTTTTTCAGTTTTCCCTTGCCCACCAGTCGCTGCATTGCAATCGCCAGTGCGACATAGGCACCGCTGATTGACGCCGTGCGTGTGCCGCCATCGGCCTGCAGAACATCGCAATCAAGTGTGATGGAACGTTCGCCGAGCGCCTTCATGTCGGTCACTGCGCGCATCGATCGGCCAATGAGTCGCTGGATCTCGACCGTGCGTCCGCCCTGCTTACCGCGTGATGCCTCGCGACCGGAACGCGTATGGGTCGCACGCGGCAACATGCCGTATTCACCGGTGACCCAACCGCCGCCTTTACCACGCAGCCAGCCGGGAACGCGCTCTTCAACACTGGCGGTGCACAGCACCTGCGTGTCGCCGAACGATACCAGGACACTGCCTTCTGCATGCTTGGTGAAATGAGTCACGAACTGAATTTCGCGCATAGTTGCGGGATCGCGGCCACTGGGACGCATACTGATTCTCCAAATAAGATTCGCCAATAATACAGGCTGGACAAGCGGAATTAGGTGCCGAGCCACCTTAACGCGGTACCGGTCGTGTTGTCACTGTACGGTGCATTGATTTCGAGGGCAGCAATACTCAGTGACTTCAGGTTCTTGACGATGCTTTGCTCGCGCGGGACGGCGATTTGCGCCATATCGTTTTCACTCATCCCCGACCACAGCCCGTCGGAACAGGCCAGCAACACGTCGCCATGCTCCAGTGGTATGCGATTTGTAATACTCATATCGGGAACCGGTGCGTCACCGCCAATGCAACACTCAACAAAGTTGCGCATCGGATGGTCCTGCGCTTCTTCTTCGGTGATTGCACCTTCCTGGATGAGGACTTCAACATGACTGTGGTCACGTGATCGCTTCAGCACGGCGCCATCGCGAACCAGGTAGATGCGGCTGTCGCCGATATGCGCCCAGAACGCACCACCTTCCTGAACCAGGCAAACAGCGCCGGTGGCACGTGGGCGGAAGTCGACGGCCACGTCGCTGCCAACGCGAACGACTTCGTCGTGCGCGGCAGCCAGCGCCATATACAGAAAGCCCTGCGGATCAAAAATCGGTTGCGTTGCCGCCATGAAACGATCCTGCACGATTTTCAGCCCGGTCTCGGCAGCACGCGCGCCGTCTGAATGGCCGCCCATGCCGTCAAAAACCAACATCAGTGCGGCATTCTCGGACACCACAACCGCAGCGCGGTCCTGATTGTCCTGACGATCACCGAGGGCAGAGACTTTGGCGTATTCGATTTGCATAGGATTCAAGTGACAGGTGGCCATACAAGGCGGCCACAGCTTAGAATGTTGTCCCTTAAGAAAGCGTGATCCAGGTAGCACACGCCGCACCCTCAGGAGTACAACACTGATGTTACACAGTATGACAGGCTTCGCGCGAGCCTCGGTGGAAACCGAGCTCGGAATGCTGAGCTGGGAAATCAGGGCAGTGAATCACCGCTACCTGGATGTGCAACTGAAGCTGCCCGAGGATTTGCGGCCGAAAGAACAGGCCATTCGACAGCAGGTCAGCGCCGTGCTGGGCCGCGGAAAGATTGAGTGTGGCTTGTATTTTAAGCGTGACGTCGACCAGCAGTCGGAAATGCAACTTAATGACGAACTGATCGAAGTGTTGCGTGCGCGGCTCGCCGAGATCGCGGCAAAATTTCCGCAGGCCGCCGCCGTTAACCCGGTTGACGTGCTGCGCTGGCCGGGTGTCATGCAACAACCGGAGACCAATGCCGAACCACTGTTCGAGAGTGCGAGCGAATTGCTGAGCTCAACCCTCAGCGCGCTCAACGCAATGCGGCTGAGTGAGGGGCAGCGCATCCGGGAAATGCTGGAGTCCCGCTGCGCGGATATCGAGGGCATCGCCGCACAGGTTCGAGTTCGCATGCCGGAAGTCCTGGCCACGACGCGCGCGAAACAAAAAGAGCGTATCGATAAGCTTGATGTCGAGGCGGACCCTGCGCGGCTCGAGGTCGAGCTGGCACTGATCGCGCAAAAAATTGACGTCGACGAGGAACTCGATCGCCTCGAGAGTCACCTGGTCGAAATTCGCGATGCACTGGATGATGACAAGCCGGTGGGCCGACGGCTCGACTTCCTGATGCAGGAACTCAATCGCGAAGCGAACACCCTGGGATCAAAGTCGGCAGACAGCGAAACCACCAAAGCGGCCGTCGATCTCAAAGTGCTGATCGAGCAAATGCGCGAACAAATCCAGAATGTCGAGTAAGGCTGGCCGATGACAGCCAAGGGAAAGCTTTTTGTTTTCGCCGCGCCCTCGGGAGCCGGCAAGACGACGCTCGTACACGCCATTGTCACCAAGCATCCGGAATTGCGTTTCTCGATTTCCTATACAACGCGCAAACCGCGCATCAATGAAGCAAATGAAGTCGACTACCTGTTCGTCAGCAAAGAGGAGTTCATGCGGCTTCGGGACGAAGGCGAGATGCTCGAACATGCCGAGGTGTTCGATAACCACTACGCGACAAGTCGCAGCCAGGTCGAGCGACATCTCGCGGACAATCGCAGTGTGGTGCTGGAAATTGACTGGCAGGGTGCGCGGCAGGTGCGAGAATCGATGCCCGACTGCGTCAGCGTGTTCATCATGCCGCCGTCGATCAAGGAACTCGAGCGTCGACTTCGCAACCGGCGCACAGACAGTAGCGACGTCATCGAACGCCGCCTGCGAGACGCCCGGAGCGATATGTCGCACTGGAAAGAGTTCGACCACGTCATTATCAACGATGATCTCGGTGAAGCGGTTAGCGCGCTCGAAGCCGTGCTCGCGGGTGATGGTGACGCGTCGTCGACGAAAAACCGGGCCTTGCGGCGGGCCGTGTCGCGCATACTCCGCCAGGCTTGATATAAGTTTTTCTTATAAGCGGTCGCTTTTCGCCGCGACCCTCCCTAGACTCGCGCTCCTCACATGAACCCCCGGGATGCCCCGGTTACAGGATACGAAATGGCCCGAATTACCGTTGAAGATTGCCTCGACAATATTGAGAACATTTTTGAAATGGTGCTGGTCGCCGCAAAACGCGCCCGTCGCGTTGCGCATGGCGCCGACCCGATGGTCGATCTTGAAAATGACAAACCCACTGTCATCGCACTGCGTGAAATTGCCGAGGGCCTCGTATCGCCGTCGATCCTTGAGGAAGTCGAAGAGCCGGTGACCGAGGATCTGATGCAGGCCGAGGCCATCGATGACGTTCTGCCAGTTCGCGGAATTTCAATCGGCGACTAGTCATAAGCCTCCGCTGTGAGCGGAGCTTAGCGACACAATCCCCAATCTCCGGGGTATGATCAAGGCATGGATTACGCCGCTACCATTCTGTCGAAATTACCGGGCGCGAACCGTCGTGACCACGGCGTGCGGCGACTTATCGATACGCTTTCGTCCTATCTGCCACATGAACAGCTGGCATCGATAACCGCGGCCTACGAGTTTGGCGCCGAAGCCCACGCCGGTCAGAAGCGAAAAACCGGCGAAGCCTACATCACGCACCCGATTGCCGTTGCCCAGGAACTCGCCGAGATGCACCTCGATGCCGAGGCGATTATCGCAGCGATTCTTCACGACACCGTCGAAGATACGTCGGCCTCACTCGACCAGATAACCGAGAAATTTGGCAGTGAGGTTGCGCTGCTGGTCGACGGCGTCAGCAAGCTTGATCAGATCGAATTTCGCAGTCATGCAGAAGCCCAGGCGGAAAGCTTCCGCAAGATGATGCTGGCGATGATTGAAGATATTCGCGTCATCCTGGTAAAACTGGCAGACCGTCTGCACAACATGCAGACGCTTGATGCGATGCCGGCTGCAAAGCGCAAACGAATCGCCAGAGAAACACTGGATGTTTATGCGCCCATTGCGAACCGGCTCGGCATTAATCGCCTGAAGGTGCAGCTCGAAGACCTGAGCTTCAAACACTTGCACCCGTTCCGCTACCGGGTACTGGAGGCGGCACTGAAGAAAAGTCAGGGCAGCCAGAAGCAGATTGTCAAAAAGATTTCGCAAGAGTTCGACGAAGCGATAAGCGAAGAGAACCTGACCGCTGAAGTTGTTGGCCGACAAAAACACCTGTACAGCATTTACAAAAAAATGTCGGGCAAGCGTCGCCAACTATCGGACATCGTCGACGTCTACGGATTTCGTATCGTGGCCTTGGACGTCAACACCTGCTACCAGATACTTGGGATCGTGCACGGACTCTATAAGCCAATGCCCGGGCGCTTCAAAGACTACATCGCAATCCCTCGCATCAACGGCTACCAATCATTGCACACGACGCTGTTTGGACCGCAGGGTCTGCCGCTCGAAGTACAGATCCGAACGCGCGACATGGACCGCCTTGCGGAGTCGGGCGTTGCTTCCCACTGGATTTACAAGGCCGACGAAAAGTCGGACGCCAGTCCACAGCGCCGCACTCGCGAATGGCTGTCAAACCTCGAGGAAATGCAACAGACCGGAACCTCGGAAGAATTCCTTGAGAGCGTCAAAGTCGATCTGTTTCCTGACAAGATTTACGTGTTTACTCCGAAGGGCGACATCATGCCGCTGCCGAAGGGCGCCACGACCGTGGATTTTGCTTATGCCGTGCACACCGACGTTGGCGATCGCTGTGTCGCGGCGAAAGTGAATCGTGGACTGGTGCCATTGCGTACCGAGTTGCATAACAGCCAGACGGTTGAAGTGATTACGTCCAAGGGTGCCAGGCCGAACCCAAACTGGCTCACATTTGTACGTACCGCCAAAGCGCGAACGGCGATTCGACATCACATGAAAAACCTGCGTTCATCGGAATCTGCCGATCTCGGCAAACGTCTTCTGGACCGCTCGCTGAAAGACCTTGGTGCATCACTGCGCAAAGTCGGCAAGGTACGAATGTCGGAGGCCCTCAGGGAACTCGGTCTGGACAACAGCAAGGCGCTCTTCGAGCAGGTTGGCCTGGGCGAACGTCTTGCGCCGCTCACCGCCCGAATTCTGGTCGGGGTGAGTGCTGGCGAGGGAAAGAAAGACGAATCGGCCGCCCTTGTTATCGCCGGCACCGAGGGCATGGTCGTCACCTATGCGAAATGCTGCCACCCTATCCCGGGTGATCCAGTCATGGGCTATCTCACTGCAGGTCGTGGCGTCGTCATACATCGCAACCAGTGCGGCAACCTGTCCAACTTTCGCAAGCAGCCCGAGAAGTGGATTACGGTCAGCTGGGAAAAAGATATCGATCGTGACTTTGCCTGCCTGGTGCATATCGACACCCGCAATAAGCCGGGCGTACTGGCAGAAGTCGCCGCAACTATTGCCGACTGTAAGTCGAATATCGAACAGGTGTCGGTGCTCGGTCGACATGAGGACTGTTCGGTGTTGTCATTCCAGTTGCTGGTGAAGGATCGGGTGCACCTCGCGAAGATTTTGCGAAGCGTGCGCAATATGAAGAACGTCATTCGCGTAAATCGTGAGTGCGCATAACAGATGGACTAATCTTATGAGCAAGAAAGCAATTCACAGTGACAACGCACCGGCGGCAATCGGCACCTATTCGCAGGCGACTACCGCCGGCGGTTTGGTTTTTCTGTCCGGGCAAATTCCGCTCGTACCCGAAACAATGGAAATTGTCGCAGGCGATTTCGAGGCGCGCGCTATACAGGTTTTTGAGAACCTCAAAGCTGTTGCCGAAGCGGCCGGCGGCAATCTGAATGACGCCGTCAAGATTACTGTGTTTCTAACTGATCTCGGCAACTTTTCGACCGTGAACGCCGTCATGGAGCGCTATCTTAGCGAGCCCTATCCAGCGCGCGCGGCGGTCGGCGTTGCTTCGTTGCCAAAAGGTGTCGACGTCGAGGCAGACGCAATCCTTGCTATCTGATTCGCCTCTTACTGAACTGAAAGGCGTCGGCGAGGCGCTGGCGAAAAAACTCGAGAAGCTGGGCCTCCATCGGGTCGACGATCTTTTGTTCCTGCTGCCGTTGCGTTACGAAGATAGAACGCAGCTAATCAAGATTGGTTCCTTACAGGCCGGTACCCGAAGCCTCGTGACAGGCGAAGTATTGCTTGCCGAAACCGCGTTTCGGGGACGCCGTAATTTGCTGGTTCGAATCAGCGACGGTAGTGGCCAGCTAACCTTGCGTTTTTTTCATTTTTCCAGAACGCAACAGGCGCAGTTTCAGCCGGGCGCACACATTACGTGCTTTGGCGAAGTGCGCCGCGGCAAAAACGGCTTCGAAATCATTCACCCGGAGTATCGCGTCCTCAGAAAAAATCAGGACGCGACCACCAGTGATTCGCTGACGCCGATTTATCCGGCCACCGAGGGTGTGCAACAGCGACGATTGCGAAACCTCACCGACCAGGCCCTGCAGCAGATGTCCAGGGCACCGCCGCAGGAATTGCTGCCGGCCGCGACCACGGAGAAACTGGGCATGCCATCGCTGGCCGATGCCCTTGCTTATCTGCATCGACCACCACCTGATGCCGATGTGCAGCAAATGCTCGCCGGCACGCACCCTTGCCAGCAACGACTGGCGTTCGAGGAACTACTTGCCCACTACCTTAGCTTACGCAAGGTGCGTGCCCTGGCCGCGAGCGAGGGCGCGGTCGCGCTGCGCGAGGGCAATGAAGATGTCGGTAATTTCATCGATGATTTGCCGTTCAAGCTGACCGCTGCGCAGCAACGGGTTGTGAACGACATTCTCAACGACCTTGCGGAGCCACACCCGATGATGCGCCTGATACAGGGCGACGTTGGCTCGGGTAAAACCGTTGTTGCTGCGATTGCCTGCCTCAAGGCGATCGCCTGTGGTGTACAAGCCGCGATCATGGCGCCGACCGAGATTCTCGCCGAACAACACTGGCGCAGTTTCTCCGACTGGTTTCAACCACTCGGTATTGAGCCTGCATGGCTAAGTGGCAGCCAGCGCGTGGTCGCCAGGCGAGAGTCACTGGCGGCGATTGCCGATGGTACGGCACAGCTGATTGTCGGTACCCATGCGCTGTTTCAGGAGGGCGTTGACTTTCATCGCCTCGGGCTGGTGGTGATAGACGAACAACACCGTTTCGGCGTACATCAGAGAATGGCCTTGCGCGACAAAGGTGTCGCGCAAGGCGCGCACCCGCATCAGCTGGTGATGACCGCGACACCCATACCGCGCACGCTCGCAATGGCGGCCTATGCGGACCTCGATACCTCGGTGATTGACGAGTTGCCACCGGGCCGCCAGCCGGTCACGACCATCGCGATCCCGGAGTCGCGCCGCCATGAGGTTGTCGAACGGGTGCTGTCCGCGTGCGCTGCGGGGCAGCAGGCTTATTGGGTTTGTCCATTGATTGAAGAGTCCGAGGTGCTGGATTACCAGGCTGCCGAAGCCAGTTACGCGATGTTGACCGAAGCCTTGCCCGACCTCCGTATCGGACTCGTGCATGGGCGCATGCGGCCGGCCGAAAAAGAGCGAGGCATGAAGGCGTTCAAAGAGGGGCTGATTCAGTTGCTGGTCGCCACGACGGTGATCGAAGTCGGTGTCGATGTGCCGAATGCCAGCCTGATGATTATCGAGAATGCCGAACGCATGGGCCTGTCGCAGTTGCACCAGTTGCGCGGTCGTGTCGGCCGTGGTGCCGCGCAGAGTCATTGTGTGCTGCTTTACAAAGCGCCACTCGGTCGCATTGCCAAGGAACGCTTGAGTGTTTTGCGAGAGACCAATGATGGCTTCATTGTCGCGCAGCGTGACCTGGAGTTGCGCGGTCCTGGTGAACTGCTGGGTACACGACAAACCGGCCTGCCAGAATATCGCGTTGCCAATCTCATTCGTGATGCCGCCCTGATGCCACAGGTACAAATCACGGCTGAGGGGCTGATGCGGACGTCAGACGTCCGCGTTGCCGCAATTGTTCGACGTTGGCTCGGTGACGCGAGTCGATACGGGAAAGTGTAGACTTCTGAGGATGAATAAAATGCTCGCCCCGAATTTCGCACCGGAACTGATAAGCCAGCTTCGCAATTACGGCAAGCTGATGCGCATTGATAAACCCATCGGCATCTGGTTGCTGTTGTGGCCGACCCTCTGGGCCCTTTGGCTGGCAGGCGAGGGCAGTCCGGAGCAGGGCCTGTTCGTTGTGTTCATGTTGGGTGTCGTCGTCATGCGATCCGCCGGTTGCGTATTGAACGACTTCGTTGATCGTAAGATTGATCCCTATGTCGAACGAACGCGAACACGGCCCATCGCCTCGGGCGCGGTCGCGCCGCTCGAAGCATTGATCCTGTTCACCGCGCTAAGCCTGGTTGCTGTGGGCCTCGCAACAATGCTGAATCGTCCCGCACAATTGCTGGCCATTGTCGCCGCGGTACTGACAATCGCCTATCCGTTTATAAAACGCTTTATTTCCATCCCGCAGCTTGTTCTCGGTGCCGCTTTTGGTTGGGCAGTACCGATGGCATTCGCAGCCCAAACCGCAGAGACGCCCGAGCTCGCCTGGCTCGTATTCGGTACCGCCATGATCTGGGCCGTTATCTACGACACGTTCTATGCGATGGTTGACCGCGAAGATGACCTCAAGGTCGGCGTTAAGTCGACGGCCATTTTGTTTGGCGAGGTCGATCTTTTTGTGATCGCCGGTCTGCAAGGTCTGATGCTGCTTGCTTTGATATTGATCGGCATGCGCGCAAACCTGGGGCTCTGGTATTACCTGTCGATCGCTGTTGCTGGTGGGCTAATGGCTTACCACCTTTGGCTGGCCCGTGATCGCCAGCCTGCAGGCTGCTTTGCGGCCTTCAGGCACAATCATTACATCGGTATGGTGGTGTTCATCGGTATAGTTTTGAACTACACCTTCAAGCCAGCCGTCGGCTGAACACTTGGCGAGCGCTGTGCAGTGTTCAATAGCTTGGCTCTCGACATCCTCGCGCTGGGCCCCATCACCGAGATTCTTGCTTAGATCTTGCCCTCTACGCGATCCCAAAACTCTTCTCGATGATTGGTGCGTGGAAAAACTTCGGTTGGCGCTGGCACACCGAGGAAGGTACAGAGTGGTTCCCACCCATCCTTGACTTCAAATAACAGTAACTGTTTAGCCGGAATTGCTTCTTTGACTGCGTCGTTATGCGCCATAAAGGCCTGAATCAGTCCGTCTCGATCGAGGCCGGCGGGAAATCCGGTTTTCTCGATGACGCCGTTTGCCATGTCGAGCCAGGCCTGCATTTCTTGAGGTGCCTGATCTTTACCCGCCAGCAACTTATAGATTGTTGCACCGAAGCTATCCGCCCATTTCTCCGGATCGCGCTGAGTTAAGATGAATTTGGCTGACGGAAACTCTTGTAGTAATTCGCGAAAGAAACACGCAGTGGGCCAGTCGACAGCACTTTGATAACCATCATAGATCTGCAGCCAGTCCGGCTCTCCAGCTACCGCAGCCGACCAAAGTGGTACCTGCAAAGGCATGTTATGAAGCACCTCTTCCATATGGTGGCACGGGCCTAGCTCGAGCTGATTAATTGCAAGCTTGAGTGAGTATGTGCCCGTCCGCCCAACACCAGCGCCGATAATATTAAGTGCCATTCTGTTTCCCTGTTTAGTGAGAGATGCTTGCAAAGAGTCAGCAGCGGTCGCTGGCTTCGTCGAAAGTTCGATACTGAGCTACTCAGCGTAGTCGCTCAGCCATATGGAAATGACCGAATTAGTGAAGTATATAGCGGCTAACGTTGTGCTAAGGAACACCACGCTTATGATCCAATACCAGCCGCGATGAAGACGGCGCTTTATTTTGCCGAAGATCCTCACACTATTATTAGCTTTTTCAGGTACAGACTGAAAAGTGACAATAAACGCATAGATGCTCATAGCCCAGACTACGCCGACAAAGCTGGGAATAAGAAATCTATTTCCGAAGTTCGATTCAGAATCGAGAATGATCACAATCGTTGTTATCAAGCAAAAAAAGCCGACAGCAATTGCAGGCAGACGAAGGTGTCGGATGTATTCAGAGTATTTTTTAAGCTTGTCGATCATGTTAATCGCCGGGTTCCACTTCGGGTCACCAGCCGTCATTCTATCTCACCAACGGCGACCGACTTAGTTCGGCCAAGAGCGATCGTTCAGGACGATACAACGATGTTGCATGCATAGCGAAAATAGCCAGATAGATTGGTCCTCGCTTTACTCTGCGTCTATTTCCTTTGCAATCTCATCGCCCGGTCAGGGGGTATCCGGCCTCGGAAGCGCTCATCGGGAAGGCCTATTTCGCGGCTGCTAAGATCTTATTTGTCTGACCTTACCTGAGTTTTATTCGCAGGATGAGTGAATACGACCAATCCAAACCAAACTGCAAATAATGAGTAGAACAACGCCATAACGGCAATTTCAGGCGCGAACTGATCCGTAAAAACCCATTTCACTAACGCTGCGCCTCCGATTACGGAATTGAAAAAGTTGGGCATTGAGACGGGGCGTCCATAAATTCCGCCGATGTGACTTCCTCGATTCATCCAGTTAAGCATTGCAAAGCCTAAGCACAGCGCGCCAAGTATCTGCATCAACAAGACGACAGCGCCGTCGGATAGTACTCCAACGTGAGCGAGAATTTCTTGCGGCAGAAATGTAAATCCGATTCCAAGTATTGCAAAGAAAGTCGCGCTAAGACTCATGAGAAATCGAGTGTTCATGTTCATATATTTCCTTCGTATACAGCAAGCGACACACAACTATGCTTTGTGTGGCGGAGTGGAAAAATCTCTTTGTCCGGACACATTTTGGCGAAAGTCCGCTTCAGCAGCCGTCATTCTATCTCACCAACGGCGACTGACTTAGTTCGGCCAGCCGCTCTTTCTTGGATATTGAACGTCTGCTCTCCGGCGAGCAGGTATGTCGTCACCTTGGGAAGCTGATGTTCCATCGTTGAACTACACGCGCTTTTCAGGAGCTTAGCTCTCATGCCCTGCGAGATGAGCGAGAAAAGCCACCGGTATCGACTGTAATCAATCCCGAGGCCGTCGGACAAGAGATCGGTGGCTCATTACGTTAGGCCGCTCGGGCAGCGCTACTAATTGATCGACAACACTTATCAGGAACTCGTAAATTCTGGCAATTTTACGCTGCTCTCGAACGACACGATCAAGAATGAAACGTCTCTCACAAATGCTGATGGAAGAAATCGATATGGAAATGAACCGCTCCGTAAAACTAAGGTCCGGACTGAGCGAACCTGTGACTGCCGCCTTTCGAGGGCATAGCTAGATCACTACTCAGATTGCGGGGCAATTGATCAGAGTCTCCCTGGAAATCGCTGAGAATGCAGACACTCGTGCAAGTTCTTCCATATGTCAGCTACGGGTTGTGGCCGTTCGGGTTTGACGTGCAGCTTAGCGCGCGCTCGCAACAGTCAGGGCGCTGACTTTTTCCGCTCCGTTGCGAAGCAAGACTTTGGCGAGCTCAGATAGTGTGGTACCGGTGGTGACGACGTCGTCAATGATCAGCACATGCTTGTGCTGCAATTGCTTTCGGACTGTAAACGCCCGCCGCAGGTTTCTTCGGCGTTCAAACGCCTTGAGCCCGGATTGATAGGGCGTTGCCTTGCATCGATCTACTCCACGCAGTTGCTCGACGTTCAGCGCATCAGCGACAGGCTTTGCCAGTTCGCTTGCCTGGTTGAAGCCACGCCGCATTTTTCGGCGCCAGTGCAGCGGTACCGGCAGGACAGCGTCGATATCGGTCGGCAAGTGGGGGTTCGCTGCGCACAGCACTTCGGCGAAAGCGGGGGCGTAGAACAAACGTCGATTGAACTTCAATGCCTTAATCGCGACGTCGACCGGAAATTCGTAGTGCAACATTGCGATGCTGCATTCGAGAATCCCGGGCGTCGGCGAAATTGCAGTCTCATGCCAGGGCAGGTCATCGAAACAATTCACGCAAATATTGCGCTCATCGTGTATCGCCAGCACGCCGCAGAAGGCACAGTGTCGTGGCACCAAAAAATCGAGCAAGAACATGCTGACAGGCTCGCAAATAACGCCAAAGTACGCCTGTCGTAAAATCGGGCGATTACGCGTGAAAGCGTGCTACCGTTTCGGAAATGTTAAACGCTCGCCACATTCGTCGCCGCTTTGAACGCGTTGCCAGGACCTTTGACGACGCCGACTTCGTTCATGCGGCGACGCGGGATGGCTTGTTGCAACGCATTGAACCGTTGCTCATCGACGCGAAGACGGTGGTCGATCTGGGTTGCGCAAGCGGCGCTGCATCTCGGCAGCTCCACAAACGTTTTCCAAAATCCCGGCTTGTCGCCGTCGATTTTGCACACAGCATGTTGCGTGAGGCACGTGCCAGGAAATCCTGGTTGGCGAAGACGACTTATGTGCAGGCGGAGGCGCGCAAGTTACCGTTCGCTGATGAAAGTATCGATGTCATTTTTTCGAACCAGTTGCTGCCGTGGATTGCGAATCCTGACTCAGTTTTCCTCGAAGTCGCACGAGTACTCAGAAAGGGCGGCGTGTTTGCGTTCGCCACGCTTGGGCCCGACAGCTTGCTGGAAATCAGTCGCGCCTGGAGCCACGTTGATGACGGCCTTCACGTGAGCCGCTTTCCCGACATGCACAATCTCGGTGACGGCCTGGTACGTGCGGGCCTGTGCGATCCGGTGCTCGACGTTGACCGCCTGACCGTCAGTTACGCCAGCAGCGACGCGCTGTTGGCGGATCTCGGAGCCGCAGGTGCCCGGAATGCGCTGCAGGACCGCAGCCGCGCACTGACCGGCAAACAACGATTCCGGAACATGCTGGCGGCACTCGACGCGGCGGCCAGCGGCGGCAAAATCGCTGTCGAACTGGAGCTGGTTTTCGGGCACTGCTGGGGCGCCGGGCCGAAAATGGACCCTGGAAACTACCGAATTGATGCCGGGCAAATACCGCTGCGCAAAAGATGAGGCGATTGTTTCGCAACAACGCCATTTAAGCCCTTGTAATCTAACGGATTGCTGTGCGGACTATCGGACAGGCCGAATTGCATGGCCGCGGCTATTTGAGTACACTTCGCGAGCTTTTTGACGGGCTGATCCCGCCAATCCAGCCGCTCGACGGCTCGCAAGGTGAACAATCAATGATACGAAATTTATTCCTGGGCTTGCTCGGCCTCACGCTGGCGGGTTCGGCGGCAGCCGAATGGGCATTGAATATGCCCAAAGGCGTAACAGACCTCAGTCTCGAAACCTACGACCTGCACATGATGGTGTTCTGGTGGTGCGTTGCGATCGGCATCGTGGTGTTCGGCGTGATGATCTTTTCGCTGATCAAGCACCGCAAGTCTCAGGGTGCTGAGCCCGCGACCTTCACGCACAGCACAACGGCGGAGATCATCTGGACGACGATTCCGGTCATCATCCTGGTCCTGATGGCCGTGCCGACGGCTGAGACGATGGTGAAGATGGAGGATTCGCGAAACCCCGATCTGTCGATCGTCGTTACCGGCTACCAATGGAAGTGGCACTACAAGTACCAGGATACGGATGTCGATTTTTACTCTAGCCTCGCGCGTTCGAGCCTGGAAGCGCGCCGTAAAGCGTCCGGTATCGACCCGTTTTCCGTAGCCAATTACCTGCTGGAAGTCGACAAACCGCTCGTTGTCCCGCGCGGCGCGAAAGTGCGCCTGCTGGTAACTTCAAACGACGTGATTCATTCATGGTGGGTGCCAGCACTGTCGATGAAGAAAGATGCGATTCCCGGCATGGTCAACGAAACCTGGTTTCGCGCAAATGAAACCGGCACCTATCGCGGCCAGTGCGCCGAACTCTGTGGCAAAGACCACGGCTACATGCCCATCGTTGTTGAAGTCGTTGAGCCCGAGGCCTTTGATGCCTGGGTTGCCAGCCAAGACGCGGAGCTTTAAGAAATGACAACTGCAATAACTGACGCGCACGACACACACGACGATCATGACGACCATGGGCCGGCAAAAGGCATAGGCCGGTGGCTGTTCTCGACCAATCATAAGGACATCGGCACGATGTACCTTGTTTTCAGTCTGCTCATGTTCTTTATCGGCGGCACGATGGCGATGGTCATCCGTTCCGAGCTCGCGATACCGGGCCTGCAATTCGTGCACCCTGAGTTCTTCAACCAGATGACGACAATGCATGCCCTCATCATGGTCTTCGGTGCGGTCATGCCGGCCTTTGTGGGTCTCGCGAACTGGATGATCCCGTTGATGATCGGTGCGCCGGACATGGCACTGCCGCGCATGAACAACTGGTCGTTCTGGATCCTGCCAGTCGCCTTCACCATCCTGTTGTCGACACTATTTATGCCGGGTGGCGCTCCCGCTGGCGGCTGGACCATGTACCCACCGCTCGTTTTGCAGACCGGTGACTCGTTTCCATTCCTGATTTTCTCGGTTCACCTGATGGGGCTTTCTTCCATCATGGGTGCGATCAATGTCATCGTCACGATCATCAACATGCGTGCGCCGGAAATGTCGCTTTTGAAGATGCCGATGTTCGTCTGGACCTGGCTGATCACCGCCTACCTGCTGATCGCTGTCATGCCGGTGCTCGCTGGTGCGGTAACCATGTTGCTGACCGACCAGTTTTTCGGCACCAGCTTCTTCCTCGCGGCCGGTGGCGGCGATCCTGTCATGTTCCAGCACATTTTCTGGTTCTTCGGGCACCCCGAGGTTTACATCATGATCCTGCCGGCGTTTGGCGTCGTCTCTGAAATCATTCCGACCTTTGCGCGCAAGAAACTGTTCGGCCACGATTCGATGGTCTACGCCGCATCTTGTATTGCATTCCTGTCGTTCATCGTCTGGGCACACCACATGTTCACGGTGGGCATGCCTTTGACCGGGCAGCTGTTTTTCATGTTCGCCACCATGCTCATTGCGGTTCCGACCGGCGTGAAAATTTTCAACTGGGTGGCAACGATGTGGCGCGGCGCGATGACATTTGAGACGCCTATGCTGTTTTCGCTGGCATTTGTGTTCCTGTTTTCGATCGGCGGTTTCTCTGGCCTGATGCTCGCGGTGCAGCCTGCTGACGTGCAGTACCACGACACCTATTTTGTCGTCGCCCACTTTCACTACGTTCTGGTTCCGGGCTCCATTTTTGCCATCATGGCCGCGGCCTATTACTGGCTACCGAAATGGACCGGTCACATGTACAACGAAACCCTCGGCAAGGTGCATTTCTGGGCCTCGGCGATCTTCGTCAACCTGACCTTCTTCCCGATGCACTTCCTGGGCCTCGCGGGCATGCCGCGCCGAATTCCTGATTACTCGACGCAATTTGCGGACTTCAATACCGTTGCCAGCGTCGGCGCAATCGGTTTCGGATTGTCACAGCTAATGTTCGTCTGGGTAATACTGACGGCGAAGAAGGGCGAGAAAGCGACGGCCCGTGTCTGGGAAGGTTCACACGGACTGGAGTGGACCGTGCCGTCACCCGCGCCGTATCACACGTTTGAGACACCTCCGAAAGCTCGCATTGCTGGCGAGGCGTTCGATTAACAATGACGGACGCTGAGCGCAAGAAGAGCATTCGCTACACGACACTGATCGTCGCGGTGATTGCGCTTTCGTTTTACCTGGGGTTTATCCTGATGGGTGTTGTTCGTGCCTGAGAATCGAAGTCATCGTTCGCTGATCGCTCAACTGGCAGTCATGACTGTCGCGATGTTTGGTTTCGGCTTCCTGCTCGTGCCCTTGTACGACGTATTTTGTGACCTCACCGGATTCGGTGGTCGCACGAACTCGGAGGCCGCCACGGTTGCCGAAGCACCGGACCTGTCACGGGAAATTCGCGTTGAGTTCATCACCACCGTTAACGAATATGCGCAGTTCGAATTCGCAGCGGATGCGGACAGCATGACCGTTAATCCCGGCAAAATGTACTACGCGACGTTCACAGCAAAAAATCTTGCTGCTGGCGAAAAAGTCGCTCAGGCAGTACCCAGCGTCGCACCCACCACGGCCGCTGAGTACTTCACAAAAATTGAGTGTTTCTGCTTCGAGAGCCAGACATTCGTCGCCGATGAAGAGCGCGCGATGCCGCTGCAGTTCATCGTCAATCCGGAGCTGCCGGATTACGTCGACACGATTACCTTGAGTTACACTTTTTTCGACACCGCTCGCGTAGCGGCGAATACTGAGAAATAACATGACGACACAAACAGACGAACGTTACTACGTTCCCCACGGCAGTCACTGGCCGATCGTAGGCTCGGTGGGATTGTTGTTCCTGATGGTTGGTGTTTCGAGCTGGCTGAACGGCGCGGATACCGGTTTCTACATCATGCTCGCCGGCTTCGGCGTCATAATTTTCATGCTGGCCGGCTGGTTCGGCACGGTGATCAGCGAGAGTGTGGGCGGTCTCTACAATGACCAGGTCGACAACTCGTTTCGCCAGGGTATGTTCTGGTTTATTTTCTCGGAAGTCATGTTCTTCGCGGCGTTTTTCGGCGCCTTATTCTACGCGCGAAACATGTCGATTCCCTGGCTCGGCGGCGACAGCAACAACTTCTTCACCAACCTGCTGTTGTGGGAGGGCTACGAGAGCACCTGGCCGTCGAACGGCCCGGGCAACGTGGGAGGCGAATACGAGGCGATGCCACCTTTCGGCCTGCCACTTATTAATACCGCCTTGCTGCTGACGAGCTCTGTGACCATTACGATTGCACATCACGCGCTGATCGCGGGCAAGCGCGCGCAGCTCAGCGCATTTCTCGCGATGACTTTTATTCTCGGTTTCACCTTCGTCTACTTACAAGGCGTGGAGTACATCGAGGCTTACGAGCACATGAACCTGAAGCTGACGTCGGGCATTTACGGCTCAACGTTCTTCATGCTGACGGGCTTCCACGGCATGCACGTAACCATCGGCGCGATTATGATCACGGTGATCTGGTTCCGGGTGTTGAAGGGACATTTCACGCCGAAGAATCACTTCGGTTTCGAAGCCGTCGCATGGTATTGGCACTTCGTGGATGTTGTTTGGATCGGTTTGTACGTATTCGTTTACTGGATGTAAATGATCGGCGTCTGCTAGCTGGGTTGAATCCAGCCCAGCAAGTAGGATGCCACCAGAAACGCTATAAGAACGGCTGACAAGGCGACCCGAACTTTCAGGGCGCGTAGGAGTTTCGTTGAGTCGCCCTCGTCACGTGACAAATAAAATAGTCCCGAGCCCAGGCTAATCAGAATTGCGGCCAACAGTGCAAAGACGACGATTTTCATAACGAGTGCCTTAAAATTCGAGCGCGCAGTATAACGTGAACGACCCAAGCAAAAAGACTCTTCCGTCCTGGCTGCCCTTGGTCGTCGGCTTCCTGCTCGTGGTGCAGTTTGCGGGACTCGGTGTCTGGCAAATATCACGCGGCCTGGAAAAGCGCGCCACACAGAACCTGTACCGCGATGAATCGGGTTTCACGACCTGGCAGCATGGCGCGGCTGTTCGTCCCTACCAGCGCTTGAGGATCGAGGGCCGCTTCGACTCCGCGCATCAGGTCATTCTTGAAAACATTATCATCAATAGCCGGTATGGCTACTACATCATCACACCGTTGGAACTTGGCGATGACGTACCGGTTTTGCTCATTAATCGCGGCTGGATTGAGAAAGGGGCAACACCAATCGACTCTGCTCTGCTCGAACTGCCGGCCGAGCCAACGATCGTGCATGGACGGGCTGGCTCCTTGCCACGCGCCGGCTACAAGATGGGTTCCGCTGTGACCCAGACGCCAGGCTGGCCGAAATACGCGGTGTACCCATCAGTCGATGAAGTCTCGGCGGCGCTCGGGCGCGAGCTTCAGCCCTTCGTGCTCCTGATGGATCATGAGGAGGCGGGTGGCTTCTACCGTCACTGGGTGCCGACCGAATTCGGGCCAGGTAAACATTTTGGCTATGCGCTGCAATGGTTTGCGATGGGCGCCGTATTAGCGGGTTTGCTGGTCTGGAATTACCGCAAGAAGCGGTTTGACTCATGAGTGAAAAGAAAACCACCTGGGCGCGACTGCAAATGCTGGTCATCGTAGCTGTTTTTCTCGGTCCGCTCGCCGTCGCTACCTGGATGTACTACACCGGCGCATTTACGCCAGAAGGGCGCACCAACCACGGCGTGCTGCTCGAGCCGATCATCAATGTCGTCGAATTGCTGCCGGAATCGCCAGTTGCCAGGCTTGGCGACGGTTACTGGCTGCTGATCTACGCCAATAACGGGGCCTGCACGACGGATTGCGAGCAGGCGCTGTACACCATCCGGCAGTCCCGGAAAATGCTGGGCAAGGAAATGGACCGCTTGCTCCGAGTCTTCTTGCACGGCGATTCGCCGCCCGATACAGTATTTCTCTCCAATGAGCATGCAGGACTCATCGCGGTCTCGGATAGCGGATTATCCGAATTGCTTTATAAAAAGAAACCTGCACTATTACCGGCAGGCGGGTATTTCCTGATGGACCCTCTGGGCAACCTGGTGATGTATTTCGAACCCGGACTCGATCCGAGCCTCATGGTCGAAGACATCAAGCGGCTATTGAAGCTATCCAGAATAGGCTGAACGTGAACACAAACGTCGAAACAAGCTACACAAGCTGGCGCGACTTCTACGAGCTGACCAAGCCTCGTGTCGTCATACTGATCGTGTTCACGGCGATCGTCGGCATGTTCTTGTCCGTTCCCGGCCTGCCCGACCTCGGCGCGCTGTTCTTCGGTACGCTCGGCATCGGAATGGCTGCATCGTCGGCCGCCGTTTTCAATCACGTACTCGACGCACGTACTGACATCCAGATGTCGCGCACGCGTGCTCGGCCGTTGCCGCAGCAAAAATTGACCGCGCGCACTGCGCTGACGTTCGGTTTCGGCCTCGGCGTCATCTCGATGATCATTCTTTGGTATCTCGTCAATCCGCTGACCGCCGTGCTGACGTTTTTGTCACTGATCGGCTATGCCGTTGTCTATACCGTATGGCTGAAGCACGCGACCCCACAAAACATTGTCATCGGCGGTGCAGCAGGCGCGGCACCGCCTGTGCTCGGCTGGGCGGCGATCACCAATGACGTCACCAGTGGTGCCTTGCTGCTGTTTTTGATTATTTTCATCTGGACACCGCCGCACTTCTGGGCACTCGCGATCGCGAGAAAAGAAGAATACGCGAAGGTCGACATTCCGATGTTGCCGGTGACCCACGGTGAGGCCTACACGCGCCTGAACATTCTGCTGTACACGATCCTGTTACTGGTCATTACCGTGTTGCCGTACCTGATCGGCATGAGCGGACTGATCTACCTGGTGAGCGCGGCCATCCTCGGGCTTTACTTCCTGTACTACGCCGTGCGTTTGTACCGCAACGACGACGACGTCGAACTGCCGATGAATATGTTCAAGTATTCCATCAGCTATCTCGGCTTCCTGTTTGGTGCACTGCTGATCGATCACTACCTGCTGATTCAGCTAAGTCTTTAAGAAAAAGTGCGAAAAAGGTGTCGGAAAAAGGTGTCAGGTTTATTTTCGAAAAATGGAAAAAGGTGTCAGGTTTATTTTCTGTGCAGACGTGGCCGCCCTGGTGCTTTTGACGAGATCCGTCTGCCGGTCCGCTTTTCGATTGCGTCGTTGAACGTCTGATTTCCAGATAACTGATTACGATTCAGCGCTGCTCTTATCGTCGCCAGTTCGTCGTCGCCGATTCCGGATGACACGAAATCCTGATAGGCCACTCTTCTTTCTTCATCCGTTGCAGCCAGAGACTGGAATAATGGATGATCGTCCAGCCAATCGCTCGAAACCAATCCGATCCGGTATCGATAACTGGACCAGTGATAGTCCTCGGGCGATGCAACCATCGCAGCTCGTATCGGGTTCAGATCGACGTACCGACAACAGGCCAGCAAGTAGGTCTCGGAGTCGATCAAGCTTGCTTTGAATCTGCCCTCCCACAACGTGCCAGTCCGATTTTCCAACTTGTTCACGTAACGGGTCTGGCGACCTGAGAGAATTCGCATAAAGCGGGAAACGCCGGCGACGTTCTCGCCCGGTGCGATCACCAGGTGCACGTGATTCGTCATTAGGCAGTACCCGTAAATTCGGATGTCCTCTTTTATCTTTGCCTCGATCATATTGCGGATGTAGTAGGAGAAGTCCGACGAATTTACAAAGACCGGCTGACGATCATGTCCCCGCTGCACAATGTGTAGCGGCACATGCGGGAGAAAAAGACGAGGAAATCTTGGCAATGTTGTCGGCGTGGTCGCAGAAGATCAATCGACATTAGTGTGTGAGTGGCACTATTGGCAGGCGTAAATCTGCCGATTCTTTGTAAAATAAACCTGACCCCTTTTAGGAAAAACGCTAAACCAGTCCTTGTCAGCTGCACGTAACGTCATACACTGCGGCTAATGAGCTCGACATCCCAGCAACAAGCCTTCGAGAAAATCATACGGCCGCACTTCGACCGGCTGTACCGGCTTGCCTGGCGACTCACCGGCCAGAAGTCTGAAGCTGAAGACCTGTTCCAGGAACTACTGATCAAGGCATTAGGGAAACTCGACGATCTCGTTCACATTGACGAGCCGGGATCCTGGCTATCGCGAATGATGTACAACCTGTTTATTGATGAGCGTCGTCGTTATGCGCGACAGCGCATGCACACCGTCGAAGAAGGCGAGATGAGCGGTGATGGCATTGCAGGCCTGCCGGGCTCTGAAAGTCCGGTCCGTGACCAGGAGCGCCTGGACCGCATACGACAACTCGACGCAGCATTGTCCGAGCTCAGCGATGAACATCGCATGATGCTGCTATTGCACGATACGGAAGGCTATAAACTCACAGAAATTCAAGATCTTACAGGCGTTCCGGTCGGAACCATCAAGTCCCGATTGCACCGTGCGAGGGCGCGCTTGCGCGACATTCTGGCGGCGGATGGAACCTTTTTTGAATCCTGATCGTGTAAGGGTTCAAGCAGGATAAAAATGATGCATGACGATAAAACACAACGGCAGGATCAGGAGATCCAGGCGCTCTTAAAGGACTATCCGATGCCAGAGGCAGCAGCAGGCTTTTACGACCAGGCACTCGCGCGAGCAACGCGCGAAGGCACCCGTCATCAACGCCGTCGCTGGCTGCTCACCGGCTTCGGCTCGGCAGTTGCCGCAGGCCTTGCGCTGTGGATGATAGGCGTCATATTCCTTGCGACGCCCGAGCTGCCATCCGTTGAACCTCAGATGCCCGGCGTCACGATGACGCTTGCCGAACCACAGACCGTGAAACTGATCTTCGCCTCTGCAGAAGCGCTCGACTCGGCAACGCTGACCGTGCGCTTTCCGGATGGAATCGAACTGGCCGGCTTTCCCGGTCAACGTGAAGTGACCTGGCAGACCAGTCTCGCCGAGGGCAAAAATCTGTTGCCGCTCAAATTAATCGCCACATCGCCAATCGGTGGTGAGGTTCATGCAACCCTTGTACACCATGATCGGGGCCGGACTTTCCGCCTCCATATCGATGTTTTTAACGGAGCAGGATGATGAGACAACTCACTATATTTGTGGCAACACTGGTTCTGGCCAGTTGTGCATTTTTCCCGGCCGTGGTGCGCGCCGATGACGCGCTCGAAGGTCTTGATGTCACGATGGTCGTTGGTGACGATGCCAATGACGTTGACTCCAGCATTTCTCAGATGCGCGGTCCCGACGACGACGACGTTGATGATGATGACTGGGACGATGAGGATGACGGCAACCAGCAGCGCGATGAGGACGAGGATGAAACGCGCGAGCACGATCGTGACGATGACCAAATCGATGAGGATGATGATCGTATCGATGAGGAAGACGACGACTTTGAAGATGAGGATGAGGACGACGACTTCGATCGTGATGACGATGAATACGAAGACGAAAATGACCTCGAAGACGATGACGACTTTGAATACGGCGACGAGATCGAAGATGACCTTGAAGACGAAGATGACGATGACGACGACGAGATGGATGACGACGATGATGACGACTAATCATTCAAATACCGCTTAAACCCCGAAATCCCTCCGATTGCTTGCCTCTCGGGGGGGTTTTTTTCGACTGCGTCATAGTTTTCGGTCCCCTTTAGTCTGTACTCTTTCAAATCTGACATAACGTGAGTTGTTTCCACCCCATGGTCAAGATGCGACATCTCTCACTCAGCCTGCTGGCGGCTATCGCCTTACTCGTGCCTGCCCAGAATGCTCACGCGATGACGGCCAGCCAGTACTTTGCCGATGGCAACAGGCTTTATCGTGATGAGCTTTACTGGGCTGCCTTGCTGCGTTACCGGCAGGCCGCCGAAGAGGGCATGGACACGGCATTGCTGCACTACAACATGGGTGTCGCTCACTACCGGGCGGCGCAGTACCTGCGAGCGCGTGAGGAATTGTCGCAAGCCCTCGGCGATCCGGCGCTTCGAGTCGCCGCGCAGTACAACCTTGGCCTCAATGCCTATGCCCTCGGCGAAATCGACGAGGCATTGCAATGGTTCCGCCTTGCGCGCGACCAGAACGTCAACGAGAAACTTCAGTCATTTGCAATCGTTGCCATCGCGAGAATTCGCGACCAACAGGCGGCACCGGACGAATTTGACGTTCGCGTTGCCGAGCGTGACAGGAAGCGCGATTTCGCCGACCTGAGCTTTCGGGTTCGTATCGGCTTTGGCAGTGACGACAATGTATTTCGTTCGCCTGCCGACCCTTACGTCGATCAATCCGATCCGGCGACACCTGTCGTAACGCCTGTCGTACAAACTGGCGCCTACATGCCGCTCAGCCTCAGCGCCAAGTACCTGATCAACAGCCTCAAGTTTGAGGGCTTCTACGTTGCCTACCGGCTCGCGGGTCGGTATTACCAGGACAAGGAACTCGAGAACGCGAACGAGTATCAACACCAAGCCAGTTTCGGCAGCGAGTACCGGCGCAAAGAGGGCAGTCGTGAACGTGAGGTTCGTAGCGCGTTTACCGTTTCACAACACGTTGAGACCTACTACGACCCGGATGACGGCACTGCGCGAGACGTCAACGGCGTCTTGGTTGACGACCGGCTGGACTACCTTCGTTATGGCCCCGAGCTGCGAGTCCGCCAGTCACATGAGCGCCTCACCATCGGTGCGCATATCAAGGGCCAGCTGTGGAACTACTCGACGCAGGAAATTATTCCTGAATACGATCATGAATACTTCTTGTTGCGCCTGTATGGCCAGTACAGGTTTACGCCATCTTCATTGTTCCGAATTACAGCCGAAGGCTACAGTCGCCGCTACGGCGATCGTCCGTCCTACGACCTTGATGGTGAACCACGCCTGGAGAACCCGAATATTCGTTACGACTACTACGCGGTGGAGTTGACAGCTCGGCAACGTGTTTTCAACGACCTCTGGTTTGGCTTCGATGTGCAGCGCACCGAACGCATTGACCAATACGTTGGTTACTATGACTACACGCGTGACAGCGCCGGCGTCGAAATTCACTGGACGCCCGGTGATCGATTCGATATCGAGGCGCGCGGCGTCTACCACCTGTACGACTATCCCAACGCATTCGCTTACAACAATCCCAATCAGCCGCGCAAAACCCAGGAATCCGCCGAGCTTCGTCTTGTCGCCGATTTCCGTATGACGCGCCATCTCAGCCTGATCGCCGAGGCGCGCTACCGCGAGACAGTATCGAACGATGCGCGCGTCCAGTTTGAGCGAAATCAGTACACGCTCGGGGTACGCTGGGAGCAGTGAAGGTCCAGATTGTGCCGAGATTATTCGTGGGGCTGGGAACAGTAGTTCTCTGCTACACTTTCGCGCTTTCGAGCGCCCGGCATTACTCCCCAGATGGACGTCACACCAATCCTCGACAGCCTGAATGACGCGCAGCGACAGGCCGTCACATCACCATCCGAGCCCGCACTGGTTATCGCCGGCGCTGGTAGTGGCAAGACGCGCGTGTTGGTCCACCGTGCGGCATGGTTAATTGAAGTCGAAGGTATCTCACCGCAGAGCCTGCTCGCCGTCACATTCACCAATAAGGCCGCGGCTGAAATGCGCAATCGCATCGAGTCGCTTCTCAATGTACCCGTGCGACATCTTTGGATTGGCACTTTCCACGGCCTTGCGCACCGCATGCTGAGACGCCACTGGCGCGAAGCTGGCTTGCCGCAGAACTTCCAGATCATCGATTCCGATGACCAGTTGCGCCTGATCAAGCGCCTGGTGAAGAACCTCGAAGTCGACGACGGCCGCTGGGTGCCGAAGGAAATCCAGTGGTTTATCAACGGCCAGAAGGATGAAGGTCTCCGGCCGAAGCACATCGATGACGAAGGTGATCCCGATCGACGCGAGCTGATATCGCTGTACCAGTCTTACGAAGATATCTGCCAGCGTGGTGGCCTGGTCGACTTCGCCGAGCTACTGCTGCGTGCTCACGAATTGCTGCGCGATAACGCGGAGTTGCTCGAGCATTACCAGCGCCGCTTCCAGCATTTGTTGGTCGACGAGTTCCAGGACACTAACGCGATTCAGTACGCCTGGCTGCGGCTGCTTGCGGGCAAGAAAGGCGTGCCGTTTGTTGTCGGCGACGACGACCAGTCAATCTATCGCTGGCGCGGCGCACGCGTCGAACACATTCATCGGTTCCAGAAGGACTTTCCGGGCACCAATATCGTCAAGCTGGAACAGAATTATCGTTCGACGGAAACCATCCTGAATGCCGCGAACGCGATCATTGCCAATAACAGTTCGCGAATGGGTAAGAAACTCTGGACTGACGGTGCGACTGGTGAACCGATAAAAGTCTACTCCGCGTACAACGAGCGTGACGAGGCTGACTTTGTAATTGGTCGCCTGCGTGACTGGATTGCACAAGGCAACGCCCGCGCCGACGCAGCAATCCTGTATCGCTCCAACGCACAGTCACGCGTGCTGGAAGAGGGTCTCATCAACGCGCGCATTCCTTATCGTGTCTATGGTGGCCTGCGATTCTTCGAGCGTGCTGAAATCAAGGACGCACTTGCCTACCTGCGCCTCATCTCAAATCGAGACGACGACAGTTCGTTCGAGCGGGTCGTCAACAAACCAACGCGAGGCATCGGTGCGCGCACGGTTGAAATGATGCGAAGCTACGCCCGGGCGAATGCCTGTTCATTGTGGCGTGCGGCAGGTGCCATCGCCAGCGATGACCTGAACGGTCGAGCTGCCAATGCGGTGAACGCATTTATGTCGCTAATCGAGCGCATGGCGCGTGAGACCAACGGACTCGATCTGCACGACAGGGTAGATCACGTCATCCACCTGAGCACACTGATCGACTTCTTCAAAAAAGACAAAGGTGAAAAAGGCGAGACACGAATAGAGAATCTCGCGGAGCTGGTTAGCGCCGCGAAAAGTTTTGAGCCAGACCCCGCCGAAGAGATGTCGCCGCTGGACGAGTTTCTGTCGCACGCAGCGCTCGAATCCGGCGAGGGCCAGGCCGATGCCTGGGAAGACTGCGCGCAACTAATGACCATGCACTCGGCGAAGGGCCTCGAATTTCCGCTCGTATTCATGTGTGGCCTCGAAGACGGGCTGTTTCCGCATCAGCGCTCAGTCGCGGACTCGCAAGGTCTCGAAGAGGAACGGCGCCTTTGTTATGTCGGCATCACGCGTGCGATGCAGACACTCTACATTACCCATGCCGAGCAGCGCCGGCTGCACGGCATGGACAACTTTTCGCAACCGTCCCGCTTTATCTCGGAGATTCCTGACGAATTCGTGGAGGAAATCCGGCCCCGTGTTCAGGTTGCAAGACCAATGCGCTCGACGCGGCCGACACATCAGGGTCGTTCCGCCGGCATCACCGACAATGATCTCGGCATTCGCCTCGGACAGCGCGTTTGCCACAAGAAATTTGGAGACGGTGTTATTCTTAATTATGAAGGTCAGGGAGCCCACGCTCGCGTCGAGGTCAATTTCGAGAGCGCGGGGACAAAATGGCTCGTTCTGAGCTATGCCAATCTCGAACTGATGTAGACTACTGGCGATGAAAATTCTCATTCTCGGCGCTGGTCAGGTTGGCTCATCCGCGGCATATCACCTGTCGCGGGAAGAGGCCAACGAGGTCACCGTCGTCGACATGCGCTCCGAGGTTCTGCGAGAGCTGCAGGACCGGCTGGATATTCGAACGGTCGTTGGCCACGCGGCCTATCCCGACGTACTGGAACGCGCGGGCGCCAGCGACGCGGATATTGTCGTCGCGCTGACCAATTCCGACGAAACCAACATGATTGCCTGTCAGATTGCCTATACCGCATTTCGGACGCCGACCAAGATTGCGCGTATTCGTGCTGCCGAGTACATGAACGCGAACAACCTGTTTACGCAAGACGCGATTCCAATCGATGTTCGCATTAGCCCGGAACAACTCGTTTGTTCGCATATCGAACAACTTATCCTTTACCCCGGCTCATCGCAGGTGCTTGATTTCGCTGACGGCCGTGTTCGGCTGGTCGGGGCAAAGGCGGATCGCGACGGTTTGCTTGTCGGCCAGCGCATTGCAACCCTGAAAGACCACATTCCCAATTCGGAAGGCCGAATCGCGGCGATTTATCGCCAGGGTGTTGCGACGCTGCCCGATGGCGACACCGTTATCCAGGAAGGGGACGAGGTTTTCTTCATCGCCGACCGCAAGGACATTCGCGTATTCATGAGCGAAATGCGGCGGCTTGAAGATCCCGTGCGGCGCGTTGTCATCGCCGGTGGCGGCAACATCGGCGTGCGCCTGGCGCTTGCTCTCGAGCAAACCAACCAGGTGAAAATTATTGAACGGGACCCGCGTCGCGCGCGTGCGATATCGGAGCAGCTCAATAAAGCGATCGTGCTGGTGGGTGATGCCGCCGACGAGGAACTGCTGCTGGAAGAAAACATCGACAACGTTGATGTTTTCTGCGCGCTGACAAACTCGGAAGAGGCAAACATCCTGAGTTCGATGCTGGCCAAGCGACTCGGTGCGAACAAAGTTATGGCACTGATTAATCGACCGTCCTATGTCGACCTGGTGGAATCCGGCAGCATCGACATCGCGATTTCCCCGCAACAGATTACGATTGGCTCGCTGCTGGCACATGTGCGCCGTGGCGATGTCGTCAAGGTACATTCTTTACGCCGCGGCGCAGCTGAGGCCATGGAAGCGATTGCTCACGGTGACAAGGACAGCTCGAAAGTCGTCGGCCGAACAATCGAAGAGGTCGAGCTTCCGAAGGGAACCGCGATTGTCGCCATCGTTCGCAATGAGAAGGTTCTCATCGCGCATCACGACACCATGATCGAAACCGACGATCACGTGATCCTTTTTATGACCGATCGGCGCAAAATTGAAAATCTGGAAAGTCTGTTCCAGGTTGGTGTGTCCTTCGTCTAGGGCCTGCAAACGCAATGGACGTCGCAGCTGTAGCATCCGACAATGCATCAATCAGGGCGCGAGGAGATAAGTTTGGTTGTTCCAAGTAAGCGACGAGCCGTGCCAGCGGCGTTGCCGATCACCAGCCTGGCTCGGCTACGCCGCGCGGACTGCACCTCGCTGGCCGACGGAATCGGCGACGGCAGCGGCAACCCCTGATGAATTGGACTGTCGTACAGCGGATTCTCGGACTGCTGCTCATGATGTTCAGCCTTACGATGCTGCCGCCGATCGGATTCAGCCTCTGGTACAACGATCAATCCTGGCTGCCGTTTGTTGAGGGCTTTGCCTTAACGCTGGTCTCCGGAATTCTGATCTGGCTGCCGGTGCACCGTTCGCGAAAAGATCTGCGCTTGCGTGATGGCTTCCTGGTGGTCGCTGCCTTCTGGACGGTTCTGGGAACCTTCGGTGCGGCGCCGTTTTACTTCTCGGATGTGCCGTCGATGTCGCTGACCGATGCGATATTTGAATCGATGTCGGGTCTGACGACAACGGGCGCCACGGTATTAACTGGCCTCGACACGCTGCCGCTCTCGATGCTGTATTACCGCCAGCAACTGCAGTGGCTTGGCGGCATGGGAATTATCGTCCTGGCCGTGGCTGTGCTGCCAATGCTGGGCGTCGGCGGTATGCAGTTGTACCGCGCCGAAACACCGGGGCCGGTCAAAGACAACAAGCTAACGCCGCGCATCACCGAGACGGCAAAAGCGCTGTGGTATGTGTATCTCGCGTTTACGATCGCCTGCATGTTGAGCTATCGGCTCGCGGGCATGGGCTGGTTCGACGCGCTGTGCCATTCTTTTTCGACGGTTGCGATTGGCGGTTTTTCACCGCATGACGCAAGCATCGCCTATTTCGATAGCTGGCTGGTGAACAGCGTTGCAATTGTTTTCATGTTCATCGCGGGCATTAATTTTTCCCTGCACTTTTTTGCCTGGCGCTATGTATCGATCAAACATTATTTTCTTGATCCGGAATTCAAAGCCTACAGCTTTATCCTGATAGCGCTTTCGTCGGTTGTTTTGTTCACGCTGTTTCAGCACCGCGGCTTTGATGATCCTGGCAGCACAATTATCAACGGTATTTTTCAGGCGGTTTCCATCGCGACGACCACCGGCTTTACGACCGAAAACTTCTCAGCGTGGCCGACCTTGCTGCCTGTCTTGCTCATTTTCGCCAGTTTCGTCGGCGGCTCTGCGGGCTCAACTGCCGGTGGCATTAAGGTTATTCGCTGGTTACTTATTTACAAACAGGGTGCAAGAGAGGTCGCACGACTCGTGCATCCGAACGCGGAAATCCCGGTCAAGTTGGGCAGCTCTGCAGTCCAGCCCCGCGTTGTCGACGCTGTCTGGGGCTTTTTTGCAATGTATATCGTCGTGTTCGGCGTGATGCTGCTCGCGATGATGGCGACCGGCCTCGACCAGGTCACTGCGTTCTCGGCAGTGGCGGCAACACTCAATAACCTGGGCCCTGGTCTCGGCGATGTTACATCGGGCTTCATGTCAGTCAGCGATACCGCGAAGTGGATATCAGTGGTTGGAATGTTGCTGGGTCGTCTCGAAATCTTCACGTTATTGGTATTGATTACGCCAACCTTCTGGCGCCACTAACGCATGCTTGACCGATTAAGCGAGCAAATCGGCAAGGCAAGCGCGTGGTTGACGCTCGCCATGGTGCTCGTCACCTTCGTCGTCGTCGTGATGCGATATGTTTTCGATGCCGGCCTGATCTGGTTACAGGAGTCGGTTGTCTGGATGCATGCGGTCGTGTTCATGGTGGGCGCAGCCTACACCTTGCAGCAAGAAGAACACGTTCGCGTAGATATTTTCTATCACAGGATGAGCGCGCGGCGTCGGGCCTGGGTTGATTGCCTCGGTGTGCTCGTCTTCCTGTTGCCAATGTGCTTGTTGCTCGGCATCAAAGCCTGGGATTTCGTCGCCGTGTCCTGGAAAATGCAAGAGGCGTCGCGCGAGTCCGGCGGCTTGCCGTACCCGTTAGTACCGATGTTGAAATCGGCCCTGCTGCTCATGCCATTGATGCTTGGCCTGCAGGGCATCGCGCTGCTGTTGCGTTCGATCTCAACGATACGGGCGCACTGACATGGAATGGGTCGCGGGCCTTCTGTTCGTTTCTGTCATCCTGGTCCTGCTCGCCGGCTTCCCGGTCGCGTTTACACTCGGGGGTACGGCGCTGTTGTTCGCCGGGGCCGGCGTACTGGCTGGCGAGTTCCATAGCGCGCTGTTGTCCGGTTTGCCGAATCGCCTGTTCGGCATCATGAGCAATGAAACCCTGGTTGCCGTGCCGCTTTTTGTTTTCATGGGCGTCACCCTCGAACGCTCCCGCATTGCCGAGGATTTGCTTGAAACGCTGAGTGCCCTGTTTGGAAGCCTGCGTGGCGGTCTGGGTATATCGGTCACGCTGGTGGGCATGTTGTTGGCGGCCAGTACGGGCATTGTCGGTGCCACGGTCGTTACGATGGGCTTGTTGTCGCTGCCTACCATGTTGAAGCGAGGCTATTCGCCTGAAATTGCCGCAGGCACGATCTGTGCGTCCGGCACGCTCGGCCAGATAATCCCGCCATCGATTATTCTCGTCATGCTGGGTGACGTCATGACAACCGCATACCAACAGGCGCAACTGGATATGGGTATCTTCTCGCCCAAGACCGTCTCTGTCGGCGACCTGTTCGCCGGCGCGTTGATACCCGGGCTGCTGCTGGTACTGCTGTATATGCTGTACGTACTTGGACTCGCATTCTTCAAACCGGCGACGATGCCAGCGCACGTGCGCGGAGCGGACGAGTCGACATCTCTGCTGCAGATTCTGCACGCACTGTTTCCGCCACTGCTGCTGATTTTCGCAGTACTCGGATCCATTCTCGGTGGCTTCGCAACACCAACCGAAGCGGCTGGCGTTGGTGCGATGGGCGCATTGTTTCTCGCCGTCACCCGCCGTCAGCTGAACCTTGAGCGTTTGCGGGAGATCATGCGGTCTACCCTGCGTATCAGCAGCATGGTCTTCATGATCCTGATCGGTGCTTCGATATTCTCTCTGGTGTTTCGCGGTTACGGTGGCGATGACGGTGTGCGAGCAATTCTCGAAGCATTGCCCGGTGGTGTATTCGCTGCGGTGCTCGTCGTCATGCTGGTCATGTTCCTGCTCGGCTTCGTGCTCGACTTCATCGAGATTACCTTTGTCGTTGTTCCCATCGTCGGCCCGGTGTTGCTTGCAATGGGGCTTGACCCGGTCTGGCTGGGCATCATGATTGCGGTCAACCTGCAGACCTCGTTCCTGACACCGCCATTCGGTTTTGCCCTGTTCTATCTGCGTGGTGTCGCGCCTGCATCGATAAGCACCGCACAAATCTATCGCGGCGCGATGCCTTTCGTTGCGATTCAATTGCTGGCGCTGTTGCTGCTGGCCTTGTTCCCGCAACTCGTAACCTGGCTACCGGGAAAAATTTACGGCTCTTAAGCCTAAGGGTGCCGGACGCCGGAAGCGATACTTTCTGCTCTTGAGTCCTACAGCCGCGTATCGAGGTAAGCCCGCTCCGAGATACGTGTATTGGCTTCCATCTTCGCCAGGTACTCATAATAGGGCTTACTAATTTTGGCAAACGTCGGGTCTTTCGCCGCCAATTCCTCGACCAGGTTCCTCGCGATGCTCTTCAGGTGTTGCAGCACATCCGCCGGAAAGGGCCTGACATCAACCGTCGGGTCCGCGACAAGTTGTTGCAGTGAGTTCGCGTTGCCATGGCTGTACTCTGCGGCCATATCCGTTGTAATCGCCTGGCAGGTGATTTCGACCAGCGACTGCAGATCGTCTGGCAGTGACTCCCAGGCTTCACGATTGATAATGCACTCAAGGCCTGGGCCGGGCTCCTGCCAGCCGGGGTAGTAGTAATACTTTGCGGCCTTGTGCAATCCGAATGACACATCGTTGTAGGGTCCGACCCATTCGGTTGCGTCGATTGCACCCGTCTGTAGTGACGTAAATATTTCGGCACCCGGCAGCGTTACCGGCGTGCCACCCGCCCGCCGCAATACTTCACCACCGAGTCCCGGGATACGCATCTTCAATCCCTTGAGGTCTGCGACGCTTTTAATTTCGCGGTTGAACCAACCGCCCATTTGCACACCGGTATTGCCGCACAGGAAGGGTACGAGATTGAAAGGCTGATAGAGTTCGCGCCACAGCTTGTGGCCGCCCCCGTAGTAAATCCATGCGTTGAGTTCCATGTAGTTCATACCGAAGGGTATCGCCGTGAAAAACTGGGCCGCGTCGACCTTGCCCTTATGGTAGTAGGAGGCGTCATGGCCCATCTCGACCGCGCCGCGACTTACCGCGTCAAAAACCTCAAACGGCGGCACCAGCTCGCCGCCTCCGTAGACCTTTATTTTGAGACGACCGCCAGAGGCCCGATCAAGACGGGTCGCCAGGTTTTCAACGGCCATGCCAAGACCCGGGAATTTCGGCGGCCAGGAGGTGACGCAAGACCATTCGAAGCGCTGCTGATTCGTTCTGGGTGCATCGGACGCGTTGCTGCCGGTTTTGGTACAAGCAGCCAATCCCGCCGTCGCGGCGACGCCGCCGACAAATTCTCTTCTTTTCATTATGAATCCGGATTTTCTCGGTGAGGAGCCCCAGTCTATGCGAGCACTCGAGGTGACTCAATAGACGGTTTTTCGGGCACCGCTGGGCTTGAGTGGGAAATAGGATTAAGGTAAAAAACCCACCTTAGTTGATATTAGTGCAATTTATAGCAAATCATTTCCCACGACACATTAAAATGGGCCCCGACACCAGGCCGGGGCCCGCCTTCCATGGTCCGGCCGACGGGTTCGCCCGTTCCACGCCTTCCATGGCCAGGGAAAGGGGAGCACAAATGATAGCGCCTACCCACCGGCCGGTACGTCCAGTGTTACAGCTGTGTCGCCCGGGGTAGCTATTCGTAATTGCTTGATGCATTAATAAAGGCTGGCAAACCCGGATAAACGGACCTCAGAACGATAAATGATCGCCCTATTGCAGCGTGTGAGTGCCGCGTCTGTCAGCGTCAAGGAGCAGGAAATTGCCCGGATCGACCGCGGGCTGCTGGCACTGATCGCCGTGCATCGGGACGATGAGCCTCACGACATCACCCGGATGGCCGAGCGAATCCTGACCTACCGGGTATTTCCCGACACCGAAGGGCGCATGAACCGTAGCGTTGAGGCCATAAAAGGGAGTCTGTTGCTGGTACCACAGTTCACGCTGACCGCCGATACGCGCAAGGGCACGCGGGCAAGCTTCACCAAAGGCGCCGACCCGGACAAGGCCCGTCACTATTTCGATGAGCTCGCGGGGCTCTGTAGCGAACGCCTGGCACAGGTTGCGCTGGGGCACTTTGCCGCCGACATGCAGGTTCATCTCGTGAACGATGGCCCGGTGACCTTCTGGATCGAAAGCTAGCAGCCTGTTGCCGTGTGACACCGGTACGGTTTTGTTGCGCTTCGAGGCGTATCATGAACATAATTCGCGCCCGGCTTTGGCCGGCGTCGCCATTTGATAAGAGGGGCCTGGCCCCGGGAGTTACACAATGTTTGCCAACATCGGTCCGTGGCAGTTACTGATCATTCTGGTCATCGTGTTGGCCATTTTCGGTACCAAGCGTCTGAGCACCCTCGGTTCTGACCTCGGAAAGTCCGTCAAGGGCTTTCGCAGTGCAATGAACGAAGCCGAGGAAACCAAGGAACAGCTCGATGACTCGTCGGATGCCGACTTCGACAACACGCCGGTTGAAGAGAACCGCGACAAGACCGACGTCTAGCCTCCAGCCATGTCTGGAATAGCTCCCTCCGAGTTCCTGCTCATATGTCTGATCGGGCTCATGATTCTTGGCCCGGAACGACTGCCACTGGTCGCCCGTAAGATCGGCCGCTGGATGGGCAAGGCTCGCCAGATGACGCGCTCACTGCAGCATCAGCTCGAAGAAGAGACCGACCTGAAGAAGAACTTTGGTTTTGACCCCAAGGACCTCGACCCCCACGAAATGATGAAGCCTCGTGAAGACGACACCTATTCTCCCTTGCATGACGAGGAGGATGACGTAGAGGAAGTTGCGAGCGAGGCCGCCGCCGAGAAGCCTGAAAAATGACGGAATCTTCAGCGGATCAGGACGGGGAGCTCGCCGAAGGTACCTTAATGTCGCACCTGTTCGAGTTGCGCAATCGCCTGTTCAAGGTTTTTGGCAGCGTGTTTCTCGTTTTCCTGATTTTGCTGCCCTTTTCGAAGAAGATCCTGCTGCTGGCGACGGATCCTCTGACGCGTTTTATTGACGGCAACCAGCTACAGGCGATCAAGGTCGCCTCGCCACTGACGGCACAAATTTCGCTGGCCTTTTATATCGCCCTGTTTATTGCCATGCCCGTGGTGCTGTACCAGGTGTGGGCATTCGTTGCGCCGGGACTCTATAAAAAAGAGAAAAACTTCGCGATGCCCTTGCTCGTCTCGAGCACTGTCCTGTTTTATGCGGGCCTCGCTTTTGCCTATTTTGTCGTACTGCCACTCATTTTTGGCTTCATCGCAACATTCTCAGCCGGCAGCGTCGACTGGAAACCGGATATCGCCGAGTACATCAGTTTCGTCATGATGATCGTGCTGGTTTTCGGCCTCGCCTTCGAGACACCGATTGCGACCATGCTGACGGTCGCGACCGGGCTGACGACACCCGAGAAACTGGGCAAGGCGCGCCCCTATGTCTTTCTGGGTGCTTTTGTTATCGGCATGTTATTGACGCCACCTGACGTGATCAGCCAAACCGTGCTGGCGATTCCGGTTTATTTGCTCTACGAGCTTGGCATTATTATGGCGAAACTTTTCAGGCGGAAAGCTGACAAGTAGGCTAACAGGGCGAAAATAGTGTTAAATGCAAAACCTGATCCGCCCAAAAATTCGAAACGGCGCATCGCACGTTCCGGGGGAAAAAAACAATGACCGACACCGTTGCCGCACCTGCGGCCGACCTGAAGAATCAGGCCGAATTTTTCGGCCACCCTAAGGGCTTGAGAACGCTTTTCTTCACCGAAATGTGGGAGCGAATGAGCTATTACGGAATGCGCGGACTGCTCGTTCTGTTCATGACCGACGCTATGATGACCGGTGGCCTCGAACTGACCGTGATCACCGCAACATCGATTTACGCACTGTACACGGCATTCGTTTATTTCATGGGGCTTCCAGGCGGCTGGATTGCGGATCGGCTGATGGGGAGCCAGCGCACCGTTTGGTACGGCGGCATCATCATTATGTGCGGCCATATTGTGCTGGCCATCCCGAATGACAAAACGTTCTTTATAGGCATGATTCTGGTCGTCCTTGGTACTGGATTGCTCAAACCCAACATAGGTGCACTCGTCGGCCAGCTCTACTCGGCCAGTGACGTGCGCCGCGATAGTGGTTACGCGCTTTATTACATGGGCATCAACATCGGTTCCGTTATCGGTTACACCGTCTGCGGATATCTCGCACAGAACGCTGGTTGGCACTGGGCCTTTGGCGCCGCCGCCATTGGTATGGCCTTTGGACTTATCCAGTTCCGATTAACGTCAGATAGTTTGAAGGGCGAAGGAGCAGCACCTACGCAACCGCTGACTCCAGCAGGCGCCCGTGCCGCCTGGGCTGTCATCGTCGGCTTC
This sequence comes from Woeseiaceae bacterium, assembly GCA_021773115.1. Lineage (GTDB taxonomy): Bacteria > Pseudomonadota > Gammaproteobacteria > Steroidobacterales > Woeseiaceae > UBA1847. Next base: position 1,452 of record JAJFKS010000014.1, on the reverse strand, counting down.
CTGATCACGCTTGCCGTGCTCGCTGGCCTGCTGATTTCCCGAACATTTTCGATTGACCCGGTTGTCATCGCGCGTTACACGGCGGTGCTGTTCGTTCTTCTTTTCTTTATCTACTTCGGGGGGATATTTCTACTGGGCAATCTGAGCGCTGTTGAGAAAAAGGGCATGTGGGCGCTCCTGGTCGTGTGCATCGCGTCGGCTGTATTCTGGTCCGGCTTTGAGCAGGCCGGCTCATCGATGAACCTTTTCGGACGCGACTATACGGATCGGATGATTGGCACATTCCAGATTCCGACGACTTGGCTCCAGAATGCGAACTCCACCTTCATCATTCTGCTGTCGCCGTTCTTCGCCGCGTTCTGGGTATGGCTTGGCAAGCGCATGATTTCACCCGCCTATGGCGTCAAGTGCGCCGTAGGTCTAATCATCATGGCCAGCGGCTTCATTATCATGTTCTTCGCCGCACACATCGCGGCGTCCGGCATGCTGGCGGCACCATACTGGCTCGTCATGACCTACTTCGTGCACACCGTTGGCGAGCTGGTATTAAGCCCGGTAGCGCTCAGTGCGGTCAGCAAGCTGTCGCCGAAGCGTTTCATCGGGCAGATGATGGGAGTGTTCGTCCTGACATACTCCATTGGCAACATTATCGCCGGCATATTCGCGGGAAACTTCGACCCCGAGAATGTCGCCGAAATGCCGGGACTGTATATGCAGATCGTCAAGGTCAGCGTCATTCTGGGAATAATCTTGCTGCTCGTCGGCCTGGCGACAAAGAAGTGGGAAACCGAGGTGCAATCGGCAAAATCATCGGAGTGACTGTCGCCACACGACCGACAGGCTTATCTAACTTCCGCGGCGGCTTGTTGACCGCCGCGTTCGAAACACGGATTACACTATGAAGAGATACATTACTTACGCCTTCATCAGCATCGCGCTGATCATTTCGGGTTGCGCTCAGGATGCGGTTGAAGAGGAAATTGCAGCCGCGCCCACCGAAACTGCCGAGGAGTTCGTCGCACGTGCGAATGCCGAACTCAAAGATCTGTCGAAGGAAATCGGCGCCGCCGAGTGGGTGCGCGCAACCTACATCACGCCGGACACGGCGATTCTCGCCGCTGCCGCCAGTGAGCGCTATGCCGAATGGCACAGCGGTATGGTCCAGCAAGCGCTCGCTTATGAAGGACAGGACCTTGATGCGACGACACAGCGCGCTATCGATTTGCTGAAGCTGGGCACCTCCTTGCCAACACCGGCAGACCCGGCCAAGCGCAAAGAGCTAACGCTGATCGCGACCGAGCTCACAGGCATGTACGGCGCCGGGCAATACTGCAAGGGCGACGACTGCAAAAGCCTTCCGGACCTCGAGGAGATAATCTTCAAGAGTCGCGATTACGATGAGCTTAAAGAGGCATGGGAAGGCTGGCGGACCATATCGCCGCCAATGCGCGA
>JAJFKS010000013.1 GCA_021773115.1 Woeseiaceae bacterium | reverse complement strand
GCGTCGGCTCCGAAAGCTACAGTATCAATGGCTTAAATCAGTACACCGCTGTCGACAGTGTGTCGTTCACCTACGACGATAACGGCAACCTCGAGTCGGACGGATCAACTGACTACACGTACGACATCGAAAATCGCCTGACAAGTGCTAAAAATACCGCCACACAGGCCGTGATTGCGACGCTCAAGTACGATCCGCTCGGACGATTGTATGAGACAAGCAGCCCGGGTGGGGCGACGACGCGCTTCCTGTACGACGGCGATGCGCTTGTAGCCGAATATGACACCAGCGGCACAATCACCAAGCGCTACGTGCACGGATCAGGTGTGGATGAACCCTTACTTGAATACGGCGGTTCAACTGTCGGACAAGCCAATCGGAGTAACTTGTACGCCGATTATCTCGGGTCGATCACGGCGATCACCGATGACAGCGGAGCGGTCATCACGATCAATCAGTACGACAGCTACGGTATCCCGGATGCTCTTAACAGCGGCCGCTTTCAGTACACGGGCCAGATTTTGATTCCGGAGTTGGGTCTTTATCATTACAAGGCACGTATCTACTCGCCGTACATAGGACGATTTTTGCAGACAGATCCGGTGGGCTATGAGGATCAGATGAACCTCTATGCCTACGTCGGTAATGATCCGCTAAGCAATGTAGATCCAAGTGGCGGGTGTTCAAGAGCAGCTCTCAGTATTGCCCTCGGCACATCTTTAGCCGATGGTCCACTTCCTGTAGGCGAGGCTATAGGCATTGGTATTACGTTGGCCGATTGTGGTTATAGGGTTTATAAGATCATCGAGGCGGTTAGAGCACCAGTTTTTGTCGAAGATGTTGGTGATATGGACCGCCACGAAGAGGAAGAAGACGAAGACGAAAACGAAAACGAAAACGAGTATTGGGAGGATGAGTTTCCAGATGAGATAGACAGAAAAAAGAATCGAGAACGGAGAAACAAGGAAAGGAGTGAAAAACCGAAAGATCCTGTTGAAAGAGAACTCCGAAAACGGGAAAATGAAGATTCGAAACGAAGAACGGGCCGCGGTGGCGACGACCCCGCGCCCGATGATGAGTATTAGTGATTTCTCATAACGTGAATATGACTTTGAAGAGTGGTGGCCAAGAATGATCGGTTCTGCATATTTCAGATTCTTGAATTTGTCCAAAACACAGGCAGATGAACTAAGAGAAGTCATTGCCAACGCTGAGATTGACACCCATTATAATACCGGTAATTTCGTCGGTTCGATTGAGTTACTGGATATTGATGCGGTATTGCAAATAAGCGAATTCAGGATTAAGCACAAAATTGCAGTAAGGAATTGCGACGTTTTTGTTTCAATTGCTTCTGATAAACATGATGAGACCTGGAGGGCACCGAAGACAGTAAATTACGTCATAAATATCGTAAATTGTCCTATTGTCTTTTCGTACACGTGTTGATGTCCACGAGACTGTAAAAAAGAGTCTGTGCTGTTGATTTGCAACGAATATTGACCCGGAAATTGCAGCGAAAACTGACCCGGTAGAATGGTAAGAACCTCAGAGTGTGCCACGATCAGGTAGCGGCCAGACGGGCCAATCGTCGATGCAAATAAGTAGCGGAATTGGGTCAAATTTCGGTGCAAATCAACAGCCATGGGCGGGTTAGTGGTTACTTCGATGACCCTTGAGCATGCCGAAAGGGCCCCTTTTCATTTCTGTGCAAAATACACAAATATTGGAATTGTCGCGTGATGCGCAACGCGCTATACTCTGCCGGTGATCAAGTCGTTCAAGCACGAAGGTCTGAAGCGCTACTACGAGACAGGCAGTAAGTCCGGTATCCAGGCCAAACATGCCGCTCGACTTCGTTTGCAGTTGGCGGCCCTGGATACATCTCGGATGATCGATGATATGGACGTGCCGGGTTACCGGTTGCATCCGCTTAAAGGGCGGGCCCGGAACCGCTGGTCGATTTGGGTCAGCGGAAATTGGAGGCTGACCTTCGAATTCAGAGATGGCAATGCGTACGTGTTGGACTACGAGGACTACAATTAATGGCTATGCATAATCCCCCGCACCCGGGCGAATTTATCCGGGAAACATACATCGAGCCATTTGATATCAGTATCAGGTCATTGGCCGAGAATTTGGGTGTAGCTGCTTCCACTTTGGCGCGTGTCGTCGCTGAGCGCAGCGCGGTTAGCCCAGAGATGGCATTGCGCCTGTCAAAGGCTCTTGGGCGCTCGCCTGAAAGCTGGCTCGCCATGCAGGACAACTATGATCTCTGGCAGGCGAAGAAATCCGCGAACCTCTCGAGAGTGCACAAGATTCGGTTTGCTGTGAATGCCTAAAGATTTCAGGTCGCGACATCGAGTGCCGTAACCAATGCTAGATAGCGTTGGCAGCTAGCCCTCGCTACCAAAATGACACGCGCCTGAATCCATTGCCGAAAGGCGCCGTTACGAGTCGCGTATCGGCCAATTCCCGTATGACTCCATCCTGGGGTAAAAAATGGCCTTGCAGGCCGATGGAATACCGATTTCCCGGAGTCTGCGCCACCAAGGCGGGAGGGAACGTTCATCCTGCATTATTCGCATGTTTCGCCTTTTCGCAACGGCGCGAGCCTGACGACCTCTGCCCTGGTCTCGGTAGCGGAGAGCACTTCGAGGCGATACCCATTCCAGTTAATTACATCGCCCTGTCGGGGGATTCGCTCAAGCCGCGAGGTGAGCAGGCCGCCGAGCGTGCGAACGTCGATATCGGGGCGCCATGCTATACCCAGATACTCGGTCAGCTTCAGCAACTCGATCGTCGACAATGCGTGCACAGCACCGTCTTTCTGCGGCCAGAGATCCTCGGTCGGCCGGTCGCTCTCGTCGACAATTTCCCCAACGAGTTCTTCGATAACGTCTTCGAGCGTCACGATACCCTCAGTGCCGCCATACTCATCGACGACGATCGCCATGTGCTGCCGCGCGGCTCGAAACGCCTGCAACAGATTGTTAATCGGCGTCGACTCCGGAATGATGACCGGCTCACGCACCAGCGTGGGCCAGTCGATGACATCAGGATTGTCCAACAGCGAGAGCAAAAGTTCCTTTACGTGTACCACACCGGACACGTCGTCGATCTGGCCTGTCGGTGTGTATGGAAAACGGCTATATCCCGATTGCTGGATCGTGCGTATGACGTCGCCGGGGCTTTGCTTTTTGGTGAGGGCCACCACTTGCTGCCGCGGCACGACGATGTCGGCTGCCCGTAGCTGGTGCAGCCGCGTCGCGCGCACGATGATGCCTGCGGTACGTGCTCCCACGACGCCTTCCTGTCGGCCGATCGCGGTCAAGAGCCGAATCTCCTCGACCGATGTCGCCTGGACTTCTTTCGATCCTCGAATTCCGCGTGATATTTTGCTTGCGAGCGTGACAAACGGACCGAGAACTACCGTCAGCCAATGGATAGCATGTGCGACCGGACTCGCCAGCACATCGGCAAAGGTCACACCAACAGTTTTCGGAATTATCTCGGTGAACAACAGGACAGCAACCGTGAAGACTGCAGAAAAAGCCCATAGCGACTGCTCGCTGTATACGTCCACATAACTTGCACCGGCAACCGTCGCGCCGACGGTGTGCGCGATCGTGTTGACGATCAGAATGGCGGCGATGGGAACATCAATCCTTTTCTTGAAGCCTTTTAGGAGGTGCCCGGACCGGCGTCCTGTACTGACAAGATGTTCGATCTGGGCCGGTCTTATGGACAGGAGAACAGACTCAAAGATCGAGCAAAGAAAAGAGACCACCAGGGCAACGGTGACCGCGGTTACTAAAATAAACATGACCCCTCCGAAGTTGGAATTGCATTAAGTCTCGTGCGACATACCATGTTGCACATTACGTTTCTTAAGTACCGGGCATGGGCTCTCAGCCCGCACGTCAATATCGACTAATCTATACGCCCCGCTGATATGAAAGCGGTGCGATTTCCTGCGGCGCAGGCGTGCCTTCGGTCAGCACGATGGTCATGGTCGTCGGATCCAGGCGACCGAAATGCAGAAGCTGCATGCCGCGGTAAGTCTTGTCACGAAACCTAAGGTCCGATAGCACAATCTTCATGCCTTCGGAGTCGCGGACTAATGATGGTAAATGCTCTGGCCAAGCCCCGGCCCACCTGGCCCAGCCCACGACTGTCCCCGGCGGTGGCACGTGTACCTCGAGCACTGCCAAGGTATCGGGATCAAGTCGGCTCACGGCATTGCTCTGTGCCAGCCAAAGCTGATCGCCGTCCGCGAACACATCAAACGCCGGTCGGTGCTCAACACGGGCGACCACAGCAGCATCGTTCGGATCGATCCGATGCAGCCCATAGTCAGACAATGCGTACACTCCGTGACTTCCGACGGCGATTGTTCCGATGGATCCGAACCAGCGAGAAGACCAACCCGTATCAATACGGATCTTGGCGGTCGCCTCGAAAGTATCGGCGTCGACGCGTATTACGCCGAACGGATGACCGCTGTAACCGATCCAGAATGCCCGGAAACCTGCGCCGATGGTGAAAAACTTCTTGAGTGTACGGGTGCTGTCGATGGGCAAAGGTCCGGACAAGCGGGGTGTCGCGCCGGGCAATGTCACGCGCAATCTCCAAGTGTCCTCGAACGTGAGACAGGTGCTGATCGAATCATCGAGGACAGTTTTGTAATAGCATTTTGGTCCATAGGTCCCGACACCGTCTGAATCCGGCGTACTCGCGCAGCCAACCAAGACGAGCGAGGTTAGTGCAGCGGAAACCGAGCAGCATCGTCGCGGCCATGCTGCGTTGCCGAACATCGAATGTAATCGAGCAAAGAGTGCGATTAGAGTCGTCATTGTGGTTTACTGCCGGCGGCTGCACCCATTATTGCGGGCCTCGTCAAGCCTACTCCAGAAGCTGTGCGTGTGCGAGCAGGTAAGGATACGGCTCAATGAGGATCGATATTGCAGGCCTTTGCTCGTGATAAAACTGCGATAAAGGCGGGAAGTGGTGGGAGTGTATCGGGAGGGGAGCGGGCCTCCCCTAACGGCTTTTGGTCGTAATCAACTAGCCTGGCGGATGAGATCGCGAACTACCCGGCCTGGCCGGGATGATTCATGAAACAACGGCGAACCTCGGTGCAATCCGTAGGAGGAAAGCGAAATGGCAATCGTGCTTGGAGTTATCTTGGACTTGTCAGTCGGCATCTCAGCGTCGATCGCAACCGCAGCATTTGCGGTGACTTCCATTGCAGGATTCAAGTATTCGCTTTGGCTGGTCGTTGCGGCGGTAATAGCGCATGGTGTGTTCGACGTATTGCAAGGTTTGGGTATTAACAATACAAGACGTTAAACTGGCCATCATTCCCTGGCGATCATAGGCTCCTCGATGAAGTTACTTGCGACTGTCTTCAGTACTCTTTCACTGCTGTCGTCGATCAACGCGCTCGCCGATGATTTGCGACCGTTCGAGCGTATGGACGTATTTGAACTCGAATGGGTCTCCGATCCACAGATATCGCCGGATGGGCGCCGTATCGTCTATGTCCGCAACGGCATGGATGTCATGTCGGATGGCAAGTTTTCACGTCTATGGCTGATCGATATCGATGGCAGCAACAACGTGCCACTAACCGGTCAAGACACGAATGAATCCAACCCGGTTTGGTCACCCGACGGTCAGCGCATCGCGTTTACGAGTAAGTCAGATGCGGGTACGGAAATTTTCGTTGTCTGGGTTGAAAACGGAAAGTCGGCACGTTTGACGCAGTTGAATCGGTCGCCTGGTAGCCTTAGCTGGTCACCGGATGGTACGCAGATCGCGTTTTCGATGATGGTGCCTGAAGATCCGGTCGTACTCGTAACGCCGCCGGACAAGCCCGATGATGCAGTGTGGCCTGACAGGCCACGGGTCACCACGCGGCTAACATTCGAACGCGACGGTTCGGGTTATCTCGAGCCCGGCTATGAACATTTTTTCGTGATTTCGGCGCTGGGCGGGACGCCACGCCAGGTGACTCACGGTGATTTCAAGCACGAAGGAACGCCGCAGTGGTCGCGTGACGGCGACTCGCTAATCTTTTCCGGTAATCGCAACGACGACTGGGAACTCAGCTTCCACAATTCGGAGATCTACAGCGTTTCAATCAGGAGCGGCGATACAGTAGCGCTGACCGATCGGAATGGCCCGGATGCGGAGCCGGTCGTGTCGCCGGACGGTCGCAAGATCGCTTACTGGAGTGCCGAGGACAAGGTTCAGACCTACCAGGTGTCAAAGCTACAGGTCATGAATATTGACGGCTCCGATAAACGTGAGTTGCTGAGCGACTTTGATCGCTCCGTTTCGGGTCTCGTATGGAACAAGAACAGCGACGGCATCTACTATCAATACGATGATCATGGAGATACGAAAATTGGCTTCACAACGCTGGCCGAAAGTTCCAGAGTTGTTGCGACCAATCTCGGTGGCACGACAATCGGCAGGCCCTACGGCGGCGGTTCTTTTTCGGTGGCGGACAATGGCACGATCGCGTACACGCAAGTAACACCGTACCGGCCTGCGGAACTCGCCGTGCTTGGCCGCCGAGGCGGTGATCCCAGCATCATCACTTCGTTCAATGCTGATTTGCTTGCCTGGCGAACACCCGGCAAGCTTGAAGAGCTTTGGTACAAATCGACTGTCGACGGGCGTGATATTCAGGCTTGGGTTGTGCTCCCGCCAGGTCACGATGCGTCAAAGCCTTATCCGCTGCTCGTAGAAAACCACGGCGGACCGATATCGAATTATGGCCCGCGGTTTTCGCCCGAAGTGCAATTGTATGCGGCTGCCGGCTACGTCGTGTTCTATCCCAATCCCCGTGGCAGCACGAGTTACGGCGAGGAGTTTGGCAACCTGCTGTATCACGACTATCCCGGCGATGATTATCAGGACGTCATGGATGGCGTTGATGTGCTCATTGAGACGGGCGTTACTGCCGAAGATCGCCTGTATGTTACCGGTGGCAGTGCCGGCGGCATCATGACGGCGTGGATTATCGGCAAGAACAATCGCTTCCGTGCGGCGGCTGTGGTCAAGCCGGTCATGAACTGGATTTCGAAAACACTGACCGCAGACAACTATTTCCAGTACGCCAACTACCGTTACCCGGGCCAACCCTGGGAGAACATCGAAACCTATATGAAGTTCTCGCCGGTCTCACTGGTTGGTAATATCGAAACACCGACATTGGTCATGGTGGGCACCGCCGATCTGCGAACACCCATTTCGGAGTCCAAGCAGCTATACAGCGCCCTCAAGATTCGCGGTATCGATACCGTATTGGTCGAGGTGCCAGATGCGCCGCACAATATATCCGGGCGGCCAAGCCAACTCATTACGAAAATTGATCATATCCTCGCCTGGTTTGCGAAGTATCCTGCCGACTAGAATGCTTTTTTCAAAGCGGTGTGCAACCGACTTGACGCTCTTGCGGCAAGGCGTCGTGTGTGTGCGACTCAGTTTCTGGCGTGTATATAAGCATTCAAATGATGCCGCGCCTGCCGCGCCCACCATGGCCACTGATGTGACACATCCTTGCCCCACAGATCGAGCTTGTGACTGATGCCCTTGCTTTGCAGCAGGCTCGCGAAGCGCTGGGTGTCTTCGATGTTGCCGTCTTCCCATTGACCTTGCCCGCAGACCAGCGACAGGTGTGTGTGCTTTCGAATTCGATCGAGGTACTCGCCCTGGATGCCGGGTACATAGGATATCGGGCTATTGAAATACACATCCTCGTTGACGAAGCCGTCGGTCATCCAGGTGGCATCGTATCGGCCACTCATGCACAGGGCGTAACGAAAGACCTCGGGAAACTTGAGTGCGAAGTTTGCAGCGTACAGCGCACCAAGGCTGGTGCCGGCGAGTGCAATCGGAATGTCGTTGACCTGGCAGTCCCGGCGTATGTAGGGCACCAGTTCATCAATGACAAAGCGTTCGTACGGCATGTGTTGTTTGATGCGCTCATGCGGTGGAATTTCCTTTTTTGTCCACACGGAGGATACATTGCTCTCGACGGTATAGAGTTTGAGAAGGCCCCGCTCAAGCCAGTCAGAAAGTGCGTCGACCATGCCGTGGTTTTCCCACTCGTGCGCCATGCCCGAGGCGCTGGGAAAAGCAATTAGTGGCGGGCCAAAATTACCGTAACGCCAAACATGGACATCGCGGCCCATGTGCCTGCTGGGGATCATCTCGTGTTTTCGGAACATTCAGTTATCCTCCGGCGGCGAGCTGGCTGAACACCAGAGTATACGGAATCGGTACCTGAATGGGTGTTCACGAGAACCACGATACGAATACCACGATGACGCGGAGATTGTTTCCGATTGAACGTCAGTGCAGGACCTAAGAGGTCTGTTGACCCTTGATGGCTTTATAAGCGTCGAGCGCCCGCTGCCTGGCAACGCTGTGGTCCACGATGGGCGCCGGGTATTCATCAGGGTGCTTGTCATCGAGCTCCGGAATCCAGCGCGATACATAGCGGCCGTGCGGGTCAAACTTCTTCTGTTGCAATGTGGGATTGAAGATTCGGAAATACGGTGCTGCGTCCGAGCCCGAGCCTGTGACCCATTGCCAAGCTGCGGAGTTGTTCGCGAGGTCGGCATCAACCAACGTATCCATGAACCATGCGGCGCCGGATTGCCAGGGAATGAGCAAATCTTTCACGAGGAACGAGGCAACGATCATGCGCACCCGGTTGTGCATCCAGCCGGTCTGCCAAAGCTGTCGCATACCTGCGTCGACAATTGGGTAGCCGGTCATACCCTGTTGCCAGGCGCGGAGATGGTAGTGGTTATCAGACCAGGGAAAGTTTTCAAACTCGCTGCGTAACGGGCGCTCCGGCAGACTAGGCGAATGAAACAACAGGTAGGTGCTGAATTCCCGCCAGTACAGCTGCCGAAGTATTGCTGCGCTACCCGCAGAAGACAGAAGCCGCCGTTCGTGCTGGCGTAGCGAGTGCCAGACTTGTCGTGCGCTGATCTCGCCAAAGTGCAGGTGTGGCGATAGCCGGGTTGTCGCGTCCATATCGGGTCTGTCGCGACGCTGATCGTAGTGCTCCGCAATTGAATCGAGTTGGTCCAGGTGGTCCAGTCCGGCGGGCTCTCCGGGTACCCAGGTATCGTGCAGTTTCCGGCCCCAATCCGGCTGCGACGGCAACAGATCCAAATCAGCCAGCGGCAACGATTGCCGTGTGGCAGAGGCAAAGTTGCACGACGCCGGGACGGGCAGTGGGCGAGTCGGCTCAGCCAGATTGATCGCAGCTTTCCAAAACGGAGTGAAGACTTTAAACGGTGTGTCGCTTTGTGTCTTCACTGCGTCCGGTCGATGCAGCAAGCCGTCATCGAATGCATGAATTGCAACACGTTCGCCGAGGTTCGCGGCGACTTCAAGTTCCTGGCGACGACTCAGCGGTTCATAGCGCTTTGCATAGAAGAGCGCATCGGCACCGGTCTGGTCGCATAGCTGTTTTAGAACGGTGACGGGTGGGCCTTTCTGCAGCATTAGTGACGAATCCATACCTCGAAGTTGCCGATTGAGGCACGCCAGGCTGTGATGCAGCCACCACTGACTGGCACCACCGACATCTTGTTCGTCGACAATGTAAACAGGAATTACCGGGCGGCCGGTTTCAACGGCGGCGATTAGCGCAGCATTATCCAAAAGGCGCAAATTGCGCCGAAACCAGAGCAGGGCAGGTTTCATCGCGACAAGAATGCCTCATGACGGCGAAAACGCGAAAATGCCTTACTGATGCTCACCCGATTGAAAGACCTTGCAGGCGTTAGTTCTCGATACCGCCCATTGAATGGAACTTGGTTTCGAAAAATTCAGCCATGCCTTCCTGGCCGCCTTCGGAGCCAATGCCGGATTCTTTCCAACCACCGAACGGAGCCACCTCGGTCGAGAAGACGCCTGAATTTGAGCAGACGATGCCGTATTCGAGCTGCTCAGCGACTCGCATCACCCGCCCGATGTCGCGCGTCGCGAAGTAGGCAGCGAGGCCGTATTGCGTATCATTTGCCCGTTCGATAACTTCGTCTTCGGTATCAAATATCTGAACCGCGGCGATCGGGCCAAAGATTTCTTCTTTTGCAATACGCATGTCATCGGTAATGCCGGTGACCAATGTAGGTTCGAAGAAACAGTGCCCCAGCGGATGCAACTTTCCACCAACCTGAATATCAGCACCTTTGTCCTGAGCGTCTTGCATGAATTCCTGCATTTCGCCAACAGCGGTCTCGTTGACCAGCGGGCCGATGGTGACGCCATCTTCGAAACCGTCACCCACCTTGAGAGCCTCAATTGCCGCTTTTAGTTTGTTTGTGAATTTTGCAGCAATACCGCTTTGCACGAAAATTCGGTTGGTGCATACGCAGGTTTGGCCGCAATTTCGGAATTTGGTCGCAATACAATCGGCGACTGCGGCGTCGATATGGGCATCGTCAAATACGATAAATGGTGCATTGCCGCCGAGTTCGAGCGAAATCTTTTTAACGCCCTCGGCGCATTGCTTCATTAGAATCTTGCCAACCGGGGTTGAACCCGTAAACGTAAACTTGCCGATTTTCGGATGCTGCGTCAGAACCGCGCCAATTTCGCGTGAATTGTCACCGACGACGACGCTGATGACACCCTTGGGTACGCCAGCCCTGTCCGCGAGCTCGCACATCGCAAGTGCGGAAAGCGGTGTCTCGGTGGCGGGTTTGATCACAATGGTGCAACCCGCGCCGAGCGCCGGACCCGCTTTGCGCGCGATCATCGCGTTGGGGAAGTTCCACGGCGTGATACAACCGACAACACCGACGGGCTGCTTGTAGGTCTGCAATCGACGGTCGTTGGAGATCGTTGGGATGGTGTGGCCCATGACGCGTTTGGACTCTTCCGCGTAGTACTCAATGAAGCCAGCACCGTAGGACACTTCACCGATGGACTCTGCGAGCGGTTTTCCTTGTTCGGCTGTCATGATGGCCCCAAGATCATCGGCATTCGCCATCAGCAGGTTGAACCATTTGCGAAGCAGCACAGCACGTTGCTTGGCGGGCATCCTGCTCCAGGCCTTGAACGCCTTGGCAGCAGCCTCCACGGCGCGGGTTGCGTCGTCGGCGCCACCATTGGCGATCGTCGCGACCACCTCGCCATTGGCGGGATTCGTCACATCAATCGTGCCGGCCGAGCCGTCGACCCACTTGCCATCGATGAAATTTTGGGTCTTGAGTAAAGAAGGGTCTTTGAGTGTCAGCATCGATAAGGCCTCGAGTGGGCGTCAAAAAAAGGCAGCTTAGCATCCGGAATGGCTGTCAAAATAGCCCATTATCGGCGTTGCGTGGCCGGCGCACATTGCCGTATAATCCCGCGCCAGCGCCTCATCAAAGTATCGATGGGTTAAGGCCCCGCTTAGGGGTTTTTTCTTGCCCGGAGGATTGGCACGGGCAGTGACACAGCGCTGGGTACGAATGGGCCATTGGCCCATTTTTTGTTTGAGAACAGATAGTTAGGTGAGTAGAAAATGACGTCAGACGAGCTTAGAAACATGCTCGAGCCGACGGTTCAGCGCTTGGGCTACGAGCTTGCGGACCTTGAAGTCCGCTTGAGTGGCAAGGGTGGCCTGGTCCGCATCACGATCGACAAGCCAGAGGGCATCAATCTGGACGATTGTGAAAAAGTGAGCCATGCCGTGAGTGCTTTGCTCGACGTTGAAGACCCGATGACGGGTGAATACAACCTTGAGGTGTCATCGCCAGGGCTGGACAGGAAGTTGACAAAAGTTGAACATTTTCAAAGGTTTGAAGGCGAAATCGTGAAAATTACCATGCGCTTTCCCATTGCGGGGCGGCGGCGATTTCGAGGCAAATTGTTGTCCTCGAATGATGAGAGCATCGTAGTTGAGGTGGATGGAGAGTCGCACAGTTTGCCGCTGGCGAGACTCGATACGGCTCGGTTGGTTCCCGACGCGGTCTAGGCCCGCGGGATTTTTGGAGTTTTAGGGTAATGAGCAAAGAAATTCTGATGGTTGTTGACGCTGTCTCGAATGAGAAAGGCGTTGAGAAAGACATCATATTCGAGGCAATCGAAGCGGCACTGGCGTCTGCGACTCGCAGAAAGCACGGTGACGACATTGAAGTGCGCGTCAGCATTGATCGCGATACGGGCGAATACGACACGTTTCGACGCTGGTTGGTCTTCGAAGACGAATCGACCGAGCTCGAAACGCCGGATCGCGAACTGCGCATGATTGATGCAGTCGATGTCGACGAAAATGCCGAACCCGGCGGCTATGTTGAAATACCGATGGAATCGGTCGAATTCGGTCGAATTGCGGCACAAACGGCGAAGCAGGTCATCGTGCAGAAAGTTCGCGAGGCTGAGCGTGAGCAGGTTGTTGAGGAATACCAGGGACGCGAGGGCGAAATGCTGTCGGGTCTCGTCAAGCGTGTGGATCGCAACGGTGTGTATATCGATCTCGGCGGCAATGCCGAAGGCTTTGTGCCGCGCGAGCACATGGTGCCACGCGAGCCGGTGCGACCTCAGGATCGTATTAAAGCCTTGCTGATCGAAGTGCGTTCGGAAATTCGCGGACCGCAATTGTTCATGACGCGTACTTCGCCGGAGTTCCTGGTCGAGTTATTCAAGATTGAAGTACCGGAAGTTGGTCAGGGCCTCATCGATATTCTGGGTGCAGCGCGCGATCCGGGCCTGCGTGCCAAGATTGCGGTTCGCAGCAACGACAGCCGTATTGACGCCGTCGGTGCCTGTGTCGGTATGCGTGGCTCACGCGTTCAGGCCGTTTCCAACGAGCTTGCCGGTGAGCGAGTCGACATCATTCTTTTCGACGACAACTCTGCTCAGTTTGTCATCAATGCGATGTCACCAGCCGAGGTTGTTTCCATTGTTGTCGATGAAGACAACCACAGCATGGATATCGCGGTTGAAGAGGATAAATTGTCGCAGGCGATTGGTCGCGGCGGACAGAATATTCGCCTCGCGAGTGAGCTGACCGGTTGGGAGCTGAACGTCATGACCGCGCAGGACGCCGAAGAAAAGAGCGATTCCGAACAGAAAGAGCTCATTGCGTTGTTCTCAAAGCAACTTGACGTTGATGAGGAAGTATCGCTGATCCTCGTTCAGGAAGGTTTCTCAACGATCGAAGAGGTCGCCTATGTGCCGGCTTCCGAGCTCGTGGCTATTGAAGAATTCGACGAGGGTATCGTCGACGAACTTCGCAGTCGCGCTCGTGACGTGTTGTTAACCCAGGCGATTGTTCAGGAAGAGAAAATCGATGAAGTCGAACCGGCTGACGATTTGCTGAGTCTTGAAGGCATGGAAAAGAGTCTCGCGTTTCTACTGGCGAGCAAGGGTGTCGTGACACGCGAGGATCTCGCTGAGCTCGCAACCGATGACTTGCTTGAGATTAACGATGAAATCGCCGAGGAAGATGCGGCTGCTCTGATCATGAAGGCACGCGCACACTGGTTTGAGGAAGAGCAACAGGCGTAATCGCCTTTGTTTGCGGAGTTAATATATGGCTGATGTGACAGTTGCACAATTCGCTGAAGTACTGAAAGTACCGGTTGATAAATTGATGTCGCAGCTTGATGAGGCTGGTATCAAGGTAAAAGGATCTGACGACAAGATCAGTGAAGACGCGAAGCTCGAATTGCTGACGCACTTGCGTCGCAGTCACGGGCAGGATGACACGCCGGCAACGGCGGCGGCACCACGTCGAATCACGCTGAACCGGAAATCGTCGTCCGAGCTTCGTCTGGCCGGCGCGCAGGGTCGATCCCGCACGGTCAACGTCGAAGTTCGCAAGAAACGCACCTACATCAAACGTGACGTTCTTGAGAAACAGGCGCAGGACGAACAGGATGCACTCGATCGCGAGCGCAAGGAAGCCGAAGATCGTGTGGCTGCCGAGGCTGCGGAAAAAGAACGCATCGAAGCCGAGAAAATTGCGGCTGCGAAGCGCGAGGAAGAGGCGCGCAAGAAAGAAGTCCAGGCTGCAAAAAGTGCTGAAGACGAAGCACGTATGCAGGCCGAGAAAGCGGCATCCGCTGCAGCAGAAGAAAAGGCACGCCTTGAAAAGGCGGAAGCCGATGCGCGCAATCGTCGCACCAAAGATAAAGAAAAGGCGAAACAGCCTAAACCGAATCGCCCTGAAACTCGCTACGGCCGCAAAGAATTGCACGTTGCCGGCGACAAGAGCGGCAAACGTAAACGCAAGGCGCCAATGCGCCGGCGCTCAGCTGCCGTAGGCGGAGATTCAAAACACGGCTTCGAAATGCCAACCGTACCGGTTGTCCACGATGTCGAAGTGCCAGAGAGCATTAGCGTGGCCGAGCTTGCGCAAAAGATGGCAATCAAGGGCAACGAGGTCGTCAAGGTCTTGTTCAACATGGGCGCGATGGTCACGATCAATCAGGTCATTGACCAGGATACTGCGACGTTGGTTGTTGAGGAGCTTGGACACGTTGCTGTTCCCGTCGACTCGGCGGACGTTGATGAGAAGTTGCTTGCCGAAGAATCGAAAGTGGTTGGCGAGCAGGTTTCCCGCGCACCCGTCGTAACGATCATGGGTCACGTAGATCACGGTAAGACTTCTCTGCTCGATTACATTCGTCGAACGAAAGTTGCGGACGGCGAAGCCGGTGGAATAACACAGCACATCGGCGCCTATTCCGTGAAGACGGACAAGGGCCAGATTACGTTTCTCGACACTCCCGGACACGCGGCGTTTACAGCGATGCGAGCTCGTGGTGCGGAGGCTACCGATATCGTAATACTTGTGGTGGCTGCCGATGACGGGGTCATGCCACAGACCATCGAGGCAATCCAGCACGCGAAAGCGGCTGGAGTACCGATGGTTGTCGCAGTCAACAAGATCGATCGTGAAAACGCCGATCCGGAACGCGTCAAGAACGAATTGTCGCAACACGAAGTCATTCCGGAAGAATGGGGTGGCGAGCAACAATTCGTCAACGTATCGGCGCTGAAGGGCACCGGCATCGACGACCTTCTGGATGCGATTTCCATTCAGGCTGAGGTCATGGATCTCACTGCAGTTGCCGTGGGTCCCGCACAAGGCCTCGTTATTGAATCGAGCCTTGAGAAGGGCCGTGGCTCCGTTGCGACATTGCTGGTACAAACCGGCACGTTGAAACAGGGCGACATGATTATTGCAGGTGAGGAATACGGTCGAATTCGTAACATGTTTGACGAAACCGGCAAGTCGATCAAAGAAGCCGGCCCGTCGAGGCCCGCCGTTGTTCTCGGGTTGTCAAAAACACCGAGCGCAGGCGATGACTTCCTGGTTGTGAAGAACGAACGCAAAGCACGGGAAGTTGCCGAGTTTCGCCAGGGTAAGACCCGCGAAGCGAAGCTCGCACAGCAGCAAGCCTCGAAGATGGAAGACATGTTCACGCAGATGCAGGACGGTGAGATTTCGTCCGTACCGGTCATCATCAAATCCGATGTGCACGGTAGTGCCGAAGCGCTTCGTGACGCGCTGACGAAGCTTTCGACGGATGAAGTTCGCGTCAAGATCCTGGGTTCAAGTGTTGGTGGCATTACCGAAACGGACGCCAACCTTGCGGCAGCATCGAATGCCACGATCATCGGCTTCAATGTTCGTGCGGACGCAGCAGCGCGCACTGCGATCAAGGAATCCGGCGTCGATATTCGCTACTACAGCATTATTTATGAGGCGATTGATGACGTTAAGGCGGCGCTCACCGGTCTGCTGGCACCGGAAGTTCGCGAGAATATCCTCGGACTGGCGACGGTGAAGGAAGTCTTCAGCTCGCCGAAGTTTGGCGATATTGCGGGTAGTATCGTCAGCGAAGGTGTCGTGAAGCGCGCGAATCCGATTCGTGTCCTGCGTGACAACGTTGTGATTTACGAAGGCGAGCTCGAATCCTTGCGTCGCTTTAAGGATGATGTGAACGAAGTTCGTTCCGGTACCGAGTGCGGTATTGGTGTGAAAAACTACAGCGATGTCCAGGTCGGAGATCAGATTGAGTGCTTCGAGCGGATTGAGGTTGCACGCACGCTTGACTAGCGTGCACGCATTTCGTCATGCCTCGTGAATTTTCCAGGAATCAGCGACTCGGAAATCAGGTGCTACGCACACTGAACGAGCTGCTGCGTTTCGAAACCAAGGATCCACGACTTAAAATGGTATCGCTGAACTCGGTGGATTTGTCCCGCGACCTGAGCGTTGCGCGTATCCATTTCATCATGCTCGACCCAAATGGTGACCCCGCACCGGTTCAGGAAGGACTGGAGCGGGCCAGTGGCTTCCTGCGGAGTCGCCTGGGCAGTGAAATCAAAATTCGTCACGTGCCGGAATTGCGTTTCGCCCACGATGACAGCGCCGCCGAGGCGCAGCGCATCAGCAGCCTGATTGATGCGGCGCTGGATTCAGAGACCAGGAACGAGAAGCAGTAAATGGCCGCCAGAGGAATGAAACGCCACGCTGACGCAGTGGACGGGCTGTTGTTGCTCAACAAGCCGCCCGGCATGTCGTCAAACCGTGCCCTGCAAATGGTACGGAGACTGCTCAATGCCCGCAAGGCGGGCCACACGGGCAGCCTCGACCCGGCCGCCACCGGCATGCTGCCGCTGTGCTTCGGCGAAGCCACCAAGGTGTGTGGCTATCTGTTGGACGCTGACAAGAGCTATCGAGTTACTGCCCGGCTTGGGTCGAAGACGGATACCGGCGACGGCGACGGGAATGAAATCGAGACAGCCGAAGTGCCGCCGCTCAACGCTGATGACTGGAATACGATCTTGCAGGGGTTCTGTGGGGAATCGACGCAGATTCCGCCGATGTACTCGGCATTGAAAAAAGACGGCAAGCGGCTGTATGAGTTGGCGCGCAAGGGCGAAACGGTCGATCGTGAGCCACGATCAATCCGTATCGACGAGATCCAGCTACTGGAACTTGCGGGTACCCGACTGGTTTTTCGCGTGAGTTGCTCCAAAGGCACCTACATTCGCGTTTTGGTGGAGGATATAGCCCGGCGGGCCGGCACCGTGGCGCATACCGCACGCCTGCATCGGGAGTCGGTCAGCGATTTCGCGAGCGACAGCATGCTGGAAATGTCGGCATTAGAGGCGCTGGCCGAGGAGGGCACCGATGCACTGCGTGCCAAATTGCTGCCGGCGGACGTCGCCCTGGGCCGGATGCCGGAGGTTTCCGTTAGTGCCGAGGACGCGATACGTTTCTGTGGCGGGCAGTCCGTGCCGGGAATAAGTGAAGGACAGCAAGGACTTGCCCGAGTATACGAGGTGAAGTCGAGATTTTTGGGTGTGGGTGAGCTTGCCGAAGACGGCCAGGTCGCACCGCGCAGAGTGTTTCTGACACAGGAACAAACCCCGTAATTATTTGATTTTGGGGTGTTAATGGGCTCGAACAGGCGCTAGAATACCGCGCTCAAAAAAGGGCTATGAATAGAGAAATGGAGTTGTATAAAAATGTCACTTTCCAGTGAAGAAAAGCAGGGCGTTATCGCCGAACATGCACGCGGCGAAGCCGATACAGGCTCACCTGAAGTTCAGGTGGCTCTGCTGTCAAAACGAATTGCAGAACTTACCGGCCACTTCGGTGAGCATAAGAAAGATCACCACAGCCGTCAGGGTCTTCTGAAGATGGTCAACAAGCGACGCAAGCTGCTTGATTACCTGAAATCAAAAGACGGTGACCGCTACCGCGAGCTCATCACTAAGCTCGGTCTGCGTCGCTAGTCCAGCGAGCACCCAGTACAGGCAACTATTATTCGACGTGTCGTTCCCATAACCGGGATTGCCGTCAATGCTTGTGCTTCATCGTAAGCCAATCAGAGAAATCATCGTGAAATCGACTAAGAAAAGTTTCCAATTCGGGGAACATGAAGTAACTATTGAAACGGGCGCAATCGCCCGCCAGGCTGACGGCGCAGTAATGGTCGACATGGCCGGCACAACCGTCATGGTCACCGCAGTAGGCCGTAAATTTGCGGATCCAGGCAGGGACATCATCCCGCTGACAGTGAACGACCAGGAAAAAACCTATGCCGCCGGCAAGATTCAGGGTGGATACTTCAAGCGCGAAGGTCGTCCGGGTGAGAAAGAGATTCTGACCTGCCGCCTGATCGATCGTCCTGTGCGGCCATTGTTTCCAAAAGGCTTCACCAACGAAGTGCAGATTATCGCGACAGTTATGTCGCTGAATCCGGATGTTGATCCTGATATCCCGGCACTGATCGGCGCATCTGCTGCCCTTGCTATCTCCGGTATGCCATTTGCTGGCCCAATTGGTGCGGCAAAAGTCGGTTACAAGAACGGTGAGTACGTACTCAATCCGGGTGTTGCTGCTATTGCTGAGGGTGACCTTGAGCTGGTCGTGGCAGGCACCAAAGATGCCGTGCTGATGGTTGAATCTGAAGCGAAAGGCCTGTCTGAAGAAGTCATGCTTGGCGCCGTCATGTTCGGTCACGAACAGTTACAAATCGCGATTGACACGATCAATGAGCTTGCTCGGGAAGTCGGCAAGCCAGCCTGGGACTGGGCAGCACCGGAAGCGAACGATGCTCTCGTCGCAGCGGTTGCTGCTGCCGCGACAGACGGCATGTCTGATGCTTATCGCATCACTGACAAGCAGGAACGTCAGGATGCGGTTGGTGCTGTGAAGTCTGCCGCTGTTGAGTCGCTGGCCTCCGGCGATGATGCGCAATACTCGGTCGAAGACGTCAAGGGTGCTTTGTATAAGCTCGAAAAATCGATCGTTCGCAAACGTGTTATTAATGGCGAACCTCGAATCGACGGTCGCGACCGCACAACTGTTCGTGGAATTGACGTCGGTGTAGGCATACTTCCCCGCGCACATGGCTCAGCCATATTCACGCGCGGTGAGACGCAGGCCATTGTCGTCGCGACGCTCGGCACCGGTTGTGATGCGCAGATCATCGATGCAATCGAAGGTGAGCGCAAAGAGCCGTTCATGCTGCACTACAACTTCCCTCCGTTCTGCGTTGGTGAGACAGGATTTGTTGGTTCACCGAAGCGCCGCGAAATCGGCCACGGCAAACTCGCGCGTCGCGGCATTCAAGCAGTAATGCCGAATATGGACGAGTTTGGTTACGTCATTCGTGTCGTTTCCGAGATCACCGAGTCCAACGGTTCGAGTTCAATGGCCTCAGTTTGTGGTACGAGCCTCGCGCTGATGGATGCCGGCGTGCCCATTAAGGCACCGGTTGCCGGTGTTGCGATGGGCCTGGTTAAGGAAGGCGACGATTTCGCAGTTCTAACCGACATTCTGGGCGACGAAGATCACCTCGGCGACATGGACTTCAAGGTAGCCGGTACCAATGACGGCGTCACCGCCTTGCAGATGGACATCAAGATCCAGGGCATTACGCGTGAAATCATGAGCAAGGCACTTGATCAGGCCCGTGATGCGCGTCTGCACATCCTGGATGAAATGAACAAGGTCATCAGCGAGCCACGTAGTGAAATGTCTGAATGGGCTCCGACCATCATGACGATGAAGATCGATCCCGAGAAGATTCGCGATGTCATCGGCAAGGGTGGTGCGGTCATTCGTGCGATCACGGAAGAGACCGGCGCATCGGTCGATATCGACAACGATGGCACGATTCGCATTGCGTCCGTCGACGGTGCGTCAGGCAAAGAAGCGCATCGCCGCATCGAACTCATCACGGCTGACGTCGAAGTGGGTCGTATCTACGACGGCAAGGTAGCGCGCCTTATGGACTTCGGTGCTTTTGTCACCATTCTGCCAGGCAAAGACGGCCTTGTTCACATCTCGCAAATCTCAAACGAACGAGTCGAGAAAGTCAGCGACAAGCTGGCCGAGGGCGACGAAGTGAAGGTTAAGGTTCTCGAGGTCGACCGCCAGGGGCGGGTGCGCCTGTCGATGAAGGAAGTAGAAGCCGCCGAATAGGCGCTTCACACGCAAAAAGATCAGGGCTGAATCGCTACTGCGGTTCGGCCCTTTTTTTGTGCTCGATGCTACGGATCTACAGACCCGGAATGACGGAGTGTGGCTCCAAAAACTCGATGATGCGTCCCGGCAGGTAGAACTCCGGGTGCCATGGGGTGCCGCCGTTAATGAAGCCAACATGCCCGCCGTGCGTTGCAACTTCAAGGGTAACAGCGCTGGACATGCGGTCTGCGCTGGGTATGACCTTCTGTGTCATGAACGGATCATCCAGCGCGTTAATGATGAGCGTCTGGCGTTCGATTGTGCTGAGAAAATTCACTGAGCTGCAGCGATCGTAGTAGTCCTGTTTCCCTTTGAAGCCATGCAAGGGCGCGGTGACAGCGTCGTCGAAGTCGTCAAATGTGGTCGCAGCCATGGCGCGTTGCCAATTGAAGGCCGCCGTGTGCGGGTCAAACTTTCGCGTAACTGCACCCTTCATCCGTTTTAATAGATGTCGTTGGTAAAGCTTTGAAAAACCAATATTTAATGCCACGGAGCATTCTTGCAAGTTAAGCGGCACACAGACCGCCGTCGCGGCTTTGATTGGCGTTTCGTTGGCTGACTCACCGAGGTATTTCAGCAGCACATTGCCGCCCAGCGAGAAGCCCGCGGCGAGCAACGGGCCGGGGTTTCCGGTTGCCTCGCGATTGTGCTGAAGTTCGTTTAGGAAATGCCTTAGATCATTGGTCTCGCCGGCGTGATAGCGCCGTGGCAGTCGATTGCGGTAGTCGCCACAGTCACGAAAATGCAACACGCAGGACCGCCAGTTACGATCCAATGCGGTTTCCATCAACATGCGCGCGTAAGAAGAATTCGCGGAACCTTCCAGGCCATGCAGGATGATCAGAAGCGGCGCAGCGTCCGGCAGGGTGTCGGCGGCGACCAGCCAGTCAACGGCCGTTGCGTCGCCGTCCGGCAGTTCAAGGGTTTCTCGTCGCAACTGGGGGCGCGATGGCCACGACCATGGAAGGCTGGGATACATCGTTTGAGCATGCGGGTTCCGGAGCCAGCGAGCCGGTCGAAACTGGCTCTGAATGATTGGACCCGGTGGCTTGTCTGGCGTCATTTTGGTGCATTCATGGGCAAAAAAATGGCCCCCTGCTTGCGCAGGGGGCCCGCCGTGGAGTGATTACACCTTCAGGCTTTTTGCAACGGGGGGCGGGGGAGCGTATCCCCGTTGCAATGTTCACGCTATTTCACCGGCGCGTTCATGTCAAGGCCGTTTTTACCACGGCTTTCAGACCGGAAAGTTTTCCAGGTTGCCAATTTTCGAGTGCCCATAACCATATATCTTGTCGCGAATTTCGGGCCAAATCGCTCGGCGGGCCTTGCTGCAGCAGGCTTAGTGCTTCAACCAGTGTTGTGGCGACAGCGTCCAGTGGAATGCCCGGTGCAGCGGTGGCCTTGCTGAGCTTGTCACCCGCCGGATGCGTGATGACCGGTATATGGCTGTATCCGGGCGTGCGGTACTGAAGTTTCCGCTGCAGCCAGATTTGACGGGGCGTAGAGTCAATCAGGTCAATGCCGCGCACGACGTCGGTAATCCCCTCAAGCGCATCGCTAACGACGACGGCGAGCTGGTAGCCGATAAGGCCATCCCGGCGCCGAACGATGAAATCACCGGATTCTGACTCGAGGTTCTGCGTGACCTGACCCTGCAGCGCATCCACAAAAACAAGGTCGCCACCATCAGTGTGCACGCGGATTGCGGCGTCGTCACCATCAATTGAACGCTCGCGACATAGTCCGGGATAGATGACGCCGAGCGGCCCATGCGGCAGGTCGGCCAGGTCACGCCGCGAACAACTGCAGCGGTAGGCAAGCCCTGCATCGATCAGCGTCGCCACAGCGGCCTCATGGGCATCACGACTGGCGCTTTGATAAATGATGTCGCCGTCCCACTCAAAACCGTAGCGATCAAGCGCTGTCAGAATGAGATCCGTGGCGCCGGGCTGCTCTCGCGGTGGGTCTATATCCTCGATCCGAATCAACCAACGCCCGTCATTAACGCGGGCTTGCAGATAGCTCGCTACGGCTGCAACCAGGGATCCAAGGTGGAGGGGGCCGGTGGGCGACGGCGCGAACCGGCCAACATAAGGAACCGATTCGCGCGTCTGCATCAGCTGCCCAATTTACCGATACCGGTCGTCCCGGTCGCGGAACTGGCGTTCCGACATTTCGCGTCGTTCCTGAGCTTCCAGGCTCAGTGTTGCCACAGGCCGGGCTTCCAGCCGCTTGAGACCGATTTCTTCACCGGTTTCATCGCAATACCCATAAGAACCATCATCCAGCCGCGCCAGCGCGGATTCAATTTTTCTCAGCAATTTGCGTTCGCGGTCACGTGTTCGAAGTTCGAGGCCGAATTCTGATTCCTGGGTCGCACGATCGTTCGGATCCGGGAAATTTGCCGCTTCGTCCTGCATATGATGAACGGTTCGATCAACTTCAAACATGAGCTCGTTCTTCCATGCAGACAGGATTGCACGGAAGTGCTCGATTTGCTCGTCGCTCATGTACTCCTCACCGCGGCGAGGCTTGTACGGCTCAATGCCGTGAATCGGTCCCGATAACGCGTCCCCACGCCTGCGGGCCGCCCGAACAGGCGGCTTGGCACGGGTCGGCAATTTCTTCTTCACCGCGGGCTTTTTCTTGCTGACGCCTGTCTTTTTGGCGCTGACTTTCTTTTTCGAGACTTTCTTCGCCGAGACTTTTTTCTTTGAACCCTTTTTCTTCGAAGCCTTCTTTTTCGAAGCCTTCTTCGTTGTCGTTTTCTTGGTGGCTTTCTTCTTTACGGGGGCTTTCTTCTTCGATGCCCTTTTCTTGGCGACTTTCTTTTTCGCCGGTGCCTTTTTCCGAGACGCCTTCTTCGAAGACTTCTTGGCTACTTTTTTCCGGGAGACCGATTTTTTGGCAACTTTCTTCTTGGTTGCCGTCTTCTTCCTGGCAACAGTCTTGCGCTTGGTTGTCGCGGTCTTCCGCTTTTTGCTTGCGGCTTTCTTTGCGGGCATTATCTGGCTCCTGCCGGGGAAAGAAAAGGCCGGGATTATACATTGCCTGAGAGGTTTGGGAACCCCTATTTTTCTAGGCTCTTTCTGACCCTGCAGATAGTGAGAAAGCACCACAAATCACGGGCTTCGGCCGGTATGTCTTATTTCAGCGACAAATATTTTATAGCCGGGTTTTATCGTCAGATTTCTATTACACTAACCGGATTTGGCGGGATATCGGTCCGAATTAGCAATGCGATTAAGCAAGATAAAGCTCGCTGGCTTCAAATCCTTCGTCGACCCCACAACGATTACCTTTCCAAGCAGCCTAGTCGGTGTGGTTGGTCCCAATGGTTGTGGCAAGTCAAACGTAATTGATGCCGTGCGATGGGTGATGGGCGAAAGCTCAGCGACTCGCCTTCGGGGCGATTCTATTACGGACGTCATTTTTAATGGCTCCAGTACGAGGAAGCCGGTCGGTGCGGCGTCGGTTGAGCTGCTATTCGACAACAGCGAAACCACACTTGAAGGCCAATACGCCAAGTATGGCGAGATATCGATTCGTCGCGAGGTTAGTCGTGACGGCATTTCGACCTATTACTTAAACGGTACGAAGTGTCGCCGCAAGGACATTACCGGCGTCTTCCTCGGTACCGGTTTGGGGCCGCGCAGTTACTCAATCATCGAACAAGGCATGATTTCCCGCCTGATCGAAGCCAAACCAGAAGATATGCGTGTATTCCTCGAGGAAGCCGCCGGCATTTCAAAATACAAAGAGCGTCGTCGCGAGACATCGAATCGCATCAAGCACACCAAGGAAAACCTTGACCGCTTGCTGGATGTTCTCGATGAGGTCGAAAAGCAGATCAAGCATCTGGATCGACAAGCGAAAACAGCGGAGCGCTATAGTAAATACAAGAATGAAGAGCGTCGCACAGCAGCCGACCTGCTGGCATTGCGTACCCGTGATCTGGACGAGCGGGGCAACGCCGCTGGCACCAAACTGGCCGAACGCAAGACGCATCTCGAAGCGTCAATCGCGAAACAGCGCAGTCTTGAGGCTTCGCTTGAAGCCACGCGTGTTCGTCAAACTGAAGGCACCGACGCATTCAACGCCGTCCAGGGCCGTTACTACAAAGTAGGCTCCGAAATCGCACGCCTTGAACAGTCCATTGAGCACGCACGCGAACTGCGCGAGCGCCAGCAACAGGACCTGGAGCAGGCGATCAGCGGCGCGAAGGAAATCGCTGCGCATATCGACCAGGACCAGACAGAGATCGAACAGCTTGAATTAACGCTGAGCGAACTTGTTCCGGGCCTGGAGCAAGCGCGGCAAAGTGAGCAATCGTCATCAGCATCGCTGGAGAAAGCGGAGCTGGCGTTGGCGGCATGGCAAGAGCAATGGGATGCACACTCACGGCAATTCAGTGATGCGTTGCAACAACACAGCGTTGAGAGTACGCGTTCCGAGCAGATTGAATCTCGCCTGTTGAGCTTCGGAGAACGCACGAAGAAACTTCAGGAGGCGCAGGTCGATGCAAGCCCTGAAGACCTGCAGGCTCGCTACAACGATTTTGCCCAACAGGAGCTCAGGAAAAGGCAGGCGCGCGATGAATTCGATCGTCACCTGACTGACGTCGGCGAGAAGGTGCGCAAGCTTCGTGAGCAGGACCGCAAGCTGACGTTGCTGGTCGACGAACGCCACAATACGATGCAAGAGGCGAAGGGCAAGTACGCATCGCTCGAAGCGGTGCAACAAGCAGCCCTCGGTGAAGGTGACGAAGGTGTCAAGACCTGGCTCGAAGGTGCTGGTCTTGAAAAAAACGGTCGTGTGGCGCAAAAACTCGCTGTCGACGACGGCTGGGAACGTGCTGTTGAAACGGTCCTTGGTGACTACCTGCAAGCCGTGTGCGTTTCTGACATCACGCCAGTGACCGAGAGCATTGCGCGATTGAAAAGTGGCAACGTGACAGTCTTGCGAGAGCAATCGAAGGATGGCGATGAGCGGTCGGTAGAGAATACGCTGGCGCAAAAAGCAACCGGCGCGCCCGCTGCAATAAAACAAATTCTTTCCAAAGTAGCGACCGCAGAATCACTCGGCCGAGCGCTACAGATCCGGGAATCGCTACCCGAAGACGGATCGGTTGTAACAGCCGACGGCGTCTGGCTCGGAAAAAACTGGCTACGTGTCTGCCGCGACAAGGACGGCAAAGCCGGCGTGTTAGCCCGCGAGCACGACATGCGACGTCTTAAATCCGAGATTCGCGAAATGCAGGCACGCTATGACAGTGCCAAAAAATTGTTGCACGATGGTCGCTCGCGGCTGGCACAACTCGAAGAACGACGCGAAACCCTGCAGCAGGACGCGTCGTCATTATTGAACGAATATTCCGAGACGAAAGCGGCGTTAGAGTCGGCTCGCTACAAAATGGACCAGGCTAATGCACGTAAGGCAGCCCTGGCAGAGGAGTCCAGCAGCCTTAAAAACGAACAGATTTCGGCTGAAGAGCAGTTGCGAGAATCGCAGCGGATTCGTACCGCGGCGGGCAGCCTTTTGGAGCGCTTGCAAACCGAGAGACAGGACCTGGAAGATCGACGCGAAGAACTGCGTGCGGAATTGCAACGCGTGCGTGCTCAGGCGGATGAAGATCGCCAGGCCGTACAGAATATTGCAATTCAATTTGAGAGTCGTCGGACCAGCAAGGATTCTGCTGCACAGAACCTCGCTCGCATGAAGACGCAGCTGGCCCAGTTCACCGCACGTGAGGCAGACATTCGTTCGCAACTTGAAAATCGTCAATTGCCACTCGAAGACAACAAGACCGCGCTTGCGACACAACTGCAAGCACGCATCGCTGTGGAAGACGAGTTAGCGGCGGCACGACAGATTGTCGAGAAGGTCGAGAATGAATTGCGTGAGCTTGATCAATCGCGCATGCAGATTGATCAGTCGGTCGAGGACGCACGTTCGCAGCTCAGCGAAGCCGAAATGGCGGTTCAGGAATTGAAGGTCCGCCGCGAAGGTTTCGCGGAGCAACTTTCACAGACAACATTCGAATTGTCGAGCTTGCTTGAAGAAATGGCCGACGATGCGAGCATCGAAGCGTGGGAAGAAAAGCTTGAGAGGGTGCGTGGTCGAATTGACCGACTTGGTCCAATCAACCTCGCGGCTATTGATGAGTTCAAGGAACAGTCCGAACGTAAGGAGTACCTGGATTCACAACTGGCGGACTTGAATGATGCACTATCAACACTGGAAGGCGCGATTCGCAAGATCGACAAGGAAACCAAGAGCCGTTTCCGGGACACATTCAACAATGTTAATGAAGGCTTCAAGGCACTGTTCCCGAAGTTGTTTGGCGGTGGTCACGCTTACCTCGAGCTCACCGGCGACGATTTACTGACGGCGGGCATTACTGTCATGGCAAGACCGCCAGGCAAACGCAATAGCACGATTCACCTGTTGTCCGGCGGTGAAAAGGCATTGACCGCAGTGGCGCTTGTTTTTGCGATCTTCGAATTGAACCCGGCTCCATTCTGTATGCTCGACGAGGTTGACGCACCACTCGATGACGCGAACGTAACGCGCTTCTGTAACATCGTGCGAGAAATGTCTGAAAAAGTGCAGTTTGTGTTTATTACACACAACAAGGTCACGATGGAGCTGGCACGACAACTGTCGGGTGTCACGATGCAGGAGCCTGGTGTTTCCCGTCTGGTGTCCGTGGATCTCGACGCAGCTGTGAAGATGGCGGCAAGTTAACAGGTTGGGGTGAACGCTTAAATGGAACCTCTGCGTTGGTGGCTGTCATTATTTGGGTTGTTGGTTATCGCGGGTGTCTATTTCTACAGCCGTCGTGAGAAAAAGCCGGCTGTCGAAGAGTCAAACGCCGGCCACCGAATCGAGCCAAGTCTCGACGTTGGAGATCAGGATTCCGATGATGATCCAGCTCTTGATGTCGCAGAGGACGATGACGATGATGAATTGCCTGATCAGAGCACTCCACAGAAGATAGTTACCGTTCGCATCGTAGCCGGCGAGAAAAAATCTTTTGCCGGTGACGAACTGGTGCTCAGCATGCGAGGCATAGGGCTAAGACACGGGAAATTCGGAATCTTTCATCGCTTCGATGGCAATGACGAGTCTCGAACCATATTCAGCGCCGCAAGCCTGGTTGAGCCAGGCAGCTTTGATTTACAGAACATCAAAGGCCAGCAAATTCCCGGTATCAGTCTGTTTCTGGTATTACCGGGGCCAGTCGAGTGTGTTGAAGCCTTCGATTTAATGTTGGCGGCAGCCCGCGCGTTAACGCAGACACTTGGTGGTGAGTTACTCGATGAGTCCGGCAGTACCTTGAGCATTCAGCGGGAGCGCTATTTGCGCGAGGAAATCATTCAGTTCCAGCTCAGTCGCCTGGTGTCCTGACTGACGGTTATCTGACGCTGATGACCGTACCCGCCGCCACCCGAAAGAAAGCTGAGTCGCTTCGCGACCAGATTCGCCACCACAACTATCGCTATCACGCGCTCGATGACCCTGAAGTACCGGATGCTGAGTACGACCGCCTGATGCGCGAGTTGCAGGTGCTGGAAGAAAAACACCCTGCACTTGTCACCCCCGACTCACCAACGCAGCGCGTTGGCGACGCCCCAATTTCGGCATTTGGCACGGTGCGCCACGAGATGCCAATGTTGTCGCTGGGAAATGCATTCAGCGAACAGGAGTTGCACGACTTTCATCGCCGCGCGCTGGAAAAACTGGAGCTCGACGCGACGTCTGAACTGATATACGCGGCCGAGCCAAAACTTGATGGTGCAGCAGTAAGTTTGTTGTACGTCGACGGTGTGCTGACACAAGGCGCTACGCGTGGCGATGGCACTACGGGCGAAGACATCACACACAATGTACGAACGATTGAGGCGATTCCTCTTCGTTTGCTCGGCAAGGGCTTCCCACGCCGCCTGGAAGTCCGCGGTGAAGTGTTCATGCCCAAAGCAGGATTCGAGGCCTACAACGACAAGGCGAGGGCGGCCGGCGAGAAGACATTCGTCAATCCCCGCAATGCGGCCGCGGGCAGTTTGCGGCAGCTCGATCCGAAACTAACCGCCGCGCGACCGTTGGATATGTATGCCTACTCCGTTGGCGTTACAGAAGGCGGCAAGCTGCCGTCGAGCCACAGCGAGATCATCGATCAGTTGCAACAATGGGGAATCAAAGTTTGCCCTGAGCGGCGTGTGGTGAAGGGCATTGAAGCTTGTCTCGCGTACTACGTGGACATCGGGAAACGCCGCAGCACGCTGGCTTATGAAATCGATGGGGTCGTCTACAAGATCAACAGTCTGGCAATGCAGGCAGAACTTGGATTTGTGTCGCGGGCACCGCGCTGGGCGATCGCTCACAAGTTTCCGGCCCAAGAAGAATTGACGCAGGTTGAGAGCGTTGAGTTTCAGGTCGGACGGACGGGAGCTATTACGCCGGTCGCTCGATTGAAGCCAGTGTTTGTGGGTGGCGTGACGGTTAGCAATGCGACGCTGCACAATATTGATGAATTACATCGCAAGGACGTACGGGTCGGCGATACGGTAGTTGTACGGCGAGCTGGCGACGTCATACCGGAAATAGCAAGCGTCCTGATGAGCCGCAGACCAAAACACACCAGGCGCGTCCAATTACCCAAGAAATGCCCGGTGTGCAACTCACAGGTTGCAAGAGAAGAGGGCGAAACAGTGGCGCGCTGCACGGGCGGACTATTTTGTGCCGCACAGCGCGCCGAATCGCTAAAGCATTTCGTTTCCAGGAGGGCGCTCGACATTGAGGGCTTCGGTGCAAAGCTGGTCGATCAGCTCGTGGCAATCGACCGCCTAAAAACACCGGCTGATATCTTTCAATTGACGCAAGAAGAACTTGAAAACCTGGAGCGAATGGGCAAGAAATCGGCCAGTAAACTGATCGACGCCATTGAGAAAAGCAAGTCAACGACATTAGCGCATCTGCTGTTCGCGCTTGGTATTCGAGAGGTCGGGGAAGCGACGGCCGCGAGTGTTGCCGCACATTATGGACGATTAGCAAATGTGGTTGCGGCGAGCGAGGAGGAGCTGCAGGGGATCGATGATGTGGGTCCTGTCGTCGCTGCACGACTACGTTCGTTTTTTGACGAAAAACACAACCTGGATGTCATCGCTCGATTGCAGGACTACGGTGTAAATTGGGCTGAGTCAGACCCAGTTCAAGCGTCAAGCGACGGTGCGCTATTGGGAAAAACTTTCGTAATAACAGGTACGTTACCAACAATGACACGTGATAAGGCAAAAGATTTTATTCAATCGCACGGTGGGAAAGTGACCGGAAGCGTTTCTTCTAAAACAGATTATGTGCTGGCCGGCGACAATGCGGGATCGAAGCTTTTAAAGGCCGAAAAACTTCAAATAAGAGTAATTTCTGAAGCAGAATTACGGACCTTGGTATCTTCAACTTGAGGTACCTGACCTTACTTTCTCGGTACTTTGCCAAAGAACAGATATAGCGTTGCAATATTGATCATGGCAAGACTTGGGCGATTTTTCCCATGTCTCAGTTTTTTCTGGTGATTCATACACTTGATCAATATATTGCTTGCCCATGCAAGAAAAACAAAGACAAAGAGTCCTTAATTCATTTCAGTTGGTCCTTCGGCCAATTGTCAAAATCTTACTGCGCTATGGAATCGGCTTCAGCGAATTTGCCGAAGCAGTTAAGACCGCTTACGTTGATGTCAGCAGTGCAGAGTTTGGAATACGGGGCAGGCCAACGAATATATCTCGTGTGGCTGTAATGACCGGACTAACTCGAAAGGAGGTTCGGCGCCTGAGGACCAAACTTGAAAGCGGTGAAAATATGGTGGCGGTAAAGTCAACTCCGATCACTGAAATATTGCATCGCTGGCACGCTGAAGATGAATTCCTCGATACGCAGGGTCGGCCGGCGACGTTACCGTTTTCAGGGGGTGAAAAGTCATTTTCATCTCTTGTGAAGAAATTTGGTGGTGATGTGCCAGCGGGTGCAATGCGTGCCGAATTAAGGAGAGTGGGATCGATCGATGAAAACGACAAGGGTGAATTGACGGTAAAACTGAGGAGCTTTTGGCCATCTGATCAAACCCAAAAGCTCGAATCAGCGCTGATTCATCACGTTTATCCATTGCTCAGTAACGTTAGTTTCAATACAGACCCTAAGAACGAATCGGATGTCATGCCTCAATTTGCTGCGTTTTCGTTAAATATTGACGCTGAGGACAGACCGCGCATTAAGAGAATGTGCTCCGACAGGTTGAATGATATTGCTGAATCTTTCGACGACCTATTCATCGCCTACGAGTCACGTGGTGCGAAGAATAATAATGATACGAGTTCGCCGGTCATGGTAGGAGTCTATTATTTTGAGGAAAGAGACGAACACGCTCAGTACGATTGGTAATACAATTCTGGCTGGCTGAGCATGGCATTCTTGTTCATGACCTTCCTTCGACTTTCGCGCCAATTTGCGCAACTCTCCAGCGACCAGTGCGCAAAAAATTGCGCACCTAGTAAATATTGCCAGGCAATCGTTTCCGTATTCCAGATCGGAAATGTTCGGTAGTCAATTTACTGACGATTAACCATTTTATTTCCTTCAGTCGGAGATATGGTTGCGTGAGCAGTAATCTTTTAGCAATCAATATCTTATGACAACCCGTTAGTCTTCCACTGCACTTATCTCTCCCATCTTATTGACATAATCATGTCCAGACGTATAACTGGGTAAAATTCACCATTTATAGAGTTTTCCCACGGCTTGCATAGGCGCTCCCGCCGATATACTTTACATATTGTTCAGCAAATGTGGCATTAGATGGGGCAAGAAGTAAAAGATCACCTCAGGGCTGCGCTTTCGTTGATGTTCAAGCCATTGATTCGGCTGTTAATAGCGCAGGGTGTTACTCATGCAGAATTCGCGGAAACAGCGAAAGAGGTATATGTAGAAATCGCGCTTAAACACTTCGAGGCGGAGGGGAAGGTTAATCGATCGAGAGTAGCGATTCTAACGGGTTTGACGAGAAAGGAAGTCAAAAATGTTATTGATCGAACTCTTGAGTTTGGGTACCAGGAGAAGTCTTTTTCTAGACCCGAGCGTGTATTGACCGGTTGGTACGCGGACCCAAAGTTTCAGGGGCCATACGGTATCCCGCTCGAACTGCCTTACGAAATTGGAGAGTCAGGCGAGAGGAGTTTTGTTGAATTGGTTAAGCAATACAGCGGCGATATGGCACCGCGACAAATGCTGAATCAATTGATTGAAGCTGGTTCCGTAGTTGAAGTCGAAGGGCGTTATAAGGCGGTACGACGTATCTTTAAGCATTCGACATTGTCGCCTTCGTTGATCAAGCGCCTTGGAGAGGTTGGGTATCGAGTATTTTCGACTGCGGCCAAGAATATTGACAAACAAATGGAAGGAAGTGGCTATTTTGATCGAATGGTGTTCGCAGACGATGGTTGTACAGACGATCAAATTGTAGCTTTTAACGAATACGTAAAAAAACGCGGTCAGGAGTATCTGGAAGAGATCGACGTTTGGTTTTCGAGTCGGAAAGAATTAAATCGGCCTGGAGAAGTTCGACGAGATACAGGCTTATATATGGTTCATTATGTAGAAGATTCTGACGATTATGGGACTCTCCGTAGTCTACTGTTAGAAAGAGGAGTTGATTAGGTATAAGGATTGAAAACACTGTAGCGATGGCCTGACTAGATAGGGATTTATCGAATTGCGGGCCTAGTGTTTTCAATATTGAGGGTTGGAGTTAGTAAAACAAACTAGGAGCGAAAAATGCGTATTGCAAAAGGCGCCAGAGGACTAGTTTCTCTGGGAGCGACGCTTGTTGCGGTGATCATTTCTGGACAATCGTATGCTGGCATAAGTGGCGGCGATGTTTCAGGGATTTCAGGCGGCGACACTGCGGGCATATCCGGCGGCGACATTCTTGGGATTTCCGGTGGTGACACTGCGGGCATATCCGGCGGCGACATTCTCGGCATTTCCGGTGGTGACACTGCGGGCATTTCCGGCGGCGACACTGCGGGAATATCCGGCGGTGACATCCTTGGGATTTCCGGTGGTGACACTGCGGGAATATCCGGCGGCGACATTCTCGGCATTTCTGGCGGTGACATCCTCGGCATTTCCGGCGGCGACACTGCGGGCATATCCGGCGGTGACATCCTTGGGATTTCCGGTGGTGACACTGCGGGCATATCCGGTGGCGACATCGCAGGCATATCTGGCGGTGACATTCTCGGGATTTCCGGTGGCGACATCGCAGGCATTTCTGGCGGCGATGCTGCGGGGATATCCGGCGGCGATACTGCGGGAATATCCGGCGGTGACTTACTCCTAGCCGGACCAGTCGATTTGATCGACAGGGAAAGCGGTGTTTTCGGGTCGCTGGGTCAGACGGTTATGGCGTCGCAAGGTATGCTCGCGGGAATGCAACTCGGTGACTTCGTCGAAGTCAGAGGCACAGTTGCTTCATCCGGCTGGTATTACGCGGATGACGTCAGCATTTCGGACCAGGCGTACGTACCAGGCGCAACCTCAGTGTTTGTTTCGGGGTTGGTAGACTCGGTCAATCGAATGAACGGCACTGCACGAATGGGTAGCCTGACAATCGATTACACGCCTAGCCTTGGTAGCAGCGATGCGCCGTCGGGCGGCATGTGGAGTTTCCACGGAACGCGTCCGTCGATAGATGGTGCGCTGATTTCGAATAGGGCAGAAGGCGTCAGATAAGCGAATCGTTCGAAAGGACGGCACACTGACTTCGCTCGTCTACGGCCCACGGCCGGGAACGGCCTGTCTTTTTGATTGTGCATGGGGAAGGCCACTTCGGTGGCCTTTTTCTTTGCCCGCGTTAATCGCAGGCATAAAAAAGTCGGCGTCCTTGCCGACTTAGTTCTCGTATCAACCTGTGAAGGAGATGCGAGGGTTGGAGGAGCCATCCCCGAGCGATTAGGAATGACTCGCGAGCAATACTAGGTACGTTCGTCGCATGCAGGTGTGACCAGCTTCACAATTCGTTTGCTACAAAAGAAAAAGGCGCCGATAGGCGCCCTAAGCTGAATGAAATTCGAGTATTAAGTTAAGTCGGTTTTACTCTTTGTCATTCGTTCGTAATTCGCGCACAAATTCCAGG
The DNA here is from genome assembly GCA_021773115.1 of Woeseiaceae bacterium. Taxonomy (GTDB): domain Bacteria; phylum Pseudomonadota; class Gammaproteobacteria; order Steroidobacterales; family Woeseiaceae; genus UBA1847. The sequence continues at coordinate 147,036 of JAJFKS010000013.1, read as the reverse complement.
AATTTTTCCTGGGACACTCGTTGCACGATGACATCGCGAACACTTTCAAGAGGTGGTGGCGTGCTGTCACGTGTTTCTTCTCGAAGGATGACGTGCCAGCCGAACTGCGTTTGCACCGGCGCCTGAGTAAATGCGCCGTCCGCCAAAGCAACCACTGCTTCAGAGAAAGATGGCACCATCGCATTCGCCGGGAACCAACCAAGGTCACCGCCCGAGGAGGCTGACGGACCGGTTGAATGTTCTTGCGCCAATGCCGCGAAATCAGCGCCACCTTTTAACTGCTCGATGAGCGTTAAGGCTGCGCCCTGCGAATCAACGAGAATATGGCGGGCCTTGTATTCCTTCGTTGGAGCGAGCAGTACTTGTTCCTGATAAGTATCAAATACCTCCTGTTCAGTGGGCTGATGCTTCGCCAGGTAGTCCGTTGCAAATGCATTGAACAGCAGTGCTCGGCGTTGCAGGTCTATTTGCGCAGCCAGTCGCGGATCCTTGCCCATGTCGATCGCCGCAGGGAGATCGGTAACGGCATAGATATTCGCCAGTTCGTCAATCGCCTCCGTGCGTTCAGCTGGCGTTGCTTCGCTGGCTGGCTTCTGGATGCGAGACTCAAGCAATACGGCGACAACTTCATCGCTAACACCGTCCGGGATACGATCCTGAGCGACTGTTGTGGTTGAAACCAGGAGTGTGGCAGCGCCGAGCATGACTGCGGCGAATCGTGTTCCAATTGAGTTGGAACCGAAGGTGAAAATCATAGTGAGGTCCTTTAAGAGAGGTTGTGCGGATAATAATAGATTAGATGCGCAACTAGACAGAAATTTCCGTTTTCGTCGCAGAAGCGTGGATGCTCAGCGCGTGAATATCCGATTCCATTAACGAGCCCAAAGCATCGTAAATCAGTCGATGGCATTCGATTCGCTTTAGCCCAGCGAATTGTTGCGCCACGATCGAGACATCGAAATGCCCACGGCCGTCGCTTGCGCCGGCATGTCCGGCATGCAGGTGACTTTGGTCTTTGACGCGAAGCTGGCTAGGCGAAAATGCGTCCGTCAGTATGGCCTCAATTTTTGATACGCGTTCGGAAGTCACGGCAATGCCAAATTGAACGGCTTGACGGTGACTTTCTTGTATACACCTTGCTCAACGTACGGGTCGGCATCTGCCCAGGCAGTCGCATCTTCGAGTGAATCAAAGTCGACGACCACCAGGCTGCCTGTAAATCCTGCGACACCGGGATCGGGCGAATCAACCGCGGGGTGTGGACCTGCAATCAACAATCGACCTTCATCACACAGTGCTTTAAGTCTCGCAACGTGGTCCGGCCGAGCCGCGAGTCGTTGGTCGAGCGACCCTTCGTGATCCTCACTAATAATTGCGTACCACATCAGCTTTGTTCCTGTTGGTCGTCATCATCGCCATCACCGATCTTACTGGCAATCCAAAACGTTTGAACGAGCATGAACGCAAACGTAATTGCCATCAGCCCGAATACCTTAAACTTGACCCAGGTCGCTTCATCAAAATTGTAAGCGACGTAAATATTCAAGATTCCGACTGTCACAAAGAACAACACCCAAATAAGATTCAGTTTCGTCCATTGCGCCTTCGATACCTGATCAAGATTCAAGCCGTCGACCAAGCCGAAAAATCGTTGCACAAGTGGCGAGTCGCCAATGAATTGACTGCCAAGAAATGCGACTGCCACAACCCAGTAAAATACGGTGGGCTTCCAATACAGAAACAGCGGGTTTCGGAAATAGAGCGTCAATCCGCCGGCGATGATCAAAAACACGGTTGACCAAAAGTACATCTTGTCCAGAGTCTTGGTGCGAACATATTTGATGAGCAAGCCAATTGGCATCGCGATCATCAGCACGACAATTGCCGTATAGATACCGTCCAGGGCATAGGCGCCCAAGAACAGAATTAGTGGCAAGAACTCAAATAGAAGGCTCATCGGGCCCCTTTAGCCTGGCGGATGGCCGCGAATAATAGCGTATTGTGGGGGTATCCGCGACGCGAATGCTCCCCTACAATCCGCGCGTGGCAAAACTCATCGAAATCCATCCAGAGGACCCGCAGGCGCGCCGTATCGCTATGGTCGTTCGCTATATCCAGAGCGGCGGTCTCATCGCGTATCCGACCGACTCGAGCTACGCGTTTGGATGCCAAATCGGCGATAAGAAGGCGATTGATCGAATTCGGCGCATTCGCCGTACCGACAAGCATCATAACTTCACGTTGGTGTGCGCGGATCTTTCCGAAATCAGCATTTATGCGCGGGTGGATAACTGGGCCTATCGCCTCATCAAGTCGCTCACGCCAGGTCCGTATACGTTTATTCTCCCGGCGACTCGTGAGGTCCCGAAAATGCTTCAAAACCCAAAGCGGCGGACCATTGGGCTGCGCGTACCCGAACATGCGTTGGTACATGCCATACTTAAGGTGCTCGGCGAGCCGATCATGAGCTCAACGCTGACTCTTCCGGGCGATGATACGCCGCTGACGGATCCGCTTGAGATCGAAGATCGCATTGGCAATCAGATCGAGGCAATTGTCGACTCGGGACCGACCGGGCTGGAACCGACCTCGGTTTTGGACCTTTCCAGCGGATCTGTCCAGGTTTTGCGGGTCGGTCGCGGCGATGTCAGCCAGTTCACCTGATTACCTGGATATACGATAGAATGCGCCGATATGTGCCGGATTCACGGCGCAATTCGCCGGAATTTGCATGAAACCTGAACTCACAGTCCTGACTCCTGACGACGCGCCCAAACCCCCTCAGGATGAAAAGCAGTCGCCCGCGCAAGCCGAGATGCCGTTCGCCGTGGTCGATGGCGAGCCGCTCACGACGCTGCCGCAGGACCTCTACATTCCGCCGTATGCGCTGCAAGTTTTTCTCGAAGCCTTTGAAGGTCCACTCGACTTGCTGCTGTACCTGATTCGCCGGCAGAACATCGACATCCTCGATATTCCGATTGCCGAAATCACCAAGCAATACGTGCAGTACATCGAGGTCATGAAAGAAATGCAGCTCGAGCTCGCCGGTGAATATTTGTTGATGGCGGCGATGTTGGCCGAAATCAAATCACGCATGCTGCTGCCACGTCCGGTAGTTGAAGAAGATGAAGAGGCCGATCCACGTGCCGAGCTGGTTCGACGACTGCAAGAGTATGAACGCTTCAAGAAAGCCGCCGAAGATATCAGTGAGTTACCGCGACTTGAGCGCGATGTGTTTGTCGCCAGCGCGGATGCGCCGGAACGCAAAGTCATACCGAAAATGCCCGACGTTACGATGAAGGAATTGCTGCTCGCATTTCACGACGTATTGAAACGAGCGGAGATGTTTTCAAATCTCCACATGCAACGTGAGCCTTTATCGGTTCGTCAGCGCATGAGCGAAATTTTATTGCGTATCAAGGCCAGTACGTTTACGGACTTTTCCGATTTGTTCGATCCCGAAGAGGGGCGCATGGGTGTTGCGGTGACGTTCATCGCAATTCTCGAACTGTTGAAAGAATCGGTTATAGAGGTCGTGCAATCCGACATCTACCAACCACTGCACATACGGGCAGCATCCTCGGTGCGCCTGGTAGCGGATGAAGGTTCACAAACCCATTCAGATCAGAATTCAGCCGAAGACGAATAATGGACGACAACGAAATTAAGTATTTCCTCGAAGCGGCCCTGCTGGCTGCGGGACGACCACTTAGCATTGACCAGCTTCAGGGCCTCTTTGACGGGCGTATGGCGCCCGAAAAGACCGAGATTCGCAACGCGATCGCAAGCCTCAACAAGGAATACGAGGAGCGAGGAATCGTGGTATCGGAAGTTGCATCCGGTTTTCGTATGCAAGTGAAAACATCGATGGCCGACCGCCTGCAAAAACTATGGGAAGAGCGCCCGCCACGTTACTCGCGTGCATTATTTGAAACATTGGCGCTGATTGCTTATCGGCAGCCGATCACGCGCGGTGAAATCGAAGAGATTCGCGGCGTTGCCGTCAGCAGCAACATTACGCGACAGCTACTGGAGCGAGAGTGGGTACGCGTTGTCGGACATCGTGATGTTCCCGGTCGACCGGCGATGTTTGGCACGACAAAAGGCTTCCTCGACTATTTTAGCCTGAAGAAGCTCGACGACCTGCCACCGCTTGCCGATCTTTCCGATTGGGAGAGTCTGCGTGTGCAGCTCAACCTTCCGGAAGTCGAAGGCCAGGATGGGTCGGACGATATCGAACAATTTGTCGAAGAAGCCGAGGCCTTCGCCGATGAATCAGAGGATCTCGATGACGACTCGATGGTTTCCGACGATGGCTCAAAGGAGGTGGTATCAACCGAGTTGCCGGTTCTGTACCCGGAAGGCGACGAAGCTGAGGACGATGCGGAAGAGTTAGCCGTCTCCAAATGGCCACAGCCGGTTGGCTGAGCGCATCCAGAAAGTCCTGGCGGCCGCAGGGCACGGCTCACGACGCAAGATCGAAGGCTGGATTCGAGAAGGGCGGCTGAGCATTGATGGCCGGGTCGCTGAGCTCGGCGATCACATCGAAGGATCTGAGAAAATAAGCTTTGACGGGCGTCCGCTGGCGGTACGAAGCGACCCCCAGGCGCATCGCCACATTATTTATAACAAACCAAGCGACGAGCTTACGAGCCGCGAGGACCCCGAGGGCAGGAAACTGGTCTTCGATTCCTTGCCGGAACTCAAAGGTGCACGTTGGGTAGCCGTTGGCCGCCTCGACCTGGCAACGACCGGCCTGCTTATTTTTACGACGGACGGGGCGTTAGCGAACGGCCTGATGCATCCGTCGGCAGAAATCGTCCGCAAGTACGCAGTTCGTGTCCACGGCGATCCATCAAAAGCAGATCTCGACGCATTGCAAGCGGGTGTAACACTCGATGACGGGCCGGCAAAGTTCGATTCGATTGAGTCCAGCGGCGGTGATGGCGCCAATCGCTGGTTCAATGTGACGCTGATGGAAGGACGCAATCGTGAGGTTCGGCGATTGTGGGAAGCGGTCGGTCTGCAGGTCAGCCGCCTGATTCGGCTCGAGTACGGGCCGATCAAGCTGCCAAGACGAATGCGCCGCGGTCAGTACGAGGCACTACCCCCGGCCGACGTCAGGCTTCTTTACGTTGCGGCTGGCCTTGAGCCGCCGACCAAGGAGTATCGGCCACCCAAATCATCGCGCAAGAAGATTTGGAAAGGCAAGCGTAAACAGTAGATTACGCATCCTAGTTAAATCATATTCTACTGTGCATCCAGGCTCTCGCCTGTCACGGCTTTGCTGTCCGGCCCCAGCAAGTAAATATAGGTTGGCAGGATCTCCTCCGGGGTCTTGAGCTTGTCGCGATCCTCGGCCGGATAGGCCGCCAGGCGCATGTTCGTGCGCGTTGCACCCGGGTTGATGCAATTGACACGTAAGGCTGATTGGCGGGTTTCGTCCGCCAAAACCTGGGACAGTCCTTCCGTTGCAAATTTCGAGACGGCATAGGCGCCCCAAAAAGCCTTTCCCGTCCGACCGACGCCGCTACTGGTGAAAATCACGGACGCATCGTCTGACTTCTGTAACAAGGGCAACAACACCTGGGTCAATGCGAACGCAGCTGTGACGTTGACGTGCATAACGCGTTGCCACATCACCGCGTCGTACTGTTCGATTGCAAAGCGCTCGCCCAGAATGCTCGCATTGTGCACCAGGCCGTCCAGGCGACCGAATTCGTCGGCAATACTTCCGGCCAGCGAGGTATAGCCCTCGGCATTCGCGGACGCGAGATCCAGAACCGCGATGGACGGACGCGCAGCACCCTCGATCGCGATTATCTGGTCGTAAACACGCTCGAGCTTCTTGGTGTTGCGTCCATGCAGGATGACTTGCGCACCCAGCCTTGCGGCTTCGAGCGCCAGCGCTTTGCCAATGCCATCGCTGGCCCCGGTAATGAGAATAATGCGCTCACGCAACAAGTCGTCAGCGTAGTGGTATGCCCGTGGATCATTGCTCAAGGGTCGTTTCCTTCGATCATCGTGCGTGGAACAGACTCAATCGTATCGAGCTTTTCCGCTTCTTTCTTGGGGTGGATGCCGAGTTCGACGAACTTGCGTGCGCCCGGCAGGACTTTTCTTTCCAGAGATCCGACAGCGCGATTGAAGTTCTCAACGCTGCTGGACAATTGCCGCCCAACCTTGTTCATGTGCGATACGAAGGTCGACAGCCGGTCGTAGAGGTCTTCCGCCAGGATGCGAATTTCTTTCGCATTATCGGCGAGTGCCAGTTGCCGCCAACCGTAGGCCACGGCTTTGAGCAATGCGACGAAACTCGTCGGCGTCGCGAGAATAATTTGCCTGGACAGAGCGTACTCGATCAGGTCCGGCTGCTCGTTGAGTGCTGCCGACAAGAACTGATCGCCGGGAATGAACAGAATGACAAACTCCGGACTTTCATCAAACTGGCGCCAGTAGGCCTTGGATGCCAGCATGCTTATGTGATTGCGGACGTTCTTCGCATGTCGTTGCAGCCCAAGCTGACGCTGGATGTCATCGGGCGCCTCCGCGGCAGCGAGATAGGCATCGAGCGGTGTCTTGACGTCGACGACCAACTCACGGTGGTCTGGCATACGAACGACCATGTCCGGCCGTATGATCTGCCCATCGTTTTCAGTATGTACCTGCTCGACGAAATCACAGTGTTCAACCATGCCGGCAAGCTCGACGAGCCGTCGCAATGTGATTTCACCCCAGCGACCGCGAACCTCGGGCCGTCGCAGGGCTTTCACCAGGTTCTGCGTTTCCTGTGTCAACGACTTTTGATTGAGCTGCATTTCTTCGAGCTGGCTTTTGATGCCGCCGTAGGCCTCGCTTCGCGATTTCTCGAGCTCGCTGATTTGTTCCCGCGAGGCCTTCAATGCCTCCTGGATTGGCTTGACCATGGCTTCGACAGCTTTTTCGCGCTCAGTCAGGACGCTCTTCGCTTTTTCCTGTTGCGTTTCGAGGCGTTGCTCGGCGAGCTTCAGAAACGTATCGCTGTTGGCTTGCAGGGAGCGATTCGACAATTCAGCAAAGGTTTGCGTCAGTTTCGAATTTGCGAGTTCGAACGCGGATTCACGTTCTTCAGCCATGCGTCGATGGCGGCTGCGGCTGATCAGTAAAGCGATAAACACGCCAAGCAACAGGCCGATGAGCGCCGCAGGAGCGCCGATCGTCAGGTATGCAATATCATAAGGGAAGTCGTTCATCTGCCCTCAAGATTAACCGCTTTGAGGACGATTTGTGTGAGTTCTTCAGTCGTCATTGCAATCACATCGGCGTTCCACTCACGCGGGTCGTCGTCTTCGGTTATGTAGCCGTAAGCGACTGCAATCGTCGCTGTTCCGGCACCCTGACCGCTTTCGATATCACGTTCCGCGTCGCCGACATAAATACAACTTGCCGGATCCACACCCGCAATATCGCAAGCGAGCAAGACGGGCGCGGGATGGGGCTTTCGAACAGAGAGCGTGTCGCCACTGACGATACAAACGGCGCGCTCCGCGAGCCCCAGTGCGGTCATCAAGGGCCCGGTTAAGGTTTCCGGCTTGTTGGTGACAACGCCCCAGGGACATTGCATCGTGTCAAGTGCGTTTATGAGTTCATGCAATCCGTCAAAGACCCGGGATTCAACGCATATGGCCTCCGCATACCGCTCCAGGAACTGCTGATGGAGGTCATCACCCAGTTCGACGTCGATGCCCGGAAAGCCGATATTCAGGAGCCCGATCGAGCCATTTGAAACATTCGAACGGGCCAGCGCATAGTCAACAGGCTCGACACCGTGATCTCGCTGCAATTGCTGTAAAACCGCAACCATGTCGGGTGCCGTGTCCACGAGCGTGCCATCCAGATCAAAAAAGACCGCGTTGTATTCCGCGCCGTTGAGCTCAGTCACGTTGAAAGTACATCAGGTAATTGACGTCAAGATTGTCACCAAGCGAATAAGCTTTGGTGATGGGATTGTAATGAATGCCGATGCTGTCCTTGTGCGACAAACCGACATGCCGTGCCCAGGCTTCAAGTTCGGAGGGACGAATAAACTTTTCGTATTCATGCGTGCCTGCTGGTAGCAGTTTCAATAAGTACTCGGCGCCGACAATGGCGAATGCAAAGGATTTCGGATTGCGATTGATGGTTGAAAAGAAAACATGCCCGCCAGGCTTTACGAGTTCTGCACAGGACTGAATAATTTGTGCCGGGTCGGGGACATGCTCGAGCATTTCAAGACACGTCACAATATCGAAGCTGCCGGCTTCACTGGCCGCGAGCTCCTCAGCGGTTGCCTGTCGATAATCGACGTCAACATTCGATTCGTGAAGATGAAGCTTCGCAACTGCAAGTGGCGCCTCAGCCATATCGATGCCGGTCACAGTGGCATTGGCGGCAGCCATAGACTCGGCAAGAATACCGCCGCCACAACCGATATCGACGACCTTGGCGCCTGCGAGGTCTGCATGCTGCCGAATCCAATCCAGCCTGAGCGGATTGATTTCGTGCAGTGGTCGAAATTCGCCGTCAGCGTCCCACCAGCGCGAAGCCAGCGCGTCAAATTTGGCGACCTCTGCAGGATCGACGTTGTCTCGAACAGTTGTCATCTAAAATTAATCCGTAATTCAAGCTTGCGTTGATGCAAAACGATCACGCCACTCGTGACTTCTCGCCAGCAAATTGTTGGTATCGATGTGGGTCAAGGCACCATTGTCCAGCAGATGCCGGCCCGCGATCCACACATCAGTGACCTGATCGGCTCTCGCCGTGTAAACCAGTTGAGAAACCGGATCGTACACTGGTTGGCTGTGCAAACGGCTCAAATCGATGCAGGCGAGATCGGCCCACTTGCCGACTTCAAGCGATCCGATTTCAGTTGCCAGCCCCAGCGCCGTGGCACCATCCAGCGTCGCCATGCGGAGTGCCTCGTGTGCCGATACCGTGGACGCATCTTCGCTAACGGCCTTGGCCAGCAATGCAGTGGTCCGCATTTCTGACAACATATCGAGGACATTGTTGCTGGCGGCCCCGTCAGTACCAATCGCGACATTGATGCCAGCCTTTCGATACTTTGCGACCGGTGCGATGCCACTGGCGAGTTTCAAATTGGAGCGCGGGCAGTGTGCGATGCTGACCCCGGACTCTGCGAAAGCCTCGATTTCCGCGTCGTTGAGGTGCACAGCGTGCACAGCCAGTAAGGATGCATTCACCAAACCAAGGTCCAGTAGCCGGTCAAAAGGGCGCCGACCGGTTTGTGCCAGCGCCGTCGCGACCTCGGCAGCCGATTCGTGCAAGTGAATTTGCACCCGGACATCGAGCTGATCCGCCATGACCCGCAGCTCAAGAAACGACTCGTCTGAAAGCGCAGAGGTGGAATGCGGTGCGTAGCAGGTCGAAATTAGCGGGTGATCGTTGTACGGGTCGTGCACCAGGTCATTGGCTTTGGAGAGATACTCGGCAGGGTCTTTGGCCCAGGCGGTCGGAAACTCGATGATGGGTGTTCCAACCATGGCTCGCATATGAAGGTCCACCGCGGTCTCTGCGACGACTTCCGGGAAGAAATACTGGTCGCTAAAGCAGGTCGTACCGCCGGCGATCATCTCTGCTATGGCGAGCTCAGTTCCGTCCCGCACCATTTCCGCGCTCACCCAGCGTTCTTCAGCCGGCCAGATGCCATCGCGCAGCCAGATTTTGAGCGGCATGTCATCGGCGAGACCGCGCATCAGCGACATCGCAGCGTGTGTGTGGGCGTTGACCAAACCGGGGATCAGCAGATGCTCTGTTTTTTCAATGACAACGCTGGCCTGGTATTTCTTGCGGGCGTCGACGAGCGGCAAAATATCGCTGATACGCCCGTCATTTACCACCACGGCGTGATCCGTGAGGATCACATTTGCGGGTTCGACGGGGACGCACCACCGGGGCGCTATCAGGGTATCGCAATGCTGCATAGTCGGGGCAGTATACGCGTCATTCCGAGGCTTTCCAGCGCCGGTTTGAATTACGCTCAAGGGCGCTAAAACACTGCTGTTTCAGCCCTTCCTGTGGTACTATTCCAGTCCTAATCCGGCTGCCGAACCAGGGCCGAAAAAAGCACCACACAGACACTAATTTTAATCGCTTGAAACCCAGCCAGAATTGACTATTTGAACCCGCTCTCGCGATCGGGGTCACGCTGGAGTTTTGATCAGGAAAAGTAGGGAACTATGGCCGAAGTAGCACAGGAACTGCTCACAATCAGTCTCGAAGAGGAGATGCAGCAGTCCTATCTGGATTACGCAATGAGCGTTATTGTCGGGCGCGCCTTACCCGACGTTCGTGACGGCCTGAAGCCGGTACATCGACGCGTCCTGCATGCTATGCGGGAACTGGGCAATGACTTCAACAAGCCCTACAAGAAATCGGCGCGCGTCGTCGGTGACGTGATCGGTAAATACCACCCGCACGGTGATTCCGCGGTTTACGACACGATTGTTCGAATGGCCCAGCCGTTCTCGATGCGCTACATGCTTGTCGACGGACAGGGCAACTTCGGTTCCGTGGATGGCGATTCGCCGGCTGCGATGCGATACACCGAAGTTCGTATGTCGAAAATTGCGCACGAACTGATCGCGGATATCGATCGGGAAACGGTCGATTTCGTTGAAAACTATGACGGCTCCGAGAGTGAGCCAGCGGTTATGCCAACCCGCATGCCGAATCTGCTGATTAATGGCTCGTCCGGTATCGCCGTTGGCATGGCGACCAATATTCCGCCGCATAACCTCACTGAGGTGATCAGCGCTTGCCTGGCAATGATCGAGAACCCGGCAATCGACGTGCCCGAGTTGATGGAGCACATCCCCGGACCGGATTTCCCCACTGCAGGCATTATCAATGGGGCCCAGGGTATCTATTCGGCCTATCGCACAGGTCGCGGGCGCGTCCATATTCGGGCTCGTACACGGGTCAAGACGATCAACGCGCGCGGCAAGGAAGCGATTATCGTGACCGAGCTGCCGTTTCAGGTGAACAAGGCGCGACTGATCGAGAAGATCGCCGAGCTCGTTCGCGAGAAGCGTATTGAAGGTATCAGCGAGCTCCGCGACGAGTCCGACAAAGACGGCATGCGCATCGTGATTGAGCTTCGCACCGGTGAAGTCAGCGATGTCGTTCTGAACAACCTCTACAAACAAACTGCAATGCAGAGCGTCTTCGGCATCAATATGGTTGCGCTGCACAACGGCCAACCGAAGTTGATGAACCTGAAGCAGATTCTCGAAGCGTTCTTATCGCATCGACGCGAAGTCGTTACACGCCGGACCATCTTTGATCTGCGCAAAGCCCGTGATCGCGCCCATGTATTGGAAGGGCAGACGGTTGCACTGGCAAACATCGACGAAGTCATTGCATTAATCAAGGCGTCGGCATCACCGGCCGAGGCGAAAGCCGCGCTGATTGAGCGCAAGTGGACGCCGGGTGCGGTCACGGACATGTTGCAGCGCGCCGGCGACATGGACACGCGTCCCGACGGTCTCGTTGCAGTGTGCGGGCTGATCGACGGCCAGTACTTGCTCTCGGATGTCCAGGCACAAGCGATTCTTGATCTTCGTCTGCACCGTCTGACCGGTCTCGAGCAAGATAAAATAATCAGTGAATACAAAGAGATACTAGGTAAAATTAAAGGTTATTCTGATATCCTGGCGAGCCCGGATTTGCTGCTCGAAGTTATAAAAACCGAGCTCAATGAAGTGCTCGACGCGTACGGCGACGAACGCCGAACGGAAATTGTTCAGGATCATTCCGACCTGAGCGTTGAAGACCTGATTCCGGAAGCCGAAGTGGTCGTCACGCTGTCTCATGGCGGCTATGCCAAGGCGCAACCGATCGAGGCCTACCAGGCGCAAAAACGTGGTGGTCGCGGCCGTTCGGCGACCAAGGTCAAAGATGAAGACTTCATCGACAACCTGTTTATCGCGAATACTCACGACACGATTCTGTGCTTCTCCAGTCGCGGCAAGATGTACTGGCTGAAAGTCTATCAAGTGCCGCAAGCGAGCCGTGGTTCGCGTGGCAAGCCAATCGTCAATTTGCTGCCGCTGGAAGAAAACGAACGCATCAACGCGGTGCTGCCGATTCGGGAATATGCGGAGGGCAATTTCGTATTCATGGCTACCTCGGGCGGCACCGTTAAGAAGACACCGCTTGTGCAATTTTCACGACCACGAGCCAACGGCATTATCGCTATTGATCTGCGTGGCGATGACAAACTGGTGAATGTCGCGATTACCGACGGCAATGCTGAAGTTTTGTTGGTTGCGAGCCATGGCAAATCGATTCGCTTCCGCGAGGAAGATGTTCGCCCGATGGGGCGCGGCGCAGCCGGCGTGCGTGGCATAAAGCTTCCAAGCGGCCACGAAGTAATCGCGTTGTCGATCATGCACGAAGGGCTAATCCTGACAGCGACCGAGAACGGCTTCGGTAAGCGTACACCGGTCGATGATTTCCCGGTCCAGGGACGTGGTGGGCAGGGCGTGATTGCGATTCAGACGACGGATCGCAATGGCAGGACGGTTGGCGCCTTGCAGGCTGAGGATGAGGATGAGGTCATGTTGATCAGCTCGAATGGCACGCTGGTGCGAACGGGTGTCGACGATATCTCGATTATGGGCCGCAACACTCAGGGCGTACGGCTGATTCGTGTTGAAAAAGGCCAGCGGCTGGTGGGCCTTGCGAAAATTGAGGCAATTGACGACGAAGAGGAGTAACGCACTAAATCGGTGCGTTATTTTGACGCCTTGATAGTTGTCGCTGGTCTGAGCTTATAGCGATATTAGTCGTGCATTTATGTCGCTAAACCGTAACAATACGCGGCCAATAATTCCCCTGAATAATCGAAGGACCTGAGCGACATGTCGCGCGTTTACAATTTTAGTGCCGGCCCGGCGGCACTCCCATTTGAAGTACTCCAGCAAATTCAAGACGATATCCCGGATTGGCAGGGCACCGGCATGACGGTGATGGAGTGCAGTCATCGCAGCAAGGAGTTCGTCGAACTCGCGGCACGGTCCGAGCGCAATCTACGCACCCTGTTAAGCATTCCTGACGACTACAGTGTTCTCTTCCCGCAAGGCGGCGCGACTCTGCAGATGGCGATGACGCCGCTGAATCTTGCGGCCGCTGACGAGACAGCGGACTACGTGGTCACCGGCAGCTGGGGCAAAAAGGCGCTGGGCGAGGCCGGCAAATTCTGCAATGCCAACGGCATCGCGGATTCATCCGACAGGAATTTTACCTACATTCCGGACCAGGCGAGCTGGACGCGAAGCGACAAGGCTGCGTATCTGCATTACGTTCCCAACGAGACGATTGCGGGAGTCGAATTCCATTTTGTTCCTGACAGCGAAGTGCCGCTGGTTGCCGACATGTCGAGTACGATTCTTTCGCGTCCCATCGATGTGAGTAAATTTGGCGCCATTTACGCAGGTGCACAGAAAAACATTGGGCCGGCGGGCATTACCCTGGTCATCGTACGAAAGGACTTGCTGGACCGAGTTCGTCCGAATAATCCGCACCTGATGACCTGGAAGTCCTATGCCGATTCGGACTCGATGACCAATACTCCACCGACCTTCGCCTGGTATGTGGCGGACCTCGTATTCCAGTGGTTGCTGAAGCAGGGTGGTGTTGAAGCCATGGCACGGGTCAATGAGCGCAAGGCGAGCAAACTGTACGCCGCGATCGATAACTCCAGTTTCTATAGCAACCCGGTTGCGAAGGATTGTCGTTCGTGGATGAACGTACCTTTCATCCTGGCCGACAATGCCCTTGACGCGGCATTCCTCGACGAAAGCCGCGCGGCAGGCCTGACCAATCTAAAAGGTCATCGATCAGTTGGCGGAATGCGAGCGTCCATTTATAACGCTGTAAACGAGGAGGCGGTCGACGCATTGATCGGTTTCATGGCGGACTTCGAACAAAGGCACGGATAGCACCTATGTATAAAGTATTAACGCTCAATAATATCGCGGCCAAAGGCCTGCAACGGCTGCCGACGGAACGTTACGAAACCGGTACAGATATTGCCAACCCGGATGCGATACTTCTGCGCTCGCAGAACTTGCACGAGATGGAGTTGCCTGCGAGTGTCGCCGCCATCGGTCGCGCCGGTGCGGGTACCAATAATATCCCGATCGACGCAATGAGTGATCGCGGCGTCCCGGTTTTCAATGCCCCGGGTGCGAACGCGAATGCGGTCAAAGAATTGGCAATCGCTGGCATGCTGATCGGCGCACGCAATCTCTACAAAGCGGCTGAATACGTTGCGGGGCTCAAAGAGACCGGCGACGCACTCAACAAAGCTGTCGAAGCGGGTAAGAAGCGATTTGTCGGCTTCGAGTTGCCGGGCAAGCGGCTGGCGGTGTTGGGGCTCGGCGCGATTGGCGTGGAAGTTTCAAATTCGGCCCTGTCGCTTGGCATGAATGTCGTCGGCTTTGATCCGGCGATCACTGTCCGCAATGCCTGGCAGTTGTCGTCCGGTGTCGAACTTGCGGAGTCGCTGGATCAATTATTCCAGGATGCAGACTTCCTCTCCCTGCATGTGCCATTGATCGATGCGACCAGGAACATCGTTGATGCCAAACGCATCGCATTGCTGAGAGACGGCGCGGTGCTTGTGAATTTTGCGCGTGGAGGCGTGGTCGACAATGCCGCAGTCATCGCCGCGCTGGACAGCGGGCATTTGCATGCTTTTATTTGTGACTTCCCGACACCCGAATTACTCGCGCACCCCAAGGTAGTGGCACTGCCGCATCTCGGTGCATCAACTGCCGAAGCGGAAGAAAACTGCGCCATTATGGTTGCTGAAAACGTTAGGGATTACCTCGAAAACGGCAATATTCGTTACTCAGTGAATTTCCCCGAAGCGCGATTGCCTCGTCTTGCTGCCTGGCGTATCACACTGGCGAATGCCAATGTGCCCAACATGGTTGGACAGGTATCGACCTGCATTGCGAATGCCGGTTTGAACATCGAAGATTTGCTCAATAAATCCAAAGGTGATCTTGCGTACACAATCGTCGACGTGAACGATGAGCCCTCGTCCGAGCTGCTGGCTGAGATCGGTGCGATTAAGGGCGTTCTGACTTTGCGAAACCTCGGCAAGCCTGTATAAACCTAGGATTCCAATAGGTTTTCGAGTCGAGTAGGGAATGGCAGATAAAGGCAAGGACCGCAACGCTCAGGATCTCGCAGAGATCCGCAAGCGCATTAATAGCATCGATGAGCGACTGCAGGCGTTAATCAATGAGCGGGCAACTATCGCCCAACAGGTAGGGCTTGCCAAAGGCAATCTCGGCTCGGCCGTCGACTACTATCGCCCTGAGCGCGAAGCGGAAGTGCTGCGCAATGTCCTGGCGCGCAACGATGGACCAATGCGCGACGATGAGATGTTGCGTCTGTTTCGTGAAATCATGTCCGCCTGCCTCGCGCAACAGGAGCCATTGAAAATCGGCTTTCTCGGTCCCGAGGGGACCTTCACACAAACCGCGGTCTTTAAGCATTTTGGCCATTCAGTGCGGGCACTACCGTTTCATTCCATTGACGAAGTTTTTCAGGAAGTTGAAAGTGGTGCCGCCGACTTCGGTGTCGTCCCCATCGAAAACTCAACCGAAGGGTCGGTCAATAACACGCTGGACATGTTCCTGACCTCGCCGCTGAAGATCGCAGGCGAGATTGAATTGAAGATTGAGCAGCACCTGATGAGCAAAGTGTCAGGGCTCGAGAATATTGAAAGAATTTGCGCGCATGAACAATCACTCGCTCAATGCCGCGGCTGGCTGCGGGAATATCTTCCGCACATCGAATTGATCGGTATGTCCAGCAACGCGGCCGGGGCGCGACGCGCACGTGACGAAGACGGCACCGCGGCAATCGGTCCGGAGGTTGCTGCCGATGTTTACGATCTCACAATCATGGTCAACAACATCGAAGACCGCCCCGACAATGCAACCCGCTTTCTTGTCATCGGTCGCGAGTTGCTTGCCGCCAGCGGCAATGACAAGACAACGATTCTCCTGTCGACTCATGACACCGCCGGCGGTGCTGGTGTACTTCACAACCTGTTGCAACCGCTGGCTGAGCATGGCGTGAACATGACCCGAATCGAGTCGCGGCCATCACGCCGCAAGAACTGGGATTACGTATTCTTTATCGATCTTGAAGGCCACGCAGAAGAATCACCGCTGTCGGAAGCCCTGGGCAAACTACAGTCCAACAGCTCGCTGTTCCGCGTGCTTGGCGCCTATCCGAAAGCGCTGGGTTGAAGTGGCTTAGGAATGCATTTTACGGTTACGCCATCGCGGGTCCGGGATGCGGTTGTCACAGTCCCGGGCGACAAGTCCATTTCTCACCGTGCGTTAATGCTTGGCAGCATTGCGGATGGTCGGACGGAGGTCGAGGGTTTCCTCGCAGGCGACGATTGTCTCGCCACACTGTCGGCGATGCGTTCGCTTGGGGTCGAAATCGACCAGCCTGGTCCCAGTCAAATGTCAATTTCAGGCGTTGGCTTACATGGCTTGCGAGCGCCGAACTCTCCACTCGATCTCGGCAATTCCGGGACCGCAATGCGGCTGATGGCCGGGCTCTTGTCGGGTCAGACCTTTGACAGCGAATTGAGTGGGGATGAGTCGCTGAGCGGTCGGCCGATGGGCCGGATTATTACACCGCTCACGCAAATGGGCGCGCAGATCAAAAGTCGTTCCGGGAAGCCACCACTAAATATTCGTGGCGTCGGGAAACTGAAGGCGATTGACTACGCGTTGCCAATGGCCAGCGCGCAGGTAAAGTCGGCGGTTTTACTGGCGGGACTTTACGCAGAAGGCATTACAAGCGTCACCGAGCCAGCGGTAACTCGCGACCATACGGAAAGAATGCTGCGTTCGATGGGGGCGGAAGTCCGGAGCGAAGGTGGGATCATTCGGCTGGCTGGCGGGCAGAAGATGACCGGGCAGGCGATTGCCGTGCCTGCGGATCTTTCCTCGGCCGCATTCGTCATGCTGGCGGCGATCCTCGCGAAGAAAGCGGATATCAAGATTCAAAATGTTGGTGTCAATCCGACGCGCACCGGCGTCATTACCATATTGCATGCCATGGGCGCTGATCTGACACTTGAAAACCCACGCATGCTCGGTGATGAACCGGTTGCGGATATCCGGGTTCGTTCGTCGCAACTTAACGGTGGAATTGTTGATCCCGGGCTGGTTTCACTCGCGATTGATGAGTTTCCGGTACTTTTTGTTGCCGCGGCTGCCGCAAGCGGTAAAACGGTCTTTTCCGGCATCAGCGAGTTGCGCGTTAAAGAGAGTGATCGAATCGGCGCGATGGCGGAGGGCATGCGATCACTCGGAATCAATGTGGATGAGACCGACGATGGGGCAATTGTACACGGCGGTCGCTTCAGCGGCGGCCGGGTCAACAGCCATGGCGACCACCGAGTCGCGATGTCATTGGCACTCGCCGGCACGGTAGCTTCCGCCGCAGTCACCGTCGAAGACGTCAATGCGGTGGATACCTCATTTCCCGGATTCTGCGCACTGATGTCAGACATCGGCGTCGACATCCGCCAGTCAGGCGTAGGTTAAGGTGACTGCCACCGTAACCACGACGGGCAATTAGGGTGGCAGTCACCGTAATTACCATTGACGGGCCGAGCGGATCGGGGAAGGGTACGATTGCCCGGCGGGTTGCCGATGCACTGGGCTACCACCTGCTGGATAGCGGTGCCTTGTATCGACTGACGGCAATCTCGGCCGTGAAACGCGGGGTCGCCTTCGATGACGTCGAGGGACTCGCGGCGGTCGCACACGACCTGGATGTCGAATTTGCCAGTAATGAAGACGGAGACGAGCGCATTTGGCTCGATGGTATCGATGTCACCCACGATGTCCGCAAGGAAACCACCGGTACAAATGCGTCCAAAGTGGCTGCAATCCCGGAGGTTCGGAGTGCGCTGATCGACCGCCAACGGGCGTTCCAGAGGGCGCCGGGGCTGGTTGCCGATGGCCGCGACATGGGGACCCAGGTATTTACTTCCGCCCCGCTCAAAATATTCCTCACGGCCAGTGCCGAAGAACGTGCCCGAAGGCGCCATAAGCAGTTGAAAGACAAGGGTATGGATGTTAGCCTTGCCGCGCTTTCTCGGGACATAGAGGTCCGTGACCAGCGGGATTCCGAACGATCGGTTGCGCCGCTAAAGCCAGCGGAGGATGCCAGGATTCTGGACTCTTCCGGCAAGTCCATCGAAGCGGTGACGCAAACGGTGCTGGACTGGGTCGCCGAACTCTAGAATCTCACGATAGGTAAATGGACAGGATCGGACAGGATGTTCGCTCCTTTTTTTGTTTTTGACGTTGGTTGCAGGATGCAAACTGACGAATGGGCGGGAACAACGGTTCCCTTGGATTTCTAACATGTCAGAAAATTTTGCTGAATTATTTGAAGAAACTTTTGCCAGTCAACAGATAAAATCCGGTGCCATCATTACCGGCATTATCGTGGCAATTAATGACGATGTCGTAATCGTCAGTGCAGGCCTCAAGTCTGAGGCTGTAATCCCAAAAGAACAATTTAAGAACGACAAGGGCGAAGACGGCGGCATCGCAGTAGGCGATACAGTCGAAGTTGCACTGGATGCCGTTGAAGACGGCTTTGGTGAAACCAAGCTCTCGCGTGAAAAAGCAATTCGTGCGCGCACCTGGATTGATCTTGAGAAAGCCTTTGAAGAAGGTGCCGTGGTTGAAGGCATCATCAATGGTCGTGTTAAGGGTGGCTTCACCGTCGAAATCGATCAGGTCCGTGCATTCCTGCCGGGCTCACTGGTTGATGTTCGTCCGGTCCGCGATCCCGCTTACCTCGAAGGTAAGGAACTCGAATTCAAGGTTATCAAACTGGATCAGCGCCGCAATAACGTTGTTGTTTCACGACGCGCCGTTGTCGAGAAAGAATACTCCGCTGAGCGTGAGGCGCTCCTGAAAGAACTTCAGGAAGGCAACATGGCGAAGGGTATTGTCAAAAACCTCACCGACTACGGCGCATTCGTCGACCTCGGTGGCATCGATGGTTTGCTGCACATCACCGATATGGCCTGGAAGCGCGTCAAGCATCCTTCAGAGGTTGTCGAAGTGGGTCAGGAAATCGATGTCAAGATCCTGAAGTTCGATCGCGAACGTCAGCGTGTATCGCTGGGCATGAAGCAGCTCGGAGAGGATCCCTGGCAGGATCTCGCCCGTCGCTATCCGCCGCAGACGCGCATGTTCGGTAAGGTTACGAATATCGCCGACTACGGTTGTTTCGTCGAAATCGAAGATGGTGTTGAAGGCCTGGTTCACGTATCCGAAATGGACTGGACGAACAAGAACGTCAATCCGTCACGCGTCGTCCAGGTTGGTGAAGAAGTCGAAGTCATGGTCATCGAGATCGACGAAGAACGTCGTCGTATTTCACTGGGTGTTAAACAGTGCAAGTCGAATCCATGGGCCGAATTCGCAGCGACCTTCGATCGCAGTGACAAAGTGTCCGGTCAAATCAAGTCGATCACCGACTTCGGTATCTTTATCGGACTCGACGGTGGCATTGACGGACTCGTACACCTTTCCGACATTTCCTGGGATCTGCCCGGCGAAGAAGCCGTGCGGAACTACAAGAAGGGTCAGGAGATCGAGGCGGCCGTTTTGGCCATTGACGCAGAACGCGAGCGCATTTCGCTGGGTATCAAGCAACTCGAGAAAGACCCGTTCTCAGGCTGGCTCGCGGCCCATCCGAAGAACTCGATTGTCACCGGTACGGTCACCGAAGTTGATGCGCGAGGCGCAACGGTAGACCTGGGCGATGGCATATTTGGTTCATTGCGCGCATCTGAACTGGCTCGTGGCCGGGTTGAGGACGCGCGAACGATGATCAAGGTCGGCGAGGTCGTTGAGGCCAAGTTCACCAATGTCGATCGCAAGACCCGTTCGATCGCGCTGTCGATCAAGGCCAAAGAAGTTCACGACGAGCAGGAAGCGGTCAGTAGCTACAATTCTGACTCGGGTGCGGCCCCTGCGGGCACCACTCTCGGCGAGCTTCTGAAAGAAAAAATGTCAGGCGGAAGTAAATAATAAGTAAAAAAGCTAGCCCGGACGACCCAGTCCGGGCTATTATTACCTTTACTATCCGTGGGTTACGCTATGCAGCGGTACGGCGAGAGGTAAAATGACAAAATCAGAACTAATAGAAGCAATCTCTCGCAAGCAAAAACACCTGCCTGCAAAAGACGTCGAACTCGCAGTCAAGCATTTGCTTGACCTGATGAGTGATTCCCTCGCGAAGGGGCAGCGCATCGAGATTCGCGGTTTCGGAAGTTTCTCTTTGCATTATCGGCCACCACGCATCGGACGTAATCCGAAAACAGGAGAGGCAGTGGCGCTGTCCGGCAAGTACGTGCCGCACTTCAAGCCTGGTAAAGACCTGCGAGAGCGCGTCAACGAAAGCCGCCACTTCCCTATTAAGAATTGATTATTCTCAAACGCATCGGTCTTGCGTTACTGATTATCCTTATATTTTCGGCGATGATAGTCTTTACCGCCGGGAACCCCGGGGACGTCAGCCTCAAGCTTTTGCACTGGGAATTCACCAAACCTGTTTCACTGGTATTCATAGCCGTCTTCGCAGGTGGCTGGCTCTTCGGTGTCATCTGCATGGGGCTCTATGCCCTGAAACTCGCCAATGAGCGCCGCATGCTACGCCGCTCATTGCGCATGTCAGAAAACGAAGTCAGTAGTTTGAGAAGCTTGCCTCTAAGCGATGCCGACTGAATCCACTTTTTTACTGGCCGGGCTGTTTTTACTGTTGGCCGCGGCCGGTTGGGCTATGGGTCGCTTTGGTGAGCGTGACACCGAGGAGGCGCCGCCGCCACTAAACATCGACTACCTGAAAGGCCTGAACTTTCTCTTGAACGAACAAACGGATCAGGCGCTTGAGCATTTCCTGCGCATGGTTCGGGTCGATGACAACACTATTGAAACTCACTTTGCGCTGGGCAGTCTGTTTCGCCGTCG
Organism: Woeseiaceae bacterium; assembly: GCA_021773115.1. Lineage (GTDB taxonomy): Bacteria > Pseudomonadota > Gammaproteobacteria > Steroidobacterales > Woeseiaceae > UBA1847. The sequence goes on along the minus strand of JAJFKS010000013.1, from coordinate 125,950 downwards.
CGGCGAAGTCGATCGCGCTATCCGCATACACCAAAATATTATTGCGCGGCCTGACCTTGCGTCTGAGCAACGTGACCAGGCTTTATATTCGCTTGCCAAAGACTATCTTGGTGCGGGTTTGCTAGATCGTGCAGAAAAGCTGTTTGCACGCCTGGCACAGGGTTCGCGATTTCAGGTACAAGCGCTTGAATCGCTCTGCGGCATATACGAGCAGGAACGCGACTGGGAAAAAGCGATTGACGCCGGACAACGGTTGGAGGTCCTTGGCGGTCGCTCGCTGGCGTTGCAAATTGCGCATTATCACTGCGAATTGGCAGAATTAGCTGCATCGGCGAAAGACTATGCGTCGGCTCGCCAGCACGTAAAAAGGGCCCAGTCGGGTCGTCCGAGGACCATGCGTGGCGCTCTGACTCGTGCACACATTGCCCGCGATACGGACGACAACAAGACTGCGTTGAAACTCTATCACCGAATTATCGACGAGAACACCTACCTAATTGCCGAAGCCCTGCCGGAGATTGTCGCGATTTACGAGCGCGAAGATGCGATGGCGGAACTTGAAGCTGCGCTGCAGTCAATGCTGAAAAAGAATCCTGAAATGAGTTCACTGGTCGCCTATACAGCGATCGTTAACGATCTCGGCGGTATACCGGCAATTGATACCTGCGTTGAACAGTACATGCTCAATGAACCGACGCTGAGTGAGTTCGTCGAGCTGCAGCAATTGTCGAGCGGTGATACGGAATCCAATGTCGCAGCCCTCGCAAAAGTGCGCAGCGCATTATCCAAGCTGGCGAGCGCCACACCGCGCTATCAGTGCCAGGAGTGCGGTTTTTCGAGTCAACGTTTGCTGTGGCAGTGTCCGAGCTGCCGCAATTGGGAAACGCAAAGGCCCGCTTCGCGAGTGCAGTTCGACACAGTCTTGCAGCATAGCATCACCAACCGCTAATTCATTTCCACCTGATCTCGTCAATTTTGCAGGCAGCTAATCTCGTCGGCTGCTCTTAAGCTGCGTCTTCCAACCCCAAGAAGGAGCCAACGATGAGATTTCTACCCACTGCGGCGGCCGTATTGCTGCTGACTTTACCGATCCTGGCATGCGCTGCTCAGGTCAATATCAACACAGCAGATGCAGAAACGATTTCTGCGGAGCTCAACGGTATTGGCTTGTCGAAAGCTGAGGCAATTGTCGAATATCGGAAGAAACACGGTCCTTTCAAAAGTGTCGACGACCTGTCGCTGGTCAAAGGCATTGGCGAGAAGACGGTAGATAAGAATCGACACGATATACGAGTGTCGGATTCCAAGAAATAGTCGCAGGTCCGCGGTCGCGCCGGACGCTCCAGGCGCGACCGCACTTACCGGGTATAACGTGACGCCATTCGAGACACACTCGTGCGATATTGGCTATGATGTGAGCTCTTGAAGTCATGGAGTGTTCGGGTGATCCAGAAAGTCAGGGCAGCAGTATTTCCAGTCGCCGGGCGCGGCACTCGATTCTTGCCTGCCACCAAGGCTAGCCCCAAGGAAATGCTGCCGATTGTCGACAAACCGCTGATCCAGTACGCGGTTGAAGAGGCCATCGCGGCCGGCGCGACCAAGCTGGTTTTTGTTACCGGCGCGTCGAAACGTGCCATTGAAGATCATTTCGATACCGACGCTGAGCTCGAACGGGCGCTCACCGATTCCGGCAAGCTTGATCTGTTGCAAACGATCCAGAACATCGTCCCGAAAGGGGTTTCCTGCATTTATATCCGCCAGGGCAAGCCGCTGGGGCTTGGCCACGCCGTGCTGTGTGCACGACCTGCGATTGGCAATGAACCCTTCTTTGTGCACCTGGCCGACGATTTGATCGCCGGTTCGCCCGGTTGCCTGTCGCAGATGGCAAAAGAACACGCCGACCACGGCGGCAGTGTCGTCGCCGTTGAAACTGTGCCGTCCGAGAACACTTCCAGCTACGGCATTGTCGCTGTCGACAAAAGCAACCGTAGTCGAATTACACAGATTGTTGAGAAGCCCAAGCCGGCCGATGCGCCATCGAATTCGGCCGTCGTCGGGCGTTACCTTCTGTCAGGCGATATTTTCGACAAACTGGAAACAATTGGCGAAGGCGCTGGCGGCGAGATTCAGCTCACGGATGGGATCGCGGCCTTGCTCGACGAATCACCGGTATACGCTTATTCCTTCGCAGGCGTGCGTTACGACTGCGGCAGCAAACTCGGCTATTTGCAGGCCACGGTTGCCTTCGGACTGAATCACCCGGATACCGGCGAGCGATTCCGAGAGCACCTTAAGAACGTACTCTCGGACTGATTTTTCAAGCGCTGCGTTTGTTCAAAAAAGCCGCTACCAAAGCGACTACAAGAACGACAATGCCGTCGCCAATGGATTGCCTGATCGCGAGCGCAGCGCTTTCCTGCTGCACAACGTATAAGAATCGATATTCTAGCGCACCGCATCCGCCGTGCGGCAAGACATTTTGCGCTACTATCGGTCGTCCAAATTCCTCGAATAACGACAAGCAGACTCCTATGCGATTGATTATTTTTGTTTTTTTGATTATTTGCTGCTCACAGGCTGGCGCTCAGCAGAGCTATCTGGTCGATTGGGAAAAAGCTGGCGCCGAATCGGTGGGTCACCTCGTTGAACTGATTCAGATCGATACCTCAAATCCGCCTGGCAATGAAACCAAGGCGGTTGAATACCTGAAAGGCGTTCTCGAACTCGAAGGTATCGATTCGCAAACCTATGCGTTGGACCCGTCCCGCGCCAACCTCGTCGCTAGAATTAAAGGAAATGGTTCGAAACGGCCGATTCTGATGATGGGGCATACCGATGTGGTCGGTGTGCAGGCCGAGAATTGGTACGCGGATCCGTTTAGTGGGCTGCGACAGGATGGCTTCATCTACGGTCGCGGCACGCTGGACGACAAGGACAATCTGACTGCCGCGTTGATGGTCATCAAGTTACTCAAACGCTATGACGTAAAACTGGATCGTGATGTTATTTTTCTTGCCGAGTCTGGCGAGGAGGGGACGCCCGAAGTCGGCATCAACTTCATGGTCGAGAAACATTTCGATGTGATTGATGCCGAGTATGCGCTGGCCGAGGGCGGACAGAACGTCATCGTGGGCGATGCTGTGCAAACAGTCGGGATCGAGACGACCGAGAAAATGCCGAGGCGGGTAACGCTTGTCGCGCGAGGAACGCCTGGACACGGATCGAAACCTACGAATGAGAACGCCGTTGTCATTCTGGCTAATGCGGTTGCCAAGGCTGGTGCCTGGCAAACCGAGGTGCGTTTTAACGAAACAACCCGTACTTACTTTGAGCGGATGGCAGACATTTCGGATGCGGACGATGCCTACCGCTACAACAACATCGAGAATCCGGACGAGAGTGATGCCATCCAGCAACACTTTTTGGAAACGTTTCCGTATCACTATTCGATATCAAGAACATCAGTCGCACCGACGGTTATGGATGCGGGTTTTCGAAAGAACGTGATTCCATCCGAAGCGAGCGCGATTCTTGACATTCGCATGCTGCCGGATGAAAACGTCGAAGAGTTTTACGCCAAGCTTGCCGCGGTAATTGATGATCCCAGAGTAAAAATTGTCCCGGAAGACATTTATCGGCCAGCCGCACCACCGTCAGAAATTGACAACGAAATGTTTCAGACGCTGGAACGTGTCGCGCTCGAAATGTACCCACAAGCGACCGTGCTGCCGATCATGCAGACTGGCGCAACCGACATGGCGCAGGTCAGGGCGAAAGGCATGCAGGCGTATGGTATTGGTCCGGCCCGATCCGTCGAAGAGATCAACAGTGGCTTCGGCGCGCACGGCGACAATGAGCGTATTTCTGAAGATGCATTCATCGAACTGGTCAAGTACATGTGGGCCGTTGTCGTCGAGATTGCCGCGTCCGAGTAGTCGTTTGTTCCGCTTTCTTATGGCGTTTCTCAGGAAGGTTTTCGACCGACACCCATTACAACACCAGCCGAGCCGTCCTTCGATTCCATAGAAAATGCCGGGCCGATGTTTTCCTCGGCCAGTCCGGCAGTCCGGAACGCTTTCCTTAAGCTTTCCTCAGGCATGCCCGAAATCCAATCCCACTGGACGAACCACCCGCCAGGCTTGAGAAGCGAAGCAATGGCACAAAGCGTCGCCTCGTAATCGGCAAGGAAGCTGCACACTGAGGACGCGACGACCATATCGAATCCTGCGGAGAGTAGCGGTTGGTTTGCAATCGACTGGTTGTCCACGGTAGCCACCAAGGTCGAGATGTTGTTTGCGCCCGATGCTTCAATTTTCTGCTCGAGGACTTCGATCATGCTCGGCGATGAATCAAGCGCAATAACCTGGCCGCATTTTTCGGCAAGCTTTTCCGTCAGCAAACCGGTACCACAACCAAAATCAAGAACTCGACTGTGCGATAAATCCGCTACGGCCGGCGCTACTTTCTCCATCCATGTGGCATACGCTTTCTCAGAGTACTCACGTACATCCGAATTGACGTCCCAGTCAATCGCGAATTCATCCCACTCGCTTGCGGTCATAAACCTTGCCTCGTACCGAAATTTCATTTTGCATCGTGGGTCGTCAGTTTATCTCAAACCGGCCGCGCTTCCAGGCCCAGGCAAAAGGAGAAATAGCATCGTGAAACAAAAAAGCCCGCTAAATAGCGGGCTTTTGCGAATGTGGCTCCCCGACCCGGACTCGAACCAGGGACCAATTGATTAACAGTCAATCGCTCTACCAACTGAGCTATCGGGGAATAAGTCGACACCATTAGGTGCGGGCCGGGATTTTGGTTCAGGGACGGTCCGAAGTCAAGCCATTAGCACCCGTTTTATGCGCTGCACCGCCTCCTCGAGCGTTGCCATCGAACAGGCGAAAGACAAGCGAATGTAGGAACTTGCGCCGAATGCGGAGCCCGGTACGCAGGCGACGTCAGCCTTGTTAATCAGGAGTTCGACGAGATCTGTGTCGTTGTCGATTCCCCGGGCGTGCAATGCCCCGGCGACGTGCGGAAATGCATAGAAAGTCCCTTCGCCAGGACGGCAGTCCAGACCATCGATCGCGTTCAAAGCGGACACCAGGTAGTCGTGCCGCTTTTCATATTGCTTCGTCATGTCGCGCACGGGCGTCTGGTCACCGAGGAGCGCGGCTTCGGCCGCGACCTGGGAAATGCTGCAGGGATTCGAGGTGCTTTGGCTCTGAATCGTTTTCATCGCCGAGATGATCGCGGTCGGCCCCGCAGCGTAGCCAATTCGCCAGCCCGTCATGGCATAGGCTTTCGACACCCCGTTGATCGTCATTGTGCGGTCATGCAGCTCGGGGCAGGCTGCTGCAAAACTGATAAACGGCTCGCTGGCCCAGTGAATATGCTCGTAAATATCATCGGCGGCGATCAAAATTTTCGGATGTCTGGCGAGGACAGCGCCCAGGGCCTGTAACTCGGTTTTCGAATAGCTGGTACCGGTCGGGTTACTCGGGCTGTTCAGGATAATCAGACGGGTATTGTCCGAAATCGCCGCCTCGACCTGATCCGGTATAATTTTGAAGTCCTGTTCGATTCCGGCACCGACGATAATGGGACTGGCACCTGCCAGTCTGACCATGTCCGGATAGGAGACCCAGTAGGGTGCGGGAATTATTGCCTCGTCGCCGGGTCCGAGTAGACCGAGACACAAATTAAACAGGCACTGTTTTGCGCCGCTCGACACCAAGATGTCCGAGACCGGGTAGTCGAGGCCGTTTTCCTGCAGGAATTTCTGCCGTATGGCGGCCTTCAGAGACGCCGTGCCGTCAACTGGCGTGTACTTGGTGGCGCCGTCACGAATGGCCCGCTGTGCGGCCTCCTTGATGTGCTCTGGCGTGTCGAAGTCGGGCTCGCCGGCGCCCAGGCTGATAATGTCACGGCCGGATGCCTTGAGTTCGGTGGCGAGCGCAAGGACCGCACCGGTCGGTGACGGTCGGATGGCTGCCATTCTTTTGGAAACTGATAAACTCACTCGATTGCCCCTGATAAATGCAAGCCAATGGTACGTGAAACCCTGGACCTTCCCAATAGATTGAGCGACGACCGCGATCGACTGACGCTAGTGTCGGATTTCAAGCCGGCCGGCGATCAGGGCCAGGCGATTGACGGCTTGCTGGACGGGCTTAACGATGGCCTGGCTCGTCAAACATTGCTCGGCGTGACCGGATCGGGCAAGACGTTCACCGTGGCAAACCTTATCGAGCGCTCACAACGCCCGGCGATTATCCTCGCGCCCAACAAGACGCTTGCCGCGCAGTTGTACGGTGAAATGCGGGAATTCTTCCCGAACAATGCGGTTGAGTACTTCGTTTCCTACTACGACTACTACCAGCCGGAAGCCTACGTCCCCAGTTCCGACACATTTATTGAAAAAGATGCCTCGATCAACCAGCACATTGAGCAGATGCGCCTGTCCGCGACCAAAGCCCTGATCGAACGGCCGGATGTCATCATCGTTGCGACGGTATCTGCAATTTACGGCCTCGGTGACCCGGAAGCGTACTTCAGCATGGTCCTGCACCTGGTGCGCGGCGACCGCATTAATCAACGCGATTTGCTGAGACGACTGGCCGAATTGCAGTACACGCGCAATGAGATGGAGTTATCCCAGGGCACCTATCGTGTCCGGGGCGATGTGATCGATATTTTTCCTGCGGAATCGGAGCGCAACGCCGTCCGTGTCGAGCTGTTTGATGACGAGGTCGAGTCACTGTCTTATTTCGACCCATTAACTGGCGCAGTCGAACGCCGTGTCGCGCGCCTGACGATATTCCCGAAGTCGCATTACGTGACACCACGGGAGCGACTGCTGGAGGCCTGCGAGCACATCAAGGCCGAGTTGCTGCCACGTCTTAAATACCTCAGAGAGAATGATAAACTCCTTGAAGCTCAAAGGCTTGAGCAGAGAACCTTATTTGATTTAGAGATGATCCGGGAATTGGGATACTGCTCCGGAATCGAGAACTATTCACGCTACCTGTCCGGTCGCAACCCAGGCGAACCGCCGCCTTGCCTGTTCGACTACATCCCGGAAAACGCGATCCTGTTTATCGATGAAAGCCATGTAACTGTGCCGCAGCTCGGTGGCATGTACAAAGGTGATCGCTCGAGAAAGGAGACGCTGGTTCAATACGGTTTCCGGCTGCCGTCTGCACTCGACAATCGTCCCTTGCGTTTCGACGAGTTTGAAGCGCACGCGCCACAGACCATTTATGTGTCCGCGACACCCGGCAAGTACGAAAACGAATTCGCCGACAATGTGGTCGAGCAACTGGTGCGGCCCACTGGCTTGATTGATCCGACATTGGAGGTGCGGCCAGCGAGCACACAGGTTGACGATGTCTTATCCGAGATCACCAAACGCGTTGCAGTCAGTGAACGCGTCCTGATCACGACCTTGACCAAACGCATGGCTGAGGATTTGACCGAATACCTGGCCGATCACAGTGTACGCGTGCGCTACCTGCATTCAGATATCGGCACGGTCGAACGCACGGAAATTATCCGCGACTTGCGCCTCGGTGCGTTTGACGTCCTGGTCGGAATCAATCTTTTGCGCGAAGGCCTCGATATGCCCGAGGTCTCGCTGGTGGCGATTCTGGATGCCGACAAGGAGGGCTTCCTGCGCTCTGATCGCTCATTGATTCAGACGATCGGCCGGGCGGCACGCAATATCAACGGCAAGGCGATTTTGTACGCCGACAAAATGACCGGCTCGATGGAGCGCGCAATCGACGAGACCAATCGTCGCAGGGATCGACAGGTCGCCTACAATCAGAGGCACGGCATTGTGCCCGAGACCATTATCAAGAAGGTCGCGGACATCATGGATGCCGGCTATCCGTCGCCAAAATCGAGCCGGCGCAAGGTCGCCGACGGCAAGTCCAAGTACGAAGTCCTGGCTCCCGAAGAGCTGTTAAAGCGGGCCGCAAAGCTCGAAAAAGAAATGCTCAAAGCGGCCAGGGATCTCGAATTCGAGACAGCGGCAAGGCTCCGCGACGAGATACGGCTGTTGCGCGCCGAGGGATTGGGGATCAGCGACCGAAAAGCCGGCTGACAGACCTTGCAGTCCTCCAATGCCTTCAGTATCTTACGCGTCCTTCGAACAGCGTCTGATCCTTTTCGACGCGAGTTTGGACGAATAGGGCGATTAGCTCAGGGGTAGAGCGCCACGTTGACATCGTGGAGGTCGGTGGTTCGAGACCACCATCGCCCACCAATTCCCCAAAATGCCTGATTTTTTTACGAAAATCAGTGCCCGCACAGTTGTATCCTGCTTTGCGGCTATATAGAATCGCGGTCCCGCACTGGCTGTGGCGTTAGCTGCCGCCTGAAAGTGTTGGCATTGTTGAGTTTCTGGAGGATTTGGGTATCGCAGTTACAAAGCGCGTAAGGCGCAATGAGGAAATCGAGGCCACTGAAGTTCGAGTGATCGACTCAGAAGGCGAACAAGCAGGCGTCATGGGGCTAAAGGCCGCTATCGACCTGGCGAAAGAAGAGGGCCTGGACCTCGTTGAAGTTTCGCCGAATGCTGAACCGCCGGTCTGTCGAATCATGGATTTTGGCAAGTACTTGTTCGAACAAAACAAGAAGGCCCAGTCTGCGAAGCGCAAACAGAAACAGGTACAAGTAAAAGAGATCAAGTTTCGTCCTGGAACAGACGCGGGCGATTACAAGATCAAGCTCGGGAAGCTGATTCACTTCCTCGAGGATGGTGACAAAACGAAAGTCACCTTGAGATTCAGAGGTCGGGAGATGGCGCACAAGGAACTGGGTGCGGCGCTGCTGGCTCGGGTCAGAGATGACCTGGAAGAATACGGCACAGTTGAACAAATGCCACAAATGGAAGGGCGGCAGATGGTCATGGTAATTGCGCCGAAGAAGCACTAAACCGCGAATAGGTAAATTCGTTTGAAAAGTGAGTAACAGCTTGAAGGGTGTGACAACCCGGACAGCGCTACCCGCCTGCAGCGGCCGGAATAGTCCGGTACGTAGCATGGCCTAAGGAAATACAATGTCGAAGATGAAAACCAATCGAGGCGCCGCCAAGCGCTTCAAGAAGACGGGTAAAGGTGGCTTCAAACGCGCCCAGTCCCATCTCAATCACATCCTCACCAAGAAAACGTCGAAGCGAAAGCGCAAGTTGGGCAAGACCCTTCAGGTTGCTGATTGCGACACCAAGAGCGTGCGTCGCATGCTCCCGTATAGCTAAGAGGAGATTGAGAGATGGCACGAGTTAAAAGTGGCGTTACCGCCAAAGCACGCCACAAGAAAGTCCTCGGAAAAGCGAAGGGCTACTACGGCGCACGCAGCAAATTATTCAAGACGGCCAAACAGGCCGTTATCAAAGCCGGTCAATACGCCTACCGCGATCGCCGCCAGCGTAAACGCCAGTTCCGCGCTCTGTGGATCACGCGCATTAACGCCGCCGCACGTCTGCACGGACTGTCTTACAGCCGACTGATCAACGGCCTGAATCGCGCCGAGATCGAGGTCGATCGCAAGGTCCTGGCCGACATCGCCGTGCACGATCCTGAGGCGTTCGGTGCAATCGCCGAGGCCGCCAAAGCAGGTCTCGAACTGCAGCCGGCTGCTAGCTGATTCGCTCTTGAGTCGGGCGAGGTGACTATCGCGCCCGACTCAGGAATTTGAATATGCAGGCACTGAGTGAGCTCATTGATCAAGCCGCGTCTGAAATCGACGCCGCAAGCGATCTCGCCGCACTGGATGCGGTCCGAGTTTCCTATCTGGGGAAAAAAGGCGAGCTCACCGCTCGGCTAAAGTCGCTCGGCAAGTTGCCAGCTGACCAACGCGCCAGCGTCGGCCAGGAAATCAATCAGGCCAAACAGTCAGTACAGGCGCTCCTCAACAAGCAACGCGAATCACTCGAAAACGCAGCGCTCGAAGCGAAGCTTGCAGCGGATGCCGTTGACGTTTCCCTGCCCGGTCGAGGCCGGTCGATAGGCGGACGTCACCCGGTGTCACGGGCGCAGTCGCGTATTGAACGAATTTTTTCCAATGCCGGTTTCGGTGTTCGATCCGGGCCGGAAATTGAAGATGATTTTCACAATTTCACCGCGCTGAACATCCCGGACAACCATCCGGCGCGCGCGTCGCACGATACATTTTACTTTCCTGGCGGCAAACTATTACGAACGCACACTTCGCCCGTGCAGATTCGTTCAATTGTCAAAGAAGGCGTGCCAATTCGAATTATTGCGCCGGGCCGCGTCTATCGTTGTGACTCAGATCAAACGCATACACCAATGTTTCACCAGGTCGAAGGCCTGGTCATCGACGAGAACATCAGTTTCGCCAATTTGAAGGCAGTACTGCACCAGTTTGTCGAAGCATTTTTCGAGCGCAAAACTGAGCTTCGTTTTCGGCCATCGTATTTTCCGTTCACCGAACCGTCGGCCGAGGTCGACATCCGTTGGAATGAGGGTAAGTGGCTCGAAATCCTTGGCTGCGGCATGGTCCATCCCAACGTATTGGATAGCGCTGGCATCGATCCGGAAAAATACACAGGTTATGCCTTCGGTATTGGTATCGAGCGATTGGCGATGTTGCGTTACAACGTCAGCGATCTCCGGACATTCTTCGAGAATGACCTCCGATTCCTGCAGCAGTTCAGGTAAGCGCGATGATAATTTCAGAATCCTGGTTGCGCGAGTGGGTAAATCCCGATCTTGATACCGAGGCATTAGCCCATCAGCTGACCATGCTCGGGCATGAGGTCAAGGGTATCGAATACGAAGGCGACTCCCTGGCCGACATCGTCGTCGCCGAAGTTGCCGAGGTCGCGAAACACCCGGATGCCGACAAACTCAGTCTCTGCAAAGTCGATGACGGCAGCGGCACGCTGGTCGATGTTGTTTGCGGCGCTCCCAACGTCGTGCAGGGCATGAAGACGCCATTTGCGAAGCCGGGGGTCACATTGCCGAACGGCATGAAACTTCGCAAAGCCAAGATTCGAGGCATTGTGTCGAATGGCATGCTTTGCTCTGCGGTTGAGCTCGGGCTGGGTGACGAGTCCGATGGCATCCTGGAATTGCCACATGACACAGAAGCCGGGAGTCGACTGGTCGATCTGCTGGCTTTGCCCGACGCTAAGATCGATCTCGATCTCACCCCGAACCGCGGCGATTGCTTCAGCATTCTCGGCATTGCGCGCGATGTTTCGGCGTTGACAGGCGTTACGCTCAAAGACGCTGCCGTTGCTGCCGTAAAAGCAAGCGCGAGCGATGAACAAGCCGTTGACCTCGTTAATCCAGCGGCTTGCCCGCGTTTCGCCGGGCGCGTGATCAAGGGGATCGATACCCAGGCGAAATCTCCGCTGTGGCTGACGGAACGCTTGCGCCGTGTTGGCTTACGGGCCATCTCACCGGTGGTCGATATCACTAATTACGTCATGCTGGAGCTGGGTCAGCCTTTGCATGCCTACGATTTCGGCCGCCTGACGGGCGCGATTCGTCCCCGATTGGCCGAACAGGGCGAAACACTCACGTTGCTTGACGAAAAACAGCTCGAGTTGAACGCCGACACGCTGGTGATCACGGATGACAGCGGCCCGATTGGGCTGGCAGGCATCATGGGCGGCCTGAGCACAGCCGTGACCGACGCCACAACTGACGTGTTTTTCGAAGCAGCTTTCTGGCCGCAGGATTTCATGGCCGGACGCGCACGATCCTATGGCATGCATACCGATGCGTCATTGCGCTTTGAGCGCGGCGTTGATCCAACCGGGCAGGCAAGGGCGGTGGAGCGCGCCACGCAGTTGCTACTCGAAATCGCCGGCGGAAGTGCCGGGCCGTTGACGGACAAGAAGGTCCAAAAACACCTCCCGGAAAATAAAATAATTGTCTTGCGTCGTGATCGACTGTCTTGCCTGCTCGGTGTCACCATTGATGACGACGAAGTACAGAACATTCTCTTGAGCTTGTCGATGACTGTGGAAAGTTCAGCTGAAGGCTGGAACGTTCTTGCACCACCGCACCGTTTTGATATTGCGATTGAAGCGGATCTGATTGAAGAAGTTGCACGCATTCATGGCTACGATTCCATTCCGGAGTCAACGGCTTATGCGCAAGCACCGCTGCAAACCGTGACCGAAACAGAAGTCGATTTCGAACGTGTCGCCAATACACTCGTCGCTCGAGATTATCAGGAAGTCATTACCTATAGTTTCATCGACGCTGTTGCCAACGAAGACTTCACCGGCGCTTCGTCTGAATTAGTACTAAGCAACCCGATTTCATCCGAAATGTCCGTCATGCGCGCGTCCTTGTGGCCGGGTATGGTCAGTGCAGCGTCGGCGAACCACTCGCGCCAACAGGATCGGGTACGATTGTTTGAAATCAGTAAGTCGTTTCATGGAACATTGGACGAACACACTGAGGTCGTTCGTATCGCTGGCCTGGTTTCAGGACCGCTGCGTCCGGAACAGTGGGCAAGTTCCTCTGAAAATGCCGATTTCTTTGACATAAAGGCGGATGTCGAAGCCATATTGGGACTCGCAATACGCGACGAAAAAATTGAGTTTAGTGCACTCGAACATCCGGCATTACAGCCTGGCCAGTCCGCGCAAATTGTTCGTGGTGGTGAAGTTATTGGTGTTGTTGGCAAGCTGCACCCGCGCATCGCAAAGGCTTACGACTTGAAGCGTGCTGTTTATCTGTTCGAACTTGATGCGGTCAAAAGCTTGCGCACGTCGGTACCCAGTGCGCGCACGATTTCGAAATTTCCGGCGATCCGACGCGACATTGCAGTCATCGTTGACGACGCGATTTCTGCCGAGCAAATTGTTGGCGTAGTTGCGGCAAGTTCGCCCGACCTGATTCAGGCTGTCAGGATTTTTGACATCTATAAGGGCGACGGCATAGAAGTAGGGCGAAAAAGCGTCGCAATAGGCTTGATTTTGCAGGAGACATCGCGCACCCTTACTGACGATGATGCGGACGTCGCAATGGCCGCAGCAGTCAAAATTCTGGAAGATCAATTCGCCGCAGTTCTACGAGACTAATCCTGATGGCACTGACAAAAGCAGACATGGCCGAGTCGTTGTTTAATGAGCTCGGTTTGAATAAGCGAGAAGCGCGCGAATTGGTCGACATGTTTTATGAGGAGCTGCGTGCATCACTCGCAGTTGGTGAACAGGTCAAACTTTCCGGTTTCGGGAACTTTGATCTTCGGGATAAAAAAGAACGGCCTGGCAGAAACCCGAAAACCGGACAGGAAATACCCATTAGCGCGCGTCGCGTGGTGACCTTCCGACCAGGACAAAAACTAAAGGCCCGAGTGGAAGCATATGCTGGAACCGGGGAATAACGACGAACTTCCTACAATACCGGGTAAGCGCTATTTCACCATAGGTGAGGTTAGCGATCTTTGTGCAGTTAAACCGCATGTACTTCGGTATTGGGAGCAAGAGTTCCCACAATTGAAACCTGTAAAGCGACGAGGTAATCGTCGTTACTATCAGCGTCAGGACGTTCTGATCATCCGACAGATCCGAAGTCTCCTCTATGACGAGGGATTCACGATCGGCGGTGCTCGGCAACGCCTCACGGGCGATGACGCAAAGTCGGACGTCACGCAAAGTCAGCAAATAATCAAGCAGATACGAATGGAACTTGAACAAGTTCTAAAGATTCTGCGTCGCTAAATTCCTGCTTTCAAAGCACCCTCCCGGGACGTATGATTGCGCCCCTGTAGGAGCGAGCCTTGCTCGCGATTCCTCAGCACGGTCGGGGCGTAGCGCAGCCTGGTAGCGCACCACAATGGGGTTGTGGGGGTCGGAAGTTCGAATCTTCTCGCCCCGACCAATTTTTTATCGAACCCGGCGGCGGGTCCGGAGTCTCAATAAGCGGTGATCTGCTCGCCGTTCGCCAGGGGGATTCAGATGGGCCTGACCAAGATTTCGATATCGAATCCGGTTGCTGTCATTGCAGCCGTTTTGATGCTGCTGCTCATGGGCACCATTGGCCTCATGAAATTGCCGGTGCAGATGATCCCGGACGTGCAGCGATCCTTTATTCAGATCACCACCGGTTGGCGCACCGCCGCTCCCGAAGAAATTGAATCCGAGATTATTGAGCCGCAGGAAGACATGTTGCGCGGCATGCCGGGTCTGGAAAAGATGGAGTCGTCGGCAACCCGCGGCAGCGGCAGTATCAACTTGATGTTCGCGGTCGAAACCGATCTTGAACGTTCACTTATCGAAGTCATCAATCGCTTGAACCAGGTGTCGCGTTACCCGGCCGATGTTACCGAACCCAGGATATTCGCAGGCCAGGATAGTTTTGGTTCGGCGATTGCGTGGTTTTCATTGACCCACGCGGACGACAATTCCCGTCCAATGGCAAGTTACAGTGACTTTTTGCGCGAAGTCGTTCAAGCACGTATCGAACGAGTACCCGGGATATCCAATTCCAATGCCTACGGCGGCCGGGACAACGAGGTGCGAATCACATTCGACCCCTACGAGGCAGCCGCGCTCGGGATTGAAATTCCAACGCTGGCTGCATTGAGCGGCAATCACAATGACACTTCCGGCGGTTTCAGTGAAGTGGGCCGGCGCCAGTACACGTTGCGCTATGCAGGGCAGTACGAATTGCCGGACTTTGGCGACATGGTATTGGCGTGGCGTGGCGGAAACCCTGTCCGACTTAGAGATATCGCAAGCGTTGACGTCGTCATGCGAGATAGCAGCGGCTTCATGCTGCAAAACGGTCGCGACTCGATCGCCTTTAACGCACAAGTCGAAAAAGGCGTCAACGTACTCGACGTCATGCAGCAATTGAAGGCCGCCGTTGGCGAGCTTCAGGATGGACCCTTAAAACGGGAAGGTCTGATTATCGAGCAGGTATACGACGAGTCGGTTTACATTGAGGACTCGATCGCAATGCTCAGAACAAACCTGCTGATCGGCGTCGCACTGGCAATCTTTATTCTGTGGTGGTTCATGCGCCGTTTGCGTGCAACCTGCGTGGTTGCCCTGGCGATCCCGATTTCGCTGTTCACGGCTTTTCTGGTCATGCAGGCAACCGGTCGAACGCTCAACATGATTTCACTCGCGGGTCTCGCGTTCGCAACCGGCATGGTGCTTGACGCGGCGATCGTTGTTTTGGAGAACATCGTGCGGCTTCGCGAGAAAGGTGATGATGCCAGGACAGCCGCGGCGGAGGGTGCCACGCAAGTGTGGGGCGCGCTGCTTGCGTCCACTGCGACGACGGTCGTCATTTTTGTACCGATCATGTTCTTGCAAGATGTTTCCGGACAGTTGTTTTCGGACCTCGCGCTGGTCATTTCAGTAGCCGTGACTGCGTCTCTAATCATTGCTGTTACTGTAATTCCCGCCGCCGCTGCCCATTGGATTCGTGACTCAAATCAGGGCGACCAGCATGCCAAATTGTGGGATGCAGCGACCAATTGGATCATGAAAATTACGGACAGTGACCGACGCCGAAAATCATTGATTGGTGGATTGTTCGTCGGCGCGACCGTATTGACCTGGGCATTATTGCCGCCAGCGGACTACCTGCCAAAAGGGGAGCAGGGGTGGATTTTTGCCTTCATCCTGATGCCGCCTGGGCAAAGCGTTACAGCGGGCAAGGAAGAATTCGCCGACGTCGTTATTGAAAGACTGAAACCGTATTTCGAGGAGGATGCGGAACTTCAGCTGCAAAACTATTTCATGGGAATGTTCGGTTCCAGTGCATTCGCCGGCGGGCGCATGGTCGATTCAGGTGACTCCAATGCGTTTATCGCAAAACTGAACAGCGAAATACTCAGCGACTTCCCGGATACCATGGCATTCGCGAGCCAGTGGGGCATTTTCGATCGCCTGGGCGGTGGCGGCGATATTGAATTGAATATCCAGAGCCGTGACATGGATGCCATGCTGGCAGCCGGTCGCGCCGGCCTTGGCCTCATCGCGAAACACCTGCCAGGAGCGCAAGCGCGACCGATTCCTGGGGTCGATATTGCGGAGCCAGAATTGCGCCTGGTGCCCGATGAGCGTCGTATTACCGAGGCAGGTTGGGGTCGACGCGAAATATCAACCGTCGTACGCGCGCTGGGCGACGGCGTCTATGTCGGCGATTATTTCGATGGCGATCGGCGACTCGACGTCGTATTGCGGACACCGGAATGGACAAGTCCGGAGCAGTTGTCGTCGACTCCACTGGCGACGCCACTGGGCGGTATCCAGCCCCTGGGTCAACTCGTAACGCTCGAACGAACAGCCGGGCCAAACCAGATTCGCCGTGTTGACCGTCGCCGTGCACTGACGCTCGTTATCACGCCACCAGCAGGCACTTCTCTTGAGGAGTCCGTCGCAACACTGAAAGAACAGGTTGAGCCCGCGCTGATGACCTATCTGCCGGACGACGGAGAGATCAGTTACTACGGCAGCGCTGACGACCTGAAGATCGCGCTTGCGAGCATGGCGAAGAGCTTCGCCTTGGCAATCGTCGTTTTGTATCTGCTAATGAGCGGTCTGTTTCGTTCCTTTGTCGACAGCCTGTTGGTCATTGCAGCATTGCCACTGGCGACCGTCGGCGGTGTCGCACTGTTGCGCGTGATGAGCTTGCCGATGGATCTGCTTACGATGATCGGGTTCATCACTTTGCTTGGCCTGGTCGTCAATAACGCCATCCTGCTGGTCCATCAGACTCGCACCGCGGAGCGGGAAGGACTCGATCGCCGCGGTTCCGTCGAGCAGGCGGTTCGGCGCCGGTTGCGACCGATTCTGATGAGTACAATGACGAGCCTGTTCGGCATGATGCCGCTGCTTCTTATTCCGGGACCGGGCTCCGAGGTCTATCAGGGACTGGCGGCCGTCATTGTTGGTGGCATGGCGGTAAGCACCTTGTTTACGCTTGTTTTCCTGCCCAGCCTGTTGCGACTGGGTGAGACTTTTCAACCCGCGCCCGTCGAGAGCGGTGATGCGATTGCGGTGAGCTAATTGATGACCACAAGAATCACAGTCCTTTTTCTGGCAACAATGGCTTTGCTGCCGTTAAACGCCTTCTCCCAATGGGGCGCCGCCAGTGTGGTCACCGATACGGCGAGTATGCGCTTGCTGTCGCCGTCCGTAGAAGTGCCGGGCACTGTCGTCAGCCGCTTCGATTCGCGGCTTGCCTCCGAACTCGATGCAAAACTGATCTGGATCGCCGAGGTGGGGACCGAAGTTAAGGAGGGCGACACGGTCGCCAAGCTTGAGGACTTCACCTTCAAGATTCGCGAGATGGAAGCCCAAAGCCGGGTCGATCGGGAGCAGGCGAGTGTCGAGTTCTTGAAAACTGAGCTGCAACGACTGGAACGATTGTCCGAGCAAAACCTGTCCGCGAAACGGCAACTCGATCAGACCAGGGCCGATCTGGCGATTGCGAAGAGCGATCACCAAATTGCCCAGGCGCAACTCGGCTATGCGCAAATATCAATGCACGTGACACACATCCGAGCACCGTTTAATGGCGTTGTAACCGAACGATTGCGCAACATTGGCGAACGGCTCAACACGTCTGACGAAGTTCTGCGATTGGTAGACCCTCGCTCTCTCGAAGTTGTCGCGCGTGCGCCCTTGAGTACCGCCAATTTTATTGCCAGGGGAGACATTCTCCACGTCAGCAACGAATATCGCAGTGGCGCGATTCCAATACGAACCATCGTACCTTTCGGAAATCCGCAGTCGCACATGTTTGAAGTACGCCTGGACGCGGACCCCGATGTGTGGACCGTCGGCGAGTCAGTCCGCTTGTCGATGCCAACAGCAGGCGCCAAAGAGGTGCTCGCCGTACCACGCGACGCGCTTGTGCTGCGTCGCGATGGGGTGGCCGTTTTCAAGATTGCCGAGGAATCAAAAGTCGCCAAAGTGAATGTCAGCGTCGGACTGGGTGCCGGCACGCATATCGAGGTTTTCGGTGAGCTCAAAACTGGCGATCAGGTGGTCGTGCGAGGCGCGGAGGGCTTGTCGGACGGTATGGCGGTTAATATTGTTTCAAGCGCCACCCAATAGGTGACATCAGGTTAGCACTGGCATGGTTAGTTTTTTGTCCTGAATACCGAGAAGGATCGGCTGCGCGGCTTCCCGATAAATATTTACTTTGGCGTTGAAAGCCACTCGGGATAAGCCATGCTTGTCCTTGATTGTTAATCGGCGAATGTTGAACTGACCGCCGCCCATGTTTTCTCCGGTGAGATAGCACTTGATCGCGGTCACGCGTTCACCGGACAATTCCATGCCGCTAAGCCGTGACAAATTCCCCTGCGCCCGCTCCAGGAACGTCACCGCATCGACATTCGGCTGCACGGTGACTTCGCCCTTGTCATTTGCAATCTCGATATCGGCCATGAAATCGCCGACCAGAATCTGACCAGGTAGCGCAGCGTCGATCATTCGTGCAAGCTCAATCGTGACATCACCGACGATAAAGTCGTGTGTCGTCGGGTTCAGGCCTTCGGCCTGGTGAAATTCGTAGCAACTGCCGACATGAAAGCAGGCGCGCAAGCGCGGCACGGATTTGGATGCGGATTTGCTGCGCGCAATAGCATTGTCGGCCAGCACGATGTGCATGAAGTGGTACAGGTTGACACTGGCTTCCAGACCTTCATCCCGATTCCAGATATAAAAACCATCGCCACTGGAGGAGCGCGCGAAATCGATATTGACGTCCGCTTCCAGCATTTTCGCGTGGGCAGAATTAAGCGAGTAGGACAGGCTGTTCAACTGCGTCATCTGTTCGAAGGGCGTCAGCAAACTAAAACCGACAATGTCGAATAAGGTCACCGCGCGACTCGGAACGTAATTAATGCCGTACTTACGAATCATCTTTTCGATGATTTTTGTCTCAATGACACTGCCTTCGAGTGGCACCCGCAACGGAATTTTGAGGGGCTCAATGTTCAACAAGCGTGCAACTTTCTGCATTTGCGTGATGCTTAGCTGCCGGTCACCAGAGATCAGCTCCGTGATAAAGCGCGGCGAGACTTTTGGCGGCAAGGTACCGTCCTGAGGCGAGGTGTATTCCGCGATTGCGTAGTGCGGTACGACGAGGATCAATATGCTGTTGTCGAGCGGTGACCAGCTCAGGATACTGTTTTGACCCAGTGACCAGTGGCTGCGGAGCGACGCCTCGACGTGTGACAGATTACTGCGCTGCCGGAGCCCCATTTGCTGGGCAAGTCCGGCCAACTGATCCAGGTACGGCGAATATTCCGCTATTCGACGAATCCCGGATTGCGACAGATCATCAAGTTCCATACATTGGCCTCTGGCGACTTTCGCGATCGTGGATTCTCTGCCACAGTTCGCGTCAGCAACCTAATCTTTACCTAAGAACAGCGCATGTCAATACGCGTTGTGGCAGTTTACATAAGTAATGACTCAATCAGGACCTAATATCGAGGAGATTCGCGTCTCGCGCGGCCGTCTGAACGGCGAAATCGAGCGCACGCCCGTTATTCGCTGCAGCGCTATTGAGGCTCGTCTGGCCAATGGCACCGAAGTGCATGCGAAACTCGAATTCCTGCAACGTACCGGAACGTTCAAAGCCCGCGGAGCGCTGGCAACGATCCAGCGCCTGGACCCGGGGTCGCTTCGGCGTGGCGTAACCGCTGTCAGCGCCGGCAATCACGCGATAGCAACGGCATTTGCGGCCAGGGTGATGGGTACATCGGCGAAGGTTGTCATGGTGAGTTCAGCGAATCCGTCACGAATCGAGGCTTGCAAAGCCTTCGGTGCGGACGTTGTCCTGGCGGATGACGTACATACAGCATTCGATGTCGCGAAGCGTATTCAGGATGAAGAAGGCCGGTTTTTCGTGCATCCCTTCGAAGGGCCATCGATCGCACTGGGTACGGGAGGGCTGGGATTGGAGATGTGCGAACAGCTGCCTGACTTTGAAGCGCTGGTGGTCCCCGTCGGCGGTGGCGGCCTGATCGCGGGCGTAGCGAATGCTGTGAAACGGCTACGACGCGATGTCGAGATTATTGGCGTCGAGCCGGATGGGGCGGATTCCATGCATCGCAGCTTTGCCAGCGGCAAACCCGAGGCCATCGATAAAGTTCGCAGCATCGCCGACAGCCTTGGCGCACCGTACGCTTTGCCGTATTCATTCGAATTGGCGCGCGCGAATGTGGATCGGCTGGTGTTAGTGAGCGATCGGCAACTGCGCCGGGCCATGGGATTCCTGTTCAGTCATATGAAAATCGCCGTCGAACCGGCCTGCGCAGCAAGCACTGCGGCATTGCTGGATCCATTGCAGAACTCGCTGCAAGGCAAGCGAGTCCTGCTGCTGATGTGTGGCAGCAATATTGACTGGGCAACCTTTTCAAAGCAGCTTGTCGTCGAAAATGCTGATTAAACGACTGCAGTCAATTGTCGGCCCAAAAGGCTGGACGACCGATCCTGATGACATGGCACCGAGCCTGGTTGACTGGCGCGGGACAGTGCATGGGGCCGCAGCCATCATTGTCTCGCCAGCAAGCAGCGAAGAAGTCTCGGCTGTTGTAAAAGTTTGTGCGGATGCGGGCGTCGCGATCGTGCCGCAAGGCGGTAACACCGGTATGTGCGCAGGTGCCGTTCCGGACGAGTCGGGGCAACAAGTCGTGTTGCGTCTTGGGCGCATGAACGCTATCCGTGCAGTGGACCCCGTCAACTTTTCGATGGAAGTTGAAGCTGGCTGCATCCTGGAAACCGTACAAAACGCGGCGGCAGGCGTCGATCGATTGTTTGCCCTGAGTCTCGGCGCGGAGGGCAGTTGCCAGATCGGGGGCAACCTCGCGACGAATGCGGGCGGTATAAATGTCATCCGATACGGTACGGCCCGCGCGCAGGTCCTTGGACTGGAGGCGGTGCTGGCGGATGGCAGCATCGTCAGCAGTCTCCGGTCGCTGCGAAAGGACACCGCCGGATACGACCTGAAACAGCTGTTTATTGGTAGTGAGGGAACGCTCGGTATTATCACAGCGGCAACGCTCAAATTGTTCCCCAACCCGGGTCCGACAACAACGGCATTGATTGCGCTCAAGTCCAGTGGTGACGCTGTTCGCTTGCTTGCCCACCTGCGCACCGCGATTGGGGATGCGATCGAGGCGTTTGAGTTGATATCGGGCTATGTATTTGGACTGGTGCTTGAACACATACCCGGCAGCGCGCTGCCGTTTGATCGCGAATACCCGTGGTATGTGCTTACCGACGTTACCTGTGGGACAAATACCGATCGATTTGTGCAGGCAATGCAGGATGCGGCCACGATCGATCTTGTGCGTGATGCCGCGATCGCCAAGAACTCGGCGGAATCCGGCGCACTATGGCGCATGCGGCACTCCATAGCAGAGGCGGAACGAGCCGCCGGTAAGGCACTCAAACACGATATATCGGTGCCGATCTCACGAATCGAGGAATTTCTGCAGCGCGGTGACAGCTTGCTGGCCGAAATCGCGCCCGCTGCACAGTTGATCGCATTTGGTCATGTTGGCGATGGTAATTTGCACTACAACGTTGCGCTGGAGCCTGGATCGTCGGACGGTGATCGGGTTACAGCAGCAATTTATACACTGGTCACTGAACTCGGCGGCAGCTTCAGCGCCGAACATGGGATCGGCAGGCTGAAGCGGGAGTATCTGGTGCGATACCGTAGTGAGAGTGAAATCGAGCTGATGAAGACCTTAAAGCGAGCATTGGACCCGTTGAATATTCTCAATCCGGGCAAGGTAATTTGACGACCAGTTCCGGTTCCGGGGCAGGCTCGAGCGATAAGATATCGAATGCTATGAGCGCCGATTTCGAAAAAGTTCGCGATACCTTCGCAGATCAACTGACCAGCTTCGATGACAAGCTGCACGCAACTGCGGGCGATGTCGAGCTACTGGCCGAAATCCAGGCTGGGATTGGTGAGCTGTTGGCCACGTGCAGTGGCAGAGAACGACAGATTCGGGAAATTCTCCAGGAACGCTTCGAAAGTGGGGAATTGCGCAAGGAAACCTTTCAGCTCGTAAAATCCATGCTCGATCGTTACGTCACCGAGCATATTCCAACCTTGCCGGCGCGATCCGCGATTGCCACACCGAAGCGTCCCGCTGTAGAGACCATTCCAGCACTGGATGCCGTGATCGACGATGAACCCTCCAATGATGATTCGTTTGGCACAACGACAATCATTCCAGTGGGTATTTTCGACGGCAAAAAATCGGAAACCCGAGTGCAGGTCGGCTCGCTGCTGCGCGATCGGTTTCTCCTGCAGCAGGAAATCGCCGGTGGCAGCATGGGCATCGTCTACAAGGCAATGGACCGTCGACTTGCGGAAGCGGGTAGCAAGGACCATTGGGTAGCCGTCAAGGTCCTGTCCCCACAGCTCGCCGAAAATGGCAATGCGCTACGAGCGTTGCAGCAGGAAGCCGCCAAAGGCCGCTGCCTGGTGCATCCGAACATTGTTCGCTTCATTGATCTGGATCGTGATGACGATCTTTATTTTCTGGTCATGGAGTGGATGGAAGGCCGCACACTGGCCGATATCCTCGATTCAAAGGACGCAGAATCAATAGATCGTGATGCGGCGTTTCGCATTGTGCGGCAAATTGGCGACGCGCTGGACTACGCACATCGTTGCGGCATCGTGCACGCAGATATCAAACCGGGCAACATCATGATCATGCCGAATGGCGACGCCAAGCTGTTTGATTTTGGTGTTGCGCGAGTTCGCCAGCAACATATTGACCTTGATTTTGATCCCGGCGTACTGGGGGCGATTACGCCAGCCTACTCCAGTATGCAGGTTCTGACCGGCGAAGAACCGGTCGCTGCAGATGATGTGTTCTCATTGAGTTGCCTGTTGTACCGCCTGATCGCGGGCCATCGGGTCTTTGGTCCCCGCAACGCCGCTGAGGCCTCGCAGGAAGGCATGACGCCACAACCACTGAAGGGACTTAACGCGAGCCAGTGGCGGGCGCTGAAGAAAGGGCTGTCCTACGCGCGTGTAATGCGCTTTGCGTCGATCCGTGATTTCATCGAAGCGCTCGATCAACCTTCTGATGAGCCGTTTCGAGTGGAGGCGCCGGAGCGAATTACTGACGACGAAGAGCAACGGAGCACAGGCAAAATATTCCTCGCGCTACTGCTGATCGCCGGGCTCGCCGCTGCGGTGAGTTTTCAACTCGGCTACCTGGAGCCCCTGATTGATCGTTTCTCACGCACGAATTTGCAAATGCCTGGTGTCCAGCACGACCAAACTGAGGTTGCCAATACCCCCGAGCTTGTAGCACCCGAGCCGCAGCCGGAGGAGCCGCAACAAACAGAGTATGTCAGCACCGCCGTCGTACCCGATGCGGTGCTTTTCGACGAGCCGGTGCAAGTCAATAAAGAACTCGCCGGACCCGATCCGATGCTCGTTGATTTTTCAAAATTACCACCGCCAAGCAACGTGATCGAGTTCACTCCGGGTCGCAACAGTGGGCGTTCAGTCGAGCTTGCCATCCGCGAAGACGGCAGCGATCTCATTGTCGACTTTGTGCGTCTGCAGGATATCGCCACGCCCCTGACATTGCGCCTTGAGGAAGTGGGATTCAGTGGCAACCGCTCACCGTGGGCGTCCGGTCAGTTTGCCTTGTCGAACGGCGGCATGATTCAGTTTCCGGCAGGGCAGACGCATGGTCGTATAACGATAACGATGGCATCCGACCCGTCGCGCGAGGCTGACCAGCAATCGACGCTGCGCTTGCGTGAGGCTGAATTTGTCGATTCGCAACTCGCGTTGATCAATCTCACGCTTGAGGACGACGACCAACGCATTTTTGAATCTGGCTTACCACCCAATACCGTCGCATTTGCTGCCAGTCAGGTGTCAATTCGGGAGTCAGACCCGGCGGTACAAATCGATCTGGTTCGCTTCAATCCGGACGATTCACCACTGCAGGTGCAGATCGTAGTCAGCGACATCACGGCGACTGAAGGCTCTGATTATTTTGCACCTGGCACACAGACGATATCGTTTGGACCGGGGCAACGTGCGGCCCGCATCCTGGTACCGCTGGTGCAGGATGCTGAAATTGAATCAGACGAGGCCTTCGTCGTAAAACTCTCCGATGAAACCAATTCTTTTGCTACGGATGTATATCGCAGAATCGTCGTATTAATTCGCGACGACGATCCACAAAGCCGATAATTTGCTGCTAGACTGCTGCTCCGACTTCGCATCCTGCGAAGTACCAACGGAGTACGGGCAAAACGATGAGTGACAAAGAACTGCGGCGCTATTCACGCGTTGTTGTTGATGGCGATGAGCAAGCACCGAGTCGAGCGATGCTACGCGCAGTGGGATTCAGCGAAGACGATTTCCAACGACCTCAAATTGGCATCGCCTCCACCTGGAGCATGGTTACGCCGTGCAACATGCATATCGGTGGGCTCGCAGAAGAAGCCGCAAAAGGTGCGAATGAGGCGGGCGGTAAGGGTGTCATATTCAACACAATCAGTGTCTCCGACGGCATCTCAATGGGTACCCCGGGCATGCGCTATTCGCTCGTCTCTCGTGAAATTATTGCCGATTCGATCGAAGCGGTTGTCGGCGCCGAAGGATTCGATGGCGTCGTTGCGATCGGTGGCTGTGACAAGAATATGCCGGCCTGTGTCATGGCGCTTGCGCGACTCAATCGACCCGCGGTTTTCGTGTACGGCGGTACCATTCGGCCCGGTATCAAGCGCCGCGATATCGTTTCGGTTTTCGAGGCCGTTGGCGCGAAATCCAGCGGTTCGATCACTGGGTCCGAGTTATTGGATATCGAGCAAACAGCGATACCAGGCCCCGGCGCCTGCGGTGGAATGTACACGGCGAATACGATGGCATCGGCAATCGAAGCACTCGGCATGAGCCTCGCCAACAGTTCGGCGCAAGAGGCCGTTTCCAGCGACAAGATCGCCGATTGCAGGCGCGCAGGGGAAGCCGTCGTCAATCTGCTGCGTAAAGACATCAAGCCACTGGATATCATGACGCGAAAAGCCTTTGAAAATGCGATTACCGTTGTCATCGCACTGGGTGGCTCGACCAATGCCGTCTTGCATTTGCTTGCAATGGCTCGCGAAGCCGACGTTGACCTTTCGCTGGATGATTTCACCCGTATCGGTGCCAAAACACCGGTGCTCGCCGACGTAAAACCGAGCGGCAAGTACCTGATGTCAGAACTGATTGAAATCGGCGGCATTCAGCCATTGATGAAACGCCTTCTGGATGTCGGCCTGCTGCACGGCGATTGTATGACCGTCAGCGGCAAGACCCTGGCGGAAAATCTTGCCGATATTGCGGATTACCCGGCGGGTCAGGACATCGTTCGTGACTTCGCGAATCCGGTTAAGCCGGACAGCCACCTGGCGATACTCTACGGCAATCTTGCACCGGAAGGCGCGGTCGCCAAAATCAGCGGCAAGGAAGGGCTGCAATTTGAAGGTTCGGCGAGAATTTTTCACTCAGAAGAAACGGCACTGCAGGCCATTCTCGACAATGCGATCAAAGCGGGTGACGTAATCGTCATACGTTACGAAGGACCCAAAGGCGGACCAGGCATGCGTGAAATGCTAAGTCCAACGGGCGCCATCATGGGGCGGGGCCTCGGTGCTGACGTTGCGTTGATAACCGATGGACGCTTTTCAGGTGGCAGTCACGGCTTTGTCGTCGGCCATGTAACACCGGAAGCGGCGGTCGGCGGGCCTATTGCCTTGCTCGAAGAGGGTGACCGCATTCGAATAGATGCCGAAAGCAAGCAAATCAGTGTCGATATTACGGATGCGGTCATGGCGACACGTCGCAAGCAGTGGAAGCGACCAGTTTCGCCAGTAACCAAAGGTGCGCTCGCTAAATATCGCAGCGCCGTGTCATCCGCGTCGGAAGGAGCCGTTACAATTCCAGCCGCGTGGGATGACTAGCCAATACGTGATGCTTGACCTTTAGAGTCAGGTTCGTTTTACTGCTGCGATGATCCTTTACGACACCCATGTATTGTGCCAGCGCATTGATAGCATCAGTGCGATAAAACACATAAGAGACATGGCGCGCCAGAGGTGCGTGGGTGCGAGTGGCAACTGTACCGGCTAAAAAAGCTTGGACATTGTCAACATACCCGCCAGGAGATTCCTCGCGGGTTTTTTTTTGCCGTATTGACCAGGTAAGCAGATGAGCTCGAGCATAATCGAAGCCGATTTCGAAGACAGCAAAACCCTTGGCGCGCCGGACGAGATTTCCAACTCACCGTGGGTGGTCATGAAATTTGGGGGCACCAGCGTATCAACGGCAGAGAACTGGTCGCGCATTGCGAAACTTCTGCGACGCCGACTCGACGCCGGCCTGACACCGCTGGTGGTTCATTCCGCGTTGAAAGGCGTATCGAATGCCCTGGAGGGTTTACTGACAGCGGCCGTCGCCGACGATCCGTCCAGCCTGTTAAATGATATTCGAACGCAGCATTTTGACCTGGCTGACGAACTCGGCCTCGATGGCCATGCATTGCTGGACACGACGTTTCACGAACTCGAGCAACTTGTTGCCGGTGTACGCCTGGTGCGGGAGGTGAGCGTACGGGTGCGCGTTCGCATCATGGCGCTGGGCGAATTGATGGCCACACGACTTGGTGCCAAATACCTGACGACTCAATCCTTACCGGTTGAATGGCTCGACGCGCGCGATCTGCTGACCAGTCGCCCCGGCAGTAGCCAGCAAGCCAGCCGTTCCTATTTATCGGCGACCTGCGATTTCGCGCCCGACGTTCAATTGCAAACACGACTCGCGGCGTATGGGAAGATCATTCTTACGCAGGGATTCATCGCTCGAAACAAAAACGGTGAAACGGTACTGCTCGGGCGCGGTGGATCGGATACCTCAGCGTCCTACTTTGCCGCCAGGATGCAGGCACGACGCCTGGAGATCTGGACGGATGTGCCGGGCATGTTCACGGCCAACCCTTTGGTCGTGCCGTCTGCGCGACTGTTGGTAGCCTTGCACTACGACGAAGCGCAGG
The DNA here is from genome assembly GCA_021773115.1 of Woeseiaceae bacterium. GTDB lineage: Bacteria > Pseudomonadota > Gammaproteobacteria > Steroidobacterales > Woeseiaceae > UBA1847. The sequence continues at coordinate 98,896 of JAJFKS010000013.1, read as the reverse complement.
AACTCGCATCGGCCGGAAGCAAAGTGCTGCACCCCAGGTGCCTGACGCCGCTACGTGACTATGGCATACCGTTGTTCGTTCGCAGCACTAATTGCCCTGAAATCAGCGGTACGGTTATCTCCTCAGTCACCGAGGAAATCGAACCTCAAGTCAAAGGAATCTGTATACGCGATGGTCTTACGCTGGTTTCCATGGACGGCATCGGCATGTGGCAAGAGGTCGGCTTTCTGGCAAAAGCGTTTACCGCTTTCAGCGACAACGGTGTATCCGTTGACCTCGTGTCGACATCGGAAACCAACGTTACCGTATCCATCGACACCTCGGACGGCATGCTCTCGGACGGCATCGAAGAATCACTCATTCATGACCTCGAAAAACTTTGTCGAGTTCGCGTGATCAACAACTGCTCGGCCGTAAGCTTAGTGGGTCGTAAAATCCGCACCATCCTTCCGCGTCTCGCCCCTGCGCTTGGAGTATTTGAAGAAGAACCCATCCACTTGATGTCGCAAGCGGCCAACGACCTCAATCTGAGTTTCGTCGTCGACGAGCAGCAGGGGCCGCGTCTGGTCAGTAAACTGCATGCAACGATTATTCGCAAGACCGGCGCAGTTGCAGTTTTCGGCCCCAGCTGGGATCGATTGTTTGCCAGCGAAGAGGTCAGTATTCAAAAAGCCGATGTTTGGTGGATGAAAAAGCGCGACGATTTGATCGCACTGGCCGACAACCAGCTGAACGCTTATGTGTACGACAGAGAAAGCGTCACCGCTGCAGCGCAGAGCCTGATGAACCTGAAAAATGTCAGCCGCATTTTGTACGCCGTCAAAGCCAATTTTAATGCTGAGGTATTGCGAACTCTTGCAGCGGCGGGCATCGACTTCGAGTGCGTTTCGCCCGGCGAAATTGAATGGCTGGAGGAGGCGAATCCCGGCATAGACTTGACACGAATTTTGTTTACACCGAATTTTGCTCCGCGAGAGGAATATGAATGGGCTTTAAATAAAGGCCTGCAAGTCACGCTCGATAATCTTTATCCGCTTCAGGCATGGCCCGAAATATTCAAAGGGCAGTCATTGTTCGTGCGTATTGATCCGGGGCAGGGCCGCGGACATCATGAGCACGTAAAGACAGCCGGGATACATTCAAAGTTTGGCGTGCCACGTTTCGAGATAGGCGAACTGAAGCGATTAGTCGCTGCGGCCGGTGCCGAGGTCATCGGCATTCATGCACACAGCGGAAGCGGAATACTTGACCCGAATAACTGGCGCAGCGTTGCTGAAGAGCTGGTTCTGATCGCCGAGCAGTTCCCGAATGTCAGGGCGATTGATCTCGGCGGCGGTATCGGCGTACCGGAGAAACCCGGGGACCGGGCGATTGACCTCGAGAAGCTGGATGAAACGCTTGCAGAAGTTCGCGAGCGCTATCCACAGTTCGAATTGTGGCTGGAGCCGGGTCGTTACCTGGTTGCGCGAGCCGGTGTGTTGTTAACGCACTGCACACAAACCAAGGGCAAAGGTGAAATGCAGTACGTCGGGGTCGGTACTGGAATGAATTCACTCATTCGACCGGCCCTGTATGGCTCGTATCACGAGATCGTTAATTTAACGCGCGCGGACCAGATTCCGAGCGAAACGGTGACGGTTGTCGGTCCCATTTGCGAGACAGGCGATCGTCTTGGCAGCGACCGCCTGCTGCCGCCAACAATCGAGGGTGATGTAATCTTGATTGCTAACGCGGGTGCTTACGGCTACGCCATGAGTTCGCAGTACAATCTGCGCGAGGTCGCCAGGGAAATCGTGATTTGAAACGGATTTACGCGACTCAGTTCGCCTGCCGGTTGTCGTGTCGCGTTTTCAGCCGGTCGCAGACATCTTTGAGACGCAGTTGCTGGTCTGCGAGCAATACCATGACATGGTAAATGAGGTCCGACGCTTCATCGATAACGTCTTCCTTGTCACCGGCGGCTGACGCGAGCGCCAACTCGACGCCTTCCTCACCGACTTTCTGCGCCAGGCGACGCGGCCCGGCCTTCACCAGCTGCGCGGTGTAGCTATCTTCGCTTGGGTCGTCGATCCGCTCACGAATGATGCGCTCAAGATCGTCAAGAAAAGCAATGTCAGAAATACTCATGGTCGTCCTTCAAAGTCGAACACTGACCTGGCGGTCTTCAAGATACCGTTTCAGGTCCGAAATAATGATCTCGGCTGAGTGAAATACACTTGCCGCCAGCGCGCCATCGACGCCGGTCAATTCAAAGACATCGACGAAGTGCTGCCTGTCGCCGGCACCGCCGGAGGCAATCAGCGGCACGGTGCAGCGTTGCCGCATGGCGCGCAATTGTGCGACGTCGTAGCCATTGCGCACGCCGTCCTGGTTCATACAATTCAGCACAATTTCTCCCGCACCCCGGTCCTGCACTTCGTCAATCCAACTGGCTGTTGTTCGTGTCGTCGCAGTCGTCCTTTTAACGTCGCCAGTGTACTGGTAGACACGATAGGCGCCGGCTTCCTCGTGACTGTCGATACCGACCACCACGCATTGGGAGCCGAAGCGCCGTGCCAATTCATTGATCAGTTCCGGCCTTGCCAGCGCCGGGGTATTGATCGAGATCTTGTCCGCACCTTTGTTGAGAACGTCCTCGGCGTCCTCGAGTGACTTAATGCCCCCGGCAACGCAAAACGGAATATCCAGCATGGCGGCGACCTTGCTGACCCAGGCGCGGTCAACACTGCGTTGGTCAGGACTGGCTGTGATGTCGTAGAACACCAGCTCATCTGCGCCTTCAGCACAATAGCGTTCAGCAAGTTCGAGAATGTCTCCAACGACTTTATGGGCACGAAACTGCACACCCTTGACGACGACACCATCTCGCACGTCCAGGCAGGGAATTATGCGCTTTGCCGGAATGAGGCCACCTCGCTGGCGTTGATGGCGCCGTCCAGCAACGCCCGTCCGCTGATTGCCGCCGGGACTCCCAGTTCCTGCAGAGCATTGAGATCCTGAATATTGCGCACGCCGCCCGACGCCTGCAAGCGAAGCTTCGGAAAACGCTTGAGAATCTCCGCGTAGAGTTCGAGGTTTGGACCGGTCATTGCGCCATCACGGCCGACGTCGGTACACAGCACATGATGATTGTCGTACTGCTGATAGTCGTCGAGGCACTGCCAAAGAGATGTCCTGGAGGTCTCTGTCCAGCCATCCGTTGTCAGCATCGGCTCCCCCTTGTTGTCGAGGCGTACATCCAGGGCCAGGACGATCGCGTCAGCGCCGAATTCTTTGATCCAACTGTTCACGAGCTCTGGCCGTTTGATAGCCACGCTACCAACGACACATCGCGCCACACCGACGCGTAACCACAGAGCGACATCCGCACGTTGCCGAATGCCGCCACCAAGTTGAATGGCAAGCCCGGTCTGCCTGGCAATCGCAGTCACGGCGTCGTGGTTAACCGCGCGACCCGACTTCGCGGCGTCCAGGTCGACAATGTGCAAGTCGTCGACTGCCAACTCGGAAAATCGATGTGCGATCGCCGCCGGGTCCGCGCTATAAACCGTGGACTGGTCGAAATCACCCTGGTAGAGACGTACGCACTGGCCGTCTTTCAGGTCGATGGCTGGAATGATTTTCATGGCTTACCACGGAGAAAGTTTGCAAGGATCGTGGCACCGGCTATTGACGAGCGTTCGGGATGGAACTGCGCCGCGAGAAAATTCTTATGCGCGATAATCGATGAAAACTCTTCTCCGTCCTGGCCGCTGTGTGACGCGGTTGCCACAGTATTCTCGGATACAGGCAAGGCATAGCTGTGTAGATAGTAGAAATAGCTTTCATCATCCAGGCCATCGAGGAGCGCGTGATCACGCCGGATGCGAGTTCTGCACCAGCCCATATTCGGAACCGGTGCTTCAGACGTCGCCTGAAGTTTTGTTGCCACCCCCGGGACGATACCAAGACATTCCGTGTCTTCCTCTTCGGAACGCTCGCACAGCAGTTGCATGCCCAGGCAAATGCCCAGCACCGGTTGTGTCAGCCCGCGGATGGTATCCGTAAGACCGGCACGCTGCAGGCGTGCCATCGCGTCCCGCGCGGCACCGACACCCGGCAGCACGACTCGGTCTGCGGTCTGAATTTCGACCTTGTCCGAAGTGACAACTGCTTTGTGCTGGAGGCGTTCAAATGCAAACAGGAGCGACGCGATGTTCGCGCCTCCGCTGTCGATGATGGCGACGCTGGTCATTACAGCGATCCCTTCGTCGACGGCAGCTCGGTGCCGGACTTTGCAATCGCTTGTCGCAGTGCTCGGCCGACCGATTTGAAGGCTGCCTCAATCATGTGGTGCGTATTGCGGCCGCGTAATTCGATGTGCAGTGCCGCTTCGAGCGAATCGCTCAAGGAGCGAAAAAAATGTTCGACCATTTCAGTCGACAGCTCGCCAACCTTGTCGCGCGGAAAATTCGCGTCAAATTCAAACGCAGCACGGCCCGACAAATCGAGCGAGACTTTAGCCTCACTCTCATCCATTGGTAGCAAAAAACCGTATCGTTCAATTCCGAGCTTGCTACCCAGCGCTTCACGGAGCGCTTTGCCAAGGCAGATCGCGGTGTCTTCGACCGTGTGGTGCTCGTCAATCCGTAAGTCGCCCACACAGCGCAGCTGCAATCCAAAGCCACCATGTTTGGCAATTTGCTCGAGCATGTGGTCATAAAATCCAATGCCGGTATCAACTTCGATTGTATTGGCCGAGTCCAGGTTGACCTTGCAACGAATTTGGGTCTCGCTGGTATTCCGGGTAATGTTTGCGACCCTGTCGGCATGGCAGAGCTGCTCGACAATTTGCGGCCACGACCGCGTATTTGCATCATCAGCATTGACCAGAAATCCTGCTACGCCGATGCGTTCGGCCAGTTCCATATCGGTCTTGCGATCACCGATAACGGCAGATTGAGTCAGACTGATATCGGTCGCGGCGAGAAAGCGAGTCAGGAGACCTGTCCGAGGTTTTCGGCAATCGCAGTTGTCTTCGGGCAAGTGCGGGCAAATGAATATTTCATCGAAGGATATACCCTGGCTCGCAAACAGCCCCAGAACGAAGCGATGCGCTGCATCAAACTGCTGTTGTGGAAAGGCGCCGCTACCCAGCCCGTCCTGGTTGCTGACCATGACAAGGCGAAAGCCGTGGCGCCGCAACTCCAGCAAAGCGGGTATCACACCGGGAACCAGTTGCACTTTGTCAATGGCATCGACCTGAAAATCGTCGGGTTCCTCGATCAGCGTGCCATCGCGATCAATAAACAGGATCTTGTTGCCCATCTCAGACAGCCTCCAGCGTCTTCAATATATGCAGCAATCGATCATTTTCCGTCGGGCTGCCGATAGTGATGCGAATACAATCAACCAGATCGTCACCAAAGTGTCGCAATAACACCTTGTGCGCAGCGCAGACATCCATGACACGTTGCGCATTGCGAACCCGGACCAGGAAAAAATTAGCGTCGCTTGGCCAGATCTTATCGACGAAGCTGAACCTGGCTACTGCACTCATGAGCCTTTCCCGCTCGACGACCAACTGCTGAATCGCCTTGTCAGCTATTTGCAGCTGTTCGGATTGAAGTACGTCTTCAACACATTCAACCACCGGTGTCGCCAGTGCGTAGGGCGCCTGGATGGCGCTCAACAGGCGCAACACGTCCGGACTGCCGGCAACCGCACCGCATCGTGCACCCGCAAAGCCGAGTGCTTTAGACAGCGTCCGAAGTACCAGCAGGTTCGGGTAGCGATCGAGCAAGTCGATTATCGAGGCCTGGCGGCCAAATTCGACATAGGCCTCGTCAACAACCACCACAGATTGCTCGCTTCGAGCTTCGATAAGTTTGATGAGATCGTTTCGGGGAATTGTTGCACCGGTCGGGTTGTTGGGTGAGCAGACGAATACGACGCGGGTTGCGTCGGTACACACAGCCAACAAAGCATCAACGTCGATTCTGAAATCTTCGGCGCTTTTTGATCGCACATTGACCAGCTCGGCACCCTGTACGTGGGCGTAGTGTTCGTACATTGAAAAGGTCGGAGACGGCGCGACGACGCCATCCAGGCCCGCCCGGCAGAAGGCCCGAATGATCAGGTCAATTGCCTCGCTTGAACCACGAGTCACCAGCAACTGCTCCGGCTTGCATGCAAATCGCGACGCCAGAGCCGCTTGTAAGGCGAGCGGACGAACTTCCGGATAGCGGTTCAGTGGTCGGCGAAAATTACCGACCGTACTCGCGTACGGTGACTCGTTGGCGTTCAGGCGTATCGTATCCTCGAGCTGTTCGGCGGCTTGATAAGCCTCCAGCGCCTGTATGTCGGGGCGCGCACGACTCACGATGCTCATGGCCCTGCACCCAGTCGTCGCCGAACCGCCGCAGCGTGGCCATCGAGTCCTTCCATCTCTGCGAGACAGCTAATGGCGGGTGCAAGCCGTTGAAGCCCGTCTCGGCTCACTTCCTGGACCGTCATACAACGCATGAACTGTTCCACTCCCAGCCCACTGTAGGTCGAGGCATAGCCGTAGGTAGGCAAAACGTGATTGGTGCCACTGCAATAGTCACCGACGGATTCCGGTGTCCATTGGCCCAGGAAGACCGAGCCGGCGTTGCGAATGGATGGCAGCAGGCTCCGTGGATTTTCGGTCTGCACAATGAGGTGTTCAGGCGCGTAACGATTGCTGATTTCAACGGCGCTTTGCAATCCGTCGGCGATCAGGATGCTCGAATGACCGAGAGCGGCATTGGCGATGCCCGCACGTGGCAGCTCCATAAGCTGGCGTTTCAACTCAACCTGGACTGCATCCGCGAGCACCACATCGACGCAGATGAAGATGACCTGCGAGTCGCTACCGTGCTCCGCCTGTGATAATAAATCGGCTGCGATAAATTCTGCGGAGGCGGATGCGTCAGCGATGACCAGGACTTCCGACGGGCCAGCGGGCATATCGATGGCTGCACCCATCGGATCCGTGCTCACAATCGACTTTGCTGCGGTCACAAACGCGTTACCTGGCCCGAAAATTTTCAGGACCTTCGGAATGCTTTCAGTGCCATAAGCCATTGCGGCGATCGCCTGTGCACCACCGACGGCGTAAATCTCCGAAACACCGGCTCGCGACGCGGCGGCCAGCACGGCAGGATCGGCATTGCCGTCAGCAGCCGGTGGCGTGCACAGAACAATTTTCGGACAGTTGGCAATGACTGCCGGAACCGCCAGCATGATCGCCGCCGAGGGCAACGGCGCTGTTCCCGCCGGTACATATAAGCCGACGCTATCGAGTGCATGGGCGAGGCGTTCGCACTGAACACCGGGCACCGTTTCAACAAATAGAGGTCTCGTTCGCTGCGGCAGGTGAAATTTGCGCACGTTGTCTATCGCGAAATCGATCGCCGAAATTTGAGATTCCGTCAGACGCTCGCTGGCCGCCGCAATCTCAGCAGCGCTGACTTTGCTTGCAACGATGTCGGGGCCATCAAAACGGTGCGTCAGTTCACGTACAGCTTTGTCACCGTCTCGTCGAACCGCATCAATAATGACGTGGGCATCCTCGCGCACAGAAGCGTCCTGCGACGCGTCGGGACGCCGCAGTACGTCCTCTCGGGCTGCATCATCGAGCTCAGACCAGTGGTGCATGGTGATTGGCATAATAGTCCTGTCCTAAGCCAACATCTTTTCGACGGGCAACACCAGCAGCGAGCTCGCTCCCGCAGCCTTGAGGTTTTCAAGTGTTTCCCAGAAGACGTTCTCACGACAAACGGCGTGTATCGCAACTCTGTCGCCGGCCCCTTCAAGCGGCATAACCGTTGGCGCCTCAGCCCCGGGGAGCAGGGCGCGAATTTCGGCCAACGCGGAACGCGGTGCATGCAACATGATGTATTTGCTGTCGTTCACTTTCAGAACGCCATCCAGGCGCTGAATGATCTTGTCAACGAGCGCCTGCTTTTCGCTGCCTAGCGGTTCGAGAGTCTGGATCACCACGGCTTCGCTTTGCAGCAAGACCTCAACTTCGCGTAATCCATTTGCGGCCAGTGTTCCACCCGACGAAACCAGGTCGCAAATGAAATCGGCACGCCCGAGCTTGGGTGCAATCTCGACAGCGCCGGAAAAGTACACCGGCTCTGCGTGGATATTGTTGTTAGTAAGGTAGTTTCTAAGGAGACCGACATAACTTGTTGCAATCTTAGTGTTTTCCAGGGATTCCGGACCCCGATATTCGAGCCCGTCGGGCGCCGCGATGGATAGCCGGCAGTGGCCGAACTGGAGCTCGAATATCTGCTTGAACTGGCCACTCGATCCATCCTGTTCCAGCTGCAGGCGCTTTTCTTCAACCACGTTCAGGCCAACGATGCCGAGATCGCAAACGTCATCGCTGACCAGGCCGGGGATGTCATCGTCTCGCACCAGCAACAGATCGATGGGCATATTTTCGCCGTAGCAAATGAGCTGATCCTTGCTCTTCGTGACCTTGAGACCACAGCGCTCCAGCAGATCAATGGAGTGCTCAGTCAATCGGCCTTTTTTTTGCACCGCAATTTTGATCCGCTGGGTCGAGTGTTGCATGGGTATTTCCTTAGTCAGAACTGCGATCGAGAGCAGTCTGGTAGCCGCCGGAGCCGGCGATGAGACAGCGTGCGACGCGGCCAATGGTGGTGACGCTGACACCGGTGAGTTCGTGTATTTTTCGATAGGGGAGTTCTTTCTGGAGATACAAGACGACCTGCCAGCGATCAACCAGTGCCTGGAGTTCAGCCGGTGTGCAGAGGTCCTCAAAAAACAGTCGGCACTCGGCTTTCGACTCGAGTGCACCGATGGCCTCAAACAGGGCATTTTCTGCCCTGGCATGCTGGCGCTGGCTTTCTTCGCGGTTCGGTTTCATTGTCGGATAGCCTGTACTAATGTAATAGCGTGTTAATACATTAGTTCATTGCCGCAGATTGGGCAAGCACGAATTTTCGGTTTCCAGTGATACTAAATATTTCGAGTCCATGCCCTTGACCTGCGTCTGCTTGGGAACATAGACTTCACGAAACTCATCGAGACCGGTCGAGGGATAGGCCCGACGACGCCGGGGCAACCTTCAGAGCTAACCACTCTGAAAAGGTGCCAACTCCTGCGATGCTACGTTCAGATATCTGGCGGCATCGAATGATGAGGGTTACTGCAACGTCCATTGGAGGACGCAGGGCAGTACATCCCTCCCTTGCCGGCTTCGCAGGGTTCCGATGAGCAGAAACGGAACACTATGCGGAGAACGACAATGAAAACCCGAGCAAGCAAAGCGACACGAGCTGTCCGTGCGTCTATCGAGTCTGATACGCAACATGGTGCCGTGGTACCGCCATTGCACCTGTCATCCAATTTCGCCTTCGCCGGTTTTGGCGAAAAGCGAGCCTACGACTACACACGGTCAGGCAATCCGACGCGCGATGCGCTCGCTGATGCGCTGGCCGACCTGGAGGGCGGCGCGGGAGCTGTTGTGACGTCATCGGGCATGGCTGCGCTGACTTTATTAACTCAATTGCTGCAGCCGGGCGACACAATTATTGCACCGCATGACTGTTACGGCGGGACTTTCAGACTGCTTGAACAACAGTCCAGGAAAGGACTGTTCGACGTGCTATTCGTTGATCAGGGCGATGCCGAGGCAATGACTGCGGCCACCGCCTGTTTCCCACGAATTATTCTCAGCGAAACACCGTCGAACCCATTGCTTCGGGTTGTTGATATTGCAAAAATCGCGTCGATCGCGAAGGATGTCGGTGCATTGTTTGCAGTCGACAACACCTTCCTGTCACCGGCGTTGCAGAACCCAATTGAATTTGGTGCCGACCTGGTGATTCATTCGACGACGAAATACATCAACGGCCACAGCGATGTCGTCGGTGGCTGCGTCGTCGCGGCTACAGAGGAACTTGCCGAAACTATTGCCTATTGGGCCAATTGCATCGGCGTGACTGGCGCACCGTTTGACAGTTTCCTGACACTACGTGGTATTCGCACGCTGCACCCGCGTATTCGACTGCATGAAGAAAATGCCAGCCAGATTGCGAAAATTCTCGACGGTCATGCGTCGGTTGAGCGGGTTTACTATCCAGGCCTCGAGTCGCACCCTGGCCACGAGATCGCGAAGAAACAACAGCGAGGGTTCGGTGGCATGGTCAGTTTCGAGATTGCCGGCGGGGAGAGTGCGGTGCGAGCTTTTGTCGAAAGCCTGCAGTACTTCTCACTGGCTGAATCACTCGGCGGTGTCGAAAGCCTGGTGTGCCATCCCGCATCAATGACACATGCCCCGGTTTCGGAAGCTGCCCTGGCCGAAGCGGGCATCGGCAACAATCTGATCCGCTTGTCGATTGGGCTTGAAGCGAGTGAAGATCTGATCAGCGATTTGCAAGCAGCCCTGGAGCAAGCCAGGATCGCAAGCGAATTGCCGCCCGTCGCGACAGCTTGTGCCTGAGGCGCAAACTATTGAGTCTGCCTGATAGAATTCAACAACGGGTTGCTGCCAGTACCCAGTACTTGAGCGTGTCCGAGCCGCTGCAACTGCAAAGCGGTGAGCGGCTACACGATGTGCAGATTGCCTACCAGACCTGGGGTGATATCCGAAATGCGGCGCGCCATACCGTTCTCATTTGCCATGCTCTGACGGGCTCGGCCGATGTTGACTCCTGGTGGCCGAAGATTATCGGCAAGAGGCGGGCTTTCGATCCAGCGCATGACTTCATAATTTGTGCAAACATTCTCGGGAGTTGCTACGGAACAACCGGTCCGATGTCGCAAAAACCCGGTAGCGATGAGCGTTACCGGGCCGACTTTCCACGCATCACGATCAGAGACATGATCGAGCTGCAACGGATTCTTCTCGATGCTCTGGGTATCGAACAGGTCGAACTCGTTGCGGGTCCGTCACTGGGCGGTATGCAAGCGCTGGAATGGGCTGCGAGCTACCCGCAGCGAATTGGCAGCATTGTTCCAATCGGGGTTGGCGGGCGTCATTCTCCCTGGTGCATAGGTATTAGCGAGGCGCAGCGCGCTGCAATCGCTGCCGATCCAAACTGGCGCGGGGGGTATTACGACGAAGATGCACGCCCGCAACAAGGCCTCTCAGCTGCGCGGATGATGGCAGTCTGTACCTATCGGAGTTGGCATAGTTTTGAGGCACGTTTTGGTCGGGAAATGCGATCCGGCGATCTATACCAGGTGCAGTCCTACCTCAAGCACCAGGGCGATACAATCAATGATCGATTCGACGCCAACACTTACGTAACCCTGACTCATGCGATGCATACACACGATCTTGCACATGGTCGAGGCGCTTATCCGGATGTTCTGAAATCCATCGAACAGCCGGCACTGGTCGTGTCAGTGAGTTCGGATGCGCTGTATCCACCGCAAGAACAGGAATTACTGTCGCGGGAACTGCCGAATGCGCAATACGAAATATTGTCGTCCAGTCATGGGCACGATGGCTTCCTTATCGAAACAGAAGCGCTGAGTCAGCTGATCGCAAAATTTCGCCGTGAGTCACTGTGATTGTTTCTACTTCAATCGCTAGGTCAATCCGCGAATAATCTCAGCGGTCATTTCATCGGTGCTCAATCGCGGCTCGCCTTCGGCGGCGATATCGGCGGTACGCGCACCCGCGGAGATAGCAGCTGCGATCGCGGTCTCAACCGCTGTCGCTTCCTGGTTCAGGCCCAGGCTATAGCGCAACAGTAGAGCGGCACTCGCAATCGCTGCGCAGGGATTCGCGATATCCAGCCCGGCGATATCCGGGGCCGAACCGTGAATGGGCTCGTACAAGCCGGCTGTCGAATCACCCAGCGACGCGGACGGCAACATGCCAAGCGAGCCAGTCAGCATTGACGCTTCATCCGTCAGAATATCGCCAAACATGTTCTCGGTAACGATGACGTCAAAGTCAGACGGGCGGCTTATCAGGTGCATGGCAGCCGCGTCGACCAATAGCGTTTCCAGTTCAATGTCCGGAAATTCGTCGGTCATGATTCGATTGGCAACATCTCGCCACAAACGTGATGTCTCCAGCACATTGGCTTTGTCGACCGAACAGAGTTTGCCACGACGATCGCGCGCCAGTTTCGCGGCGATTCGAACGATGCGCTCAACTTCCATGACCGTGTAGACACACAAATCACTGGCCGATTCGCTGTCACGAGTTTTCTCGCCGAAGTAAATACCACCGGTCAGCTCGCGGACAACAATCATATCAACGTTGTCGAGAATCTCCGGCCGCAGCGGCGAGGCGCCGACTAACTCCGGGTAAATGCGCACTGGACGCAAATTCGCGAACACCTTTAGCGTTGAGCGAAGTTTTAGCAGGCCCTGTTCGGGACGAACTGCAGCGTTGGGATCCGACCACTTCGGGCCACCGACGGCGCCCAGGAAAACAGCGTCTGCGGCCTCGCAGCTTGCAACGGTTGCCGCAGGCAAGGGATCACCGGCATCGTCGATCGCGATTCCGCCTATCAGTTGCTCGTCGAATTGAAACTGGTGGCCGAATTTACGGCCAACGGCGTCAAGCACCTGGCGAGCACTTTTTGCGACATCGGGACCAATACCGTCACCCGGTAGCAACGTGATCAGGGCTTCCAAGGTCTGTTCTCCTCAAGCGATGCAATTGCGGCGGTTTGCTGCCGGATATAGCCAAGTTGGTCGATTCCATTGAGCAGGCAATAGCGAGAGAAACTATCAATCGGAAAGCCAATCTCTATGTCCGTTCCGATCGTCAAAATTTGTGCCTCAATGTCGATGCGAACTTCAATACCGGGGTTGGCAAGCAGGTAGTCGTGCGTATTGTTGTCAACGACAACCGGAATAAATCCATTCTTTAGCGCATTGTTCCTGAATATATCGGCGATTTCAGTGCTGATTACCGCCTGCAACCCAAAGTCAAGCAATGCCCATGGCGCATGCTCGCGCGATGATCCACAGCCAAAATTATTGCCAGCGACCAAGATACGGCAGCCTTCGGCCTCAACATTGTTCAGGACAAAGTCGTTTCTCTCGTGACCGTTCGAGTCACGCCGCAGATCGTTAAACAGGAATTGCCCAAGGCCATCTCGCGTGGTCGTGGTTAGAAATCGGGCTGGAATAATCTGGTCCGTGTCGATATCCGAGGTTGGAATGACGACAGTACGCGAGGTAATGCGGGTAATGGATTGCATATCTAGCTCCGCAGGAACGGGCGAGGATCTGCAACGACCCCTCGAATCGCCGAGGCCGCTGCGGTCATCGGACTCGCCAATACAGTTCGGGCGCCGACACCTTGTCGACCTTCAAAATTTCGATTGCTGGTGCTGACGGACAATTGGCCGCGTCCCACGGTATCGCCATTCATGCCGATGCACATCGAACAGCCCGCTTCCCGCCACTCTGCGCCGCTATCGACAAACACTTTGTGCAATCCCAACGCTTCGGCATCTTTTTTAATTTGTTGAGACCCCGGAACAACCAGCATCCTGACGCCATCCGCAACGCGCTGGCCCTTCATGACATCCGCTGCCTCCTGCAGATCAGACAGGCGCGAATTTGTGCAGCTGCCAATAAAGACTACATCGACCTTATTGCCCGACATCGGTTTACCCGCCTCAACCTGCATGTAGTCGAGCGCTTTCCGAAAGCTCGCATCGGACCTGTTGTCTGGAATGGGATCATCGATTCCGACAACCATGCCTGGATGGGTACCAAACGTAACCATGGGCTTCAGATTCGACGCAGAAATATTGACGGACTTATCGAATACCGCGTCATCATCGGTCCGCAGTCGGCGCCAGCGCTCCAATGCGACGTCCCAGTCCAGCCCCTTCGGAGCGCGCGGTTTGTTACTGAGGTACTCGAAGCAAATATCGTCGGGAGCGACCATGCCGGCTCGAGCACCGGCCTCGATCGACATATTGCAGACCGTCATTCTCGAATCCATGCTCAGTTTCTCAATTGCTGCGCCGCGATATTCGATGACGTAGCCGGTGCCACCGTTTACACCGATGTTGCCAATGATGCCGAGCACCAGGTCTTTTGCACCAACCCCGCGACCGAGGCTTCCCTCAACATTGATCGCCAGCGTTTTCGGTTTGCGCTGCAATAAGCATTGGGTAGCAAGAACGTGGCCAACCTCTGTGGTGCCGATGCCAAAGGCGAGGGCGCCGAATGCCCCGTGCGTTGAGGTGTGGCTGTCGCCGCAAACAATTGTTTTTCCCGGTTGCGTCGCGCCGAGCTCCGGACCGATGACATGCACAATGCCACGCTCGACAGAATCAAATCCCAGTAGCTCGATACCGAACTCTTTGCAATTGCGCTCCATTTGGCGCACTTGCATCGCCGCACCTTCGCCGACGATTTCGAGGTCTTTGAAGCTCGAGACTGGCGTTGTCGGCGTTGAATGATCCATGGTCGCCAGGACCAGGTCGGGCCGCCGCACGGGCAGTCCCTGTTCGCGCAACAACGAGAATGCCTGTGGCGTCGTGACCTCATGAATTATGTGCAGATCAACATATAAAATCGCCGGTACATCCTCTGTCTCGGCGACAACGACGTGCTCGTTCCATACCTTGTCAAATAGGGTTTTAATCTTATTCACCATCTCTCGCCCGCAGGCTGTCGATCAAATCGTCGCATGCACCGAATGCGCTTTGACATTCGTGTCTTCGCCGCGCGCACGGCGGCGTAGCGTTCGATTCATCACTTCAAGACAGGCGCGGCAACCGGCTTCAACGATATCGACGCTGGCTCCTCGGCCGCGGAAGTTCCGACCATCGATTTCGACGCTAACCGTCACTTCGCCTTGCGCATCTTCGCCGATCGACGCACTGTGAAGTTCGAAGTTTCGCAAAATCAAATCGACGCCAGTTGCTTTCTCAAGTGCCTGGACGGCAGCAGCAATCGGGCCGTCTCCGATGGCAGATTCGCTAGCGACCTTACTGTCTTCGCCAATCAGGTTCACGGTTACTGTCGCGGGTTCGTCAGTATGCGTCTGAACCTCAAGTGACTGAAGCGTCCAGGGACCGGACGACGTGCCATCCGCATTCATGATGATGGATTCAATATCACCGTCATAAACATCTTTCTTCTTGTCCGCCAGCTTTTTGAATTCCTGAAACGAACGATTCGTCTCGAACTCGTCGAGTTCGAACCCCAGCTCCACAACGCGATCACGAAAAGCATGGCGGCCGCTGTGCTTACCCAATACCAGGCTGGACTTGCTCAGCCCAACATCTTCCGGGCGCATGATTTCGTAGGTTGATGCGTGTTGCAGCATTCCATGCTGATGTATCCCGGCTTCATGCGCGAAAGCATTTTCGCCAACGATGGCCTTATTACGTGGCAGATGCATACCGGTAATATTCGACACCAGGCGTGACGTCGGATAAAGACGCGTTGTCTCGATACCCGTGTCCACATTGAAAAATTCGGCGCGAGTTTTGATGGCCATAACAATCTCTTCAAGACTGCAATTACCGGCGCGTTCCCCAATTCCGTTGATCGTGCATTCGACCTGGCGCGCGCCCGCACCGACAGCCGCAAGGCTGTTGGCAACGGCCATGCCAAGATCATCGTGGCAATGCACGCTCAGGATTACATCGTCAATTCTTGCGACGTGCTCTTTCAGGTAGCGAAACAGTCGATCGAATTCAGCCGGCACGGTATAGCCAACAGTGTCTGGAATATTAACGGTCGTGGCACCGGCTTCAATCGCAGCGGACACGACTTCAGCCAGGTAGGACAACTCGGTTCTTGAGGCATCTTCAGGTGAAAATTCGACGTCGTCACACAGCTCACGAGCCATCTTTATCGCGCCAACTGCGCTCTTGATGATTTCCTCTTTGGCCATCTTGAGCTTGTGCTCACGATGGATGGCACTGGTCGCGACGAAAACGTGAATGCGATGATTTTCCGCACCCTTAACCGCTGCGTGGACTTTTTCGATGTCAGCCGGATTGCATCGTGCCAAACCACAAATAACGGGGCCGAAGTTTCGATCTGCGATCGCTTTGACCGCATCAAAGTCACCCGGCGATGCAGCTGGAAATCCGGCCTCGATAATGTCGACCTTCAATTCGCTCAATGCTTTCGCTACCCGGAGCTTTTCAGTCAGCGTCATGCTGCAACCCGGTGCTTGCTCTCCGTCACGAAGTGTCGTATCGAAAATGCGCAGTCTGTTATATACGTTGGTGTCGGACATTGAAGTCATCCCCAGAGGTGTGTTTGTGCGCTTACTCTTGCAGCCAATCCATGCGGCCACGAAGATCGGCCCCGACTTTCTCGATCGGATGATCCAGGTCGGCCTTCATCATGCGTTTGAATTCAGGCATGCCGTTTTCGTTCTCGGCAATCCAGTTACGGGCAAAAGTGCCATCCTGAATTTCGCTCAGGATCGTTTTCATCGCAGCACGAGACTTGTCGTCAACAACCCGAGGACCACTGACCATGTCGCCCCAGGCGGCTGTGTCACTGATGAACTTGTGCATCTTCTTAAGTCCGCCTTCGTGCAGCAGATCAACAATTAGCTTCAGCTCATGCATGACCTCGTAATAGGCGACTTCCGGCTGATAGCCGGCCTCAACGAGGGTTTCAAACCCGGCAACGATCAATTCCGTTGCACCGCCGCAGAGTACCGCCTGTTCGCCAAACAAATCGGTTTCAGTTTCTTCAGCAAAGGTGGTCTCAATAACGCCCGCTCGAGCACCGCCAATGCCGGCGGAGTAGGCCAGCGCTGTCTTTAAGGCATTGCCAGTCGCATCCTGATTCACGGCGACAAGGCAGGGAACGCCGTGTCCCTCTTCGTATTGACGACGCACAAGGCCACCGGGGCCTTTCGGCGCAATTAGCGCAACATCGAGGTCAGCACGCGGTTCGACCTGGCCATAGTGAATTGCAAACCCATGTGCAAATAACAACAAGGCACCCTTGGGAATATCGTCGACGACGGTTTGGTAGACGCTTTTTTGCACCATGTCGGGCGTCAGGAACATCACGACGGCAGCATCCTGCACCGCCTGATTGGGTTCTTGTACGACCTGTCCATCAGCGCTCGCTTTGGCCCAGCTAGCGCCTGTCGAACGCAAGCCGACCACGACGTCGAAGCCACTGTCTTTCAAGTTAAGGGCGTGAGCGCGCCCCTGGCTGCCATAGCCAAGAATGGCGATCTTTCGATCGGCCAGCACCGTCGTATCAACGTCTGCTTCAGAATACATTTGCATGGTGGTTCCTTGATCTTGCCGTGATTGAGATAAAAAAAAACCCCACTATCCATCGGAATGCGGGGTTTGCGTTGTTTTTCCGTCGATACGCGCTACCCGCTGTGCCTCTGAATAAGAAGCAGCTTCAGCCGAAGCACAAGCAGTGCATGAATCAAATGGGTGATGCGCGTAAAACTCATATCGCCGAATCATGTTGTAAGCTCAGAATGATGTCAACCACGTTTTAAACAGTTACGGCTGTTACTAAAGAACATAGATTAAAATACTTTTCTAAGCTTTTAATTCCAAACTATTTTATTGGAGCTTGTTATGCACGAAGCCGATACCTTATATAGTTGTCGCAGCACTGACAGGAATTTCTGGATTCGATCCAGCGTCAAAAAACTTTGCTTGACGGCGCAAGCAAGAACTTGTTGGCACGGATTGCCCAAAAAATTGTTATGAATCTTATGTAGTTGTTGGGCTGGCGATATGCAAACCATGTGGTATTCTTGCCGACAGCAGGCAGGGGACCAAAAAAATAAAAGGACTTAAGGCGGGGAATCTCAGGCGGGAAGTCTGAGGAAGCCAGATTGAATAGAGTGAATAGTAGGTTCCAGGAATTTCATCGCCGCGCGGCGAAGGTGGAGAGGGCCGCGTGCGCATTTGGAGGTGCTTTCCGTGCTTCCGGTTTTCATTTGTGCATGTATTCAACAATACGTTGCATCCCTCTCCATAATTTTAATAACAACATTACGACCTTTAAGGAGCGTTCATGAAACACTGCATCAGCAGCAGTCGGCGCATAACCGCGGTATTTTTCGCAACCATGGTAATGGCAATATCCGGCAGCGTTTTCGCTCAATCCGTCGATCAGGTGCTTCAAGCTGATCAACGTCGGTTGAATCTGGCCCAACAATCTCAGGAACGTATCAATGCCGTTGTGCAAGGTACGCGATCTCTGGAAGATCAATACAGGGCAATTAACAAGGAAATCGACGGACTGAAAGTCTACAACCGGCTCATGCGCGCCCAGGTTGAAGGTCAGCAGGCCACCCTTGAAGATATCGGCCTGTCGATGGATCAGGTTGATGTCATCAATCGGCAAATCTTCCCGCTGATGGAAAGAATGATCGATGGCCTGGACCAATCCATTAAGCTCGACGTTCCGTTCCTGATGGACGAACGTACTGAGCGAGTGGACAACCTCAAGGACATCATGTCTCGCTCCGACGTCAGTGTTGCGGAAAAATTCCGCAAAGTGATGGAGGCTTACCAGATTGAAAATGAGTACGGTTCGACGATCGAGGACTATAAACAGTCGCTGACCATTGACGGTGCAACACGCTCCTTCAATATGCTCAGAATTGGTCGCATTGGTCTGTACTTCCAGTCTGATGACACGCAGATCACCGGGCGCTGGGACAACGAGGCCCGAGACTGGGTCGAAGATAACTCGGCACGTAACGAAGTACGCAAAGGTCTTAGGGTAGCGCGGCAACTCGTCGCACCGGAACTCATCATAGTCCCGGTTTCTTCAGCGGAGGGCGCGTAAATGAAACGCATTACACTCATTATTGCGGCCGGTATTTTAAGCCTTGGTTTTGCAACAGCGCACGCCCAACAAGATGAAGATGCTCGCAGCATGGCGGAGCTTCTCCGCCTGATCGAGCAGGGACAGGCACGCGATTCACAAGAAGCGCGTCAACGTGAGGCGGCATTTGCGCAAGCACGTAACAACCAGCAATCGTTGCTGAACCAGGCGCGAGCCGAACGTACCCGCGAGGAAAACACCAGCGCGTCGCTTGAAACCCAGTTTGAAGAAAACCAGCAGCACATCATCACTGCCCGACAGGCACTCGACGAACGCCTCGGCGCATTGAAAGAGCTGTTTGGCGTTCTGCAAACGGTCTCCGGTGATACTCAAGGTCGATTCAGTGAATCGCTGACCAGTCTCCAGTATCCGGACCGCGGCGAATTTCTCGTCGCACTTGGCAGCAAAATGGCCGGCGCCAGCAGCCTCGCATCGATTGAAGACATTGAGAGATTGTGGGAAATGCTGCAGCGGGAAATCGTAGAAACCGGGCGAGTGGTTCGCTTCAATCACCTCGTGACCAAGGCAGATGGAGAAGAAGCTGACATGGAAGTGGTCCGTGTTGGCGTATTTAACCTCGCCTCTGACAATGGTTACCTTGAATACGACGCGAACGAAGGCTCGATTTCCGAGCTGCTACGCCAGCCGGAAGGACGCTATCTCAGTACCACAGGCGACATGATGGACGCTGCACCCGGTGAGGTTGTGGACTTCGGAATCGACGTGACTCGCGGCAGTATCCTCGGCTTGCTGGTTGAGTCTCCGACGGTCCGGGATCGCATCGAGCAGGGCGGAATTGTCGGCTACTGCATTATAGCACTCGGTATTGTTGGTCTTTTGATCGCAATCTGGCGCTGGGTCGGACTTTCCGGTGACAGCCGCAGGGTTGCCGCACAGCTCAAACGCGAAACGGCAAGTACGGACAATCCACTGGGTCGAGTACTGGCCGCTTACGAAAGCAATCGTGGTGCCGACACCGAAACGATCGAGCTGAAACTCAGTGAGGCGGCGCTGAAGGAAATGCCAGGCCTGACGAAGGGTCTGCTGTTCATTAAGGTCGTCTCTGCCGTTGCACCTCTGATGGGTCTGCTCGGTACGGTTACCGGTATGATCAAGACCTTCCAGGTCATCACACTCTACGGTGCAGGCGATCCGAAGATGATGGCTGGCGGTATTTCACAAGCCCTTATGACGACCGTACTGGGCCTCGTTGTTGCAATTCCGATGGTTCTGCTGCACACAATTGTCAGCGGTCAAAGCCGAAAGATTGTCAACATTCTCCAGTCCCAGAGTGCAGGCCTCGTTGCCCAGCACTCTGAGAAGAATGGCTAAGGCCGAAAGGAGTCGAAATGCTTTGGGTTCTTGACAGCTTCGAAGCCATCAGAGACTTCATGAGTCTGGGTGGCCCGGTTCTCCGGGCCATCGCCGTGACTATCTTTCTAATGTGGGTATTGATCGTCGAGCGGATCATGTATTTCCGTTCAACCATGAAAGTAATGTCGCGACAGATTCATGACGACTGGGAGTCTCGGAACGAACGCAAATCCTGGGCTGCGCATCAAATTCGCGAACTGATGATTTCGCGGTTTGATGAAGCATCCAATAAGGGTATCAATGTGATCCAGACCTTGGTTGCATTGTGTCCGTTGCTGGGCCTTCTCGGAACGGTAACCGGCATGATCAGCGTGTTTCAGGTCATGGCAGTGTCCGGGTCGGGAAATGTCCGGGCAATGGCTGCCGGCGTATCACAGGCGACAGTTCCAACGATGGCGGGAATGGTCGGGGCGCTTTCGGGCGTCTTGCTAGTTACTTTGCTCAGCCGACGTGCGGCGCGTGAAGTTGAGTTCCTTGAGGACTCACTCACGATGGACCACTAAGGAATACGAATGCGCAAAACCAATCTATCGATGGGGCAGGATGATGACAGTGATGAAATCAACCTGACGCCGATGCTCGACGTTGTGTTTATCATGCTCATCTTCTTTATCGTCACTGCATCGTTCATTAAAGAAGCAGGGATTGACGTCAACCGGCCGGATGCTCCGGTAACAGAAACCAAGCCGGAAGACGCCAATATCCTGGTTGTGATCAACGCACAGGACGAAATCTGGATCGATCGGCGATTGATCGATCCACGAGCCGTACGCGCGAATATTGAACGTATGCATGCGGAGAACCCGCAGGGCTCGGTGGTTATTCAAGCCAACAAGAAGTCGACCAACAAAGTACTCGTATGGGTGATGGACTCCACTCGCAGTGCCGGGGTGTATAACATTTCCATTGCCGATCAAGGCTGAGCGGGAACTCAACAGGACAACATCATGCGAAAGAATCACTCACTGGGCCAGGAAGAAGAGAGCGAGGAGATCAATCTGACTCCAATGCTGGACGTCGTCTTCATCATGCTCATTTTCTTTATCGTGACCGCGACATTTATCAAGGAAGCTGGCATTCAGGTGGAGCGCCCGGATACATTTACGGCCGACACTCAGGATGATGCGGCGATCTTGATCGCGATCAGTGCAAGCGACGAAATCTGGATTGACCGTAAGGAACGAGAACCACAGGCGATTCGCGGCGTTATCGAAAGATTGCACGCCGAGAATCCGAAAGGCTCAATTGTTATCCAGGCCGACGAAGACTCCACGAACGAGAGGTTGGTGATGGTCATGGAGGCAGCCAAGGCGGCCGGTGTATCGAATGTGTCAATTGCGGCCGATAACAACTAGGAACAACAGCGCGCGGGATGTGTCATAAATACCAGGTTCGCCTGGCATTACCGAGACAAAGCAGCCTGAGCTGCTGAGGAGAACTGGACCATGATAGGTCGATATGTATTTTCAATCGTAATAGGCACGGTGGTCACGCTGAGCCTGTTATTCATCATGCAGCTGCTGATTGTGACGGGCAAGCAAGCATTGACGGACCCGCGTGAGCGACACAAGCTCGAATTCGTACGAGTGAAAAGGAATGAGAACGTAAATACTCAGGACTTGGTACCCGAGAAGCCGCCAAAACCACCCGAGACTCCACCGGAAACGCCACCACAGGACAGGGACAACATCGATCCGGATGCACCGTCTATCGATATTCCCCGGCCTACCTTATCGGCCGACACCAATATCGGTGGACCCGGCGGCATGAATATCGCTGAGGGCGACTACCTGCCAATCGTTCGCGTCGCGCCGGTCTACCCGTCACGTGCGCTGTCGAGAGGCCTTGAGGGCTTTGTCGACATGTCATTTACGGTGACGACAGCGGGAACGGTTAAGGACCCAATCGTCCTGCAGTCAACCAGCAGCCTGTTCGAACGCGCGGCCGAAAGAGCGGTATTGAAGTTTAAATACAAGCCACGTGTTGTCGACGGCATTCCGGTCGAAGTGACGGGTGTCAAAACTCGCATCACCTTTGAACTCGAAGATTAAGGTCGGTAGATTGCCAATGGCGGGAAATCTATCCAAAAGGATATTTTCAGTATGAATACTAATCATCGGATCTCACTGAAGTTTTGCATATTGTTGCTAAGTGGTGTTCTGGCAGGCGGCAGCGCTTTTGCGCAAGGCAGCGGCCAGGCCGACAAGGACGACAATACCAAGACGAAACAGGCACAGGCTGTCAGCAAAGAAGTCTACGAGAAAATTCTTGCCGCGCAGGAACTGGTCGACGCCAAGAACTATTCGGCCGCGTTGCGCTCTCTGAATAACCTGTACAACCCGGACAAGCTGACAGAGTACGAACAGGCAAACGTCCTGAATTACCTCGGTTTTGTCTATTACAATATGGACAACATGCCGCAGGCGATTGCGACGTATAAGCGATTGCTCGCCATTCCCAGCCTCGAGCCACAATTGGCGAAGTCGACCACCTTCACCATGGCGCAATTATTGACGGTTCAGGAAAATTACGGTGAGGCGCTGACGGCACTCAATAAGTGGTTCACGCTGGAGCCAAATCCGGCACCGGAGCCATTTGTGCTCAAAGCACAGATTCTTTATAACCTTAATCGCTACAAAGAAATGATTTCGCCAATCGAATCAGCGATGGCTGTAGCGAGAGAGCGCGATAAGCCTGTTAAGGAAGATTGGTATAACCTGCTGAACTTCGCCTACTTTCAGGAAGAGAACTACACCATGGTTCGCGACATTCAGATGACGCTGCTACAGAACTGGCCGAAAAAGCGCTACTGGAAATCATTGGCCGGTGCGTTCACTGAATTGGGCGAAGAGCAGAAGCTGATCTATGCCTATGACGCGGCATTTACGCAAGGCATGCTTGAAACCGAAGCTGAATTCGTCACCATGGCGCAACTGTTCCTGCAGGCTGAAGTTCCCTACAAGGCGGCGAAATTGATCCAGGAGAAAATGGACAAGGGCGTTGTAGCAAAAAACGAAAAGAACTACCGTTTGCTCTCACAGGCGTGGCAGTTGGCACAGGACGATAACAAGGCAATTCCCGCACTCAAAGCCGCAGCGGCTCTGGCAGACCATGGTGAGCTGGATGCGCGTCTGGCGAATTCCTACCTGAATGTGAGCGACTACGCCAATTGTGTGGCGTCGGCGCGCAATGCGGCAAGAAAAGGTCAACTCAAGAGTCCTGACAATATTCAGATCACTCTGGGAATGTGCCTCTACAACCAGCACAAGTACAGTGAAGCCAAAGCCGCATTCCGTGAAGCTGGCAAGGTGCCACGTTCACAGCGCACATCGAATCAATGGATTCGTGTTATTGACGCTGAGGTTGAACGAAATCGCCAGATACGTCTGGCTGAGGAAGCTGCACAGAAGAAGCGCAAGGAAATCGAAGCTCGTAAGGCCGCAAGCGCGCGTGCTTAGCGTATAGCGAAACAATCATCACTCAGGGCGTTGACCGTTGCCGGTCAACGCCCTTATTATTTCGCGCCTTTGAGCCAGGACTTAACAATGCCTAAAATTATCTATCTCACGCCTGACGGAATACGCCACGAAGTCGAAGTCGAGAATGGCTACTCCGTAATGGAGGGTGCTATCAACAACAATATCGACGGTATTGTCGCGGAATGTGGCGGAGCCTGCGCCTGCGCAACCTGCCACAGCTACATCGACGAAGCCTGGATCGACAAGCTTGGCGAGATGGATGACATGGAGGACAGCATGCTGGACGCGGCATACGATCGGAAAGACAATAGCCGCCTGACCTGTCAGATTGAAGTATCCGACGCGCTCGATGGTTTGATCGTGCACGTTGCTGAAAACGACACTTAAAATTCCTTTGAAGGAGCGCTCATTATGACCATATCAGTAGGTGAAAAAATGCCGTCCGGAACGTTCGGCATCATGACAGATACCGGACCCGGTGCAATTTCAACGGATGATTTGTTCGCCGGCAAGAAGGTTGTACTGGTTTCAGTACCTGGTGCGTTCACGCCAACCTGCTCGATGAATCACTTGCCGGGATTTATTGAGCAAGCCGCCGCACTCAAATCAAAAGATGTCGATACGATCGCGTGTATGGCCGTCAACGACGTTTTTGTGATGGATGCCTGGGGCAAGGATCGCGGAGTTGGTGACAACGTCCTGATGCTGGCTGACGGTAATGGAGAGTATGTTCAAGCACTGGGTCTGGAACTCGACGCCAGTGGATTTGGAATGGGTCAGCGCGGTCAGAGATTCGCGATCGTCGTCGAGGACGGTGTTGCGACTCATGTCGCGGTTGAAGCACCGGGAAAGTTCGAAGTTAGCAAAGCCGAGGCGATTCTCGCCGCCCTCTGATCAAGCATCTCAGAATGGCGCCCTTGTCTAAAGGGCGTCTGTTAGTTCCGGCACGATACTGAAAAGATCGCCAGCCAGACCGATATCGGCGACCTCGAAAATTGGAGCTTCTTCATCTTTGTTGATCGCAACAATCGTGCCGGCATCCTTAATGCCGGTAAGGTGTTGGATAGCACCCGAAATTCCGATTGCAATATAAAGATCCGGCGCAATAATCTTGCCGGTCTGGCCGACCTGCATTTCATTGGGGACATAGCCTGCATCGACAGCAGCTCTTGAAGCACCCACGCCAGCGCCGAGCTTGTCGGCGAGCTTGTATATAATTTCAAAGTTCTCGCTACTGCCGAGTGCTCGGCCTCCTGAAACGACCTTGTTCGCTGTCTGCAGGTCAGGGCGATCCGTTGCGCCGGATTGAAGATCAACAAATCGTGTGTGCGTTGGCAATTCTGCGTCAACATTGGTGGTGCTGACTGGTGCCGAATTTCCTGTGCCTGACGCGGCATACGAGGCAGTACGCACCGTTGCCACAACAATCTGGTCGACGGGTGCCTCGACCGTCAGGATAGCGTTGCCGGCGTAAACCGGACGCTTGAATGAGTGACTGCTCAGAACTGACATGATGTCACTGATCTGATTGACGCCAAGCAGTGCGGCAACCTGTGGCATTAAATCCCTGCCAAATGTTGTCGATGGGCCAAACACGTGGCTATAGCCCTCGCACAGAACGACAATTTGCGGTGCCAGTACTGCGGCGACTGCGTGCTCATTCTCTTGTCGTTCGACAGTCAGTACGCGCGTTACAGACTGTAGCGCGGCAGCCTGGCCAGCAATTTCTTTGGCGGATGATGCGAATACGACGACATCGATTTCGGCACCGTCGATTTTGGAGGCGCAAGAAACTGTTTTCGCGGTGCTGGGGTTCAACATCACACCATCGTGCTCTGCGATTACAAGAATTTTCGACATTAAATCAATCCTCTGTCTTTCAGCGCTGCAACAAGCCCGGCTACGTCATCAACCATGATACCGCGCTCGCGTGTTGCCGGTGCCTCGTAAGTGAGTTCTCGAATCGCGGGCCCACCCTCAACATCAAGCTCGGCAAGCGGTATGACGTCCATCGGTTTCTTCTTGGCTTTCATGATATCGGGTAATTTAACGTAGCGCGGTTCATTGAGTCGCAAATCAACCGTAATCACTCCCGGTAGATCGATCTCGTTGGTCTCCAGTCCAGCGTCGACTTCGCGAGTGACCCTGGCGGTATTGCCATTGAGTTCAATCCTGGAAGCGAATGTCGCCTGAGGGCGACCCCAAATGGCTGCGAGCATTTGACCCATCTGGTTGTTGTCGTCGTCGATCGCCTGCTTGCCCAAGAGCACCAGGTCAGCGTCTTCCCGGTCGACCAGCGCTTTAAAAATTCTGGCCACACGAAGCGGATCAAGCTCACCACTGGATTCAATCAGTATCGCCCGGTCTGCTCCCATTGCGAGCCCCGTGCGAAGTTGTTGTTGAGCTTCGGTCGCACCAATTGAAACCACGATGACCTCGCTGGCGTCGCCACGTTCCTTCATGCGCAAGGCTTCCTCCAGCGCGATTTCATCAAATGGATTGATGCTCATCTTTACGCCGTCGGTTTCCACTCCGCTGCCATCGCTTTTGACTCGAACGCGGACGTTGTAGTCAACGACCCGTTTCAGGCCGACCAGGATTTTTTCCACTGAATGCTCCTTGTGATTAGCTGGCAATATTGCGAAGTGAGCTTGCGGCCGGGTATTGTCCAACACGAGCCAACGGCAAACAAGGCCAAATCAGGGCCGATTGGAGCGACAGGAATGAATGATCAACAACTGGTAAGTGTTGAGGAACTGAATATACGACTCGGTGACGATGCCTGGCGAATCATTGACTGTCGATTCGACCTTTCCGACAGTCGCGCCGGACGCAAGAACTATGAATCAGGTCATATACCGGGGGCTGGATTCGCCGATCTTAACGAGGATCTAGCCGCAACGAAAAAGCCGGGAACCGGGCGCCACCCGTTACCGTCCGTCGAATCCGCAGCGGCCGTTTTCAGTCGATTGGGTATTGATCACCGTTCGACCGTAGTCGTATACGACGGCGCCAATGGCGCGATGGCTGCTCGCACATGGTGGATGCTTCGCTGGCTGGGGCATGACTCGGTGCGCTTGTTGAATGGAGGTCTCGCGGCGTGGACCGAGCGACAATATCCGCTGGAAACAGGGAACGCTTCAATAGTGCCCAGAGCATTCGAGCCAAAACCCAGAAATAATTTGATCGTGACAACAGAGGAACTTGTGCATGCCGGCGCCGAGCTTGCGGGACGAAACTTGCTTGATGCGCGCGACAGGGCACGGTTTCGGGGTGATATCGAACCCATCGACACTGTTGCTGGTCACATTCCCGGGGCGAGAAACATGCCTTTTCTCGATAGCCTCGATGGCGATGGTTTTTGGAAAAGTCGCGAGCAACGCCGCGAGTTGTGGCTCCGGCAACTGGGCACCGACCCATCAACGGGGTCGATCGCCATGTGCGGTTCCGGTGTTACTGCTTGTCATCTGATTCTCTCCGCTGTCGATGCAGGCTTCTGCGAACCGCGGCTGTATGTGGGATCCTGGAGCGAATGGATCACGGATCCAGGCCGCCCGATCGAACTCGGAGAGGCCTGAAACGGATCAAACTCCTTGCGGATTTGGCGTAAACTTAATCTTGCAAGCGGCATACTGGGCGCCAGGATGGCCGGACAGTCCGGGACTGCTCGGTTTCCAATGTGGTCATAAGGAAGTCATAAATTATGCTTAATAAACAATTACTTATTGTCATTACTTCAAGTATATTAGTAGCTTGTGCAGGCCAAAAAGAGGCGCCGGATGCGGCGGATGACGATGGGGAGCGCCGGGGTCCCGATTGCATCTTTTCATCAAGTATCCGAGGATACACCGTACTCGACGAATCGAATTTGATCGTCGAAGCAGGAGGTCGCCGTCATTACCATCTGCTGCTTCAGCGTCGGGCTTATGGACTGAAGTCATCCTGGTCACTGGCTTTTGAGTCGCCAACAGGCCGCGTCTGTCCGGGCTTCAGTGAAGTGCATTACAGCGGTGGCATGGATAGCGGTTCGATACGCATCCAGTCAATTCGAGAATTGAGTAAAGAAGAACACGACAACTTGTTAATTCAATACGGGAAAAAGAAGCCCGAAATAGAACAAACACCTGTACCGAACGAAGTAAAAGGTGCAGAGGTAGAAGAGCTGGACCCAGCTGCCTCCGGCGACTGAGTCACGCAATCCGCAATCTCCGTGCGGACCCACCCGGCCAACCGCAAGGTTGGCCGGGTTTTTTGAAGGTGAAAACATGTCAGCGCCACTGGCCACAATTCGCATCCTCGATCTCAGCCGGATTCTTGCAGGACCCTGGGCAAGTCAATTGCTGGGAGACTACGGAGCAGACGTCATCAAAGTTGAGCGCCCAGGGGTCGGCGACGACACGCGTCATTGGGGACCGCCGTGGTTACGCGGCTCTGAAAATGAATCCGCCTACTTTCAATCGACGAATCGCAACAAGCGCTCAATCTGCCTGGACCTGTCGAGCCCGAACGGACAAAAAGCGGCTCGCGCACTGGCAGCAGAGGCTGATGTCCTGATCGAGAATTTCAAGGTCGGCACAATGTTGAGTTTTGGGCTCGGGCCGAACGAACTGCTTGAACTCAACCCGCGACTGATCTATTGCTCCGTATCAGCCTTTGGGCAAACCGGGTCGCGCGCGGATGAGCCCGGCTACGACGCGATGATCCAGGCCGCTGCGGGACTAATGAGTATCACCGGTGCTGCGGACAACGAGGGGGGCAGCCCGCAGAAGGTCGGTGTTGCCATCAGTGACATCCTGGCCGGCATGTATGCAACGACAGCGATTCTCGCAGCGCTGCACTCCAGAAACGAAACCGGACAGGGGCAGCATATCGACATAGCTTTGTACGACACCCAGGTTGCCAGTCTCGCGAATCAGAACATGAACTATTTGATCGGTGGATCGGTTCCGACACGCATGGGCACCGCACACCCCAATCTCGTCCCCTACCAAAGTTTTGCAACCGCCGATGGCGACCTGATGCTGGCTGTCGGCAATGATCGACAGTTCGTGCAGTGTTGCACGGCGCTCGGATTGCCTGAAATAGCTGACGATGATCGATACCGATCGATGCCGGATCGCATTGCCCATCGCAGCAGTCTTGTTGCCTTACTTCAAGCTCGCCTGTTATTAAAGACGCGTGACGCCTGGTTGCTTGTCCTGGGTGAACACGGCGTTCCGGCAGGTCCGGTCAATACAATTGATGAAGTACTGAGCAATAATCATGCTGTCGAACGTCAGCTGGTCCGAAGCATCGAAAATAGCCGGGGAGTCCCGGTTCCTACTGTATCGAATCCTGTTCGCTTCGGCGAGACCGCCGTTGAGTACCGCCTGGCGCCGCCGATACTCGGTGAGCACACGCAAGAGGTGTTACGCGAATGGTTGCGGTACTCTGATGCGGAAATCGAATCCTTGATAGAAAATGAAGACAACTAGTATGCCGCAAACAGCAATCCGAAGCAGCGACGCCCTACGAGATGTGCGCTATGAAATTCGTGGCCAACTTGCAAATCACGCACTGGAGCTCGAACGGCGTGGCTATGAAATCATTTCGCTGAATATCGGTAACCCGGGACTGTTTGGATTCCGAACACCGGAAACAATGCGCCTGGCTATGATCGAGAATCTCGCGCAAGCCGAACCCTATTGTCACCAGAAGGGGATTTTCCCGGCTCGCGAAGCGGTGGTTATGCAACAACAGAATCGCGGCGTCAAAGATGTGTCAGCAGACGATGTCTTTATTGGCAACGGGGTCAGCGAACTCATCGATTTGTCATTGCGAGCCCTGCTGAACCCCGGCGATGAGGTCCTGATACCGAGTCCGGATTACCCGCTGTGGAGCGCAGCTGTCACCCTGAATGGCGGCAAGGCGATGCACTATCGATGTGCCGAGGACAACGGATTCCAGCCCGACCTGGGACACATCGAAAGCCTGATTACCGCCAAGACCAGGGCAATCGTCGTCATCAACCCGAATAATCCGAGCGGTGCGGTCTATGATCGAGACACGCTTCAGGAGATCGTGAATCTCGCTGAGAGTCACGGGCTGGTCCTGTTCTCAGACGAGATCTACGACCAGATGGTTTATGACGGCGCCGAATTTATTCCCATGGCTACCCTGGTGGAGAGCACGGTTTGCCTGAGCTTCTCCGGGCTCTCGAAGGTTTATCGTGCCTGTGGCTATCGGGTGGGTTGGTGTATTTTTAGCGGTGATAAAGAGCGTGCGTCCGAATACGCACATGGCATGGAATTGCTGTCGGCATTGCGACTTTGCGCCAACGTGCCAGGACAGTGGGCCGTGCAAACAGCGCTCGGCGGTTTCCAGAGTATTGCGCAGCTGGTAGAGCCGGGTGGACGCCTGTATCAATCTCGCCAGGCGATTCTCGATCGTGTGGCTGCCAGTGACTACCTGCATGTCGAACGGCCGATGGGGGCAATGTACGCGTTCTTAAGGCTGGATGATCGCTTTGCCGGCAGGCTTGACGATCAGGCTTTCGCGCTTGAGCTCCTCGAAAACCATCATGTGCTCGTCGCGCCAGGCAGTAGTTTCAATACCGTCTATACTGATCATTTCCGCATTACGACTTTGCCCGATACGGACACGCTCGATATTGTCTTCGATCGCATCGAATCCTGCCTCGAGCAACATTGCTGATTCATGGATGACTGGATATCTGGAGCACTCGAGAATTCCGGGGCCGTCGTTACGGCAAATCGCAGGCTCGCTCGGCACCTGAAACTCGAGTTCGGGCTTCAGCAACAACGGGCTGGCCGGAAAGCCTGGGCCAGTCCCGCAATCGATGCGTGGCAAGACTGGCTGCAAAAGACCTGCGGCAATACCAGTGGCCAGGAAACACTGCCGACGCGGATCAATGCCCACCAGAGCCAGTGGCTATGGGAAAAGTGCTGGCGACAAGAGTTCGGTGAACAAAGCCTTAATATTGTGAACCTGGTACGGCTGTCACGCGAAGCCTGGCAGCGTTTGGCGGACTGGCAACTCAGCATCACCGATATTACGCGCGCCGCACAAAACGATAATCAGCGTATGTTCGCGGCCGTAGCGGGGCGTTACCGCGGAATGCTAAATCGCGACAACCTGATTGACGATGCTGGCATGGCGAATCTGCTCCTTACGCTTATCGATGACAAACGAATTGACCTCGCCAGCCGGTATACATTCGCCGGATTCGACCGAAAACGACCGATTGCTGCAACGCTGCAAAAAGCGATGTTATTGGCCGGGGCCAGCATTCAGCATGCGCCCCAGGCCGCATTCGAAAACCGGCCGACGCTGCAAATTTTCGAAAACAGCAGCGCAGAACTTCGAGCGGCCGGCATCTGGGCCCGCACAGTTGTTGATGCCCGCCCCGGTGCGCGCGTCGCGATCATTGCGCATGGCCTTGAGACTGACGGCGACGGAATCACGAGACGTGTGCGTGAAGGCGTAACACCAGGCTGGCAGCACGGATACCCCTCACTGTTCGACGCCGTCAATGTCTCTTATGGTCGTCGGCTGTCTGATTATCCGGCAGTTGCTATTGCGTTGACCTTGTTGCGCTGGCTGGTCAGCGATCTGTCATCCAGAGACATCAGCCTGTTGCTGCGATCGCCATTGCTCGGCGGCACAGAGGTATCCGCGCGCAGTCGGCTCGAGTTGTCGCTGCGGCAAATGCCAGATCGCGGCTGGACTCCGTCGATGGTGACTTCAGAATTTCGTGGGCGGGAGGAAGATCCGCACGCGTCCGACTGGCTGACACGCCTTGCCGAGTTTAGCAAGCGTCGGCGAGAGCTTCCAAAATCGGCGTCGCCGGCGGAATGGGCAATCTTTCTGTTTGACACGCTGAAGGGATTCGGCTGGCCGGGCGATGCGTCACTCGCCAGCGATGAGTTTCAGCTGATAAACCGCTGGCGCGAGTTGTTGAACGAATTTGCACGCCTCGCGCTGGTCAGCCCGAGCATGACGCCTCAGATCGCGCTGACGCGACTTGATCTTATGGCCGGCGAGACCGTTTTCCAGCCGGAGTCCAGGGCGGCACTCGTGCAACTGATGGGACCACTGGAGGCCTCCGGTGCAGAGTTTGATGCCGTGTGGATCACGGGACTCAGCAGCGCCAACTGGCCGCCATCTGGCTCGCCCTCGGTTCTGGTGTCGCGACGCCTGCAGGAAAAGCACGAGATGCCGGACAGTTCACCCGAGGACACGGCGGCTTATGCCGAACAGGTGCTGTCGCGATTGCTCAGATCGTCTGCAAATGTCAGATGCAGCTATGCGACCAATGACGACGATGTCGAGCAGACTGCGACCGATCTGCTTGCCGACAGAATAAGTGACAGCGAAATTTCCGATGACGACCCTGGTTGGTACGCGAGTAAGCTCACCGCACTGACAGATATACAGCCCGTGACTGACCCTGTTCCGAGGGTCAAGGCCGGCGAGATTATTTCTGGCGGTGCTACGGCTATACAAAATCAGATGAGTGACCCGGTCACGACGTTTGTTGTCAATCGCATGAGCGCGAAGCGTATTTATCCGCAGGCTGTCGGTATTCCGGCACCCATGCGTGGCAACCTGATTCATGACGCACTCTATCAACTGTATATTGATCTGCCGTCGTCGGAGCACATCGCGTCATGGAGCTTGGACGAATTGAAGGCACGCATCGGCCGGGCGCTCGACTACGCATTTGTCCGGCATGAGAAAAATGCCGACGCTGTTTTGCAGCAAGTCCTTTTACTGGAGCGGCAGAGACTCAATCAGCTGTTACAGCAATTTGTCGTAACAGATGCGAGTCGCGATGCATTCAGGATTGCAAGTGTCGAAGGCGAGTTCGAATTCGTCGCCGGCCACATTCACCTGTCGCTGCGGTTTGATCGTATTGACCAGTTCGACGACGGCACTTGTGCAATTCTTGATTACAAGACTGGCTCAAGAAAACGCCTTCTGAATCGTGACAACGAGGCGCAAGAATATCAATTATTCGTTTATGCCTGTGCGACCGACGCAACGATATCCGCTCTCGCACTCGTCAATATCGATAGTCGGGAAATTGTTTTTGACGGCGCAGGACGCGGTTTCACAGACACCGACGCATGGCCTGCGTTGCTGCAGGGCATCAAAAAACAAATCGCTACAGCCTGCGAACAGATCACTGCCGGAGATGTTCGCATCAATATCGAACAGGGACTGCAATCGGCGCGGCCACTAAATTTGCTGACACGATTTACGGAGCTAAAACGTGACATCCGCTGAGTCGCAACTCGACGCAGATGTCAGGGCTCGGGTCGATGCCCTGGATGTCACGCGATCGTTCATCATCCAGGCACCCGCGGGCTCCGGTAAAACCGAGCTGCTGATTCAGCGCTACCTGAGCCTGTTGGCGGTCGTGGACAATCCGGAAGAGATTATCGCCATTACCTTCACACGCAAGGCGGCGGCTGAAATGCAGCTGCGGGTGCTCGAAGCTTTACGGCGGGCAAACAACGGTACGCCACCGGGCGAGGAACACGAATTGCTTACGTTTCGCCTCGCCAGTACGGCGCTTCTGAGAAGTGCGCAGCTGCAATGGAACATCATTGGCAACCCCAGGCGATTGCGCATAATGACCCTGGATGCGTTGAATGCGTCGATCGTGCGTTCACTGCCCTTGAGTCCGAACGGCACAGGATCCAGGATCGTCGTCGGCGCTGAGCTCAACGCTGTGTACGACGCCGCCGCCGTTGCGACACTCGACTGGCTGGGGGAGCCCGGCGACAATCGCGACGCCGCAATTGAGGTTTTGCGGCACGTCGATAACAACACCTGGCTCTACACATCCTACCTGTCACAGATGTTGGCGACACGCGACCAATGGTTACCCTTCATTGGCAGCGGACTGCTGACATCAGCGGACTCGGATCGTTTGCGACAGCGTTTCGAGGAGAGTCTTGAACTGGCAGTCAGAGAGCATTTGCAGCGGACACTGGAACGACTTGAGCAGGTTGAATATTCAGAGCTTGCGACACTGTTCGAATACAGTGCAAACAATTTGGCGGAGGCGGGGGCAACCGCGAATCCGATCCACAATCTCGCGGCCCTCGCTCGCTTGCCGGCCGCAAACACTGATCAGATTGACCAGTGGCACGGTGTTGCCGAGTTGTTGCTGACACAAAAAGCGCAATTTCGAAAAAAGGTCGACAAGCGGCAGGGATTTCCACCAGGCGACAAAGAGAAAAAAGAACTTATGCACGCGCTACTGGAGCGTTTCGCGGATGATGATGAACTGGCGGTCGACCTGCACGGTGTTCGGAGCCTGCCAGCAACCCGATACAGCGACGAGCAATGGCGGGTACTACTGGCGCTGTTCAGAATTCTACCGCTTGCAGTCAGTGAACTGCGCCGCCTGTTCGGTGAACGCAGCATCGGTGATCACATCGACGTTGCGCTGCTGGCCGGGGAAGCGCTCGGCAGCGCGGAAAATCCGGGGGATGTGGCATTGCTGCTCGACTACCATGTCCAGCATTTGCTGGTCGACGAAATGCAGGATACGTCTGCCGCGCAATATCGCATGCTCGAAACAATGCTTGGCGGCTGGCAGGACGGCGATGGTCGCACGCTCTGCTGCGTCGGCGATCCGATGCAGTCGATTTACCGATTTAGAAATGCCGAAGTCGGCCAGTTTCTGCTGGCCCAGGAATTTGGTCTGGGACAAATTCGTCTCGAAAAACTCGTGTTGCGACGAAATTTTCGTTCAGGGGAGCGACTGGTTGACTGGTTCAACCGCGTATTTCCGTCGGTACTTGCCAGGCGCGATGACCCCTTACGCGCCGCGGTTAGCTATGCCGAAGCCGTTTCTGTACCGCAGCGTCGCGACCAGGGCGAGTGCATCGTGCATCCGATTTTTGGTTCCGACACGGATGATGAAGCGGCAGCTGGTTGCGCACTCATTGCGCAAACATTGGCCGACAATCCGGATGACGACATGGCCGTCCTGGTTCGCGGGCGAACCCAACTGCCGCAGCTCCTTGCAGATTTGCGCGCGGCCAGCATCCCGTATCGCGCGGTTGAAATTGATCGTCTGACAGACCTCCCTGAAATCATCGACGTGCTCGCGCTGACACGCGCTGCTGCACATCTTGGTGATCGCATCGCGTGGCTGGGTTTGTTGCGATCGCCATGGATCGGGCTCGACTGGAGTGACCTGCATACCCTCGTCCGCAACGACAAGCGAAGTAGTGTTTGGGAGTTATTGCAGGACAGCGAACGTCGACAAAATCTGTCTGCAGTCGCGCAGTCCGCTATCGAAGGCGCACTGGTGCATTTGGAAGGCCTGGTTGCATCGCAGTGCGTACAGAGTCTGCGCGACCGGGTCGAGAAAGCCTGGTTTGCGCTTGGCGGACCGGGATTGCTGAACGATGACTATGCGATTGAAAACGTCTACCGCTATTTCGACGTGCTCGGGAAACTCGAGCGGGCAGGGACCGTGCTTGATGTCGGCGATTTGGAGGCAATCCTTGACCTCGAGCGAGTTTCGAGCAACGACAACGCTCGCCTGCAGGTAATGACCATGCATCGCTCCAAGGGCCTGCAATTTGACCACGTACTGCTATTCGGACTCGGCAGGCAACCCGGTCACGGTGATCGCCGTGTGCTGTCATGGTTTGACCTGCCGGTTCGGCACGGTGTCGAGCACAAAGTCATTAGCCCGGTAGGTCCACGGGCAGATGTCGACAATGACCCATTGCATCGCTATATCGAATTAACCGAAGCAGATAAATCTCGACATGAGCAGGGGCGGTTAATGTATGTCGCCTGCACGCGAGCGAAAAAGTCATTGCACCTGATGGGCAATGCCTCAGTTTCAAACGATGGTGAGAGCCTAAAGCCTGCCCGAAGCGACAGCCTGCTGAACTTGCTCTGGCCGGCGGTCATGGGTGATTTCGAGCGGGCGTTCGAAAGCGAAAAGACCGCGCCAGTGGTGCGCGAATCGTCGCCATGGGCGACGCCTGTGTTGCGTCGCTTTACGGCGCCCTGGCAATTGCCGGATCTTGTTGGCCTCCCTGCCGCGGTGACACCCAATGTTGAGGTCCTGGACAATGAAGTGGAGTTTTACTGGGTTGGAATGGACGCACGCGTCGCAGGCACGCTTACGCATCGATGGCTGCAACTCATTGCGGATGGCGGCGCCGGCAACGCACTCGACGATCCATCCGTCATGCGCGCCGTGACATTTCGATGGCTACGAGAAACGGGAGTCATCGGTGACGCGGCCTCGCCAATCGTGGCGCGGGTCGAAACGGCGGTTCGAAACCTGCAACATGACGAGAAGGGACTCTGGATAGTCAATGGCAAAGGCCACTCTGAGCTTGCACTCAGCGGAATTTACGAAAACGAACTCATCAATGTCGTTTTGGACCGAGTGCGTATCGATGATGACGGGACACACTGGATTGTCGACTACAAAACCAGTTCGCACGAAGGCGGCAATCTCGAAGGATTCCTGCAAGTGGAATCCGAACGCTACCAACCACAGCTTGCGCGTTATGCGACAATTTATGCGAATTGGGCGGGCGTCGAAGCCAGGTGTGCGCTTTACTTTCCGCTGTTGTCAGCGTTTGTCGAAGTCCCGGTCAATCTCGGCGCTTAAAGAATCCCTTCCAGGCGAAGTTCCTGCTGGCCGCGATCATTTGGCGGTGGCAGCAAGCGCAATTGTTGGCGAATGGCTTCCGGCGTCTCCGCTTTCACGATCACCTGCGCGAGAAACTGAAACGAACGATCCGTCTTGATCTGCAGGCTACCTGCGATATCGATGACAGCATCCGTATCTTCAATACTTGCTACAACTCCATTATTTTGTGAGCGGAATTCTACTTTGTAAGATCCGAGTGAATCACGCCCTACAACGGGAACGAGCAGATTCGCTACCTGCATGATGCCGTCCGCAGCGACTGCGAGGCCATCAAGCAGCTCAATGCGTTCAAAATTCAGACTCGCATTACCTTGCAGTCCGGCTACGCCGATTGCATTTGAAAATAGATCGAGCGGGATCGCAGCACTTAATTCCGTCAGACGAATTGTTCCATCCATGCCGACGCTTAGCCGGGTATCGACAAATCCCGACACCGGCGTCGCCTCAATTTGATACGTCAGTCGCCCGGTGAGCAAAGCCCATGGCATGGATTGCCATGTAATGTTGCGGAGGTAAATGCCCGTCACTGATGCTTCTCTGGCACGTCCACGCCAGATCGTCCCTTCGATGCCGCTAATGGCGACACCCGATTCCGGCAACAGGCCAACAGCAACCCGCGCCGGGAAGCTCGCAACAAGGCCAACGACGAAAACCAGGACACCGACGATAATCAAGCCACGTTTTGAACGAATCAAAGCGAGCGCTCCAGCGTCAGCGTCGCATTGATGCGCCCCGGATTCGCCTGTGCACCAATTGAGAAACTGCCCGCCTGTACATCCATCGCGTACTGCTGACTAAGGTCACCGAGCCACAACACCAACTCGTCAAACGCGACGTCTTCAAACTCGACTCGAATACCGTTGCTGGTCGTCGGTTGGCTGCGGCGACGGTAGCGGTCAAGCCCGCGACTACGAAGTGTCTGGTCAACAATGATTATTGGTGTCTGGTTCGACACAACGGCATCACTGGATGTGCTCGAGTTGGTATTGCCCGACGCCATTCGAATCGGACGCAATTCCGAGAGCGAGGATTGCCATTGTTTGACGTCTTCACGCAACTGAATATGCTTTTTGTCGAGTGGCGCCCAGATCATTAGATACAGTAGCGCAAGCAAAACGACGACCGCACCAACAGCAACAAAATACTGCTCACGAAGATCAAGTGACTCGAACCAGTCCCTCATAACCCGGACTCCCGAATCTGAATGCGCCCATTGATCTTGTCAGCTACCTGATCGGTAGATTGAATCGTTGCACTGAAGCGTCCGGATGAGCTGACGGAGTTTTGAATGCGGTCTAGCGTTGCAACATCGGGTGCCGTCAATCGTAAGTCGATAACTCCGGCCCGGTAACTGATCGCCTCAATCTTCGCGCTGGAGTTGGCCGCCATAGCGGTACCCAGTTCGCGCAGGCTGGGAAGAAAAATCTGCGGGCCCGTTGCTGCCCCCATTGCACGTTTCAATGAATCGACCAGCGATACCGGGTCAATTATTTCGCGAGTGTCATCGGGTCGAAGCTGCCGATACTCACTCATGAATTGCGATTGCAACGCGGCCTTCTCATCCAGTAAGCGCTGATAGTCGAGGCCCTTCGACGCAATACTGACGAACGACAAAACCAGCAACAGGATTGCAGCCATTTTCCACGGACGAAAAAGCGCCGAATATTCGGTCTTTTGGCCGTATCTGCCTTGCAGCAGGTTGATGCCGTTGCCGGCGGCGATCGCGACGGCCAGCTTTGGAAACGCGCCGTCTGGCAACACATTGACATCGACGCTGTGCATCTCGTGCCGCAGCGCTATCCATTCGTGGGAAAGCTGCTGATCTTTTTCCGGCGTACAAAAAATAACGGCGTGGCCGGACGTCGAACCCGGCTCGGTTTGACTTTCGCCGAGTTGGCCCGCAACAACGAGCACATCACTCGGTTGCACGTTCTGCATGACAAACTCTTCGTCACCACCATTGTTAAACATGATGATTTCGTCGTCGACCAGCATCGATAGTGTGCCTGGTATTTTCAGAAGCCCCTGATTTTCAGCCGTCAGTATCGCCGGCTTGATCCCGGCCGTACTCAGTCTTTCCAACCAGCCCGCCATCCGTCCGTGTGCCACGACCGCAACCGCAAGGCGATTCTCATCCATTCTGTCGCCAACCGCGAAATGCAAATCAGTGACATCCTGCGCCAGGTTCTCTTCGAGCGCAAAAGGAAGCGCGGTGCGGATTTTCGATGCCGAACGTACCGGCATATGCACACTCGTCGTCAGAATGTCGACAGCGGGCACCATCGCGATAACAGGTCTATCGCCGGCGGCAATTGCCGCGTCAGCCAGTGAGCCACTGGAAACGCCGCTGCGTCGCGTGCCGGTATTGTCGGCAAGCAACCATTGCACGGGCTGGTCCTCGGCGCGGAGCCGTATAACGAGGTACTCTGGCATGCTCAGATGGTTCCCAGGCTGCGAAGGATCGTGGTCACGGGCCCGCCGTTCGGACTCCGCAATATCACGCTGTAATAGGTGACACGCACCGTATCAATCTGCACGACAGCCTTCAATTGAAAATAGCTACTCGTAGCGCTGATCTTGGCGAGCATTTCCGGCGCCATCGTTGTAAACGTCTGCGACAAATCCTCCGGAAAGCCGCCTTCTTCGCGCTGCGAGAGCAAACTCTCGACGGCTGCGGCATCCAGATTCACGTCCAGCGATTGCAGCACCGCTGGCGTCGCCGTGTTGGGGTTAATGCTAGTGCCACGAGGAAGCGCCGTTACATGCGGTAACAGGGTATCGAAGCTGGCCTTGTCCATGCCTTCCAGTGCCGCCAATTCAGTCACGTTGACCAGGCTACGATTAAACGTCCGATACGGTGGCGTCAGGCCGGTATAAATTGAGTCTTCGGCACCATCCGGGAAGCTGGCATTGTCGTCCGCATCGATCCAGTCGTAGGTCAGGCCGGCGAAGCGCGGATCGAGATCCAGGATGACCAGCAATCGCTGAAACTGCTGCAGCACGACTTCATCAAGTTCACCGTTACTGTCGATCAGGTTATTGACATTCAGTCGCCCCTGAAGGTCTTCGACTTTCCCGGCCACCGCGCCCTGGACGGAATCGTTGTCGACCGGCAGGCCGGGCAGTTCGCTGGCCCAAAGTTCGCCAAGATGATCGGTCTCGCTATCAATACCGTCGTCTCGCAGGATGTTGCGAATCCAGCTTTCGGCGCCCATTGCGACCTGCATGCCCTGCTCATGAAATAGCAATACCATCGTTCTGCGCACATCAAGCGCATTATCCCAGGCCAGCCCCGCGGCCAGCGAGCCGGTGATTGCCGTAATTAACATGGCGGTAATCAACGCCACACCACGTGCTCGTCGCGCCGCAATCATGAGGCGACCTCAATGATGCGACGAATTTCGCCTTCGTCCTCAAGTGTCAGGATGATTTCAACTGCACGCGGTCGCAATTGGTCGCCGCTCGGCCCCTGGGCACCCAGGGGCGGCCACTGGTTGGTGGTCTGACCATTGTCCTGGATCAGCAGAAATTCCAGCCGCTCGACGCCATCGAGTATCTCGGTTGAGATCGCCTCGTTTGCATAGGTTGCGTCGAGGACCGCATAAAATACGCGAAACAATTTGCCATCATTCAGCAAGTAAACACTGCGTTGCTGGGTGCTGCGCGGCAGTCCTGCAGGATTGGTCCAGCCGCCGTGCGTAACGGCCAGTGCGAAATCGTTGGCGGCTGACACCATGACAGCGGGCAAATACGAATCCCCAAGTTCGTTTCGAACCGGGCGGGGCGATGCAGTCGCGAGGTCGTTGCCCAGATAACGCATGGTTCGCTGGATGGCCTGCAGACGATCCATGCGCGTGGTTAACATGTCTGCATTGGCGAGCGTCTGGCCAATCGCCATGTAGGAGAGCAGCGTCAGCACACCGAAGATCGCCATCGCAACCAGCACTTCGATCAAGGTAAAGCCTGCAGCGCGCCGCACCCTCATCCTTCCGCTCCCGCCGGGGGTCTCGGCCCGGGTGGTGTGAGACCGGGCCAAATCGAGTTCGCGGCACCGGGCACACCCGGCGGCCCGACGAAACCGCTTACGGTGCGAATCGAGTCGTCACTGCCCGCAAACGAAACCGTGACGTCAATTCGATACAGGTCGTCAACACCGGTCTCCGATACGGTCGCGCGCCAGCTCCAGTCGGTATTCGCGTACTGCACTTCGCCACTGCTGACACCGACATCCGGTGTCGCAAATGCCAGCCGCAGTTCGGCAATTCTGTTTTGCGCAATCCAGCTCGCATAGGTTCGGTTGCGCATGGTTTCCGCCGCATCAATCATCTGGTTCATGCTGGCAGTCACCGCCGTTAACGCTAACGCCACGATCACCAGCGCGACCATCACTTCGATCAGTGTGAATCCTTGTCCTCTCAGCCGCGGCATACGCTATTGCTCGTCCGAATCAATAAACTCGATCGCACCGAGGGCATTGCCGCGCAAAATTATGCGTCGATCATCCTGCCTGCGAACCAGGTGCAATTCATACGGCGTTGCATCGCCACTGGAGAACACCATCAAATGCGGTGAATAGACATTTTGCGACGCGCCTCTGGAAGTCTTCTCCGGATCATCAAATGGCGCGGGATCGTCATCAAGCAAGATGCGCTTGCCTTCCAGGTAGAGTTCGAGCTCGTTGTCGGCCGGTAACTGCCGAAGTCGCAAGGTGTCATCGCCGAGAATGTCTGCCCACAATCCGGTCTCTGCATCGTATTCGACAAAACGGTAACCCGCTGACAGGAATTCAATACCAAACTCGCGTCCCTGCATAAACGCTTCATCCTGCGCAACCTCGCTGAGGGCGGCGAAACGCTTGGCTTCCGTTTCCAATTCGCGATCATCACCGAGAACGCCGAACGATAGTAAGCCAATTGACATCACTGTCGCGACGATGAAAATCACGACCAGAATTTCGACGAGCGTAAATCCTGCCTCAAATCGTGAACGTTGTCCGGAAAGCATGATTCGTTTCCGCCAATCCGGTTTATTCCGGATCCCAGTTTCCAATATCAGCGTCCAGACCTTCTCCACCGGGTCGGCCGTCGCGGCCGAGGGTGTAAATATCAACTTCGCCGTTATTGCCGGGGTAGAGGTATTGATACGGGTTGCCCCACGGATCCTTTGGCAAGCGTTCCAGGTAGCCACCCGGTTTCCAGTTTTTGATGTTCGGGTCATTGGGCTTGTTAACCAGCGCCTCAAGCCCCTGTTCCGTTGACGGGTAGCCGAAGTTATCCAGACGATAGAACTTCAGTGCCGAGCTGATATTGCTGATCTCTGCATGCGCTTTCGTAATTTGCGCATCATCTACGCGACCGATGACGTTCGGTGCAACGATAGCCGCGAGAATTCCAATAATAATGACCACGACCATGATCTCGATCAGCGTAAAACCGCCGTGCCTCAGATACTGTCCGCCAGATTTTCTTGCTTCTGTCACTTGATGTGCTCCGGAACGTCGAATTGACTCTTTGTAATTAAACGTCAGTATACCAAACATGGGGTTAGACAAACTCAAAGGCTTGGCGGGTCAGCCATCAGCAACGACGTGGATTATCCCCGGCGTCATCATCGCCGTCA
The DNA here is from genome assembly GCA_021773115.1 of Woeseiaceae bacterium. Taxonomy (GTDB): domain Bacteria; phylum Pseudomonadota; class Gammaproteobacteria; order Steroidobacterales; family Woeseiaceae; genus UBA1847. Next base: position 56,908 of record JAJFKS010000013.1, on the reverse strand, counting down.
GTGTTCTGATCGCGTTCGGCGGAGATTTTGGCCGGGAATGGCTGCGTTATGACAGGGTCTGGATTTCGCAAGGTGAGATCTGGCGGTTGCTGACCGGGCATTTTGCTCATTTGAGTGGCTCCCACCTGATCTTGAACAGCGCCGGGCTATTGCTGGTCTGGTACCTGGTCGGTGCGTCCTACAGCTTGCGGTCCTGGACCTTGATCATCCTTGTGTCACTGGCGACAATCGATGCCGCTTTTTGGGTACTCAATCCGAATTTGCATTGGTACGTCGGCATGTCCGGCCTGTTGCACGGATTGCTGGCCGCGGGCATCGTTGCCCGATTGCGACCGCTAAATGGCGAAACAATCCTTCTGCTGCTGCTTCTCAGCGCCAAGATCGGCTGGGAACAGGCGGCAGGGCCGGTACCCGGATCGGTCTCGACATCGGGCGGCCCGGTCGTGGTCGATGCACATCTTTACGGCGCCCTGGGAGGCATTCTGGGGGCCGTATTGGCTAGAATTAGGGTCAGGCCGAAGCGGACGATATAATTCGCGAGCTGGCGGCACTGAAAAGCGGAGACTATCTTGAGCATAGCAATGGTATTTCCCGGACAGGGATCTCAGAAGGTTGGCATGCAGGCGGATCTCGCTGAGCATTACCCGGTCGTAAAGGAAACCTATGCCGAGGCGAGCTCAATTCTTGGCTACGATCTCTGGGCGCTGGTACAGGTTGGGCCTGCAGAGAAACTGGGCGAGACAGAGGTTACGCAACCGGCAATGTTAACCGCCGGTGTTGCCACCTACCGGGTATGGCGAGCTGCCGGTGGCGCAGAGCCTGAGCGCCTCGCCGGTCACAGCCTCGGCGAATATTCGGCGCTGGTAGCGGCAGAGGCGATCAGCTTCGCGGATGCGCTCACGGTTGTTATTCGGCGTTCGCAGCTGATGCAGAACGCCGTACCGTCCGGCGTTGGCGGCATGGCCGCAGTGATCGGGCTGGATGACGAGTCGGTTATCAAGGCTTGTGACGAAGCATCGTTAATCGGCATCGCCGAACCCGTCAATTTCAATTCGCCCGGACAGGTCGTTATTGCCGGTCATATCGACGCACTCGATCGCGCCATTAAATTGCTGGAGGCAGCCGGCGCTCGCAGGGCCTTGCGACTGCCGGTCAGCGTACCATCGCATTCTTCCCTGATGATTGGCGCGGGTGAGGCCCTCAAAGAGGCATTGTCGGCTGCCGAATTCCGGGTGCCACGGCTAAGCGTTATCGCCGCAACCGATGGCATCGCGTACAAGGCACCGGACGATATTCGTGAACGCCTGGCACGCCAGGTTTACGGGCCCGTACAGTGGGTGCGAACCGTACACGCCATGATCGCCAATGGCACGACGTCGATTATCGAGTGCGGTCCCGGAAAAGTTCTGGCCGGCTTGTGTCGTCGAATAGACAAGAACATTCCGACTCTATTTATTGATTCGATTGCGAGCCTTAACAAAGCGCTCCAGTCGTAAGCGCAAAACAAGGATGACCTATGAGCAGTATTTTTAGTTCCGATGCGTTAGCGGGGGAAATTGCACTGGTAACCGGTGCATCACGGGGTATCGGTGCGGCCATCGCAACATCACTTGCCGAGGCGGGAGCAAGCGTTGTCGGCACGGCTACCAGTCAGGGCGGGGCAGACGGCATCAGCGCGGCGCTCGCCGGAAAAGGGCGTGGCATCGTTTTGAATATTTCCGATGCGGATTCAGTCCAGGCGGCGATAAAGAATATCCAGGACGAGGAGGGCAGCCCGACCATTCTGGTCAACAATGCCGGTATTACGAAAGACAACTTGCTGATGCGCATGAAAGAGGAGGAATGGAACGACGTCATCGCGACCAATCTGACCGGCTTGTACCGCGTCAGCAAAGCCTGCCTGCGCGGCATGATGAAAGCGAAGAAAGGGCGCATTATCAATATCGCTTCTGTCATCGCGGTGATGGGCAACGCCGGGCAATCAAACTATGCGGCGACGAAAGCCGGCATGATCGGATTTTCCAAGTCTTTAGCGCGTGAGATTGGCTCTCGCAACATTACTGTCAACGTCGTGGCGCCGGGTTTTATCGACACCGACATGACCAAGGGTTTGCCCGACGAACAACGAGCGGCGATGCTCGGGCAGGTACCGCTTGGACGGCTGGGCGAGGGGCAGGACATTGCCTATGCTGTTCTATATCTCGCGTCTGGCGCAGGTGCGTACATCACTGGTGAGACCCTGCACGTCAACGGCGGCATGGTAATGGACTGATCGGGTATAGATTGCATGGGATGATTCACATACAATAGCCACCGACGCCCGGGTTCCTCCTTGAAATATCAAGGACTTAGATGCCAATCGGGTACGAATACGAAGCGTTTTGGGCGGCCGTCCCGGTTGGTCAGAGCGACAATTTAAGTCTTATTTGGAGTAATAAAGACTATGAGTAGTATCGAAGAACAAGTAAAAGGCATCGTTGCCGAGCAACTCGGAGTTAAAGAAGACGAGGTAACAAACGATGCCTCATTTGTCGACGACCTGGGCGCTGATTCACTCGACACCGTCGAGTTGGTTATGGCACTCGAAGAGGAATTTGAAACCGAAATTCCCGATGAGGATGCGGAAAAGATCACCACCGTTCAGCAGGCAATCGACTTTGTCACCTCTCGCCAGAAGGCTGACTAGAAACACCGGCGCGGTGCCAGCCATCGCGCCAGTTCCTTCCCGAACTATCGGCATTTCTGCCGCTTCCAGACGATATTATCTTGACTAAACGACGTGTAGTAATTACCGGCATGGGCATTGTGTCGCCTGTTGGTAGTCAACTGGCCGAAGCCTGGTCGAATGTCTGTGAAGGTGTCTCGGGAACCGTCCTGATCGACGACTTTGATACCAGCACGTATCCAACGAAGATTGCCGGGATCGTGAAAGGCTTCGATGCCGACGACTACTTGTCGCCCAAAGATCAGCGCAAGAACGACCCCTTCATCTACTACGGCGTTGGTGCGACAATGGACGCGATTGAGGATTCGGGTCTTGAGATCAATGAAGCGAATGGCCATACCATCGGTGTCGCGATGGGGGCGGGAATTGGTGGCATCAAGACCATCGAAGATAATCACAACAAAATGCTCGAGGGCGGTGCGCGCAAAGTGTCACCATTCTTCATTCCGGGCAGCATCATCAATATGATTTCCGGTCAAACGAGCATCATGCGGCATATTACCGGACCCAATATTTCGATCGTCACAGCGTGTGCGACATCAACGCACTGCATCGGGCTTGCGGCAAGAAGCATCGAGCACGGCGATGCCGAAGTCATGCTTGCTGGTGGTGCAGAGCACGCAACGACACAACTGGCAATGGCCGGGTTTTGTTCTGCACGCGCCATGTCGACGCGTAACGATGACCCGACCGGTGCCAGTCGACCGTACGACATCGACCGCGACGGATTCGTTCTTAGCAACGGCGCAGGCACGGTCGTTCTTGAAGAACTGGAGCATGCCAAAGCTCGCGGTGCCCGAATTTACGCCGAGGTAGTTGGTTTCGGCATGAGCGGTGACGCCTACCACATCACTTTGCCGCCCGCGGACGGCGAGGGTGCACGCAAATGCATGGCCGCAGCCATTCGCGATGCTGGCATTGACCCGTCAGATATCGACTACCTGAACGCACATGGGACATCGACAAAAGCCGGTGATATTGGTGAAACCAACGGCATCAAGCGTGCGTTCGGCGACCACGCGAGCAAGCTGATGGTTAGCTCGACCAAGTCGACTACCGGGCATTTGCTTGGGGCGGCGGGCGTTGTTGAGGCGATTTTTTGTGCGCTTGCGATCCGCGACCAGGTGATTCCGCCGACGATCAATTTGCAAAACCAGGATCCCGAATGCGATCTGGACTACACGCCAAACGTCGCACGCGAAACCAAGGTTCGCACGGTAATCTCGAACTCCTTCGGGTTTGGCGGCACCAACGGAAGTTTGGTACTTCGAGCGCTTGACTAAGCGTCCTTGTGGCGATGCACATCCTGATGAGCTGCGAATGCTCAATCAGCGATTTCCAGATCGTTACCCGTTCCTGCTGCAAAGCACTGCGCACGGGAGCGCCCTCGGACGATTTGATATTTTGTTCGCCGAGCCCGGCGAGTCGCTGCTGTTGGAAAAGGGCGGTTTGCTGAACGGCCCGCATGTTGCCGATCAATCGCCGTTTCTTGCCGGGCTTGATGACTGGTGGCAGCGAGAAAAAACGGCATTGACACAAAGCGAGTTGCCGTTTCACGGCGGCTGGTTCCTATACCTCGGTTACGAACTGGCCGGCCAGATTGAACCGCGAGTTAGCACCTGTGACGACCCACTATTACCAACGGCCTTTGCCGTTCGCTGTCGGGCTGCGGTGATATTCGATCACGACACTCAGCACAGCCACATCGTCAGTGAGAACGATTGTGACAAGTTTGACAATCAGGTTCAGCGCGATCTGAAGCAAATCGAGCGCGCGAACTCATTGCCTGCGGTTGCTGGCTTTAACGTACATGAAGACCCGCCAGAGCAATTTACAGCTGCGGTTGTAATTGCGAAAAAGTACATTGAAGCGGGTGACATCTATCAGGCGAACCTGTCCCGCCAATGGTCCGTTACCGTGCCCGACCACGTGACGTCCGAAAGCATATATTCGTCGCTGTGCGACGCAAATCCTGGACCGTTCGCTGGGATTGCACGCTGGCATGACACCGCCATCATCTCATCATCGCCGGAACGACTGCTGAAAATTCGCGGTGGAGAAATATCCACCCGGCCTATCGCTGGAACCCGGCCGCGGGGCCGCGATGCCGAATCGGACGGTGAACTCAGCAAAGAGTTATTCGCACACCCGAAAGAGCGCGCAGAGCATGTCATGTTGATTGACCTGGAGCGCAACGATCTTGGCCGGGTGTGCATTGCCGGAAGTGTCGAGGTTGACGAAATGATGGTGCTGGAAAGTTATTCGCACGTACATCACATCGTGTCGAATGTACGCGGCAAATTGCGTGCCGATGTTACGCCCGGCGATGCCATTGCAGCCGTCTTTCCGGGCGGCACAATTACAGGCTGTCCCAAGGTCCGCTGCATGGAAATAATCAGCGAGCTGGAGCTTGCACCTCGAGGCGCTTATACGGGATCCTTTGGCTACCTCAATCGCGACGGCAGCATGGACCTCAATATTCTCATTCGTACCATCGTCAAATGTGGCAATGACCTGACGTTTCGGGCCGGTGCGGGCATCGTTGCGGACTCCGACCCCGACGCAGAACTTGCCGAGGCGCGGGCAAAAGCAGAAGGTTTGTTGCGGGCATTGAGCAATGAGTAACTGGTACGCAAATGGGGCGTCCGTTGCAGAACTGGCTGTAGACGACCGCGGCTTGCAATACGGCGATGGACTTTTTGAAACCATTGCGATCCGGAAGGGCGAACCGCGATTATGGTCACTGCACAGCAATCGTTTGGCGCGCGGTTGCAAGGCACTAGCGATCAAGATGCCCAGTGACGAGCTGCTGGGCGATGGAATTGTGCACGCCATTGCAGCCAGCAAACTGCCAGACACCTATTGCACCGTCAAAATTATTCTTACCGCGGGTGTAAGTCGACGTGGATACGCACGCGCCGAAAGCTGCACACCGACGATCCTGTTTGCTGCATTCGCCACAACACCACCGCCTGCGTCGTTTTATCGCGATGGCGTTGAGACAAGGATTTGCAGCACCCGGCTTGCCATGCATTCGCCGACCGCCGGCCTGAAAACACTCAATCGACTCGAACAGGTACTGGCGCGATCGGAGCTCTCGGAAAACAATCTGTTCGAAGGCCTCACAATGGACGCGGACGACAACCTCATCTGCGGTACCATGAGCAATGTGTTTTTTGTTCGCAAACAGACCATTTCAACGCCCCCGATCGACAGTTGTGGCGTTGCCGGCGTAATGCGCGAACACCTCATTGCAAGCCTCGCCATTCAGGGCCAACGCGTCAGCCTTGAAACGATGCCGCTCGCCGATCTCGACACTGTTGACGAAGTATTTTTATCAAACAGTCAGTTCGGCGTCATGCCCGTCGCGTCATGCGATGCGATGCGATGGGGCGTCGGCGCCGTTAGCCGAGAGATCATGGCCACCATGGCCAAGGCTGGCATCGTCGAGTGTCAATCGTGAAACTTTCCCGGATACTCGCGGCTTTAGTGCTCGCTACTCTTGTCGGCGCGGGAGTAATTGTCAGCCGGACCAATACCTTTATGTCATCACCGCTAAGCGTGCCCGAGAGCGGTGTTGCATTCGAAATCCCGGCGGGCAGTTCCTTCGCATCCGTATCGAACAAACTGGTTGCCAAGGGTTTGATCGACAACGATCGATGGTTCCGACTGTACGTTCGCTGGCACGATAAAGCCGGTGCAATCCACGCGGGTGACTATTGGATCGAGGCGGGAAGCACGCCAGAGTCGCTGCTCGAGCAATTCATTAAAGGCAGTGTTCGCCTGTACACATTTACACTGGTTGAAGGCTGGAACTCTCGCGAGGTGCTAGCCGCCCTGCAGGCCAATGAGTCTGTCCAGGCGACCATGACGGACGAAGACTGGCCGGCGCTGCTCGAGTCACTTGGCGCCGAAATTCTGCACCCTGAAGGCCTGTTTTTGCCAGAGACCTATCGATTCCCCAAGAATACGCCTGATACGACACTGCTGCGCCAGGCCTATGGGCTGATGCAAACCGTGCTGGCAGAGGAATGGGCGGCGCGTAGCAGCGACGCGCCGGTCAGCAGCCCGTACGAAGCTTTGACACTGGCATCGATCGTGGAAAAAGAAACGGCGAGAGGGGACGAACGAGCAAAGATCGCCGGCGTATTTGCGCGGCGACTTCAGAAACGAATGCGATTGCAAACGGACCCGACCGTAATTTACGGGATCGGCCCTGCCTTTGACGGCAATCTGACACGCAAGCATCTTATGACCGACACGCCCTACAATACCTACACGCGACACGGGCTGCCACCCACACCCATCGCGATGCCCGGTCGGGCCGCAATTAACGCAGCGTTGAACCCCGAAGCAGGAACCGCATTGTATTTCGTCGCCACCGGACTGAGCGACGGTAGCCACAAGTTCTCGGATAACAAAGCTGAGCACGACGCGGCCGTGGCCGAGTATTTGAAACGACTGCGGCAACAACACCGCAGCGGTAAATAGGGCTTAGCATGCAACGTGGCCGATTTATCACGGTTGAAGGCATCGAAGGTGTGGGCAAATCCACGCACATCGGTGTCCTGTCGAAACTCATCGCAGCCGCTGGCCATGAGGTCCTGACCACTCGTGAACCGGGAGGAACGCCGCTCGCCGAGGATATTCGCAAGCTATTGAAGGATCATGGCGATGAGCCAATCCCCGAGATCGCCGAGCTACTGATGATGTTTGCCGCGCGGTCCCTGAACGTCAACAACGTCATCGTTCCGGCCCTCAACGCCGGCAAATGGGTCATCAGCGATCGATTCACCGACTCAAGCCGGGCGTACCAGGGAGGCGGACGTGGATTGCCGATGGATACCATCAACCAACTGGCCGACTGGGTTCATGGCGATACGCAGCCAGACCTGACGATATTGCTTGATGCGCCTGCGGAAATCGGGCTGGCCCGCGCCAGCTCGCGAGGCACGCCCGATCGGATTGAACAGGAAAAACACGAGTTCTTCGCCCGCGTGCGGCAATGCTATCTTGAACTCGCGGCGGCCGAACCACAGCGGTTCGTCGTCATTGATACCTGTCGCAGCCTCGCGGACGTAGATGCCGATATCCGCGCGCTGGCACAACAGATTCTCAGTAATAATTAACTTTAATAAAAGTCGGTAAGTTATTGTTTTATGGAAATTCCCTGGCATAAAGACCTTGCAAAGCAGTGGCTGGATGTCTGCCACAATGACCGTGCACCTCACGCGGTGCTTCTGACCGGGCCGGTTGGCGTGGGCAAGCGTTCGGCGGCGTCATGGATGGCCGCCCAGCGGCTGAAACCGGATGCCTTGCGCCCGTTGCCGGACTTTCCGCTTGAGCGATTCGAACACCCGGACATGCACTGGATTACGACGCCCGAAGACAAGAAAACGATCGGTATCGAGCAGATCCGTCAGCTGATCGGGAAAATGTCGCTAACCAGTTTTCACGGCTACGGCAAAGTCGCGATTATTGATCCGGCCAATGATATGACCATCAATGCGGCGAACAGCCTTTTAAAAACGCTGGAGGAGCCGCCGGGCGACGCGCTGCTGATCCTGATTGCCGATCGAACCGGCAAGCTGCCCGCAACTATCTTCAGCCGCTGTCAGAGAATCGACATCGCGGTGCCGGCTGAGGCAACGTCTCTGGAGTGGCTTGATCGCCTGCATCCCGGGGCGTCGTGGCACGAAGCTCTACGTGCGGCCGGTGGTACGCCGTTGGCCGCGATACAGGCGCTCGAAACACTTGAGACCATGGCATCCATGGGGCGAGATCTGCAGGTTCTCGGGCAAGCTCGGGGCTCCGCGGTCGAAATCGCAGCGCGCTGGGCGAAACTCGACCCCGGCTTTGTGCTCAACTGGCTGTCCCAACAAGTCCGGCTACTGGTTCTGGCCAGCGTTGCGGGTCGCGAGATGGCCGAAGGCCTCGCAATTGATGATTCTGTGCTGCATCGCATGGACAGGCGAAATATGTTCTGCTATTTAGACATAATCAATAGGCTTCGCGGGCAAGCCGGCGGGTCTTATAACGTTCAGCTGACCTTCGAGGGGCTGTTGATCGACTGGGCGAACGGACTCAAGGACTGCGGTCTTGCGCCACCAACAGACGGTATGGAGCTAATGCTGGCTCGCCGTTAATTTTTCGCGGGATAAGTGCACTCAATGAGCAAACCAGGACTGCTAACACTGACGATCAAGGACAAGAGCGCTTTGTACCTTGCTTACATGCCGTTTGTTACCAACGGTGGCCTTTTCATTCCCACGAACAGTTCGTATCGACTTGGCGACGAAGTCTTCATGTTGCTCAATCTGATGGGCGAAGAAGAAAAGATCCCGGTTGCCGGCACCGTCATCTGGATGACGCCAAAAGGCGCACAGGGCAAGCGGACTGCGGGAATTGGCGTGCAGTTTTCGGATCAGGATCAGGGCAATACGCAGAAGAAAATCGAGAACTACCTGGCCGGCGCCCTCGGTGGCGACAAGCCGACCCACACGATGTAGCCCTAAACCGGGTCGCGGTTGATGCCACCGCGCAAGACATACGCCGTATAACCCCGTTCACTCAGGATGTAGGCACCTGCTGAGCTCCGGCGCCCGGTGTCGCAGCAGACAATGTACTGTTTGCTGGTATCCAGCGTGCTGATTTTCAATCGAATGAAGTACAGCGGTATATTCAAAGCCCCATCGAGGTGCTGGTTTTCGAATTCGCTGGGCAAACGCACGTCCAGCCACTGAGCGCCCGCACGGACCAATTCATCGGCCTCATCCTTGCTGACCCAGTCCAACATTGGTTCGTTGAGCAATTTCTTGAAATCGTCCTTGCCGAGCCGCATGACCGCACCATCCGTTTGCATGGTGACGGTTGCGTTGCGCTTCGCCTCGGATATCAGCGCTTCCTCGCCAAAGGTGTCGCCAACCTGCAGTGCCGCAAGCTTGATACCTTCCTTGCTCAGTGGCGTCTCCCGAGTGACCAGCGCAGATCCACGATTCAGGACATAGAAATAATCCCCTTCGGAGCCCTGTTTCAGGATGACGTCGCCCGCGCGATAGTTGATCTGCTGCATACGCATGAAGATCGCCTGAATATTCGCGGGCGGAATCTTGTGAAATGCCTTGGTCTGCAACAGCATCGTCATCCAGTCTTCGTTGGACTGATCGGACTTGCTGGCAAGCTCTGATACTTCGTAAGTGCCGGTTTGATCCCAGGTCAGCATCACATCGAGCAGGTCGCTGTCGATCGAAATGAACTGCACACGGTCCCTGGCGCGGGCGGACACGCGTCGCGGATAAACGGGGGCGATCGGGTTGCGGGCCATTTCGGTACCGCCTTCGACGGTGCCGACGACTTTGGCCTGGTCGACCAGCTCGAGAGTGCCGGAAACGACATACAAAGTCCGTTTCTCAGTGTCACCTTCCTTGAACAGCAGCTGGCCGGGCGACATTTCCCGAATTTGGACCTTACGGGCAAGCGCCGCGAGATTATCTCGCTTCAGACCATCCAGGGGCGAAAAACCTCGAAGCATCTCTGTGCTGACTTGCTCAACCACCATTATTTGTCCTGACCCTATTCAATATTCGCTCGCGGGACCGTGAGACCCCTTGTTCCGATCGGTATTCTACCGTTAATTCAATAACTTCGGATACTGCTCATTGCTCGCAGCGTGAAGCGGCGCACAGTTTATTTTTCATAACCCGGCCCTCTGTGACACTCATCACAACTCAGACCAGCCGGTGTGTGGCTCAAAGCGCTCGCCATGAGTTCTTGCCAGCTCGTTGAGCCGCATGACGATCGCGGTCGTTCCACGCGCTTTCGCATAATGTAATGGGCCGCCGCGGAAGGGTGCAAAACCCGTTCCGAAAATAACGCCGGCATCCAGCAGGTCGGCGTCGGTCACGACGCGTTCATGCAAACACGCAACAGCCTCATTGACCATCGACAAAATCAGCCGATCCTCGACATCGTCCGGCACGTCGTAGCCCTCGACAGCAGACTTGATCGCTTTGCCGTTTTCCCAGCGGTAGTAGCCCTGTCCCGACTTTCGCCCCAGCAAGCCATCGTCCACCATTTTCTGCAATTTTCCGGACACCGGCCGGTTGAAAGCCGCGCCGAGCACCTTGGAAACGTGTAAGGCCACATCCAATCCAACGCTGTCCGCGAGTTCAACCGGACCCATCGGCATACCGAACCTGACGGCGACCTTGTCAATCTCTGCCAACGGCACGCCGTCCTCTGCAAGGTGCATTGCTTCGCTCATGTAGGGCGCAAGTATTCGATTGACCACGAAGCCGGGCGCGCTTGCACATTCGAGCGGAAACTTTCCGATTTCTTTCGTAAATGCAAAACCGAGGTCAAGTGCGTCCTGATCGGTGTCTTCACAGCGGATCACTTCGACCAGCGGCAACATTGCTACCGGGTTAAAAAAGTGCAATCCAATAAATCGCCGCGGGTCGCGCAGCACGGTTCGTAGTTCTTCCAGACGAATACTCGACGTATTGGTTGCCAGCAATGCGCCCGGTTTCATTTTTTGCTGCAACGCTTCATACAATCCGTGCTTGGCTTCGACGTTTTCGATAATAGCCTCGATAATGAGATCCGCTTTGGCAACGCCATCACCATTGAGGTCCGATTGCAGACGCTTCGTTGTCGCTGCACGTTCATCGTCATTGCGAACACGTTTAGCGAACAGTTTCGTCGCGCGCTCGATGGCGGGATCAATGTACTTTTGTTCGCGGTCCTGCAATGTGACGTTCAGGCCACGCAACGCACACCACGCCGCGATGTCTCCGCCCATCACTCCAGCGCCGACGACGTGTACATGCTCAATACGCGCATCCGTCTTGTTTCCCTGCGACTTGAGCTTGCTTTGCAGAAAAAATACCCGCACGAGATTTCTGGACGTATCCGTGCACACAAGCGACGCGAAACTTTTCGCTTCCGCCTCGTAACCGGTCTCGCTCGAAGCACCTTCGGACGTCCAGAGATCGATCATCGCGTACGGGGCAGGGTAGTGATCTTTGCGAGCCTTACTGCGCACCTGTTTCAACAACATATTGCGAACCAGTGGCCGGGCCGGTGATAGATTCAGCAGGCGATCGACGAACGGCGCTCGTTGTTTTGGCGGAGCCTTGTTGATCAGGGACACGGCGTCACCGCGCCAGCTCTCGTCGTCGGTCAGCTTATCAACCAGCCCGATGGCCCTGGCTTTACCGGGTGCGACCGGATTGCCGGTGAGCATCAACTGCATGCCAGCGCGTACACCGCAAATTCGCACAGCACGCACCGTACCGCCGAATCCCGGGTGCAAGCCAAGTTTGACTTCAGGCAAGCCGAGTATTTTTTTATCGCCACTGTAGGCGATGCGATAGTCACAGGCCATCGCCAATTCGAGGCCACCACCCATGCAAACGCCGTTAATCACCGTGACTGTCGGGCAGTCAAGCGCTGCGACCTTATCCATGAGTTGCTGGCCCAGGCGAACCAGTTCGTAGGCTCGTTCCGGCGTATCAATCGTCGCGAATTCCTTGATGTCGGCACCCATGACGAAGCTGTTCTGCTTACCCGACCAGAGTACAAGTCCTTTGGGTGGCGTTTCGGTCAGTGGGTCGAGGAGGTCGCTCAGTTCGCTGAGAACCGCAGACGAAAGCACATTGGCTTTCGCGTCGGGCGTATCAAGACACAACCAGGCAATGCCGTTGTCGTCAGTTTCTGTTTTCCAGTGTTCCATAGTCATCGCAGCTCAAAATCACAAATAATGGGTAAATGGTCCGACAGTCGAATGTCGACAACCTCGAAGTTGGTAACATCGATACCGTCCTGATAGAGAACAAAATCCAGTTCTTTTCGCGGCGACCGGCTGGGGTAGGTCGGCAAACTTTCGGTATTCGCCGATGTCAGCCCGGCGGCCTTCATGAACAGGTAGATTTCATTCTCGCCCCAGAAGGTATTGAAGTCACCCGTCACGACAACCGGTTTCTTGGTCTTTAGGACCAGATCGTAAAGGTGCCGCAACTGTAAGTGCCGGTGTCGGTACTTCAATGAAAGGTGCACCAGGAATACCGCGTACTCCGCCATTTCAAGCTCGATAATCAGTCGCTTGATACCGGTGTCGAAATAGTGGAAGGTTTCGCCATGCACTCGACTTGCGGCGAGAAAAGCATTTCCCTGCTTTCTTACAATGGGCAGCATCTTGTTAAAGGACTTTGCCCCGTATTTTGTCTCGTAGGAGGTATTCATGCTGAGGTCGGCGGCAATTTTTTCGGCCTGGTTGACCTTGCGACTGCGAATCGAGCCGGTATCGACCTCGATCAAGCCGACGATGTCAGGGTCGACTGATTTAATGAACTTCGTGATATCCGGAAGCACCGTCTGATTGCCAAGGACAAAACCAGCTCCCGGCAGCGGCATGTGCATGCTGGCACCACCGCCAACGGCGTAACGGATGTTGTATTGGAGTAAGCGCATGCGGTGCATACGATACCGAAACGCGGATGGCAGTGCTACGCGCGCGGTGCCGTTTTATTCGCTAAACTTGGTCCGTAGCACCGAAACAGGAGCAATAGGTGTCAGAAAATAACCCGATAACGGTATTCGCAACCCACGCCTTCCATGAAAGCCTCGACTACCTGCGCGTGTTCGAGTTTCTGGAAAGCGTCGACAGGTTTTATTACCTGAATGTCAGCAAGCCCGAAAACGTCCCGAAAGAGGGTGGCGTGCAGGCAATCAAGGACGAATTAATTGCCCAGATCAAGGAATCCGAAGTCGTCATCGTGCTGCCGGACGCCTACGAGCAGAACACCGACCTCATTAAATTCATGATGGATGTGGCCGATGCCAACGACATAGGGATGGTCGCGATTCGCCCCTTCGCCGGTCTCATTGAAACGCCGCCAGAAATGGCGCAGCGCTGCGGCGAAACCGTTGAATGGAATGATCGCGAAATCGCCGATGCGCTGAGTCGGCAAGGTCGGGGTGAGGATACGTCCCGGTGGGAAGTGCTGGATTTCCCCGGTTTCGACGCGGACGGGCCAACCGATTAGACCAGTCGTTATTGCTCATCGTGGTGCGTCCGGATATTTGCCGGAACATACACTCCCTGCCAAAGCGCTCGCCTACACGATGGGCGCCGACTACCTCGAACAGGATGTCGTTGCCACCCGGGACGGCGAACTGATCGTCCTGCACGACATCCATCTTGATCGCGTAAGCAACGTCAGAGAGCTGTTTCCAGGTCGGCAGCGGTCCGACGGCCGGTACTATGCGAAGGATTTTTCGCTCTGCGACATCAGACAGCTGTCAGTACATGAACGGACGACTGCGGACGGATCACCGGTATACCCCGGGCGCTTCCAATCCACTGGTGAGGACTTTCGTGTGCAGACCTTTGCCGAGGAGCTAAGTTTTATTCAAGACATGCAAGAAAGCCTGGGTCGCCCTATCGGGATCTATCCCGAAATCAAGCGGCCGGCGTGGCACCGCAAGGAAGGCCTGGAGATAACACCGCTGTTTTTGCAGGTGTTGTCGGATTTTGGCTATACCTCGCATGACGATGCCGTTTATGTGCAATGCTTTGACGCGTCGGAACTCAGGCGAATTCGTGATTATCATCATTGCCCACTCAAGCTGATTCAGCTCATCGGTGAGAATGACTGGCAGGAATCGTCGACCGACTATGATCCATTGCGAACGTCCCGCGGACTTAAACGCCTGGCCAAAACGGTTGACGGGATCGGCCCCTGGGTCAATCGCCTGTATCGGCTTGGCGCGAAGGGCGAGGTCCGGGATTCCGGGCTGGTATCGCGTGCGCATGAAGCAGGACTCGCCGTGCATCCCTATACGTTTCGAAAGGACGAGCTTCCACCGGGATTCTCAAGCTTTGAGGCGCTACTCAGCTTTGCGATCGAAAAACTGAATATCGATGGACTCTTTACTGACTTCCCGGATCTCGTGGTAAAAAAATGCAACGCACACTGATTCTTGTTCTTCTGGTCCTGCTGACCAGCACCGCAACCGCCGACTCAAGTCTGGAGCTGGACTCGCACCGCGGCAAGGTAGTCCTGGTCGACTTCTGGGCTTCCTGGTGTATCCCGTGCCGACGGTCATTTCCCTGGATGAACGAGATGCAACGCAAGTACGCCGATGATGGGCTCGTGATCATCGCTGTCAACCTCGACAATGACAGTCGCGATGCTGAAAAATTCTTGGAAACCTACCCGGCTCAGTTCGCAATTCACTACGACCCAAACGGGCTCACGGCCCGGGAATTCAAGGTCCAGGTCATGCCCACCTCGGTCCTCATTGCTCGCAATGGTGAGCCTGTTGAACGACATCCCGGATTCAAGGTTAAGGCGCAAGACGAATATGAAGCGCGGATTCGGCATGCACTCAATAGGGAGAATGAATTGTGAAGAACGGACTACTGCTGCTGGTTCTGGTCGCGATGAGCGCGTGCTCATCGATGGGTGTAGAACCCTGGGAGCGCGACATCCTCGCCAAAGATGAAATGCAGCTCACCACGGATGCAGCGGAAGCAGCCACAGACGACCATATCTATTTCAGCAAGGAAGCCTCCAGCGGTGGAAGGGCATTTGGTGGAGGCGGTTGTGGCTGTAACTAAAGACAAATCAATATCCGCCGCACTCGCGACCGCGAGCTGCGCGCTGCTCGGAACTGGCGTGACGACGGCCGTCGATGCGCAGGAAGTGCCGAAATGGGACTTCAATACGTCCTTGCTGTACTACGGCGAAGATGAGAGCCGGGTACAAGATCTCAGTCTCAGGGCGATCGTGCGACGACTCTTTGTTGATGATCGCAGTCTGACGGTCAGCCTGACTGTGGACTCGCTGACTGGCGCAACACCCAGCGGTGCAATCCGCCAGGACGTGCCGCAGACATTTACGCGCCCCTCCGGCAACGCCGCGTATGTCGTTCCCGCCGGCGTGCTACCGCTTGACGATACATTCCTGGATACGCGCGTGGCTTTGACCGGTAACTGGCAACAACCCATTGGCGAAACCAGCCAGGTGAATTTCGGTTTCAGCGCGTCCAACGAGTACGACTATTTCCACTTGGGCCTGAACGGACGATTCTCCAAGGATTTCAATCAGCGCAATACCACCCTTTCAGCCGGCATTTCGATTGCGCAGGATGAATTCGATCCCGAGGGTGGCGCACCCATTCCATTTACGTCAATGCTGGACATTGGCGACACCAGCAACCGGCCGCAGTCGCAGCGCGACAAAGATGTGCTGGACGTTATCCTGGGTGTCACACAAGTGGTTTCTCGTAAGCTGGTCTTGCAGGCCAACTACTCGTACGCCAGCGAAAGTGGCTACCTCAACAATCCCTACAAAGTGCTGAGCATCGTCGATGGCACCACCGGCGACACGATACAGCGGGTGGCGCCTGGGCCGCTATCAGGCCCATCGCATGAGTTTGTGTTCGAAGGGCGGCCGGATGATCGCGCCAAGCACAGTCTCTACACGCAGGCAAAATACTACATGGACGGCAAGGTACTGGATGCCTCGTATCGCTACATGACCGATGACTGGGACATCGATTCGCACACCCTTGACGTGCGTTATCGCTGGCCGCTGTCAGACGACAAATACCTCGAACCCCACCTGCGCTGGTATTCACAAAGTGAGGCCAATTTCTATCGTTTGAGCCTGGTCGACGGCGCCCCGTTGCCTGCGTTCGCATCATCCGATTATCGCCTCGGCAAATTTGATGCCATTACCGCCGGGCTCAAATTCGGCTGGAAAAATCGCAATGACAACGACATGAGCCTGCGTATTGAGTGGTACCAGCAAATGGGTTCGATTCCCGCCGGTCAGCTGATCGGCAAGCAAAGCTTGCGCGACAATTACCCGGACCTGAATGCCCTGATCGTTCAATTTAGCTACCGGTTTAGCAAATAACTCGCGAAGTCAGCATTGAGCCCGCGCAAAAGGGCTTTGTGGCACGCTTTCAAGCGATGGGCAGCCCTTGCGAGCTGCTGACCGAGGCGCCGTCCGAGGTCGATGCCAGAGCCCTCGCGACACTGGCCGCGGATGAGGTATGGCGCATCGAAGACAAGTTCAGCCGTTACCTCGAGGGCAATGTTGTCAACCACATCAACGCCGCCAACGGGGCAACAGTGCGTGTCGATCAGGAAACGGCGCAGCTGCTGGATTTTGCCAATGTCTTGTTCTCGCTGAGTGACGGCCTGTTTGACATCACGTCCGGCGTATTGCGCCGAGTCTGGACCTTTGATGGCAGTGACCGTGTCCCCGGAGTCGCTGCGATCAAGGACTTATTGCCGCTAATCGGTTGGGGCAGGGCATCGTGGCAAGCGCCGGAGCTGACCTTATTGCCCGGCATGGAAATCGACCTCGGCGGCATTGGCAAGGAATACACGGTAGACCGCGCAATCGCATTGTTGCGTGAAGCCGGCCCGACACCGTGCCTGGTCAACCTGGGCGGCGACCTCGCTGTCACCGGACCACCCCGTCGAAGTCGCTCCTGGACTATCGGTATTGAAGCGCTTGAAGCGGGCCAGGCTGAGGCGATGTTGAGACTCAGGCAGGGCGCGCTCGCGACGAGCGGCGATGCACGTCGATACGTCGAAAAAGACGGGCGGCGATACAGCCATGTCCTCAACCCGAAAACCGGTTGGCCCGTTGCCGACGCCCCGGCATCCGTTACAGTGGCCGCAGACACCTGTACGCAGGCCGGAATGCTCAGTACACTGGCCATGTTGAAGGGCGCAAGCGCCGAAGCATTTCTGGATGAACAATCGGAACAGCACTGGTGTCGGCGCAGTTTTTGAGGTTATAAATTACTTTATAAATTAACTTTAACATTTTGTTTTATAAGTGAATAATAATTTTTATCCGCGTGCTATTGTAGCGACAAGCGTTCTCCGTGCCCAAACGGTGCATATCAGTACTGAGAACTCCGTCCTTTATTGATCATCTAAATCAATTAATTATGTTGCGATGTTCGTAGAACTCCCATTTGAATTGATCCTGGCAGCGGGTGGAGCCTTTCTGCTGGGCTGGATCCTGGCATCGATCAGTGCCGCCATATCAGCGAGGTTTCGCGCCCGAAAACGTGATCCACGGGACGACCGGATACGGGAGATGGAAGCAGAATTGAGAATTGCCCGCAGCGAAATTGAAACCACTCGCGCGAAGGCTGAAAAGCTCGATGATGAACTCAGGGAAACAAGCACCGGCCTGGAGCGCCGTGACAACGTCATAACCGAGCAACAGTCGAAGATTGAAAAGTTGTCCCGCGATCTCAAGGACTCCGTTCTGAAAACGCGTGAACTGCGTGCAGAACTGACCGACCGTGCGACGGAGAGCGTCCACGCAGAAGCAAAGATACGCGAAGTAGAAACCGAGCTGTCGGTCGCCCAAGCTTCAACCGATATGATCGCAACCGGAGTGCTCGACTATTCCTTTGCTCCCGATAGCCCCGATTCAGGAACCGCAGCGAATAATGGCGGTGCGGAAGATGCAGCCGGTGAGGTCAGTAAAGCATCCAGCTAGCCTCTTTCTGCTGGCCAGCATTCTTGTTGCAAGCGCGGCGTGTTCGGCGAAAAAAAATGCTGTGCAGATCCCTTTCGCTGCGACCTGGGAAGGCCAGCCGATCAACTGCAATCGGGGCCCGTATTCGCTCTCAGACTTGCGTTTTTTTGTCTCGGATCTGCAACTGATCGATTCAAATGGGGCTTTTCATACCGTCGAATTTATTGAGGACGACCGCTGGCAGCAAGCAACCGTGGCCATGGTCGATCTCGAAAACGGCGAAGCGAGCTGCGCCAACGGCACTGCAGACACCCATACCAGGATTCACGGCGTGGCCGACATTTCCGACTTCACCGGGATTCGCTTCACGGTGGGCGTCCCGTTCGAGCTGAATCATGCCAACCCTTTGCTTGCGGCGGCGCCGCTCAATGACCCGGCAATGCACTGGCATTGGCGCTCAGGCTACAAATTCCTGCGTGCCGGCGTTGTAACGGAGAGCGACGGGACGTGGCTGCATCTGGGCAGCATAGCGTGTAACGGTACGGTACGAGACATTCGTTCCTGCGATGCGCCAAATCGCATCATCGTTGAGCTGCCCCATTTCGTGCCGTCGGATCGTGTCGGAATTGACTTGTCAGCGCTGTTTGCCGGAGTCGATTTACGCAATGGCGAGCGCAGCGACTGCTCTTCGGGGCCGGCTGAAACCGAGTGCGCAGGGATGTTCGGCGCGCTGGGCCTCACGTTTGCAAATCAGCCAGGCTCAGTCGGCTCTGTCTTCCAGGTGCTGCATTGAGAACAAGAATCTTGCTGCTGGCACTCGCCATTGCGATGGCGAGTGCGGTTGTCATTCAGCTGGGAAAACAGCCGGCTTATCACTGGGATATCCCTGCGGACTTTCCCGCTCCCAGCGTGCCAAATGACAACCCGATGAGCGTTGAGAAGGTCGAACTCGGTCGCTGGCTGTTCTATGACGTGCGGCTTTCTGGAAATGGCACTATGGCGTGTTCGACCTGCCATATGCAGCGGCTGGCGTTCACAGACGGCAGGCCTCGATCCATTGGCTCGACCGGCGAATTGCACCCACGCAATTCGATGTCGTTGGTGAACACGGCGTACGCGAGTCGACTGACCTGGGCCAATTCATTGCTCGATCGACTCGAGGACCAGGCTCTGACGCCACTGCTTGGTGATAATCCTGTCGAAATGGGAATGGGTGGGCGAGAAGCCGAAGTGGGCGAGCTGCTGGCATCCGACCCGGAATACCGAGTCCTTGCCAGGCGCACATTTCCGAACGACGAAAATCCCTACTCGGTCTTGAACGCGGTTCGGGCTACTGCCGCTTTCGTTCGATCGATTATCAGTTTCGATTCACCTTACGACCACTACCTGGCCGGCGACGCTGGTGCATTGAGCGAAAGCGCCGAGCGGGGTATGGATCTATTTTTTTCTGAACGTCTCGAGTGCTTTCATTGCCATGGTGGATTCAACTTCACCGACAGCACAACACATGCGTCAGCAACGGTAGAAAGCGTCGGGTTTCACAACAACGGATTGTACAACCTCGATCATTCGGGCGCCTATCCGTCTGACAATACCGGACTGTATGACATGAGCGGCGATGTTCGCGACATGGGGCGTTTCAAGGCACCGAGCCTGCGAAACGTCACACTCACCGCACCCTACATGCATGACGGCAGCATACGGACGCTCAAAGAAGTGATTGATCACTATGCGCGAGGCGGTCGCCTGATCGAATCCGGGGCACAGGCAGGCGACGGGCGATTGAGTCCTTACAAGTCAGAGTTTGTCGTGGGCTTTGAGCTTAGCGATCAGGAGCGCGCCGATCTGTTGGCATTTCTCACCGCGCTGACCGACGAGTCGGTGCTTACGAATCCGCGTTGGACGAATCCGTTCGAACCGTAATCGCCAAACCGGCTCTGCGCCACGCGACGAACAGCAAGACGAACCAGCACTGCATTAGAAACGCCACGATCCATTCGATTGAATTTTCAATCCAGTCTGGGTCGGAGATGACGAGTTTGAGTAGCAGATTCGCGACCCCCAAAACAAACGGTGCGATGACAAACGCCAGCATCACCTGGCGGAGCCCTGAGGACCGCAATGCGAGCGTCAGCAAAACCTGGGCGAGTACGGTGCCAAGAAAGTAGAAATAAATTCCGAAACGTCGCATGAATTCATAAACCGGATGATGCGTTCCAAGAAACGTCACGTACACGATCAGCGCCATTGCGCCGGTCAGGCCCGCAGTCAGCATCGCTCTTCGAATCGCTGCAAGCCCCGGGCGAGTGATTTTCAGGTACTCGGCTGAAAACAGCCACAGAAAGCAAAGCAGGGCGACCTGCGGCAACAGCGCGGCTCGAAACGGCATACTTCCCGGCAGGTAACGACCCGTGGCACTGATTGACGTGCAGCCATCCGCGAACGGCACGCAGGCCGGCAGGACACCGGCGTCAATGTTGAGCCAGTAAGCGGCCGTCACGCCCGCGACCGGCACAATTGCGACAATGAGTGGCAAGAATCGGAGCATGGTTTCTGCTATACCTTGGATTCACGTTCAAAGGGGAACACTATGAGCATTATGACATTGTGGCAGCCGATTCTCGGCTCGGCTGTTCTGACTTTCATCGCCGGCACGGTCATCTGGATGGCGATGCCGTGGCACAGGAAAGACTGGAGCAAGACGCCAAACGAGGAGGCCGTCGGCAATGCCCTGCGAGGCCTGGCACCGGGCCAATACAATATCCCGCATTGCCCCGATCCGTCTGATTTCAAAAACCCGGACCTTGTGCAGAAATATAAGGACGGGCCGATCGCATTCATCACTGTGCTGCCTTCCGGCGCGCCCAACATGGCACCGCAAATGTTCATGATGTTTGCCTACAATCTCTTTATTGCCGTCTTGTGCGCTTACTTCGTCTCTCGCACCGCACCCGTCGATGCCGACTACATGGACATTTTCCGCATTAGCAGCGCAGTTGCTTTCATTGGCTACGGCGTTGCGTACGTGCAGGAAAGCGTCTGGTTTGGACGCCCCTGGTCATCGACGTTGAAGACCTTCCTCGATGCCGCAATCTACGCCGGCGTGACCGGTGGTGTTTTCGGCTGGCTCGCCTAGGTAACTGCCATTATCTGGACACATTTCCTCCCCTGAATTGCCAGAAGCACGGTCTATAACCTAAGGACGGCAATACAGGGGAGGTCGATGGGCATCACACACCGAACATGGCAGGAATGGGAATCCTTTTTCGAGCAAAGAAGTTATCGGCGCTTACCGGCGCTTGAACAGGATCTGGATTATTCAGCACTACCGACGTCACTCGCGCGCTCACTCGCAATTTTCCAATTGGGTGAATCCGGTGGCGGGACAATCGTCGCACAGTCATTTTGCAATTCGCTGCCTGGCCTGGACGATCATTTCGGCACGTCGATGGCGTACTTCGTGGAGGAAGAGCATCGTCATGCCAATATTCTTGCCATGTGCGTGCGATTGCTCGGCGGTAAGCTGATTCGCGACAATTGGACGGCAAAGCTGTTCGTTTTCGCGAGGCGGCTGATCGGGCTGCGCCTCAAAGTCGTCGTGCTTTTGGCTGCCGAAGTCGTGGGACTCTGCTACTACCACTTGCTGGCAGTGCATCTACCACGCTCTCGGCTGCGCGATCAATTGCTGGATATTGTCGACGATGAGCGTTCGCATTTGTATTTTCATTGCGATTTCCTGCGCGCCCAGACGGCTTCTCGTTTCAAAAAGCGTGTTTTTGTCGCTGTGTGGCGGTCGGTGATGGTTTGTGCAGCGTTGGTGGTCGCTATCGATCACCGCAATGCGATCAAAGAGCTTGAGATTGGCCTGAAGCCGGTCCTGGCCCGGTGGAGGACTTACAGCCGGCTCGCCGAGACGCTGGTCGTAGCGGATTCACAGGCCGTTTGTCCAAAAGCTCGGGAATTGCCAACAAATTAAAGGTTTTAGCGATCGATCAATGATGACTGCGTTTGCTTTTCAGTCCTGTGGCGTGTGTAATTTAGCCCTTCACGTATAACAGAAAACAAGGGATCAATGATGGCGGGTAAATTTGAGTGCTACAAAGACAAAGCTGGCGAATTTCGTTTTCGATTAAAAGCGGGCAACGGCGAAAACATTCTTTCCAGTGAAGGTTACAAGTCCAAAAGTTCATGCACGAACGGTATTGCGTCGGTTCAGAAGAACTGCTCGAATCCAAAGTGTTTTGAAAAAACCACGACATCCGGCGGTGCATTTCGCTTCAACTTGAAGTCAAGCAACGGCCAGGTAATCGGCACGAGCCAGAGCTACAAGACTGAAGCCAGTCGTGACAATGGCATCGAGAGCATTGCACGCGCAGCGACAGGCGCGAAAATCGACGACCAAACGGCTTAGAGGAATACAGCAGGGCGCCCAGTCCTTAGGCGCCCTGTTTTTGTCTCGCTCCAAGGTGTGATTCTTGAACCGAGCGACTTTTGACAGCACACAAATCTCACTGATCCGATCAATTCGAAGCGCGTCGAAAAGGGTGCCAACATGGATTCTGGTACTGAATGGTCTGCAGCAAATGTCGGCGCAGGTTTGCGATTCGGCGTCAAATTAGCATGACTTCGAGACAATATAGTGTGTCGACACGGAAGTCTTGGCTTGTTGTTATTGCCATTGGTACCGTAATTCCGATTCTCGCGGTGGGGATATTTTTCGCACATCTGTACGTTTCGCAGGAATCACAAATTTTCCAGGGGTCGAAACTGCCGCCTGACTATCAGTTCAAGTTCAACGTTCCGTTTGAAGAAGTGACACTTGCAGTCGATGGTGCTGAGATCAACGCCTTGCATTTTCGGCAGCCGAATCCGCGTGGGCTCATATTCTTCCTGCACGGCAACGCTGGCAACTTGCAATCCTGGACGAGCGACGTTGAGTACTATCAACGTGTCAACTACGACATGTTCATGCTCGACTATCGAGGCTACGGCAAGAGCACGGGTCGCATGGAGGGTGAAGAACAATTGCATAGCGACGTCAAAGTCGCGTGGAACTCCGTCGCGTCGAAATATGCGGGCAAACCAATCGTCATTTACGGCCGCTCACTGGGTACCGCGGTTGCTACCAAGCTTGCGGTGGATGTCGAACCCGATCTACTGGTACTGGTGTCGCCGTTTAGCAGCGTAGTCGCAATGGCCCGCATTCAGTATCCTCATTTGCCGGCCTGGCTGGTGCGCTATCCAATGCGAACGGACAAACGCATCGCTAATGTCAAGTCGCCGATAGTCCTGGTGCATGGCACCGCGGATCGATTGATCCCGGTCGAACATAGCATCGAGTTAAAAGAGCTGATCGATGCGCCCTCAAAATTGCTGCTTATTGACGGCGCGGGCCACGGAGATATCCACCTGTTTAAGGACTATCTGGACGGTTTGACAAGCGAATTGCCTGACTAGGCCTGAGTTCGCAAGTACACTGGCCAACCGTACTTGTCACCTGTAGCGGTACCGTGCTTCACTGCCGAAAAGCAGTGTCTCAATCAAGCAATGTCGTTTGGAAATTATTCATGAACAAGCAGGTCATACTGTCAGCTTTTCTTTTGTCGATGTGCGTCGCCGTTGGGCAAGCGCAAGATATCGCATCGATAACACAGGAAATTGAACGGTTACAAACCAATAGCACTTTTGACGAAGAGGCGCGTAACACGGCCATTGCGATTCTCATCGAAGCGAAGCAGACAGTGGCAAAGGCCAATGAACGAGCCGCGGCCGTTCGTGGTTTTGCAGCGACCGCCGCTTCAGCCAGCACGACGATCGATCAACTTCGCGGCGAGCTGACCGCACTCGGGCAACAGCATTCCACTTCGCCAACGGTGAAAATGACCGACGCTGAAACAAGCCTTGCACTTGCTGACCTGACAGCAGAACGTACGGCGTTGATCGAATCGCTGAGCGATTTCAGATCACGCCAGATGGCTTTGAGCACCAGGGGTGAGGCGATCGCCACAGAAATCGCCGAGGCAAGACGCGCCGTAGTGGAGTTGCAAGACACGCCTCCCGCTGATGAGTCCGCGTCGGGCCCGATTGTCGCGGCAAGTCAAACACTCTATGCCGTGCGACTGGCTGAGCGCCAAGCAGCAATTACAGACCTCACGCGTGAGCGCGCAAGCCTTGGTGCACGACAGGACGTCATTGAAGCACGTATCACACTGGCCAGCGCGCGAATTGAACAGCTGTCTCGGTCGATAGAACAGATACAAAATCAGCTTGGCAGTTCGCAAGCGGCGAAGGCTGCGAAGTGGGTTGAGGTCGCAACCCGGCAACTTGCCGAAATTCCTGCCAGGCTTTCTCAGCTATCGGCCTACGCCAAAGAAAATCTTGAGCTTGCAGAGGCCAATCTCGCTTTGGTTAAAAGCAATATCCTGATAGCGGCCGAAACCAGTCGCTTGCAACAAGACCTTGCGCGAATAAGCGCATCAGCGCAAATGGTTGACCAGGTTCTCGCGACCGGCCAGTTAAGCAACGAGACGGCGGAGCTACTCAGAAACGTTCAGACGAAACTGCCGAATGCCAAAGGACTGACACAGGCAACCGTGGTCGCCGATCAGGCAGCGGTCGCGTTGCGCCTGAACCTGATACTTTGGCAGGATCAACTCCGCAATTTAGGTGATGCGCTGGAGTCTACGATCGATCGATTACGCGAGCCTGGCTCGGAAACTCAATCGTTCGACAGTGTCGGCACTGCAAAGACGCTGATAGACCAGCGTCGTGAGTATTTACAGGCGCTAACCGCAGCCGCACGCGACAAATCGGATGAAATCGTTGCTCAACGTTCCGTCCGGCAAGACATAATGGAACAATCCGCGGCGTTATCCCGCGTGCTGGACCGACGCCTCTTGTGGCTGCCGACAAAGAGCGGTTTCGGTGCCGCATTTTGGAAAAATATTCGCAGCAATATTTCGTGGCTCGGGTCTGGCAGCGCGTGGCAAGACACCGGTCATGCATTGGTATCGAGTTTCCGTTCCGGGATAGGCGGCCCAACCGTGTTGGTGTTGTTCGCAGCAGGCCTGGCATTGCTTGCGAAATTCATTCGGGCGCGCCTGCTGATCCTCGCACAGCGCGTCGGTGATGTGCGCAAAGATACCTATTTCACAACGCCCGCCGCGTTGCTCTTGAGTCTCTTGCATACGCTGCCATGGCCGCTTGGTATCGGTGCGCTTGGACTGGCAATCGAGAAGGGCGGCACGACGAGCTTTACCGCAGCGATAGCACAAGGTCTGTACGCGACAGCAGGCGTCGCAATCATGCTTGGTTTTTTCCGCACGCTGGCACGACCCAACGGTGTATTCCTTCGGCATTTTGCCTGGAACGAGGATGCGCGGCTCAGATTCCGACGACATTTGAATTGGTTTATTGCCGTGCAAGCGATTGTCGCGTTCGTGTTTACTGCCGCTATCGCGTCGGGTGATTCGGTCATTAAGTATGGCATTGGCCGTCTTGCCTTCATCGTAAGCTCAATCGCCATTGCCGTATTTGCGTATTACTTTCTCAATCCGCGCAATGGAATTGCAATGGCGATCCGGGATGAAAGCAAGTTCACCGGCGCGACTCGGTTTCTGCTTGTACTCCTCGTCGCCGCACCACTGACGATTGGTTTGCTGCTGCCTGTTGCCGGCTACTACGACGCCGCAATAGAACTGCAGTCGCGCGTATTCCAGTCGGGAATTGTGATTCTTTTGGCAGCCGTCCTGTATCGCTTATCGATGCGCTTATTTCTTGTAGGTCACCGGCGATTGGCGCTAAGACGTGCCGAAGAGAAAAGGGCGCGGCAAAAGGCGAAGCGTGATGATGTCATTGAGTCGGACCAAAGTGGCGATGCCGCCCCAGCAATAGTGGATAACAAAGAGTTGGATCTCGATACCTTGTCGAGCCAGTCCGGGCGAGCTGTCTTCGTCATCTCATATGCAGTGCTGATACTGGGCTTATGGGCAACCTGGAGTGCCTTGCTTCCAGCACTGGGTATTGCCAACGATGTCATTCTCTGGAATGGCGTTCGTAGTATCGACGGAATCGCCGTATCGACCGGGATCAGCCTATGGGATCTTGCCGTTGCGTCAATTTTCGTAATCGGTGGTTTTATTGTCGCTCGCAACGTGGGTGGAATCCTCGAACTCGTTGTTTTCGAACGTCTACCCGTGGACTCGGGGACGCGTTACGCCGTTATCACAATCGGGAAGTACACCTTAATCAGTTTCGGAATCATCATAGGTTTGAGTCGCCTCGGACTGGATTGGTCCAGCATGCAATGGGTCATCGCGGCATTGGGCGTGGGATTGGGTTTTGGCTTACAGGAAATCGTTGCCAATTTCGTCTCAGGCTTGATCATTCTTTTCGAACGCCCGATTCGCGTTGGCGATATCGTGACTATCGGTCAGCTGGAAGGAACCGTGACGAGTATCAAGATTCGTGCGACACGAATTACCGACTTCGATAATCGTGAAGTATTGATGCCAAACAAATCCATCATCACGGAGAACGTCACGAACTGGACGCTGAACGATCAAGTCACACGAATCATTATTCGTGTCGGCGTTGCCTATGGTTCCGATATTGACCAGGTCCGGGACATTATTATGGAAGCGGTCTCTCGTCACTCGGATACCTTGTTGACACCTTCGCCGGCCGTTTTCTTTATGGCACACGGTGATAGCTCACTGGACTTCGAGGCACGTGTTTTTGTTGCCACGCCCAACAAGCGACTGCCGGTGACTCATGATCTAAATCGCAGTATCAATATCGCACTTGCGAAAAACGGCATTGAAATTCCGTTCCCGCAGCGAGACCTGCATATCAGAACAGGCGGGGAATCCAGCGAGGCCTAAGTTTCAGTTCCAGTCAGCTGTCCGGCAGCGGGATAAACTCTGTCTCGCCAGGTACCGCATCGAAACGCCCATTCTGCCAATCGGCTTTGGCTTCCTCGATACGCTTTTTCGAACTGGAAACGAAGTTCCACCAGATATGCCGCGTACCGATGGCATCCCCGCCGATAACCATCACATGGCTGTCCTCTTCGGCCTCCAAAACAACGGATTTTCCCGCGCAGGCAACCGCCAGTACACCGGAATCGTAGTGCTGTCGTTCGATGCGTACACGACCACTCACAACATACGCCGCCATTTCCTCGTAGTTTTCCGGTAGGCGAAGTGACGAGGCCGCACGCATTTGGCAATCGAAGTACAGGGTAGGGGAGTACAACTGGACCGGAGAGACGTGTCCAAAGGCTTCGCCCATGATAAGCCGCACCGAGGTGCCGTCGGCGTCGATTTGCGGAAGGTCGGCGGCAGCGTAGTGGAGAAACGCCGGCTCGATTTCTTCCTGGTCGGTCGGTAGCGCCATCCAGGACTGAATACCGTGCAACCGCGACGTCGCCTGTAGATCATCACCGGCGCGCTCGGAATGCACGATGCCACGACCGGCGGTCATGAGATTGACGGCTCCGGACTGGATCGCCTGCACGAAACCGAGACTGTCTCGATGGATAATTTCGCCTTCAAACAGGTACGTAATTGTCGCAAGACCAATATGCGGGTGAGGTCTGACCGCGATTCCTTTGCCCGGCGGAAACTCAGCAGGGCCCATGTGATCGAAAAAGATGAAGGGCCCTACCATGCGCCGATCCCGAGCGGGTAACACACGTCGTACGGAGAATTCGCCGAGGTCTCGTTCTCTCGGAGTGATGCGTAGTTCGATCGCGCCGCTTGTCGCACTGCACTTGGGGTTTGAGGCCTCGTGAAAGCTCATGGGATGTTTCCTTCTTAAATATCCTGATTACTATCAATCCGACGAAGACGAGCCCGCAGCGTTTCAAGTTCCTCCAGCAATTCGAGCGCCAGTGCGATGCCTGCCAGATTGACACCCAAATCACGTTCCAGGCGCATGGCACGATGTGCGCGTTGCAAACTGACGGCGGTAAATCGCCAATGCTTGTCACTAACATCGACGGGTTCCAGCGCGCCTTCTTCAACCAGCGCACTAACCCACGTCGTGTCTTTTGAGCATGCTCTGCAAAACTCGGTTAGCGATAACTCAATGCTTTCATCCAGCAGTTGGCCTCTCACAGTTTCTCTTGTCATGATTGCTTACACTCCCAATGCGCTGCGAGGGTTATAGGATAATTCCTGCTGCATTTTCTGGTACAGCGCTTTCGCCGCATCGCTGTCTGCAGGCGGCACTGTGATCTGGGCAACAACATACAGATTGCCGGGTGATGTACCCGGGATGCCGCGACCTTTCAGTCGCAGTTTGCGGCCGCTGCTGGTGCCGGCAGGAATCGTGAGGTTTACCGTTCCCTCCGGTGTGGGCACCGCGACGCTTGCGCCCAGCGCTGCTTCCCACGGGGTAATTGGCAAGTCCAGGTAAAGATCAGGGCCTTCGACTTTGTAGATCTCATGCGGATTGAACTCGATTTCCAGGTACAGGTCACCGGCCTTGCTGTCACCCGGGCCCGGTGCTCCTTGCCCGGACAGTCGGATTCGTTGTCCCGGTTTGACACCTTTGGGTATTTTTACGTTCAGGGTACGCTCCCGGCTGACCAGGTGGCCGCTGTTGTCGAACTCAGGTACGCGTAGCGTAATACCGCGTGTTGCACCCCGGAAGGCGTCTTCGAGATCGATCATGACTTTGGCGTGGTGGTCTTCGCCGCGTGCCTGAAAACCGCGGCCCGTATGAGCTCGGCCCGCTGGCTTGAATCCCTGCCCGAAAAGAGAAGAAAAGAAATCGCTGTAGTCAGGCGCGTCGGCATTCGAGGACCCACGTCCGCTGAACTCAAAGCCTGCATCCCAGTCAGGCGGCGGCCTGAATTCCTGGCCGGCCTTGAAGTCTTGGCCGAGTTGATCATAGGCGGATCGTTTTTCGGGGTCCTTCAGGACGGCATAGGCCTCACCAACCTCCTTAAAACGGGCTTCCGCATCGGCGGCTTTGCTGACGTCAGGGTGGTATTTGCGTGCCAGTTTTCGATAGGCGCGCTTGATCTCATCCTGACTGGCGTCCCGCTTCACGCCCATTATCTTGTAGTAGTCCTTGTAGTTCACTGAGAGCCTCGATGAGTGTAATAAAATGCGTTGCTGGGTTGCGACTCACTATACCGGGATGGCAGCGCAGGGTCAGGCTGCCGCCTGTCGTGATCTGACTTAGTCCAACGGTTGCTTAATGCTAACCGCCCCACGCAATTCGCCAACGGTGTAGTCGGTCGCCTGGTCGTGAGGGTAGTGCTGATCGAGCATCGCCTGAATCGCCGGTGACATCACGTCGCTGGGGCCGTGGCAACTCAAACACAATGGCTGTGTGACGATCGGTTTCATATAGCGAAAATACTGCTGCTTCCCCTCGGTTACGACTTCGGTGTAACTCAAGTCTTCGAGTGCCGTGCCCGCGTCAATTTCCTCGCTGAAATATTCAAGACCGATTTGCTCCCACTCGTCCGGCATCCCCATCATCGTATTTCGCACTCGGGTGCCAACGCGAGTGACTTTCCAACCAGTCTTGAGGGACAGGTCGTTGGCGATGGTCGGCGCAATATCGCGGCAAACCGTAATTGCGGCTTCGGGTCCCCCTGCGGCCATGTTTGTTTTCAGAGCGCTACCCAATTCCTGAATCAATGTCGTCGCCGCAGCGGCAGCCGCGTCCTCCCTGGATTTGAACTCGTCCTGAGCCATCGCGACCACCATTGTGAATACCAACAGCAATACTTTCATAATTGAACCTCCCATCGATTCTTGAAGAAGCCGATTAGCCGCAATAAATCTTGTACAGGCAAGCTATCAAGGACCGAACTTCAACACTCTCGAGTGCATAAAAAATCGTTTGAGCTTCCCGGCGCGTGCGCACGAGCCCCTCTCGTCGCAAAACCGCCAGATGCTGCGACAGGCTGGACTGCGACATATCGATCCGTTCGTTGAGTTCACCAACGGTGAACTCGCCTTGTACGAGCGTGCAGAGAATCATTAGCCGAACCGGGTTGCCGATTGTCTTCAACAGCGACGCCGCCGCATCGGCATGTTCTCGCAATTCGCTTGCAGTGATTTTCTCTTTTTTCTTACTAACTTTCCTTTCCATGTGGAATCTACCTATATGCGATTTTGCTAATTTAGATATTATGCATATATGAGATCTAATGCAAGCATACGGACGGCGCACGTAGCCACCTGGAAGCTCTTACGTGAAACAGTGAATTTTGTGAGCATGAGGAACGAACGATGACCTATTATTTTTCCAAGTTGCTGGACATTCCATTCGACGATGCCGTCTCCAAAGTGACGAAGGTTCTGAAAGGCGAAGGATTCGGAGTGTTGACCACCATCGACGTTCAAGCCACGTTGTCAACAAAGCTCGGAGTCGAGTTTCCACGTTACACAATTCTCGGCGCGTGCAATCCGACGCTCGCGCACCAGGCGTTACAGGCTGAGAACAAGATCGGCACGATGCTTCCGTGCAACGTCATTGTGCGCGACAACGGTGATGGCAGGACAGAGGTCGCCGCAGTTGATCCTGTCCTTTCAATGCAGGCAGTTAAAAACCCCGCTCTTGCAGGGATAGCATCGAGCGTTCGAACGAAACTCGAGAAGGTGATCGACTCGCTCGATGTGCCGGAGACGGCACAGTGAATCCGACCACCCGTGTGTCCGTCATGTGGCTGCGAGTGGCCGCTCTAATTGGCGCGTTATTCGGCCTGATGACAATTCGTGAAGGCGGGGCGGTCCTGTTCTTTGATGGCCCTGCGCGTCAGGCTGCAGGTGACTACGTCGCTTTCGTCCTCTGGTTTAATTTTCTGGCGGGTTTTGCGTACGTCGCTGCAGGAGTCGGACTTTGGCTTCGTCGTCGGTGGGCAGTCTGGGCAGCCAGCGGAATCGCGGTCGCGACCTTGATCGTGTTCGCAGCGTTCGCCTGGCACGTCATGAGTGGCGGTGCCTTTGAGTTACGGACAGTGGTTGCAATGGCGTTGCGAAGCTCGATTTGGGTTCTCATCGCGGCAATTGGCTGGTGGTATTTCCGATCACAAGAACAGCCTGCAGTTGCCAGCCACTAATTGAATTTTGACCAGGAACGACTAATGAGGAAACCAACCATGAGCATGGTATTTGATCAATCCAAGCGATTCGCAGCACTTTCTATACTCCTGATTTTGGGAATCTCCCTGAGCGGCTGCGCGACCCTTAGATCCGGTTCGCACTACGATCAATCAGCCACCTACGACCACTACCGGACCTTCAGTTGGATCGCCGATCAACCATTGATCGTCGGTACAGGTGATGGACCGCCGATCAGTCCGCTATCACAGAAAAAAATCGTTACTGCGATAGAGGCGGAACTGACGCGCAAGGGTTTTGTGTACACACCGAATCGTGAATCAGCCGACTTTGCGCTGTCCTACACCGTTGGTACGCGAGAACGGATTGAATCCACATCCTACCCAAGTGCTTATCAAGGCCCCTGGGGCTGGCATTTGTATGGGCGTTACTACTACGACACGGAAGTCGTCCATCGCACCTACACCGAGGGCACGCTGGGCGTCGACGTATTTGACGGCAGAACGAAGCAGCCGGTATGGCATGGCTGGGCGAGCAAGACCATTTCAACATCGGATCGTAAGGACCCGGCGCCCTCAATTGAAAAGGCCGTTACGGCGATATTTAAAGATTTTCCGCCAGGGACTAAAGGCGAGTAGGGCAGTCGTAGTCAGTTTCGAAGAGGCGGCAGCAGGAACAGCTTGTCGCGACCGATCGGAAGTGGTTCTAACGGAAAGAACCATTTCTCCACCGGGCCCCAAGCCTGCAGGTTTGCAAGTGTATTGTCGTTGCTATCGGGCTTCCGAAAACCATCCGCTCTGTGACGGTCCAGCGCATGCACGATCGCTTGACCCTGTTGCGCCAGTTCCGCGCAGCATAGCCCCAACTCCGGTAGGCTTTGTCGGTCAATTTCAAAAAAGCTGAAGTGGCAATTCGGTGACAGCCTCAGCGTTCATAGTCAGTTACACTTCGAGATCCGCAGTGATGGTAAATGCGGTGGACTCTCTAAAAAGAATTCGAAACGCTCATGCTCAAAATGACAGATTCTCGCTTACTGTTACTCACCGGTGCTGCTTCCGTGGCAACGGCGTTGTTGTTGATTACGGTCAAATTCGCGGCGTGGTATTTGTCCGATTCGGTGGCGGTGTTGGCCTCGTTGGTGGACTCACTGATGGATGTCGCGGCTTCACTGGTGAACCTATTGGCGAT
Source organism: Woeseiaceae bacterium (assembly GCA_021773115.1). GTDB lineage: Bacteria > Pseudomonadota > Gammaproteobacteria > Steroidobacterales > Woeseiaceae > UBA1847. The sequence goes on along the minus strand of JAJFKS010000013.1, from coordinate 24,392 downwards.
CCGTTATTCGCTTGTACCGGCGGATGCGGAGCATCGCTTTGGTCATGGAAACGCCGAGGCCCTGGCGGGGCTGGGGCAGGCGGCATTAATCACCGCTTCAGCCGTGTATTTGCTGAAAGAATCAACGGGTCATTTGCTTGAACCACAGCCATTGACGGCAACCACCCTGGCGATGGGGGTGATGGTTTTTTCCACGATCATTACCATCGGTTTGCTGACCCTGCAGAAGTACACGGTCAAGCGCACTGGCTCCACAGCGATAGAGGCGGATTCCCTGCATTATCTATCGGATGTGGCCATGAATATCGGTGTTTTTCTGGCGCTGTTAGGCGTTAGTTTCGGTCTACATTGGGTGGATGGTCTGACCGGAATACTGATTGGCTTCTACGTATTATGGGCCGCCTGGAAGGTGGGCAATCAGTCGGTGCAGCTGTTGCTGGACCGAGAAATGCCAGAGGTTCGCAAGGTGATCGCTGATATTGTTGCGGCTGACCCTGAGACACTGGGTTTTCATCAGTTACGGACGCGTCAGTCCGGGCGCACCTATTTTATTCAAATGCATCTGGATATGGATGAAAGCCTGACGCTACAAAAAGCCCACGAACTCAGTGATGCCATTGAAGCGCGTATTCTCGAACATTACCCGGATGCGGACGTGCTGATACATCAAGATCCGGTTGCGGTCAGCTCAAACACCCGCCGGTAAGTAATATCCTGTTTGCTAATCCTTTGCAGTGCCTTGGCGTTTCGATAACCGGAACGACGATACGCTTTTGCTGTGGTAAAGCTTCGGCCAAAAAGGTATCCGAGGAAAAGGAGATGAGATGGGGATTCGTCAGAGCGAGAGCAGCAGTGGGCTGACGACGCACTATCTCACCGATCCCAACCGGGACTATGCGCAGGTGATCGAGGAGAGTTTTGATCTCAACAGCTTTGCCGAACTGACCTACACCTACGGTGATGGTCTGATCAGTCAATACCGGCGCGTGGATGCCCTCACCACCAGCAGCAGCACCAACGCCTTTAGCTTAGTTCGCGGGCGCACAGACGAACGCCGCTTGGACGCGGACAATCGTTCTTTGAATAATTGTGACCATTTAAGAGAGCTGATATGCCTGTACTGAACCGAAAAATCCGAATGTATCGACTGGGCAATCGGTAAAGAGTACGCGCTTGGCAGTTTCTCGGCGGCAGAGCTGCACAACAACCCAGTACTTTCGACATAGATTAAAGCGGGCAGATTGAATATTGGCGATACCAGGCTATTCCATGGAATTCAGACGGCTAGCAGGCTTAGGAGAAGCCAGGGGAGGGCGCTCTTCCTTCCTTGCGGGTTCCCCCGCAGTCAATTCAGTAAATCAGCCAATATCGACGCGTTGCTTTGATCGTCATCATTGTCCTATGAACATCTATTCACGTGGATCACGCGCTTACCGAACGCCTCGCCCCTCAACAGGCCTATGAAAGCAGCTGGTGCTTGTTCCAGTCCAGCGATCATTTCCTCTCGGTAGCTGATCTTTCCCTCTTTGACCCAGTCGGCCATCTGGCTGGCGAATTCCGGATAGAGATGGCCAAAGTCGTCGAAGACGATGAAGCCACGCATGGTCATCCGTTTGCGTAGGATCTGCCCCATCAGATAGTTCATTCGATCCGGTCCGTCGGGCAGCGATGTTGCATTGTATTGGGAAATGAGACCGCAGACCGGGATGCGCGCGCAGGGGTTCAGAAGTGGCAGCACCGCGTCGAACACTGCACCGCCGACGTTTTCGAAGTAAATGTCGATCCCGTCGGAAACGGCTGCCTTGAGTGCGTTGGGAAACCCATCGGCTTTGTAGTCGATACAGGCGTCAAACCCCAGGGCGTCAACAACGTGGGCGCACTTCTCGGCCCCGCCAGCGATGCCAATCACGCGACAACCCAGGATCTTGCCGACCTGTCCAACCGTCGCGCCCACAGGGCCGCTGGCTCCTGCAACGACAAGCGTTTCGCCAGCCTTCGGCTTACCAATACGCGTCAGGCCCGCCCAAGCGGTCAGGCCTGGCATGCCAAGTATTCCGAGTGCCCAAGATGGGTTCTCGGGATTCTTGCCCAAGTTGATCACGCCCTTGCCGTCGGACAATGCGTAGTCCTGCCAGCCTCCGAAAGCCACGACCCAATCTCCTTTGGCGAAGCCGTCGACGCCCGAGCTTTCGACCTGGGCAACTGTGCCGCCTACCATGACTTCGCCGATTTCGACCGGGGCGGCATAGGAGGGCGCATCGCTCATCCGGCCGCGCATATAGGGGTCTAAAGAAAGAAACTCGTTCCGCAACAGCATCTGACCTTTACCTTGGGTTGGCAGATCATCGGTTTCCAGCCGCAGTGTGTTTTCGTCGGGTTCGCCCTTGGGCCGCTCGGCCAGAACGAATTTGCGATTTCGGGTATTTGAATTCGTCATGAATATTTTCCTCTTCGGGTCAGGCTTTGCGGGGCTAGTCAGGGCACGATTTTGGCCTTTGCCAGCCGTCGCACGTGGTGTCAGCTGGCAAAGTGCGTTGGAGCGGTGCGGATCAACCGAAATTCGTTCTCGTACATTGAACATTGTAGGCGGCGATCGGTTTGCGTGAAATTAGGGGTCCCCGGTGGCGGGATGTGGATATCCCCAGAACACGGGAATGCGGCCATGGACCCATTCTTGGGACCCAGTCATAGTTTGCTAATTTAACATAATATACATTATGCGCATATGTTGCGTAGGCGCATTTTAGTAGTGTCCGATTTCTCGATTCAGACATAGCGCACGGCGCCCATGCATTCTTAGCAACTAACGGGCATTTATCCAGGTTGTTCTAAACTCCGTCATCACCAGCATCTAGCAGGCCCGTGAATATATAGACCGACCCCAGATCGACGCCGGTGACCACGTCGTCGACCAAGCGGGCCCCGACCACAGCGGTATCCCCGGAGATGGCGACCTTGCCGCCGAATTGGTCGCCGGCCTTGCCATCGGCGGCGGTGAGCTTGGTTTTCTGACTCCAGATGGTCCCGGAACGAGTGAATACATACGCTGAACCCGAATCAACGCCGTTGTCGCCGTCGTGACGGCCGGCCCCGATCAAGGCGGTATCGTCTGTGAGCGCGACCGTGTAACCGAACCAGTCGCCCGCTCCGCCATCGGCGGCGGTTAGCTTGGCTTGCTGGCTCCAGCTGCCCTCGGAACGAACGAATACATACGCCGAACCTGAATCAATACCGTTAGCATCGTCATCATCGAGCCGCGACCCAATCAATGCAGTGTCGCCCGAGAGCGCGACTCTGACGCCGAACAAGTCGCCCGCTTCGCCATCGGCGGCGGTGAGCTTAGCCTGTTGGCTCCAGTCGCTCCCGGAGCGAGTAAATACATATGCAGAACCCGAATCGACACCGTGAACATCGCTGTCGTCCGCGTTCGCCGTGATCACTGCCGTGTCGCCGGACAGCGCGACACTGTAACCGAACTCGTCGCCCGCCTCGCCATCAGCAGCAGTAAGCTTGCCTTGCTGGCTCCAGGATGTTCCGCAGCGGGTGAATACATACACGGAACCCGAATCAACGCCGTTGAAGTCGTCGTCATCGAAACGGGCCCCGATCAAAATGGTGTCGCCGGAGAGCGCGACGCTGTAGCCGAACAAGTCGACCGCTGCGCCATCGGAAGCGGTGAGCTTAGCCTGCTGGGTCCAAGTAGTTCCGGAGCGAGTGAATACATACACCGAGCCCGAATCGACACCATTAACATCGCTGTCGTCCGCATCGGCAGGTACAACTGCGGTGTCGCCTTCGATCGCGACTCTGACGCCAAACCAGTCGCGGTCCGAGCCGTCGGCGGCGGTGAGCCGGGCCTGCTGGCTCCAGGTAGTTCCGGAGCGGGTGAACACATACGCCGAACCCGATTCGAGGCCGTTGGCGTCGTCGTCATCAAATCGAACGCCAATCAATGCGGTATCGCCGGATAAAGCGACGCTATACCCAAACTGATCCCCCTCCCCGCCATCGGCGGCGAAAAGCTTTGTCTCCTCGACGGGCGACACCGACCAGGTCGGCATGGCAATTATCAGCATCACGCTCGCCACGGCGAGCGTAAAACATTTTCTCTTCGGTTCCCCACCCAAATAGGTTTTCATTTTTTTGTCCCTGGACTTCCTTCTATGCTGAAATTATAGCGTGTATCGTTTGCAACTCATTTTCACCTCTTCTGGTGCCATTTTGTCCGGCTGAAGGGCGTCTGGCAAATTAGGGGCGATTCAGATCACGTCGCTGTTACAGACAAAAAAAACTAACTGTAAAAGATATTTGCCGACATCTCTGAATGACCACTGGCAGTCGAGTAAATTTACAACCGCACATTTCTAACTGGCCAGGAAGAGGATATCTGAAATCTGCGTTGACATTGTTGGTAGCATTAGCTGTCTCGGCCGATTAATGCATCCAGAGGAATTTCGAGGTTTTCATGCAGTGACCGTATCATTGCCAGGGAAAGTCCTCTGCGTTTATTCATGACCTCAGATACACGCGCTCGAGAACCCAGATACGGTTCAAGATCTTTGCGGGTCAATCCCATTTGCTCCATGCGAAACTTGATTGCATCAATCGGGTCTGGCGAATCGATCGGAAAATGTTCTTTCTCGTAGGCGTCAACCAACGTGGCCAGCACGTCAAGTTCGTCGCCTTCTGCGGTATCGATCTGGGCCGACATTAGTGCCTCGATTCGATTCAGGGCACTCTCGTGGTCGCTGGAATTGCGGATGGGTTGAATTGTCATTTAAATATGCTCCGGATCAATTCGATCATATTCAGAGCGAGTCCCGACGAATGACCGCCAAACTATTTCGGTTTCCTGAGCGCATCGAGGTCTATCTGTGCTTTCAAAATTTGCATTTCGGTGTTCAGCCTTGACAATTCCGCTGCCAAGCGGAGTATGTCCAACTGATTCGTCGCTGCCTGTTCGGCCGTGACAACAGACTGTTCGGAGTTCAGAAGCGCCAATTGTTGTGCTAGGCGTTGTTGCTCTAGCTGACTTTCGTATGTCGCCTCTGCTCCCTCTATGGCGAGTCTGGCGTCGATGAGCTCCTTTTTCTTTGTTAACTCGTCAATTTCCTTCTGAACATCAGACTTTCCTTTCGGATTAAGTTTCGCTTTATTCTCCTTGATTGTCACAAGTTCCGCGATTGTTGCAGAATATTCTGTTCTAGCGGCTGTCAATGCACCTGCTAATGCACCAGTTATCGCGGCCGCACTGGAATCACTCTTCCAGGTGATCTTCGACGGAACTCCGGTATCCCCAAATGCAACCACCAAGCTGCCGTCGGACCACGCCGATGCCGAAAACTCCAACACTTCAAGTGGCGATTCTGATCTCACAAGCATTAACTGTCGCTTCTCTTTAATCTGCAAGGTCGCCGCGCCACCCGCGCCTTTCTCGAGTTTCCATAGCGTAACGGACGTGGAGATTGGCCGTTTGTAGAATAGAAGTTGGCCTTTGCAACGATCATAAGTTGGGGTTCTCTTACGAACATTTTTGTCATTGCTCGGTGTACCGTGCCACATCTGGATCTTGCAACCATCGGACGATTGCGTAATTTCAGTGGCTTGATAGCCAGTAGGGACGCTGTCGACGGTAATTACGTGCTCCGATTCTGCGAGGAGCTTCTTAGCAACTGAGTAGCTAGCCAGTGCTAATTCAGTCTGAACTTTGGTAAGACCCTCTCTAATGGCTGCAGCCCCCGCCATGGGCAGCTCCTCAATCAAGAAAGTCAATTCTTCAGTTTTCGGTGGCTGCTGGTTTTCGCCAATCTTCCACTTATCAACAAAAGCCGACTTTTGCGCTTCGATAACGGCGATCGCTGTTCGCCGATCGAAGTGCGTGCGATCGCGCGCCGCAGCCGCCTCAGTGATTCGAGTCTTAAGCGCAGCGAGTTGAGCCGAAGCGATCGTTGACACTTGATCCTCAAGTCGTTCAATTTCCGTTCGTTGTGCTTTCGCACGAACAGCGTAACGTTGTGAGTCTTTCCAAGCGTCGCAAGCGACTCCGGAATGCTCGATAGTAATTCGAGTCAAGTTGTCAAGGTCCGATAATGGTCTTATCCATACATTGCAATCGGTTTTGGGCGGAAATGCGGCCAGCGCAGACGCGTCGGGGATCGCGGCAAATGCCGGTCCGGTGGTGAGACCGACCAATGTGCCGACCACCTTGAAAATATTCGACAATACTGTTCCGCCCTGCCCCGTGGACTGAGTGTTTACTGAAGAGAGCCGACCATCTGGATGCGAGTCAACCGTCACCTCAGCGTCTGACATGGCACGAGGCGATAAATCCAGAACGTAAACTTTCGATGGGTCAGCTTCCCAAGCAACGTCGATATCAGCCGCTAGGCTGACAGCGGATTTGTCGGCGGGCACACCCAGTATCGGCTTCAATTCGTTTCGAGCACTATTCGCCGGGTCAATAAATTCTTTTATTAGCACCGGCTTTGACGCTGTCTTAGTTATAGTGACGTTTATTCGATTTCGCGAAAGTAGATAGCGGATCCCTTCGTGAGGCACGGATCCAGGATCATAAGGAGCACTATTAACCTCCGCGAACACGATCGGTCCTACCAATAACGCGAGGAATGTTGCCGACGTGAAAACTATTTTACTTCGTGCCATTTCTCTTCTCCATCAATCATCAGGTCACGCATCTCGGGTAAGAACTCGACAGTCGCATCCAGATTTTTCATATTTTCGAAGCGCTCGCCTAGCGCTTCTAGAACGTCGGCTTCCGTGTCAGTTGACAGCCCGCCACGATCAATCAGTCCCTGAACATCCGAGAACATCGATTTCCATCTTTCTAGAGTACTAACGGCATAAGCTGAGATTATTCCGGCTCGATCCAAATCAGACAGGCGAGTTGCCATCTGGACGAAACAAGGACTGCTCGTCTTCTTTTTGAAATACCACTCTGGCATGTTGTAGTGCATTACAGAGTCCGCATCGTGTTCCGACGCTACAAATGCAGTGCTATTTGGCAGCGATCTTAAAATTTCATCGACGGCTGGTTCGTCCAGGCCATATTGCGTTTGATAGGCCATATAGACCAAAAACCAATCGTATTCGCTATCGCAGCCGCCCTGCGGATTTCTGTGCTCGTGCTCGAGGCCCAAGGCATGCCCGAATTCGTGAAGTACCAAAAATTGAAATTCGTCGTCAGGGACCGCCGCATCGTCCAGTCCCTGCAGATTCACCGTCGGATCGCCGGGAGATGCCAACGTCAGCGCTTCGAGGCCAACATATGACCAACGTAACGGTTTCTGTGGATAATTAAATGACAGGCGAATCTCGCTCGTATCATTAGGTCCTGCCCGGCGATAAGACTTACCATCATCTGATTTTCCAAAATCCAGTGTGACATTTACGTCCTGAGCCCAAGTTGAAGCGATACCGGCGATTCGCTGGTGCAATTCAAATGTACCGTCTATGAATGCTACTCGAAGTGTCGACCCCGACGGCCAAAGTTTCGATTTGGCAAAAATGCTTTTTAGCTCAATGCGCGCCTGCCCTTTGAGAGATATTTCATCAGTTCTAGCAACTGACAGCGCTCGATATATCGCGTTGTCGCCAATTTTCGGTGGTTTTGACTCCAACACAGGAACATATTGCAAATTTTCGTTCGGTTTCTGCGCCACTGAGATAGCGAATATCGTAAGTGCAGTAACCGAAAGCAGTATCAATAACGAGAGGTAGGTTCGTTTCGACATGAAGGTCAGCGCAGGCACAGGGAATTTGCAAAATTGGATTCCCAAACTCGCTGATTCGTGATGATCGTAGTCGTTTGTTTCATTTGGCTACCGTTATTCGCCCTTCTTATTTGGAACGGTATTACCAATAGTAGCTAGATTTCGCCAAATATCTGCTCGATATCGTTTTTCTTGACCAGAGATGGCAGTGAAAAGATGCACAATTTGCGAGTGAGTGCTCTTCGTTTACTCAGATTACCCAACTATTATACAAATGTTAAGATTTCTTGGGCAGTTGTAGAGTGTTGTTATTATTGATTTTATCGGCGTTTCAGGAGTACCTTGGAGGTCACTGCCCGATTAATTCCTCTTACGTTTTACTAGAAATGACCAAAAAGTTAATGAAATGCTGAATCCTGAGATTCTTGCCGCCGAACCCAATCCGAATCACCCGAAACTGGGTGACACGATCAAAGTCGAGCCAATTCGGACCGTCAATGCCATTAACACGATCACGAAGAACCTGGCGCCCTCCCCTCGAAATCTAGCTCTGTTTGTTGTCGGCATCAATACGGCATACCGTGCATCCGAATTAATATCTATTCAACTCAAGCAGGTTCGACATCTAGCACCGGACGATCGGCTAGAGATCAAGCACAGAAGAGGGTTCCGGCCTGTCGCTCAAGCACGATCACCGACACAGCGACGGCTCGGAAGATACTGTTAGCCAGTATGGCGGCCATACCGTCGATGGTGGGTGGGCACAGGTACATTCGTTCCCGGCCGATCAGTATTCAAATGAACTGTTTGTCGAAAATGCGATTCCGCAATCCATTGAAAATACCTGGCAGATGTATATCTACCGCGAGCGATTCACCTATCGGCTGATCCGCCAGGGTCGAGAATTCAGGATGGATTTCGATTTGACCAAGACGATCGATGCACCTCCCGCGCCGTGGGGATATGACGATACTTAGCACCCGTTCACCGACCGGCGCACTGGCCTACTCCGATCGCGGAAACGCCACATTGGTGACATCAGCCACATAGAACGGGAAGTACTCGTCTGTCCCGAAATTGTTCCCGGCTTCGATATGGGTCGGCAATGTGAAACCTGAAAACCTGCGGTACTCAGACAGATATCCGCCAAACGGCTGGAGGCGATAAATCTTTTCCGGGTTCGCATCGCTCCAGCGCGAAAATTGCACAGTAGTCGGCCGCCCGACGTCGTCAACAATAAGCTCAACGTCTTGTTGTAAGTTCTCATGCGTGATGATGACCCTTGCAGTGTTTTCATTGACCGACTGCCACTCGATACCGGGGCCGGGTAACAACGCAGCCGGTGTCCAGAATACTGCCTCCGCAACGTAGCGGCCAAATGCCGAGCGCGTGTGGTCGGAGTCCCCACCCATCCGGGCGACCGGGACCACTCCGAAGATCCAAAATCGTGTCCAACTTGCGCTGTCCGAACCGGAGATCCGCATCGCTCCACTGGACGCATGCATTTTCCAAACGAAACCATACGGTGCCGCGAGTGTCTGCTGCGCCCTCATGTCCATGTAGTTTGGCGATTCCTTGTTACCGAGGCTGAACTGACCGGCCATTGAGATCTCAGCAACCGTTTGCAGCGGTGTGCCAGGCGCAATACTAAACAAGAAATATCGGCGCGCAGCTTCAGGCAGGCCCTTTATGCTTGCAGGATCAAAGCGGACCGGGGCGACGGGCTGTAATGAGATTAGGCGATGCCTTTCTACAGCATCAGCATTGTGATCGAGCCAGCGCCACACACTGACTACAACCAATAATGTGATCGCAAGGAGTGCCAGAGCTGCCAAAATGATCTTCATATCACGATACATTGAAGCAGAGTAATCAAATACGTAGGTATTAGTACTAGCCGCAACCGAATGCAGCCTGTCGCGTCCCTCTAAAGCAGACGCGCGAGCGGCAAGTTTTGGGAAAGGCAGGCTCTCAGCCTAGGTGATATGAATGGGTCAGAAGTTGGCTCTCGGCGCCCAATCTTAACTTTTGATTCAAAGTTAGACTGTTGATGACCGCAACATCGAAACCTGGCCACAGGCTAGTTGAGATTCAGCGTACCCACTAACCGGATCGAGACGTTTAGTCTTGCCTAGGTATGTCGGACCACCTAGCCAGGGCGCTTGCGCTATCAGAATAAAGAGCAGCGGGACATTTGGCCGCAAATGACAGAACCAAGTGCTTCTATGATAACGTGCATTAGCATGCAAGGTATGCTACTCGAACATCAATGATGACACGATTTTTCAGGAGGAAGTCATGAAGGCTTTGAGTATTGTCAGCGTCCTGGCGCTGATCTTGGCTGCTTGTTCCGACGGTGCTGAGTCCACATCAGCCTCAACGAATTTGGCAGAAGAGCGTCCGGTGGCTGGCGCCAAATTGGCGGACGTCATCGCCGACGAACGTCGAAACGAAAACCGGGCCCGTGATGAATGGCGTCATCCGCTGGAGACGCTGTCTTTCTTCGGAATTGAACCGGATATGACAATCGTTGAGGTACTTCCTGGCAATGGCGGCTGGTACTCCCAGATCCTGACCCCTTTCACCGCCGAGCAGGGCCGTATGATCGGCGTGACCTATCCGGAAAGCCTCTGGGTTCAGATGTTCAGCACCTGGAATGAAGACAATCACGAAAGATTCGGTGCTGATATTTCGCAGATGGGCCGGTATATGAGCATTGAAGGAATTGAGTCCGCTCAACCGATTGTTGGCTACCCGATTGACGATGTTCCTGATGAAGAGAACGGTCAAGCTGACGCGATCGTGTTCTTCCGGGCGATGCACCACCTGTTTCGGTTTGAAGAACCGCTTGTCGATTCAGCTCTGTCCGAAATGTTCGATCTGCTTGCACCCGGCGGTGTCGTTGGTGTGGTCCAGCACCGCGCCCCGGAAGATGCTGATGCCGAGTTCACCAACGGCAATAACGGATACTTGAAACAGAGTGATGTTGTCGCCGCGTTCGAACGAGCTGGGTTCGTTCTGGAAGAAACCAGTGAGATAAACGCCAATCCGAACGACCCTGTCGACGGTGTTGTTTGGCGTTTGCCGCCAACAACAACCGACAACCCAGACACCCGCGCCATTGGCGAATCAGATCGCATGACATTGCGATTCCGCAAGCCAACATAGCGAAAGGAATTGCAGTGAAACGGTATTGAGGTCTCGCCAAAATCGTTGTATCGCACTCCCAAGCCAGTTGGCATCTTGCGCGGCTATTTCTCATTAAACGGCGGGCGTGGCCGCCGCGGTTCTCCTACGGCGCATTCCAGGTGATCACGGTCCCAGTCGCCAAGATCCGCAGCGGCCGCGTACGTACTCTGGAGAAATTCCATCAGCGCCGCCGCTGGATTCGGCGAATGGCGTACAGAATCGTAGGATAAGACGAACTCGCCTAGCTCGTTATTGAACTCAGCTTGCGATGGCATCACGGTTGCGTCGCTAAAATGTTTGGGGCCCGGATAGGCGTAGGCGTAAAACGTCGGCGCATCGATACCGCCGCCGCCCGGCCAGAATCCCGCCGATGACACTTCGTGGCTGTAAGCCTCTCGGGTGACCGAGTCGGGAAGCGCCGGAATGCCGCCAGGGTGGAGAGGTGCATCACGACCTGAAAACCGCGTGACCGCTAGATCAAACGAACCCCAAAACAAATGAACCGGGCTCACCTTACCGATAAAGGCCGTACGATACTGCGAGAACACGTCGCTAATCCGTAACAGAGCCTGGTGATAACGCTCGACAGCCGCCGCGTCGTACGGTCGCTGAGCATCATCTTCCGCAAAGGGTTTCGCGTCCGGTATTTCGTTAGGTGACCCTTGAATGGTCGGAGTGCCGCCCACCTCAGCAATGAGATTTTTGGTTCGTTTAAAAAAATCTGCAACGCTCATGGCCTCCAACGGAACGCTGCTGCGTGCACCCCCTGCCATTTCGGCGACCAGGCTGTGGTCACAGAAATCGAAGGTGAGACTCAAGTTACCTTTGGGATCCGGAACTGGTCCCGTGCTGAGACCTCGGGGCGTTACGTACAGAGTGGCGTGCCAGGAGTGATTGACCCAGGGCGTGTGCGCAAGCCGGTATTTACCAACAATTTGACACCACAGGTGCAGTGCGGAGCAGGTGTCACGCCATGCCGGATACGAAATGTCCGGCCAAACCAGTCCCTCCGCATTACCGGCACTCATCAGATCACCTCCATATCTTGCCGTTGCAGGGCGAGCTGCACGCCCTCATCGGCTTGCATTTGCGCCCGATGGTTTTTGAGCGCCGGGTAATCGTCGATCGACAATGGGGTCAATTCGATCCAACGGGTCAGCACATAAAGATACGTATCAGCAAGGCTTCGCTCCCCGAGGTACCAGTCACCGGAACTGGCTACGAGATTCTCGTCCAGGAAACTGTAATGCGCGGCCAACTTTTCGTAAGTCTTGGCCTTTACCTCTTTCTGAGCCGAATCACTGTCAGCAAACTTCTGAATTGCAAAGTGGGGGCCATACGTCGCGTGCACTTCTGAAGACATGTAACTTAGGGCTTCAGCCTCCTTGCGCCTCAGCACCCGATTGCGTGCATAGTTTTCGTCACCGCATTCGGCGCCGAGATACGCCAGGATCGCCGTGGCTTCGGTTAACACATCGCCGTCATCAAGTTGCAATGCAGGCACCTTCCCTTTCGGATTGATGGAAAGATAGTGATCCTTTTTGTGATCACCACGCTCCAGGTTTCGAATCTGCACCGGTGCGTCCAGCCATGCGACCGCGATGTTCGGTGCCAAGGCACAGGTGCCCGGCATGGTATAGAGTTTTGGATGGTTCATAGAATGCTCCTTCGCCTTTGATCGAGACTTATCGGTCCGGGCCCGGCAAAGACAAAATAGAGAAATGCGAAGCAATAAAGGATCGCTGCGTCGCCCCCGTTGTTGACGGGAAAGAAGTTTTGCGGCGCATGGGCAATGAAATAGGCTGCCGCCATAGTACCTGATGCAAGAAAAGCGGCGGGACGCGCGAACAGTCCCAGCGTGATGAGTACGCCGGTTACAAGCTCGATCGCGCCGGCATATGCGCCGAGGCTATCAAACATCAGGCCTGATCCGGCGCGCTCGCCAGCCGGAAAGCTCAGAAACTTCTGTGTGCCGTGGGCGAGAAACAGCAGTCCTGAGGTTATCCGCAGCACACTTAGCATTTGTGGGGCAAACTTGGTTAGTCTCTCGGTGATCATATTATTTCTCCTGTAAAGCAATCGCTTCGATTGTTAGTTCTTTTTCTGAGGCGGCCTTTTTCACGCTTAGCGTCCAATCAGGCCAGGCCGAAACGTGCGGTTCAACTCCGTGCGTTCTTGCATTCAGTGAATGAGGCCAAAGGTGTCAACAAGTACGAATTCGCTCTCTTCCTTGGCCACGATTTCGACAATCCCGTCCTTCATCGCAATACCGTCGCGCGCGTTCACTTCGGTGCCGTTCACGGTGAGCCGTCCTTTGGCGGGAACGAGATAGGCACGATTATTTTCGCCCACCTCGTGCGTAATATTTTGTCCCGCCGTCAACGTGGCGCCGTATACTCGCGCATCGGCCCTGATCGGCAGCGCATCCTCTTCTGCATAACCCGAGGCGAGCAGTTGCATACTGCCGGAGCGCTCGCCCTTCGGAAAAGGCCGGGCACCCCAACTCGGCGCTCCGCCGCGTTCACGCGGCATGATCCAAATCTGGAAAATGCGTGTTTCCTCATCTTCCATGTTGTATTCGGAGTGCTGCACACCGGTCCCGGCGCTCATTACCTGGACATCGCCGGCCTCCGTGCGACCTTCGTTGCCCATGCTGTCCTTGTGGGTGATCGCACCCTTCCGGACATAGGTAATGATCTCCATGTCTACATGAGGATGCGGCGGGAAACCGGTCTTCGGCGCGATCACGTCGTCGTTCCAGACCCGTAACGGACCCCAGTTCATGCGAGCAGGATCATGATAGCCCGCGAAGGAAAAATGGTGATGTGCATCGAGCCATCCGTGGTTTGCCGACCCGAGCAACTCGAACGGGCGCAATTCGGTTTGAGCAGTTTGAGTGATCATGGAAACGTCTCCAATGGTGTTCTTGATAGCCCTTAAATATAGAGATGAATTAAGGGTATTGAAATAGAAACAATAGAAACGTAAGGTTGCCTATATGAGTATCTCGGACGCAGAAAGCTGGATCGTTTTTGCCAAAGTGGCTGACCTGGGAAGCTTTTCCGAAGCTGCCGGTGCGCTCGGTATCGGCAAGGCTACCGTCTCGAAGACGATCAGCCGCTTGGAGGCTGAGGTTGGCATCACGTTGTTCCACCGGACATCCCGCGCCGTATCCCTGACGACGACGGGTGCTGCATTGGCCGACGATGCAAAGCAGCTCGCTGATTTGGCAGAAACGTTGGGCGACCGGGCACGCGAAGGGAGCAAGACACCTTCTGGTATTGTGAAACTGGCAGCGCCGATGAGCTTCGGGCTTCGGTGCCTCGGCGATTTCGCGGCTCGGTTTGCGAGCGACTATCCGGAAATCGAGCTCAATATCCACCTCAGCGATAGCAAAGTTGATCTGATCGCCGATGGGTTCGATCTGGGTTTGCGGATTGCCAATCTACCGGATAGCAGCTTGCTCGCGCGCAAGATTCGCGATGTGACGCTGCACGTTGTCGCATCGCCCAGCTATTTACAACAGCATGGCGAACCCAGTCACCCCGGTGAGCTGAGCCGACACACCTGTTTGCGATATTCGCTGTTGCCTCGCCCTGCCGCCTGGCGATTCAAGCACGCACATCTTGGCGAGTACTTCGTTGAGCCGCACGGACCGATATTGGTGAACAACAGTGACATTCTGCGCGAAAGCGTTCGGAGCGGTATTGGCATTGCGATCATGCCGGACTTCATTGTCGACGATGATTTGGCACAGGGTACGGCCCGCTCGATCCTTACCGACTGGTCGCCGCCTGCGATAGCGCTTCACCTGGTAACTCCGCCGGGCCGCTTGCGCCCGCTCAGAGTGCAGATCCTGATCGATCGCCTGCTGGCCGACCTCGCCAGTGTTGGCGGTCGGGAAACGGCCAGTTTTAGTAGCTGAGTTCGCGTCCTGCTCCCCGTTGCTACCCGTGCGAAATTCGCCGACGGTTCCATTGTGGGTGTAATCCGGGTCTCACTTTCTGTCGCAATTCCGATCCAGATCAACCGGACGATTGGTACTCACCGAAGCGCCGACGGCTCCGCTTGGTACGCTTGGTAGTCTCGTGAGATCGGTCGTGTAGCTCAACGACGTGCGCGACGGACAACGTACTCGGATCACAAAGCACATAATCAAAGTCCTTTGCGCTAATCATATTGAATGCTGTTTGCCATTTAGACCTGTGTAGGTCGCTCGCGTGATTTCTCTGACCTGTCGTAACGATTCGAACACGTAGGCATTCAGCACCTCATGTCGTCATGAATTGTTCATCTTCGACGTAGCTTTACTTCGTCGAATGCGTCAGGACTTTGTTGAGTATTGGAATATGTCTTCTATCGCCATGTCAAAAAGTCGGGCGACCTTAAACGCCAGGGGCAGACTGGGATCGAATTTACCTTTCTCAATGGCATTGACCGTTTGTCTTGAAACCTCCAGTTCAACAGCCAACTGAGCCTGCGTCCAATCCCGTTCTGCACGAAGGACCTTAAGTCGATTTTTCATTGGTATTTCCGGTGACCTGCGATCATCCCTATGAGGAAGGTAAGGCACATCAAAATCACCAAGTGCGGGATCTCAGGCTGGAAAGTAATTAGCCTGATGTCTTCGAGCAATTCATAGCTTAGACCACTCACCAACCCAACACCCAGTGTTAGCACCGCTGCGTCAAGAAAGATTTTTTGATGCATCTCATCCAATCCTCTCAGGTATCGCCTGGTTGCCAAAATCATGGCAAAGCCAATGCCAAGGTTTATGAGCACTGCGAGAATTGTCAGCGAGGTATCGTAATTCCATATCAATTTCGGTCCAAAAGCCGCTAGTGCCATCGATGCAACCCAAGCGGTGCTCCAGACCAAAAGTCGAACACTGTTCATTTGACTAGCTGCAGCCCAGTTATTGGACCCCGTCTTCATTTTGTTCATTTGTCTATTTCCTTTGTCTTAAAGTAAAGTATCGTTGACTTAATAGTGACCTCTCTCGCCAAAAAAGTAAAGTACTATTTACAAATTATCTCGTAAACATGACATACTGAATGCAGTCGCCGAGCACCCTGGCGGGTAGAACGCGATCTCTATAGCTTGTCTGGACGGTTGCTCCCGGCCTTTATCTGCCTGATCGACCGAGCAAAAACGTTCCACTTGAACGGCAGGTCGTGGTGCGGATTCAACCGGCTCGGACCTTCAGAATCTGAAAAAAACATTCTAATTGGGTTTGATAAGATTCCTATTCGTCACCCAGTTTGTTCTCTTCCTGGTCATCGTGGAGAATTGTCCGACGCAATTTTTTCGTCACACGCAGCACAGCCCAGGTGCCGAAAAATGCTGCGAGATAGGCGGCGAGACTCACGGCTGGGGCCGCGATATGTGTGGCCGGGACCGTGTAACCAGGATTCCCGTCGGCCTCGCCCGCCACAAACTGATGAAATAAGCCAGTGCACATCAGTCCGATTGCGAATGCGGCCAATTGCCAGATTTGACCCTTGCGCCATTTGATCACAGCAAGTATTGCAAAAAAAATCGTTGGGCCAAAAAGGAAAATAAGCAAAAAGGGGTTCCGAAGGATTCCAGAATAGGGGATAAATCGCGGATCCAATGCCAGTATTGCGCCCAGAAATACAGTAATAACAATTACAACAACTAACAGCTTTCTACCTGTATGCATGATGTCCTCGCGCCTCGTATCACGGGCAACCCTGTGGAGTACCTTCCCAAGGCCTGCTTGTTCAGCACTCAAAATTACTGGCGTTTGACGACACCGATCGACTCCAGCGCGGCTAGATACTCGGCCACGTCCTCGATAAATGAGTAGCCGAACGCATGCATGGGACCTTCGATATCCGCATTGCGCACGTAAACTGTTTCATCACGCCGTTGCATGATCCTTGTTTCGGGTGTTGCCATCAGATCCTCCAGCTTTTCAAGATACGCGACAGCACCCTTTCGAAGATTCTCGGGCAAGTGCGCGAAAGCCTCGACGCTGTGAACCTTTCGCCGCTCCAACGAGAAGTGAACCCGTGTCGTTGCCGCTGCGTCAATCGCAGGTAGCTCACTGCGGCGCTCAGCCAGCATTGCACTGCGGGACAGAGCGTTTCGTTTAAGCAGATTGATTACACCCGCCACGTCATCGTCTGAAAAGTTCGCGAGGTACCATGCGGTGACGGCACCGATGAACGCCGCACGCTTGAGCTTTGTCGGGTCGATATTCGCCGCGAGATCGTAGTTCGTATGAATGTATCGGTCCGGCCAGTCGTGCAGGTAGAGACCTGGAATTCGCCACGTCCCCTCGAAAAAGACGTCGTGGTCACTGCCCATATCGAGGCCTTCCATCAGCGCCATTTGCGGTTCCTTTCCGCCCTCCGGCGCGACCAGGGGAAACGCAACGTCTTCGCCGTCAGCATAGCGTTTGGTTTGATCGTTCACGAAGCGACCAACCTCGTGACCAACATCGGCGATAAATGACGGCACGCTGTACGGCCCGCCGGAGATACGGAAGACCGCCTTGGTTACCGGCGCGCCACCGACCATGTCCATATGAATGTTCGCTTTGATCCGCGATGGATCCTCGTGTTCCGAGAGGTACATGATGCTGCCCTCGATTTCAGCGGGCCACAGGAAGCGGATCGTTCGTGACGGTCGCGGCAATATGCCATCGTCAATGAGCGATGTCAGCGTTCGCGCGACTTCAAGAATGGATACACATCCGGAAGCATTGTCGTTGGCTCCCGGCCGCGGGTGGTCCAGGTGGCATGTGAGGTTGATGTCATCTCCTGCCTTGTCGGACCCTTTGATCGCGGCCGTCGCGAAGCGATACTTGCCGTGGCTGTGTTGTGCATCGACCTTGGCATGAAACAGGATTTCTTCGCCGGCTTCCAGCCGTTGCTGAAGCGCCCTCGCCTCGCCCAGCGATATCATGAATCCGAAAGAATTTGTCTTGGGAAAAGAACCAATATGTCCCCAGCGAACCAGCCTGTCGTCTTCCTTCCACCAGGCGGACTTCTGATTGGGCGCATACGAAATAATGCCCGCTGCACCGAGCTCCCCGACCGCACGATCGACAACTGTGCCGGGTTGACTGGACGTCAAGACGAGTTTTCCTTTGACGTCTTTAGCCGCAAAATCGGCGTCGTCAGTTCCTGCGCCGATGTCCACCAACGTTGTCGTGACATCGCCGGACAAACTGTCCTGGGCAAGACTGAGTGGAACGGAGTCCCAGTCACCGAGTTTGCGAACGCGAACCGTTCTGCCCTCTTCCTTTCGCACCTCCCACAACTGTGCCGAACGCACCTCCCATACCGGACGGGATTTCTGCGTTCCGTATATCGTCTCGCCGTCGGCCTCATATTCGAGTACGTCAATCTCATCCAGTCCATACGCCTTCAGTTGCTCAAGGATATGTTGTGTCGCCGATTCGAACTGCGCACTTGCACGCATGCGATGTTGCAAGGTGATCGTGTCGAGATTGCGTTTCGCCGCTTCGCCTGAGGTTTCCTCAGCGATCTGATACAACACTTCTTCAGGAATCAATTCTCTGATATCTGCAGCGGCAGATACGGCAAACAGGGACAGACAGGCAAGCAAAACAGGATGGCGTGTCATTGGATTGGCTCGTGGTTTTTGTCGGAACGGCAGTTTAGCGCACACGCTGCCACCATTGCCCAGTCCGTGACATCCACACCAGACACGGACCGGGCTCGTTGTTCAGTGCAACGAGCCCGGCACCGTTCAGCCAGCCGATCTTTCTCAATAGGTGGTGAGCGTGAACTCAACTGGCAACGAGTTTGAAATGACGTCGTAGACCGGAGAGAACAGCGCCATTTCGGTGAGTTCTTCCACACTTGCCTCGCTCTTAACGCGCATGTTGACTGCGACTTTGCTAAAGCCTTTGCGAACATCTTCGGCAAGTCCGAAGAGGCCTCGGACATCCATATCACCAGCGTACGAAGAATCGACCGCGTCAATCTCAATGCCACGTACTGACGCATGGTTAACAAGAGTTCCGGTCAGGCAGGTGGCCAGCGCGTGCAGCAAAAACTCCATTGAATTAGGCGCTCGATTCTGGCCTGACGCGATTGGCGGTTCGTCCGCGTTGAGCGTAAATGCCTCTTTGCGTGTTGTGTCTTCCTGGTTGCCGGCGAAAAAGCCCTTGATCTCACTGCGGCTTAGCTCACCGTCAATCCACTGGTTAGTCGCCCGCCACTGAAATTTTGCGTATCCAGTGTCGGCTTCAATTGAACCGATAACGTTCATAAGTTGGCCTACGTCCACGCCGTTGGTCAAATCCTGTGCTTGGCCGGCAGTATTATTGATTGTCATTTCATCTCTCCTCAAAAGTTGGTGTTTGTGACGGAATACGACCGTCGGAGAGCATGTTAGGAAGTTGGTCGCCTTGCCGGATACTGTAGGAAGTGTAGTATTTAGCTACATATTCTGTAGTTACAGGAAGCGTCGGGAGGATTGCAATGGCAGGCTACGGACAGTTTTGCCCGGTAGCGAAGGCTACCGAGATCGTAGGCGAGAAGTGGACGCTGCTTGTTTTGCGTGAGCTCTTGTTAGGCACAACACGGTTCAATGATTTCCAGCGCGCGATGTCACGCATGTCGCCGACGCTGCTCGCCAAAAGGCTTAGACATCTTGAGGAAGTCGGCATCGTCATTCGCAAAAAACGCTCTGGTCAAAGAGGTTATGAATACCGCTTGACTGCGGCGGGCAAAGAGCTCGCTCCGTTGGTCGAAGTCCTCGCGATCTGGGGCATGCGATGGGCACGCAGCCAGTTGACAGACGACGAACTCGATGTGGAATTCCTTATGCGGGAGCTACAACGGCGGATGCAGACCGAGCATCTGCCCGATGGTCAGACCGTAATTTGCTTGATATTCGATGAACTGACGAAGCACAGGACCTGGTGGCTACTCGTCGACGGCGACGTTGTTGACCTGTGTACCGAAGACCCCGGCAAAGATGTCGATCTCTATATCAATTCGAGCGTCCGCACGGTCGTCAAAGTATGGGAAGGCGACCTCGAAATGCGAACGGCGCTACGAAGCGGATCGATCAAGGCACACGGTTTGCGACATCTTGTCCGCACGTTACCCGAATGGTTTGGGGTTTGCCTGTACAAGGATGAACGACGAGGTGACCCGACTCTAATGCGGCAAATTTCCGAGTAGCAGTCATTACGTGATTGTAAAATGGGGGGACTACACTCCCGTCCCTGGCGCTGAAAATCATCGTGGTTCTCTTCGGTGCTATCGTGATCGCTATGGCCACAGCAGACCGTTTCAACATTCTATGCAAAGCCCTCCCGCACGGCGCGCCGATAGAAATAATAGGCCATCAGACACCCGACGAACGGCATAACGATGCCAAACTCGTCAATGTAGAAATGGCTCCCTTCACCCCTTGTTGTAAGGGGCGTGTATATTCTTTGGATAAAAAGATTATGGCTCGCATGCAATATTACTGGCGGCCACAGACTGTTGGACTTGAACGCAAAATAGGCAAAGACAACGCCTTGCGGCAGGATTGCCATTGTAAAAATGAACATCTGCAGAACGAAATTTCCTTCACCGGCATTGTAGTCCGTGAACAGAATTGCGGGCCAATGCCAGACTGCCCAGATGGCGCCGGACAGCAGGCCAACTGCCCAGAACGGCATAACTTTCCGCATTTCCCAAATCATGAAACCGCGCCAGCCAATCTCTTCACCCAGCGCCCGTGATGCCGCGCCGACCATGCCCACTGTAGCCAGCATGAAAAGGAATATGATGGCTGCGATCATATTCGGCTCTTCGTTGCCGGTTAACTGGTTCGTCCAGTCCGCCAGCGTCTCGACATTTCCGAAGCTGCTGCCACCAAGACCAAACAGCCAGATCGGTAGATAGATCACAAGTCCGTAGCCGATGGGTAGTAACCACGCATACCAGTTCCAGCGCCATTCGCCCCAGCCCCACGGCAAACTGGAGATCCGTCGTTTCAGGATCAGACAACACAGGATCGCTGCAACGCCAGGCGACCACATCACGCCGGTGATCAATATGTTCGGCGTGCTTCCTTGATAGGCCATCAACCCGCCAAAAATGCTGGTCAACGCAAAGGTGAGAAATATGAAAAGCCCGAATGCCCGCCACGCAGCCGCGCGTACTTTTGGATCAGCTACCTGGTGCATAGAGTCTTCCTCCTCGAAAGTGCTCAACTCGACCTCACAGTACAGGCGCGAAGGATTAGCTCTGAAAATATGGCATCCCTATCTGTTGCGTTCATATCTGCAAGAAACGAAAATCTGCTCAGACGGTCAGCAATCAGCAAATCAGCCAGCCCATGGGAGATAGTCCAGGCAGCCACTACATCGGTCATTGCGCGCTGATCGCAATAGGGATCTGTCTTGGAGATTCGCGCGACTTCATTCACCAGTTTTTCAAACGCAGCGTCCGCACTTTTGGACAGCACAGGAGATTCTTTGTCGGGTCGCTCGGATGAAAACATCAACCGAAACAGGGCCGGATTTGCGCTTGCGAAATCAATATATCCCAACCCTGATGCAGCCAATTGGGATTCAGCGTCCGTAGCGGCATCTTGCTGGCGCCGCTGCTGCGCTTCAATAAATCTCTGGTACCCGACTGCCGCCAGCTCCGTAAGAAGTCCTCGCGAATCTTTGAAATGATGCGCAGGTGCTCCGTGGCTAACTCCGGCACGTTTAGCGACGCGACGAAGTGAAAAGGCTTCGCCCCCCTTCTCTGATAACTCTTCCTCAGCAGCAGCCAATAGAACTCGTCGCAAATCACCGTGATGATAGTTTGATTTCGATGCCATTGATCCACGTCCCTCGGGTTATTCCAACTGGATGCTCACCCAGTATCTAGACAATGTCAAGATCAATAAGCCGCCGGTCGAATAAACTGTTGTAGCATGATGACTGGTAACCCAAAGCGGATGCTGCTATCTATCTCGAAGGACTTTAATTGGTGAATCCGGAGGCGTACTTATCGTGAAAAAACTCTACCTTCTGTTGGTTTTCTCATTGTTGTACCTATTGCCGTACTCAAGGCTGCAATCAGAGGAATTATGGTCGCCCGAGCAATCAGAAATTATTGAGTCGATGCAGCGGCTTTCGTCGACCACAGCCCCCGATGGTGCCGGTGCCGATGCCTACGGTCAGGTATTGGCTGAGGACTTCAGTCGATGGACAACGGGTAGCGTGGTCATAAATCAAAAGGAGGAATGGGTTGAAGGAGTTCGGGGCTGGTTCGACGACGGCTGGCGTGTCATTGACCGGAATCAGACGGTCTTGGAGATCACGATTAAGAAAGACAATGCGTTCACTCGCCGAATCGTTGAGGAAACCTACCGTGGGCCAAACGATGAAATATCAACATCGAAGGCCGGCCTTGCAGAAACCTGGATACGCATTGACAGTTATTGGTTGCTTTCGCGAGTTAACGCGGATGTGCTTGATAGCCAATGAGTGAAGGTGCGCTTCTAGCCCAACTGAGACAGTCGCCGTGATTGAGTTAGAATGACAGCTGCTGGCCTGAAGGAGTCCGTCACGAATGTCGTTCAATCTCGTTGAGAATAGATATTCGTGTGACGAAAATCGCCCGGTAGCATCCATGCCGCTATCAGACTATGGTCGATTGAGGCAGAGCCAATTTTCGAGTTTTCTATGCAACAATCTATAGTTCACATGGCGCTTGTAGTTCGCGATTACGATGAAGCTATTGAGTTCTACACCAAAATTCTCCATTTCACATTGGTTGAAGACACATACCAACCAGAGCAAGACAAACGCTGGGTAGTAGTTGCTCCACCGGGCTCTCACGGCGTGACATTATTGCTTGCCAGGGCGTCAAAACCGGAGCAAGAAGCAATCGTCGGAAACCAGACAGGCGGTCGCGTCTTTCTCTTCTTGAATACAGACGATTTCTGGCGCGACTACAACGAAATGGTCGAGCGAGGCGTGAATTTCGTACGGGAGCCAAAAACGGAGCCTTACGGAATTGTCGCAGTATTCGAGGACTTGTACGGCAATTTGTGGGATCTATTGCAGTACAATAAATAACGACGCCGCGATGAAGCCTTCCAGCAATTAGGGCTGAGGACTCGGCGTCTCCAGTTCGCTGACCTTCGCTGGACGCAGATCGGCGGCTGCTTGTAGCCATTCTGAGAAGTTGGAATATTAGCTGATCATTCGTCCACTTGACTTTGCATTGCAGCCGGTCGCCGAAATTCATGTAGACTTTCTGCAGATGACCCGAAGCGGGCATCTGCGCCAGCATTGGCATGGGCGCAATATATCTGAACAGGTGCAGTATGAATCTTCAATATTCAACGCGTCTGAATTCTGTTTACGAGTTCTGTTTGCTAGACTGGAGGAGTCCATATACGAAGCAGCCGTTCGCGAATTTGTGGGGAATGACAGATGACTAACGCAAGAGATCTAAAGATCAATCTTCAGCGACGCACAGTCGTTGCGGGTGTTGCAGCTGCCTCCGCTCATCTCTTGGCTCCAATGTCGGCCCTAGCAACAACGAAGCGCGCCACGACAACGGGGCGTAATAAGATGGATATTGACCGATTTGTTGCAGACTGCGTCGCTGCAAATGAAGAGACAAATGCTCAAGCGGCCATCAATGATATTCTCGCACGTGCAGTATCTGAACCGCGCAACGTACTTGCCGCATTGGGCGATCCCGTCAAAGCTGGACTCACCGTATTTCTAGCGTCCCCAACACTAACGATTTTTGCCGCCGCGTGGACTCCGCAGATGAATCTTATGCCTCACGATCACTTGATGTGGGCAAATATAGGTATCTATACCGGGCGTGAGGACAATATTTTCTGGAAAAGGACTTCAGACGGCATCAAGGCCTATGGTGCGGATGCACTGTTCGTCAAAGACACAGCTATGCTACCTGAAGATGCCCTGCATTCTGTTACCAATCCGTTAAAACGCTTTACCGGAGGTATTCATATCTATGGTGGCGATTTCTTTGGTACGACGCGAAGTCAATGGAATCCGGAGACACTTGATGAAGAACCTTCGGATGGGGACAAGATTCGTGAGATGTTCCGACGTGAAAACGAAAGACTCGGAATTGGCATGGACTCCTAAGTCGCTGCTGACTGGTTGCTTCTGGCCTATTCTGTTGAAAAACCCGGTTTTGCGAGCGAAGCGAAAACTCATGAAGAATTCGATTGGGTCCTGCGCGCGATCGGCAGCAATGCTTAGCCGAACTGAGCCGGTCGCCTCGAGCATGGACTTGCGACTGCTTCACATCGCATAGCGGCCAGTCGATCGAATTGTTGTAAAATGTTTGCTTCTCTAATCGGGCATTGAAGTCAAGCTCCCAAGGTTTGTAGAATTGTTTGGTCGCGTCTTGGCGTGGGTCACGCTTCTCTACGCAGTCGGTACTGGTGGTAGCCAGCCGCTGCAAGCATAGGTCAGACAGTGTGGAG
>JAJFKS010000012.1 GCA_021773115.1 Woeseiaceae bacterium | reverse complement strand
TTGCGACGCCATCTTTCTGCTTCCGATCTTGGATAAACGGCCTCAGAACATTCATGTTGATATCTCTGAGACGATATCCACGAAGATACAGGTCGAGCTTCTGAAAGTGCGCTTGGTCGTAAAACAAACGACGTTTGTCAGTGTTGTCTTCTAGGTACTGAACAACCGCGTCTTGCCACTTTCGCTCAACCTGAACTCCGGTTCGGGCAGCCTCATAGGCATCTGCCTTTAGGCGTACTAAAAACTCCTCAGCATCCTCTAGGACTTTAAGCCGAGTACTTTTGCATACTCGGCGTCCGTCCGGGAGGACTGTGTCGACCCACCAATACGGCGAATCCTTTCTTCTGTAGAGTCCTTTTTCTCGGGCCATAATTCCTCCTTTATGGCCCGCCCTCGGGACTTATAGTCATCCAGCCAGCGATCGAGGTCAACCCGGTCGTAGACCAGCCGTCGTCCGAGGCGAACCGGTGGTGGACCGATGCGCGTGAGCAAGGTCCTGCCGATACCCAGATAGCGAGCAGCCTGCTCGCGGGAGAGACAGCGTGGCTCGATGCCGGGAATAGATGCAACGTCATCGAGATTGGCCATGACGCCCAAAGCTCGGCGCAAAGCTTGCGCCGCTGCTGCAGAAAACCCTGTCATGTGTCATGCGGTAATTCATGTGTCTATTTTCCAAGGTAAGTTCGAGTAATCGATTCGCGGTCGTGGCCCAGCTCGCGAGAAACGGTCTCGCGCGCCCCCTTATCAAGCGCGCGTTGCTCTGAACTAAGGGATTTCGTCGCTGGGCCGCCGGCAAGCGGTGACTTCCAGCCCGTCAGTTCCTCGTAACGCCGCTGGGCATAGGCGTGCCGAAGGCCGTGAGGGTTCTTGATACCGGCATCGCGGACCTGCCGATCGTAGCGATTGCGCTGTTCCACAAAGTTGCGTTCGGGCGGGATCAGTGCGCCGCCCTTAGCCAGCGTCTTGACTTCCTCAAGGAGTTGCCGCTGCTCGTCGTACCTGATCGGCACGCTTCGCGCGCGGCCGCCCTTGGTCCAGCTGGCTTTAAGCTTGATGTGATCGTTCTTGATCGCGTAGTTGGGTGAGAACTTGATCGCCTCCTCGCGCCGCAGGCCGAAGGCTGACTGCAGTCGGAGGCTCAAGCGAACGTGCTCGTCGGAGACTTTTCCCAGCTGCTTCTCGTCGAGTAATTTGGCTTTCGATTGCTCGCCAACGTAGCTGCGATTGCCAATGCCGTAGGCACTGTTGTCCCTCGCAATGATGTCGGCCTTGCCGACCTTGTTCGCCCACCAGCGAAGGGCTGATAATCTATTCTTGAAAGTGCCAACGCTGATGGTCTGGTCGTTCCAATGAGAGACCAGAGCATCAACGTGTTTCGGCTTTAAAGATTTCGCCTGCATGCGTTGGTAACCCAACTCGTGCAACTGGTTGGCGATCAGGTCAAGAATTCGCGATCGTGTCGCCTGGGTGGAGTAGCTTCCGTCCCGGTTATCCCGGCAGAGTTTCATCAACTGGTAGTTCAGGTCCTTCATGGTGCGTATCTCGTTCGGTTAGTTTTGATGACCACCTCGCTGCCTGTTAAGCAAACGAGGTCCGATTCAAGATCGGAGACGGTCCAGGGACACCAGTCCCTTACAGCCTGAAGCCGTGATCCGGTTCGCCGCGGCTCTCTTTCGAGCGCCGCCGGCGACTACCAGTTGCCCTCTCGGGCAGTTGCTTTTTGAGTGGATATCTACCTCCTTCTTTGTTGAGTGAATGAAACGCCCATGGGCGTACGACACCGAATGAACGGACATTCCTGTCCGCCGTTGGCGGTGCAGGGCGCTTAGCCCCGCTGCGAAGAGAATGCTGAACGTCGAGGTTCAGCTGGTGTGAAGATGGATCCTCGATCAATGATCGATGCGCCTGCTGCCAGGATCCTGAGGCGCCTTGTTGCCACACTTCTCGCAGTGGCCGCGTTTCATGCCGAGGACGCTAGTACAAAAGACCAGTGTCTGTCTATGGAAAACCCGGTCAACTCTTGTCGGGCTTTTCTATTGATAAAAGCAAACGAGTTGATCTCGGTAACCCGGTTCTGTTGGCAAAGCCGACTGCGTTGGGCAGGAAGTGAGGATTGACGGCTCAGGCCGCGCGCTGCTTTACACAATCCTTTTCAGCGCTTGGGTACTTCAGCGAAACACTGAAGCGAGGGTGCCGTTGGTATACCGCAACGGCGACGGTGTTAATGCGAGTACCCTACCGCTGATTCCCTATCCGGACCAGCGGAAACGGGGGCACATTTTCTGCCCCGGTTTCTTCCCGCATTTCGTCGCAAATCGACCAAGAATGCATCTGACAACAGGGAGTACCCTGGTACAGCATTTCGCCTGCTCGAATCATCGGCGCCGAAGAGCGTAGATAGTAGCGTCACTCGCCTGGAACTTGCGGATTTGCCTGCGCAGACCGCGTGGTTGTGCGGTTTCCGTGCCGCGTCACTACAGCGCTTCGCACTGGTAGTGACGCGGCAGGCGAACGACCAGGTCGACATCAGGTGAGTCTTTTGTGACTGACACTAAGTCAAGAATCGGCGACCTGCTTGACTCGCCTTCAACTAGCCACGAGTGGCGATCAATATCCATGGCTCGTAGTAGCGGATGTGCCGCTTCGAATCGATAGTTAATCGTGTCAGCAGATGCCGGGGTTTTGCCAACATTACGCAATCGGAATCGATGGGTACGACCGGCAAGCCGCTTAGGATGAATAAACGAGGCACACTCGTGTCCAATCTCGGTAGTAGGCTCTCTTTACCGAATGATTGCTGATCCACATGCCTCGGAATCCACAGATCGGGCTTTGGTTTCAATTTCGCGCGCCTTTGCCGGATCAGCGACGGTCTCAAGCTTGCGACACAAAGCTTTTAGATAGAGCCGGCGGCCAAGGGGATAATCCATCAGGCTCAAGGCTCGTTCCGCATGGAAAATCGCTTTATCCACTTCGTCTTCCCGATGGGATAGCAGAAAATTGGCATAGTTCCCATGATGCCATGCCTTGTTAGGGTCAAGTTCGATCTGGGAGAGATATGTTTCTTCCACTCTTTTCATATCTCCAATACTTCGATAGTAGTCCCTTAAACCTTTGTATGCAGTTCCTACAACGACACGGTTATCGGTACCTGAGTTTATGACTAATAGATACCGCGAGAAGGCTTCTTCCGGACGGTCTGTCTCAAGGTATAAGGCCGCCCAGTTTGGGTGAAGCCACGGATGCTCCACGCCCAGTTCATCAGCGCGTGTCAGAAGCCGTTCGGCAAATTCGTAACGGCCTTCAAGAGTGGCCAGATGTCCATAAAGAACCAGTACATTGCCATTATTCGCGTCCAGCTGCATTGCAGTATCGAGCAATTGCCGGGCGGTGCGCAGTGTGCCGTCCTTGAAATTAGCCCCGGAGCTCGTGGAATTGATGAATCCGAGTTTTATGACCACGCGAGCGAGTTGAACATAGGCGTCGGGACCTTCAGGATCGAGTTCCAGCGACTCGTTCAACAGGTTTGCTGCCGAAATAAGAGTTTAGTTCAGTAATGGGCGCTTCCGTCGACCCATTGTTGTCGTATCGGACATCATATTGTTTAGTTTTGTCAGGTTTTTGCAGGCGGCTTAGGCCTGCGGATATTTGAGGAGACAGACGATGAGACGATGGGATGCTTTGG
>JAJFKS010000011.1 GCA_021773115.1 Woeseiaceae bacterium | reverse complement strand
CTATTGGCATGCTCGGCGTAAGCACGGGTTCTGTGCTGGCTGAGGGTAATTCGGACGAATGTCTGCTAAGAGCGATTAGGAACGCTTCCCCGGAGACGACCGTCGCTGAGCTAAACTCCGCCTGTGAGATCCAGACTTCTGAAATTGCGCAAAGCGACGCTGCGGATTCACTCATCATGCAACGCATGCAACGGGAGCGATCTGCCGAATCTACGCGATCTGTGCTGATCCCTCATCGCCGCAACTACCTGATTCCCATTTCGTACAACCGTAGTCCCAACAACCAGCCATTCGTGGATACATTTAGCGCCTTGTCACCGGAAGATGAACTCGATCGTTTTGAGTCCACCTTTCAGGTAAGCTTGAAGTTCTCGCTGGCCGAAAATCTGTTCCTGGAACAGGACGAGCTATTCATCGGATTTACAGCCAAGTCCTTCTGGCAGGTTTACAACAAGGATGTATCTGCGCCATTTCGGGAAACCAATTATGAACCGGAAGTGTTTTGGGCGGCGCCACTTCATTGGCAACCGTTTGGCTCGGATGCAAGTTTGCTCGCACTGGGGTTCAGCCATCAGTCAAACGGGCGCGGTGGCGGCTTGTCAAGGAGCTGGAACCGCCTCTACGCGAATTTCGTCGTCGAGAAAGAGGATTTCGTGTTCAGTCTGAAGCCGTGGTGGCGAATCCCCGAGGATGACAAGACCGACCCCTTGGACCCAACGGGCGACGATAACCCGGATATCGAAAAATTTATGGGCCATTTCGAGTTCACAACACTCTATCGCAGCGGCAGACAGGAAGTCGGCCTGATGTTGCGCAATAACCTTCGCTCAAACAACAAAGGAGCGGTTCAACTCGACTGGACCTTTCCAATGTGGCGCGACGTGCGAGGGTACGCGCAGTATTTCAACGGTTACGGTGAAAGTCTCATCGATTACAACGCCAGGACTGAGCGGTTTGGAATCGGTTTTTTGCTAACCGACTTACTGTGAAGCCAATGCGAAACTTAGTTTACGCAGTAGTTTAATACAGTGCGCCTCAATCCCTTTGCGTAGCAGGAATTTTCTGCGTCGTACCACTAATCGCCTGTGTCTCGTCGCGGGCGCACTGTCGTTGGATCCGATGACTGATGCCCCGGCGTTTGGAGCAATCAATCCGAGATCGGCACAGTAACCTGCAGTGACCAGACCTATTTTGGAATCGCCGGGTCGAGTGAACTTTGATTGTCGAAGAGGCATTGGCGAACAACTTCGATCTCAGAGCGATTCAGTTTGGAGCTCAACAAGTTGCAGCCATAGCCCGGCGCTCAGGTAAAGCCCCCACAGCAGATGTTCCTCTGTTGCAGCGATAATTCGATCACGCGCTCCGGCAGTTAGTCAGATTCTTAACTCGGTGTCCGGTAACTCGGGGGAAGATCAGCCGAACTGGAAAGCGGACTCCACTGCACCCAACACGGTATCCTCCAGTGTTTTCTTGCCAACGTCCGTCCCTGCGGCACCGGCCACGACGTGGATTGGCATTAGATGCTCTTCTCTCGGGTGCGCGAGGCGGGCGGAAGGCGCGTTCGTCCAGTTCGTCAACTGTGCATTTCTTTGACCGGTATCCGGATTGGTAAGCGTATCGCTTAGCCAAATGTCAAATGCCTCGCCTGCCCGGTTATCGTCGCCACGCAACTGATTGTTGCGCATCATCTCCTGCATATTGTGATAGCTCATGCCACTGCCGACGATGAGCACGCCCTCGCGGCGTAGTGGTTGAAGGGCCTCACCCATGGCGATATGGGCAGCAGGATCAAGGT
This sequence comes from Woeseiaceae bacterium, assembly GCA_021773115.1. Taxonomy (GTDB): domain Bacteria; phylum Pseudomonadota; class Gammaproteobacteria; order Steroidobacterales; family Woeseiaceae; genus UBA1847. The sequence continues at coordinate 10,095 of JAJFKS010000011.1, read as the reverse complement.
CGGTACGCAAAGACAGCTGTACAACGGGGATGTCCGCAGCGGGAAAAGCAACCATCAAGGGGATGAAAACCCCGTGATCGAAGCCCCGTTCCAAGTTAGTAGCAGCTCTGATCCCGTTATTTTCCAGTAAGCCCTTCACCCGTGCCGCCAGATCGGGGTCACCGGGGGCCGGATAATCAAGCCGGTAGGTATGCGGCGGAATCCCATGGTAATCATACAGCATGCCCGGCGCGGGATTGGATTGCACCGTTACTGTCGCTTCTTCCCAGTGGCCGGAAATCACCAGCATCGCCTTGGGCTTCTGCCCGACCAATGCAGGGACACGGCGAAGATACCCGGCCATATCATCCCATTCGTCCACTGGATTCCATTCCATGAAAAAGCACGGCCCGCCGCCGTGTGGAATGAATATTGTCGGCATTTTGGTCACGCTATGGCGTTCCTCTCAGCATAGGCGGATCAGGAAACCGACCCCATGTCACAACAGGATCTGGTTTGCTAATGCTGGTCTGTTGGTCTGCCCATTATTCGGCTTCGTTGGCGAGCCGAGAACGGGCGCTACGGAGCGCTGTCGGACACCCTCTTTTCCGTGCCCCATGGTAGCCTCAGCGCGTAGGCGCCGTCGCCAATAAGTGCAACGGCAACGGATACGACGACCAGAAATACCGGATACTCCCAACCGCCCCCTTCATTGCTGAACATCCACCCACTGCCCCAATGAACCGGGATCGATCCCAGCAGAATCAGCGTGTTCGCAAGCGCTATCCACCGCGTGTAAACACCGAGGATCAACAGCGCTCCGCCGCCGACCTCTCCCAGGATCACGAGATAGGCCAACCAACCCGGATAGCCGATGGACTCAAAGAATCCCACCGTACCCGGGATAGTAAACACCAGCACCTTCATCAGCCCGTGGCTGATAAACATGACGCCAAGAGCAAGCCGCAGAATCAGTCCCGCGTAGGCTGCATTATTAGTCATTTTCTGCTCCTTGATATTCACAAGACGGTCGCGATCACACGGCCAGCTTGGCCGCGATTTCGGCAACGTGTTTGCCTTGGAACCGTGCAATTGTCAATTCCGCCTCGCTGGGCTGACGGGAGCCATCGCCGCCGGCAATCGTCGTTGCGCCATACGGCGTGCCGCCAGACATCTCAGCAGTATTGAACATCTCGGGGATGGCGTACGGCATACCTACAATGACCATGCCATGGTGCAGCAGGGTGGTGTGAAACGACGTTATGGTCGTTTCCTGACCACCGTGCTGGGAGGCGGTGGACGCGAAAACACTGCCGACCTTGCCGACGAGTTTGCCCTCCTGCCAGAGGGGTCCGGTCTGGTCGAGGAAATTTCGCATCTGGGCCGCCATATTGCCGAAGCGCGTCGGCGTGCCGAAAATGACAGCGTCATAATCACCCAACTCAAGTGGTTCGGCCTCTGGCGCTTCCTGGTCCAGTTTGGCGCCCATCTTTTCCGAAACATCGCGCGGCATCAGCTCTGGAACACGCTTGATTGTCGCGATTGCGCCATCCACTGAAGCCACTCCTTCGGCCATGGTATATGCGAGCGTTTCGACATGGCCGTATGTGCTGTAGTACAAAACAAGAACCTTTGTCATTCGTTTTCCTTTCATGTTGATTTGCAGACGTAGCGCGCGAGTCGTGCCTGTTGCCGGTCCGTTGCCGACGAAGTATCATAAAGTAACCTTCTATGTGATTAAAAGTAGGTACTTAAAAGTAACTAACGAGACGTCGCAATGACCCATAATTCAAGCTCCTCCTGCCCGATGGACGGGTTGCTGCGCCTGCTTTCTGGACCGTGGACGACCTACCTGCTTTGGGTCTTGCGCCAGAACGGGCCAATGCGCTTCGGCGCCTTAAAGCGCAGCATGAGCGGAATATCATCCAGAGTTCTCACCCAACGTTTGCGGATGCTTGAGGAGGCCGGCGTGGTATTTCGGGAACATCGGCCAACTATCCCGCCGGAGGTCACGTATGGGTTGACAGAACGCGGAGCAGAATTAGGTGGCGTGCTTGACAGTCTGGAGGTCGTCGCACGTCGCTGGGGGCTTGTGGATAGACCAAGCCATCGCAACCTGGCCACATAGCTACCAATCGCTCGAACGCCAATGTCCCATCACCTCGCGGATTTCCACCAATGCCTTCTGCACACAGCGTTCACCTTCCTGGATGGCCTCAGTCGCGCGGTGCAATTCCAGCATCCCGATATGGGCGACCGTGAGTGACAGCAAAATATCCGCCGGATCTCCGGCGAGTCGGCTGCGTGTGATTCTGTCTCGGAGAATATTGACGGAGTTGGCAACCGACCATTTGCATCGTCCATAAGCAGTTGGGGGAAGACTTCAGAACGTTCGGGCGAAACCGTTTTCAGATGGCCCGTCAGCATCTCAAGAAATGCCGCGACCTGTTGTTCGTCTTCGACGGCAACGTTGCACCGCCCAATCCTGCTATGACGCCGCTGATGCCAGTGTCGTAGGAATCGGCATGCCCTCACTCCGTATCGCACTGTCGCTTTCTCGCGAAGCCAAAGCGACGGTTTGCACTTGTCGTTTTTCAAGCGTCACAGCTTATACATATCGCCATTGTCGGTCGGGCCACGCCGCTGTTCGCGCCTCCGGGTCGCTCAAGCATATAATCCTCAGCGACGGTGGCGCGGATCAGATCTTCGCGGGTCGAGAACGGAAACACGGCGATCGTTTCCCAGTGGCACGTTTCAATCTCAGCGGCCCGCGCAAGGGCTCGGGCTGGCGGCGGGGTAAAATTTGCGTCGCACTGTGCACGCCAGATTTGACGCATTCGTACGTGCCTCATCTTGAGAGTTCGGAGCGTCTATGCTGCTGAAGGCAATCCACCCAGGAACCGAGCCTCCGGAAAGCTCAGGGTAGTTCGATTGGCTCACCGGCACTGGTTGAGCTTGAGTGCGAATCAACCTCAAAGCGCATGCAGCGGACAAATTGCGGCATTGACAATAAAGACTCCACACAGGCATACTGACCGACCGTTCGGTCAACTAAGTGATTTAGCCGTGTCTAACAGAGTCCCCGTGTCCGAGGGTGCACAACGCATTCTTACTGTTGCGGCCGGCCTTTTTGCCCAAAAAGGCTACGCAGCCGTATCGGTCAACGATATTGCGGCCGCTGCAGGCGGATCGAAGGCGAACGTCTTCCACCATTTCCCGACAAAAGATGCCTTGTATCTTGCTGTGATTCGTTCGGCCTGCGAGGAGTTCGGCAATGAGCTTGACGCAATGGCCGAAAACCACGATGACGACGGGAACAGGCTTCGATCAATTGCGATTAGCCACATGCGTCACCTGATGTCGAACCCCGATTCAACGCGACTGATTTTGCGAGAGGTGTTCGCAGAGGATAGTGGCATCGACCGTGCACTGATTGCGTCTATCTTGCATCAGAATTTTGAACTTATTGTGCGTCGAGTCAAGCAAGGACAAAAGAATGGCCGATTTCGGAAAGATGTTGATTCAGCGATGGTCGCTGTAGTGCTGTTAGCGCTGAATATATTCTATTTTCAAACAAATACGATTTTCGAACAGTTTGACGGGTTGAAAGAAATCGACAGCCCACAACGCTTTGCCGAAGTCGCTTTTGACACGCTTTCAAAGGGACTGCTTAGCTCATGAAAAAGTTTCTAACATTTTTTAGTCTGGCGTTTTCATTCATGATTACCGGATGCGGTGGCAGTGGTGACTCAGCGTCAACGCAAGTTAGCCGCGGCACACCTGTCACGGTAGCCTCGATCAGCGAGCAGCGTGTCGAGGTGCTCGAACAGTCGACAGGGACAATTGAAGCCCCCAAAGCCCCATCCGTCGCCGCCGAGACATCAGGACGTGTGACGACGGTGTTAGCCGATGCAGGCATGCAAGTGGATGTAGGCTTTATTCTTGCCAGATTGGATGACGAGGTACAGAAAAATAGAGTTCGAAGTGCACGGGCGAATGCAGAGAGACTGACAGCACTGCTTGAGAACCAAAAGCGAACTGTTGCCAGATACAGCGACTTGGTACTCAAAGATTCCGTGCCAGAAAACTTGCTTGACGATGCGACGTCGCAACATGCGGCGCTTTCAGCGCAACTTGAGGAAGCGCGCGCGCAGCTTGCAACCGCCGAACGAGATCTTCAGCAAACAATCGTACGCAGCCCATTGGCTGGGATCGTTCAGGCAAAACGCATTTCGGTAGGCGATTTTGTGACTGTCGGTCAACCCCTGTTCGATATCGTCGCATCCGATCGACTGCGCATCGTCGTGACATTTCCGGAGACACTAAGTAACCGTCTGCGCATAGGCCAGAAAACCTATGCCCGGTTAGTGCGCGCAACCGGTGATGTGGTCGAGGGCACGGTTACGGAGCTCCGACCGAAAGTCGGTATCAACAACAGAGCAGTCGACCTCATTGTGAACCTGGACGATTCGGACGGTTGGCGCCCGGGCAGTGCAGTCATAGTCTCTGTTGTACTGGATGTGCGGGAGAAATCTCTGACCGTCCCGGCTGAAAGTGTCGTACGACGGCCGGCCGGTACAGTGGTATATACGGTTGAAGACGGTGTTGCGCGTCAGAAACTGGTCAAAATTGGCGTTCGTACGAAAGACTGGACGGAGATAATCAGTGGCCTTGAACAAAGCGACATCGTGGTGCGAGACGGCGCCGGCTTTCTGACAGATGGCGCGACGCTCGACGTACGCGAAGATCGCGAATGAATCTTCCACAACTCTCGATAAAGCAGTTTGTCTTCGCGATCATGATCAATGCGGTTCTGGTGTTGTTTGGAATTATTGGATACCAGCGCATCGGTGTTGATCGGTTTCCACAGATTGACTTTCCTGTTGTCTCGGTTACCACGGCACTGCCAGGCGCAAACCCGGACATCGTCGACTCGAGTATTACCAACATCATTGAGTCGTCGGTGAATAGCATCCCCGGAATCGACTTCGTGCAGTCTTCATCGTCTCCGGGGGTGTCAGTAGTTGCGGTGCAATTTGAGCTGACCAAGAACGTTGATGTGGCTTTCAACGAAGTCCAATCCAAGGTCAATCAGATACTTCGGGATCTTCCTGACAGCGCCGATCCACCAATTGTTGCAAAAGTGGAGGTGGGTGCTTCACCGGTGATGTGGCTTGCATTACGCGGTGACAGAACATTGCAACAACTCAATCAGTACGCAAGAAACGTCATAAAAAAACAGTTGGAAACCGTTGATGGCGTCGGCGAGGTTCGCTTAGGTGGTGAACGGCAAAGAACCGTTCGCGTTGAAGTGAACCTCGATCGAATGGCAGGTTTTGGCGTTACGGCTGAAGACCTTCGTAACGCGTTTCGCGACGAACATGTTCAGCTCCCCGGTGGTTTCCTGGTTTCCGGACGAACTGAGAAACTCATTAATCTGGACCTCGAGTTTCACGACCCGGCGGACCTCGAAAAGCTGATTGTCCGCTACGTCGATGATGCGCCGATACGCCTGGGCGACATCGCGAACGTGGTGGATGGCCTGGCGGACTATCGACAACTCGCGCGTTTCAATGGCGTTCCGACAGTGGGCATAGGTATTGTTAAGGTCAGCAATGCCAACACAATTGCGGTGGTTGAAGAGGTCGCCCGGCGACTGGATGAAGAAATCAGGCCACAACTTCCACCAGGACTGACAATTGATCTTGCCTCGAATGATGCAGAACTGATCTATGAGATTGTCGACTCACTCAAGGCTCACCTGTTAGAAGGAACGATACTTGCGGGACTGGTTGTCTGGTTTTTTCTCCGGAGCTTCAGATCTACCCTGATCATCGCAACTGCGATTCCGGTATCGTTGCTCGGTGCCGTCGCGCTAATGTACTTTCTTGGGTACACATTCAATTCGCTAACATTGCTGGCTTTGCTGCTGTTGATCGGCGTTGTCGTCGACGACGCAATCGTCGTACTCGAAAACATCTACCGCCATCGGGAAGATATTGACCCAGACCCGGTTACTGCCGCAATCCGTGGTACGGATCAAGTTGTATTCGCTGTGGTCGCCGCGAGCCTCACCTTAGTCTCGATATTCGGTGCTGTAATCTTTCTCGGTGGAATTATCGGCCGCTTTTTTCAGTCTTTCGCGGTGGTTGTAACATCGGGCGTCCTGGTGTCGCTTTTGGTCTCGCTGACATTGACACCAATGCTGTGCTCACGTTATCTCGATGTTCGTCGCAAGCATGGGCCGGTGCATTCGTGGCTAACACAGCTGCTCGAAAAACTTGATCAAGCGTATCGGCGAGTGCTTGAGTCGTCATTGCGCCATCGTTGGGCGGTGGTCGCCGCAACATTGGTGGTTGTTCTTTCGAGCGGCTACTTTTTTGGAGCGATCGGCAAGACCTTTATTCCTGAGGAGGATGAAGGTCGATTCATTGTCAATTTCCGGGCGCCGCTCGGTACGTCAATTGATGCAACGAATGCTTATCTGACGCAGATCGAAGAAATCCTCGGGAGCCATAGCGAGGTTCAGACGTATTTCACGGCAGTTGGTCTTGGCACAGGCGGGCAGGCCAACACTGGTCTCGCGTTTGTCAGAATGTTGCCACGAGGTCAACGCGACGTACGAACGCAGGACTTTCTCGTTGTGATTCGCAGCGAGTTGGCGGTGATTCCCGGTATCAAAGCGTTCGCTGCGCCACCATCGCCAATCGGCGGCCAACGTGGCGAGCCGCTGCAGTTCGCTGTGACCGGCCCGGTGCTCGGAGATGTGGCGCGGCTGAGCACCCTGCTTTACGAGCGCCTTGATCAAATACCCGGCATTGGCCGGGTTGACCTCGATCTGGAACTAAGCTTGCCGCAACTGCGTTTTGAGGTGGACCGCATTGCGGCCGCGGAAATGGGTTTGTCCGCGTCCGACGTTGCTTTCGCCGTCAATATGCTTGCCGGTGGAGTCGATGTGGCGAAGTACAATGACGATCCAGGTGATGGCGAACGTTATGACATTCGTGTCAAAGCGGCACCGTCTCAATTGGCGGTTCCGGATGACTTGAAAAAGATTTTCCTGCGGAACAACCAAAATGAACTCATACGTCTTGACACGCTGGCTGAGATTGACGATTCGGTCGGGCCCGCGGTGATCAGTCGTTATGCACTGCGCTATGCAGGAAACTTCTTTGCATCGCCAACTATGCCGTTGGCAGACGCGATCGCTGCGATCAATACGTTGGCGCGCGAAATACTTCCCCTCGGTTATACCGTCAAACTGAAGGGCCAGGCACGCGAGCTTGACAAAACTGCGGGATATATTGGCTTTGCGTTTACGCTCGCTACCGTGCTCGTCTACATGGTTCTGGCCAGCCAGTTCAATTCCTTTATACAGCCTCTGATTGTAATGACAGCGCAGCCGTTGGCGATTGTTGGCGGATTGTTCCTTTTGTGGCTTAGTGGGCACACGCTCAACATGTACTCGATGATCGGAATGGTGTTGCTCATCGGTCTGGTGGCGAAAAATTCAATTTTGCTCGTGGATCTTACCAATCAATTTCGCGCTGAAGGCCAGGTTGTCGATGAGGCGTTGCGGAATGCCTGCCCCATTCGATTAAGACCGGTGCTGATGACCTCCGCAACCGTAATCCTTGCCATGGCACCGGCAGCGCTTGGCTTCGGTGCGGGCGCCGACACCAACGGGCCATTGGCGGTGGCCGTCATCGGCGGAATGTTCAGTTCGACGCTGTTAACGCTGGTAATCGTTCCTGCGGTCTATTCATTGATCGAGCGCAGACATTCGACCAACGCACCTCAATCGGATAGCGTAGCGGAGAATCGTCAATGATCGGCATGGTGTGCGCAGGCAAGAAAAAATGCCGCAAGGCGCCGCTAACCCTTCCCGGTCTTTCCTGGGTCGCACTAACAACATTGTTGTTAGTGGCGTCCGCGGGTGCAACGGATCTGGCGGAAATATCCCGGCTCGCGATTGACAACGATCCTGGACTGAAACGAGCAGCTGCAGTTCTCCGGGCCGTGAAGCAAAGCGAGCCACGCGCCCGCGGCGAACTCCTGCCCCAGATCGGTGTCGTGGCCACCATCGATGAAACTGATCAGGAAGGCGTGAGAGTTGGTTTGTTACCCAGCGGTGCGATCGGGCTTCGTGATACGTCGAACAGCACGGACAGTGAGTTTTACTCGATCGAACTACGCCAATCGCTGATAGATCGCTCGCGTTGGCTAAAGCTTGGCCAGTCGAAAGTGCAGGGGGCGGCGGAAACGGCACGATACGAGGCGGAATTTCAAAGGCTCCTGCTTGAGGCCTCAATCAGATACTTTGAAGTGCTTGCCGCACAAGACCGAGTGGCGGCGGCGAACGCAAATCTGCAAGCGGCGAAAAAGCAACGGGAACAGACCGAGAATATGCGGTCTGTTGGCCTGATTGCCGGTACAGATGTCAAAGAGGCCTTGGCGGCATACGATCAGGCCAAAGCGTTGGTTATTGCAACCGAACGCGTAAATCTGGCCGCAATGGAGCGCCTACGCACCCTGACTGGAACGCCAATCTCGGGGCTTGCAAAGCTCGATGAAGGACTTCAGCTGGTGCCACCCGATCCCGAGAGCAGCGAGGCGTGGGTTCAGCGCGCGCTGGAGAACAACCCACGGATTTTGGCGCGCCGAAAGGAAACCAAAGTGGCGGCGGGTGACATAGATATCGCCCGCGCACAGCGCTGGCCGGTTTTTGATCTGGTAGCCAGCCGTAGTTTGATTCAGCGCGACAGCAACAACCTGTTTGACACAACTGATTACGACCAGAATGTCATTGGTATTCAATTTCGTATGCCGCTTTTTTCGAGTGGAGTCATTCGAGCCAATATTAACGAGGCGGCTGCGTATCGAGACGCGGTACAAGCGACGCTGGAATTTGAACAGCGAATGGTGGAGCAGGAGACGCGCGATGCCTATATTGGTGTTGTCTCTCAGATTGCCAATGTTGAGGCTTTGCGCTTGTCGGCGATCTCGGCACAAGCGGCACTGGAGGCGACTGAAAACGGCTTTCAGGTCGGCACGCGAACAACCGTCGATGTGCTGAACGCACAGCAAACGTTCTTGGACGCTCGCGTGCGTCTTGCACGCGGCAGGTATGATTATCTGCTCGAAGGTTTGAGGCTGCAGCTCGCGGTCGGCTCACTCGAGACGGATAGTATCCTCAAAGTAAATTCCTATTTGCGATGATCGCCGGTCGCCTTTCTGCGAAGTGATACCCAATGAAGCGGATCCAATATCATCAGTTCGGCGGACCGGAGCGCATGAGGCTTGAAAGTTTTGAATTGCGACCACCGGGTTTGGGACAGGTGCTTGTTCATTTGAAGGCGGCATCGGTGAACCCCATTGATTGGAAGGTTAGAAACGGTGCGATGAAATGCTTGGCTGGACGTCGGCTACCCCGGGGCATGGGGCGTGATTTCTCAGGCGTTGTCGCAGCCGTTGGCGAAGGAGTGACCCGATCGAAACCAGGTGACGCGGTGGTTGGCATGCTGGATTATCGCGACACGTCAGGCAGCTTTGCGGATGCCGTCGTTACTGACGAACGATTTGTCGTGTTAAAGCCTCCTGCGTTGTCCCACGAAGTTGCCGCCTGCCTGCCAACAGTGGGGACAGCGGCGTGGTGCAGCCTGTTCAAGTTCGGGGTAGACCGGCGGCGCGGCAAGGCCATCTTCGTCAACGGGTGCATGGGTGGTGTAGGACGTGCAACAGTGCAGATAGCTAATAGCGCAGGGGTCCGCGTCGACGGCAGTTGCAACGCGGATGCATTAGACGATGCCGTTCGGCTCGGCGTAGAACAACCTGTGGACTACGCGTCAGAGAATCTATCGGAATATCATGGCCTGTACGACGCGGTTCTCGATACGTCCTGCACAATGACTTTTCGCCGTGCTGCACCGCTCTTTCGATCGGGTGGCGGCGTATTTCTCGATCTCGAGCCGACCTGTAAGAAGCTACTTGCGGGCCTTGTAAACAGACGCCACAAATTGGTTGTCGTGCGACCGGCGAGAAACGTACTCTCGTATCTCCTCAATGTGGCGTCAAAGGGCGTACTCACACCGAGCATCAGCAAGACCGTTCCGCTAA
>JAJFKS010000002.1 GCA_021773115.1 Woeseiaceae bacterium | reverse complement strand
ACGGAAGCGAAAATGAAGAAGCAGCAAGGTGTGAGCTTATTGGAACTGATGATTGTCGTTGTAATCATCGGCATCATCGCGTCGATTGCGTATCCGTCGTATCAAGAGAGCATTCGCAAGTCACGTCGTGCGGATTGCGCTGGCGCGTTGACCGGACTGGGAAATGCGATGGAGCGATTCTTTACTGTCAATAGCAGCTACCTTGGTGCGGCAGCAGCCGGTGCGGATTCCGGCGCCCCGGCAGTGTTCCCAAGCACTTGTCCCACGGATGGTGCTACGGCAACCTACAATCTGACGATTGACCCGGCAACAACAGCCTCCACGTTCACGCTTCAGGCAGCACCGACCGGAGTGCAGACAGGTGACAAATGCGGAACGCTAACGTTAACGAATACCGGTTTGAAAGGCGTAACTGGGCAAGCCACTGGCATCACCTGGGAGCAATGCTGGTAGCTACGTGCAAGCATCACAACCAAAAATCGCCTTCGAACCTGACAGCTGAAAAATACCGGCACCGAATGTGCCGGTATTTTTTATTGCATCTAAAATGTCTGGCCGTGATCAGGGCGCCGCTGTCCCAGGACCTCAAAAACTAACGTCAACCGTTTGGTTGGCGACGATAGTAGCGGCCTTGCCGTCAATCGGCTCGAAGTCCGTTCCAAAACAGGTAAACGCAGCCTCATAATCGCCTGCCAGCAGGAATCCAATGGTGTAATTCCAGGTCACAGAACCGTCTGTGTTGGTTTGCTCGGCGACCATGGCCGTTGCGACAGCATCAGCAGGGTCTGCCTCCGTACTTTCCGGATCATCATCGATTCCAAATGGATTCGGTGTTACACCGTCATTGAACAGGTAGACAGACGGTTGACAGGCTGCACCGGCATCATCGACGACATCCGCAATGAGTTCATTGGCCACCGAACCCGTCAGTGTGCCAACGTCAACATTGTTGACCAAGCGGATGACCGGTTTCATAAGCACATCGGGAGCCAGCCCTTGAGGTGCAGTAATCGACTTCATAAGATCCCATTCTGCAGTGAAGTTTGCCGCGCCATTGACAGGCACTGTGAATCCGCTGACCAACTTGAGTCCATTTTGTGCACTACTGGGTACGTACAGATTATGTACGGTTTCGTCCTTCATCACCATATAGGAAGCACCGGCCGCGCAGGTCGTCGCATCGCCAGAATCATTGGCGCCGCCACTTCCGCCCAAGTCGGCATTGATATCGAGGCGCATCCACTGATAATCGCCTGCTTCAACTTCAGCATTCCCCAGAATCAGTGATGAGTCATCGCCCTGAAAATCAAGCAAGTTGACGGTTTGGGGTCCACCGAGATCGAGAATCGTGGTTGTTGAAGCATTCTTCAATTCGATTTGCTCGAATGTAATGCAAACCTTCTTTGCCTCGTGGATCGGGCCATCGCTTACAGCAAGTGAAAGAAAGCCGGTCGTTGCGCTCTCGCCGGAGCCTGACCCGCCACAGCCCGCCAAAAATGCAGCTGAAGCGGCCAAGGTCCCGACGACCATTCGATTGAGTCTGATGCCCATAGTGAATTTTCCTGTTTCCGAGTAAGTCAAAATATCTGCTCTACTCGCGTGAAACGCTCAAATTGCGAGGCTGGTTGCATGCTTTTTACATAATCCGGAAAGTTTTTCCTGTGTTATGTAAAAATGATGCAACCTGGAGCCTCCTATCCACGTTTAAGAGCTTATACGGCAATGGATTTGATGATTTGAGCAAGCAGACGCTGGCGGCGAAGAAATTCGAGACTCTGCTGCAACCGCATTTTGCTGCGCTGCACGCTGCTGCCTACCGCATGACCCTCTCATCCGGTGATGCGGAGGATCTGGTTCAGGATGTTTGCCTGAAGGCATTTACCCGATTGGATGAACTGGAGAAAATTGAATACCCAAGGGCCTGGTTGCTGAAAATGCTTTACAACAAATTTATAGATCAGGTACGAGTGCGCAAACGCTCCGCTGTCGATTTGGCAGAAACGGGAAGCGATTCGTCAGAGCCCGATGAATTTGCGCACGACGACTGGCAGCCTGAGGAAAAGCTGGACCAGGATATTCGTATTTCGCAAATTCTTAATGCGATGCATCGACTAAATTCCGACCAGTGTGCGCTTGTTGCGTTACGAGACATAGAAGGGTTCAGTATCGCCGAACTGGAAGAGTTGACTGGCAAGCCAGGTAACACGATTAAATCCCAGTTGCACCGCACGCGAATCAAGCTCGGTCGACTTTTGTCAAGCAACACCTCGCGGAAACCGTTGTTGAGAGTTATTGGTGGTTAGTATGAATTGCAATTTTGTGAATGAGAATGTGCAGGCCATCGTCAAGCGGTCGTTGGCCGCGGAGCAATTAACGGCGAGCGTGGCGCATATTGAGGCTTGCACTGATTGCCGCGCGGCTTTGCGGGGCGCTGAAGCCTTGGCGGAATTGCGCATGCGCAAACCTGAATCAGCAGCGGACAATGATTTCGATAAGGTCGTCCGAAACGTAATATCTCAAGTCGGCATGAAGGGTGGCTCACGACGATTCTGGGCTGGGGCCGGCTTTGGCGGTGCCCTTGCAGCGTCTATCTTTGCGATGGCGCTGATCTTCGGTTGGACCGAGCGTTTCCAGTCGGGCGATCCTATGGCTGCCGAGTTTGTTGTGACGTTGGGCGAACCGCGGCAAATGGATTTAGCATTTGAATCCGAGCGTGATCTGGATGGTGCGACCATTAGTATATTGTTGTCGGGTGATGTTGGAATTGAGGGCTATGGGTTGCAACGCGAATTAATCTGGACCGAAAACCTGGAGGCTGGCATTAATCGCCTGTCTCTTCCGATCATCGCGAATGGCATCAACGGCGGACAAATGATTGTCAGCATGACCCACCCGTTGAGCAAACGCGTGTTCGTGATCAGCGTTGTTACCAGTTCTTGATTTTGTAAAGTTTTCGCAACCGTTTGCTGACCAGGTCGTTACAAGTACATGGAAACGAAATTCAGACCGGAATTGTTGAAATGAATATGAAGACATTATTTTTAGTAAGCACGATACTATGCATTTGTTCAGCCGGGGCCGCGGCAGAAGACGATGATTCAATTGAATCCACTATTCGCCTGATGGGTGCTGCGGATGCGGAATTGCCGGAGGCGGTTACCAAGGAAATTACACTGCCAGCAGCGATTGCCGAAGATTCTGCCGCGGTAGAAAAAGCGGCGGACGGGCTCGCAAAGGCGAATGAGAACCGGGAGCGGCGCGAAGCAGGTCTTTCGCGTGCCGACGATGCTCGCGAACGGGGCGCCGAAATGGCCGATGAAGCGCAAGATAACCGCGAAAGTCGAGGAAGATCTGAAGATCGACCCGAGCCGCCTGACAATCCGGGTCCACCTTCCAACTAAGAGGGAATCCGGTAAACTATCCGACCTGACATCAGCGATGCCCATAGTGCTTAGCACTTTGGGCATTTTTGCGATTGCGAAAGTCGAAAACAGATCGTTCGATGAGATAAATTATGATCATGAGAAAAGTCTTGGCTGTCATTTGTCTCCTGAGCGTGGGATCGCCGGTTGTCGCCGACCCTGACGATTGGTCGGCTGGCAATCAGGCTTACGTTGAGGGCAATTACGAATTGGCGCTGCAATTTTTTGCTACTGCGAAGAACGACGGTCTGGACGGACCGGCGGTGCACTACAATCTTGCTGTTTGCAATTTCAAACTTGGTCGCTACGAAGAGTCGTCGGCGCTGTTCCAAGATATCGCGACCAAGTACCCGGAGATGCGTGGCCTGGCCGAATACAATCTTGGCCTGATTGCACGACGGCAGAATGACTCCGAATCCGCAATTGGTCATTTCCTTATGGCCTATCGTCTTAGCCCAAGCGAGCCAAAATTGCGAATTCTGGCGTCCAGCAGGCTTCGTGAGATGGAACCCGAACTGCGTCTGCCATCCGAATGGACGGGCGCATTCAGCTTTCGAGCCGGTTTTGACGATAACGTGGCGTTACGGGACGAAACCGGGATATCGCCGACATCGGCCGCCGAAAGCCCGCTTGTCGATTTTTTCGCGTCGATAAAGGGTCCGTATTATGGTTCAAGTGGATTCCGCATTAATGGCAGCATCTATGCCGTTCGAAATTTCGACGCCAGCGAATTCGATCAGACCGAAATATTCGGGGGTGCCATGTACGATTGGCGGCCAGGCGACTGGCAATTGAAAATCGGATTGCATGCCTCCACCGGCAGCCTTGGCGGTGATAATTTTGATCGAAAGATCGGCGGCGATTTTACTGCGATTCGCTATCTTGATCGGTTTTCAGAAATTGGGGTGACTTATGTTTACGACGATATCGAGGCGGAAGACGTGAGTTTCGACGGAATAACCGGATCAAGACAGCAGTTTCAAGCCAGGTACCGGTGGTATTCCAAGCCCCGTCAGTTCGATGTGCGCCTTCAACAAGAAGTCAACGATCGACTAAACGCCAGCGTGTCGCCGCAGCGAAAATCGATATCGGTCAAGTATGGGTATCAGTTTGACTCAGGTTGGGGATACGAGGGGCGCTTTACTTATCGCAGCAGTCGCTTTGACGAAATGGTGATTCCGCGCGACGAGGACTTGTTGATACTCAGCGGCGCTGTTACCCGTTCCTTCGGAGATAGTTGGCTGATGCTGCTGGAATATCAGCACGCAAACAACGGGTCGTCTGACCCGACATACTCTTATGATAGAAACGTTTTTAGCGTCGGAGCCATCAGGTCTTTTTGATTCAAATGACAGATATGTGGCTTATTGCTGCCTGGCTCTGAGCGTCCTGCTCCGAAATACGAGCGGAACAAGCTTGAAGCATTGCCGTCTGGAAACGCGGCCCTTCAATTTTGATAGCGCCAGGGCTATACGGCGAGAGCTTTGACGCGCTTGTTCAAGCGGCTTTTGTGGCGTGCTGCCTTATTCTTGTCGACGATGCCTTTGTTGATCATGCTGTCGATGGTCGGAACCGCTGCCTTGTAAGCAGCTGCTGCCGCAGCACCGTCACCGGCATCGCAGGCATTTACGACATTCTTGATCTGGGTGCGCATTCTGGAGCGCAAGCCCATATTGTGTTTACGGGTCTTCTCCGCCTGACGGGCGCGTTTCCTAGCTGATTTGATGTTTGCCACTGGTATTTCCGTGTCCTGCTCTCGAAGAGCCGCGTATTATTCGTGCCCGGAGGGTGATTGTCAATGACTACTGGCCAGTACTTTTCCACGGTGGCGACATATTGTCTAAATCACTGATTTTATGACTATTTTGGGCTAAACTCGGCGCCGCTATGAAAGACGAAAAGGAAAGCACAGGACGCGGTTTGGCGCTGAAAGCGTCGATCGTCAGCGGTATGACGCTGGTATCGAGAATCCTCGGTGTTGCCCGAGACGTTGTGTTTGCCCGCTATTTTGGTCCGGGCATTCTGCTGGATGCATTCCTCGTCGCGCAGCGGATTCCGAATATGCTGCGGCGCTTTTTTGCAGAAGGTGCGTTTTCAGCGGGTTTCGTACCGGTCATGGCTCGCTACCGCGAGAATCACAGCGAGCAAGAGGCGCGCGAATACATTGACGCAATGGCGGGTACCTTCGGCATGGTTCTTTTCGGCGTAACCCTGGTCGGCGTTGTCGCAGCGCCACTGCTGGTTATCGCGGTTGCACCAGGTTTCATCGGCGACGGTGGCGATTTCGATCTTGCCGCGTTGATGCTGCGATTTACGTTTCCGTATCTGCTCTTCATCTCACTAACGGCGTTTGCCGGCGGCGTTCTGAATACCTATGGACGCTTTGGCGTTCCGGCTTTTACTCCGGTCATCTTGAACGTGGTGCTGATTGCCGCAGCGATCTGGTTGTCGCCACGGCTCGAGCAACCGATCATGGCGCTTGCCTATGCGATATTTGTTGCGGGCATATTGCAGTTGCTGTTTCAAATACCCGCTCTCGCACGCATCAAGGTCTTCCCCAGGCCGAAGTGGCGGCCCGGGAATGACGGGGTTCGGCGTGCATTCAAGCTAATGCTGCCGGCAATATTCGGGTCGTCTGTGGCACAGATTAACGTCCTTGTCAGCGGCATCGTGGCGTCGCTCTTGCCCATTGGGAGTATCAGCTACCTGTATTTCTCCGATCGTCTGATGGAATTTCCGCTTGGCTTGTTTGGTATTGCGTTGGCGACGGTTACACTGCCGCAACTTTCGCGCCTCTGGGCGAGTCAGGACAAGCAGACGTTTTCCGATACGCTGGACTGGTCGATGAAGCTCGCCGTCCTGATCGCCGTGCCCGCGGCTATTGGCCTTGTCGTTCTGGCTAGCCCGCTAGTAACGACGCTGTTTTACAACGATACATTCGATCGTCATAAAGTTGAGATGACCGTATTAGCGTTACAGGCTTACGCAATCGGCCTGGTCGGGTTTTCGTTTGTTAAAGTGCTTGTCCCTGCATTTTTTGCACGCGAAGATACTCGTACACCGGTCAAAATTGGCGTTATTTCATTGTTGGTGAATCTCGGTTTGGGCATATCTCTGGCCTGGGGCCTGACACAAAGTGGCTTTAGCGGTCCGCACGTCGGGCTTGCAATTGCGACCTCGGTGGCGGCGATATTGAATGCAGCATTGTTGTATCGAGCCCTGCATCGCGACAGAGTCGTCCTGCACGGTCGTGGCTGGCCAGCACTGCTGTTGCGCGTCATCGTTGCTAATGCGGCGATGTGCGCCGTCCTGCTGACGCTCGACCGCTCTGCCGACTGGTGGTTCCAGGCCGCCACACTAAGCCGCGCAGGCTGGCTCACATTAACGGTCGGTGCCGGTGCGGGCGCCTATTTTGTGGTGCTGGCGCTAATGGGCATGCGTATGTCGAACTTCAAATTGAAGCAAACCTGACGTGCGCCTCGTTCGGCATTTGTCGGATCTACCCCATGAAATGCTGGCAAACGGCAGTATTGTCACGATTGGATCTTTCGATGGCTTGCACCTCGGACACCGGGAACTGCTGGATGCAGTCACCGAACAATCGCGAGCGAGCGGATTGCCATCGGTCGTTATGAGTTTCGAACCTATGCCCGGAGAATTCTTCTCCGGCGACAGCCCACCCGCTCGCTTGATGCGCTTTCGAGAAAAGTTTGAATCATTGGCGGCCTACGGCATTGACCTGTTTTATTGCCCAAGATTCAGCACGGCGATGCGTTCGATTACCGCTGACGCATTCGTTCGCAGTATCCTGATTCAGGGTCTGAACATGCGGCAGATCGTCGTCGGTGATGATTTCCGTTTTGCCAGTCGTCGCGAGGGCACAATCGACACCTTGGTGCGCTGCTGCAGGGCCCTTCAGTTTGAGGTCCGGAAAACACCGAGTCTGCGGGTCGACGGTGTCCGTGTCAGCAGCACTGCGATTCGAAAAGCCTTATGCGACGGCGACATTGGGCTTGCAACGGCACTTCTTGGCCGCCCCTATCGTATGTCCGGACGAATTATCAAGGGGCGACAGGTTGGCAGGACTCTCGGTTATGCGACAGCGAATGTCGAACTTCGGCGTCGGCAATCCGCGGTTATGGGTATTTATGCGGTGCGCGTCAGCGGACTATCCGGCGGCCCGTATGATGGCGTCGCAAGCGTCGGCACGCGGCCAACTTTCAACCTCACCAAACCCGTGCTGGAAGTGCATTTGTTCGATTTCGACCAGGAAATTTACGGCGCGTATATCCACGTGGATTTCATTGCTCACCTGCGGGATGAAGTAAAATTCGATTCTGTGGCAGAACTGGTTGCGCAAATGGATCAGGACACCGAAAATGCACGATCAATTTTGGCGGCATCAGTCGCATGAAAGGATGAAACTTTGACGAATCCTGAAGAAACCGGTGCAAGTAACGCGCGTTTTGCAATGTGGGTGATGCTTGCGGTGGTTATTGTGATTGCCGATCAATTGACCAAATGGGCTGTCATCGAGTGGATACCGCTGTACGACAAAGTACCGCTCAACTCCTTCATCAATCTGACGCACCAGAAAAACTCTGGCGCGGCATTTAGTTTCCTGGCGGATGCCGGCGGCTGGCAACGCTGGTTTTTCCTGGGTCTGGCAAGTGTTGTCAGTACGGTAATCGCAGTCTGGCTATGGCGCATTCGAAGCGATGGTCACATGGTGCTGTCGGCCGGTCTGGCGATGGTTCTGGGCGGTGCGATCGGCAACCTGATTGATCGTATTGTGCTCGGTCATGTCACCGATTTCTTCCAGGTCATGTTCGGAAGCTGGGCGTTTCCCTCATTCAACGTCGCTGATGCCGGCATCACGGTCGGCGCGGTGCTGTTGATAATTGACGCGTTGTTTTTCTCGGGAAGGGAGGAGCGTGCGGAAACCTGAAGCATGTGATCGGGGTCGCGACTCCTAGCGTGTGCGCGTCCAGCAGTCCGGATCGGGGGATGAGGTTTTTACGCCCGCGCCAGTGATTGTAAAGACGTTACATTTAGCGCCTTCCGTGCCGCCCAACTGGTAGGTTGCCGTGGCGGTAAAGTTTGCGGCATCCGCGCTTGGAATCCTGATTTCGTACGATCCGGTCGCAGTCGTAAAAGATGGTGTGGTCGGAAATCCGAGTGTCGTCAGATCTGTCGTGAATTCGTAGTTTTGCAAGTACTGTCGCTCCTGATTGGTTGCAATCTGCAGCAGAGCCGCTTTCGCTTCGTTACGCTTTGCTCGTGCAGTAAATTCGCGATAGCTTGGGTAGCTAACTGTAGCGAGGATGCTGATAACAACAACCACGATCATCAGCTCAATAAGCGTGATACCGCGCATGGAGGTGCGAGTGGCGATAGATAATTGTAATTTCAATTGAGTGCTCCGCGCTACCTGCAAGTCAAAGTGCCGAGCCTCCCGGACCGACGATATAGAAAGCCTGTGTATGTACTGCAGCTGCGTCACGGTCTGTGACATTACCGGGAGAAACCCGATACGCCGCCTGGGACCTCGCCTGAAAATGAAAGGCAGATATCCCACTGCCGCTCCCGAGGCTAAAAGCGCGATCCGGAACAAGGCTTGTATCTTCAAACTGAATCGTCGCAGATACAACTTCGTAGGTCGTTTGCGGCGGTGAGATTACTACTGGTGCACCGGTACTGAAACTATTCTGCGCCAGCGCGTTTTCAAGGCCTGTTTCAGCCGCCTGAAATGCATTCTCATACAATTGGTCGTTGCGCGCCATCGCCAACTCAGTTGTTGCTGTATTCATACCTGACACGGCCAGCACTGTAATCACCAATAACAAGAGAAGGCCAACAATCAGAGCAGCTCCATGCTGTTGTTTCCGGTTGCAGTTTGAATGTTTGTTTGTGTTCATAATTGTTCTCGATTTCAGGTTCTGGCGTTACGTAGTAATATAGTTTTCGAGATCTGAATTCGTCGAAATTGGTCGTTCGGCACGCCAAGGTCGACATCACCCGGCTTATAGTCACGACCATCTTGAACACCCGGCTCAATATCGACGCCGCGCACGACCATCCAAACGCGCGCGGTCATAATTCTCGCACCGGGGATGTAGCCGACGGCGGTCGGGTTGTAAATCGGATCACCCGGATTTACATAGCGATCGACTGTATTGTCCTGATCCACATCTACACCCAGTTGCAACTGTATGTTCTCAATACCCGGAGCCACCTCTTCGTCAACGATTCGCGGTCCCGCCAATCCGCCGCCAATCAGGCGATGGCGCCGCAACGTCGGTACACCATTGATCAATTCCGACGTCGGCGATACATAATAACTGCTCACCAGCAAATTGTGCGTCGCGGAATCGGCTGCGGTAAAGCCGGGTGGAATGACGCCGTCTGCAAAAATCTGGCCCTGAATTCGCGTGGATTGTACTTGCAGTCGTCCTCCTTCCAACGGTGCTGGCGCAACGCTCGCGCGGCGAATCGTAATGACGTCGGAGTTGGCCTGGTCACCGCCTTTCGTTGGGCAGGTAAGACCATAGGCATTGTTGTCGCCATCGATCGGCATACCGAGATTCAGCACCCAATCCGGTGCGCAATTGGTCGCCGGTTGCGGGAGTCCTGTTGGATTGACGTCGCCAATGATAGATCGGCCTTCCACGGCGAGCGCACGGCTGTTACGACCCCAGTTGCTTGCCATGCGAAGGTCTGCCTCGATCGTATCCATAGCGAACTGCGCAGTCTCCTGGACTCTGGCAATCGATTCGTTAATGACGAATGCCTGACGGCTCTGGTTATAGATTTGTATGGTGCCAATCATC
This sequence comes from Woeseiaceae bacterium, assembly GCA_021773115.1. Lineage (GTDB taxonomy): Bacteria > Pseudomonadota > Gammaproteobacteria > Steroidobacterales > Woeseiaceae > UBA1847. Next base: position 30,867 of record JAJFKS010000002.1, on the reverse strand, counting down.
AGAAATGACCCGATAGCCAAAGCGACCATTAGTTCAACCAGGGTGATTCCGGCCTGCTGCTTCGGCAAAATCCTCATACCGGACGTACCGGAACAGTGATGACATAGCTCGGCGCCGGCACCTGGCCGGCCTCGTTCCAACTGATGGTGATTTGGTACGTCGGCGGAACGGCACCGGCAGCCGGTGTAAAGACGATCGTCACGTCCCCAGCTGGCAGAGTATCCTGCGCCTGATTCCTCCATAGAAAAATGTCGTTCGCCGCCATTTGCGCAGGCGTACAATTCACGCCGCCAAGCACACAATTGTTGTTCGCGCCCACTGGATCGATATACGCAATTACGGCCGTCGGATTCGCCCGAATACGGTCCGCGACGTCACCAGCCAGCGTCACAGCGTGGTGGCGGAACATGGATGTGCGCCCCGCCTGCATGCTTTGCACATAGAGTCCGGCAATACCCAGCATGCCGACAGACATAATGACCAGTGCGATCAGGACCTCGACCAGCGAAAATCCTGTCTGTCGCTGGCGTTTGGGAAACGTATTCATGGATATCATTGCCTAACACCCCCCATGGAATGTCACTTGCCCTTCATCGGCAAGCACTGTTGCGCGACCAAGCGGCGTGACGACCACAACGCGAGCTGTCGACTTACCGCCACCACCGCGGATGTTGCCGCGGTTATCACACAGCACCATCGTCGCCAGTGGTGGCGTGCCGTTGACATTGCCCCGACCGAGTCCTGTGGAGGCATATGAGAAATAATCATCCGGACCGGCGGTGTTGACGATCAGGTCATCGGACATCGGTGGAAAACGACGCACGATTGGTTCGCCGGCGTCGATGACGATGTCGCCATTCCGGTCCTCAAATACGACCCATCCGGCCTCGAGTTCGCCGCCGCAAGTCGGCAATGCTGCTGTCGAATCCGCGCTCGCACAGATCGTGATGTTGTTCTTCGCACGGCCCGCCTCGCTTCTTGCCAAATGGAAGCTGGAGTGCAGATCATTCGCGGCCGCTGTCATGGTGCTGTTTTGCCGGAATGACTGCATATTGGGAATGCCGAGCGCCAATACGACCCCGACAATCAGCATCGTCGTGAGGAGCTCATATAACGTGAAGCCTGATTGGGTTCTAATATTCATGAGACCTGCTGGTGTCAAAGCTTGCTTGCCATTATTACTCAATGCCGTCCTGGGTCCACAATGTTCTCACCGGAATATTTTCAAATCCGGGATCAAAGCACTCGACGCCCACGCAGCCGATTGGCGGCGGCGAACAGGCGGCGCCCGTGCAGTTCGGATCATCAGGACTGGGAAACAGGAAACGCGCGGATGGTGCGATTCCGCCCTGCGCCAATGCCGTAACCCTGGCGTCGTCCGAGAGCAATGGATCCAGCGTATCCAGATCGGCGATAGGATCGCCATTGACGACGCTAACCTGGTACAGAAAATTCTTGCCGACGGTGGTTTCGCAGGCCGCAAGACTGGTCACTTCCGGTGAGAAGCTAACAAAAAATACGCTGCCGTCGAATGTTGCTGAATCGGCCAGAATCTTCTGGTTGGCGGGTAACGTAAACTTCCAGCCGTGATCGGATGCAGTTATTACGGTATTAGTCGTGCCGCTGATCTCGACCATGTCCGAGTCTGTGGCTACATCGTAATTGTTGTATGCCTGTTGACTTAATGACGAAAACACGTCCGGGTCGCGCAGCGAATAGAATCGGTCTGCTGCGTTATTGTTCAACGGGTGCGCCCGATATCCGGAGCCCACACTGACAGCGATGTAGCGACGCTGCTGGCGATTATCATTAAATACCGATATGTCCGGCGCGTTGTACATACGGCGTTCGGATGTGCCGTCAAGACCGAATTGGGCAATAATTCCGCCGGTAACCAGCGCAGGCGAACCGCCAGCGCCGATGCCCGGCGCGGCATCAGAAAACACATCAAATCGCCAGATTTGGCCGCCAACGTCCGTGGCGTACATGCGGTTTGCAAAACCGTCACCGGTGAGATCGATGACTTTGATTTCGGTCGGAAACGCACGGGTCATCGTGGTCAATGGTAAGTCTGCCGACAGGTCCGGACCGGCGCGCCAGATCACACTGCCGGTTTCGAGATCAAGCATGAATATACCGGCACCTTCGCCGTCGTCACTGATGGGCTGTGACGGAGAATCATGAACGGTATCGTAACCGGCGCCCACGACAATGACCGCCTGGTTGGAATTAATGCCGTTGCTTGTAGTGTTGATCCGCGCGGCAACCGGTTTTGACCAGGTTTGGCCGAACTCGGGGTAAGAGACGTCCCATAACAATTCGGGTGAGTTCTTGTTGGTGACATCCAGCGCGATATAGTTTTTGCCACCGCGGCGCATGCCGAAAACAATGTAGACGAAGTCACCATCAGCCGTATCGATTTCGCCGTTCTTGTTGACGTCATTCACAACCGAAACGATATCGCCGTCAATCGCGTATTGTCGAGATCTCGATACCGGATCCTGATACAGCCGGTGCAGTCCGCTCAGGAATTGCTTCGGAATGAATGACCAGAGTTCAGCTCCGGTATCGGCATCCAGTGCGTGCAAATAACCGTCGTTGGTTGCCGCAAATACGACCACGTCAGACGAGCCACTGGTCCCGTAATCGACCGCGGCTGGCTGCGAGTGCAGCGGATCGCCCATCGCGTTGCGCACCATAGTCGTCGCGTCGCCGTCTTCGTCCTTGGTGTCTTCACCTCTTGCCCAGCGAATAATGGTGTCGATGTCGGGTTCACCGCTAGCCCCGGTCAGCCCGAAGTCGGCCAGGGTATACGCTGATGCATTGCTTGTTGAAACTGCATTACTGCCGCCGGACAGAACTGGATCGCTGCCATTGTAGGTATAAAGCTTGCGAACAGATGGGTCCGGCAATTCATCGGCGGCACCACCGAGCTCAACCTCGGCACCATCAGCGCCACCTGACGTCCAGAAACTCGTTGCCGTGTCGGCAAAGAATCCGGTTGCCGGGTTCACTGCGAGCTGCCCATTGGCATCAGTGATGGCACCATCGACGAGACGGTATTTCTTCACGTTGCCAGGCCAATGCGCCTGCGCCTGCGACTTGAATACCGTCATGTACATATCGTTCAGGTTTTGCGTTCGATTGAAGGCATTGACGGCGACTGACGGTGCGGCGAATGTCAGCGATTGTTCCGTAATATCGTCGAAAATTGTCAGCAATGATGTTGCCAGGCTTTCCGGATCAGTCGCAAGGAAGAACTTGCCGCCTGACTTCTCTGTCGTTTCCTGTGTCAGGCGGAAGTCATCCTGCGATGCCAGGAAGCCGATGCCATAGGTTGATACTGTCTGAACGCCTGACTGCGGACTGATATCCTCGGTGAACAGGTATTCGCCGATGTCGTCCAGGCAGATGCCATCAGTGTTGGTGGTTACCGGTGACGGTGTGCAACTGCCAGGTACGGTCGGGAAATTCGGTAAATTGGCTACCAGTCCGACCGGATCGGCGTCCTGCGTCGGCCGTCCGTCGGTCAGCAGAATATTGAAATTTCGTGGACAGCTGCCGCCGAAGGCAGGTGCCGCATATATTTCCGGCGAAGCGGACGCCAGTGCGTCCGGGTCGGTCGTGTGTTCCGATACAGTTTCGCCGTAATGTGCCGCCATACCGCGCCAGTATAACGCGGCTTCGTAAAACGTCTCCGATAATGGCGTGTTACCAGAGGCAGTGAGGCCCGCGAGCTTGGCGTCGAACACGGCACGATTGCTTGCCAGGTCTTTAATTGAATGTATAACGGGTCCGCCGTCGACGCCGTTGAAACGCATCAGTCCGATATTCACATCGTCATACACGGTAAGAACCTTGGCGAGGATCGTTTTGACGATTTTGAAGCGAGTTATACTTTGCGTTACCGGAACCGCGCGCCAGTTCAAATAATTGCCGTCATAGATAATGTAATCGCCGTTGGTCGGTGAGCTGCTCCAATCGACCTCAAGGCTCGAATCGCTGGTAAACGGCGCATTATCGGTGCCGCCCTGCGCGTATACCTCGCCAGCGGAACCATCGCCGTGAGTGCCGGAGTCTTTGGCGCATTCAACAATCGCGCTGTTGAGTCCGCTTTTTAGTGCCTGCCACTTGCTGCCACCGCCGCTGCCGCCGTTATGATATTGCGCCAGGAGGCCTTTGTAGTTACCGACGCCACCCAACGACAGTGCCGCCGATGCACAGAGCAGCGCAGACTTATCGAAAAGTTTTTTGTTTGAAGAATCACAGGACGGAATGGTGCCGGTGTCCGTCCAGTAATAGCTGTCGTTATCACAACCACCGCCCGAGTACGTCAACGCGCTGTCGTAAAAGGCAATGGTTTGCTCGTTGGTATTCATACTGCCTGAGGTATCGAGTATGAAAAGTATATTCGGCTTTCCCGACAGTCCCGGCGGTTGCGCCAACAATAATTCTGTATCGTCCGCCATAGCGGGTGTTGCGGTCATTATTGTCATCAGCAAAGCGGCACCAAATCCGCAGCCTCGACGCTGCACGATCCCGATCTTTGTTTCATTTGTCTGCGGGTTCATCATGATTACTTCCTGTAGACATGCACGGTTGTGACCGTGTCCGATTCCAGATGGTGCATTACCGTCGCTGTCGTTTTGTCTTTCTTGACTATCAGGGCGAGTTTTCGGGCGTATTCCGGCAGCGGAACAGCGACATCATTCAGGAAATATTGTGTGTCTTCGGTTACCTGGACCGTGTGTGTTTCACAGGTTGAGCATTCTTTGAAACTAATCGTCCCGGTCATATAGGTCGGCAGTCGCAGGTCGGGAAGCAAAACTTCATGCGCGAGCGAAATAATCTCGGCCGTAGCGTTCATGCTGCAGCAGGCCAGGATGACGATAAAAATCTTTCGAATATGCATTGGTATGACCCCGCGGTTATCCGCGTCCACTTTTCATGTTGTCAATATACAAGATCGGGAATCACTCGATCGGGGTATCCGACCAACGGTATTTAGCTCGTGATAGGCGGTCGCATATCGTCAGCGCCACGTAACATTGACGCCGTCCAGCTTGACTTAATCTGCACATGAATAGAGTTCACGGTCGGCTGTGTGACTTGCGACACGCGGCCTTCCCGTGTAACTGACGACCAGTGCCCGGGGAATGATCTCGGCATCTTCGTCGCAAAAAACGAGCGTGCCATTGGTTGCCCGAAGAAAGGTCGCGCGGAGCGTAAATGCACTTCGATTCGCACGGATTCGAACGCGGTCGGAAACGCGGTGTGTGACAAGCACGGGCTCCCCTGGATCGACGCGCGGCGGCGAATCCCGATCCTTGTTTTCGAACAAAATCCAGCCAGCAGACCAGTTTTCACGGGCCTCGCAGCGGCTGCCGTTGGCGCTCGGGCAGATTGAGATAACCTTCCGTCGCATGATGGATTCTTTGCGTGCCAGGTGAATCGCGTGAAAAAGTGCATCGATTTCGACACGCTGGCGTTGCCTGGCCAGAGTTGCCGAGAACGACGGAATCGCTATGCTCATAATGATGGCGACGAGTAACAGCGTCGTCAGCAGCTCGAACAGCGTAAACCCTTGATTTCGAGTAGTCATCCGGACCTCCTTGTCCGAATTCATTCTGCTGGCGAGATTCTCTTGAAGGCTCTGCTAGAATCAGGGCAGAAGCAGCAAAAAGACAGGGAAGCTTTAAATGGCGCGCGCAGAAATTCTGGCTAAACTCCACAGCTTCGGCATCACGCCGACGCCCCAGCGAATCGAAATTGCGGAAATTCTCCTCTGCAAACCGCAGCATTTGTCCGCCGAACATATCCTTCAACAATTGCGTTCGGCAGGCAGCCAGGTCTCGAAAGCAACAGTTTATAACTCATTGAATTTATTTGGAGAACGCGGCCTGATCAAAGAATGCCTCGTCGACCCGGATCGGCGTCTGTACGACTCCTGTATTGAGCCACATCATCATTTCTACAATGTCGATACCGGGCAACTGTCCGACATCCCGGCCAGCGACATTGAGATTCTTGGCCTTCCGGCGTTGCCGGACGGCACGCAATGCGAGGGCCTCGAGCTATTTGTTCGAATCAGGAATACATCGGAATAATTGGCGATTACCCCTTTTCGGGGCTACGCCACGAGGCTATACTGCGCGCCGTTTAAGCATTCGCCGGATTAGCTCAGTTGGTAGAGCACAGCTTTCGTAAAGCTGGGGTCAGGTGTTCGAATCACCTATCCGGCACCATTCTGTACAAGGCGGGTTCTGCTGCCACTACCTTCATCTGAAGTTGCCGAAATTTTGTCAATGTTTCCTGACTCACAAAAACAATGAGCGGCTCGCCTTTGTAGTCGGAAAAATCCTTGTGAATATGATCTTCGGCAGCCTCGAGCGTAGCAATACTGTTGTCGGTTCCTGTAAGTTGATATTCGCTAAGCAATCGACCGTCGCCAGAACACACCTGAACGTGGAATGACGCTGTTTCGTCCACAGCATCATCGTTTTTGGACTTCATTGTTGAACCCATTCGCGTGTTCCTTAGCAATAATCCTGCGTTGAAATAATGCTTGCCCGATAGGTTAGCAGTAGTGATTTGTGAGCATCGTCGTCTATCTAAACGGTCAATTGAGAGATTTGGTTGCGCTCAATTGCGCTTGGATCGGCAGAACTGATACCTGGCGCACAGAAGGTAATGAGACCTGGTTAACGTTGCACGACGGCGGCAACCTCGGTCCAGTGAGCGACCTAAATGGATCCCCGGTCGAACGGTACGAGGCCCATTGCTTCAACGAAGCGCGCGACGATCGCTTTGGCGCCCGCATCATTGCCGATGCCAATCACGGCAATTGCCTCGGCGAACGCCGGTGCCGCAAAAACCCACAGGAACAAGAGGCAAAGTTTGCGCATCACATTGCGTCATTCCTGTTTCGTTTTTTCGATCCACGCGAGTACGGCTTGCTCCGTCATCGGCAACGTCATGCTGCCGTTTTGCAGAATCTGGTCATGAAAGTCCCGGATATCGAACTGCTCGCCGAGCTCAGATTCTGCGAGTGCTCTCAGGCGCCGAATCTCCAGCATGCCGAGCATGTAGGAGGTGGCCTGGCCCGGCCATGAAATGTAGCGGTTGATATCGTTTTGTATATCGACTTCGGCCCAGCCGGTGTTGTTCATCATGTAATCGACCGCCTGCTGACGTGTCCAGCCTTTGGTGTGAATGCCGGTGTCGATGACGAGTCGGGCAGCGCGGGCACCCTGGTCGGAAAGCAAGCCCATCAGATCCAGTGGCCCGCTGTACAAATCCAGTTCCTGAGCGACACGTTCGGCATACAGCGCCCAGCCTTCGTCAAAACCGGAGTTGCCCAAATAGCGAGCGAGCGAATGCACTTTGTCGCCGAGTTCCAGCGCGATCGCACCTTGCAGGTGATGGCCGGGATACGTTTCGTGATAAAGCGTCGATTGTTGCGTCGCGCGTGATCGGTTTTCAGGGTCACGAACGGCGATATAAAAAATACCTGGGCGTGTACCGTCTTCGGACGAGGAGTGGTATTCGCCAACGCCGCTCGCCGCGAAATCCGGATACGGTTTGATGATCACGTCCGCCTTGGGCAGCAGGCCGAATACTTCCGGTATTTTTGCTTTCGCGGCATCGAGCGAGTTGATGGAGTATTGCAACACCTCATCTTCAGATCGAAACGTGAATTCCGGATCGATATTAATGCGGCGAACAAATTTCTCGATCGGTTCAGACTTGTAGTGTGCGGCGAGAATGGCTTCCATCTCGCCGCGAATCAGCGCCATTTGCGCGAGACCCAGTTTGTGAATCTCATCAGCGGTCGGTTGTACCGTTGCGAATGATCGCACCAGCTTTGGATAGCATTCGGCGCCGTTCGGGTTGTGCGTCAGCGCAATGTCTGGTCGTGCTCTTTCAAGATAATCGTCTTCGATGAAATCGGCGAAGCGGTCGATAGCCGGCACAATCTCCTCGTCGAAAATAATCCGTACAGCGTCTTCGAATACCTCGTCGTCAGCACGCGAGCCGATTCCCAGGAACGGCGAATTCTCGTCGCGCAAGGCACGCACCTGTTCAGGCACGGCCTCGACGGTCAGTCGCGGCGAGCTGTAGCCCAGTTCAAGGCCCTTGCGAAGATTGGCAATCTCAACGTCAATAAAGCGATCGACTTCGCCGAGGCGTGTGAGCGCCTGTTGTTTGAGTTCATCCGTTTCGAGTGGCTGAATGTCGAAGATGAACGGCATGCCGGTGTACCAGGCTGTGGTTGTGCTTGTTTCCCACAATTCCGTGCGGCAAATTCGCGCGCCCTGGCTGGAGCTCATCGCCTCATGCATCTTGCCCCAGGTCACCCAGTCGCGACTGCCGACTTCGGTGGGCTCGCCAATCGCGACCAGTTCGTCAAGCCACGCGTCTTCTCTTAGTTGCCAGGCGGCAAGTGCTTCGAGCGAGTTGTCGAACAGGCGATCGTGCCGAGCACCTTCAATTGCGAAGCTGGTTGCCATGGATGGGTAACGCAGCAGCATCGCTGCGAGTACTTCGTCTGCAATCGCTTCGATACTACGGTGAACGGGCTTGTCCACAGCGTTTGTCGGCGCCGGCGACTCGGGCTGACACGCTGAAAGCAGCGACAATGCACTCAAGGCAAGAATCGAAATAAATGAACGTAATAAGGGCGCTGCAGACATTACAACTCTCCGGTCAGATCAGCGCAAAAGTCTACACAAATTGGCTCAGAAACGGGCGGGAAAGGCGGCCCGGCTTGGCGTTTTCGCCAATTTAGCCCTTTTATTTCGTTCAGCTTCTGTTACAGTCCGCCCCGTCTTGACGCACCTCGGTCTGCGTCACTCACTCCAACCCTGCGATTTTGCACGCTTGGAGTCACTTTAAAAATTCCAGCCTGGACCGAACCACACGTCTTCGACGTTGCGGATCAGGCGAATCGGAGAACAATCAATGTTATTTAACCAACTCGGCCTTTCGGCCGAATTGCTGCGTGCTGTCGAAGAACAGGGCTACACGGAAGCAACCCCTATTCAAAGCAAGGCGATTCCGCTGGTCCTCGACGGCCAGGACGTTTTAGCAGCTGCCCAGACGGGCACCGGCAAAACAGCCGCATTTACACTTCCCATGTTGCAGCGATTGCAGCAGAAGTCCGACGGTCCACGGCGCATTCGTGCGTTGATCCTGACGCCAACGCGTGAACTCGCTGCGCAGGTCAATGAAAGCGTAACGACCTACGGCAAACATCGTCCTGTCCGCAGCATGGAAATCTACGGCGGCGTTAGCGCTCGTCCGCAGATTTCAAAAATCCGCCGTGGCGTCGACGTTGTCATCGCCACCCCGGGTCGGCTGCTGGATCATGTACGCCAGGGCAATATCAACCTGTCCGGCGTCGAAATTTTCGTACTCGATGAAGCCGATCGCATGCTCGACATGGGCTTCATTCGCGACATCAAGCAAATCATCAAAGAGCTGCCGGCCAAGCGCCAAAACCTGCTGTTCTCGGCAACGTTTTCGCAGGAAATTCGCAATCTTGCGAATGGCTTGCTGAACAACCCGACCGAAGTGCAGGTTGCACAACGGAACTCTACTGCTGAGAAAGTGAAACAGGTTGTAATGCCGGTCGACAAGGCGCGCAAACGCGAGTTGTTGTCCGAGCAAATCGGTAAAGGCAACTGGCGCCAGGTGCTGGTATTTACGCGCACCAAACACGGGGCCAATCGACTCGCCAAACAACTGAATGGCGACGGCATTGAAACCAGTGCTATCCATGGTGGTAAAAGCCAGGGTGCTCGCACGACTGCATTGCGCGACTTTAAGGCTGGCAAAGTACGAGTACTTGTTGCGACTGATATCGCCGCACGCGGGCTCGACATCGACAAGCTGCCGCACGTTGTGAACTACGAGCTGCCGCATGTCGCTGAAGACTACGTGCATCGTATCGGACGCACGGCGCGAGCCGGACAGGAAGGCACCGCGGTGTCACTGGTTTGTGTTGATGAGCTGAAACTGCTCAATGATATCGAACGACTTCTGACGGTCGAGATCCGAAAGGAGTTCGTGCCGGGTTACGAGGTTGACAAGCGCATCAGGGCGGAGCCGATCAGCAAGGGCAAGCCGCCGAGATCAGGTGGGCCGCGGCCAAATGGTGGTCGGTCCGGTGCGCGAAAGAAAACGCACTCAAGTGCCAACGCACGGCCAGGCAAGAAGGCGAGAGGTCGGTCGAATCGGCCTCGCGCTCGAGCCAGCGCTTGATGCGTTAGTCAGCGTACTTGCTTAGAAAGCGGTCCAGGCTGTTTGCGAAGTCCTGTTTGTCGCGCTGACTGAATGCCGCGGGACCGCCACCCATCTCAACACCACTGGAGCGCATTGTGTCCAGGAAGTCTCGCATGTTGAGGCGCGCGCCGATGTTGTCTTTCGTGTGCATTTCGCCGCGCGGACTGAGGGCGTGTCCATCTTTGGCGATCACTTCCGCCGCGAGGGGTATATCGCTGGTAATAACGAGGTCGCCGGCCTCGACACGTTTGACAATTTCGTCGTCGGCCACATCAAAGCCTTGTTGAACTTGAACTGAGCGAATATTGGGCGAGGGCGGTGTATTCATCGCCTGGTTTGCAACCAGTGTCAGTTGAACGCCGGTTCGGTCCGCGGCGCGAAACAAGATTTCTTTCACCACGACTGGACAGGCATCGGCATCGACCCAAATTTTCATGCCGGCATTATACGGCGGGAAACGCAGAATTGACGACTCCATCGCGTCGTCGGTATCGGTATACTCGCGGCATGACTGCAAGCCCCCAGATCGTTCTTCGCGACGTATTCGGTTATCACGAATTTCGAGGAGACCAGGAGGCCGCCATCAACGCAGCTCTTGAAGGCCGCGATGCCCTGGTTTTGCAGCCAACAGGCGGTGGCAAGTCCATTTGTTATCAGATCCCGGCAATCCTCATGGACGGCGTTACAATCGTGGTCTCGCCATTGATTGCGCTAATGCAGGATCAGGTGGCAGCACTGCAAGTCCTTGACGTTCCGGCAGATTTCTTAAATTCCACCTTGTCCGGTGACGAGCAGGGCGACCTCTATCGGCGTCTTGCGGGCGGCCAGGTCAAGTTGCTGTACGTCGCTCCCGAGCGTCTGCTGCAGCCTCAAACGCTGGCACGACTGAAAGCCTGCGATATCCGTCTGATTGCCATTGATGAAGCCCATTGCGTTTCGCAATGGGGCCATGATTTTCGTGAAGACTACCTGTCGTTAGGACGACTCGCCGAGCATTTTCCCAATGTGCCGCGCATGGCATTGACGGCAACGGCGACCGCGGCGGTGCGAGAAGAGATCGTCGAGCAGTTGCAGCTCCGGAATCCGGCGCGCTTTATTGCCAAATTCGACCGGCCCAATATTCGCTATGAAGTGCAGGCGAAAGTTGATGCGAAACGACAATTGCTGAATTTTCTTGCGGATCATCGCGGCGCGGCCGGCATCGTCTACTGCATGTCGCGCAAGAAGACTGAATCAACGGCTGCATGGCTGCAAAAGGAAGGGTTCACTGCATTGCCATACCATGCGGGACTGCATGCTACTACACGCGCCGAACACCAGCATCGATTCGTCAGTGAGGACGGCGTGATCATCGTTGCGACGATCGCATTCGGAATGGGAATCGATAAACCCGACGTCCGGTTTATCGCACACCTGGATTTGCCGAAGAGCATGGAGTCCTATTACCAGGAAACAGGCCGGGCCGGGCGCGACGGCGAGCTGGCTGTTGCCTGGATGGTGTACGGCCTGCAGGACGTTGTCCGGCTGCGACAAATGGTTGAGTCATCCTCGTCAAGCGAACTCCGCAAGCGTAACGAGCGCATGAAACTCGATGCATTGCTTGGCTGGTGCGAAGTGACAGAGTGTCGCAGACGTTCGTTACTGGCCTATTTCGGCGATTCGCTGGTTGATGATTGTGGCAACTGTGATGTCTGTCTTTCACCACCGGACGTCTTCGACGGCACGGAGGTTGCGCAGAAAATTCTTTCCGCCGTGTACCGGACCGGGCAGCGCTTTGGCGCCGTGCATGTCATCGACGTGTTGATGGGAAAAGACAATGACAAGGTGCGGCAGCATGGGCACGACAAGCTCAGTGTTTTTGGAATCGGTGCAGAACTCGACCAAAAGCAGTGGCGTTCGATTCTGCGGCAGCTGGTGGTCGTCGGCCTGTTGACCGTCGACAGCGAAGGCTACGGTGCGCTACAACTGAGTGAGACCAGTCGACCGTTGTTGCGCGGCGAAATTGATTTGCCGTTACGGCGGGATTTGCTGGTTAGGAAAAAATCGAGCGTGACAAAGCGGCAGGGCACGACTCTCGCCGACGAAGATGTTGCACTGTTTGACGCGCTTCGTGATGTCCGCAAAAGGCTGGCGGATGAATTCGACGTGCCACCGTACGTTATTTTTCACGACGCAACTTTAAAGCAAATGGCGGCCGATAAACCTCGCAACGACAGCGCATTGATCGCCATATCGGGCGTTGGCCAGACTAAACTGGAGCGCTACGGATCGGCATTTCTCGATGCCATCAGCGAATCGATTTAGCCGGCTTTTTCGAGATTCTCGCTGGCTTCAAGCCATTGCCACTCGAGGGCGTCGATTTCTGAGCGCACGAGTCCCTGGTCCTGAACCAGTTGTTTGATCTCGTCGGTCCGGCTGGCGTCCGCATAGATTGACTCATCCGCGAGTCGCCTGTCGAAGTCTGCCAGTTTCGAACGGCAGCTTGTGAGCTGCTTTTCAAGGTCCCGCACCGCATCATACAAAGGCTTCAGGCGCTTGCGCCGTTCTGCCTGCTCCTGGCGTTGTTGCTTCTTGTTGAGCTTTGTTTCTGGCGCGTCCTGCCATTTCAATTCGGCTTTATCAGCCTTTTCTTCTTGCTCCCTGATCCAGGCCGGATAGTCGTCAAGACTCTCTGTAAAGCGTTCCACACGACCGTCGTGAACGATCAGGAGTTCGTCGCAGACGCTGCGTAGCAAATGTCGGTCGTGTGAAATGACGACCAGCGCGCCCGAGTATTCGACCAGGGCAACACTCAGCGCCTGGCGCATCTCCAGGTCAAGGTGGTTGGTCGGCTCGTCGAGCAGCAACAGGTTGGGTCCCTGTCGAATCATTAATGCCAATACCAGCCGCGCCTTTTCACCGCCAGAAAACGGTTCGACGGGTTCGAAGATCCGCTCACCACTGAATCCGAATCGGCCGAGATAATTGCGGTGGTCCTGCTCACGGTCACCCGGTGCGTAGTCGCGAAGGTGATCAATCGGGCTCATTCCCGGATTGAGCAATTCGAGCTGGTGTTGTGCGAAGTAACCAATTTGCGTGTCTTTGCTGAGAACACGGTCGCCAGCAAGCATCGTTTCGCCCGTTGACAGTGCTTTCACCAATGTGGATTTGCCGGCACCGTTGACACCCAACAGACCCAGTCGATCGCCGGCAGACAGGTTGAGATTAATTTGCTCGAGAATAACGGTGCCGCCGTAGCCAACCGACGCGTCCGTGAGACCCAGCAGATGTTGCGGCTGTTTCCTGGGTTCAATGAAGTGAAACCGAAACGGCGAGTCGACGTGAGCAGGAGCGATTTGCTGCATGCGTTCCAGCATTTTAAGGCGGCTCTGCGCCTGGCGGGCCTTGGACGCCTTGTACCGAAACCGGTCGACGTAGCTCTGGATGTGTTTGATCTGCTTTTGCTGACGATTGTACATCGACTGTTGTTGCGCGAGCTGTTCGGCGCGTTGCGCTTCAAACTGCGAATAGTTGCCAGTGAATACGCTGAGCTGCTCGTGCTCAATATGGGCAATGCGTGTACAGACCTCGTCAAGAAAATCGCGGTCGTGCGATATGACCAGCAAGATTCCTTCGTAGCGTTTGAGCCAACGCTCGAGCCATAAGATTGCCGGCAAATCCAGGTGGTTTGTCGGCTCGTCGAGCAACAGGATGTCGGAGCGGCACATCAGCGCCCGGGCCAGGTTGAGCCGCATACGCCAGCCGCCGGAAAACTCCCGCACTGGCTTGCGGTAGTCGTCGGCGGCAAAGCCGAGGCCATGCAGTAATCGCGCGGCCCGCGATTCGGCCGAGAAGCCATCAATGGCCTCCATGCGTTCATACATTACGTGCAGATCGGGCTTTTTTGGATCGGCTTCACCGGCGGCAATGGCAGATTGCACCGCCCGCAACTCCGGGTCACCGTCCATGACGTAGTCAACGGCGGCACCTTTGCCGTGCGGGCTTTCCTGTGCCACATGCGCAATGACGTCATTCGAGTCCAGGAACAGCTCGCCGTCATCCGGCTCAAGCTCGCCCATGATCATGGCGAAGAGCGATGACTTGCCGCAACCATTTGCACCGATAACACCCACGCGCTGCCCGGCGTGCGCCTGCAGGCTGGCATGGGCAATCAGGACTTTTTGGCCGCGGCGAAGCGCGATATTGGAGAGGTTCAGCATAGCCGGCGCGATTATAAAAGAAATCGGCCTGTAATATGTGCGCTACATTGCCGGTCCTAAGACACTATGAAACACCTAAGCTTTATAATAGTCCTTCTGGGCTTGCTGGCAGTGAATGCGTCGGTATTGAGTGCCGACCTTGCGCCGAACTGGTCGCTTAAATCCGCCGAGGGCGCAGAAGTTCGTTTGAGCGAGGAAGTTCAGGAGCAGCCCGTCATTCTGTTTTTCTGGGCCACCTGGTGCCCGTATTGCAAGGCGCTGATGCCGCACCTGCAAAGTATTCGCCTGGAATACGGCGATAAAATCAAGATACTCGCGATCAATATCAAGGACGACGGTGACCCTGTTGGATTTGTCAATGGCGCCGGATACGATTTCACGGTGCTGCCAGACGGCGACGATGTGGCGGACTTGTATCAGATCTTTGGAACGCCAGGGCTTATTGTCGTCGATAGCGACGGACAAATTCGATTTGATCTGAGAGATGTTCCGCGGCCACCGAATACGGATGACAAGTCTGATCACAAGACCAAGGCGGCCTTGTTGGCGCCTTACTGGGCAGCACAAATTCGGCTTAGTCTGGACAGCGTTATTGATGCAACGAACCCGTAGCGAGTTACACCCTGAAGCAAGGTATACTCGCGGCCACTGAATTTGGTCGAGCGAGGTCTGAAGTGATTACGACGCTTAACGCAATCGAGGCTCGGGTAATCGGCAGCCTCATTGAAAAATCGATTGTCACACCGGAACAATATCCAATGACGCTCAATGCATTGACGAATGCATGCAATCAAAAGTCAGCCCGTGATCCGGTGACGTCGCTGACGCAAGGTGAAGTCCAGCACACCATACGCGCGCTCGAAACCAAACACCTTGCCCGAACCGAGGAAAACTTCAAGAGTCGTGCGGAGAAATACTCGCAGCGATTTTGTGGCACTCGTTACAGTGATTTACAGTTCGATGACGCACAGACCGCCGTCGTCTGCCTGCTGCTATTGCGTGGCCCGCAGACACCCGGTGAGCTTCGGGCGCGGAGCGGTCGCTTACATAATTTTGCGGATAATTCTGACGTTGTCGCGACTCTCGACAGATTGATTGAGCATGAGGCGGGTCCGCTGGTCGTAAAATTGCCGAAGCTCGCGGGGCGGAAGGATTCCGAATACATGCATTTGTTTTCCGGTTCGGTCGATATCGACGCCTACACAAGCCAGCAACGTGCGGCAAAGCCAGCAGGATCAACGGCGAGCGGGGCGTTGTCAGAACTTGCTGAACGCGTCGCGACGCTGGAAGCAGAAGTTGCCGAGTTGAAGGCTCGATTAAGTTAAATTAGTTCGCAAGTGTTGCCGTTTGGAGACATCTGGACTCAGCGTATCGATTGCGCGAAAGTAGATTCAGACCTTAGAGGTGGGGGCCTTCAAATTCAGAGCAACAGAAATGCAGGTAGATGGAGCAGGGCTGCGGGAATTCAGGACATTCGTCCGTTACCAGGCGCAGCAAGAAGCACTTAATTTTCTCGGCGAAATCCTGACAGATGAGCGCGGTGTGGCATTGCTGCACGGGCCGCCTGCATCGGGCAAGTCAGTTATTGCGAATCAATTCGTGCAACAAAACCAGGCGCGTTTGGCGATCGCGGTGGTCGATGGTTCGCGCCTGCATACCGATGAATTGTTATCGCGAATTCTCGAACAGTTTGGCTACAACCTCGCGTTGGACTCCACTGACGAGATGATCAACATGTTGCATGTCTTTGCCGTTCAACAAACGCGGACGCATGAACCGCCGGTGCTGATACTGGAAAACATCAACGATATGTACCCAAGCGCTTTAGGCGCATTGTGCAAACTCGCATCCGCGACTGCAGGTAGTCGTTATGCGATGCGACTGGTTTTGGTCAGCAATCGCGACATGTCGCGAATCATTGATGCGCCCAGTATGGCTTCAGTATCGCGACGCGTGATCGGTAACTTGCAGTTGGGACCAATGATGTCCAAAGAAGCGATGCGCTATCTTTACGCGAAACTACGATCTGGCGGTGTCGACCGGCCAGATGATGTCATGCCGGTCGACGTCTGCGAAAAAATTCATTCTATGGCCGGCGGCTGGCCCGGCGACATGGACGCGATGGCGCTGTCAATTATCCAGCAGGCGAAATCGTTCCCCATCAGGCTCCAGGATATTCTTGATCCGAACGAAGCGGCGGCGGATGACATTCCAATGGTCATTGTTACCCATATGGGCAAAACGCTGCAGGAAATTCGGCTCACCGAAAAGCGCGCACTGATTGGTCGCTCTGACCTTAGTGATGTTGTGATCAAGGACCAGTTCGTTAGCAACCAACACGCATTGCTCATTCGAGACCAGAATGCCGTTGTTTTGGTTGATCTCAAGAGCCGCAACGGAACTTTTGTGAATTCCCGACGAGTGCAGAGCAAGGTCCTGTTGCATGACGATATCATTTCGCTTGGCGACCACCGTATGAAAATGGTTTATGCAACGGGTCACTCATCGATCGTGATTGACGATCCGGAACTCGCAGACACGGCGAAGATGAAGAACATTGCGGATGCACGTCGCGCGAGGGAACAGCGGATTCCGACACTGGTTCCGATCATCAACAAGAAAAAACTCTAGCCGTGGCGCTAGCCGCCATGAATCTATCGGAGTTGACTGTCTTTGCTGCCGCGGCGGTTGATTCCACCCGCCGCCTTGTTTTTCGCGTCGCGATCAGCCTGGCAGTTCACGCAAACCCGTACGCCGGGAACCGCTTGTCGGCGCGCCTCGGGAATGCTTGCGTCGCACTCCTCGCATTGCCGCAGACTTTCGCCCCTCGGTAGCTGCTCCCGCGCATGCTTGACCGCATCCTCAATGGTTGCGTCAATCTGGTCCTGCACTGCGCCGTCTTTTGCGAATCCGCCAGCCATCAAATCATCCGGTTCTTGTCTTGGAGCATTGTAGTCGGTCTCCGGCGAGCCCGGTAGACCTGACCGTCAATACATCAACGTCATCGCTATTCATCGGTTTCGGCAATCGGTACGGCCAGCGCGACGGCAGCACACAACAGGCCGCTAACGACGACTGTATTTTGCAGGCCAAACGTTGCCGCTGACGCCCCGACAACCAGGCTGCCCAGGGCCGTGCCACCGAATACAATCATTCCCCAGAAACTGCTGACGCGGCCGCGAACGTCTTCGTCGACCAGGGTCTGGATCAGGATTTGGGAACCAACACCGCCTACCGACAGGATGACCCCCAACGTAACGACGATGACGAGCGCCAGCCAGAACGAGTCGTTGGCCCCGAACGCCATGATCAACAGGCCTGCGATGATGACAGCAACTCGAATCACGCGGCTATTGAGCCAGCCAGTGCTGCGGCTCAAAACCAGGCCAGACGCGATGGCACCGACACCGATAGCGGCCGTCAGCATGGCGAGACCGGGGGCGCCGCGCAGGAAAATCTTGTCGGCGAATGCCGGCATCATTTCCAAACCGCCGCGGCCGAATACCGACGCGACAGCGACGGTAATCAAAACGCCGCGAATGGTTCGATGGCTCAGAATGTAGCGAATGCCTTCGAGCATCTCCGCCCAGACACCGGTGGCTGCTTTCACGCGTACTTCGGCCGGTCGCAATTCAACAATCAATATTGCGACAATATACGCGAGGTAAGAAATACCGTTGATAGTGAAAGCCGCACTCACGCCCAGCGTTGCAATGATCAGGCCTGCTATCGCCGGGCCAACGAATCGGGATGCATTGAATGAAATGGAGGTGCTCGCTATCGCACTCTGCAGTTGCGCTCGATTGACGAGATTGGGTACCAGCGTCATGCGGATCGGCGCATGTGCGCCATCAAGCGTTCCCTGCACGAGCGACAGCGTCGTGAGTACCAGTACATCGACGTAACCGAGCCAGGTAAGCGCCCCGAGCACCAACATGTTGATTGTGCTTAAGATGTTGACGATGACCGACGTCTTGCGCAGATCGAAGCGATCTGCCAGCACGCCGAAAATCGGACCAACGATGGCAGCGGGCGCAACCTGTGTGAATGCAACGATTCCGACCCAGAACTCGGAATGGGTCAGCTCCCAGGCAAACCAGCCGAGTGCGACGCGATAAATCCACAGGCCGTGCAGCGAGATGGTGCTGCCGGTGAGATAAATGAGAAAGTTGCGATTACTGAGTGCGGAGCCTGTCACGGGTGAGGGCACCTGCTATCAGCCGACTTAACCGTGCTTTTTGAAGTGAAGCTCTTTTGCCTGTCCGATCCAGTCATCCTGTTCCATACGCCCTTTAAGTTCCTTCAACTCGGCATTCACTCTTGCGATGTCTGCTACGCCGAAAGAAGCGATCTGGCGGAAACTGGTGATGCCGAGGCCGTGCAGAGTATGTTCGAAAACCTTGCCGATACCAATGATCTCCTGCAAGTTGTCGACTTCCTGGCGAGCTTCCGCGGCTCCATGTTTTCCTGTTTGATCAGCGCGCTGTCATGCTTGAGTTCGGCATTTTCAGCTTCAAGTAAGATGACATCTCGCTCTAACGCATCGAGGTTTTCGAGGCGAGCTTTGGCGGACGCGAGCATCTTGTTAACCGAATCGTGCTCGGAACGCGATGCCTGCAGAAGATTGCGAAAGGACTCGTACTCCAGCTTGGTCTGCCATCCGTCATTCGCCGAACTGGGGCGTCTTGATGCCAGCGCATTTCGGATCAACCAACCTGCCGAAACGCCGAGCGCCACGGCCACAAGCAGGTACAGAGTAAAATCCGATAAGTTGCTGTCCTTCCAGCGATTATCGCCGACTGAAATATTAGGGAATATGATGAAATGCACATTTCCAGGTCATACCGACCGAATGCCCCAAAATGGCCTGTTTGGCCGTGGACTGAGGTCTGCCTATGGATTCCGGTCTGTGACGAGTTGCGTTCTGGCCTGGCTTTCACGCCAGACAATCAGAATATTCGAGGCGATCACGATCACCGCGCCGGTCATGACGGCAGGTAATGGCCAGTCATTCCAGATCATCCAGCCGAAAAAGGTGGCCCAGATAATACTGGTGTAATTGAAGACGGTAACAATCGCCGCCGGTGCATTGCGATACGCGACTGACAGCAGCCACTGGGCGGCAGCTCCGCTTAGCCCCACGCCCAGGAGCAGTGGGATTTCATTGATTGTTGGTGTGACCGCGACGAAGGGCATTGCCAGCGCCGTGACAATCGCGCCGATGACGAAAAAGTAAAGGCTGATCGTAGCCGGCTTTTCATAGCGCCCGAGGTAGCGCAAAATGATCTGCAAGCCGGCGTGCATTAATGCGGCGACCAGCGCTGCCACAATGCCGAGCACATAAACGTCGCCGCTCGGACGGGTCATGATCAAAACGCCGACGAAGCCGATTACCACAGCAGACCAGCGCCACGGTCCGACCGTTTCTTTCAAAATGATGACGCTTAAAACCGGAATAAACAGCGATGCGGTAAACAGCAACGCGGTGGTGTCCGCCAACGGCAACATTGAATATGCCGCAAAAGTGACCACCAGGCTGACGGTACCGGCGACGGCACGAATACCGACCCATACGGGCTTGGTACGCATAACCAGGATGTCCCGACGCCCCATTGCGAAGGCGATGAACAGAAACGGCAGGCTGCCGATCAGGTTGCGGTAGAACGCGATTTCAATGACTGAGTGTGTAGCGCTTAGTAACTTCGCGAACATCACCATCAGCGAGAACATGAAATACGCGCCAACCGCAGTAGCCATGCCAAGGACTACATGTTCCTGATGAGCCTCATCTGTTAGTTCCAGGTTACTGCCTTATTTAAAGAACCACCGGCCGCCGACGGTTACAACATCGTCATCACCCGCGAATTCCAGACTAATACCCGCGGCAAACTGTGGCGCGAAATAGTAGTCGCCTGCCAGTTCCAGGTAAGAATCGCTATTGCCAATGGTCACATGGTGAATATTGCCACGAATCTCGAATCGAGGCGCCAGCATGCCACGAATTCCCGCTGAGAACGCGAGGCCGTCATCATCGATGCTGATCGCGGAATTTCCAACATCAGCATTCATGTAACGCAGTGTGCTCACCAGATCGAAGTCTTCCGAGTAGTTCCAGATGTATCCCGCGCCGACCTCAAAAACGGTCACATCGACATTGTTGTTAAAGTCGAGTGACGTGAGTCCGCCCACGATCAACCAGTTGTTGCCGAGATCGTAGGAACCATTAAAGCGAAAGCCATCGCCGCCATTGGTATCAACATCGACGAAACGCAGTTCCAGGTAGTCGTAGCTGAGATCGGCTTTCGGCTGACCGGAATATTGTGCAACAGCGGAGCCGCAGAGGAGCAGACCCACAACGAGAATTGAGTACTTCATTAGACACCTCAGTTTTAGATTGAATCGCCGTTATCGGCGTTGGTTCGTGAATCGGCGGCGATGGTAGGGCGCGACCTCACGGCTGTCCAATTAGATTTTCAGGGACTAAGACCAGCATGAGGAATGTCTGGTAATATACTGTTTTATATTAGATTATCCTGTGGGCAAAACTGTCGCCATTTGGAGTCAGTGCACGGTTCAGGCCTGCAATTTGCGCGACTGTGCCGATGCCTCAGTGCTCAGCGATAGAAAATGTGCCCGCCGATTTTCGCGGTCCGTGTTCTGTTGACTTTCCAGGGCACCTTGATAGTGCTGCTGTGAAAGTACAATGCGCCATCCGTCGGATCCTTGGGCGGGCTGGTCATTAAATCGGCGGCGATTCGGCGGGCTCTGGTCCAGCCTTTTTGATTCCGAGGTGTGTCGCTTTTTCCGTCACACCACCAGGAGAACTGACACGGTGGCTGCTCACCACCCTGGTAAACTACGCCGCACGGAGAGTCTGGAAAATCCGGACTTCTAACGCGATTCAGTATGGTCCAGCCGACCGCGATCATGCCCGCATCCGTCTCGCCGCGTGCTTCCCAATACACGGCCAGCGCCAGGCAATGATGCTCGTCCTCGTTTGTCCGCGCCTTTGCATCGTGCGGGTACAACGAGCTCGTCGCACAAAGCAGCAGCAACAAAAGTTTTTGATTGAATTTTAAGCTGACGAACACGTTATGATAGGCGCCAGTGACTATTAGGGCCTTCTATTATGGCATCTTCGAACAACGATAATCTTGCGGTGCTGATCGATGCGGACAACGCACAAGCGGCGATTATTCACGAACTGATCGCGGAAGTGTCGCGCTACGGTACCGCCAGCGTGAAACGTGCATACGGCGACTGGACCACAACCAGTCTCAAGCAGTGGAAGAACGTGTTGCACGAAATGGCGATTCAGCCGATTCAGCAGTTCAGTTATACGACCGGTAAAAACTCCACGGATTCGGCGCTCATTATTGATGCAATGGATCTGTTGCATGCTGGTGGTTTGAATGGCGTCTGCCTGGTGTCGTCCGACAGTGATTTTACGCGCCTCGCCACCCGTCTTCGAGAGAGTGGGCTGGTTGTGTACGGTTTCGGCGAGAGAAAAACACCGAAGCCTTTCGTTGCAGCATGCGACAAATTCATCTATTCGGATATACTGAAGCCGTCCAAAGCCAGCGACAAGAAATCGAAACCGGCGGCCGAACCGCTGAAACCGATGATTGCCAAGGCAATCGAAGCAGCCGCGCAGGATGATGGCTGGGCACAGCTGTCGGTCGTCGGAAAATTCCTGGTGAAGAACAGCCCGTCATTCGATCCGCGAAATTATGGCTGCCAAAAACTCGGTGAGCTGGTGCGCAAGCAGAAATACCTGAAGATCAAGGAAGTGCCGATTTCGTCAGGATCCGGTGCGGTGCAGATTTTTATTCGCTTGAAGTAGGTAATTGTAGTGCCAGCAATCGTCGAGAAGTCGGTTAGTTGCCC
The DNA here is from genome assembly GCA_021773115.1 of Woeseiaceae bacterium. Classification (GTDB taxonomy): domain Bacteria; phylum Pseudomonadota; class Gammaproteobacteria; order Steroidobacterales; family Woeseiaceae; genus UBA1847. Next base: position 8,497 of record JAJFKS010000002.1, on the reverse strand, counting down.
GTACTGCGGGGAGTCGATCAATGTTTTGATTGATGACTCATTGTCTGAGCAAAGCTATGTCGAAGACTGCCAGGTCTGTTGCAGGCCGATTGTTCTGGACGTCTCGGTGGATGTCGACGGTGACATAGCCGTGCAAGCGCGCAGCGAAAACGAATAACCGCTTAAACGCTTGCGTCGCGCCACGCCCGCAGCCCACGGATTTGCTGAATCGCGAAAAACAGTACAACCATCGCGACGAGGTCGATCAGTATCACGCCGGCACTTGTTAGTGAGCGATAGAAGATCACGACAAGCACGACACTGCCAAGCACCCAGGCAATGTCACCGCCAATAATTGCGCCGATCTCCCATTGCCGAATGCGGCCGTTGCGTACAATGCTTGCGAGTTGTAACGAGAATAAAAGCAGAAAAGTGGCAACGGCGTAGACCGGTGCGGGGCTGCCAAGGCCGAGCTGTTCTGTGACCCAGCCGGAGCCCAGCAGCATGCTCGCTGCACTGAGGCTTGAGAAAATTGCGTTCCCGCGTAACGCGCGTATCAGCAGGGGCTGTTCGGACATACGTCAACTCACTTTAAAAAACTATAGTAGTTTAAAAATATATAGTTAAGTGTTAGCGTAGTCAACCATGACGAAACGTAGCTACCAGCAGAACTGTGCCCTGGCGCGAGCCAGCGATATTATCGGCGAACGCTGGACCCTGTTGCTGCTTCGCGACCTCGCGGTATTTCCTCGCCGATTCAAAGAGTTACTGGCATCACTCAAGGGCATAGGCTCGAATCTTCTGGCCGCGCGTCTCAAGGATCTCGAGGCCGCCGACGTGATTGCACGCGGGCAGGGCGATCATGGTGGACCGGTTTATTCCTTAACGGAGCGGGGCCGGGCACTGGAGCCGGCGCTGCTCGCGCTGATTCGCTGGGGGCTCAGTTACGGGCCGGAGAATCAACCCGGTGATCATCATCACGAGGACTGGGACTTGCTGGCATTGAAGGCCGTGTTTCAAGCGACTCGAGCCGGGAACCTGGCTGTTACCGTGCAATTTGCTTCTGGCGACTTTGAGGCTTGGGCGCGGATCGAAGATCAACAGATGACGGTGGGTCTGGGTGCCGCCGAGGACGCGAGTATCCACGTGGATGCGACCGTTGCGGATTTGTTCCTCGGCAGCGGTGATCCAGCGAGGCGGCTGATTAAAGGTGATGCGGCAACATTACGGCAGTTCATGTCCGCGTTCGCATTGCGGATCTAGACTGTTTTCATTCCGCGACCCGCGGCAGATCCAGCCGGTGATTCTTGGCCCGGTCGCGTCGCTTTGCGGGGCTGACGCCGGCATTTTTTGCCAGTCGCGGCCATTCGGCCACGGCATCAATCACTTCATCAATGACCTGCCCGGGCTTTGCAAGGCTGATCGATTGGCCGACGGCAAGCAGGTCATCGCGCGACAGTTTGTCTCGCTTGCCGTTGATGCTCATCTGATGCTGACTGGTCCACAGCCCGGCCGGGTTGTGCGCGTAGGTGAGATCGAAGGCGGGTGACAGCGTCCAGTGACCCTCCGTGTCCATCAGGAACGCGATGTTCTTGGTGTGGTCATCAAGGTTCCTCGCAACGACATTGAAGACCATGCGGCGGAATTGCTCGGCGGCCTCTTTTTTGTTCAGCCGCAACTTGCGCATGATGGAAAACGCCTGTTCGTAGCTGTACAGGCCAGATTCATTGAAGTCGAAGTGGGCGAGGCCACACAGTGACTGCATGTGAATCTTCCGGCCATCGACGCGATCGAAGCGTTTGGTCATAAAATGTGCTCGGCCGTTCTCTTCAAGCAGGCGACATTCCATCATGTCGATGCCAGCGAGTCTGGCCATTTCATAATAGGCATACTCAATGCGGCCGTATTCAGCCGGTTCACCGAGCTCGAGGTCGGTGACACCGTCAAACTTCAGGATCCAGTAGTCGTAGCCGGGTGGCACATCCGCCTGGCCGGAAAGTACCTGCCCCTGTTCATTGAGTGCGATGATGGCTTTCGGTCGTGCGCCGCCGGCCGACGTGCCGACGCTTAGGATTTCCTGGATCGCGCCGGCGTCGTCGGTTTGGGAGTCGCCCAGTTTCACAGCGAGGCCCCGGCGTTCATTGACGATCGCCTGGGCGAGCTCGACCAACTCGGCGATCTCGATTGAATGGGCCTGCTCTTTTCGCTTAAGGACGGGCGGTGCGAACTCGAGCGCGCCCATCGCTCGAGACGCCGTATAGCAGAGCCGCTCGACCGGGCTGAAACTGTCGGGATCGCGGCCTTGTCGTGCTAACCAGGCATCAATAACGCTGCGCCCGTACTTGTCGGGCAGGGCGTCAGCGAGCAGGCCCGGAAGTCCCAAGTAGGTGCGCCGAGCGAGTTCCGGGAAAGCGAACAGACCGTCGCCGCTTTGTGCGTCGGATAGCGGCATGTGAATTGGCGAGATATCCAGACCCCGCTTGAGGAAATCGGGATCGAATTCGAACACCGCATAGCCGCGATCGTCGAGCCAGGACACGGCACCGACGAGTTGCTGCCACAGGCGAATTTCGGCGGTTTCAACACGCTTTACCACTCTTGATCACCGTCGCCTTTGCCGCGTTTGCCGGTCGCACGCTGGCGTTGTTTGCCCTTGCTGCGAGCAAGTTGCAGCGGGCTCACAGTGATTTCGGGGATGAAATGCTGCAGCTGATCGAGGGCCTGGAGTTCCCGTAGTACGGCGATGAGTGTGGACAGCGTTCCGCCGCCGGCTTCGATGCCCTTGATGGCGGTAACGGAGAGCCCGGTTGCCTCGGCGAGGGCCTTTTGCGTGATATTGCGTCGCAGGCGAAGCGCCCTGAGGCGGTCGCCGATTTCGGTCTCGATGGCCGAGTCAGTGAGTGTATAGTAGTCCATAACAGATCAATTTTAAGCTTTTAAACGAAATAAATGTAGATAATAGCTTGATAGTAAGCTCTTACTGATTATGTGTCAATTGAGACAATATAATAGCTTAAAATTAAGCTATTATATGGACAAAAGACGATTAATAGCTTTAAAACAAGCTTTAATAAAAATTCCTGATCGGCACTTGTGCCGCGGCCGGGCTTTTTGAGGGTTGTCGCACGACATCTCTCGGTTGTTCGGCCGGTGGATGTGGGACGGAGCTGAGGCAGCAACCATGGGCGGGCCGAATTGCGGCTTGACTCGAACGGCCACCTTTATCGATTAAGCCACTGACACCGGCTTCAAATTTCCCAAGCAGGTACTGATTGAAGACGGGCGGCTGTACGTTGCTGATACCAATAATCACCAAATTCGCGTGCTCGACCCGGCGTCGGAGACGTTCGGTACCGCATTGCTCAGCCATTCCGTTGTTCCGGAGCGCGCGGTTCACGAAGGCCATCGCTGGCCCAGTCACTTTCGCAAAGTGCTGGACGAAAAACTGTTCCCGCGACTGTCGATAGCGAATAAATTATCGGAACGGCAAATACAAATGCTGCTGATAGAGTTGCGGCACTCGCAAGGGCGCGCAGTTGTCTTGACTGCGGGTTGGCGCGAGTACAGAACGAATCCATTGCCCGCGATAACGAACACCGTACCCAACACCGTAGTGGCTGTTATCTCGAGCCCTTCGAATAGCGTCGACAGGATCAGGGCAATCACCGGGAACATCACCATTGAGTAGCCGGCTTTCGCGGCGCCGATGCGCCCCAACAGCGTCAGGTAGGCGCCGAAAGCAATGATTGATCCAAAGATCGCGAGGTATGCCAGCGAAACAACGTAGCTTGCTGACCAGTCAAACGTAAATTCCTGACCTCTTGCAATGCTGAAGGCGGCGAGAAAGACGGTCCCATAAAACATCCCCCAGGCATTCGTCTGGACGACCGGCAGTTTTGCTCGTTGTGTTGCTTGCGACACCATATTGCCGAATGACGCCACCAACGCGCTAACGATCGCAAGCAAGAATCCGAAAAATACGGTGTCAGTGAAAGAGACTTCATGTATTTGTGGGGCGAACAAATAGAACATGCCGATAACACCGAGCAGGGCGCCAAACAATGTTCCGCGTCCAGCTCGAGCGCCGAAAAACAAGCGTGCGTTAATGATGTTCATCCACACCAGTGACGAGAACGCAATCGCAGTCAGCGCGGATGTAATATAGACCTGCGCACGATAGGCAAGAATGTAGTTGATCCCGAACAGCAACAGACCCAGCAGAAAAAACCACGCGTGTTCGCGAAGATTGAATCGCATCGGCAGGCCGCGAATTCGACTCCACGCGAACAGTAGAATCGCCGCGGTTCCGTATCGATAAACCAGCGACACTTCCGGCGCCACAACGCCCAACTGAAACTCAATTGCGAAGAAGGTTGAGCCCCAGATCATCACAGTCAGGGCATAGAGCGTCGCGTTGTTCACCGACACTCTCCGCGATTTAATTGTCGAATCGTTTTATCGACCATACGCTTGCTCAAGGCTCGGTAGCGGTGCGTATGGTTAGGCGCAGAGAAAAGCAGCTCCCGCAAGAATGACCATCTGGACGGGTGTCGCACAGGCAAATTGAACCGCGACGTACGACTTTCCTGTTCGCATTCGCAGGTCCGCTCCTTGCAAATATTTTGTGATTTCATGTCCGTCGCCTCCCGTGGATATTCGAAACTGGGATTGACTTTACGGAAATTTTGTTGATATAACAGACACAGTAATTACAAAATAGAACCTATACAGTTATGTTGAATGTCGACAAACAAGCCGAAACCTATCTGTACCGGCAAGTCATTGACTTAATAACAGAAAATATGGAGTCCGGGACGCTTTTGCCTGGCGACCGCTTGCCCTCGCTGCGTAAGATGAGCAAGACGGCCGGCGTCAGTGTTCCGACGGTTCGCCAGGCCTACATTGAGCTCGAGCGGCGGCGCCGGGTCGAATCGCGACCCAAATCGGGCTTTTATGTTCGGCATAGGGCGGCCAATGACATTGTCAGCATGACGCGAACGGCGGCGATGAAACCCGCGCAGTTATGTTGTCGGCCGCTGATGGAGCGCGTCTACGATGGCGTCAATCGACCGGAGCTGGTGCCGCTCGGAATTGCCAATCCATCCATGGCGAAGACGGCGGCCAAGACCCTGCACCGCACGATGAAACGTGTGATGGCCCGGGCCGAGGAGCGCAGTCTTGGCTATGCGTCAACCTTGGGCGAGCCAACACTGCGACGGCAAATCGCGTATCAGTATCTCGACGCTGTCGGTGTGACAGTCGAACCTGATGAAATCTGCATTACCAACGGTGGTCAGGAAGCCTTACTCCTGGCGCTGCGGGCTGTCGCCGACACGGGCGACGTCATCGCCATCGAGACGCCGACGTATCACGGCATGCTGGAATTGATCGACAGTCTCGGCATGTTGGCGGTGGAGGTTGAAACCTGTCCCGAGGAAGGTGTCACGCTTGCCGGCCTCGAACGGACATTTGAGACACACCCGGTGAAAGCCTGTCTTTTTTCCAGCACATTGGGCAACCCGCTCGGCGTCACGATGCCGGAACAGGACCGCAGGAAAATGGTGGCCATGCTGGAAAAATACGACGTCGCACTCGTTGAAGATGATGTCTACGGCGAGCTGCGATTTGATGGCGTGCGCCCCGTTCCGGCGCAGTTTCTGGGCAGCAAGGCACGTATTCTTACCTGTGGTTCGTTTTCCAAAACGGCGGCATCCGGTTATCGCATTGGCTGGGTAGTCACGCAGCACTATGTCAACGAGATCGCCCGACTTAAGCGGGCGTTTTCTTGTTCGTCGGGCTTTCTGCAGCAACTCACACTCGCCGATTTCCTGGCTTCAGGCGATTACGGCCGGCACATCAAATCCTTGCGTCCCGTTCTGCAACGTAATTCGGAGCGCATGCGTGCGTTGGTCGCCGAGCACTTCCCGAAGGAGACCCGAACATCCCGTCCGGTTGGTGGTTCTGTTCTGTGGCTCGAGCTACCGAAAAATGTCGATGCAGAACAACTGTTCGACGATGCAATCGATGCCGGTATCAGCATTGCACCGGGGCATATCTTTTCGCCGCTCGCGCGCTATACCAACTTCATTCGCCTGAGTTTTGGTCACCCGTGGAGCGACAAAACCGAATATGCCATCCGCTGGCTGGGACAGCGTGTGCACGAATTGAAATAGGGCAAATTACTCGACGATCTGAATTTCACTGACTTCAGTTGCTATTTCAAATGGGCCGCCGGAAACCATCTTTCGCATGAGTTGTTTGAATGATTCGGACATCTTGCTTTCGGGCACGGCGCGGTCGACCCAGAGGCCCATGGATTGAATGGTGAATTGCTGACCATCGCTCGTTTCCGACAGGTCGACATCGTCACTGCGTAAATGAAAAGCGCTTTTTCCGTCGATTTTCTCTTTGCCGATAGGCTTCACGGTTTTCGCGAAGTCTGCTTCGCGCACTGTCGCTGGCCATCATTTCGTCGAGAATACTTTGCGCGTCTTCGGCTTGAGCGGTGATTGGAATGGCGAACGATGTCGCGATGGCCGATACGAATAGCAGCTTTTTCATTCCTGTCGCCTGAAGTTGAGCAGGTTTTTTGAGCTAGCGTATGATCGAATAGTAGCAGCAAACAGGAAACAGTCCGATGCCCTTGCCTCAATCAAGCGGCATTCGACTGCGAGATAGGCCCGATTGGGGAAGCGTAATTGAGCGACGGAGAGGCAATGAAATACCGCCATTTGGGCAAATCAGGCATCCAGGTCAGCGAGTTATCGCTGGGCTCCTGGGTAACGTTTCACAATCAGACAGACGTCGACTTGACCGTAGATTTGATGACAGCCGCATACGATGCGGGCGTTAACTATTTCGACAACGCAGAAAATTACTCGGATGGAAAATCAGAAGAAGTCATGGGCGCTGCCCTCAAGAAACTGGGCTGGCGTCGTGGCAGCTATCTGATTTCGACAAAACTTTTCTGGGGTTTACACGACAACCCGAACGAGAAGAATACGCTCAATCGAAAGTACCTGCTTGAAGCAATCGACGGCTCTCTTAAGCGCCTTGGTACAGACTATGTGGACCTGTTGTTTTGCCATCGACCGGACCCAAACACGCCCATCGAGGAAACGGTCTGGGCGATGCACAATAACATCGAGCGCGGCAAGGCCTTGTACTGGGGGACATCGGAGTGGGAGGCGGAAGACATTGTGAGCGCGATTGAAATTGCAGAACGGCATCATCTACACAAGCCTGTTGTTGAGCAGCCGATTTACAATCTGTTTCAGCGGCACCGCTTCGGTAACGATTACAAACCGGTTTACGAAGAACACGGCTACGGCGCAACGACCTGGAGCCCATTGGCCTCCGGTCTGTTAAGTGGTAAGTATAACGATGGCATTCCGAACGACAGTCGTGGTGCGTTAAAAGGATTCGGCTGGCTCAAAGACCAATTGACGGATGTAGAAAGTTTGGCAAAGGTCAGAGCGTTGGCGCCACTGGCTGAAGATATGGGCGCAACACTCGCACAGTTCTCACTGGCCTGGTGCCTGCAAAATCCTCACGCGAGTACCGTGATAACGGGCGCGAGTCGCGTCGAGCAAGTTCACGAAAATATGAAAGCTGTGGAATTTGTAGACCGGTTTACTCCAGACGTCATAAGCGAGATAGACAAGATATTTGCTAACGCCTGAATACGATGACAGGCCCGGTTTGAACTTCGATGCTGGCGCAGTGTCTGTGAAACATAGGCGTACAAAAGTCCTGGGGGGAATCATGAAGAAGATCTACTTGCTCGCCATCGTTCTGGCAACAGCCACGCTCTTTTCCGCGGTATCGATCGCCGGAGCTTCTGCCGTCGCTGATGATGCTCCTCCCGAATTACATCATTGGGAACGGCTCATCGGAGAATGGTCGACAACGGAGGAGGGCCTGAAGCCAGACGGATCGGCCTGGGAGGCTTCCAAAGGGGCGGACTGGAATTTCTATTGGGGCTTTGACGGCTGGGGAATTCGGGATGACTACACGTCGCCACCCGCAGCCGAGCCAGTTGACGATGAAAGCAAACGCCAGCGCGGCACGAATCTACGCATCTACAATCCCAGCACCGGGAAGTGGGTGATGACCTGGCTGACGATTTCCTCGACCGAGCCCGCCGGTTTCACGGCAACTTCAACGGACGAACAGATTGTCATGTTGTCAGACGTGGCGAATCCAAAGGGTTTCTTCGGCCGAATTACGTTCTTCGACATGAAACGAGATAGCTTCGAGTGGAAGCTCGAATGGTCGCGCGACAAGGAACAATGGATGGAGGTCTACCGAATCCACGGCACGAGAAAGCCGAAGTAGTTGTACTGGGCACGGAAGCCTATTATTGTTCGCTCCCAGAGCGCCCGTAGCTCAGCTGGATAGAGTACCTGGCTTCGAACCAGGTGGTCGGGAGTTCGAATCTCTCCGGGCGCGCCATAAAATCAAAGGGTTAGCCGATTTTCTTGGTTAACCCTTTTTTCATTTCCGACACTTTTCCGAC
>JAJFKS010000001.1 GCA_021773115.1 Woeseiaceae bacterium | reverse complement strand
AGCGGCGAATCGCTCCACGTATTTCGGATGTTCGGTCTTCATCCACTGGTCCCACCAGGTGAAGTAAAGTCCGAAGTTGTAACCACCATGTGAATGATGCAGATCGTGGTGAGTCGTCGTAGTGAATCGCCGCAAGATGGGCGTGCGCAACCACCAAGACGGAAAAAGTTCGATACCGGCGTGGCCAATGATATTTCGTACAATCATGTGTGTTACGAAAAGCAGCACGGTCAGTTCATGCATCGGCAGAACCAACGCAGATAACGGCAGGATAGCTGCCTCAATGATCGCTTCTGGTGCGGCAAACGCGTAGGCAGCCCATGGCGTCGGCGTTCGCGACTTGTGATGCACCCGATGGACGCGCCGAAAAAACCAGCGAGTATGCATCGCCCGGTGTGCCCAATAGAAGTACGCGTCGTGCAGCAGAACAATCGCTACAAACTCCAGTAGCAACCTGCCGGTCGCTGGCAATTCACCTGAGGAAATTCGGAACACACCATATCGACTCCCTGCGAATACGCAAAAGCCGACCAGCGAAAACAGCAGAACTGTGATCAATGAGTGGCCGATCTCGCGTCGTACATCCTTTGCGGTTGCCGTCCTCGACTGAATTCGCCGGTGTGCCAGCGGCGCTGCGAAGATAGCCAGAATGGCCACCATGGCGCTCGCAAAGACAAGGTATCGCGCCAGATCCAAACCGAAAATCATGGGCCATGCGGCGAGAAACAGGTCTGCAAGATCCTTCATTTCCAGCATGATTGCACTCCAGTAAATGACAACTGAAGCGAAAAATAGCGTGGATAAGGGTGTTGAATCTCGCCGAATTCGACGGATGTCAGCCGATTTCAGAATCGGCGAGGTTTATTCGGAATCGGTGCGGTTTTCGCCGTGTGCCCGGCGGCGAAATTCCGTCGGCGTCATCCCCGTCGACTCCTTGAACGCCCGGTTGAATGGTCCCAGGGAGGCATAGCCAAGATCAAGGGCGATGGTCAGGATCGGTGTCCTGACAAGGACCGAATCGGCCAACTGCTCTTTGGCTGCCGCAATTCTATGGCTGTTCAGGAATGCGGAGAAATTTCTGTACCCCATTCGTCCGTTGATAAGTCGGCGCAACTGATGTTCCGGATAGTTTAGTCGCCTGGCGAGCACACTTATCGTCAGGCCGGTTTCTTTGAAATAACCACTGTCCATCAGTTCGATCAGTTTGTTCCGATAGACGCTGTCCACAGCGCTACGCACCCCACCATTGGGTCGTACATCGACAGCGAAGAATTCGGTGTTAAGTCGAAGCAAAGGGATTGCGAGGCCTACCGTCAGTATCGCAATCATGATGATGTTGACCTGGCTCAGCCAGGCCGGGGGTTCCGACCCGACCCACACAAGTTCAACAATCAGAACGGCGATGACCTGCGCGGAAATTGCGGCAATAAAAAACAAACGAAATGCGCGACGGCGCTCGACCAGGTCATCGGGATGACCCTTGGCCGCCAACCACAGCGCGTGCGCGACTATGACTACACCTACGACGCGCATAACTGCACCCGAAACGTTCACGAGCACCGACTCCTGAGTCATGGCACTCAGGTGGATTATCCAAACGCCGATGCCAACCATCGCGACCGTTACAACGATAACCCGATGCGGCCACGACGCTTCAAAAATCGCCCGTGCAAACAGCCACACACAATACGGCACGCTCAACGCAAGCAAAGTCATAAACGGCATCAACAAAGATACAGAACTTTGTAATTCAGAGTTTGACGTGACGAGGTAGCCGACGATGCTTAACATCAACAAGACACCGCTGACTCGCGCCGCGCGTGCTCCATCGCTGGCGCTAAACAGAAACACAGCCGCGATTAGCAGCTCCTGACCGATGATCATGAGGCGAATCGCCGTGTCAATGGGTGGCAGATTCATGGATTACCGGATCTCTTGTCTGTGTCTAATTATCGTCTATCCCGCCGGCGTATTCCGGCGGCACGATAAGTTCCTCGACCACTTGAAGCATCGTTCTCAGTATGGCCTCGCCGTTTTCACTTTCGACCAGATCATCGAACATTTGCTCTGAGCGCTCGGGGCTGATCAGCTTGCGGGTAGCCAGAGCGAGTTTACAACGCTTTCATAGAGTGGTTGCCAGTTGTCCGCGCTGGCGATGAGAGGCATAAAAGCAGCTAACAACAAAATCAAGACAATATGCTTCATCAAATTGCTCCAGTTTGAAATTCGCAGCTCGTACATGGGGCAGGGTTACTGGCGGCCAGCTTCCAGCGACTGTGTTCACGGTACAGGTATGTGCTAGGGCCGGTCCAGACCAGAACCAGTACGATAACGGCACGAACAGAGCCCTGTATGACGCAAATCCGGCTCTGCTCCGCTTGCATCGCTTTTTTTATGACTGGCGACCCAATTGAAACGTCGCTTCAGTAGTGAAAATCAGGGTCGCAAAAAGCAGGACAGCGATTGTCGAACTGCTGTGGTCATACATGATTTCATTCACTTGAAAAATCTACAGTATTTCCTCGTGAAGTGGAGTTTAATCCGCCGGCTCCGCCATTCCAGCGGATTTTCGACAGAATGCCTCGAAGTCATCGGCCGGAAGCGGTTTGCAAATGAAAAACCCCTGGGCGATATCGCACTTCAGCTTTCGCAAGTAATCCAGCGATTCGGCATCTTCGACACCTTCGGCCACTACACTTAAGCCGAAGCTCTTGGCAATCCCAATGGAGTGTTCCACGATCTTGCGATCGCTTTCGTCGGTCAACATTCCCATTACAAATGTTCGATCGATCTTGAGTTCATCGGCGGGGAGTTGTTTCAGATAGGCAAATGATGAATAGCCGGTACCAAAGTCGTCAATCGAGACACGCGCACCGAACTCTCGAATTCGGGTCAAAACTGCATGGCTGGCATCTCGATCTGTCATCAGCGCATTTTCTGTTACTTCGATGGTAAGTGCACCGGGCCGGACCCCCCAGATACTTGACGCACTTTTTATCGTATCGACAATATCCATGTTCTGGATGGTGCTTGGCGTTACGTTGACCGCCACACAGAACCCCGGAAACGAGTCTTGCCACTTGCCCAGCAGCCGGCAGGCTTGCTGAATTGCGAAATGCGTCAATTCAGCTATTTGTCCTGTCGATTCAGCGAGTTCGATAAATACATCGGGCGAGATCGCGCCAATTTCAGGCTCATTCCAGCGCATCAATGCCTCGGCGCCGATGATATCCCCAGTCACGCAAGAAATCTGAGGCTGAAAGTGAAGATCGAGGTCACCGGATTCCAGTGCGCGCCTGAGTCGATCCTCAAGGCCCCAGTCAATCGCCAATCGTTCGGCCGATTGCGGTTCATAGAAACTGATCGACTCATTTTTTTGCAGCCCATCGAGCGACGCAACTTCCGCCAGGCGCATGAGCTCAGACTCGTCTTCGCGCTGTTCAGGAAACATTACGATACCGATTGATGTTTTCAAAGGCTTCGTCTGTAATTTAGTCGCTGCACATTTTGCCGCGATTCGTTCAATCTTCTGGGCAGCAAGACTGACATGCCCGCGATTTCGCAAGCCCTGCAGCACTACCAGGAATTTTCGATCACCGAGCCGCTCGACCGTATCGTTCTTCCGTGCAATAGCACAGAGTTCTAGAAAAAATTCTTGTAACACAGCCCCCGCTTCCTGGTGACCTATTGATGCACATAAGCGCTCGACGCCCAGCACGTGAACGATCATAACGGCAAAGTCGTCGTCGTCCCGAATCGCTAATGCAATTTTGTGACCGGCCTTTGATATCCCGGCCCCTTGAAAAAATGGCAGCTGAATTGAGGTTGTACTCATTGGTCAGCCTTAGTTCAGGTAAAACTCAGTGGGGTCGATACCGTAAACACCAGGCGGCAAGCCACGTTCGATCCAAAGCGATAGTGTACCCCCCTCTGCGATTGTTTCTTCGTTGAGGTCGACGATGCGGAACTGCTCCAGCAATTGTTTCTCGGCACTCATGATAATCATCACTTCAGGGCGAAGGCGACGAATTCGATTCTGCTTGGTGACGATCGCAATTTCACGAGTGTTCAGCTCAACCAGCGTGCCTGTGGGAAATGCGCCGATTGCACGTGTAAACTGCTCGACGATTTCCGCCTGGAATTCAACGTCGGCAAGCTTCCGAAGCGTTCGCAGAGCGTCATAGGAAGATTGTAGTTTGGCATACGGTCGCCGCGTAATCATTGCATCGTAGGCATCGACGATGCCAGCAATCCTGCCGAAAACCGGAATGCTGTTTCCTTTCAGCTTCGACGGATAACCGGTGCCGTTGTAACGCTCATGATGGTGCGCCACCATTTCCTGCACGCGTGTGTCGACTCCACCTGCTTTTTCGAGAATATCAAGCCCGAACTGAACATGTTGCCGTACTAACTGCCGTTCGTCGTCAGTCAGCTTGCCCGGTTTATCGAGCAAGTCGTCCGGCAACTGAGTCTTGCCGACGTCGAGCAACATGGCTCCGACAGAAATTACGTTTAGGTCATCACGACTCAGGCCGATTTGCCGACCCAGGATTGCCGCCCAAACTGTCGAGGCCAATGAATGACGATATAAGTAGTTGCCTTTCTTTTGCATGCGCATCAGGCATGCGAGTGCGGCTGGATTCCTGAGCACGCTGTTGACCATCGGAGTGATCGCCATTTCCAATTGAGTAATATCAAGGCTGCCCGACTTTTGAAGATTCTGCATTACGCCGTGAACTGTGTGCATCGCTTGCTCGTATGCGCTGACCGCGGTACGCGATTCTTCTTTCAGACTAGTCGTTTCTTCATAAACAATATTGGTCTGCTCAACTTCGCCGTTATGACCCTCCGCTTTGTCCACCTCGAACAACAAATCAATGTGTGCATCTTTCTTGTCGACGATTTCCTCCGGTGGAGGTACTTCCCCTATCGGACTGTCAAGCTCTGCTTGTTCGGCAGTCAAGCTTTCTCGACTGACATAGACGTGCTTGCAATGCTTCTTTAGATCGGCAATTTCATCGTCATCACGGATATAGAAGCCTTGAAACAGGAATGGCGTTTCAAGCCATGGACGGTCTAGCTGGGCAACATACATACCGATTCCCAGCTTTTCGACTGGCAACATCTTAGTCAACAACACAAACAAGCCCCTTACGCATCGATATGATGTAATTATCGGCCAGACATAGCGGAAATTGAGCAGCAATTCCCGCCAATGCCGGCGCGAAGCTTAGACAACGCAACCAGGGAATAATACGGTTTTAAAAGATGGAGTTAGTGGCTCAGGCTCACAGTTTTAGTCCGCAAGTCTCAAAAGCATCGCGAATCGCGCCTTTTTCGCTGTCCGACAATGCCAGCATCGGTGGCCGTACATATCCGCCAACCTGCCCGAGCAACTCCTGCCAGTATTTACCGAACGCCTGCGACTTGTCGGCAGGTCGTGACCGCTTGATGGCATCGCGAACTGGATCGAGGCTGTCGCATACACGATGCGCCTCGTCAAACTTACCGGCAAAGGCCAGGCGCGTATATTCGTCCATACGTTTGTCATTCCGGGTTTGCAAATGGTACGGCGGTGACGAACACAGGTAGAGTCGCCATCCCAGTTCTTCGATGTTGTCCAGCCACTCATCTTCCGACGACGTTGAGACCTGGATTTTGTCGCCTACCATCTGAGTCAAACGCACGTACATCTCACGTGGAACGGAATACTTGATGGCAACGATATTCGGCAGCTCGGCAATTCGTGCACACTCCTCCGGTTGCATCAAATAGCCGGAGTCCGGATGGCTCCACATGGCGATGCCAATATCCAGGCGATCGCACAATGACTTGTAATATTGATACAGCAACTCACCGCGCTCATGCACGAAACTTAAAACTGGTGCATGCACGACGATGTAATCGGCGCCGCAGTTTTGCGCATGCAGGGCGAGATTGAACACCGTATCGAAATTCTGATCCGAAACTGAAATAATCACGCCCGCCTTGCCGTCACATTCATCAACTGCGATTTCGAAATTGCGTTTTCGTTCTTCGACACTCATCGAGAAAAACTCACCCTGCTTGCCAGCGATAAACAAGCCCTTGATGTCGAGATCGTCGATCCAGTGTCGGATGTTCGCGCGCAGGCCTGCTTCGTTAAGCGACAGGTCCTGGTTGAACGGGTTCAGTGCCGCCGCCCAAATTCCGCGCATGTGCTCGCGGGCATAGTCTTTGGCATCCAGTTTGGAGTAATTGATAGCGATTATTCTCGTTGATAAAAAATTTAGTGACGATTAAGCAGCGCCTCCCCGAAATATACTTATAATTGAGCTGTTCGTACATTAACCGCCGTCCGGTGCTACCTGCGCCAGACCCAAAGCGAGAGACCCAATGAGCACCTATCCAGAACTGCATCTTTATATTCATGGAGAATGGCGCAAGACTGCGGACGACCTCCCGGTCCTGAATCCGGCCACTGAAGCGGAAATTGGCCGTTTGCCTCGCGCAGCGACGAGCGATCTGGACGACGCCCTGGAATCAGCAGAGATTGGCTTCAAGATCTGGAGACAGGCATCGCCGGCCGAACGAGCCAAAGTGCTGTACAAAGCATCCGCAATCATGCGCGAGCGTCAGGAGGAAATTGCGACCGCGATTACCGCCGAGCATGGCAAGCCGCTGGATCAGGCTCGGCTTGAGGTGATTCGGGGCTGCGAATTTTTTGAGTGGGACGCGGGTGAAGCCACGCGTACCTATGGACGAGTGATACCGAGTGCACCGGGCATCCGTTACATCGTGCATCAGCAACCGATCGGCATCGTCGCCGCATTTTCGCCGTGGAATTTTCCAATGAGCCAACCTTGCCGCAAGGTTGCCGGCGCTATTGCGGCGGGTTGTTCGATTATTCTAAAAGCAGCCGAAGAAACGCCTGCTGGAGCCCTGCACATCGCACGAGCGCTGCACGATGCCGGACTGCCGCCGGGTGTATTCAACCTGGTTTTCGGTACGCCGTCGGAGATATCCGATCACCTGATCCGGCATGACCAGGTGCGTTTGGTTGCGTTCACCGGCTCCACCGCTGTTGGCAGGCATCTCACGACGCTCGCCGCTCAACATATGACCCCGGTACTGATGGAGCTCGGCGGTCACGCGCCCGTTATTGTTTGTGAAGACACCCATGTCGAGGCAGCAGCTATTACGGGTGCGATTCGAAAGATGCGCAATGCTGGTCAGGTCTGTACATCTCCAACTCGTTTTTTCGTCAATGAGCGTATTTTCGACGCGTACACGGAGACATTCGTGCGTCGCGCAGCCGAAACGCGTGTCGGTAATGGTGTGGATCCCGGTGTTGAGATGGGGCCGCTGGCCAATGGCCGCAGAGTCGAGGCGTTGACGGAACTGGTCAAAGACGCCGTCAGCAAGGGTGCCGAGCTTAGGACCGGTGGCAGTCGAATCGGCAACAAAGGTTACTTCTTCCAGCCGACCGTCCTGGCCAATGTCCCCGATTCCGCGCGCGTCATGCAAGAAGAACCGTTCGGGCCACTGGCCATCATCAATCCGGCAAGTTCACTGGATGACGCAATCGAAAAAGCGAACTCGGTGCCCTATGGACTGGCCGCTTACGGTTTTACAAATCGAGCCGATTACGTGGATCGCATGGTCGAGGGAGTTGAGGCCGGCAACCTGTCGATCAACACGCTGGAAGCCTCACTGCCGGAGACGCCGTTTGGTGGCGTCAAGTCCAGCGGCTATGGACGCGAGGGTGGCACCGAGGGCCTGCACAATTACATGGTTACCAAGAACCTGTCGCACAGTTTGTCAATTGTTTAGCGCTTTTGACGCCAACTCAAATAGCTGCTCCATGATGAAGGGTTCGTCCCAGCTTTCCTCAATGCCTGGCAGTGCCATAATTTTTTGCATCACTTTGTTTTGCTCATCACCGATGCGCAGCGCTTGTGAATACGGGACCTCCGGCGAAAACGTCACCATCGAATAGAGCGGTGTCCACAACGCCGGAAATTGCTTGCTGAACTTGGCTTCAATCTTTTTCTGTAACTGAAATCGCCTGTCACCCGACAAGTCGCTCATCTCAATAAAATTTCGCTTGGACAACTCAGCAATGGCGTCGCCGTTCGGCTTTCGCCTCGCCTCGTAGGCCGGAAAGATCGCGTCCCAATCATGATCGTAGAACCTTATCAGCCGATTGAGTTCGGCGCAGTCTTCAAAACCGCAGTTCATACCCTGACCGTAGAACGGCACGATCGCGTGTGCCGCGTCACCAATCAATCCGACCTTGCGATTGAATGTCCACGGGAAAACCTGGACAAGAAACAGCGGTGTAGCCGTTTTTGCCATGAAAACATCGACCGGGTTCTCCAGCAGTTCCATCGCATCGCCGAAGTTCGACTTGAAGAATGCCTCGACGCTGCTTCGCTCCTGCAATGATTCAAATGACGGCTCGCCGGAATGATCGAGGAACAAGGTGCAGGTAAAGCTGCCATCCGGGTTCGGCAGTGCAATCAGCATAAAGTCCTTACGCGGCCAGATGTGCAGTGCATTTTTTTCGAGCTTGTGCGACCCGTCTGAATTTGCCGGGATCGTCAGCTCGAGGTAACTCTGCGGCATGTACGTTTGGCTGTAGCTAAACCTTGGCAAGTGATGTGCGAGGCGCCGTACTTTTGAATTCGCCCCGTCGGCACCAAACAGGTAATCCGCCTCGACCTTGGTCTCAGCCCCGCCACCAACCCGGAAAACCGCATTGGCCGCGTCGAAATCGACATCGATCAGCCGATGTTCAAAATGCGTCTTGATGTTCGCTTCCGAATCCGCAATGTCGAGCAATTGTTCGTTGATCCCCCCTCGCGAGACCGACCAAATAGCATCTCCATCCTGACCATATGGGAGGGTGCTGAGTTCGCCGTCGACACCGTGCACAGCGCGGTGATACATCGGGATTGCGTTTGACTTCGCATCGGAACTGACACCGATCTCCTGCAACGAGTTCCAGCCTCTGTCGGACAATGCAATGTTGATCGACCGTCCCTGGTAGATACTGGTGACGCGAGAGTCCGGGCGTCCCTCATATAAGCCGACACGATAGCCGTGCCGGGCAAGCAGGATTGCAAGCAAGGATCCGACCGGACCACCACCTGCCACGGTAAACGTTTTTTTGTCCATCGCCTCAGCCCACTACGCGAGTAGTTCTCGCATCACCTTGCCAAAGGTGAATACGTCCTCGAAGGAATTGTAGAGTGGTACAGGTGCCATTCGAATAACGCAGGGTTCACGAAAGTCCGCAATAACGCCTGCCGCAATCATGTCGTCAAATAACTTCCGCTCGCGCCCCACGACGTCGATCGAAATCTGGCAGCCGCGTTGATTCGGATCACTCGGCGTAATCATCTTGATATCAGCGTCCGGGAACTCGTCTGCCAGCAGACCGACGGTGTACTCGAGGTAGCCCGTCAACTGCTCGCTCTTCGCGCGCAACGCGGGCATTCCCGCCTCAGCGAAAACTTCGAGCGACGCTTTCATCGCAGCCATGCCAAGAATCGGAGCATTGCTCAACTGCCAGCCCTCCGCACCTGCCATCGGCTGAAAGCCATTTTTCATCTGAAACCGGCTCGCCTTGTCATGTCCCCACCAGCCACCAAAACGTGGCAATTCAAGGTTTTGGCCGTGGCGCTCATGAACAAATATCGCGCCGACATTGCCAGGGCTCGAATTCAGGTACTTGTAGGAGCACCACGCCGCAAAGTCGACGTCCCATTCATGCAGTGACAATGGCACATTACCGGCCGCGTGAGCGAGGTCAAATCCCGCAATCGCACCAACGGCATGCGCAGCTTGAGTCAGGCGCGGCATACTGAAAAGCTGACCCGTGAAATAGTTGACGCCGCCAAAGAATACGAGCGCGAGCTCATCGGCGTTCGCTTCGATGGCCGCAAGAATGTCATCCTCCCGAATCAACTTCTCACCTTCCCTGGGCGCCACCTCAACAATCGCATCGTCAGGATCAAAACCGTGAAAGCGCACTTGCGTCTCCAGCAGGTAGCGATCGGACGGGAACATCTTTGCTTCGCTGATAATCTTGTAGCGCGTCTTTTCCGGACGATAAAACGACACGAACAACAGGTGCAGATTGGTCGTCAACGAATTCATACAGACGACTTCGGATTCTTTCGCACCGACGATCGCAGCCATCGGCGGTGTCAACAGTTCGTGATAGCTGTACCACGGGTTGGTCGACTGGAAGTGCCCTTCGACGCCGTACTGCGCCCATTCATCAAGCTCCAGCTCAACGGCGGCTCGAACAGTCTTGGGCTGCAGTCCCAGCGAGTGACCCGTGAAATACACCAGTTCCCGTGTACCAAGCGACGGAAAGTGGAAGCGATCGCGATACGCCCTGAGCGGATCCGCTGCGTCCTGCGCTTTGGCAAAGTCAAGTGTCGGCTCGTAGCGCACGTCAGCCCTCATTTTTTGGCGGAAGCGACACCCACCCTTCCGGCGGCACTTTACCCGGATGCTTTGATCCGCAATCGGGACAGGTTCGCGCCGAGTCGTCGTTGTAGAACGACTGATAAAGTGGTGGCAAGTCACGGACAATCGATTTCAATTGCACCTCCACCCGATGCACGAGGCTGCCGCATTCGAAGCAGTACCACTCGAAAGCGTCCTTAAGCCCGTCAGCACGCTTGGGTTCAATAACGAGCCCAACGCTACCCGCCATCGGCCGCTGTGGTGAATGCCGGACGTGTTTTGGCAGGAAAAACACATCACCCTCGCGAATGACGACATCGTAGAATTCGCCGTCATCCAGGACCTTCAGCACCATGTCGCCTTCGAGTTGATAGAAAAACTCTTCGACAGGATCGTCGTGAAAATCCGTACGCTGATTGGGTCCGCCAACGACAGTGACCATCATGTCAGTGTCTTCCCACACTTGCTGGTTGCCGACGGGTGGCTTCAGCAGGTGCCGGTGTTCTTCAATCCAGTTCTGGAAATTGAATGCCGCTAATTTCGTCATCGTCGAATAAGCCTCGCTCGACCGTCTATCGAATGAACGCCAGTTTATCTTAGATGACGATAGCTGATGTACGATTCCGAATCGCGCTCACGACGCTCATTGCCGTGATCGCTGACGAACGTGGGTTATCCGGGAGGGAATTCCCTTCTATGCGGAATTCAAAGCGACCAAAGTCGCCCTCAGCAACTATTTCATGCACGTTCCGTTCTGCGCCCGGGTCGGCGATGAGTTCTACTCGCGTATCGTCGAAGCCAATGCCCGCGAGTGCGACGGATGCCGCGACGTTGGCATTCTTCGGGTATTCGAGTGCCGCGTCTCTCGCACTGCCGCTGAAATGGACGGTTGCGGCCGTCAGGGCATTGAGATCGAGTTTTGATTCAGCAGGAGACCCACGCCAGCCCTGTGGCGGTTTTCGGCCCCGGTAAGTCACCTGGTTCAATTCACCGTTGCTCGCTGCGGACAAGGCGTCCAGCGCCCCTATTGCGCCCGATACGACCTGCAACTGCGTGCCGCCGCTAAGTGCTGCCGCGGCGAGCCTGTTGTACAGGTCGGCATCGGCCAACGCGCCGGAAGAGACCGAAATAAGATCGATGCCACGGGAAAGTATCGCTTCGCCATGCTGTCGTAGCGCCGGGTGACCGGCACAATCGACGGCGAGATCAATCCGGGTGCTAACGTCGTCGATGTTGTTGGTGATCTCGACGCCCGTACCGAATATGTCGCGAGCCCGGGACTCCATTCCCGGCTCGACGATTGCCACAGCAACCTCAACGTCTTCATGCCTTCGCAGGAATCCCGCTACTGCCTCGCCGATAGCCCCGCTTCCAATCATCGCGATGGATTGCATCACTCGTGCCCCTGAAGTTTAGACATCGCAATCTTGCTACGAATCAATACCTCACGCTATCACAAATGCAAAAATATCAGGCCGCGACCTCGGTCATTTTCGACCGACCGACCTCAAGCATTCGTTCAACCGCAGCACGCGCCCTGTTGGCTACGGCAGGATCAATTTCAATGGCGGGTGACAGCGTTTCGAGCGACGCCAGAATATTGGCGAGCGTGATTTTTTTCATGTGCGGGCAAAGATTGCACGGTCGGATGAATTCGACATCGTCAATGCCAGCCGCGACGTTGTCACTCATCGAACACTCGGTGACCATTAGGACTTTCTTCGGACGCTGGTTTAGCACGTAGTCCTGCATCTGCGCAGTCGATCCGACAAAGTCAGCCGTTGCCAGTACGTCGGGGGGACACTCAGGATGCGCGATGATTGTCAGCTCTTCGTGATCTGAACGATACGACTCGAGCTCCTCAGCTGTAAATCGCTCGTGGACTTCGCAGTGTCCATTCCAGGTAATGATCTCGACGTCAGTCTGCTCGGCAACGTAGGCCGCGAGGTATTCATCCGGCAGGAAGATCACGCGATCGCTACCCAGCGATTCGACGATGGCCACCGCATTGCCCGACGTGCAACAGATATCGCATTCTGCTTTAACCTCGGCCGATGTGTTGACGTAAGTGACCACCGGGACGCCCGGGTATTGCTCACGAAGTCTGCGAACATCAGCCGCAGTGATTGACTCTGCTAACGAACAGCCCGCACCCAGGTCAGGAATCAGCACGGTTTTGCCTGGATTCAGGAGCTTGGCTGTCTCAGCCATGAAGTGAACGCCCGCGAGTACAATCACGTCGGCGTCCGTATCAACTGCACGCTGCGCCAAAGCCAGCGAGTCCCCGGTGATATCCGCTACGCAATGAAAAATCTCTGGCGTCTGGTAGTTGTGTGCAAGAATAACGGCGTTCTTCTGCTTCTTGAGCTCGTTAATCGCCGCGACATAGGACGCATGAATCGGCCACTCGATTTCGGGAATAACCTTCCTGACGCGCTCGTAAAGTGGCGCCACTTTTTCAAGTGTTACCTCGTCAATGCTGTTAGCGGACATAGTTCACCTGTACAATTAATGCTCGTTTAGAGTATATATATTATGCTCATGCAGAGCATATAGATCAACCCTAATATCGGGGCCGTAGTCGACCAGCAACGCAGACAGCAATGAGCAGGAATCCAGCCGACACCGTTGTAGACCTTATGGGCGTCATCGTCACCGTCACCGACGAGGTGCCACGCGTTCTTGTGGTCGACCGCGATGACGAGCTGTCCTTGCCTAACGGGCCGTTCGTCCCCGCCCGGCATGCGAACCCTGAAGACGGCTTTCGGCAGCTGATCGAAGCGCAGGCGGGCCTCGATCTCTACTATGTTGAGCAGTTGTATACCTTTGGAAACCGGTTTCGCACCATCGACGAGATTGCTGGCGGACCACGCACGCTGTCGGTGGCCTACGTTGCCTTGACGCGTGAAGACGAGGCGCCATTGGAGGGTACGCGCTGGGCTGACTGGTACGAATTCCTGCCGTGGGAAGACTGGCGTGGTGGCCGCCCTCTGGAACTGGACTCACTCATCGCACCTCGACTGGCGAAATGGCGCGCGACGGCGCGAACGCCTGCAGCACGTCGAAATCGCGACGAACGCATCAACGTCACTTTCGGCAATTCCGGAGCAGCTGAAATGGATGCGGTACTGACACTCGAGCGGCTGGAGTTATTGTACGACGCGGGTATTCTGCTCGAGTCCGGCCGAGACCAGCGAGCGATTGACGGAAAACCGGTACCTAAAGGGGCCGCCAACGTTGGCATCCCGATGATTTCCGATCATCGTCGCGTCCTCGCAACAGCGCTTGGCCGAATTCGCGGCAAGCTCGCCTACCGGCCGGTTGTGTTTGAACTACTGCCGGGCGAATTTACCTTGCTGCAACTACAACAAGTCGCTGAAGCGCTAAGTGGAACACTCTTGCACAAGCAGAATTTCCGTCGCCTGGTAATGAACGCTGACCTGGTCGAGCCGATCGGCCGAACGACGGCGATCGGGCGCGGCCGCCCTGCAGAGCTGTTTCGATTCCGTCGCGAAGTCCTGGGAGAAAAGCTTACCGTCGGTTTGGCTCGGCCGACTTTGCGGGGTGAGTGAGCCCTACCGCTTTTCGGTCCAACTCATCAGCGACGACCGCTAGGGTTTGTCAGTCGTCTCCACGGCAGTAGAAATGCTGTCGAAACGCCGGCCGAGAAAGAAACCGACCGCTGCCCACAAAGCGGCTATGCCGGCCCCTACGGCAGCAACAGCGGCCAAACCAAGCCCGAGCCCCTGGGTCAGGCCAGCGAAAAACCATCCCATGATCACATCGCCGCCACGGTACGCGACGATATCGATTACCGGTTTCGTCTTAAAGCGACTCTCGCGGCTGACCAGCGTGAAAAGCATCTCTCGAGCGGGCCTGGTAAGTCCGTAGTTGCCCGCTTTGGAGACGATATGCAAACCGACTGCAACGATGAGTATCGGCGAGAACGCGAGTATCAGCATTCCCGCTATCACCATCAGTGGCATCAGTGGCAAGGCGACCTTCATCCCCGCCCGAGACACCAGTCGACCGGTTACGAAAAATGCCAGAGCGTAGGTCAGGGTATTGAGAATGACATCACGCCATGCGTAGATCGTCGCGCGCGCCTCCAGTTCATAGGGCGCCAATAAATTCTTCTGCTCCAGGTAGACGAAGGAACCGATCCCGGTGTACAAGATGATGAATAAGCCAATGCCCATCAAGTAGGGATTGGAGAAAAACTCCCTGAAGCCTGCGAAGGGGTTGCCACCAATGCGAACGCTTGCGCCATCGACCTGTAGCTCGGCGTTCTGCAAGCGAGTGGCCTTCAAGGTCTGCAATCGCCGGATTATCGGTATCGGTAGTAACAACATCACGGCCGAAACCAACATCATCGTTTCGATACCGACCCGGCCGACCAGCACACCGGAGATCAATGGACCGACGATTGCTCCAAGACTGGCTCCGGTTGCAATAATCGCGAACAAGCGCCCTGCCTGTTCCTTGTTGTAAGTGTCCGCCATCAAACTCCAGAAAACGGAGATATGAAACAGAGCGAACACACTGACCCAAAGGTAGAACGCTTTGTTGATGAGCTGTGCATTCGGCGCTAATTGGACTGCGACGAAGAAAGTCGCAAAGCTCGCTGCGAAGCCAATGTAGACGAACGGCACGAATTTTCTAAACTCGATTCTGGAAACGATTGCGCCGAATAGTGCGACCAGTGCCGTGCTGATGAAAAAATTCAAGGTCCACAGGAAGCTAACTTCCGCGTCCGTCCAGTCACTCGCCATCGCATCGCGTATTGGCCGCAAGATGTAGTAAGCCGCCATAAGAATGAACACAAATACGAAGGACAGGCTTGCAGCCTCGACTTCGTTATCATTCACCGTTGTCGTTTTGCGAATCCATCCCAGAATCGTGGATTTGATGCTTCCTGACGCCATAACTCTCAGTCCGATTCGTTTATGCAATCACTCGCAGTTTACAGCGATTATCAATCCGCACTCACTGCATTGCGAATCTCACCCGCTTTCGCTTTGAAGAATCTCGCGATGTCATCGGCAATCATGATGTTCGTTGGTATCAGAATCAGCGTAATTCCCGTCGCGAACAGAATGCCAAAACCCAGCGAAATTGCCATCGGTACCAGGAACTGGGCAGAAACTGAGTTATCCATCAACAACGGCAGCAAACCGAAGAAGGTTGTCAGGGACGTCAACATTACCGGGCGAAAGCGCACGACGCCGGCGCGCTCGACCGCTGACAACAACGCTTCGCCGGCCTGCCGGTGGCGCTGATTGATAAAATCGACCAAAACAAGACTGTCGTTGATCACCACCCCGGTCAATGCCATCAGTCCAAGCACGCTCAATATCGTGAGCGTCTCCCCCATTAGCCAATGTCCCACAACAGCTCCAATAGCACCGAACGGAATCACCGACATTACCAACAGTGGCTGGACGTAGGATTTCAATGGCAGTGCGAGCATGCAGTAAATCGCAAACAACACAATTGTTATACCCAGACCCAGACTGCCGAAAGTTTCCGCCTGACGACGTTGTTCACCTTCGAGCGTATAGGAAATTGACGGATACTTGACGAGCAACTCATCCACGTAGTTTTGCAAGTCCGCCAGCAGCACGACCATATTCGTACTGTCCTTATCGACATCGGCCGTGACATTAAGAACGCGATAGCCATCAATTCGCGTGATCTGCGACGGCCCACGGCCCGGTTTGATTACCGCAACATTAGCCAACGGAATCGAGCGGCCATTTGGCGCTGTTATGAGCATTTCGTTCAACGATGCGACCGTACTTCGCTCGTTGATCGGGAATCGAACCAGAACACGAATATCATCCCGGCCACGTTGAATCCGCTGCGCTTGCAGCCCTTTAAATGCCTGGCTAACCTGTTCAACAATGTCGCTACGCGTCAGGCCCATCAGGTGCCCCTGCGGACTGAGTTCAATCTGCAGTTCCTCTTTGCCGTCCGACAGACTATCGGCAATCTCGAAAACACCTGGATACGTCGCAAGTTGCTTTTTCACGTCATCACCGACACGACTCAGTGTCTCCAGAGAATTGCCACTGAACTGCAGGTCAATCGGATCGCCGGCTCGAAAAAATGACGCCCGGAAATTGATGCTGTCCGCGCCAGGAAGCCGGCCGGTTAGCGCGCGCCATTCGTTATTCATATCCTCAACTGACATCTCGACAGTGCGGTCCTGGCGGGGAACCGTTTCAATCTGCACTCTGGCGAGATGTGAACCGTTGCTGCGTCCGGATGATCCGACACTGGACAGGATATTGGCAATCATACTTTGGCCTGTATCCGGGTCGGTGTACTTCGTTTGCAATTCACGCGCTGCAGCAACCATCTTCTCGGCATGTCGGTTGGTCACTTCAAACGGTGTGCCGACCGGCATAGTCAAAGTGGCGGTCGCCGAATCGCCACCGAGGCGCTGAAAAGTGACGAACTTTGTCCAGCCACTGAATATCAGCATGATCATGATGATCAGTACGCCGATAAATGCCGCGACTGTCGAATACCGATTACGTAAAGTGAACTTCAAAATGGGCTTGTAGTGCTTCAGGATAAACGCTTCGAAGCCATCGGCGAAGCGGCTTTGCCATGCCTGAAAGCCGCTGGCCTTCTGATCATGTTCGTGTAATTTTATGTGCTTAAGGTGCGACGGCAGAACAAATTTGGACTCAATTAACGAGAACACCAGCACTGGAATGACGACCGCCGGAATCGCGGAAAAAATCTCTCCGAGACGGCCCTCAATAAATGCCAATGGCATAAATGCCGCGATCGTAGTCAAGATGCCGAACGTCACCGGTATGGCGACCTCTTTGGTGCCCTGAATTGCGGCAGAGATACCACTGTTACCCGTTCGCATATGCGAATACACGTTTTCGCCCGTCACGATGGCGTCGTCGACGACGATTCCGAGAACGATGATAAAGCCGAAAGCACTCATCAGATTAAGACTGATATCAAACACGTACATTGACGCGAACGCACCGAGGAAGCTGATCGGTATGCCGAGAAACACCCAAAATGCGATTGCCGGCCGCAGAAACAGGGACAGCAAAAGGATAACGAGAATACCACCCTGAATCGCGCTACTCGTCATGATCCCAAGTCGATCCTTTAGACGCTCAGAGTCATCATCCCAGTAATCCAGTTCCATGCCGACTGGCATTGAGTCCTTTTTTTCCGCGATGTAGGCTTTTACGCTTTCAGAAATTTCCAGGGTACTCTGGCTACCAACACGCGAGACATCAACAAATGCTGCGTACTTGCCGTTAAACCGGGTTCGCAGAGATTCCTCTTCGTAACCATCCAGAACTGTCGCAATGTCGCTAACACGCACAATGCTGCCATCCGAATTCGTTTTTACGACGATGGTTTCAAAATCTCCGCGACGGTATGCCTGACCCTTTGAGCGGATCAAAACGTCACCGCCCTCGGTACGCACGTTGCCCGCCGACAGGTCTACCGAACTATTGCGAATGGCACGTGACAAGTCTTCAAGCGTAACGTCGAATTCCCGCAACCTGTCAGCTGAGGCCTCAATAGCGATCTCGTAACGGCGAACCGATCCCAGGCTAACTTGTGTAATTCCGTCGATCTTCAGGAGGTCATCCCGTACTCGATCGGCGTAAATTCGAATTTCGTCCTCGCTGTAGTCGCCGGCGACGACCACACTGATTACGGCAAAACTTCGGACGTTTAAGCTGATGACCGGCTTTTCTGTGTCTGCCGGAAAGGTATTGATGGCATCGACACGACTCTTGATGTCATCGAGTAGTTCCCGCGGATCGTATGCCGAATCGATTTCAATCTGCACCCGCGTGCTGCCCTCCACTGACTGCGAGCGGATTTCCTCGATACCTTCAAGATCCTGAATCGCTTCTTCAATTCTGACGGCAACGCCGAGCTCGACATCCTCCGGTGTCGCGCCACGCAGTGGCACGGAAACTGACACAGTGTTCGGATCTGAGGGTGGAAAAACTTCGAGTTTGACGCCATCACGAAGTGCGATCACGCCACAAATAATGATTGTCACCATCAGCAGGTTTGCGGCAACTGAATTGCGTGCAAACCAGGCGATCAATTCCCGTCCTCACTGGCCTGACGGCCGCTTGCCTTAGTTTCGACTCCGCCAGGTCGACTGCGCGGCTCGCCGACGACGGATACTCGAATTCCCGACGTCACCTGGCCCAAGGCAGTTGTGACCAACTCGTCGCCCGCTTTCAGGCCAGCGGATACCAACGCATCGTCATCGTTTTGCCAGGCAATTTCGATGTTTCGGCGTTGCAAAATACCTGCTTCCACAACGTAGACATAGGTCCCCTGGTAGATTGTATTGTTGGGAATTACCACGGCATCGCTCAGGGTTTTCCCGGCCAACTTCGCTGTAACGTATTGCCCGATTTTCAACGGTACTCGATCGCCCACCGCCCGGTCGAACGGGTTTTCGATCATCGCAATAACGTGCAGTTGGCGAGCCGTTTCGTCTATTGCGCCTTCTGTGCGCACGAGCTCGGCATTCCATACAGCGTCATCACCGAGCTGCGAGATAATTTCGACTTTGGCGCCGTTACCGTCGTTCGCCTCCGTGTACCGATAGGCTTCCGGTAAATCTATATAGGCCAGATCGCGGTTTCTGATGGGTAGCCGGATTTCAACACTGTCCGTTGCATAAATTTCAGCTAGCTCGGTGTTCGTCGAAACGACCTGACCAACATCGACGAACTTGCGCAGAACCCGCCCTGCAAAAGGCGCCTCGATTTTCGTTCGTTCAAGATCAAGACGACTCTTCTGCAACGACGCCTCAGCCGATGTTACCCGGGCTCTTGCGGCTTCAAGCTGCGGCAATCGCAATACCAGGTCGCTCGGTTCACCGCTATTGCCGAGGCGGGCCCAGTCTTCCCGCGCCTGTTCGGTGCGTGCTTCGGCCTCGACGAGAGCCTGGCGGGAATCCATCAATGACCCGGACGCTATTCGAACATCGGCCTCATAGTCACGCGGATCTATACTGACTAAAACATCACCTTGTTCAAAAAAACCGCCATCGCGAACATTCGGGTTAATCGAAACAATCTGGCCGCCGACCTGAGCAATTAACATGCTCTGCGTCCGCGGTTGCACGGTTCCGTAGCTCTGCAAATGCACCGTATACGGATGTTGCTCGACGGATTTTGTTTCGACCGACATCTGCGGTCCACCGAAGTCGCTACGTTTTGGTGCTTCGGGCGGATTCAATTTGACGCCCACGGCGACCAGTATCAGCCCTCCAAGAATTGCCAACGGTATTATTTTTCTTGTTTTAACTTTCATTACTCAGTTCGCAGTCGAAAATTCGCCGCCCAGTGCAAGGTACAAGGCAATTCTGTTTTGTAACAACTGATTTTTCAGCTGCACAACAGTCGTTTCGGCATCAAAGGCCTGGCGCTGAGTCTCCAGCACCGTAGTATATGTAACCAGTCCT
Source organism: Woeseiaceae bacterium (assembly GCA_021773115.1). Taxonomy (GTDB): domain Bacteria; phylum Pseudomonadota; class Gammaproteobacteria; order Steroidobacterales; family Woeseiaceae; genus UBA1847. The sequence goes on along the minus strand of JAJFKS010000001.1, from coordinate 28,616 downwards.
CGTTGATACTGTTGCAGCGCCAGGTTCAATGCCGCTGTCGCGTTTCGTTCCGCTTCCAGCAAGGCCGCATAACGCGACTGCAATGACTCCGACCGGGAAATGGCGTTCTCTACATCGGCGAACGCACGGTAAACGAGGTCCAGGTATTGCTGTTCAACCCGCTGTACTTCGGCATACGCCTGAGCTTCGAGGGCACGCAGTCTTCCAGCTTCAAAAATCGGCTGCGTCAGCCCACTCGCGACTGACCAAACCGAATTGTCGCCATCCAGGAGGTCTGAAAATGCGCCAGAGACCGTACCCGTACTTGCGACGAGTGACAAACTCGGAAATCGTGATTTGTGCGAGGCCGCGAGGTCAGCATCGGCTGCCAGCAAATTGAGCCACGCCTGTTGCACGTCAGTGCGTCGCGTTAGTAACTCCGAAGGCAGTCCGGCTGGCACTGACTCCATAAGCAATGGCAGTTCCTGACTCACGACCATATTCCCGTCCGGGTAACGCGCCAGCAAGAGCTGTAAATCGGCTATCACCTCAGACACGGATTGTTCTTGTTGCGCGTAGCTCGCCAGCTGGCGTTCGACCTGGTTCTTAGCCAAATACAGATCGAGCGCATCGTTCAGTCCCTGGCGGTAGCCACTCGCCACGATGTCCTGACTTTCGACGACATTGTCCAGACGGCGCTTCGCGACTCCGAGCAATTGCTCTGCTTCCAGGACATCGAAGAATGTGCCTGCTGTCGCAGCCGCCAGATCTCTTTCCGCCGCCAGCAGGCTGACTTCTTGCGCAGCATAAGCAAGCTGCGCCGCTTGTTGCTCTTTATTCAATCGGCCCCAGAGATCGACCTCCCACCGAGTGCCAAGTTCCGCCCCGAAGGTCTCAATTGTGGACGCACCGATGGCCCCGGCACCGCGTCGCTGCGCATCGAGCGTCAGATCAAGCGATGGGAAACGATTCGCTCGACTCACAACGACCAATTGTTCGGCTTGGGCCAGCTGTGCACGCTCTTCATGCAAGGAATAATTATTCGCAATCGCCTCAGCAACCAGGGCCGTGAGTTTCTCGTTATTAAAATCCATCAGCCAGTTGCTGCTCGGAATGCCACCGTCGCCGCCGCGTTGCCACTCGGGAGGAATACTCGGAGTACTCGTCTCGGGTGCGATAGCCGTCTGGCTACATGCGCTCGATAGCAGGACGACAATGCCCAACGCCATCTTTACCGCAATCAATTTATTTCCTAAGCCTTGCAACTGTTGCTACTTCCCAAATCCTGATTCGTGCATGCTGCGTAAGTATCCCAAGAACGTCGGGGCAAAGCACCGATCTTGACGATTCTTGACGATAATCCCTGCGCTCGCTCGATTGGTAACCGCTGAAACCCTATTTGCAGATTATGCTGAAACCAACTAGCTTATTGAGGTCCAATATCATAGCTCCTGATTCTTCCAACTCTTTCGATTGAGGTCCGATAATGCTAACTCGACGCGACTATCTGATAAATTCTGTATTGCTCGGCGCCACGTGCTCGTTACCGAGTGGACTACTGCATGCATTCGAGCGTAATAATCTTATAAGCCGTGCGATTCCCAAAACCGGGGAAAAACTACCGATCGTTGGGCTCGGCAGCTCTGCGACGTTCAGAAGGGTCGCGCAAAGCAGCGATGTATCTGCATTGTCACGCGTTTTGCAAACGCTACTGGACAATGGTGGCAAGGTATTCGATACCGCACCCTCTTACGGGGCTTCCGAAGAAGTTGCAGGCCAACTCATTCGGGATGCCGGTAAAACAAAAGACATTTTCTGGGCGACGAAAGTCAATGTCGCACCTCGCGGAGGCGGTCGCGTCGACGTCAACAAGGCTCGCGCCCAACTCGCCAGGTCTTTTGAGTATATCGGCAAGGATCCGATTGACCTGGTCCAGGTACACAACCTCGCCGGTCTTGCCGTGCAGATGCCGATCATTCAGGAGCTCAAAGAAAGCGGCAGGATTCGTTACATTGGTACGACCGTAACCCAAACATCGCGCTACCCGGATCTCGAAGAGGCGATGCGCAAATACCCGATCGATTTCATTGGTGTCGACTATGCCGTCGACAACCGGGTTGCCGCCGAGAGCGTATTACCGCTCGCAAAAGAACTTGGCATTGCGACTCTTATCTATGTGCCTTTTGGGCGTAGTCGTCTGTTTTCGCGTGTTAAGGGCGCGGAAATTCCGGAATGGGCCCAGGAAATCGGCATCGATTCCTGGGCCAAATTTTTCCTCAAGTATGTTGCCGCTCATGCGGCGGTAACCTGCATTACTCCGGCCACGAGCAAACCACATAACATGCTCGACAATATGGGCGCCGCCTACGGTGAATTGCCTGATAGCGCGATGCGCAAACGGATGGAGCAATTTATTGATGCTTTGCCGGGCGCTTAGTCATAGCCGTCCACGATCGATGGGCGATGCTTCATGGGTCGTCGACCCAAACTAAAAAATGCAGGCCCCGCAAGGGGCCTGCACACTGTTCTGACCTGGAAAAGGGGGAGCCAGACAAAACAGGGGGGGAGTTAGCCTAGCTTTCGCTTTCCACGCGCTTGTGGTCGCGATTCCGGTGCTTGCCGCGCTCTTTACGACGCTCCATGCTTTGTTCCAACCTGGCACGCTGATCCTCCGTCAGCACCGCATTGACGTCGTTGTGCACCCGAGCAAACAACAGTGTTGCTTCTTTTGCGAGTCGGCCGTTCTCGGCAGCAACCGCTTCGAGATCAATCGAATAGCTGGCACTGGTGGGATCGAGGCGTGCCTGCGCAGCACGGCTGGCCTGCTTTTGTTCACGCAATGCATCAAACTCGGGTTTTGCGGCTTCGAATACGTTGTCCACCTTCTGCCTTTGTGTATCATCAAGGTCCAGGCGATCCAGCATGCGTGCCGAAATCATCGATCCGCGTTCCATGCCAAATCGCTCGCCGTGGGCGTCGCCGCGCCCAGTATCTGCGTTTGCAGCCGATGCAAACGTCATTAGTGACAACAGGGTAATAGCTGACAACAAGCTGCTTATCTCAGTTGCTTTCGCTTTCATAGTGCTCTCCTTTCGAAAAACCTGGTACTGGGTAAAGTGTGACGACAAGCGTACAGATTCAATTGCGAACGTAGGTTTAGTGGAACACAAGGTATGCCAAGAAGTGTCAGGAAACGTCAGCGACGATTGCGGATGCTGGCGGATTGCCTCACGATAAGCCAGGATGGAAGCAGAAATCCTTATCATTGACGACGACCGGGAACTCGGCGAAATGCTGAGCGAGTTTCTTGCGCCGGATCACTTTAGCCTGCGTGCCTGCACCAGCGGCGAAGACGGCCTCATCGCGCTGCAGGATGGTCGCTACGATCTGCTGATTCTCGACATCATGCTTCCGGGAATGAACGGCATTGAAGTGCTGAAGCAAGTCCGGCAAAGCAACGACCTGCCGGTCATCATGCTGACCGCTCGTGGCGACGACGTTGACCGGATTTTGGGACTCGAGTTCGGTGCCGACGACTATTTGTCAAAGCCGTTCAACCCTCGCGAACTGTTGGCGCGAATCAAGGCGATTCTGCGCCGCGCGGGCCCAACTCCAACGAACAAGGATCGGCTGCAGGTTGGCGGACTGATACTTGACTTGCGCTCGAGGCAAGTTACGGCTGGCACCGAGACGCTGCGACTCACCGGAACAGAGTTCGAATTGCTTCACTGCCTGCTTCGCTCTCCAGGCGAAGTTGTCACCCGTGACGTGTTGAGCCGCGAAGCACTTGGCCGAGGTTTGCTCCCCTATGATCGCAGCATCGACACGCATATCAGCAACCTGCGGCGCAAACTCGAGAACGCGGGTCTACAGAGCCCCAGGATTCAGAACCAACGCGGCATCGGCTACCGAATGCTCGTCGACGCCGAGGGAAGCCACTGATGCGCACACTACTGGTTCGATTCTTCCTCGCGTTTTGGCTCATGATCGTCGCCATCATCGGGTTGGCGGCGGCGCTCGGCTTCTATTATTCCGAGCGCGCCCATGTCGCGATTGAGCGTTTCGAGTTGAGCGATGCAATGTATGAGGCAAGTACCGCGCTGCAATCGAATGGCCGCGAAGGATTAACGGAGTGGCTGAAGTCACTCCCTGGAGTCACAGGTTCATTGATCTACGTCGTCGACGAACGGCGTCAGGATATTCTGGACCGGCGATTGCCCGCCGCAGTGTCGATCGCACTTCGACGCTTTGACGGCCGTCGAGGTCACCGAGTACCGCGCAAGTTCGGCAATATTCGACCCGCTCGTCCGTTCACCGAACTCGAAGGCCCGGACGGCACCGTCTACACATTTTTCGCGCTGCGGCCTCAAGCAGCACTAGCGCGTTGGTTCAGCAATAGAGGATTGGCGGGTCTGGCATTCATTGCTATCGCTATCAGTGCTGCGGTTTCCTATTTGCTTGCCGGGACAATCTCCCGGCCGGTGCGACAATTACGCAGCGCGGCAACCGCTATCGCGGCAGGCAATTTTGATACCCGGGTGGCCGACTCCGTTCTGCAAAGGCGCGACGAGATCGGGCTGCTCGCCAACGACTTCGATCGTATGGCGAGTGAACTACAAAGCTCATTGCACCGGCAGACGGAATTGACACGAAACGTATCGCATGAGCTACGTTCACCGCTGGCGCGGCTGCGCGTTGCGCTCGAACTTGCTCGTCGCAAGGCCGGCGAGATTTCGGAGCTGGACAAAATCGATCTTGAGACTCAAAGACTCGACGCATTGATTGGTCAGATTCTTGAGTTTTCCAAATTGAACTCGGATAGCCACGAAATGCGTTCGAAGCTAAACCTTGTCGAGATTGTCCAGTCGATTATCGCCGACGTACAATTCGAATATGGAAAGCACACCAGTGTCGAACTGCGACACGCACCGGGCGACGAGGTCTTCGTTAGAGGCTATGACGGTGCATTGCGCTCTGCACTTGAAAACATTATTCGAAACGCGGCACGGCACGGTAAACCCGGCGGTCACGTATACGTTGATATTGCAATAAAAAATACGCTCACCGAGATTTCAGTACAGGACGACGGCGGCGGAGTTGCGACGGACGAACTCGAGCACCTCACCGAACCGTTTTATCGCGCCAAGCCGGATCGGTCTGAATTGGTACGATTGGGGAGTGGTTTGGGACTTGCGATCGCGAACCGTGCGATTGAACTGCACAGTGGATCGCTGGATGCCCAAAACAAAGGTGAAGGTTTATGCGTAACAATACGTTTGCCAGGCGATTGTTGATGCCCAGGTTATCGGCGCAGAGTTACTCGCTCACGGCATGAGTTCAAACGCGCTACTCGCATTCTTAGAAAAGATCAGGCCACAAACAAAGAACGTCATACTTGCCAATCGACAAAGTGGCCCGGACAAAATTATGTCGATCGTGGAAGATCGCTGTAGTGGTGTCTTCGACGACATCGAAAACGTAATAAGCAACGACGATTTGTCCTCGCATCCAGCGTCATATAAATCCGCGGCAGGCTTCTGTATTCAAGCGCCGAACGCTAGTCCGTCTACGATCGATACCGGTAGTCTGTATTAGCGGTCGGGGTCTTACCAAAGTGTGAGAGAACAGGCGCTGCAACTATTCATTCTGGAACCCCGGCGGCACCGACCTGGTGCAAGTCACATCCGGCGACTGGTCTGATGCACAACTGGCTTGATCGATAGTCGGTAATTACATTTTCCCGTACCAGTTTGAAGAAACGGAGGAGCATGAGTTTGGTACTGTGGTCCGGATCGCGGTTGGAGGGGGATAAGGATTTGTAAACAGTGAGCCGGGAGAGATGGGCACAGATCGCCTCAAGCGAGGCTTGATGTTCCCAACCGTCTTAAACCGCAGACGATCCATGCCGACCATTAGACAGCATTTCCCTGGAGTGAATTCGAGATATCGCATGCGAAAAACGTCACGATCACGTGCATCGACTCAGATTACGACCAGACTCGAAATACTTTGCCTAACTGTTGGTCCACGGCAAATTTGTGGCCTTTTTGGCGATAAGCAGTAGAGACCAGGAAGCTGCCGGACTAAATTGACTGGCTACGCCAGGTTCGAAACAAACACGCATGCAATTGCAACCGGCGCAATAATTCGGACCAGCACGAGCCATAACTTGAATGTTGCGCCATCTCCGACGCCGAGCTGCGTAACCAGCGTTTTCCGCGACACCCACCAGCCCGCAAACAACGCGTACGCCATGCCGCCGAGCGGTAGCAAAATGTTCGACACCAGGTAATCAATCAGATCAAACGGCGTTTTGCCTGCGAAAACAGCGAAACCATCCAATAGGTAAACGTTCTCCCAGCGGGAAAACGATAAAATTGTGACTAGTCCGAGCAGGAAAGCCACGCCACCTATCACGCTTGCTGCCATTGGTCGGCTCATGCCTCGAACCTCAAATGCGCGTGCCGTCATTGTCTCCAACATCGAAATTGACGATGTTAGTGCCGCGAATAACAACATGGCGAAAAAGACTGCTGCAATGATAGCGCCGCCCGGCATTGCTGCGAATGCCGTCGACATCGTGACAAAAATAAGCCCTGGACCTTCCGAAGGATTCAGGTCATACGCAAACACAATAGGGAAAATAGCGAGCCCAGCGAGTAATGCAACGAGTGTGTCGCCAATCGACACGGCAATCGCCGAACGAAAAAGATTCACATCATCGGGCAAGTACGCCGAATAAGTCAGTACCGCACCAACACCTACGTTTACCGAGAAGAATGCCTGCCCTACAGCAGCCAATACGACCAAGGGTGTTACCTTGCTAAGATCCGCGCTGAACAGGAAATCAAACGCACGACTGAAGTCACCCGTCAGTCCGGAGTAGATGACCAGTGCAATTAACATCAGAAAAAGCGCCGGCATCAACACTTTTACAAGGCGCTCAAGCCCCAGTTTTATTCCACGCGAAACAATGAGCACAGTCGCCGCCGTAAACAGCAAGTGCCAAATCATCATCCAAGTCGGGTCGTGCAGGAATGCGCCGAAGTCGCGTCCCACCTCTTGCGGCGAAAGGCCACTCAGTCCACCGCTAATCGACTTCATCAGGTACGCTGCCGTCCACCCGGCAATCACGCTGTAAAAGCTTAGCACTAGTAATAGCGCTAGCAGACCCATCCAGCCGACGATTTGCCAATAGCTGCTCGTGCCGCTCTCTTTCGCCAAATTGCGCATTGCTGTTGGCGCGCTCCGTCTTGCATGCCTGCCGATTATCATTTCGGACAGCATGATGGGTGTCGCGACCAGCAAGATTGCAATGACATAGATCAGCACGAAAGCGCTGCCGCCGCTGTTGCCAAGTGTGTACGGAAATTTCCAGATATTGCCAAGACCGACAGCGGCACCGACCGACGCAAGTATAAACGCGAGCCGCCCGGACCAGTTCTCCGTTTTCTTATTCGTCATTGCGCTCCCCCGGTTTCAATTTGCGCCGTACATTCTCTAACTACCGCAAGTGCCAGATCGACGTCCTCCAGGTGCGTGTGATACGTCAGTATTGCCATTCGGATCGTAAATTGGCCAGCGATTGTGGTCGATGCCAAAAAGACTCGACCATCTCGGTGAATAGCATCGAGCAACGCCCGGGTCGCGACATCGGCATCAATGGATTCTGGACAAAAACGAAATGTGACAACAGACAAATCCGGCGCTGGACCCAGTTCGATACCGTCAATTCTCTCACAGTGATCGTAAAAGTGCTGCGCCAGCAGCAGCTTTTCTTCGAGCGCCGCTGCGAACGCCCGGCTCCCATGTACCTTGAACGGCAACCAAAAGCGTAATGCACGAGAGGGTCGGGTTAGTTCTGCTGAATAGTCGCAAGGCGAGCGCTCCGTATCACCGGCAACGTCCTGCATGTAAGTCCCGCGTGCGTGATAGGCGTCGAATAGTTTCTGACCATCGCGAATTAGCACAACCCCAATACCACAGGGAAGGAAAAAGCCCTTGTGCGGATCAAGAATCATTGAGTCCGATCGCTCGATACCTTTGAGACGTCGCCGTCCTTCTTCGCACAGTGCAAAGGCTCCACCGTAGGCCGCGTCGACGTGCATCCACACATCGGCTTCAGCCGCTATATCGGCAACGCGATCCAAAGAATCGATTGACCCTGTGTCCGTGGTTCCAGCAGACGCACAAATTAGCCAAGGCTGTAGACCAGCAATTTGATCTTCCCGGATACTGTCCTGCAGTCTTTCGCAATTCATTCGCATACCAGCATCAAGGGGGATTTCCCGAATTACGCATTCGCCCAGGCCTGCAACGTGCAGCGCTTTGCGAAAAGTGTGGTGCGTGTGTGCGGTGAGATAAACCACCGCGGACGGTACGTCCGCACTTTTGAGACTTCTTGCTTCCCTTGCGGCGACAATCGCCGAAAGTGCGGCCATGCTACCACCTGAAGTCAGATCACCCTCTGCCGCGTCGGGATAGCCAACAACCTCCGCCAGCCAGCGCAACATCACGTGCTCCAGTCGAGTCGCACCCGGTGCTGCCGCACCGACGCCAGCATATCGATTCGAAACCGCCGCCAGGTAGTCCGCAATAGCTGAATCGTGCAAGCCACCGCTCGGGATGTATGCAAAAAAACGACTTGAGCCGAGGTTATGCCCGATGCCATCCACATATTGCTCGACGACCTGCAGTGCCTCGTCAAATGGCTCCGGGTATTGCGGTACCGCGAACGCGGTCATCGCTTCATCACGCGGCCCGGCCGTACCGTAGACATCGCGTTCCGGCAAGGACTCAAGAAATCGTTCAGCATGTTCGCCCGCTTGCTGAAGTCGAGCGACTCTTGTTGCTGATGGTGTTTCCAGAGGTGCGGCGAGCGCTCGAAGTTCATTTAGTCTATTGCGATTTGACTTCAACCAGTTGTTTCCCGTCTTCTCAATTCGATTCGTATTATGCGGACGTTTTCGGCCGGAACATACTACCTAAAGGACGGAACATAGCGAAGGCTGACGCGTTTTTTTCGAACAGTAGCTCCCATCTTTATCCACACACCCAAAATGACAAAGGGTCCCCGTTGCCCAATCTGCACCACAGTGCATAACGATGCAGGGCTCAGTCATGCAAAAGTCCCGCAAATCTCCGCGGCAGGTTCACCGCAATACGTCTATTTGTGCCTGCGGAGCCAGTCAGCGAGCTGCCGCCCTATCAGGTGCGGGTGGTCCTCCTGGATAAAGTGATAGCCCGGCCCGACGTAGTTTGTTTCTATGTTTTTCAGATTTTCCGCGAAATAGGTCGCAACTTCAGGGCCACCGAACGCCCCTGGATCGGCATAAAACATCAGCTTCGGGATGCTCGTTTGGTGCAGCCATACGCCATTGCGTTCGATGATCGCCAATACATCGGCGGGTTCGCCGGCGATTGGCACTTCGCGAGGCCAAACAAGCGTTGGCTTGCGGCTACCTGGCGTAGGATAAGGCGCCCGATAGGCTTGCCGCTCCGCATCGGTCAAAGTTCGGACAGTGCCCAGGTCCGGCAGCACAACTTCGACGAACATGTTGTTCTGCAAAATCATTTCTTCCCCGATACCAGGGGTTCGGACATTCCGGAAGAATTCCCCGCCGTCGCCCATCGCTTCATAGCTCGGGATCGGCATCGCCGGCGGAACGATCGCTTCCATGAAGACGATACCATTGACCCGGTCCGGGTTGCGTCGCGCGAAGTCCATTCCCAGGGCTGAGCCCCAGTCGTGGACGACCAGCGTGATGTTCGTTAGCTTAAGCGCGTCGATAAACGCCTCAAGATATTGGGCATGCGTGGTAAACCGATAGTCGACGTCAGGTTTGCCGGACTGCCCCATACCGATCAGATCGACGGCGATGACTCTTCCATGCGGCGTAGCGTAGGGGATGACATTTCGCCACAGATATGACGACGTCGGATTGCCATGCAGGAAAAGGATCGGATCGCCTTCTCCCTCGTCGACATAGTACATCTTCGACCCTTTTACCCGGACATAGTGGCCCTCAAAGGAGAACTCCGGGGAGATTGCTGGGCCGGTCGGTTTCGGTGGGGGAGAGTCTTGGGCGCTGACTCGCAACGAAATTGGAAGAGTTATCATAGCGATTACCAGTGCATAACGGATCGCGCGTATTGGGTAATTCATTGGGGATTTCCTTGTATTGTGGGTGGTCATTTCAGTATGCGTATATTGCCTCTTAAAGCCATATTTCCGGGAGGTTATTTACAGATTGACAACACCACCATCCGCCACGATTTCTTCACCGACGATGAAGGACGAGTCCGACGAAGCGAGGAACGCAGCAGCACCACCCATCTCCTCTGGGGTTCCGGCGCGACCCATCGGGATGATGTCCTTGAATCCGGATTTCATGTTCGACACCTCAGTGTCGGTGAAGCCCATTTTGTCGAAGACTGGCGTATCCACAGTTCCTGGGCTGAGCACATTGACGCGAATGCGTCGCCCCATAAGTTCTGCCGATAGCGTTCTGGCCAGCGTTCTGACGCCCGCTTTACTGGCGCTGTACACCGACATGCCGGGGAAGGCTTTGTGTGCGGCGATCGACGAAACCAGTATCACGGACGCACCATCAGCCAAGTAAGGCAGGGCCTTCTGTACCGTGAAGAACGTGCTCTTCAAGTTAAGCTCGGTCATCGCGTCAAATGATTCCTCATCCACCTCGGCGAAGGGCTGCACGGTCCCCGGGCCCACTGCGCCACCGGCGGCTACCACCAAAATCTCGATCGGACCGAGAGTGTCGTTCGCCTTTCTGAACGCTGACTTTAGACTCTCGATATGAGTGACATCGCAACGCGATGGCAGAAACGCTCCGCCGAGATCCCTGCCGGCTTGCTCAAGTGTGACCTCATTGCGGCCGATGATCACGCCCGTCGCGCCTTCTGCAGCAAGTTTTCGTGCGATGCCAAAACCGATTCCGCTGTTTCCGCCAGTGACGACGGCCGTCTTTCCTGCAAGTTTCATTTTTTTTCTCCTTAACTTGATTTGAATCCGAATGAATCGCCTAGGCCACCAGCAATATTCCGTCCTTTCCAACTTGACGACCCGTACTCAGATAATTGTCCAGTCCATTCGCGACACCGGTGAGGGCTTTGGTGAGCATGGGTCGCATCAGGAGTTTGGCCATCAACCATCCGAGCGGGCCGAATTTCGGTTGAAACTCGAGGGTGATAGATAGTTCGCTCGCATCAGCAGACAGCGGCGTCAGACGAAAATGGCTCGTTGCTGTCTTTAGCGGCAATGCGAAGTCGGACAACTTAAAGCTGTATCCTTCTTTGGGCAGATACTCGATGATCGTTTCTTTGAGACTGCTGCCGTCGTAAAAGTGGCACACACGTTGTGCGCCAAGGCCAGTGAGTTTTTTTCCGATGACCTCGGACGACTCGACGGCTGGGTTGTAGGCGTAAACGCCGCCGAAGTTATCGAGAATGTTCCAGACGGTATCCGTGCTGCTGTTGATTCCTCTCGTTACTGTGATGTGATGCATGATTAATCCTCTAGTTTTGATAAATGTTCTTGGCAGCGTCGAAATCAGTATCCAACTACTGGCGTAGATTCGAGGCTGACTTTGTTCTTGTAGAAAGCAATGTGGCCCGTTATGGACGCCACTTCGTCGTACGGTTCCGGATAGGTCCAGGCAACGGCCTGTTTCTTTGCATCGTTGGCCTGGGCGAAATAACGGGCTTCGCCTTTGAACGGACAGGTCGTTTTATCGTTAGTGGATTGCATGCGACCGAGAAAAACGTCTTCCCGCGGAAAGTAGATCACCGTCTCATAGCCCGTTTCTCCAAGAACGAGTGCACGATTGCTGTTTGCCAGCACGATGGCGCCAACTCGAGCGATCCAATTTTGACCGCTATCCGATATGTGAATTCGATAGTCCGGATGGTTCACGAAACCCGGCGCCGGTCCTAATGTCTTTGTCATCTCGAATGTCCTTCCTTCCATTGATTCGCACGCAGTCTACGTGGAACGTGTATAGTCCGATATGACCACGAATTAACCATGATGGACGATTGATAGACCATGAATTGGGAAGACATTCGCCTGTTCCTGACCCTGGCAAGGGACGGGTCCGCTCGTGGTGCAGCGGCCATTGAGGGGCTGAGCCACTCGACCATAAAGCGCCGAGTCGAGCTGTTGGAGGCGGCACTCGATGTTCGATTGTTCGATCGAGATGTCCGAGGTTATCGGCTGACCGGGGCTGGCGAGACGATGCTGGAGTCAGTCCTTCGTGCAGAAGACGCTTTTCTGGGTGCCCAGCGAAAGCTTCAGGGTCGTGACAAGCAGTTGCGTGGTGAGATCCGGCTGACAACCTCCGACATCATCGCCACCCACCTCATCATGGATGATCTGGTTTCGTTTGGGGAAGAGTACCCTGACATCAATTTGACGATATTGATTTCTCACGATCTGTTCGACCTCAATCGCCGCGAAGCCGATGTTGCTCTTCGTATGCTGAAACTCGGATCGAGTCCGCCGGAGCATTTGGTCGGGAGAAAACTGGTAACGATTAAGGGTTGTTACTACGCCAGCAAGGACTACCTATCCAGCAACGACCCGTGGAAGGATGGCACTACTGCACGTTGGATCGGATGGAGCGAAACAGAGACTTTTCCTGCGTGGGTTAAGTCGACACCTTTTCCTGGGCTGAGCGTTCACAACAGACTGGATGACCTCAATCTGCAAGCTGAAGCAGCCAGATCGGGGATGGGACTCACCGTTCTGCCATGTTTTTTCGGAGATAACATTAAGGGGCTACAACGTATCCCGAATTGCCACCCCTACGAGAGTTACGATCTGTGGATACTTTCCCATCCCGACCTGAGGGATACGGCGCGACTCCGTGCATTTCGCACCCTTCTGGTCGACACCGTCAAGAGCAAGAATCGGGAACTCACCGGCAACGTGAAGCAATCTGTGGATTGATAAATCATTCAATACCCTTCGAACGAGTATTGAGTGTGACGTCAAAATGCCTAAATCGAGTATACCAACTAAATCTGGCACGAATCGGCAACTGCGCGGGGTTTGAATCGAGATTAATTGACGAAGGACGAATTCGAAATGGCGGCACGTCGTAGCTTTTTTGTCACTGGGCCTGGTAATGGGAACCCCGTTCTCTCCGAGTTTGTCGGGGCTGCTGCGACCGGGCATTGAGCACTATTGGAGGGCACCCGGCACTGACCGGTTCGATCTTTAGCTTGACTTCTCTTGCATATAGTGTATATACACGTCTTATGATGAAAAAAGCACTTGCGATGAAACTGAAAACCGATGTCGCTGACGTATGTGTGTGTCGAAAAACGCGTGAAACAGCTCGTAAGATTTCCAGAATTTATGACGACATGCTGCAACCCGCTGGCATAAAGGCAACACAGTTCACGATGCTTGCAGCTATTGCCTTGCAAGTCGATTCGACATTGACGGAACTTGCCGAGACCTTGGGCATGGAGCGTACGACCCTGTCCAGGAACTTAAAACCACTCGAGCGTAGTGGTCTTATCGACATTTCCGCGGAGGGATACCGCCGCACTCGTTCAGCCGGTATTACCAACAAAGGTGTAACGGTAATGGCAAAAGCTCTGCCCCTTTGGAAATCGGCCCAGAGACTATTGAAGAAACGCATTGGCAATGAAAACTGGGATCGCGTCCAATTCGATCTGAAAGAAATTGGACGTCTACTCTAAGCCTTTTTTTGGTTCGAGATGTGTACCTACACGTTTCGATAAGTCCGGGAGAAATACCGCATGAAGCCGTTATCGCCTACGTCGGTGGCCGGCCACGCCTTGAAGAGCCTCGGTAGGCGTCGGCTGTCGATCCCCGGCGGTATTAATAAATTCTTGTACTTCAGCGGCAAATATCTGCAGCCAGGAAAGCTCAACACCTTTTCGTTCTGACGAGTGTTTCAACGGGTACTGCGACACAGAATCCGTGAACCGGAATTTGCGAAGTATCTGGAACCGGTCAGGACAACAAGCTCCAAAAAAACATGACTGACATTTTTTCACGCTGAAACGTGTAATTACACTATATGAACCTGATTCTATGGAGACCAACATGACAATGCCCAAGACCAACGCTGAGAGCTTTTTCAAGTTCGTCACCGCCTGGCCGAAAACCGTCCTCATATTGAGCATGCTGACGATCGCAGGCCTGGCGACGTTTGTGCCGCAATTACACAAGGACACAAGCTCCGATGCCTTCATCGCCAAGGATGATCCGGTGGTGCTGTACCGCGAGCAGGTACGCGATATTTTTGGTCTTGAGGATCCGATCGTCGTGGCGATCATTAACGATGGCGCCGAGGGTATCTTTAATCCCGATAGCCTGGCGCTGCTCGACAGTCTTACGCAGTCAATCGCGAAGCTCGCGAACGTTGATCCTGACCGTGTCACCAGTCTCGCTACCGAATCCAATATTGTCGGTACGGACAATGGCATGGAGGTCTCGGACTTTTTCGATCCGTACCCCGCGACGCAAGCTCGCGCCGATGAAATCCGGGCGGCAATCGGCGATTTTCCGCTCTATCAAGGGGCGCTCGTCGCCCGCGACGGCAATGCGACGCTGATCGTTGCGGAGCTCTTGGACCAGGAAGCAGCCCAATCGACCTATGAAGAAATATTAGCAGTCGTCGATGCGACGCCCACAACACCGGACAATGAGGTCCACGTCGCCGGCGAAGGTGCGATCTCCGGTTACCTCGCCACTTACATCGATCGCGACGCGACACGACTCAATCCGCTCGCGGCGGTGGTCATCACCCTTGTACTGGTCGTTGCCTTCCGCACGTTTCTCGGCGCGATGCTGCCCAACATCATTGTTCTGGGGACACTCGCTGCAACCTTTGGATCGATGGCCGCCTTTGGCATATCCTTTTATGTCATCACCAATGGGCTCGCCACAATCCTGATTGGCATCGCAGTAGCCGACTCCATCCACATCATGAGTCAGGTTTATGAGGAACGAGCTCGCGACCCCGGTCTGTCTTCCACTCGTCAGGGGCAGCGCGAAATCGTGCTACGCGCTATGGGCAGGATGTGGAAACCCATCACGTTAACGACGATCACCACAATTGCCGGATTCGCCGGATTGTGGCTCGGCGCCGCGATGCCACCAATGAAATCCTTCGGCCTGTTTGCAGCTGTTGGCGTTGCTGCAGCATGGGTCTATTCGATTTTCCTCCTGCCGGCCGCTCTTGCGCTCTTTCCCTTGAAATCGAGCAAGCTTTTCAAGGCAGCGAACGTTAACGATAACTATGGCATCAGCCTGCAACGCCTCGGTTCGGCCGCACTGCAAAAACCCCGACTTACCCTCTTAGCCGCGGTCTCCGTAGCCATTGTCGGCATTGCTGGCACCAGTCGAGTCACCGTCCAGGAATCACAGATCGAAAACTTTCAGACAGACGAGCCTATCTATATTGCTGACAAGGAAATCAACCGCCGCATGGACGGCACGAACTTTCTGGACATTGTTATCGAAACCGATGAACCAGAGGCGTTGTTCCGACCAGATCACCTGCACCGTATTGAATCGCTGCAGACCTTTGTCGAGCAATTCCCGGCAGTTCGTGGGTCCACCTCGGTCGTCGATTACATCAAGCAGATGCATAAAACGGTGAATGAGAATCAGGACGAATTTTATTCGATCCCCGATGACGAGTTTCTCGTCGCGCAACTGTTCCTGCTCTATTCGGCGTCTGGCGAACCTGACGATTTCGAAGAGGAAATCGATACGGACTACTCCCTGGCAAACGTGCGCTTCAACCTGCACGTCGCTGATTACCAGTTGCTGACCGAAATCATCCCGACCATTCAGAGCTATATCGAGAATGAGTTCAACAACGACGAGATAAGCGCACATCTGTCTGGCCGGGTAATGGTCAATTACACGTGGCTTAAAACGATAGGCGACAATCACGTCAGAAGTCTTCTTCTTTCGCTGGTTCTTGTCTGGATCGCCGCCGCCATGATGTTCCGATCAATTCTCGCCGGCGCGTTGTCCTTAATCCCGGTCGGCATGGCCCTGTTGCTGGTGTATGCCGTCATGGGATTCGGTGGCATATGGCTGGGTGTCGGCACTTCGATGTTCGCAGCCATTGCGATCGGACTCGGTATCGACTTTTCCATCCACACCCTCGACCGCATGAAGGAGCTGATCGTGAGCAGACAAGGTAACTATGATGAGCGCCTGGCCGATCTCTTTCCGTCGACCGGACGCGCACTGTTTTTCAACTTCGCAGCGCTGGCATTGGGTTTCCTGGTGCTGACCACAAGTGAAGTGCCACCATTGATCCGATTCGGCCTGCTGGTTGCCGTCGCAGTGTCGGCAAGCTTCACCGCTAGCATGACGATTCTGCCGGCCGTCGGAAAGGTCCTGAAGCCCGCGTTCCTTTTTCCCAGGAGAGAGGCTGTCGGTTCCGGTGCGAGGGCATCTGCGGTTGCCACCGCGGGATCAGTCGTGGCGCTGGTGGCCGTCGTCTCGGTGCTGTTTGTCAGTTTCGCCAGGGCGGATGAGGTTTCCGATCTGCCATCGGCTGATGAAATCATCGCCCGTCTCAACGCCCGCGATGACGGCCAGCGAGTGACGCGGACCCTGATCATGGAGCTCATCGATCGCCGCGGAAAATCCCGTGTGCGCGAGACCAAAGGTTATCGCCGCTATTTCGGCGAGGAGAAACGCACGGTGTTGTTTTACCAGTCGCCAGCCAATGTCAAGGGTACCGGGTTTTTGACTTACGACTATCCCGACGCCAAAACCGACGACGATCAGTGGCTCTATCTGCCGGCGCTAAGAAAGGTACGGCGCATATCCTCTTCTGATCGCGGCGATTATTTCCTTGGCACCGACTTCAGTTATGAGGACATCAAGAAGGAAACCAGGATTGCGGCTGAAGACTATACGTTCACGACGCTGTCGACCGAGGAGGTGGATGGTTACCTCACCTATGTCGTCGAGGGCGTTCCGGTCGACCGCGAGACAGCCGCGGAGCTCGGCTATGGTCGAGTGCTGTGGCGTATCGATCCCGAGATATGGATGAGCCGCAAGACCGAGATGTGGGACGTCAATGGCAATCCATTAAAGACCCTCCGGAACGAGATCATTGAGAACGTCCAGGGCATCTGGACATCGCTAAGGCTGTCCGCGATCAACCACAAGACCGGACATTCTTCTATCTTCACATTTTCTGACGTCGACTATCTCGCGTCTATCGATGACAGCATGTTCGAGCAACGCGCACTCCGGCGCGGTCGCTAGATAAAGGAAGGCGAACAGGGGAAATCAAGCCATGTTGAGAATCATGACACCAATCCTTCTTACCGGCGCGCTCACGGTAGCGGGCGGCGCCGGGGCGAACGCCGATGGCGTTGTCGACAGCTTCGAGCTCTCCGGGGTGTTCGAGAGCGAATTGGCGATCGGTACCGCGACGGCGAATGTGCAAGAGGCCCGGATCGCCTTTACGCCCGAAATCGGTGCCGATTTGACCGACTCAACGCGGCTGACCGTAATCGGCCGGCTTCGTGTCGATATCGTCGACGAACTGGAGCCCGGCCAACCTGAGGAGCACAATCGCTCCGCTTTCTCGCAGCGACAGTTCGTAAACGACCACGTCGATCTTGAGCTTCGCGAAGCTTATATCGATACCGAGATCGGCAGGACTTTCCTGCGCGTGGGCAAACAACAGCTTGTCTGGGGCCAAGCCGATGGTATCAAGGTGCTTGACGTCCTCAATCCGCAATCGTTTCGTGAATTCATCCTCGATGATTTCGAGGACAGTCGCATACCGCTGTGGACGGTCAACGCAGAAATCCCCGTTGGCGAGGCCATGCTGCAGCTCCTGTGGATCCCGGACCAGACGTATGATGACATCCCGGAGTCAGGCGCGGCATTCGCGTTTACTTCGACGCTAATTGTGCCTGAGTTACCACCGGGCGTGCCGGTCACCGATTCACGGCCGCAACGGCCGGACGATTTCTTGGCCGATTCAGACGTGGGGGCGAAACTCTCCGTATTCGTCGGCGGTTGGGATGTAACGCTCAATTATGCCTATCATTACTTCGATCGACCGGTTGTTCGGCGTGAAATTTCGACGACGGGCATCGCCATCCAACAGCACTACGAACGGACGCATCTCCTGGGCGGGACTTTTTCCAATGTCTTCGGCAACTTTATTCTTCGCGGCGAAGTCGGGTTTTCCACCGACCGTTACTTCCTGACAAACGACATAACGGACACTGATGGCGTTACCCGCACGGGCGAAATGTCTTACGTTCTGGGACTCGACTACCAGGGATGGCGTGACTGGTTCATCAGCGCACAGTTATTTCAATCGATCATCGCTGACCCCGTGCCCGGCCTTGTCCGCGACGATGTAGATACGACCGTGACATTCCTGATTCGCCGCGATTTCATGAACGATTCACTGCAGGCCGAAGCGCTGCTGATCAAGAGCCTGAATCAGAGCGACGGTGTGCTGCAAGCATCACTGAACTATGAATGGCGTACAAATATTCGCCTCAAGCTCGGTGCCGATTTTTTCTTTGGTAACTCGCTCGGGTTATTCGGCCAATTCAATGAGAAAGACCGGATCTCGATGGGCATCGAGTTCGGGTTTTAGGAACGAATGACCGATTAGGTCAGTTCGATGAATGACTAACTAAAGAGCAATGCAAGGAAAGGACGATGACTGTACATACGGAAACCACCCGATGGCAGTCACTGAGAAGGTGTCTTACGGCCATCAATGAAGGGATGAATTATGATCCGCAAGTATTTACCAAAGGCAAAATCAGGCATCTTTCATTGAATAAGTCATCACTACGCCACCATACTAAATCTGCCCGCCCCTTCGCTCCGCATCTATTGTGCTACACGGCCGGCAAATTGTTTGGCGGCGTCTTTGGGATTCCCGTAGTTCCAGGCGGTATCAGTATTTTCAGCGCCCTCGACAACGACGGTGTCGTCGGCCCCCGCTATCACTTCGTCTTTCCAGATTGCTTTCGCGGTCGGGTCGCTCCTGTAGCATTAGCCTGTGGAATTCTTGCCGGCCTTCAACTGAATACTCGTCAAGGATCAGTCCCACCACGAAATGCTGGACATCACATTGATCAGGCGACATTCTGATGCAGCATCACAAGTACGATAATAAAAACAGAGGGCAGTAATTGTGACTCATTCAAATCAGGAAAACGGCTACACGTTTTACATCATTCTTATCAGTTGCATAGCGACGCTGGGAGGCTTTCTGTTCGGCTTCGACAGTGGCGTGATCAACGGGACGGTTGACGGGCTGCAAACAGCGTTTGATTCGGACAGCGTTGGTACCGGTTTCAATGTTGCATCGATGCTGCTTGGTTGTGCTGTTGGCGCCTATTTTGCGGGTCGCCTGGCTGACCGCTTCGGTCGCCGTGCCATCATGCGGGTCGCTGCAGTGTTGTTCGTGATCAGCGCCTGGGGATCGGGCATTGCAAGCGGTTCGCTCGAGTTTGTTGTTTATCGAGTACTCGGCGGGCTCGCGGTTGGTGCTGCCAGTGTTCTTGCGCCGGCTTATATCAGTGAAGTTTCACCCGCGCGCTACCGCGGTTCGCTGGCGACAGTGCAACAGATCGCAATCATCTCCGGCCTGTTCATCGCGTTCTTCAGCAACTATCTGCTGGCAAACGCAGCCGGCTCGTCGATGACCGAGCTCTGGCTGGGCTACGAGGCCTGGCGCTGGATGTACTGGGTTGAAATTCTGCCGGCCACCACCTTCTTCATCGCATTGTTTTTCATTCCGGAAAGCCCGCGCTACCTTGTGCTGCGGCGCAAGAAAGCCGAAGCGGAGCAAGTGCTGACCCAGTTGCTTGGCGCCGCGGCGGCAAAGACCAAGGTGGACGAAATCGATGCGTCTCTCGCGTCGGACCACCACATTCCGAAGCTCAAGGACCTGATCGACCCAAAGACCAAGCGCTTACGCAAACTCGCCTGGGTTGGTATCGGGCTGGCAACCTTCCAGCAATTGGTTGGCATAAACGTCGTGTTCTATTACGGCGCGGTGCTGTGGCAATCGGTTGGCTTCACGGAAAGCGATGCATTGCTTATTAATGTCCTGAGTGGCGCCTTGAGTATCGGCGCGGTGATTGTTGCGCTGCTGCTGGTCGACAGAATTGGCAGGAAGCCGCTGCTGCTTGTTGGTTCCATCGGCATGGCCGCATCACTCGGTACGCTTGTCATCGCGTTTCTGAATGCGACGACTGCAGCGGACGGCTCCGTGACACTCGAAGGCATTTACGGACCGCTTGCCCTGATCGCTGCAAATGCCTACGTGATGTTCTTCAACGGATCCTGGGGTCCGGTGATGTGGGTCATGCTCGGCGAGATGTTCCCGAATCAGATTCGGGGTACCGGTCTTGCAGTGAGCGGATTGGCGCAGTGGTCAGCGAACTTCGGCATTACACTAACGTTCCCGATCATGCTGACGTCAATCGGGCTCGCGGGGGCTTACGGTTTCTACACGGTTTGCGCGGCGATCTCGATCGTATTCGTAGCGAAGATGGTGCACGAAACCCGTGGCATTGAACTCGAGGACATGAAGGGCTAGTCAGCTATCGGGTTAGACAGTGTTCCGAAAGCCATGCTTCCGGTGACACGATATTTCTGTCTGGCATTAGAATTCTCGCGTCACAAATTCAATAATGGCACCTACCCACAAGTGGAGAAGCCAACGTGAAAGCATTGAAACTATTGACGACCGTCCTGCTCTGCACTCTATCGACCGCCGGCATCGCACAGCAATCAGACGTAAAGGGCATTTTCCAGACTGATTTGTCCGATATCGAAGGTCGCGAGGCAGTTGTCCTCGAAGTCGTCTATCCGCCCGGCGCGGCATCGGCGAGTCACCGCCACAATGCGCATACGTTCGTCTATGTGCTCGAGGGGACGGTTGAAATGCAGGTGGCGGGTGGTGAGCTGAAGAAACTTAACGTTGGGCAGACGTTTTACGAGACACCGAACGATATCCACTCTGTGTCGCGTAACGCCAGTGACACCGAGCCGGCGAAGATTCTCGTGTTTTTTATCAAGATGAAGGATGCGCCCGCCTCGGTGCCTGCAGACGATTAGCCTGGACCAGAAGCGTGCGCGTTTAGCTCGTCCAAACCTGTTATCCACGCCTTTACAATCACTGCACCGTCGCCCTTATGATTGGCGACGAAGAAGATCGCGCTTAGCCTACCGTGCAATTTCGGGTGCGTAGACCTCGCGCAGCCGCTGATGGTACACGCTCAACAGACCCTTGAGCTCCGAGTGCTCCTCGGCAATTGCATTCCGGAGTGACTCGTTGGTCAGGTAGTCGTACAGGATGGCCGCCATGATTTGCGCGTCCATGCGAAAGCCTGCATGTCCGACCTCGCCCAGACCGTCGGCCTCCATGCCCTTCGTGTGGTACGTCTCGCGTGAGCTGTAGACGCTGACCCCAACGCCGGGAATCTCGCGGGTCACCCACCCGGTCTCTTCGTAGCCCGCCGGGCGTTGCGGAACTTCGTTCAGGTTCGGGGCGCCGAAGGCTTTGGCATACTCGAAGTAGAGCTCGTCCAAAGTGCCGAGCGTGATCCCGTCCCGGTATTCCCCATACCGATCGATCGTGACCTCCGTGCCCGTCGCCATCGCCGCACCTCGAGCGGCGTCATCGACCATGTTCGTTATGTGCTCGAGATAGACCTCGTCCGGGTAGCGAATGTAATAGTCCACCACGGCATGAGCCGGCACGACGTTCGGTGCAACTCCGCCTTCGGGAATGACGCCCTGTATAGACGCTTCCGGCCTGAACGTCGACCGGAGTCCGTCTACGGACGTGTAGAACCGGACGGCGGCGGACAGCGCATTCCGGCCATTCCACGAGGTCAGTTGGTGCGCGGGCCGGCCGGTGAACGTGTACTTCACCTCATTGATGTTAAGGCAGCAGACGCCGAAGCCGGCACGCCCGCGCGCGGTCTGATCTGAGGAGTGACTGCGCACCAGGATATCCGCGCCCTCGAAGACACCTGCTTCAAACATGATGGTCTTGGCGGGAGGTCCGACTTCCTCGGCCGGCGTGCCATAGAGCCGGATCGAACCCGGGATACCGGCATCCGTCATGTGAGCTTTGAGCCCCAGCGCCGCCGCGATGGCTATTGGCGTTTGGGCGTTGTGTTGATCTCCGTGGAACGCACCATCGACGTCGCGGAGAGCGTCATATTCGCCAATCAGGCCCAGCGTCGGGCCGTCGGTGCCGGCAGGTGAATCCCAACTGGCAACGAAGGCCGTCTCGAGGTTGGCGACTCCCGTCTCTACGGTGAAGCCCTTGGCGCGCAGGACCTTCACGAGAGTGGCGACCGTGGCGAACTCCTGCCAACCCACCTCCGGATTGTTCCCGATGTGGTCCGACAGCGCTTCCATCTCGTCATCCCACCATGTGCCCACAGAACGCATGATCTCTTCCCTTGCGGGAGCGCTGCTGCCGACAATCCGTGCCGCTCGGCCTGCAGGGTCGATCCGTGCCTGCAGCGCCTCGATTCGCGTCAGGACATCTGCGGCGGCGGCGATCTCGGTCGGAGTCGTCTGCCCGGAGGCGACGCATGGTGCGACCAGGATCAGGAGAAGAATTGTGAGAATACGCATCATATTGCCTCGTGGCGTGTGGGTGGACGCCTCGGTATAGATTCTATGTCACTCGTCAATTCACCGCATGCAGCAGGCCCCGATTCGAGAGTTCGCGCGTTAGGATTGGTGATCGGTAACCCTGAATCCAGCGGCGATTGCTCCTGCAGATGGTTCAGTATCTTCCTGTTGTTAGCCAGTTCTGTCACAGATTTACCCAAACAGCGCCTCCGTTACTCGATTTCACTGCGGCCTCAACAAAAGCAACGCCCCTGCGGCCATCTTCACCCCGGGGAAACATTCCGACTGCTGTTGTGCCGCTTCGCGCAGCCCGAATCGCTGCTGCGATCTCCTTGTACAAAGTCGCGAATCCCTCGAGATAGCCCTCCGGATGTCCCGCAGGAATTCGTGTCGCCGCGGCGGCAGCACCGCCCGCGGCCGGGCTACCGCGAGTTATGCGACGCGTAGCCTCGCCAAAGGGTGAGAGTTCGAGTTCATTCGCACTCTCCTGACGCCAACTCAGACCGCCTCGGGTTCCATAGACGCGCAGCGTCAGGCTGTTCTCATTTCCAGGCGCAACCTGGCTGGCCCAAAGTGACCCTTTGGCCCCGCCCTTGAATCGCATCAAGACATTGACGTTATCGTCGAGCTGCCGGCCGCTCACGAAGGTGCTGAGATCGGCACACAGTGACTCGAGCTCAAGCCCGGTGACGAAACAGGCAAGATGATAGGCGTGCGTCCCGATATCGCCGATACAACCGCCGGCCCCGGACTGCGCGGGATCGGTGCGCCAGCCGGCCTGCTTGTTGCCGGATTGTTCGACCGCCTCGGTTAGCCAGTCCTGCGCGTGCTCGGCCTGCACGACACGAATGTCACCGAGTTCACCCGCCTCGATCATCTCCCTGGCCTGCCGAATCATCGGGTAGCCTGAGTAATTATAAGTAACGGCGAGAATTCGATTCTGCGCTTTCGCAAGCGCGATCAACTCATCAGCCTCTCTGCAGGTCACCGTGATGGGCTTGTCGCAAATTACGTGTATGCCGGCTTCCAGGCATGCCTTGGCGACCGGAAAATGTACGTTATTCGGGGTAACAATTGATACCGCTTCGATGCCGTCGTCGCGGGCGCTTTCCGCCGCTAGCATCGCCGCGACGTCCTCATAGGATCGATCCTCGGCCAAGCCGATCTCACGCGCCGATGCCAGTGCACGTTGCGGATTGGACGACAACGCGCCGGCGCAAAAGTCGTACTCATTATCAATGCGAGCCGCGATACGGTGCACCGCACCGATGAAAGCCCCCTGGCCACCGCCGACCATTCCAAGTCGAACTCGATTCGGGCCGGTTTTTGCATCCTTGAGCTTGCTCATGCGCCGTTCCTCATTCTATTCCCAGCGCACGTCGATTGGCGGCATCATCGACACCAGCGTCGGCGAAGTCGTCAAATGCCTTATCGGTGACACGGATAATGTGCTCATTGATAAATTGCGCACCTTCGCGGGCACCATCTTCAGGATGTTTCAGGCAGCATTCCCACTCGAGCACTGCCCAACCGGCAAAATTATACTGTGCGAACCTGGAAAAAATCCCGCTGAAATCAACGTGTCCATCACCGAGTGAACGGAAGCGCCCGGCCCTGTCCACCCAGGCCTGATAGCCACCATAGACTCCCTGCCGGCCGGTCGGATTCAATTCGGCATCCTTCACGTGAAACATCTTGATACGTTCGTGATAGATATCGATGTGATCAAGGTAGTCGAGCGCCTGCAGTACGTAATGGCTCGGGTCGTACAACATCTGGCAGCGCGGGTGATTTTTCACGCGCTCAAGGAACATCTCGAAGGTTACGCCGTCATGCAGGTCCTCACCTGGATGAATTTCATAGCAGCAATTGACGCCCGCATCGTCGAACGCATCCAGAATCGGCTGCCAGCGCTTCGCCAGCTCATCGAACGCCGTCTCGACCAACCCGGCCGGCCGTTGTGGCCATGGGTACAGGTATGGCCAGGCGAGCGCGCCGGAAAAGGTCGCATGATTCGCAAGCCCGAGATTTTCTGACGCCCTGGCAGCTTTCAATAGCTGGTCAACGGCCCAGGCCTGGCGTGCCGACGGATTGCCGCGCACGGACTCCGCCGCGAAGCCATCAAACATCTGGTCGTACGCCGGATGCACCGCGACCAACTGGCCCTGCAAGTGGCTCGACAATTCCGTCAGTTGCAGCCCATGCTGTTCGAGGATGCCCAGGATCTCGTCGCAATAAGTTTTGCTCTCAGCTGCTTTCTCGATATCGAACAAGCGAGCGTCCCAGCTTGGCATCTGCACGCCGACGAATCCGAGGCTCGCCACCCATTGGGCGATACTATCCAGCGAATTAAACGGTGCTTCATCGCCCGCGAACTGCGCGAGAAAGATGGCCGGTCCCTTAATGGTTCTCATTGATGCGATGTCCAAAGCGGCTCGATCGCGTCGAAATTGTGCTGCAACGAATAGTTGATGTCTTTCGAATGGTCGCGCTCGATAAAGCCGTGTTTGACGCCCGCGGTATCGAGATATTCGAATATCGATGCAAACGGGACGTCGCCGTCACCGATATCCGCCTCGTTGCCGCTGGCATCAAAGTCTTTGATATGCAACATCGGGAATCGTCCCGGCCACGCTTTGAAATAGGCGACTGAATCGGCGTTGGCTGCACGTGCCCAGGCGAGATCGAGTTCGAACTGCACCAGCGACGGATCCGTTTCAGCCAACAACAGGTCAAACGGCAGCGTGCCTTCGGTTTCTTCGAATTCGAACTGATGGTTGTGATACGCAAACTGAACGCCAGCACCCTTGCACAGCTCACCCCAGTGGTTGAAGTTTTCCGCATGCTCACGATAGTGATCGAGAGTTCGCGAATCGGTGTCCAACCAGGGTACTACGACGAACTGATGTCCCATCGCTGTTGCGTGCTCCAGCACCTTCTCCGGGCTCTCGAGGAATGCGCTGTAAGGCAGGTGCGCCGACGGCGCCTGCAGACCGACGGCACCCAGTATCGCTTTGAGATCTGCCGGGCTATGGTCGAAATAACCAGCAAATTCGACTTCCCGATAGCCGGTGCTTGCAATCAGTTCCAGCGTCGCAGCGACGTCGGTTGCCATGAGATCGCGGACCGAATACAACTGAATTCCCAAAGCGGCGGTTTTGGTCATTCCCGTCACCCCTGTCTCAGCCGTTCGAGAGCAACCGGCGGCCATCGCCGCCGCTGCCAGTAAGAAACTGCGTCGATCCATAGTTCGAATCCTTCGTTATTCGAGGTTCTAAACTGCGGCGAATGCCTT
Source organism: Woeseiaceae bacterium (assembly GCA_021773115.1). Taxonomy (GTDB): domain Bacteria; phylum Pseudomonadota; class Gammaproteobacteria; order Steroidobacterales; family Woeseiaceae; genus UBA1847. Next base: position 2,667 of record JAJFKS010000001.1, on the reverse strand, counting down.
TTCGAACTCGTCAATAATATCGCTCGCGTCTTCACAGCCGACGGAAATTCGAATCAGATTGTCTCGCCAGGGCTGCGGATACACCAACGTGAACACGTCACCCAAGCTCACGCCCTTGCCAAAAAGTTTATGGCTATTCGCAAACCGGTTCATTTCGTCTGCCCCGCCTTTAAGCCGAAAACTGACGATACCACCACAACCATTGGGCAAAGAGGATTTAGCGAGCGAATACTGAGGATGGGACTTTAATCCGGGATACTTCACCCACTCCACGAGCTCGTGACCTTCCAGATACTCAGCCAGCGCCTGAGCGTTGGCAGAATGCTGACGCATGCGCAGCGGCAATGTGCGCACGCCACGCATCACCAGCCAGGATGCAATGGGACTCAGACATTGACCGAACGAATCCAGCTTCAATCGCGCTTTGTCCATGTTCTTCTTCGACCCGGCTAAAACTCCGGCAACGGTGTCGCCGTGTCCGCTGATGTATTTAGTTGCTGAATGCAGCACGATATCGGCGCCGTGCTCAACGGGTCTGGATAGATACGGACTCAGGAACGTGTTGTCGGCAATCAATATCAGATCGTGCCTGTCAGCAATCGAGCGGAACGCCGCGATATCCGAGATGTGTATATTGGGGTTAGTGACCGTCTCGACGAACAAGGCCTTAGTGTTGGGACGAACAGCATCCTCGACTTCCTTCAAGTCTCGCACGTCAACCATCGTTACTTCGATACCCATTGCCGGGCAATCTTTTTCGAAAAATTGGCGACTTATTACAAATATGTCATTCGTCACGATCACGTGCTCGCCCGCTCTCGCTGATATGAGAACTGAGATTGCAACTGCAGCCATTCCTGATGACGTAACCAATGCTGCCTCAGCGCCTTCCAACGATGCCATTTTTTCCTCAAGCGCCGCGGTCGTTGGATTGGATGTTCGCGAATAAAAGAAACTATCTAACGGATCATCCATGATGGCGGCCGCCATGCCCTCGGCAGTCTCGAACGCGAATGTGGCCGTTTGGTAAATAGGGGTATTGTGAGCGCCGGTCGACTTATCCCAACCTTCACCGTCGTGTATTGCACGAGTTGAAAACTTACGAGCCATTCTTATTCCTTATTATTGAACTAAAACTGGATGTTGCTCGCCACATAAACGCCGAGTACGACCAACATCACACCTGGGACTACCCACTTCAACCAAAAGAAATAGTTCGTGTGCCAACCATGACGGGCTTCTCCGAATATTTGCAATCTGGTTTTAACTTGCCCCAATCCCCATGTCACCGTGATGATGGCTATTACGCTACCCAACATCTGCATGCCCGAGCCAAAAATTAGATCGAGAGTGCCAACGATGCCTGGATCGAGAGCGCTCGGCAGCATGACCGCCGCCTCCACGAATAAGACGACAATGATCATTCGTGTTCGGCTGGAGCGAATGCGAAGCTCCTCACTAATACTGCCGACAATGGCTTCGATCGCCGCCATCGCGGATAAGATGGCAATCAGCGTCAACGCCAGTAGAAAACTGCTACCGAGAATCCGACCACCCGGCATCACGCTGAACAATTTCGGTAGCGTGGCGAAAACCAGCGTTGGTCCTTGCGACAGGTCCAACTCAAACACCAGAATGGTCGGCACGATAAATAACGATGCCAGGAACGCCGCGCCAACATCGCCGAGCGCAGTGAATGCAGCGACTCTCGGAATATTCTGGTCGTCGCCCATGTACGAGCCGTAAATGACCATTATCGTTCCTGCAAGCCCCAAGGAGAAAAACGCCTGGCCGAGCGCCGCGAAGATATGTTCCACCTCCAGCACAGAAAAGTCGGGCTTTAGAAATTCGGCAATCTTTGCTGGCGCGCCTGGAAGAAAGAATGCGTTTACAACCAGGTAGAAAATAACAAGCGCGAAAAAGGGCACAAAAATTCGACTGACAGCTTCAATACCTTTGTTCAGTCCACGATACAAAACAAACATGATGAAACACAAAACACCGATGCTAAAACCGTATTGCAACCAGCCATTCGAAATCTGCTGGTCAAACCTTGCAAACGTGGAGTCCGTAAAACCATTCAGAATTGAAAAAGAGGCCGTAAACGCGATGTTGCCGATGACGACGATATAGTAGGACGTCGAAATAAGCATCGTAAACACGATGAGCGCGCCAATACGCTTTCCCCATTTCGCACCCCAGACACTCGAGAGCGCGCCTATCGGCCCTTTTCTTGTTTCGCGACCCAGGCTCCACTCTGCCGTCATTGCGGGAATAGCGAGCAAGAGCGTGAAGACCAAATAGACGATGAGAAATGCCGAGCCACCGTACTCACCCATCATGTAAGGAAATCGCCAAACATTGCCAAGGCCAACGGCAACGCCGACCATGGTCAGAATGGTGGAAAATCGTGAGGTAAACGTTTCTCTGGCAACCATCGAGATACCTTTTATTGTTTTATTTCTCGATCAGTCGTGGAGTGTAACGGGTGGAACGCTAACCACCAAGGCGGATGAGCACGGCGCGTAGTAAAACTACGCACCCTTTAGGCTCATAAAGTTTCCGCAATTGCTTCTACTTCTTTTGAAAACTCTTCGATAGCTGCTCTGCTTTTTTCTTCATCGTAAGTCAGTAGAGTTTTGTTCGACACAACTACCTTTCCATTGA